>NZ_CP133592.1:1397265-2794531 GCF_031312595.1 Methanolobus sediminis | reverse complement strand
TATTCCAAGAAGTGCTGATGCTGCATCTAAAACTCTTCCTGAACTGCTGGACATCACAACATTGATGTTCTTCTCCAGTTGCTCTCTTACCATTTTAACTTCCATTTTACCATGTTTGAGCTCAAATGGCAAAGCAAACAGCTCACAATCATCCACAAGTCCTCGTAGCATTGAAATGACCATGCGTTCAGGATAATAGGAACAGAGGTCTCCTCCAGGCATGGCATGGGCTCTCAGGTGTCCCTGCCTGCTGTGCTTCGTATAACTTGCATGTAATATCTCTCCACCCCATACAGTGCCATCGGAACCATAACCAACACCATCAAGGGCTATTCCTATGATTTCAGAATCCCGGTCTAGTTTTGCATCTGCCATGAGTGATACGATGTGTGCATGATGGTGCTGCACGGGTATAACAGTATCTCCACCGGTTTCCATTGCAAATTTAGTGGTATTGAAATACGGATGCATGTCACATCCCCAGCTTTCAGGTTCTATGGATGTGAGCTTTGAGAACCTGTTGAAGACCTCTGCGTGGTACATGGCAGTCTCAAAATGGTTTGTGTTTCCAATATGGGGAGAAATATATGCTTTGTTGCCTGAAGCAAAGATCAGTGTATTACTAAGTTCTGCTCCAACGCCAACAGAAGGTATGATTTCAAAGGGAAGTTTGATGGGTTCGGGAACATATCCACGGGAGCGGCGGATGAATACATGTTCGTCCTTAAAAGTCCTTATTACAGAGTCATCGATACGGTTCTCAATTTTCAGGTTATGAAGAAGATAATTGTCAGCTATGTGTCCAAGTTCACGAATGGCAATATCATCATCGATAACCATGGGCAGGCCGGGAATATTGGCTGATGTCATGACATATGCATCGCTTGAGGTATTTTTGAAGAGCATATGATGAATACCCGAATATGGTATCATCACTCCGATATTGTGCAGTTGAGGTGCAATCTCTTCAAGGTCATAATCTGAAGCCTCATTTTTATCAAGGATTAGAACAGGTCTTTTACTGCTCAGGAGAAGTTTTTCCTCTTCATTACTTATGTGAACGATCTGCCTTGCAGTTTCAATATCCTTTGCCATAATGGCAAATGGCTGCTGTGGTCTTCCAATTCTGCTTCTCAGCAGTTTTACAGCTTCAGTCTGGAATGCATCACAGGATAGGTGAAATCCTCCATATCCTTTTATGGCAAGGATCATGCCTTCATTTATGGCCTTTGCACACTCATTAATGGCTTCTTTTCCTTTTGAAAGGATGTTGCCTGTATTGTCTGTAAATGTTAATTCCGGTCCGCATTCCTGGCAACACACAGTCTGAGCATGAAAACGGCGGTCAGCAGGTGATGTGTATTCATCATCACATACTGCGCATGGTTTGAAGTCGAACATTGATGTGTTCTGTCTGTCGTATGGAAGTGTCCTTGTAAGCGTGTACCTTGGACCGCATTCTGTGCATGAGATTAACGGGTACTCATAGCGCCTGTTTTCAGGATCAGCAAGTTCCTGGGTGCACTTATTGCATATTCCTATGTCAGGGACTAATATGGAGTCTGGCGTCTTTCCTGTACTGCTTTTGATAATTGTGAAATCCTTATAGCCATTAACATCGATATTTTTGGATTCCATCGAATAGATCTGGCTCACTGCAGGTTTCTTTAGTTCCAGGTCGTGAAGGAAGGACTCAATGTTGCCGCAACTACCTTCGGCTATGATTTCAACTCTTCCTCCTGTATTTTTGACAGATCCTTTGATGTTGTGTTTTTTCGCTATGCGATACACGAATGGACGGAAACCGACACCTTGTACAATTCCTTCAACAATAATAAGCCTGGACATCTTGGACATTGTTTTTTTGTACTCCAATATTCGCCTATGTGCGAACAGTTCGCATATCAGCTTAATTTAAAACAGCTCTATTTATCTGAGATTATTAAAATTTAATCTCTTAATTTCTGAACTTTCAAAGATAATAATTTACATCATAATAAATAAATTTTTATATTAAATATGACTTCAAAGTATCTTAAATTTCCTTATTCTATATTGATATTCAAGTAGGATAAGCTTTTTTAAAATAAAAACTCCTTTTTATTACTTTCAATATATCAATATATATCATAATCTCAAATATATTCTCATTGATTTTTTATAGGTAAATGAATATTTTTGATTTAGGGTAAAACAGAATTTTTATTATTCAACAGTTGAATACTTTCTTAAAATTATAACTGTTTACTATGCCTTTTATGTATATACACATATGAGTTTATTTTATATATAAAAAACACAGTTGTGAATTTGACCATGGTAAAGTTCAGTAAAAAACGTGATGCATAACTCTCAATTGGTGTAGTGGTGTTGGCAAATACAGCCATAACTATTGAAGATAATTGAGGCTAAGTTCCAGATACACTTTAGTGTAGTGTATCCAGGTAACAATCGCAACTCTGACACAATAGTCCACACAAATGATTATTCCAATCAATGAGCTGGTTGTTATTCATTCCGTGAATTTCTGGCTTTAACAAGGTAGAACCTGAAAGAAAAACGAACAACACTCCGCACATTTTACACTTGCATAAACGTGTGGACAAAAACGAGGTGAAAAACATGAGGTGTCAAATAGCAATAAATACAGACACTAATGACCATGTTAGATGGATATTAAGTGTTGACCGCAGAATTGTTCTGCTGGAATACATGAAAAAAAATATAGTTGGCAAAGCTTCCGATGTAGCTCAGGTTACCAGGAGATCAACCCAGAACATGAGTCGTGCCATGAAAGAATTCGAAGGCAGAGGACTTATAGAATGTATCAATCCTGCAAAAAATACATGGAAAAAATACATCTTGACCGACATGGGAAGAAACGTCATAAGGGAAATGGATGGCAAATTCATCTAAAAAAGCCGCGAATTCCAGTTTCCACAAACTTCGTTTGTATATAGGTTCTGCTTGATAGTGTTTCGTACCAACAACCAGCAATAATTGTCTCTGAAATTTTCAGGGACATTCATTGCTTAAATAATTATTTTCTATTCTCAATTTGTGTCCTGTGCCAGATTGGTGTATCCTTCTACAAGTTTAAGATTTGCATTTATAACAGATTTCTTGAATTTTTTAAGGTCAGGACATATATCTTCAAGTTCTCCAACCTTGGCCTGTTCCGTAATAACCTGTCCATCAGTCACGACCTTACATGAAGGTATGTCCACTGCACGGACTGTCGAATTATGAAGAATGATCACATCATCTCCGATTTTGCAGTCAAAAACAACTGCTCCAAAACCCACAAAACATCCTTCTCCTATTGTGCAGGGTCCATGTACGATGCAGCCATGCGCAAGGGATGTATTGTTTTTTACTTCAACTTTTGATCCCCCAAGTCCATGTATGATTACAGCATCCTGGACATTACAATTATCTCCTATTACAATAGATGACCCCGGTTCATCAGCCCTGATAATAACATTATGAGCCACGTAAACATTATCTCCTATAGTAACATCACCTACGATGACTGCATTTTCAGAGATCCATGCTGTTTCACTTATCTTCGGATGTTGGTTTTTTGGGTTTGGATAAAGCATTTTTTCATTACCACCTTCAATTAAATGCATGTTTCAAATGTACAGATATACAATCTATGCCTTCTTCTGCACATTTATAGTGACTACTAGTCGAAACATTGTAATGATAAATAGTGATAAATTATTTATAATTATTGCTAGAAATGATTTCTCATAAAAAGAATCAATTAACCTATTTTTGATTTTATCTTATTTCCAACAAGAAGCTTTAATTTCTTAAAAATACAGAATCACCAAAAATATTGACTAAAGGATGATCTTATGATAGGCTATATTGCAGGAACTTTAACTACAATTGCTTTTGCTCCTCAATTGCTGAAGGCACTAAAAACCAAATCTACAAAAGATGTCTCACTTTTAATGCTTATATGTTCCACTTCAGGAATGGCATTGTGGCTTGTACATGGATACCTCATCCATGATAATGCACTGGTCATTGCCAATTTCATATCAGTATCGCTGGCATTTTCTCTTCTGGTGTATAAAATGAAAAATGAATACTAGTTCTTCAAGTGTTGAAGTTAATCAGTCTTATTATAAGATGAACTTTCTTGATGTTCTTCCTGTAAATGCTTCAAATGTAATTCAGCAGCAGCTTTCTCTGCTTTCCTCTTACTGTTCCCGGAACCAATTGCAAGTAATTTATCCTTCAGGTAAAGACCCACTGTAAATTGTTTTTCATGGTCAGGTCCTTCTTCTTCGAGCACTTTGTAGCATGGATTATCAAGTCCGTTCTGGTGAAATATTTCCTGTATCATACCCTTCGGATTAAAATCGGCAATTTTTTCCAGGGCACTGTCAATTTCAAAGAACCGGTAAACAAAATCCTTTGCAGCAGGATAGTTTCCTTCAGTTTCAGTGTTCCTGTTAGCATTGTCCAGTCCTCCATCAACGTAAATAGCACCAATAAGTGCTTCCATAATGTCAGATAGCTTTCCGTCGATATTCACATGTCCTTCGGAAAGGACAAAACGGGAAAGTTTGATCTTTCTGGCTACAGGTTTCAGGCTTTCATTAGAGGCCAGCACTGTCCTGATTTTAGTAGCAACTCCTTCTATTGTGAGTCCTCCTGACCTGGCATACTTATTTATGCTATTATCATGAAATGCATGTTCTGCGATAATTAACCCAAGAACAGAATCTCCCAGGTACTCAAGTTTCTCGTAGTCTTTATTTTCCAGTCCGTTAACTTTCCTGAAAGCACTCAGTTTTTCCTTATCTCCGCTAAAAAGTGAACCATGCAAGAGCGCCTGTATAAGGTAGCTTTTGTCTTTGAATTTGAAACCAATGATCTCCTGGAATTCTTCAAGGTCATCGCCATTAACAGTAAGATCAGAATAAACTCTCACTTTTTCCCCTCATTTTTCATCATAATAGTTCTTATTTTCTAGGAGCTTGTTTAAAACCTGCTTGAAACCTGCTTATTCCAGAAGAAGTATTCCAATACATTTAACCCTGCTAAAATTACAGTATTCCATCTCCATGCCGGTATTTTCCATAAGCTTTGATAGATTAATTCCTACTGCTTCAGGTGGAAAACGTCTGATTTCCGGTTTATTACATATATTGCCACAGGTATCACATTCATTACATGCACCCGGACGCAGCAGTTGGGCATAAATAAAACCATGCCTGAAAGCCATATGCTCAAGTTCCAGCATCTTGTGGAAAGAGCCCTTACGCAACCTGGACCATGCTTTGAATATGTCGTCTTCGGCCGATGTATCATGCTCTTCTATAAGCAGGATTGCTGAGCTATATTCGCTGAGTATCTTCCTGAACTCGTCGATGGAAATAATATGCGGTGGACAACTCAGCCTTTTGCCATAACCCCTACATCCATATGCACATTTCAGCCTGGCCCTGTTCTCAACATCAATATCAGAGGCATCCAGCATGTAAGCTGAAAGGCCCAGTTCTTCTGCTTTGTTTAATAGTGGTTGTACTTCTGCCTTCATCTTATAATATTTAGTTGAGCATAATCGTTTAAAAAATAATCGCAATGCTGCCAGTCACTATGATTTGTCTATTTATACGGTAAATCATCAAAAAATCTCCAAATCTCCATAATTAAAACGCACTACTTTTTATATCTGTATGCTAGAACTTAAATTAATAAAATTGGGGGTGATGTCGCATGGAAGATGAATGCTGTCCAAGATTCGATCCGGCACCTTGGGATGGAAAAGTAATCGAGTGGGATAACAAGAAATTCATAAAAGACAAAGTGTTAACGCTTTTCTATATGCCAGTCAATTTTGGCGGAGTGATGAGAAAACTTGACCGAAAAGTCAGGGATGCAGGCGCAGGCATAGTTGATAATCTCTGCCTTTCGGATCATACATCAAAATGGAACATGGATCTGTATCTTGCAGTCAACAAACACATTCCTGCTGCCAATAATGTACTTCTGAGTGGAAAGTTCTTAAGCAAAGTCTATGAAGGCCCGTTCAAGGATACTAAAAAATGGTGTGATGATTTTGAAGTCTATGCAAAGGAGCAGGAGTATAAAATAAAGAAATGGTTCATGTGGTATACTACCTGCCCAAAATGCGCAAAAAAATATGGGAAAAACTACGTTGTCATTATAGCAGAAATTGGGTGATAAATGTAAAAACTATATGGATGCTTTCAGCATGAATCATTTTTAGTTATCAAATATCCCTCTCTAATTCTTTAGAATTTAATTTTTCCGATTTGAAAATGAAAGGGTAGTTAAAGGAGAAATATTAGTTTTAATTATTTTCCTCAACATATTTTTTAAAGTTATTTAGAATAGATTGCCATCCATCACGTTGCATCTCAATAGGCAGCTCAGTTTCTGGCTCAAAAATTAATATGATTTCTGTTCCTTCTTCAATGGAACGAAACTCGATTTTAACTTTTCTATTATCTTCTTCCATGACATACTCGATTAATTCGTTTTCCTTAACATTTGTGTATGTTCCTTTGAAATTAAATCCAGCACTGCCATCTTTCGCTTCCATCCGTGAATTGAATTCCCCTCCTATCTTCAGATTGTTTTCTGCTTTTGGCGTATGCCAGTCGTCTGAAGCAGAGTTCCATTTTATAATGTGCTCCGGTTCTGTATAATATTTCCAAACATCTTCTACAGGGGCTTTTATGATTGCCTGAATTGTGATACTTAATTTCATAGCAATTCCTCAATTACTAACGATGTCCTGGTTTTTCATAAGTGGCATTAAAAAAGTTGAATTAGGATAATGAATGAGAAGTGGTAAGTAAGGCACCACTTCTTTTTTCTTTACTCAGTAAAGACAACATTTACCTCATTAACATCCCAGAGAGATTCAAGCTTCTCGGTGACCTCCTCTTTGATGTTTGCTGCAAACTGGTGGTTTGACGGCAGGTCAATAAGCACCCTGACAACCCCGTCATTGATCTCCATTTTAGTGACCAGCTCGGTCCTGATAATGTCAAGTCCGGCCATTGGGTTCATGACATGTTTGAGCCTGCTTCTGATCACATCAACAGTGGTTGGTTCCTGTTCGCTTACAAGACCATGCTTTTCCTCATAATCTCTGATGGCGGCACGAAGTCCTTCTACAGCAAGTACTGAACAATGGGCTTTCACAGGTGGAAGTCCTCCAAGTTCTTCAGTAGCTTCCTGCCAGCTGATCTTTTTTGCTTCCTCAATTGTCTTGCCTTTAGCAAGCTCAGTGATTATGGAAGCTGTTGCAATATTAGAAGCACATCCGTATGACTCAAATTTTATATCCTCAATTATCTGTGTATCAGGATTAACCTGCAGGTAAACAGCAACCATGTCACCACAGGCTGGACTACCTTCAAGTCCTTTTCCATCAGGATTCTCCAGCTTGCCTACATTACGTGGATTCTTAAAATGTTCAAGTACCTTTTCTGTGTACGGGAATTTCATTCTCTCACCTCATTTGTTGTACAGGGGACTGATTGCCCTTAGCTGACTAACTATTTCCTTGATTGCATCAACAACAGCATCTACGTCGTCCATGCTGTTATAACGCCCAAATGTGAATCTAATGGAGCCGTGTGCTCTTTCATGGTCACCACCGATACCAAGTATTACATGGCTGGCTTCAAGTGAACGGCTGAAACATGCTGAACCTGTACTTACTGCAAAACCTCTCATATCAAGGTGCAGTGTCATGGATTCACCTTCTACATAGTGGAATGTGATGTTTGCATTTTGTGGTGTCCTCTGTGTTTTGCTTCCGTTTAGGGTTACATGTGGTATCTCTTCAAAGACTCTCTCTATAGTATAATCCCTGAGTGATTCAAGGAACTTAGTCTCTTTTTCAGTAACAAGTTCAACTGCTTTTGCAAATCCTACTGCACCTGGAATATTCTCAAGTCCTGCACGACGGTCGGTTTCCTGATATCCACCATCCATCCATTTGATGAGGGGGGTCCCTTTGCGGACATACAATGCACCTACACCTCTTGGTCCATGGATTGTGTGTGCTGACATACTGATCAGATCGACGGGTGTTTTTGAGACATCGATCGCTACTCTCACGTAGCTGTGTGTTGCATCGGTATGGAACAGTACATCCTTTTCTTTGCATATCTTTGCGATAGCATCCAGATCCTGAAGGGTACCTATTTCCTGGTTTGCATGCTGGATGGATACAAGGACAGTATCTTCCCGTATCTTGCTTTTGAGTTCTTCAAGGTCCACGATACCTTCTGCATCAACACTAATGTAATCCACACTGTAACCTTGTTTCTCGAGGTTCTTAGCAGTATTCAGGACAGCAAAATCCTCTAATTTAGATACGATTATGTGTTCGCCCTTCTTTTTCTTAAGAGCTGCGACAACACCTTTGATCGCCATGTTGCTGGACTCTGTTTCACCTGATGTGAACACAATTTCCTCTGCTGTTGCACCAATCGAGGATGCAATTATCTTCCTGGCTTCTTCCAGTCCTTCCTTTGCATCAATACCCATGGAATAACCGAATTCGGATGTTGCTACGGCATAGGTATCAAAATAATATGGTTTCATTGCATCCAGGACTTTTTCGTCCAGGCGGGTACTAGCTGAATTGTCAAGGTAAATCATCTTGTCTAACATATATTACTCCTTGCTTGCATTTTGTAAATTCGAGGAAACTTAGATAAATAGAGTTATTTTAGCATCCTTTGCTTCCATTATATATGTGCCAACAGCACCGTATTCATCTATCCACTGTCTGTCCAGCTCTTCTTCTTTGATTCCCATGATCTCCATTGTCATCTCACAGGCAATCACTTTTCCACCAAGTTCTTTGTAGTCTTCCATCAGCTTTTCAAGTGAAACGACATTGGCCTTTTTCATTCTGCTTTTTACCATCCATTTTCCAAGTCCGAGTAAATTCATTTTTGAAAGAGGACCTTTGTCAAGTCCGTTCTTTTTAAGGCACTGAAGGCCCCAGAATGTGAAAAAGATAGAAGCATCCATTCCCATGGCAAGTGCACCATTCGCTACTATAAGTGCACTATATATTTTGTCAAGATCGCCACTATGTGCTATTATCACTGCTTTATCTGTCATACATTCACCCATTCCCCGTCATTATTTCACTTTTTGATACGAATCTTCCACTCTTTGTTATTGTTTTCATCAACTTCTAGAACTTCAAGTCCCATTGCTTCACAAGCCATGGGTATTTCCTTTTTGGATGCAGGATGCGTACCCATGATTACTATTTCATCGCCAGGGGCAGCTTTTCGTATTGCTTTACGGCACTCTACAAGAGGGACAGGACAAGTCTGCCCTCTCACATCGATGTTAGTTTCTGTCATCTGTTTTCCCCATATTCCGATTTCTGAAGATACACATTATTAGAAGTATATATGTTCTCTAACTGTATTTAACAATTGTGAATCAGGAATTATTATGCATCAGTGAATAACAATCCTCTGTTCTTCCAAATGTGAATATTGATAACTCATCATCCTTTAACATGGCAAATGATGCATTGTTGTTTTTTCCAATGTATTCCGGACAGGAAAATATTGAAAGCATTTTTCTATCAAAGCACCATGCATGTCCTGTAAATAGGGCTGTATGTCCACGTATCATCAGGGATAGCTCATTTTTATCCATGAATTCGGTGAAAATATCTTCACCAAAACATTGTGGACGTGATCCACGAAAAGATGCACTTATACCATCACAGCCGCTTGGGTCGTTCCACAAAAAATGAAAAGATTCCTCTTTGTTTATGGCATCCAGGCCAACAGGTCCTGGAATACCGCCGTGCACGCAGAAAATGGAATCATTAATTACGGCAGAAATCGGCATTTTATCAAATGTGCGGTTTGCTTCCTGAAATAATTCCTCGTCCTTTATTTCATCATAAAAACCATGAAACCTGTTCATTTCTCTTGTTTCATGGTTTCCTCTTAGTAAAATAAAAGATTCAGGTTCACACAATTTCAATTCCAGGATCCTTTCCAGAACTTGGGTAGAATGTGGGCCTTTGTCTACATAATCTCCAAGAAACACAATATGGTCACATTTCAGTGCTTTGCGAATGTATAGGATAAATTCAAGAGCTTCCCGATTCCCATGAATATCTCCAACTATCAGGGCTTTCGATGAGTTTATGCGTACCAGCGCTTCTTCTGAATTGAAGATCTCATATGTATTCTGCAAAAGTCTGTGTAGCTCTTGCTTCATGGTATCAATCCCTTTAGCAACTCTATAGCAGTAGTGCCTTTGAGTGTGTTGATAGATTATTCCTTCAGTACTTTACGTATCAACAGCAATCCTGTAAGATTCACGGCTCCTATCAGAATTCCTCCTACTATATAACGAGAGTTTTGATATGATTTATCACTTTTGGAACGCTGTTCTGATGTTAATAATTTAAGTGAAATATCAGATCCTGCATTGAAAAATTGCTGAACGGTATTATCTGGATCAGAAAAGGGTTTAAATACTAGCTTATATTCATTATCTGGCTCCAGCCCCTGAAATGCAATATTTTCCCTGACATCATCTCTGAAGAGAATTTCATCATTTTTGCTCAGGACTAATTCTCCTTCTTCAGGAATTATTACTTCAACATTTGTGTATTCTTTCAATGTAATTGCCTTTCCATCAGCAAGTCTCAGTTTTCCAGGAATATTTAGTACTTCAAGGATTGTTGGTGCGATATCTTCCTGGCCTACTTCTTTATCCACTACAACATTTTCGATGTCGTTTGCTGCTATTACCAGTGGAACTTTTTGTGATTCGGTCATCACGGAATATTTTTCAGCCTGATGTCCTCCTTTTGAATCGTCAGTAGGGAATGCCATCCCATGATCTCCTGTAAGTACAAAAGCCAGGTTATTTTCAAGACATGTTTCATAAAGTGAGTAGCTTGCGTTGTCTAATCCCTCAATGCATGCAACGTAACCACTGTTCTTTTTGTAATGGCCAGCACTATCTACAGCACCTGCATTTATTGTAAGTATGTAGTTCTGTTCAGGATACTCTTTTTCCATGTATTCAATAATATCAATTCCTGTTTCTATGATCCAGTTATTGTATTCATTGTAACGTTCAATTGAACCTTCGGGATACTGGTCGAGTTTTTCCTGTAATTTAGAAGAATGAGATTGCATTTGGTCTGTAATTTCAAATGAAATAGTTTTGGTATTTTCCGTAAGCATATTTGTTTCAATGACCATTTCAGGTTCATTTATGGAGTTCTCCGTATCATGCATCACTACATTTTGCTTGTTGCAAAATCCATATGAATCTCCCTTTTCCATGATCGCAAAAGTAAGGTAATTGTAATCATGGGCAATGTCAAAGATTGTTGTTCCTGATGAGCCTGTAAGCTCGGAATCGGCTCTGGAATATCCTGTAGCAATCACAGAGTGCCCTCCTTCTGTGAATGTCTGAGGAACTGTCACATCCAGTATCCTGCAACTGTTGTTAAACATTTCCTGCATTTTAGGAACGTCTGCTTTTTTAAGCACTGATCCGTCTATTGCACAGGGAGTGTATTCCGGATATGTATAATATGAACTTAAACCGTCAACAATGAGAATGACAACACCATGGGGAGTATTAACTGATCCTATTTCTGCAACTGTATTTGCTCCTGCCTGAGCTGTAAAAAAATACAGCATCAGTAGAAGAACACAACACATTGAAGATAGGTGTACTGTATCAGTTTTTCTTTCAGGGGTAATTGTTTTTACGTTTTTTATTGGTACCATCTGTCTAAGGAACAAGATAGCTACATAATAAATTTTCTATTTAGTTCTGATTAGTTTATTTGGATTTACTTTTATTTTTGGTGCTACCTTTTAGTAAAATAGTAAGTATCATAAGCAATGCAGTTCCTGCAAACATTGTGCTGTATCCGAATTTGGTAAAGTATCCCATTATCATGGGTAAGAATGCAAGTCCCATATATGTATATGTAGTAAAGATGCCCATGCTCAGCCCTTTATTTTTCCTGTCGATATTCATATGGGAGACTGCTATTGGTAAACCTATCATACCCATTCCGGAACCTATGCCAAGGAGTGTAAAACCAGGGAGGGGTTGTATAATGGATAAAAAGACTCCGGCAGCAGCAAGAATTATTCCTGCATTTATCATTATCTTGTAATTGATACTTGTTCTTCCTGCGATGAGATTGGTGGCCATGGAACTAATATATACAATAGCTATTACAATACCAAGCTCTGGTTTACTAAGCATTCCGCTACTGTACTGGGGATAATAAGCAAGCATTACTCCTGTTATTCCAAAAATGAAGAATGCAATTATCCATGTTCTGATGTAAGTTGGATTTAATGCTATATTGAGTATATTTCTAGTTTCATTCAGGAATGTGCCTTCCAGATGTGTTTCTCTTCCTGTTTTCCGGGTTGAATTGTTTATACGTTTGCTTCTGTTTTGGTAAGCTCTTGTTCTAATAAGTCCGAAGGTGAGTAATATTAATGAAAGCACTGTGAAAAGTATAACTGCTCCTTTAATGTATCCATTTGCTAGAAATCCTGCAGCTATTGCTCCTGATGCAAGTCCTGCGTTAAGAAGGAAATTGAATTCTCCAAGATATCGGCTCTTTTTTTGATATTCTGCAAGCATTGCGTATGCAGGTGGGAAAAATGCACCACAAGCACTACCTTCCACTATTCTTGCAAGTATCATTATGTAGGCATTGCTGGTTAGTGTGAGCATTATGCCGGATATTGCAGTAAGGGAAATAGCAAGAATAATCAGTTTCAGGTGATTGTATCTGTCTGCTATAAATCCGAACGGTATCAAAGATAATAATGCTCCAATAAAGTATCCGGAAAAAAGTAAGGTGTATTCAATGGTGCCTGGTTCTACGGAGGACCCAGAGGCAATCTCTGGCAATACGGGAATAACCGAATTGGATAAACCCATAATAAGGAATACGGTGGAGTAAATAAAAAAACGTTCTTTTGTCATAGGATTCCTTCGGGAAGGATTATCTTTTACATGTTATTTAGTTTTAAGTTTTGACAAGCAATTTGCGTAGTATTATATAGGACATCATTAGTAGATGAATTTGCAACCTGTTACATTAAATCCGAATTATATACTATAGTATAGGTTATGATATTAGCAAGAATTAAACAAGATGATAACAGTCAAAATTTATCTATAATTGTATGCTAAAATATATGTGTTATACAATCTGTTTAAATTTTTATTATTAACTATTTATTTTCAGTTGCAAACTGTAAATTTTATTTTGAATGTTGTTTTATTATAAGTCTATTTTTATTTATTATCTTTCAGTATGTTTAGTATAGACTAAAAGTTACAATAATTATTTTATAAAAATATGTTTAATTAAATTATACTTTAATAAATACTTTACACAAAAGCAGTAAAAAATAAATAAAATACTTTTTAAATTTAAAATGATGCTAACTATCAATAATAATATTTAATGTGTGAGAAGTTGACATATTTGTATTGAATTCACACTTCTAAATAGCAGGGTTGCTTAAAAGTTTGTTCCAATTAGTTGAGTTAGCGTTCAACCATACATGCAATAAAATATAAATCAGTAGCTAGATCTCGTTTTTTATCTCCATTTGTTTGATTGTGGAATAATCTCTTAAATTACAGACACTATATGAATATAGTGTATGCTGTAATTACTCTGATTTTCTCAGGTATTTTTGTGCAGATCATCCTAGGGTTGGAGTTCGGAACACCCATATTCCTATATACTCTGGAACAACCGATTTCAGAAAAACATACCCTTTTTGGCAATTTTTGAAAAAACTAATTTTCATTTCTATAGTCTATAAGAATATGGATATTTTTGTTTAAGATCACAGAAAACAGAGCTTACACTTTATAACTTTTAATTTGAAGTAAGCTCATTTTTGGCGGCTTGTTCAGAAAATCCGCGCAGATTTTAGATTGGTGTTTTCAGCGCTGTGACTCCAGAGTAAACGTGTCAAAAACTATTAAATAAAAATAGCTAAATATAATAGGTTTTGTATCGACTGCACATAGTAAAATATAATGCACTGTAAGCAGACAATTAAAATTATAATGGAATGTTGTATCAACTTATATAATTATTATTTATAGTACTAGCTTTTTTCCATTAACTTTTAACATTAATTTGGAACTCGGTTGCATTATTACTTTTAGTTATATCTCAGCATCTAATTTATTATATTTCACATATTTTGTTCACTAAATCCTCTAAAATAGCCAAAAATGGTATTTTTGTTCGTATTTGTGCGAAAAGACTAATTAATTATGTCTATTTTTATAAATGCAATCTAATGTATTAATTTATTTCTCTAAATTGTATATTATATGTGTAACATTATATTATTACATTGCAATATATACAAAAGCATAAGATGGATATAACTATATTTAGTTACATCTTACTTTTTTGGTGACACTTTGGAGTTTTCGCAGGAATTCATTTGCTTTTCGATACTTCCTAACTTATACCATATAGATGCATTAATTATTAAACTTGCACCTGAGACAATAGACAGGATTACTTCAAGACCCTGCATCTTGCTCACCCGTTGCAAAGTAATAAGCCACTACTGAGCCTGTGAGTGTCAATATTTCCGAGCATGGTATTTGAAAAGCTGTGAAACCGATACTAGCCAGCACCAACAAAAGAGCCAGTGCCGCACGTATGCTTCTTTTAGGTAGTTTAAAGGCCCTGCTCATTTAAAGCCTCTTGATATCTTTCTTTCATTTTAAGATACGTGTCCGGGTCACACTCTGAAGGGTCGATAATAGGCCCTCTCAGGAATCCCCACGGGTGCATTACATGCCCTTTTTCCTTGATGTGCTGTAGGCCAAACTCGTGCCCCATCTCATGCAATAACCGGAGCTTCCAGTTAAGAACCCGACAGATCACTATTTCCTTATTAGGGTGGTTGCAGTATCCAAGAGCTAAAAAGGACGGGTAACCGCTATCAGTCAGCTTAAAGATTTTCCTGCCTTCACGTTTCCACCTGTAGAGGAAAAAAGAAAGCAGGCCCATGATTTTAACTTCATACATCATTGCACCTTCATAATTAAAAGTTGCCTTGTGAAGAAAATGAGAGCTTGGTTGGATAGGGTTGTAACATGAGGCAACTATTAATGTCAAGTCTGATAGAGGGAGGTATAGAGCACATTGGTTGGTATGATGTATTTAGATCCTCTATCAGACTATATTGAAGCATTAATCTTATAACAATTTGCACCACCTAATTTGGTTTTTGTTATATGATTAATATCTAAGCCACTCCCCAGCACGCTTAGTCCTGTACTCCTATTCATTCTATGGTTAATTAATTATTTAAAAAAATTGCATTTTTATTCACTACAACATTTGAATAAACAACGACGTTATTATTTTCAATGCTATTGACATTAGATATTACTTGGCCAAGTTAACTGCTTACTGCTCTTGATTATTGTTAGTTTCAGCAGATCTTGATAAATAATCCTTTTTCCCACTTGATACTGAAAAAGTAGAACAAGCAAGAAGTCCTGATGGGGCAAAATGAAGGTTGGGTAATGGGTAATTGCCCCATAAGGTAACCACTAATGCCTAATGGTTAATAGGAATTATATTTTACACATATTTATGATGACAGGAAGCTATGTTTAGAAATATGAGTTTTGATCGTAGCAAATGATCATGTATTTTATTCGGCGCTCAATACTTATCAGGCGACAGGATGCACAGGTTAATAAACATTTCATGATCCAAATTCTGCATGTGCCTTGGTAAAAAATAGTGTAATAAATAAAGGCCTGATAGGGACATGTTAGGGTTAGGTTAGGCAGTTAGTGTTCATCCTTACAGGCCCAAGGAGGATTTACGATTTATTCTCTCCTGCACTATGCAACAGTTACTTTTTATGTGATATTATATATAATTTAACAAGAATAGTTTTGTTTATTAATATAATCACTGCATATTTTCAAGAAGTGTGCTCTTTCAATTAATAAATATGACCTAAATCACATTTAAAGAATAATGGATATAAACCTTGCTAATATGAGGGAATAAATATTGGTGGTACAATATAGATGGTTAGTGGGTGTTATATAGCTCTATTAGGTAAATTGAAATTTATTCCCTCACTGGTTACACGTATGTAAATGTTGCTATTTATGACTGTTGTCTATATAATTTAATTTTAATTATTAATTATTATTTCTGACATTTGCAGTAATATTCATTAAAGTTATTATCACAGTTAAAAAAAATAGTACAAAAGTGTGATTTAGTGCAGATAGATTTTTCTGACTATTTATGATTCAAAACCTCTATCACTTTCAATTAATGTTACTATTTATAAATATAGTATTATATATTATCAAACATTGAGTATTTATTTATTTAATATCTATAAAAATTACTACATTGCCTGGACTTCATACACTGTCTTGTTAACTTATTATATTATATTCATATGTTAATTTGTATTCCAAACAGTTCATAAAAGTCATTATATTTTTTTCTGGCACGATACAGGTATTGTCTGACATATTTCTCTCCTCTTGCTTTTGCATACATTGCAGTGGTTTCAGCAGGAGTAAAAACGGTTTCAAGTTTTTTTCTATCAATGCTGTCCAGAAATCGAATATTGTTACTGCTATTGATATTGAAGAAGTCTACAATAGTTTCTTCTCCCTGCCAATTCCATTCTGTATCGTAGAATATTGCATACAGTACGCCGCATGCTGTGCATTTACCTGCAACTACCATACCATTGTCATGGACATGATAACTGAGACTGGTGACATCTGAATTGCAAGAATTGCAGATCCCTATAAAGTTACGGTCAAGGTTTTCGGGATACAGGTCAACATCATCGATCTGCATAACGTTATTTTCCACATCGTATTTTATATTCATATCGTCACCGGAAAAATTGAGAGTTGGATTAATGCATTTATCGTATTAGTCCTTTACTTCTTTCTACTTATTATTAGCTTCATATTATAAAACTTTAAAAACATATATATAGATTGAAATACATATAAAATTTTGTGCTATGCCTGAGGTGAAGTTATGGACTCAATTCGCGCAAAAATAAAACGAAGATTGCAGAAGTTCGTTGAATTAGACGTAAATGGACTCCGCAGTCATATACTATCCATTTTCTTAAAAGTAAAAGAGACAACAGTAGATGAGCTGCATGCAAATATCGCTGAAAAGTATGATATTTCACGCAGTGCAGTGGCATCCATGGTAGGTTATATCTACTCCAAATTGGGTGTGCTCAGATCTCACAAAGAATCTTACAAAACCCCTATAGTATATTCTTTGAAAGAAGAATATGAGGATCTGATAAGATCTGCTCTGGAAGGAAAACCATCATCATCAGGCTGTTAAACTCGTTAACAACGCCTTAACAAACCTGATTGAAATGTCTATAGTAAAAAACGCACCGCGTACATCTACTACGATTGTCATACGGTCGGATTCCAATTCCCGTATAACTCATTCCAGAGACCCGTATTATAACCTGATGAGACGACTCTTTCAGGAAGAGGCAACTGCCATTCGCGGCCAGAAGTTTCTCATGATGGTCGAAGATCGTCAAAAAGCAGGAAGTCCCATCAAGACCAGTGAGTGGGAAGCTCTTCTTCAGGAACTCGATATAGGCCGTGCCTCATTCTACGCCATGCGCAATAAACTGCTAGGCGCCGGCCTCATTACTCACAAGGATCATGAATATCGCCTGTCAGGTCAGTTCAGCAAGGACCTTGTTGACATGGCCAGGTGGTGGTGGACCGCAGTCCTCAATGAGAATCCGGAAGGACTTGAATAACCATCCGTCCGATACCTTAATATACAAGCTTTACAATTAAGGAGATGCATTCACCGTAGCCCGGTAGTGTAGTGGTCAATCATGCAGGACTCTGGATCCCGCAACCTCGGTTCGAATCCGTGCCGGGCTACCAAATAACTTTTTTAAACTTCATTTCTACACTATTGCAATTATTGATTATACGTAATCTATTGTGTCACTACTTCTGTTTTTTGTACCGAAAAACAAAACAGTAATTTTTATATAGTTAAATGCTTACAAAACACCTAAATTAAATTTGGGTGTGGTTATGAAATTAAAAAAAGTAGTATCAGAAGCTATAACATATGCAATAATTATCCTTATTTTGTATTATACTGGTAATTGGGATAATTTAGGAATTGTCACTCTTGCATACATAATAAGCATTGTTTTTTGGGAGGTTACGAAGGCGTAAGGTATTGATTATGTGCATAGGAAGGTTGGGTTGAAATCATTTCTTTGTGAGTTTGCATTAATAGTTAGAATTCATGTCAAAACAAATATCTATTAATATTTACAATAAAAGTTTATTCTATGCATAATGAACTAAATGTAGAGGTACTGAAAGAATTCAATAAATTTGGACTTATTGTTAGTTTATCTCCTGGAACATTTGAAATTCCATTTAGTATAAAACCTGACGAATTTTTGCACTATGCAGAATGTAATTTGAATGAAAATACTCCTCATGGTTTGCTTGACTGCCTTTCAAACACCAAAAGAGCAATTGAATGTCAAATAGATTCTTTGTTGATGTATTTATGCCTTTATAGTATGGCAAAAAAGAAAAACTTAGGATTCCCCGCTAAAATAGAAATTTTAAATGATATGGGAATTCTTTCCCCACGAATTTTAACAAAAATTAATAAAACCAGAAACTTACTAGAACATTCATACCAAATTCCTGATAAAGAAAAAGTAGAAGATGCACTAGATATAGCCTATCTTTTTATACAAAATACTGGACGATACCTTAATTTTGCTACCAGTAGCTTTGATCTCGAATGCGATTGTCGTTCTTTAGACGACATTGACAGGAACGTATACACCGATCAAGGAAACCCCACATATGGTGGATTTTATGACATCAAACTAGATAGAGATTCAAAAATATTCATAATAAAACCTCATATTAGAAACTGGAAAACTAATGAAACATTACCATATTCAACTACAAAAATAGAATTTGGTTCTGATGAATTTAATGAATGTTTGAGAATGTTTATAAAATTACATGACTTAATCAGTATTCGGTAATTGTAGACTGTGGCGGACAAACGATCTTCCTAGCTCCTCAAAAGTCACTTGGTGATACCCACAACGATATACTTAAAATACTAATTCCAGCGCCCCAATCACTTTCTCAGTATTCTCAGCTTCATCGAATATAAGCCGAATATTCCCGTTCTTAAAATAATAGAGCCT
The DNA here is from genome assembly GCF_031312595.1 of Methanolobus sediminis. NCBI lineage: Archaea > Methanobacteriati > Methanobacteriota > Methanomicrobia > Methanosarcinales > Methanosarcinaceae > Methanolobus > Methanolobus sediminis. The sequence goes on along the minus strand of NZ_CP133592.1, from coordinate 2,775,191 downwards.
CATATTCTCATCGATATGAGATTGCCCTGGCTCAATCTTAATTCCTCTTGCTTTTGAGGGGGGAGTGCTGTTCAGAGTAATATCGACAAGTTTTCCGAGACTTTCAAGACAATCAAGTGATTGTTCCGGGTTTTTTAATGCTTTTAGTTTGATAGCCATTCCATTTCTTTTTTCCATGTATTCTGAGGATGAATGGCTGGCAATAGGAATAAGACGTCTGCAATCGCTTTTAATCCTCTTTAGAATGTGTTCATCGTTCTGGATATACTCGTTTTTGACGTGTTCTGCTATCTTAAAAGCATCATAGGTTTCCATATTATCAATAAAGTCCAGAACGCTGTCATAGTCAATGGAAATCTTAAGGCAATTGTTACTTTCGATTTGAATGATCTGATTCAGGAATATTTCCTTGATGGCTTTAATAGGAATATTGAGATTCACAGAATTAGTAAAAGGAAACAGGTACAAGGACTGCCGGCTTGTAGAAGGTATGATATTTCCAAGATGGGAATTTATCTCCCTGACAGTCGCTTTTGTTTCTTTCTGGGCATTATACAATACTTCGATGGTTTCATTCTGTAAGGTATATACCCTTGCTCTGTGATCGTTATCGTTTTCTGCCATCAGGCGTCCTCTTAGCATTTAAATTATATATATTTTCACCATGACCAGCTGCATAGTTGATATAAAGAATTAGGAACAATTTGAATACTAGCAATGACATCACAGCTGAGAATCCGCAAGTGAGGATATATTTTGTCAAACAAAAACACTGAGCATGAAGCTATTACTAAAAAAGAACTGCTCCAGCTAATAGAATCCAGATTCCCTGGAAGAAATTACCATGGTAATTTGCTAAGTGTTTTAAAAATGGGCAGTTTCCCTCATCATGCTGAATTTCTCAGAACTGCCCGGCTTTTGCTCGATAAGGACTGGATGATGGCAGGACTTTTCTTTGAAAACATTCCCGTAGCAGCAGAGAACACCAATTTGGAAGGCATCAGAAAATGGGCGGGAACCGGCTTAAAGATATTTGATCTGGATAATGATCTTGCAATTGATTATTTTTCCTTCTCGGCTCCTCTTTTAAAGGATCTGAATGCCAGTGAACTGGAAGAGTGGGCTTTAAAAGGTATTACTGTTTTTGAAGAGAATCCATCACAAGGACGACCTTATTTTTCCCTGAAATCCGAAAAATCAAAGGAATTTGCTGAAAATTTAAAAGGTTCTGTAGCACTCAGTGAGATCATCAACGTGCTCAGATACTATGCTCTTGGATTGTCAGGAGTTAACTTCAATATAATGTCCCTCAGAACGCTGGAACCAAAAGATGACCTGAATTCTATAAATCCTGTGATCGCAGGCAATACAATTTATCTTGCACCCAGGATCAGGAAATATGGTGATTTTGAGGATAACTACAAGGTCTACAAACTGAGCATCATGCATGAAGTTGGCCATATACGTTTCAGTTCCAATGAGCTGGATCATGATGGTGCAGCGGAATTAATGGCAGATATCAGAAAAAGATACTCTACCATGAAAAAGAGGCTCCCTATTCCGGGAATGCAGGCAAACGGCATCATTGGAATTGCTGATGTCATAGCCCTGTTCCCAAACCAGGCACTGGCAGGAACAATACTTGGCATTCTGGAGGATGCAAGGATAGAATACAGGATAATGGAACGCTACAGGGGAGTAAAGACAGATCTTGAAAGAATAAGAAATCAGATGCTTCTGGCAAGACCTCTACCCTCCGATAACATCCAGGAGTTCATGGAATCACTTCTGAGGATATCTATCGGTGAGCATGTTTATGATTTAAACAAAGTAACAAAGACCCTTCTGGATCAGATAGAACCAATGCTGAAGGAAAGTATTTTCAGGAAAGATTCATCTGTACTTGATTCCCTTAAAACCACCTTCAGGATATATAAATTACTTGATGAATATGAAGGTCCGTTAAGCCAGAAAGAGTATGAGGTACTGAAAAACCTTGATTACCGTGCTGTGAGCATTGGAGCCTATAACAATAAAGATTCACTTTCAACTAATTCACATGAGAATATTATCAGGCAATTCATTCCTGAAAGCAAAGTTGAGCTTACAGAAGAAAATGAGCCATCACAGGAAGAAAGAATTAAACGCCGTCCTACTTATGCTGAAAAAAAGAACTGGAACATACTTGGCAGTTATATCTATGATGAGTGGGATGCTGTCATCAGTGACTATAAAGCAGACTGGTGTATAATAAACGAAGTTGAGCCTTTTGGCATGTCAAGCGACTATTATCATGAGGCATCAGAACAATACAGGAACGAGATAGCTCTTATCAAGCAGATATTCAACAGAATGAAGCCTGAAACGTTCCGTAGGATGAAAGAGCAGGCAGATGGCACAGAGATTGATATTGATGCCTTCATCGATTCCCTTATCCAGAAAAGATGCGGCGTAAATCCTGATGACAGGCTCTATATTAGATGGGACAAGCATGAAAGGGATGTTGCAACTCTTTTCCTTGTAGATGTCAGTTATTCGACTCACAAAATGCTAAATTATGAGGAAAAAAGCATACTGGATGTTGAAAAAGATTCTCTTATCATAATGACCCAGGCTCTTGAAAGCATTGGTGATAACTATGCTATTTACGCTTTTTCCGGGAAGGACAGGGATGATGTTGAATACTTTGTCATAAAAGATTTCGATGAAGAATTATCAGATACCGTTGCACGCAGGATAAGCCTGCTGGAACCGGTATCCAATACAAGACTCGGACCTGCAATCCGACATTCCATAAGGAAACTGGAAAAAGTAGACGCGAAAACAAAGATAATAATACTATTATCTGATGGTGAACCCTTTGACATTTCCCATGGAGAAACTGCATACAAAGAAACGATTGCTGAGGAAGACACCAGAATTGCAATTCAGGAATGCAAGACAAAAGGAATTGACTTTTTCTGTATAACAGTTGATCCTGACCCCGGCAAGTATCTTGAAAATATTTTTTCCGATTCAGAGTACACTATAATAGATGATGCAAGTTCGCTTCCCGAGACTCTTCCGGTCTTGTATAAAAGGATAACAACCTGATCAGCAGTAAAAAGAGTTCAATGGTTATTTGCAGAACTCTTTCCTCTTGCAAGAGATGCAAATATTCCTATTATACAGAAGATCGTGAACAGGATGAATGCATAATGCATGCTGGCAACGAACTGAGGATAATACTCAGAAGTAATTACCACAGGGCCGATTACAACGGAGAATAACATCATGGCAATACCCATTGAGAGCATCTGCCCAAGCAGTCTCATGGTACCGTTCATTCCGGATGCAACACCATAGAACCTTTTGTCCACCGAACTCATGATAACATTAGTATTTGGTGATGAGAACAAACCGAATCCGACACCAAGCAGCACAAGTGTTCCGATGACATACCATAGAGGCGTTATTTCCGTAACAAAAGTCAACAAGAACAGTCCGATTGCTGTAAGTCCCATTCCGGTTGATGCAATCAAGCGGGGTTCAATACGGTCAGAAAGTCTTCCGGCAACAGGTGATATTATTGCCTGGATAACAGGCTGTGCGATAAGGATCATACCTGCATGCTCCGGAGTGAATCCTTTAGTGTACTGCAGGTCAAGACTCAGGAGAAATGTAACTGCATAGGTTGCACTGTAATTGATAAGTGCAGACATGTTGGATAGTGCAAAGACACGGTTTCTTGTGAGAAGCCTGATATCAAGTACGGGTGTGGGTATACGCATTTCATAAAGAGCAAAGAGGCCGACACCCAGAAGTCCTAAAGCTATAAGGGCTGCACCCTTGATCTCAGGAAGGGTTGAGAAACCGTGCATCACTGCAATAACAGCAGAACCATAGATCAACGAGCCTGCAAGGTCGAATTTCTCTCCACGGCACTCGGCCCATTCACCTTTGAGTTTCCAGAGTACAAGCAAAACTGCAATAGCACCTATTGGGACATTGACAAGGAAAATGCTTCTCCAGCCAAGGTGCTGAGTCATTATTCCTCCAAGGAACGGACCCATGGAAAGTCCTACGTAGACTGCAGTGATATATATGCCAAGAGCTCCACCCCTTTCTCCGGGGGGAAATACAGATGTGATAATTGCAGCTCCTGTACCAAAGATCATGGCACTTCCCAGACCCTGAATAACACGGATACCGATGAGCATCCCTTCTGTAGGAACCATGGTCAACGTCAGAGACGCCAGACTGAAGATGATTATTCCATAAAGAAAGACCTTTTTTCTTCCGTATATATCAGCGAGTTTTCCGAAAGGCACAAGGAACACTGCCGAAGAAAGAAGATAAGCTGTAGCTACCCAGGAAAGTGAGATAGCATTCATATTGAACTCTGCCCCCATGGTAGGTAAAGCTATATTCACTGCCGAACCGTCAAAGGGAGTGATAAAACCTGCCAGTATGGCTATGAGCAGAACTATCTGTTTCTGTGTTTTATCAGCTAAAGGTGATTTTTGAGATATCTGATAATTCTCCGCATCTTTTGATGACAGAGTAATGCCATTGGTTGTTGCTACCATGTTTGGGTCCATGAGTTTTATTGAGAATTAGAGGATTCCTGTTATAAATAGCATACAGTTATTGCAATATTTTGTTCAGTTTTAATATGTGTTTATCACCAAAACACCTAAGTATTGTTGTCGCCTCCGATGCACTAAAGTTTACAGAATTGAGTTTAACTGAGTTGATAATTATGGCAATTAAAGATGGAGATACAGTAAAGATAGAATATGTTGGATTACTTGATGATGGTTCAGTTTTTGATGCATCTGAAACACATGGTCAGCCACTGGAGTTCACAGTTGGTGCTGGTAATGTGATTAAAGGCTTTGATGAAGCGGTTAAAGGCCTTGAAGTTGGAGATGAGAAAGAGTTCAGGATCGAAGCTAAAGATGCTTATGGGGAATACAATGCAGCACTCAAGGATACAGTGTCAAGGGATCTTGTAAGGTCTGACATGGAAATGGAAGTAGGTAAGACATTCTGGGTTCAGTCTCCTCATGGACAGACAATCCCAGCAAAGATCGTTGATCTTACAGAAGATGAAGTTACTTTTGATCTTAACCATCCGCTTGCAGGCAAGGCTCTGACATTCAAGATCATAGTGGTTGAAGTATAATTATATCATTTTATATTATAACTGTCTAAATCAAACATATAATGATGATGATACTCATTATACATTAAAGTAAACATATATTTATATAGTAGAAAAATATATTAGGAATTGCAGTCACAAGCTGAATATGCGAAAGATTGCATGACCATATACGGTGGTACGATATGGCCTTTGATTGAAAGAAACTAAAGCGAAACGTACAAAAGCACATGAACGATAACAAACCTGCCACATTACTCCCACAACCACACACATTAGGTTTGTTACGTTCAGGCTTTAGTAATCTTTAGTTATTCAGATTCATGGAGTATGAGCAAAGGGGATTCAGGTCTTTAAGACCGGGGTTATTGTCATTAAGAATTCCCACTAGCCTTCTCTTTATTTTTGTTTGTTTTTTCTTATCTTTAGTTTAATTTTATTTTTCGACTTGTAAAATGAGAGTTCATAGGTAGAATGATTGGTAAAATGTGTTTTGTCTGTCTAATGAACCAGTGACCCGAATACCACAAAAAGCATCATAGTAGCAGTGAGATTAGCTATGATAGAATATTCCAGTCCTTTTTTCCAGTAAATCCATCCAAAGGCAGTGCCTGCAATCCAATTAGAAACAGCAATAGACATAGCAATCGCAGGGTCTATGTTTTCTCTGGAAAAAAACAGGTAAATAATACTATAAATTGAGCTTACAATTATAATCGATAGCCAGGCACCAGCATCAGTAGCTTTTCCTTCTGAGTTCTTCTTAATTTTCCAGGTGATCCATACCAGAAATGTCATTAGAAAGAGCCTTAATACGACTTCTTCAGTGACTCCTACATAAAATGAATACATAAATCGCTGCCAAAGTGGAGGTGTTGCCAGATAAACCAACAATGGTTCTGAATCTCTTGCAAATACGAATATGTCCAAAATCAGAATTAGCAGAGATATAATTACACCAAATATAACAGATAACTTAAAAGCTGGTTTGAAATTGGAAGGTAACTGCCTGTCTTCAAAAAAAGAACTAAGAACAGGTGTTTTCAGACCGACCTTTTTTCCAAGGTATAAACCTGTGAAAATACCGATCAGAAGGATCACTGTTGACCTGGCAAACTGTGCAGCCAGAATGGTAGGAATTGCCATGGCCATATCATACAGTGCATCACCTGACATTGTAATTGCATAAGGTAGTGCTGCAAGCAATGAAAACTCAGCCAGCATGAACAGCAGCCAGTAGACATTCCAGTCTACAATGTCTCTTATATCCCTGAATTTCATTCCTGCCAGCCTTAAATTATATTAATAATCACATTGCATCCTTTGATGCTTTAGTGAAGTATTCAATTGCCTGTGCCAGTTCCTTATGGCTCTTTGCATATTCTTCAATATCGATCTTCTGTAGATATGCATCACATGCCTGTACAAGGGCTTTAGCTCCGTCCTGTGTACTTCCCGGGTGAGCATGTACCCCGGATCCCATTGTGGTTATGAAATCAACATTTCCCATGACATCAATAAAAGGCTTAAGTCTTACAGGATTAAGTCCACCTGAGACGATTGGACAGCATTTTTTCATACCTCTCCAGCTATCATCTTCAAGCACTACATGGTGTGCCATATCTATATTTACAATATTAATAGCATCTTTATCGGTATCAGGTATCTTGGACCAGCTCTGTTTGAAGAAGTGTCCTTCAGCACTCATGTATTGTATCCCATGTGCTGCAACCACATCCTCTTCAGGTGTACCCTGCATTTTTCCAACACCTGCAGTTCCTGTGTGGATTCCTGAAGCACCGGCAAGCCTTGCGAATTTGGACAGGACAAGTACTGAGAAGCCCAGTGGATTTTCAGGTCTTGTGAATGCTCCATGTGCTGCCCTGTGGAAGTGAATGAAAACGCCCGGGTATCTTCTTCTGAGTGTCTGAACAGCCATCCAGCCTGCTGTAATTCCATCAATGAGGAATGCATAGCTTCCAGGCTCAAAACCTGCATTGACTATCATTTCACACCTTTCGATCATGGTGTCAAAATCAGCAGCTGATACGTTAAATGAATGTACCTTTTTGTGTCCTGTTTCACGAACAGCTTTATCCATTGCTTCCTTCACATGTTTTACCATCTTGTCATATGGACAGAAATCCTGATTGGCCTGTGGTTCATCGTTCTTGACAAAATCACCGCCACCAACCCAGAAATCATAACAGACTTCTGCATACTCAGCAGATGTAAGTCCCATTTTTGGCTTGACTATAGTTCCGAGAATTGGCCTGTCATAGACATCAAGGTACTTCCTCATGTCATCGACCGTATAGCTTGGACCGTCATACTGTTCAAGCATAGATGGAGGGAACCATACATCCAGGAGTTTCAGGGCTGCTACTTCCTTCATTCCGAGGATATTACCTACAATATAGGTGAGAATGTTCTGTACATTTCCTCCCCTGTCAAAAAGTCTCCAGGGATATGCGATCCATATGAGTTCACGTTCCAGATCAAGCTGGTAAACCAGGGCATTCATAACTCTGGAAAATGAAGTCTCTGTATTTACCTTAAAATTAGTACCTGTTGATGATTCAGCTGCAACTTCAGCAGCTGCCTGCAGAATATTGAATTTTCCACCGGGTCTCAGATGGAAAACACCAAGGAGATATTCACCGTTTGTCGGATCAGGCAATTCCAGATTAACATATGCTTCCTGTTTGGAGTTGAGCGATTTGACCAGATCTTCGTGAATTGAACTCATATAATGAAAAGAGCATGCAATGTATTTTAGTTTTTGGCAGGTAACAACACCAGAATACCTGATAATGTTATTCTAAAGAAAAACGAATGGGACAAGGTTATATTAGGATTAATAAAGAATAATAAAGTGAAATTAAAGGGAGTGTGTAATTTGTCACAGGAAAACAATAAACAATTTTATTTAATTCTGGTTCTTGCAATAGCTCTGGCACTGATGGCAGCAGCATTATACGCAGAATCACAGAGAACAGCACAACAAAATACAGAGAATACAATTTTTATGAGTGGATATGCGGAGCAGAAAGTCGTGCCTGATACTGCATCAATTAGTATTGGGGTTGTGACCCAGGCCAAAACGGCAAACGGATCAAGCAACGAAAATGCTGCAATAATGAATGCGGTAGTTAATGAATTAAAGGCTATAGGCTTAGAAGATAAGGAAATGCAAACTTCTTATGTTTCAGTATCACCGATATATAATTACACTGGCGGAAGAACCATAACCGGCTATTCAGCTTATAATAGTGTGGAAATAACCACTCAAAAACTGGACATGATCAACGAGATCATTGACAGGTCTGCTGCAGCCGGAGCTAATCAGATCGGCAGTCTGTCATTCTCCGTATCAGGTGCAATGCAGAAACAACTTCGTGATGAGCTTATTTCAGAAGCTGTAAACGATTCACGCTCAAAAGCAGATACGCTTGCAAGTACTCTGAATGTAAAGATCACAGGCGTGAAAACTTCATCTGTAAATGATAATAGTGGTGTCTCAGCAATTTATAGCATAGCACAAGAAATGCCGGTAGCTGAGGGAACTTCAACACCAATCAGTCCGGGTGAATCAACTGTTTCAATGACTGTACAGGTCACTTATATCATTAAGTAACAGGGAGTTCTTGGGAAAATCCAGGAACAATAAGAAGAAGAACAATTTCAAAAGAATGAATTGAGGCGATGAAGCTTTGATCGTTTCTTCTTCTTCTGTTTTTATATTTCACTTCTATTTATTTCAATTATATGTATACTTATTTACATAACATTTAATAGAATATAAGTTATTTATTAATCATTCATATTTTTTGAAAGAATAGAAGAAAAGTGATCAGATGGAATATGGTAATCTCTTAGGTAATTCATTTAAAGCAGTTTTGAATAATTTTGTCGCCTATGCAATCGCAACAGTAATTATGAGTTTTGGGTCCATACTTTTTGTCACAGCTCCCCCACTGCTCTATGGGTTTGTTATGATGATTGCAAAAGGTGCAAGAAATGAAATGGTTAACGGAATGGATGTTCTGGATGGATTTAGAGACGGAAATTTTGTTCGTAGCTGGAAATACATGCTTTTTGTGATGATAATCGCTGTTTTGCTCTCAATTGTGGCAATGATATTGTTATTTTTTGTCGGAATACTTTCATTTGGCATTATATTTACTCTAGGTTCTTCCAGTTCCTCTATACCTGAATCAGTAACTCTGGCAATAGCAGGCATTCTTTATCTTGCAGTTTTTTTGTATAATTCTGATTCCTGTGTTTTTCATGTTCTATATGCTTCCTCTTTATGTTATCAAAGGATATGATGTGACAGATGCTTTGTCTGAAAGCGCAGGAATTGTAAAGGGAAATATCATAACAAGTGTGATAATAAGTCTGATAGTAGGTTTTGTGGCTCTGGTAGGTGTGCTTCCATATTATGCAGGTTTATTTTTGGGATGGCCCATTGCTTTCAATTTATTGATCTATATAATAGGCGTTTTAATAACAATGCCATTAAGCCAGCAGATTCTTGTAAATACAACCTTTGAATTGGCTTCATTTCCTTACAGTGAAGAGAATGCCAGCGATTAATTGATTTTAAATAGATTTTTTGGCCCATTTTACCAGATAGATGTTCTTCAACACGCAAGTACAAGGGTAACATCGGGCCAAAAGCATAATAAGAGTAATTAGTAAGTTTTTTCCACCATCCTTTTAAATAAGGTATGAATTTCAATTTTCATTGAAATAATCAGTATAATTCTCATATTGTATGGGTATCAACTGTTGTTTTTCTTAAATACTGAACCAACCTGGTATATATCTATTTTTTCAGAATACATTTCATTTAAAACAATGAAGAATCAGTTTTAAATACTTAAAATGATAATAGGGGAGATTTATCAAGTATTTATTTGAAATATTAATTTAAAACTGTTTGTTAGTCTTAATATTCATAAATAATGCTTATTTAGAAACCTAAAAGGAGTAGATATGAGAAAAGTGCAATATGACTTTCCTCTGAGTGATTTCACATCAGAGGCTGACTTTAAGAAGATTAAAGAGTTTTCTAAAGATAAAGAGACTCCGTTTCTTATAGTAGACCTGTCCAAAGTGGAGAAAATGTATGATAAACTTGTCAAAAATATGCCTTATGTAAAAATATACTATGCAGTAAAGGCAAATCCCCTTGATGAAGTCATTTCCTCCCTTCGAGATAAAGGGTCCAATTTCGATGCAGCAACTGTATATGAGATTGACCAGCTTCTGAGACTTGGTGTCCAGCCAGAGAGGATCAGCTATGGTAACACCATTAAGAAGGAAAAAGATATTGCATATGCATATCAAAAAGGCGTCAGGATGTTTGCAACAGATTCAGAGAGTGACCTGCATAAGATCGCAAGAAATGCTCCTGGATCACGCGTCTTCTTCCGTCTGCTCACTGAAAGTGATGGTGCAGACTGGCCGTTATCAAGAAAATTCGGAGCCCACCCTGATGTTATTTATGAATTGATAATTGAAGCACATAATATGGGACTTGAACCATATGGTCTTTCTTTCCATGTCGGTTCGCAGCAGCGTGATATAGGACAATGGGATAATGCCCTTTCAAAATGCAAATACCTCTTTGAGGCAGTAGCCCTCGAGGGTATTAAGCTTAAAATGATAAATCTTGGTGGAGGGTTCCCTGCTAAATATATGTCACCTGCTAATGAACTCGAAACATATGCACACGAGATTCTTCGTTTCATACAGGAAGACTTTGGTGAGGACCATCCGGAGATTATAATAGAGCCTGGCAGGTCATTGGTTGCTGATGCAGGTGTCATTGTGACAGAGGTCATAATGATATCGAAGAAAGCAAAGCTGAACCAGTATCACTGGGTATATCTTGATATAGGAAAGTTCGGTGGACTCATTGAAACACTTGACGAATGCATTAAGTATCCTATCTATTCAGAAAGTGAAGGATACGAAGAAGAAGTGATTCTTGCAGGCCCCACATGTGATAGCATGGATATTCTTTACGAAGATCACAAATATGTGTTCCCTGAAAGCCTGCATGAAAATGAAAGACTTTACATATTCACTACCGGAGCTTATACACAGAGTTACAGTTCCATTGCTTTTAACGGCTTACCGCCTTTGAAAGCATATATTATGAGATAAAAGAAGGAAAAATCCTTCTTTACTTTACTTTTCGTTTTTAACCTACAATTTCAGGCTGTTGCCCAATCACTATAAACGTATTCGGTCTCAGAGTTTGAGCTCCAAGCCCTTATTCCCACACGATAGACTTCTCCATAAGGAACCTTTAGATTGGATATTGTGTAGGTCACGGTTTCATCAACATCCAAATTCTCATGAGTATCAGTTCTGAGATTATCCCATACCATATTTGGGGTTGTGCTTTCAAGGGCTGAATAAATAACTAGATCTTCAGCAACATCTGAACCTACATTAGTCACTTCGACCTCAAGGTCTGCATAGGTTACATAATTATTTCCTCGTGCACTGCCACTGAATCCTATCTGGAGTTGTGGATATGAGCTTAGAACAGGTTGAACTGAAGCTTCAAGACTGGCATATTCATCAGGTATCACACCTACTTCCCATCCAGAATTCGTTGTTTCAAGATAATAGTAGCGGATTCCTGAATAATCAAAATAGCTGCCTTCCAGGCCATCTGCACCTTTAACACCTACACCCATATGTCCTGGGAACTCAACCAGTGCCACACCATATCCCATATCATAAAGCAGAGCTGCAAGTAAAATGGATGAGTCCTCACAGTCCCCTCCTCCATGATAAAGGGTTTCAAAGGGAAAACGTGGATATTCATCGTAACCTGCAGAAGCACTGTCACTTACATAGGGAAGTGACTGCACAAAAGCCATTACAATATAAGGAACCTCATCCCTGTTATAACCATTAGACTCTGCAAGCTCAGCCATCTGTTCTGTTATCATGGATATAAGTTCGTCATCATAAGGGTCATTTACAAAATGACTGAAATCTCGGTTTCGACTCCTTTGTGAATATGCGTCATATGCATCCGTATCATATTCATATTCAACTGAAAAATCCGTATTATCGTATTCCCAGCGATACGACCTTATTATGGTGTTGCTGTTAATTTTCACATCTGTGTGTGTAATTTCACCTTCATATATTTCGGTTTCAAGGAATATTGCAGGATTGATAGTATAGCTCAGTTCAACAGAGAAACTGTTGTCAGATATCCTGACTATCTGGATGTTGTATATGGTATTTTCCCCATTTGTGTCTTTTATACTGTATGTTTTATTCTCAGACAATGTACCAGTAGTATATTCATTCCCATCTTTTCTGAAAGAGATGCGAACATCTCTGCTTTGCTTGCTTATCTCCAGAACTTTCAGAGAGTATCCATTATCTATTTCCAACACTGCTGCTTTTTTGAGTGTCAGGGTGAAACTAACCGGTTCAGAATCAATGGTCTGGTTCATACTGGCATTTTGCTCCATATCTTTATCTTCAGATACTTCCTGTGTTTGTGTATCAGTACAGCCAGAAGAAGTTACAACTAGAAGAGTGATAATTAGAAATACTGCCAAAAACCTGATGTCCCTCTGGATAAAAATCACCTGCTGTTATTGCTGAAGATATTTGAGTTTTCTATGGAATGCCAGAGACTTGAATATTGCAAATAGTATTTGAAATTAAATCGGATGATATCTTTCATGTTTTATTAAATAAAAGCTTTCCTGAACAATAAAAAATAAAATTCAGGTTCAGCAGTTAGATAATTCAATTTCTCAGAACCTGAACTATGTATTCATTCAGATGAGTTTGAAGAGACCTGATCTCTTCATTATCTGGTAGTGTTGCTATCAGTTTATCAATAAATCCACGTTCTTTAACAAGACGAAACGTTTCCCTGAAGTTCAGATCAAAAAGCCATGCCAGTCGGGTGAGGTTCATATCATTGCAGGTTTTTACAAGGTCAACACTTGCTATTTTGTTCTCCATGATTTCCTTCACGATTATCGGAGAGTACTCGGTTTTATCAGGCAATCCCAATTCCAGAGCAGGATTGGGGATTTCATCTTTTTGATAATGGTGTTCAAGCAGCACATTATAGATGTCGAGTTTGTCTGCATCTCTTATGAGTTTTGCATGAAAAAGAGTTCTTTCATCCAGATTGCCTTTTATTTGAAACCTATTATGATTAACAATGGCAAGCAGGATTAAACGCTGTTCGTCTATTGGGAGCTTTGAAAGTACATTCCCGGCTTTCATGACCTTTACACCCAAAACTGCATGGTTCTCGGATTCACTGTCTTTAAAAGTCCTGTATTTGCTTATCTGCTTAAAGCGTCCCACGTCATGGAGAAGTGCAATTGTCTTTGCAAGAAAATAATTGTCATTATCAAGTTTTTCAGAAATAGCTATCAGGGATGCATTTTCACAAACCCTGATACTATGTTCTTCTTTTAGTTTTACATTCTGCTGAATGAAACAATCGTCCGTGTAAAATGAGCTGACATAGTCATAGAACCATGTTTTCAGTTCATTGAATTTCTCTTCATCCATTTGATACTAGAATGGTAATTAACAGCATTATATTTTATGCATTAATTTCAGATTTTCAATACTGCAGTGAAAAGAGCATTCTGTCATCACTGTCTTTCAGGTATAGTTTTAATTGCTCTCCCTCAAGTACCACAGAATCCACATTTCCAAGATATGCAAGATACTTGTTGGTAACAGAACCTTCCCCACATGCCATAAGTGTCATTGGTCCGGGATTTAACGTCATATTGCCGTTATCAAGTACATAGGTTCCACTTCCAGTATTGCAGTCCGCAACAATGTAATATGTGCCATCTTCCATGAATTTGATAGTGTACTTCTTTGAATCAGGAACAACTAACGGTGTTTTTGCATCTACTTCAATTGTACCGGTCCACTCCCACGTTACATTAGAAATGTTTCCTGTATTAGTTACCAACTTATCTGCATCATTTTCCCTGCTCAGATCTTTTTCCATACAGGCAGAAACTAAAATTGCCATTGTGATCATGGCCAGAATCAGTAATGTTTTTGTCACTTTGTCTGTCAGCCTCAACTTTTAACCTCCTGAATTTCACCATAAATGGAAGAAGATTATATATTATCCGGTTAATATCTTTTATGAGCACTAACTCAGGGGATGAAACGTATTCCAGACGGAAAAACACACGATGCTATAAATGCAGCAGTGCTGACAGTAGTACTGGCTGGTTTTTACTATGCGTTCAGGGAAGGAATTGGTCCTGTCATTACTTATCTGGATGGTTATACAATAGTAGCCTTTTCAGTAGCCTATATATTTGCCACATTCTTCCTTAGTCCTGATCTTGACATAAACAGTAAACCCTACAAAAGATGGGGATTTCTCAGGATAATCTGGTGGCCCTACAAAGAATTATTCAAACACCGAGGCCTGTCGCATCATCCTGTTATCGGGCCTTTGTCCATTGTATCAAACCTGCTGGTGATAGTTGCTGCAGTTTTTCTCATAATGGGAATCAATTATGAGGTAATACCTTCTAATCTGATGATATCAACTATTGCAGGAATGGTACTTTCAATAGAGGTGCACATTATTTCTGATAATGTGGTCTCAAAATTCAAGGGTGCTTTCTGATTTCAAAGGAAATTTCCAGACAAAAAGCAGGATTCAGTTGATCCTGTCTTTAAACTCTGTTCAATATTTGTCCCGTCGCAAAAAGGTTTATTTTTAGATTTACCACATCTGCAAAGTGCCATGCAATGACTGGGACCGTCCTTTGATACATTTATACCGTTTTTCTCTCTACACTCATGTTTTTACCTTTTTGCATAGAAAGCTGTTATTATTCCAAAAACCGCAAGCATTGCTCCAAAGCCCGGAGATTGCACTTCTGTTGCTGTTGTTTTTATATTTGATTCGCTGCCAACTTCTGTTGAAATTCCACTATTAACAATTGTGTCTGTTTTATTTGTAATATTAACAGATGCGTTGTCAGGATTGATAGTTCCTGTTTCATAAAGTTCTGCTATTACTGGATAGTCGTCTGAATCGCCTGGAAATGTCAGTGCACTTATTTCTTCAATATTTGTGAACCCATCCCCATCTGAATCAAGCTCTTCTATTGCACTAAAGTTTTTTCCGTTTCCAGCATAAGCCAGGCCATAGCTATCCCGGGGACCTCCGCCATTAGGATTTATATGACACATGTCACATGTTGCAAGTCTTGTGCCAGTTACATCATATTGCTTCATGAATGCCGCCATGTAATCAGGTCTTGCAGTAACAGTTATCACAGAAAAAACCAGTAGGCTTGTTAGTAAAACTAATCCCAGAATGAATTTGTATTTCATACATAAACTCCACTATTGTCTTTATTTTAGTATTTCAGTTACTCATTTTATAATTTTCTGAGATGCAGCACTTTGAAAGTTGGTTTTCTACAGAGCATTATTTCCATAATAAACTTAAATGGAATCTATAGGCATGGTAAAAGTGAAGGTACTTCCCTTCCCAACTTCACTTTCAACCTGCATTTCTCCGGAATGCATCCCTACATAATGTTTAACGATCGCAAGTCCCAATCCAGTGCCTTCATAAGAACGATTATAAAATGAATCTACTTGCTTAAAAGGCTTAAATATGAGTTCTTGTTCCTTTGGAGAAATACCAATGCCAGTATCAGATATGGATACTGAGATATTGTTATTCACAATTTTTGTAGTGACCCATACTTTTCCATTATTGGGTGTGAATTTAACTGCGTTACTGAGAAGATTGAATATAATTTGTTTAAATTTTGTCTTGTCAGCATATACTTCAAGATTTTCCGATTCCATATCGAATTTAAAATCAATAAATTTCGATTTTATCATAGGCTCCATTGTCAAGACAACTTCATTAATCACTTGTTGTAGGTTTATATATTCAGGTTCATAGTTCATGTTACCTGATTCAATTTTAGAAATGTCGAGTATATCATTGATTACTTCCAGCAGATGGGTTCCACTCTTTAGAATGTGATCAACATATTTCATCTGTTTATCATTCAAGTCACCAAAAGTCTTATCCATCAAAATATGAGAAAACCCAAGGACTGAATTAAGCGGTGTGCGTAACTCATGGCTCATATTTGCTAAAAATTCCGATTTAGTACGGTTTGATTCTTCAGCAAGGATTTTGGCTTTAACCAGAGCTATTTCAGTCTCCTTGTGTTCAGTGATATCAACAGCGAAACCATCGATTGTGAATTTGTCTCCTTTTATATCACCGCTAGTTCTCGCATGAATTAACAACCATATATGCTTGCCATCTGCACGTAAAAGCTCACATTCAAAATTATTAACATACCCCTGTTTTTTAAGGATGGTTATTAGTTCTTTACGACGATTGGGACTAATATATCGTTCATCCATATTCCTGAAGTAATTAATTGCTTCCTTTGGGCTATTCATACCTAAAATATGAGCCATTTCAGGATTTGTCTGAAGCATTTTTCCTTCATAATTTGTGCGGTAAATTCCCACCGGGACATTATCTATGAAGTTTTGAAGCTGTGCCTCATTCTCTTTAAGAGCATCTTGAATTCTTTTACGGGATATTTGGTTTTTTAGAAGGTTTCCAAGTAACACGGTTCCAATAGGATAAATCAACATTACTGGAAAACTGATACGACTTAGAACTTCGAAGGCGAAGGGCCAAGGCAGCAGAAGCATACACATAAGCATGACAATATGAACCAGTATTCCCAAAACGTATAGATCAAACATACCGAAGAGATTTTGGAGCCTTTCATGGTATTTTCTCCACAGCAGACCCAATATAACAGAACTTACCGTTGTAGCAACACCAGCAACCATTCCAACACCACCTACATAAAGGCGGTAAGAAATGATGATGAGTGCTCCAACGACTGCAGGAATAAATCCAAAGAAGAGGGCGACTGTGCTTAAAAGAATAGTACGGGTATCGAAGAATATTCCTGGTGAAAGTTCCCATGGATTCAACATCAAGGCAATGCCTATTAGACCAATGATAATCCCTACAGTTACACTTTTCGAGCATGCTTTCATAGTTATATTGTAGAAAAAAACTTCGTATAGGACACCTATAGCAAGAAGCAAAGCTGCATTATTTATGAGGGATATTATCAATTCAGTATTCATACACCACCTTTTTCTCAAAAAAGACCTATGCATTCAAATGATTTTATAGTACATTGGTATTACAGATATTAATAGGTGTTCAAAAAAATTAGGAGGACTGTATATTATTGTTTAATATGTAAAACCTGACTCCCATGAATTGAACTGTATTTCTTATTGGATTAGCAATAACTGTTGCTATCTGGTTTTAATTAATACTTTGATTTCTTTCTAATTGTCATTTAGAAAATTCTTTATAACTTATTATCTCCTCTAATGATCCATGGAATACAATAATGAAGAATTTGAAGAACAAACTTTCAAAGATATTGATCTTGCAGATGAATCATTCAAGAACACTAGATTTATTGATTGCGTTTTTGATAACTGTAAATTATCAAATGTTGATTTGAATAATAGCAGATTACAGGATGTGAAATTTACTAACTGTAAAATTGTAGGTCTGGATTTTTCAAAATGCAATGGCTTCATATTCAGCATCGGTTTTGATAATTGTTACCTTTCCTATTGCATCTTTTCAGACATGGACCTTGAAAATACAGACTTTACAAACTGTCAGGTCTTTGATTGTGATTTTGTAAATACGAGTCTTAAAAATACAAATTTTGAAGGTTCTGATCTTACAAATAGTCTTTTCAGGAATACGAATATGAGCCATACATCATTCAGGAATGCAAGAAATTATTCTATAGACCCTAACAACAATTTCCTCAAAAAAACAAAGTTCTCTGTTCCTGAGGTTATTTCTCTTCTAAACGTGTATGATATTGAGATAGAATAAGCGACATAACAAATGGGCGAAGAACCTTTGCGACTTTTACGAAAAGGATGATACACTGATAACTGAGATTTAAATCGGAATTATTCAATAATTCCGCTCACCAAAAATAGCTGAACCAATGCGAACCGTGGTAGCACCTTCTTCAATGGCAACCCTGTAATCACCAGACATTCCCATGGAAAGTTCTTTTAGATCAATATTGCTATATTTTCCATGTGTTTCTGCTTTTAATTCATCAAAAAGTGCCTTCATTTTCCTGAAATACGGACGTGCCTGCTCTGGAGAAACATAAGGTGGAATACACATCATTCCTGTAACCCTGACATTCTTGAATAATGCGATTTTATCAATTTCCTGCCTGATATCATCAAGGTCAAAACCAGACTTTTGTGGCTCACTGCCAATGTTAATCTGAAGATAGATTTCCTGGATCTTGTTGAAATCCTCTGCTCTATTATCTATTTCCTGAGCCACTTTCAGAGAATCTACTGACTGAATCACATCAAAATACTCAACAGCCTTTTTTACTTTATTAGACTGCAAATGTCCTATCATGTGTTTTTCACATGAAAGAAGTCTGTCAGCTTTTTCCTCGAACTCCTGAACCCTGTTCTCTCCGATTATAGTTGCACCTGCTTTAATTGCTTCATTTATTCTATCAGGGTCAACGGTTTTTGTAACACAGATGAGTTTTGTGTTTCCAAGCTCATTCAGGATCAAAGTTATGTTTTCAGTGACTGACATTTGATTTTTTCCAGATATTTGATTTGATAAGGCAGAATATAGTATAAGACAATCTTTAGTTATTATTGTATTGATAATTCTTCAGGAACCTTAATTTTTCAATGACTTCTTTATAAAGAAACACCTCATAATATACTATCTTCATCTAACATATCTTTAGCAAAATATATCTTTGGTACCATGATATTAATTTGGCAGTCATGAGGAACTTAAAATGAATAGTATTGTTTTTCTACTTTTCAGTTTAGCTAAATTTATCTTTTTATTCCAATCTAGAAAACTGGAACTTTAACTAAATCTATGATTTAATGTGAGTATAAATTTGGTGGTCTTTCTATTCCTTGTTGATAAATTAATAGACATTTGTGAATACTAACCATATTCAGTATTATGCATATTATTATATACTTTAACATCCAAATAAAATTGGACTTATAATATATATCCAGTATATTTTAATTTAAGGAGCGAGCAATGGGGCGATGACAACTCCTTTTGGTTAGCGGAGTCTTTATTTTATTATCAAGGTGATTAAATGATTTTATGTGAATGTGGAGAATTAGTAAAAAATTCAACATTTAAAGACTATGTACCTTCTTCACTAAGTCCTTCTACTAGAGCAATCGGCCACGAAAAATGTGGTATGATATTCAACTTTTTTGATGATAATATCGCTAAAAAATTTTCTTCAAAAAAAGAATTGAAAGTTCTGGCTGGACGCTTTGCAAAACAAAATAATATGACTCAGGAAATGACTGGAAGATTTTTGCTGGAAGTTGATAGGCTAAAGTCTTGTGGAAACATGCCTGATTATAAAGTTATTCTCACAGCATATGAAAACCTATCGAATTAAAATTAAAATTACACATTTAAGAGGATTAATTGATGGGCGATTATACATCAATAGCAGAAGTGGGAGAAACACTAATCGATCTTTTAAGAGACAATTTAGATTCACGTGTTCGTGACTCAATAGTTCTGATATCTCCTGGAGAGATCGAAACAGGTGACAACATACGATTATCTCTTTTCCTCTATCAGATTACTGAAAATACATATTTGAAAAATCAGGAGATGCAAGCAAATGATCCATTTGATCCCACTAGACTTAGGTTGCCACCCCTGAACCTTGATCTGTATTATGTGCTAACATCCTACCCGTCAAATACCATTCAGGACAAGACTGAAAGAGCAAAAGAAGAACACAGCTTGCTGGGCAGAGCCATACAAATCTTAAACGATAATTCCATCCTGAAAGGTTCGGCTTTGAGGGGAAGTCTGGCCGAATGTAATGAGGAGTTGCATTTAAATATAGCTCCTATTAGCCTGGATGATATTACCAGGATATGGAGCACGTTTCAGAATAAACCTTACAGGCCTTCAGTTTGTTATCTGGTGACTCCGGTGAAGGTAGAATCTACTCGGCAGAAAGAAGATAAACGGGTCACTGAAAGAAAACTGGAAAAATCTCTAATCAGGTAAAAAGATGAGCCAAATAATAGAATTATCTTCTGTAGGCTTTACTGAAAAATTTTCGCTGGTTGTTAATCTTATCGATGATTATACCACTGACAAAATTATCGGTAATGTGGAAGTGTCTTTAAAAGGCAAGAGAATTGAACCGGTTAGAAATCCCAGTGGGTATTACATATTCCTGGATATACCGAAAGGTAGCTATACAGTCCAGATACAAGGTGGAGAATACTATTTTGATGAAGAAGAGGATGTAAAACTGACAGATCAGGATAAAAATCCGATTATAAATATTATCCTCAAACCTGCTCCTTCTTATCCATTCTCAACGTCTGCCACTTTAATAAGAGGATGCCTGCAAAGTTCCAAAGGTATGGGAATATTTGAAGCATCGCTGAAGGTTAAAGAAAGGGACATAGAGACAAAAACAACGGAAAAAGGAGAATTTGTCATCTATTTCAAGAATTTGAAAAAAGATGATGTTACAACAATAGACGGTAAGAAGCTTGTGAAAATAAAAGAAAAAAATCCCGTCATTGAGATCCAGTTTCCAGATCACAAGAAAAAAACGAAATCTCTGGAAACAGAGGAAGGAAAAACCACATCATTCACACTCATTTATTCCTGAAATTTCAGGAATGATATTCATCATATAATCAAAGGAGGTTTTAGTGAATGCCGGAATATTTGGCACCAGGAGTATACATTGAAGAAATAGAGATAGGTGCAAAACCAATTGAAGGTGTAAGCACCAGTACAGCAGGATTCCTTGGAAAAACCGAAAGAGGACCAACAGGTCCAAGGCTTGTTACAAACTTCGATGATTTCAAGAACAAATATGGAGGATTCATCGAAAATTCGTATCTTGCCTATGGGGTTGACGGCTTTTTCAGAAACGGAGGACAGCGTTGTATTATAGGTCGTATAACAGGTACAGGTTCAGGTACAGCTAAAGCTACATTGACCAGTAGCGAAGGCGAAAAAGATGTAAGTGTAATAGAAGTAACTGCAGTTGGTCCTGGAGTATGGGGCGGAAATGTAGCAGTTATTGTAGAAAAAGCCACACTTCATCAGGATACAAATCCACTTTTTAAACTGACCGTAAAATACTGGAGAAATATGCTAGAGTCAGAAGGGAAGAATCCAGATGGCGCTGATAAGGTAAATGAACAAAAGAAAAAGAACAATGATCCTGAAATGGTTGAGATCTACGATAATCTCTCCCCTCAGGAAGCAAGCAGCGACTTCTACGAAAAGAAGATCAACGGCATATCAAATCTTATAAATGTTGAGAAAAAAGGAGAAGGAATACCTGATTCTGTAATAGATCTGCTTGTAGGGGGAAATGACAAAGCTCCCAAACTCTCAGACTATCAGGGTATTGCCACAACAGGACAAAGAACCGGTCTGGCTGCCTTTGAAGAGATAGATGAGATCAGTATCATCTGTGTTCCGGATGAGAATTCTGTTGGTATGACAGGCATTATAGTAGATCACTGCGAAAAGATGAAAGATAGATTTGCAGTATTGCAGGCAGATCAGAGTGCTGGCGATGTTTCTGCACTCAGACCTCCGCTGGATTCCAAGTATGCAGCATTTTACTATCCATGGATCAATGTAGTAAATCCCGTAACGAACAATAAAAAACTGGTTCCACCTGGTGGGCACATTGCCGGAATATACGCCCGAAGCGACGTTGAGAGAGGAGTACACAAAGCACCGGCAAATGAAGTTGTCCGGGGAGTTCAGGAAGTACAATTTGCTCTTACCAAAGGAGAGCAGGATATACTGAATCCCAGAGGAGTTAATTGCATTCGCGTATTCCCGGGAAGAGGTATCAGACTATGGGGTGCAAGGACAACATCCAGCGACCCAATGTGGAAATATGTCAATGTACGCCGCCTGTTCTTATACATTGAAGAATCCATTGAAGAGGGAACCCAGTGGGCTGTTTTTGAGCCTAATAACGAAAGGCTCTGGGCAAGGGTAAAACAAACGATCACCCAGTTTTTAACAACAGTATGGAGAGATGGTGCTCTCATGGGTACGACTCCGAATGAGGCGTTTTTTGTCAAGTGTGACAGAACTACCATGACCCAGGACGATATAGATAACGGAAGACTCATTGTCAAGATAGGTATTGCTCCGGTTAAACCGGCTGAATTTGTTATTTTCAGAATTGCACAATGGGCAGGCGGATCCTCAGCGACGGAGTAATTGGAAGTGAATAAATATGCCAGAAAGAAAAGACCCTTATAGAAATTCCAGGTTCCTGCTGGAAATAGATGGAATTATTCAGGCAGGTTTCAGTGAAGTTACGATCCCGGATATCGCCACCGATTCTATCGAATACAGGGAAGGAAATGAAGATACAACTGTCAGAAAGCTTCCGGGGCTAACTAAATACGGAAATCTGACCCTTAAATGGGGAATTACAGATTCTACCGAGCTATTTGAATGGCGAAAGCAGGTAATTCAGGGAAAGACTGCCGAGGCGAGAAAAAATATTGCTGTTCTTCTTCTGGATGAAGGAGGAAATCCGGCAGCTCGCTGGGAGTTCAGGGAAGCATGGCCTGTTAAGTATAATGCTCCTGACCTAAACGCCATGGGAAATGATGTAGCTATTGAAACGATCGAGATCGCTCATGAGGGAATGGACAGGGTACAATGACGTTTCAGACAGAATTTGAGTTCACACTTCCACAAGGGTATGTTGATGAAGATGGCAACCTGCACAAGGATGGGATCATGCGTCTTGCAACTGCAGCAGATGAGATCTTACCTTTAAAGGATCCAAGAGTACAGTCAAATCCGGCTTACTTGAGTGTAATCTTGCTATCCCGTGTAATCACAAAGCTGGGCACTCTGCATTCTATCAATACACGGAATATTGAAAATTTGTTCATAGCCGATATGGCCTATCTGCAGGAACTTTACCAGCGGATCAACGAAAACGGATCAGACGTGATAAAAACAGTTTGTCCCAAATGTGAACACATGTTTGACGTCGAGGTGAATGATCAGGGGAAATGCTAAGCTACCCCCTCAATCAATTGCTTGAGGAGGTAGCATTCCTGGCTTACTATTTCCACTGGGACCATGAAACCATCATGAACATGGAACATAGGGACAGGCAACTCTGGTGTAAAGAGGTCAGTAAGATAAACAAGAATCTCAATTCGAATTCTAATGAAAAGAGTATTCTGGATATGTAAGGACAAAATTAGACCTGGAGGAAACTTTGCCCAAATCAAATTTATTATCTGGAAAAAAGCGAGTCGATCCTTATAGTGCCTATAATTTTATTGTAGAGATCGAAGGACTTACTGCAGCTGGATTTACTGAGGTCTCCGGTCTGGATATCGAAACGGAAGTTGAAACTATAAGAGAAGGGGGAGCTAATGGCATTGAATATAAGCTCCCTAAAGGTACAAAATATTCCAACATAACTCTAAAGCGCGGGATCACTGATCATGATCTGATCTGGAGATGGTATGATGATGCCATAAATGGAAAGGTCAAAAGGAAAGACGGTTTGATCTTTCTTTGTGATCAGGATGGTTCTCCTCTGGTAACATGGAGCTTTGTTGATGCTTATCCGATAAAACTGAATGGCCCATCACTCAATGCTATAACCGGTACCATTGCAACTGAGACTCTGACCCTGGCTCATCACGGACTCAAAAGAATTCCATAACTAATTTTCCACTTAATTGATGTGGTAGCATGAATGAACAATTACATACAGATTGCAGTATATTGCAAAAGAAGCTACCAACAGTGTTGCCTGTAAGTACAATTTCGTCAATGAAAGTTAATGAACCTGATCTTTTTAACCAGATTATCCAGCGATATTCTATTGGCACAAAACAAGGTAATTTTCCGTCGTTAATATTTTTAAGGTTACTGGAAACAGTCGATGGTACAATCAAATTAACAAACATTAATCAAGATATTATTAAAAAAATATTAAGTACCAGCATAATTCAATATCTGAATTTGCATTTAACAAGTTGGCCAGCACAAAATGTAGTTACCCATGAGTCTGAGTTTAAAAATCAATTATCATCTGGAAAAAATGTGTTAGAACAGCAGATGAATATACAAACAGGTTCAGGGGAAGATAAAAAGCACCCTGTAACTCCACGCTTGATGAGATACTTGAAGCTAGTTGACCGGCAAACTCCGAATCTTATTTTTGAGCCTGTATCAGTAAAGACCCAGGAAACAATGGAACTCGTGAGAACACTATCTGAAAAGACACTATCTCAAAGAGAAAAAATGAAAAATCCATTAATTCTTTCAAACAACCTGAGCAAGAAAAGTATCTTTCTCAAAACACAATCAGACAAAATACAGCTCGAAAATACTGGTGATTTGTTAAAATTACAGCATCTAAAGACACCTGATATTTCTTCCTTTGATGAATACACCAAGCAGGTGCTTGCAGGAGTGAAAGTGGATGAAAATACAAAAGCCAAAGACATCATTTTGCATTCCTCCACTCATGCGGATGAGGCTGTTTTAAAAATTGATACCTTAGTGGCACGTGTTCAAAAACGAAATGAACTTGTGTATGAAAAATATGAGAATTTTAGCAGGCGAACAGAAGAACGGTATTTGATGACTGAAAAAAAGAATATTGCAAACAGGTCTGTTTCTAATAAACATATTGCAAGATTGAGGATAGCGGATATGGAGGCTGAGGATGGTGAAGTTCCAACTAGTCCCAACCTGTTATCCAATCAGGGTGATCTCTCTTTACATCATGCAAGGAATGCGCAAACAGATATTAATGTGCCATTTGATCTTTCATCAAGTAACATTTCCAGAATACCTTCTGATCTGGTTCTAAGAAAATCTGCTGTTCAAAATTCAGACGAAGAGCCTGACAATAAGGTAAAATCTGATGCCATCACAACCGGAATAGACAAAACAGATTCAGAAAAGGCAGCTGTTGTTGAGAAAAATGTCAAGTCACTAAACAGTGTTGAGAATATTGATAATATCACTATCATTGCCGATAGGGTCTACAAACTTCTTGAATCTAAACTTTCAATTGAAAAAGAACGGAGAGGTCTCAGGTAATGGAAAAAGCCAAAATATACATCCTGGATGATCAGGGTAAGGGTGTTGTTAAGGACAAGACCATAGAGGTAATGTTCAACCCGACTGATTATACAAGCACCATAAATGCAACATGGGTGGGTGACAGGGGTATGATGCCTGAGTTCACAAAAACAACTTTTGGCACTTTGACACTCAATTTATTTTTTGATACATATGAGATCCGTGCTGATGTAAGAGAAGATAATGAAGTTTCAATTTCCGGTAGGGTCAGAAAAGTTGCCGGAACAAAAAGAATCATGGAACTTGCTGTTCCAACTGCTGAGGGAAAAGAAACAAAAAAGCCGCCTGTATGCTTGTTCAGCTGGGGTAAATTTAATTTTAAAGGAGTTGTGGAATCAGTTTCTCAAAATTTCACAATGTTCATGTCAACTGGAATTCCTGTTCGTGCGAAGTTGACCGTTGTAATGAGGTCGGTTGTGAATGCACAGGATGCGTTAAAGCTCAAAGGTGTTGAAGCATGCAGAAAGGTCAGACAGGTCAAACAGGGAGAAAGGCTTGACATCATAGCAGCAGAAGAACTTAAGGATCCACTATTGTGGCGTAAGATCGCTGAGTTGAATGATATTGACGATCCACTGAATTTCCCGGGTCCTGATGATATTGGCAAAATAATAATAATTCCAGACTAAACCTTATCAGGAGCTTAAATTGCCAGAAAATATAGTTTCCACAGTACCGATATTTAAGATCAAAGTAGATGGCAACGAGCTTTCAGCAAAATCTATGGCATCTGTTGAAAGTGTGATATTCGAAGAAGAACTCAACACAGCATCTATGTTTATTCTTAAGCTGGCAACATCCGATTTCGAAAAAGGGGGCTGGCAACATGTTGACCTTAAAGATTTTCATCTGGGAAGTGAGATCAAATTATACATGGGTATGGATGATCTGGTCCTGATGATTGCAGGTGAGGTCACCTCTCTTAAGCCAACCTTTAGTGAAAGTTTCTCAACAATTGAGATCAGAGGTTATGACAGGTTGCACAGGCTTCGTTTTGGAACAAAAAGGCGCACATTTGTTGATGTAAAGGATAGTGACATTGCATCTTCGATTGCCGGTGAATGGGGGCTTAGCGCAAAGGTGGAAGATACAGGAACTGTTCATCCGCATATTTATCAAAATAACCAAAACGACCTTGAGTTCATATTGCAACGAGCAAAACGCATCAGGTACGAGCTTTTTGTTGATGACAGGACATTACATTTCCGATCACCAAAAGAGAGTGATCCGGCATCCCTGGTCCTTGAATACAGAGTTGACCTGGAAGAGTTTTCTGCAGACTTGAGTGCAAGATATGAAGGTGATGAAATTGTGGTGCAGGGATGGGATTACATTAAGAAAAAACAGGTATCTGCAACATCAAAAAGTGAAAGGTCCATGTCAACGATGAATGTCAAAAATAACGGAACAAACATGACTGAGTCTGCATTTGGTAAATTCTCATCATATATTGTAGATGAGCATCCTGTTGATAATTTTGATGCAGAAAAACTTGCAGTTGCAAGATACAATAAACATCTTGTAGGGTCCGTAACAGGTGATGGAAAATGTACAGGTATTCCAAAATTGAGAGCTGGTAATACCATTGAGATCAAAGGAATTGGCAGGTTCAGCGGAACTTACTATGTCACTTCAACATCTCATGTAATTGATTATAGTGGATACAAAACATCGTTTAAGGTCAGGAGGGGCGGGATATGAGTTTACTGGATCTGGTTGATGATCAGAGCACAGATTCAAGGATTTATGGTGTTGTCATAGGTATTGTGACAAACAACAAGGATCCTGAAGGACTTGGACGGATCAGGGTAAAATTTCCGTGGCTTAGCGATGATGATGAGTCTAACTGGGCGAGAGTCGCATCACTTATGGCTGGAAAAGAGAGAGGAATTTTTATCCTGCCGGAAATCGATGATGAAGTTCTTGTTGTTTTTGAGCAGGGAAATATAAATGTGCCATATATCATCGGATCGCTGTGGAATGGGAAGGATATCCCTCCTGAAACGAATAGTAATGGTAAGAACAATATCAGGATGATGAAGTCCCGTAGTGGTCATGTGATAAAAATAGATGACACAGAGGGCAACGAAAAAATAGAGATCGTAGATAAAACTGAAAAAAATATGATCACGATCGATACAAAAGATAATAAAATATCCATAGTGTCAAACAAGGATATTGAGATGTCTGCACCGAATGGGAAAATTGCTATCGATGCACTAAATATTGAGATTAAAGCATCAGCAGCCACAAAGATCGAAGCATCATCGGATATGAACCTGAAAGCGTCAGGTAAAGTGACTGTTAAAGGAGCTACAATAGATCTCAATTGATCAGATCATTGATCGGGAGTTTAATTATGGGAATGACGGCGGCTAAACAGGGAGATCAGGTCATTGCAACAGATATCCATATCGTTTTGATACAGGCACCTCCTGGTCCTCCAATTCCTGTTCCAGTTCCTCATGCGTTTACAGGCATAATAGATGGCAATCTCAGCGGGAATGTAAAGATTGATGGAATGCCTGCTGCAACAGTTGATTCGACGGCTACGAACACTCCTTATCACGTTCCACAGGGAGGGCCTTTTCAGAAATCTCCCTCAAATAAAGCGACAATAAACATGGGAAGTGCAACTGTGAGAATAAATGGGAAACCGGCAGCAAGGAATGGGGATACGGCAATAACATGTAACGATCCTTCCGACATGCCGATAGGAACAGTGGTTGCAACAGGTAACGTGTTTATAGGGTGAAGAAAATGGATGCGGATTTTCTTGGTGTTGGCGTGAGTTTTCCATTGAAAACTGAAAACGGAAAAATTACCTGGTCTAAGTATGAGGATTCTATCAGGGAATCGATACTATTGATCCTTGGTACATCAATAGGTGAAAGAGTCATGAGACCTGATTTTGGATGCAGGATACATGACCTGGCATTCTCTGTAAATGATACATCCACTGCTTCCTTTGCAATATTTCACGTTGAAGAAGCTTTGAAAAAATGGGAACCCAGAATAGAACTCATCAAGGTTGATGCAAATAATGATGAGCAGGAACTTAACAGGTTGAATATCAGCATTGAGTACAGGATTATTTCATCGAACACAAGGTACAATCTTGTGTATCCATTTTATGTTGGGAGTGAATAAATGGCTGCTAAAACTCCTGTTCTTGACACCAGGACTTCGGAGGATATTTATGAGCAGTCATTAAGGCTTGCAAGACATTACTGTCCGGAATTAGCTATTCCACAAAAAAGAGGTTATTTTGATCCGGATGACCCCGGTCTGGTAATACTCAGGCTTTTTTCAGATATGGCTGAAAATCTCATAACCCAGTTTAACAAAATACCAGACAAGCATCGTCTTGCATTTTTTGATTTTATGGGAGTGAACCTCCTGTCTGCAAAGCCTTCAAAAGTTCCGTTAACATTCTACCTTGCAGAGGGCTCTTCAGGTAGTTTTGTTCCCCGTGGTACTCAGGTAGTATCATCGGAAGACAGTGAAGTGGTATTTGAAACAACACAGGGATTGAGCGTGGTTCCTGCAAAATTGAATGCTGTTTTTTCTTTGAATAGCTGGGAGGATAAATACACTGATCACTCAAAAGTTGTATCAGGTGAAAAAGAAAAGATCTGTATATTTGGAGGAGATGCTGATGAAAAACCTCTTGATCATGTTTTCTATATGGGTGATGACATCCTGCTGCACATGCAAAACCTGCCATCTGAATTGAAGTTCCACTTAGAAGGGAAGAATCTTTTTAAAGAGTATTTTGACCTGTGGTATGATGGCAACAATAATCTGATTGAAAATCCTGAAATCACATCTAGTCAGGATGCAAAAAAACTTGATATCATTTTTAATGATAAAACTCGTGACATTCAAAGTATTCAAAAATTTGAAAGCTCATCAATAGATGGAATAGAAAGCTTCTGGTTACATGTCAAACCGCATGATACTAAAATAGTTGATGGAACAGATCTGCCTGCGATATCGAATATATCCATGGATCTGACAGTTGAAAATATAACACCTGATGCAGCATTTTTCAATGTGGTCCCGCTTGATATGAAAAAAGGATTTTATCCTTTTGGAGAAGTACCTAAAAAAAGGGATACATTGTACATTGGATCAGAAGAGGTATTTTCAAAAAAAGGAGCTACAATAACATTCGATGTTGAACTTGAATATGATGAAGCAAAGAATGAAAATAAAAATTTGGTACTCCAATGGGAATACTGGAATGGAAATGGCTGGGAGCCATTAACTGTTATTGACAATACTGAAGCTTTTACAAGATCCGGTCAGGTATTCATTGAAACCTGTCCTTCCATACCACCTATCGAAATTAACGGGCAGTTGAACAAGTGGATCAGGATGAGGGTCATATCTGAAAAGTTATATGAGACTGATGGAAGAGTCAAATCTGAAGAAGATCATGGTTTTGGATCACTATACACTACATTGAAAAGATCAACACACAAAATAAGGGATAGTCTTGATGAAACTGATCTATTCTCTCAGGATAAGTCAACTGTTTTTAATCCTCCGTTCATACAGTCTATTAATATTTCATATAGCTACGAGGGGGTAGGGATTGGAAAGCTCAGGTCATTCAATAATTTTCAATACAGAGACCTGGCTCCTGAAGAGCCGGGGAAGATATATGAAACATGTCAGGAAAAATTACCAGTTTTTTACCTTGGTTTTGAAGAGGATATTGCAGGACTGCCAGTAACTCTTTTTTGCGCAGTTAAGGATAAGCTCTACGGTGAAGAGCCAGTAAGAATCAAACAATCCGATTATCAGGATAATTTTAACGATAATGACGAAGCGACCGGTCTTGTATGGAAATATTACAATGGCATCTCATGGAAAGAATTCAGTGTGGAAGATGGATCTGATTCTTTCAGAACAGCCGGAATCGTATCTTTTTCCGCTCCTTCAGACATTAAACCCACATCACAGTTCGGAAAGGAACTGTACTGGATCAGGGTGGAGAGCAAAGATGGAAAGTGGCTTTCCTGCTCTGTATTAAATGGTATTTTCCCAAATACGGTTTGGGCTTT
The DNA here is from genome assembly GCF_031312595.1 of Methanolobus sediminis. NCBI lineage: Archaea > Methanobacteriati > Methanobacteriota > Methanomicrobia > Methanosarcinales > Methanosarcinaceae > Methanolobus > Methanolobus sediminis. The sequence goes on along the minus strand of NZ_CP133592.1, from coordinate 2,744,638 downwards.
GAACAATACAACTTCAAGAAATGAAATACTTGGTTCTGGAAATGGTGAACCTGATCTGACATTTAATTTTTCTAACAGGCCAGTGCTTGAAGGTCAGCTTGTTGAGGTAAAAGAATCAAATATTCCTTCTAAAGGTGAATTAAAGGTCATAGAGTCTGAAGTAGGTTTAGATGGTTTGAGGGTGGTAGAGGAATATGGGGAAATAAAAGAAGTATGGGTCTCATGGGTGGAAGTAAACAACTTCACATTATCCGGTCCCTTAAGCAGGCATTATGTTCTGGATCGGGCAAACGGTAAGATAATTTTTGGTGATGGGAACAGGGGCATGGTACCCCATACAGGTAAGAACAATATTATTGCAAGGCACTATGTTTCCGGAGGCGGTTCAAGAGGCAATGTGTCCTCAGAGACTATTACTTCGCTAAAGAAAACCATTCCGAAAATTGATACGGTAACCAATCATGTTCCATCATCAGGCGGCATGGATATGGAGGATATTGAAAGTGTAATTGACAGATTCCCTCATATCATTAAGAACAGGGACCGTGCGGTCACCAATGAAGATTTTGAATGGCTTGCACATGAGGCTTCACAGTATGTAGCAAGATCAAAGTGTGTATTAAAAAACGATACAATAACCGTCATTATCGTTCCAAAATATGAAGGGCATACACCTCTTCCGGATTCTGGACTTTTAAGATCTGTTGAAATGTATCTAAAGGATCGGGCTTTTTTCCCCATTCTTCACAAAATAAAAACCATAGGTCCTGATTATACACAAATAAATGCATATGTGAAGGTCAGACCAATATCCCTTACGGAAAGTGTTGATGTTTTGAAAAGGGTTGAAAAAACGCTTAAAATATTTTTCCATCCCTTGAAAGGTGGTCCTACGGGGAAGGGGTGGAATTTTGGACAGAACATATCCACCTCACAGGTGGCTGCCGTAATTGAGGATATTGAAGGCGTGGATTATGTCAGTGAAATTAAGTTAACTGAAGGATTGTCGGGTCTAGAAAAAGAAGAGATAGCCGGTGTGGAACATTTGTTGATAGAACCTGATTCCTTGCCCTGTGCCGGACTTATCAGTGTGGAAATTGAGGAATAAAATATGGTAATCCAGCTACCCAATCTTGATACGAAGACTTATGAGGAGATCTCTGAGGAGATGGTTGCATCCATCCCGAAATATACTGATAGATGGACAAACCATAATCCATCAGATCCTGGTATAACGATACTTGAAATGCTTTCCTGGATAGCAGAAGCAACACTTTACAGGATGAATAGAGTACCTAATGAATCCTATGTCAATTTTTTACGACTTGTAGCAGGTGCTTCAGGCATTGATGAAATAGAAAAGTTGCTAAAAGATCCTCACTCAGACAAGTGCCACAGAAATGTCCTTGAATTTTTAAAGGAAATTGAAGAAGGAAATGAAAAACCCATTCCGGATATAAAAAGGGAAGCTTTACTATTTCTCAATTCACGCTACAGGGCAATTACAGAAGATGATTTTTGTCAGCTTGCCGCTGAAGCTACTGATATGTTCGGGGTAGAGGTCAGAAGAGTTATTGTTGAAAAAGCTTTGGATGAAAGTAAAGTTGAGATAATTCTGATACCAGGTGAATGGAAGCAATATGAGGAACTTGCTGAATCTGAAAAGCAGAGCAGGTATAAAGAACTTACCGGGTATGTGATGGATTACCTGAATCCAAGGACACTTATTGGAACAAAGATCAAGGTCAAACAACCTGTTTATTCTGATGTTAGTATAGACCTGGAAATTGTATGTCATCAATATGCAATAGCAGAAAAAATAGAAGCTGATACTAAGAACAGGATCTTACAGCATCTTGATCCTTTTGTTGGAGGGGATGAAAGAACAGGATGGCCATACAGAAGATCCCTTTCCATATATGAGATTGCTCAGGTTGTTGAAGAAACGGAAGGGGTCAAACAAGTTGAATCAATAGTGTTTGATGGTAACAAGAAATTAAAAATCAAACCGATAAACGGACTCATAAAAGTTGATTCATTGAATGTGGAAGTTGGGAAGGAGGAGAAATGAATCAGGTGAGACCAGAAACCAGCTACTTACGTTTTCTCCCGGCAATATTTAGCGAAGGGTCGCAGGATGGGGGAAGTTTATCATTAGAGCGTTATCTCAAGATATTCGAAACTATAATAAGCGGAATTGAAAATGAGGAAATAAATGAAAAAAAAGGGATTTCAGAAACACTTGATATTATTCCTGATATTTTTCATCCCAGATTTTCCTTCCTGTTCGATGATGCAGAAATGTCGTTCTTGCCTCCTTTAAAAGATAATGAAAAAATAACTTTTAAAAAGCATTTCCTACAGGATGATGGTATAGATGAGTTTCTACGCTGGCTGGCTGGCTGGGTAGCTCTTGTTCTGAAAGATGACTGGGAACTTGAGAAAAAGCGGGAAATTATCGCCAGGATCATTCCTATCTACAGGATGCGTGGAACAAAAAGAGGTCTTGAGGAATACCTGAGTATATACGTGGGTAAACGCGTGAACATCATTGGAGAAGCGGAACAGTTCCAGGTAGGAATAACTTCCCGCATAGGGAAAAACTCCAGGGTGGGTGGATTTCCTTCACATTTTTTTATTGTCGAAGTAGATGTGATGTATATGTTCAGATGGGACAATGTCCCTGGGGTTGAAAGTGAGGGACTGTTAAGTTATCTCAAAGATGATTTTGGTATTGACTGGGCAGAAGGTGCAGATCTCCAAAAATCTGATGATGGTAAAACCATCAGCATAAGCAGAGATGATAATTCAGCACAAATAAAGCTTGATGCAGAAAAGGGAAAAGCCGAATTAGTGTTAAGTGGTGGCAAAAGCTGTGAACTGAATGTTAAAATGGAGAATGAGGGAGTCATAATATACAACGGAAAAAATGTTCTTGCTTCTGATATTAAAAAATGGAAGGACAAAAAGAAGGCAATTGAAAGAATTATAGACTCAGAAAAACCGATACACACTGATTACTGGTTGAATATTAAGCAGCCCAGAATAACTTTAGGTGTCAATTCGAATATTGGGGAAAATACATTGCTATAATAATGGAGGAGGAATTCCATGACCGATAAAACATCTCATAAAAGGTTGAATTATTATACAGGGCAGTTATTAAATGCCGATGATTTCAAGGATGAACAGCAGTATCATGTCGATGCGCTCAGGTCCCATAACAGGAATTTACATACATGGGGTATTGCACGGGGTCTTAATGTTGAAAAGATTGGTACAAAAAATGTAACGATCAGTATGGGTATGGCCATTGATGGTCTGGGAAGACAGATCGTACTTGACAAATTAAGAGAGATCGACCTATCCCAATCGACAGCCACGTCCCTTTATCTCACAGTATCGTATAAAGAAGAACAGACCGATTTTAGAGAAGGGGAAGGAGAAAAAGCGTATACCCGTACTAGCGAAGATTGTGTCATCGAATATGATACAAATGAACCTGATGAATTGTCAATGAAGCTTATTCTGGCAAAATTGATATTTGACCGGGAAAAAGATACTCTAAGCTATATCGATCTTGAAGAACGCAGGAATGTAAAAAGTATCAGTGGGGATATAGAGGTTAATAGTATTGATTTTGCTTTATCAACAAAAGATGACCCTGATAAATTCCTCCGAATAAAAAGTGTGGACGGTGTGAGCCCGGGATTGGAGATAATCTCTGAGAACACCATACTGACAGGAAACCTGAATATTTCAGGAACATTAACCGGAAAACTTAGCAAGAACATGGTCGGTACTGACCAGATAGAGCAAGGCTGTGTACCGATTTCCAGGATGAGTACCATACAATCTTCCGGCACTGCCGAAATTGGACCGAAATCCGAAGCAAAAGTGGATTTTACTGAACCCGGTACAAAACACCGTTTTTTTGTGACAAGTGTAATTCCTATCACTCCGAATTCAATTATTGAATGGAGATGGCAGGTGGAAAAAGGTGATGTCAGTTCGGTTCACTTTGATAAAAATATCGATTTTTTAAAGAAAATATCAACCGGATTTGCACAGCAAATAACCAGCTTAAAACAAAAAACAGTCAAACTGATCTCAAAAAAAGGCCGTTCAGGAACAGTTCCTTCTCAGGAAAGTATCAACCAACCAGACACCGAAATGATATCTTCATCTGCTCAAAATCCTCCTCAACAGAAGTTTGTACAGATTCAGGGAGGCGACAAAAACAAATTTTCTTATGTACTGGTTGTTAAAAACGCTTCAAATAAAAAAGTGGAAGTGGAGTTCAGGTATTATGAAGTTCTGGAGTGATGGATGTGAAAATATCTGGGACAATTCTTAATTCAAAGAATAATGAGCCTATAGCGCTTGCAAAGATAAGGCTTAAGGTTGGGGACAAAGAAATAGGAGCTCTTTTTTTCACTGACGAACATGGAAATTATGAATTTCAGTCTGATGAGGATTATATCGGACAGACTCTCAAGTATATCATTGAAAAGGATGGATTTGAAGAGAAAACATTCAGTACCTTTATTGATAAAGATCAAATTGAGAAAAAGTTTTTGTTGAGAGAAAATGAAGCTTTGAAGGAAAAGTTTGCAACATTAAAGGGATTTGTTTATGGAATTATAATTATCAGTGCAATAATTACAATTTTAGCTGCAATTTTAATTGGTAGTGCTCCGGTAGCAAAGTATGACACAAATATTACTACTGTAGGATTAAATGATAAGGTCACTATAGATGTTACTATCGATAAAAAATGGGATTGGATGCCATTTGTAAATCCGAATTGGGAACTCCAGTCTGAAGATCAATGGATACTCTTTGATAAATCAGATGGAAACGAACCTAGCACAAAATTAGATGGGAACAAATCTGAAACTGTTCAAATTACATTACTCACTCCGGATTTCCAGTTTAGCCCTGGAAAAAGAGAAGTAAATTTTTACCTGGTCAATACAAAGTTAGATTTTTTTGATTTTATTGATCTGAAATTCTTTGCAGATGCTATGCCAATAAACCTTGATGTCACAGATGAAAAGAAAAAACCGGATCTGGACATAACAGTTGAGCCTACATCTGAAGATCCACAGAAATTCATAATATCTATTAAAAATGTAGGTGATGGAGCTCCATGGTGGACTTTGAGGTCTGATAAGACTTGGATCGAGATGTGGAGTGACAGTGATGGCACTGAGAAATATGATTCCAACGAACGTCGATCTGATGATGGAGAGGTATATTTCGTAATAAATATGTCCAATATCAAAGAAAAAGACGAGCTTGTGGAAGGAAGGATCACATTGGGATATAACAATGAAGGTAAAGATATGATCCATGTTTTTGTCTGTAAAAAAGAGTCATCGTTTAAGATAAATACAACGATTGAAAGCTGGTACTTGCCAGACTACTATAATAAGACAGTGACAGAACCACAACAACCGGATATCTGTGCAGTTTAAGAATAAAATGTTTCTACTCAACATTTAGTGGGCAAGTGTTCTATATCCACGATGTTAACGAGAAATAGATAATCAGAAAAACCATGCCTCCAACTAAATCACTCAGATCACTATTATTCTTGTGTATATTCCTGATTCTAATTACAAATCCTGATGTGTGGCATATTGTTGGTTTTACACCGGCATTTAGTGATTATGAGTATTTAGTTGATGATGTGAATGTCGACCTGAGTATTGACTTAGGATTTGTGTTTAGATTACTTTGTTTTATTTTGCATATAGGGATATATAGGACAATATTTGGAGGATTTGTAGCTTCAATTGTATTTTTTGCTTATAGAAGTGTAATTTACAAAAATACCTCGGTTGAAAAAATGTGTAGAAATCCCGAGGCTCCTCTTGCATTGAAGAAATGGAAAAATGTTCCAAAAAAAGTAATTCCTCAATATCTTATTATTTTGATCCAATGTATTTTATGGGCTGTTGTTTTTGTTCTTGGGCTGCTGTTTGATGTTTTTCCTTCAGGATATTATATGAAGGGATTTATGCTTGGTTCTGTTATGGCTATAGTAAACATAGTGCCCATTTATTTTAAAATGTGGATAGAGGCAACGTATCCAAACAAATTACTTGCAATCGAAGCTGCCAAAGGAATAATTGGTAACTATATTACAGGATTTACACTTGTCTACATTATCTGGTATTTACCATTTGGTCTTGAAATGACTTTTTGCAACTGTGCCGGAGATATATTTCCTTTTAGTTTGATTTGCTGAACAGTACACAACCATTCCTATGCAAACCATGAGCCATAGCAGTGTTGAATGAATAGTAAAATTAAAGGAAGCAATTAAAGATGCAACCCGAAAAATTCCAGAAGTTAATATTTAGAGTCCTCTTAGTGCTCTGTGTAGTGAGTTTTGTGTTGCTGGTACATCTGATCAGCGAGCAAGAAACCTCTGAGGAACTCGGACTACATGCCACGATCAAAGCAGAAAATCAAGCTGTGGAAGCAGCAGATGATATTGATCAAAGCCTCTCTATCATGATGGAGGTCACCACATCAATTGCAGAAGATTTGAGTTCTGGTGAGATAAAAGAAGATCAGGTTGTGCAAAAGATAAATGAAACATTGGAGGAGCATCCGGAATTTTATGGCATTACTGTTGCATATAATCCCTCTGTTAAACATTTGATGAATGATTCAGGCCTTTATGCTCCCTATGTCATAAGGGAACCGAATGGCCTCCAATTGAAACAGATCGAGGAGAATTACGATTACACACAGCCAGATAATAAAACTGGTATCAGAACCATATGGTATCACCAACCGATGGATAAAGGCCCTGGGTGGGTTGAACCTCATTTCGGAACAACAAGTAAGCAAATATTGGTTGTATATGCCCTTCCTTTTTACAATGCATCTGTACCTGAAACTCCTGCCGGAATTATTACAGGTGACTATTCTCTGGATTGTGTGAGAAATATCGTCGGGTCACTTGACCTATGGAATACCGGATACGGTTTTATCATCACAGAGGATGGAACCATTGTTTCATACCCAATTGAGGAATACCTTGGTCAGAATATATCCGATCTAACAGAGACAGACAAAACTCTAGAGGCTATACATAAAAATATGCTTATTGGAGTGGATAATTTCACTTATTCCAATGATTTTACAGGCCAGGAATTCCATGTATTCTTCAATAATATTCCCTCAACAAACTGGACAATGGGAGTTGCCTTTGTCGAAGAGGAGATCTTGCAAGAGGAAAAGATATTCCAGCAACACACATCGATCAAAATTTCCATGGCTTTTATAGCCTTTGTGTTTTTCCTTTCCGCTCTCATCTTTCATGTAGAAACAGGTAGTTCCAGAAGCCTTTGGGCTGTTGCAATTATTCTGTCTATTCTGTGCTTAGCCGGTATAGGAAACATATGGTATCTCAATATGAGTGATAAGCTCACTGAGGAAAATTACGATGCGAAAGTTTTCGACAGGGCCGGTTTAGAAGTAACTTTGAATAAAGTATCCAATAATACGGCAGCATCCGAAGATACAATAAAAGTTCCTACCGGGATCTTTCTTCAGTCCATAGAATTTTCAAGTTCTAATAACGTGGCTGTAACAGGCTACATCTGGCAAAAAAATAATACTGAGGGAATAATCCCCGGAGTTATTTTCCCGGAATCTGAATCCACAACTATTAGAACAAGCATTGAAAAAGCATATGAAACGGAGGGAGTTATAGGTTGGTATTTCGAGACCACACTGCGCCAGCAATTTGATAATTCCAAATATCCTTTTGATAAAGAAAATATCTGGATCCGGTTATGGGATAAAGGATTTGATGATAACGTTGTTCTTGTACCCGACCTGGATTCCTATGACACACTCTCTCCAGAATTAAAACCGGGCCTTGAGAAGGATTTTGTACTCGGGGGATGGGATATCCAGAAGAGCTATTTCAGTTATAGGGACAACAGCTACAACACTAATTTTGGACTGGAAGATTACAATCATCAAAACAGGCCGGAGCTCTATTTTAATGTGGTTGTGAAAAGGGATTTCATAAATCCATTCGTCTCGTACATGAGCCCATTGATAGTAGTGGCACTTCTTATATTTGCCGATCTGTTGTTAATCTCAAAAAAAGAGGGAGCTGCGAGTTACTACGGTTTCAGTTCTTCAGGTGTATTAGGGCACTGCGCTGCATTGTTATTCGTTCTTATCGTAGCACAGGTATCACTTAGAGATAGTCTTTCAACAGGTGGCATAATCTATCTGGAATATTTCTACTTCGCAATGTATCTGGCAATCCTGGCTGTTGCAGCGGATTCTATCCTGTTTGCATCAAAAAGAAAGATAAAGATAATTGACTATGAGAACAACCTCATAATAAAAGTGCTATACTGGCCCGTATTAACGATTTTGCTGCTAATATTTACACTATATGCCTTTTACTAATGTTCTCTGAAGATCTCTGCCAGATCGATTCTGAACGAGTGAGCTGCCACCGGTTTTAATCGGTGGTTTCTTGCTTATTATTGATTTAAGTATTTTCACCTGCAAATCAGCCAAAAACTATATATTTAGGTAAAGCCTAACTAAATAATCAGATTGAGATATGACAGGGAATAAAGAACATTTATTTTTGATCTTTGAGAATCTTTTCAAAATAAAAAATGAGTGTTCATCTGATATCCTATGTGGATGCGGATTACCGGACATTACCCTGAAACAGATCGGATACCTGAAAATAATAGACAGGTATGGAGAAATAACATTCAGCAAACTGGCTGAAGTTACCAGTAACTCCAAGCCCACAATTTCAGAGATGATCAATAAGTTCATTCAAATGGAATGTGTTTATAAAAAAAGATCTTCTGAAGATGGTAGGGTGTTCCATATTTGTCTGACTGAAAAAGGACAGACAATATGTCGCTGCGAACAGAAAGCTTTGTTCCAGTTAACTGAAAAAATGGCATACTCATTAACCGAAGAGGAGTTAAAAGTGCTTGTAAATATTCTGGAAAAAATAAAATGATTTTTTTTGTAAATCTTTTATTAGGTAAAGACTAACTAACTACAAAGCAGCCAAAAAAGCTGGAAATAGAGACTATTATAATGACAACGCAAAAAAACAACATAGAAAATGAGAGTATAATAATCAGGCTCTCTGAGATAGTAGTCTATCCTGAAAGCCACACAAAATTCCTGGCTGATAAAAATGCCGGAGAGATATTGCTCTCAAAGATGGAGAATGAACAGGAAACAACATACGCAGTAGGCCTGACCCTAAAAGAGGATGCAAAGCTTACTGAAATGAGAGAAGATGATCTCTATAGGGTAGGAAACCTGCTTGAAATCGAATCCGTAACTCCTGCCCGTGAAGGTTACCTGATATCTGCAAAATCTGCCGGAAGAATTAAAGTCGTTTCTTTGTATCAGAAAGATGAAATGTTCTATGCAACATATGAAGAACTTCCTGATATAGAAGATCTCGATGAGGGTATGCATGCATTTGTCCTTCATGATATTAAGCGTACTATAAGCAATATAGGAGAAAATTTCCAGCGCTCAGAACATTTCCTCAAACCCATTAATGATATGGAGTCGATTGACCAGATAATGGGATATGTCACACCTTATATGCCTATAGACCTTGAAGAAAAACAGGCACTGCTGGAAACACTTTCCATTCGTGAACGCTATTTGAAGTTCTTCTACATACTGGTAAAGCAAAAAGAGAACATCCAACTTCAGATGGAACTTGCAAAGAAGGTCGGCGAAAAGATGAACAAGACGCATCGTGAAGCCATGCTGCGTGAACAGATCAAGGTGATCAAGGAAGAACTCAATGAAACCGATGACCCGATATCAGGTGAAGGCGGCTATCAGGAAAGAATAGACAATTCTGGCATGCCTGAAGAGATCCACAAGAAAGCCACTTCAGAACTGAGAAAACTGGAATCAGCAGGTTCCCAGAGTCCTGAAGCCAACATAATCAGAAATTACCTTGACCTTCTGCTTGATCTCCCATGGACAACCGGGGAGAAAAAGGACATTGACATCAACGAAGCACGCAAATTCCTTGAAAACAATCACAATGGCCTTGAGAAAGTAAAGGAGAGAATTATCCAGCACCTTGCTGTAATGAAACTAAAGCATGAGAAGCAGGGTTCAATAATTCTCTTTACGGGTCCTCCCGGTACAGGAAAGACCAGTCTTGGTAAGAGTATCGCAGATGCTCTTGGCAGGGAATATGTACGTGTAAGTCTTGGAGGTGTCAAGGATGAAGCTGAGATCCGCGGACATCGCAGGACGTACATCGGAGCTATGCCTGGAAGGATAATTCAGGGTATCAAGAAGGCAGGAACCAGAAACCCTGTGTTCATACTGGATGAAATTGACAAGCTTTCATCTTCATACTCCGGAGATCCTGCAAGTGCATTGCTTGAAGTCCTTGACCCGGAGCAGAACAATGCTTTCTCTGATCATTACCTGGAAGTCCCATACGACCTGTCCGAGGTATTGTTCATAGCAACTGCCAACTCTCTCTCAACCATTCCAGGTCCATTGCTTGACAGAATGGAGATAATTGAGATATCAGGCTATACAAAGAATGAGAAACTTGCAATTGCAAAGGACCATTTGCTTCCGGATATACTGGAAGATCACGGGCTTGATGAAAATATGCTTCAGATTGATGAGGAAGCATTGGATGGTATCATTGACCATTATACAAGGGAAGCAGGTGTTCGAGGTCTGAAAAAGCAGCTTGCAAGAACTGCAAGATTCGTGTCGGAAAAGATAGTATCAGGAAATGCAGAACTTCCATATGTTGTACATGCTGACATGCTAAAAGAGATACTTGGCAAAGAACTGATACGTCAGGATGAGGCACGTAAGGAGAATGTACCTGGTGTTGTAACCGGACTTGCATGGACCCCTGTTGGAGGAGATATCCTGTTCATAGAGGGTACTTTCATGCCGGGTAAGGGTAAACTAACACTTACAGGCCAGCTTGGTGATGTGATGAAGGAATCAGCACAGATCTCACTGAGTCTTGTAAAGTCAAGGCTTGCAAACACTGCAAACAGCTTTGATTTTACAGAAAGTGATATCCATATCCATGTGCCTTCAGGAGCTACACCAAAGGACGGTCCGTCTGCAGGTGTAACGCTGCTTACTGCACTGACATCCCTGATTACCGGAAAGGCAGTTGATTCAAAACTTGCCATGACAGGTGAAGTTACCCTTAGTGGTGCGGTCTTGCCTGTCGGAGGTATCAAAGAGAAGGTGCTTGCAGCACACAGAGCTGGTATAAAGAAGATCATTCTTCCGCATGAGAATGAAAGGGATCTTGAAGATGTACCTGAGGAAGTAAGAAATGAGCTGAAATTCGTGCCGGTAGATACAATTGAAGATGTCCTCAAGGAAGCTCTGGATATTGACCTGCACAGACCTGTAGTATGCTATTCAGGACGCCATCTGCATCATCATGGAATAAGCGAGATTTAATTTTAAATGGAGGCTTTTTGCTTCCATTTTCATATTTCAGGATCAAATAGATCTTTGGAAAAAGTAAGTTTAATAAAAAAAAGATTAAGCCTTATTCTTCAAGGCTTGCTATGTCTTCTTCTTCAGAGAAAAGGTAATCTTTTAGCTCATGTGCGAAGGCGTCATCATGCTGTCTGATCCACTCAAGTAGCATTGCTGCGTGTTCTTTTTCCTCATCTGCGTTATGGATAAGGATTTTCTTAAGGTTCTCATCAGTGCAAGCATCTACTCTCTGATTGTACCAGTCAATTGCTTCCAGTTCTTCTCTTAAAGAATCAATAGCTCTTTTCAGGTTCAAAGTCTTTTCTGACATTTTGCTTCGGTCTTCGTGCATCATATAAATCATCTGATAATGGGTAATTAACTAGTATATATTTTTTGGAAGGCTGTTTCAAAAAAAATCAAACTGGATTATTTATCATAATAAGCTTTGAGTCGGGGAATAATCCTATGGACGTGTTTCTGGTAATCACGGTATTCATCTCCAAACTGAGCTACTAATCTGCTTTCCCAATGAATTGAACCCATAATTAGGTAAATCGTAGTCAGTATGTAGATAATGAGCAGGTTAGTTGTCATAAAAGGAGTTAACCACATAATGACAAGTCCTGAGAGAAGGAATGGATCTCTTATCCACCTGTAAACACCATGTATGTTAAGATGGATCGAATCCGGTGAATTTGGTGCCGATAACTGGGCCTTTAACTGGAACCTGTGTGGTGCATCCCTCAGTGCTCTTGGGCCAACTATTAAAGCTATCACCTGACCACCAACCATTAACCAACGCCACGGAGATGGTACTATGTACAGGAACTCTCCGGGGTTCTTGTAAAGCAGGTATACCAGTGGAATAATGGTTATCACCGCAATGAGATTGTAGACAGGCATGTACAGTTCATCGGCCCGGGAACCCAGAGAGCGTCTGATGAAACGCTTGAACGGAAGACTGGCCAGTAAACTGTGAATAGCTGCAAATCCCACCAGACAAATAATAAGTATCACTATGGATGAAACCATATCCTGTAACCTCCGTTACTATATTTAATGAATGTTGTATTTAGGGATTATGGGTGTTCACAAATATTATTTGGTGAAATATTTTCCCAGGAGTATTTGTTCTTTGTTTTACTTAGTCCTGGAACTTTGTATATAGTCCCAATGATCAGGTTCTGTGGTCAATCATCTCTTCCGCTCTTTTCCTTTCAGCCTTTATTAGTCTGAAGGATAGCAGGAATACCAGATATATCACTCCACCGGCTATCAGGAATGATACTGCTTTCAGTTGTGTGTATAATAAACCCCCAACAAGCAATCCTATTATACTTGCAAGGCTGCCACCACTCATGGCAAAACCCTGTACGGATCCCTGATAGACATTTCCCGCAAATTTCGATAGCAATGACATAATGGATGGCCACATTATCCCGTTCCCAAAAGCAAAGAACACTCCTGCAAGATAGATCAGGAACAAGTTACCTGTGGCTATCAGTATGAATTGGAGTCCAAGAACAAAACAACCTGTGATCGATAGAATGGACTCTGAATATATTTTTGATAGTCTGCTCAATACCGGACCCTGAATAAATGCCATCATTGCACTGATAATGGAAAAATAGATACCCAGTTGTGCAGGGTTCCATTCAAGGATATCAACGGCAAAAGCCGGAAAGGCTGTATAATAGATATTAAAGCCCAGAAATATCAGGAAATATAATGAAAGGATGAATGGGATGTGATCCAAACGGAATATCTCCCTGAAAGAGATATTCCTGACACCTTCAACCTGATAACACTCCTTAGCTTCCTGTCCAAGTATCTTCTTGATTCCTACCGGTCTTATATATTCTTTCAAGGTGCACATATGTGTTTCCGGTAGCATGTACATAACGATAATAGTGCCTGCAACTGATATGACAAATGCTGCTGATACAGGAATCAGTTCTCTGTATATGGTAATTCCCAGAATACCTGCAAGAGCAGGGCCAGCCACATATCCAAGGTTCGAGGCAACAGACATCCTGCCAAAGTTCTTGTTCCTTTCTTCTTCAGGTGTTACGTCTGCAAGATAAGCATTTGCTACGGAGACATTCCCTCCGGTGATACCATCCAGGGCCCTTGCAAAGAAGAGAACAAGTAAGGGTAAAGTTATGATAAATGTTCCAAGCAGACCGGAATTTACAGATACCAGCGAGGTAACCGGTAGGAAAAGGGCAATAAGGAAGATGAACCAGGCTATCATTGTTCCTATCTGACTGAGCAGTAGTATCTTTTTCCTGCCATAGATATCTGACCACTTCCCGAGTATAGGAGCACCTATCAGCTGAAATGCAGGATATGTTGACACAAGCAATCCGTATACTATTGCATTCCCGCCAAAATCAGCGACAAGAAATATGAGAAATGTAAGAATTATTCCAAAACCCAGAGTACCTATGAAAGTGATCATATACAAAGGAAACAGTACCTTTCCTTCTGTAACTCCTGAAACCGCCGGACTAGGAGTCATCAAGATATTATTCTCTTTTGCATAGTATAAAAAGCTCCCTAAAAGTAAAAGCTCCCTAAAAGTAATGGATTTGCGCTAAATTGTCCTATGACGGACCAGAGCCGAACATTGGAATAAGAAAAGAAAAAAGGAGAGAGTGATCAGCCCTGTTCAGGGAAAACATCTGCAAGGTAGCTTGCAATCACCATATTGACGTTTGTGTCTCTTGAAGGCATTTTGCCACATTCCATGGATTCCATGATATATTTGGGGAACACATAGATCCATCCGCCGGTCTCATCCATAATGGCACGGAGTTTGCTTCCACCTGCCATGAGTGCAAATCTTAGTTGTGCAAGGCTTGTCATCTCTTCAGGGACCATGAGTACAATGTTTCCGCTAAAGAAGTTGTATATCAGGGATTCCTTTATTGTAGAATCATATTCTACTGTAAACTTCTTATTTGCCTTTGTGCTTTCCTGCATGTACTCAAGAAGCTTGTTGTAAGAATCACATTCTCTTGTAAATGGGGGAATGAACTGTACTGATTCTGAATCATCAGTTAATGAGAGAGAATCCGGGTTTGCTGATATTGTCTCTTTGATATCAGATTCTGTGATTCCGAAAACTTCCGCATCCTCAAGGATTTTGCCTACAGCAACCTGGAATGTAAGAGGTTCCTGGTTTATTTTACATGAAGGAAAATCTTCAGTGTATTGTGATATCATTGCTTCTATCAAAGCATGCTTGATTTGTGTAGGCATTTTCATAATAATTACTCCGAACAGATTTTACTTGCTAGTTATTGAATTGATAGTATTCTGATTGTAAACGGAAGTCATTTACTTAGCTAATACTACTTAAAATTAACTGTCACTTGTTTTATGAGATCTATAAAAAAACAGATAAAAAAGAAAAATAGATCTCACTTAAAGAATCGTAGTATTCAGATCCCAAAAAGAGATTTTGCAAAATTAATGATTTTCGCTGTAAAACTTTCAGATTTAATAGTGTCTGCATTATCTGGAGTATCATTGTTTGATCCTATTGAAACTTTGCTTGTATTCTCAATAATAGAAATGTTATTTCCTGTTTGATTTCCAGTACTATTTTCACACATCACGATTACAGAACTTTGATTCAGTTCTTCCATTGTCGACTCTATTTCCATTGTTTGAGATATATTAGAGCTGCTTATGTTTTCATAATCAAAAAACTCGTTACGATTATCCTGCAAAGAATAATAGGTTCTTAGAACTCCTGACTCGTTGGGAATAAAATAGAAATAAGTTGGTCGTGTCCACTGGCTAGAGAATGAATTTGGAAAATCGTCGTATAAAGGAACATTCATAGAACCGTTTACAATTTCAAGCTCATATGTAAGATTAGCCTGTGGTTCATGGATATACAGCATATTTCCTTCTATTTTGTAATTAACCATATGAGGTTGAAATCTAAAAGCTGGTGACGGTGAAAGAATAACCATACCCCATCCGGGATGATTTCTTGCATAATCTATTGAATAATCAAAACACAACCAATTGCTTTTGTCTTCATAAAGCAAATCCCACTTATCTTTGTAAGCATCATAATCTACACCAGTTTCAGCATAGACAATATTAACTGGCGATATCAGCAAAAATAGCAATATTATTAATATTCCTTTTATCACATTCACTTCCATATAATTTTGCAGGCAAATAAACTTTTTTGAATAAAAGGCTTGTGAGACTAGAAATATTGTAATTAAAAAATAAGACCCAAAAGTCATATTCTTGAAAAATATGGAAAATACAGTTATTGAAGGGTGATTACAACATTTCCTTTTTTATGCCCGGTTTCAACATACCTGTAAGCTTCCACAATATCATCCAGTGGATAAGAACGGTCTATTACAGCTTTTAGATGACCTTCTTCAATAAGCTTCTTAAAAAACAGGACATCTTCTTTTTTGTATTTCGGAAGAGGGAACATCACTCTTTTGTTACCAATTTTCGATGTCAGAATATCAAGGAATGGATTTTGGGCCATGAATCCCAGTTCGGTAGAGAAATAGATCCCACCGGATTTTATGATGTTCTTGCAACGTGAAAATGAACTTTTTCCTACCGCATCAAAAACAACCTCGTATTTCCGGGCATCTTTTGTGAAATCATCTTTTGTATAATCTATCACCCGGTCTGCTCCAAGAGCTTTAACCATTTCCACATTGGCGGTACTGCATACTCCGGTTACTTCTGCTCCACAGTATTTTGCAAGCTGGACTGCAGCTGAACCAATGGAACCTGATGCCCCGTTGACGAGGACTTTGTATCCTTTCTGAATATCAGCCCTGCTAAGGTATGTCCATGCCAGCGTTGCACCGTCGCAGACTGAAGCTGCTTCCTCGTAGGTCATATTCTGAGGCTTAAGTACTACAGGGTCATTTTCTGTTAAACATGTATATTCTGCATGTGTCCCAAACTTATCGCCACTGTGACCAAAGACATTATCACCTGTTTGGAATCTATTTATGTCCCTGCCTATTGCTTCAATGACTCCGGAGAACTCTGATCCAAGTACTTTATTCTTCGGACGGATCAAACCAGTGAAGAATCTTGCAATGAAAGGTTCAGCTTTACGAAGTCCACAATCAGTCCTGTTTATAGTGGTCGCATGTATCTTTACAAGAATCTCATTGTCCTTTGGAACAGGTTTGTCTATATCCCTAAATTCAAGGACATCAGGTGAACCATATTTTTCATATACAACAGCTTTCATAATCCCAACCTGATAAGCAATTGAACTTCTTTTTATTTCATAGATTCGTTTTTGCCTTGTTTTCTCTAACTCTGAAAACCACAATTTTTTTGACAATATCAAAAGGTATAGGTTTATCCAGCGGAAACTGGATAGAACCTTTAGAATGTTTATACCCAGAAAGTTCCTCCTCAAATGCAGTAATTCCTGAAGGAGTTGGATAAAATCCAATATGATTTTTGTAGGCAGCAAAATGAACAAGAATACCGTTCAACCTGAATGTCGGCATTTTGTAACTGATAACTTCTTCGGCCTCCGGTGCAGCTTCCAAAATCACTATTCTCAACTCTTCCAGCTTATCCCGTACGTCCTTTGGGAAGAGTGCAATGTATTCATCAATATTATGGAATTCTGTCTTAGAAGTACTTTTTTCCATAATAAGTGGAAGATTCCCGGATATTTAAAGCTTAACTGGAAATCATAATGTCATAAGAAGACGGAAACCCACAGAATATGAACCATAATCCGAATCAAAACTACTTCTATATGATGAACGGCACTTTTCAGAATAACTGACCCATCCTCCACCACGTAGAACTATTCCTATGCTACCTACAAAATCCCATGCACTGCCTTCGGCAAGAGCTTCTTCATAATTTCTGTGGTATCTGTCCTGACACCATTCCCAAACGTTTCCATACATGTCATGCAAACCCCATGGATTTGCTTTTTTTAGTCCAACCGGATGGGTCATGTGTTCTGAATTCTGATAATACCAGGCATATTTGTCAAGTTCCCTGTCAGAATCTCCGAAAAAGTATTTGGTATCAGTTCCGGCCCTGCATGCATACTCCCATTCAAGTTCAGAAGGAAGACGGTATTTATCAGTCTTTTCCAGTTCATTCAGTTTTGCAATGAATTCCCTGACCTCATTCCAGGTAATACATTCTACTGGTCTGTTGTGGCTTTCAAAGCAAGATGGGCATTTTTCCATTACAGCATTCCACTGTTTCTGTGTTACCTGAAATTTTCCAAGATAAAATGGTTCAGGAATTGAAATATCTGATATTACATCATACTTGAACTCAGATGAGTCCAGAGAGAATTCTCCTGAAGGTATGAGTACAAAATCCATACCAATAGAATTTGTAATAGAACCTGGCATTACTATTTCGTCATTCTGCTCAGGATTGTTATTGTTCCTTACATTGTTCCCGGAATTTATATCAATATCATCCATTGTTTGGCAGCCATTCGTTTGATTTTTGATGAATTATTATTCAACAATAAAGATATCTTTAACTTCTGATTTATGATTTATGATTTATGATTTATGATTTATGCAGCAAATAGCTTACCTGGGTGATTTTATGACAACTACACTGCAAAAGTATAATGGTCAGTACAGACCTACCATACCAAAAAATCTGATCGAGTATGAAGGTTTCAAGAAAGGTCAGAAGTTCAATATCATAAAAGTACAAGGTTATTTAGCTCTAGAACCTGTACAGTAGAGTTTTGTTTGACATACTGATGTTTTGTACGTCTGATAGTTTTGATCCTCTGTGAACGGTTGTAGAGAGAACTCGTTTAAGATGCTTACTGAACAAATTGGTTCTAATTTTACCTTTCGCACATTAAAATAGGGATATATACAAGGCGAAAAAAGTGTACGCTATTTTTTAGTGTCAATTTTTAGTGTTTTTTAAAAAGTGTACGGTGTTTTTGCAGGAAACAAAAATATTACTTTTCCAGAGAATCCACAAATATGCAGATTTTAAATAACTCTGGTAAATCTCAATTACATTTAATCAAAGAAAGAACTGATAAATAATAGAATTATTATTGAATATAGAATAAATTGCTCTATCTACAATACTAATTTTATTTCTTCACATACTTCCCAGGTTTATACTCTGCTAAATCCAAAAGCTCAAAAATCCCACCAATGGTTGTGAAGTTACATCCTCCTTCGTTTGCACATTCAGACAAATTTTCATTAAACCAAGTTCTACTGAACTCGCCATTATTAGTTATTTGTTGATATGCAGTCTCAAACTCTGACGCAGTGATACCTTTTTGATAAGGCTTATCTGGATTTTTGTGATTTGGAATGTAATAAATAAGAGCCTTTTCCTCTCTTCTTTTTCCTAACCCTTTAATTTTGAATGCTTCTTTTGCTTCTGGTTTAGGAATAGTAGTACCTTCTTTTAACCGGAGCGTTATTTCATCAAAAATCATAAGAATACCTCATCACTATCTTTAACTTATTTACAAATATAGTTGAATAAACATTTTTTGGTTGCTATACTATTTATCACTAATATTCTTAAATGGTGATATTTATTTTTTTCTCTGCATTATGTAAAGTGTATTTAACTTATATATTTGCAGCATTCTCATTCCACTGAATGAGTGATACCATACTCTTTATGGGTAAAATTAAAAATCCAAAATCAGAACATATACATAACATTATAATGTAAGGAATCTTTTTAGTATGAAATATGTAGAAAATATTTAATAGGTTAATTGATGTCACTTTTTACAAATTTATTAAAGCTGAATCCAAATCAAATTCCTTTAGAAGACTTTTTTACTGAAATTTTTACATATTTGCTAAAATCAGATAGTGATTTGCTTTCAAAATGGATTCAGGATTTCAACATATCTAACATTTGTTTCAATGATTTTTTTGTAAGTACACAAGAATCATTTGGAGCATTAGATACTCATTTTTCAGGAAGTAGACCTGATATTTTTATTGAATTATCAAATGATGTTGAAAATGAACTTATCTTCATAGAATGTAAAATAGGGTCTGAAGAAGGTCAGAATCAATTGCAGAGATATGCAGAACATTTAGATTCTATAAAAAACATTAATAAAAAATCTCTAATTTACATAACAAGAGATTTTGATGTAAAAGACCAAGATCATATTTTCAAGAATTGTAAAGATTGTACTAGCCTAACGTTTAAGCAATTTAGATGGAATCAAATTTATCAGTTTTTATCAGTATTTAATGAAAATATATCTAATATATTAATTACTGAAACATTGGAATTCATGGAGGAGAATGGTTTGTCAGGAAGCAACCGATTTACAAGCATTGATATTTTAACAATAGCAAACTTCCCACGTGTGAGAAGAATGATGGAAGAAACAATGAGTGGAGCAGTTATTGATAAGTTTATAAGCATTGTCGGTGGGAACAAACCACAACATTCTACAGCTTTAAACCAACTGAAAGAACAAGACAGGTATGTTTATTTTCAGATACAAAAAGATAAATTTGACATTGTAATGGGATATTCAATGAATAACTCAAAGATTGACTCCTATCCAGAAGTTAGTTTATCAATAAACGTTTCGCCTAATGCTTTAGAAAGAAACGAAATAATGAAAGTAATGAAACAAATAGTTTCCAATTCTGACAAATGGAGTAGTTTCAACCTTAACGAAACAAGAAACTGGGCGGGGATTTATCAATCAAAAAGTATTGATTATTTCCTCAATCAAGAAGATCACATTGAAGCTATTCAGAATTATTTCTTATACTTATTAGAGGAATTGGAAGAGATTAAAGCCACTTATCCACATTTGAAATGGCTTGTTTAATTTATCAAGCTAAACTTTCCAATACTTTTCTCATCTCCTTCGTATTCAAGTTAAAATCCTCTTCTTGCACCCTTTCCTTCAATTTTTTAAGAGTACTCCTATATTTAATTCCTATTTTCCTAGCTTCAGCAGGAGTAATGTTGAGTACATACTCTCTTATTTTTTCAATATCAGGATAGGTCTCAATAGTATTGCTCTCAAGTTCCTGCATTTCAACCTTATTGGCTTCCTTACCAATATACATGCATCCAGTAGGAGTAAGATGTCTCCTTTGCAGTACTCCTATATCTCCTTCAAACTTAGCTTCAGGATGATCTATGTAATCTAGAAATACATCACTTAGTGGCTTCCAATATTGCCTTCCTTTAAGAATATCGCCTGTACTGTAATCTATGAACTCCTGCTCAATAGCAACCTGTGGATTCTTGTTGTAAGGAACAACAGTTTTGATCATCTCTTCTGAACAAACAATATCTCTTAGAACTGATTAGACATACACTGTAGATTTTATTGAACATTAAACAAAATAAATTATTTTTTAAATCGTCAATCAAATATATATTCACTTCTTAGTGGGATTTAGACTATGTTTTCAGATGTAGAGATCAAATTAAAGAAGAAAAATAAAATATTGTTTTCTCGCGACAGTCAATGCTTACAAGATTTGATTAAATTAATTCAACTACAAAATCACCGAACCATTGTAATGTGGGCATTGGATTGTGCAAAAGCACCTTTGGAGCAGTTTGAAGCAAAGTATCCTGATGAACACAGACCAAGAATCTGTTTAGAACTTTGTGAGGATTGGGCAAGGGGCAAAGTTAAAATGCCTATTGCAAAAAAGGCAATTTTAGATTCACATGCTGTAGCAAAAGAGATCAATGACAGCGAATATGGTGCTTTGTGTCATGCAATTGGTCATGCCGGAGCCACCGTGCATGTAGAAACACATGCTTTGGGTTTGTCCTTTTATGAATTGACAGCAATAGTCTTAAAATACGGAAAAGATGACTTCCCAAAACCTGTCACGGAAAAGATAGATTATTATTATGACCGTTTGTTATATTGGGAAGAAAACACCGATAAACTTGGACTTAATTGGGCAGATTTTTTATTAGATGACACCCGACCCAACAAAGAAAAATTACTCGGTGAAAAGCGAAAGTTAAAATGACACTAAGAGCGTAAATATCATTTCATTTACTCGATATATCGGGATTTTGCTTCCTGAAGTGTATGGACTGCTTCCTCCAGACCTTTCCAGCCAATTATCTTCACATGCTTGTCCTCCAGATTCTTATAAGTCCCGAAAAAATGAGTGATCTCTTTTAACAAATGAGGAGGAACCTGTTCGATCGTTTCAATATAGTTCCACAAAGGATCAGTCTCAGGAACACAGAGTATCTTTTCATCCCTTCCTTTATCGTCCTCCATATCAAACAATGCAACAGGATGAACATCTATCATGCATCCGGGAAACGTGGGTTCCCATGTCATGACCATGGCATCCAGAGGATCACCGTCAAGTGCCAGGGTATCGGGGAAAAAACCATATTCGCAGGGATATACCATTGAAGAATAAAGCATCCTGTCGAATTTTATCATTTTCTTTTCTTTATCATACTCGTATTTGTTACGGCTTCCTTGAGGAATTTCGATTATCACACTTTCAACCTGACGTTCGGTCATATCAATCCTTCCTGATTTTCACTGACGAAATGTATAGCTTAATTTGCTCCCTAACCCTATAAGTGTACCTATTCATGGTTTTCATCCTTCAATATGACTGATTAATTCAAGCTCATTGACATCAAACAATCCCATATCAGTCAAACAGAACCTTTCATTAGTTATGAGACAAGAGAGATTAACAAGGTTCACATTATTTCAAACAACTTAGCAGGACAATTATAGAATATGTCAATCATCCTGAATCAAAGCTTGATGGGGAAACAGGAATACTTGAAAGAAAGCATGTAAGGCTGATTCTGTTGCTTACATTGGCAAAGAAGCCAACAATATTGATGAGCAGGCAGCAGGGTGTAGAAGTGAAAAACTGATATGGAATAAAACTACAAACATCTCATCATTATCATGCGCATTATATAGTAAAGTGCAGATATATTTATATAGTTAAAAAATATAGTATTGTTTGTGGTAAAAACTGCCACGCAGTAAACATCACAAAGAACCATTCTGTGATACGATATAGAACTCATTTGAAATTCCTCCGTAGAAAAACGTAAAGAATTGGGTTGCACGGAAATGCTGCAAGATATCTTCCCTCTGTATCTTAAAAGCAGCATTTTCGGCCTCCGTAAAAAGTAAAAGAGTATGAGTGGAAAGGGAGTGGGGGGTAAAACTCTCTATACGGGTGATGGAGTATGAGATGAGTGGGAGTTATTGTCAATTTTTCGGCTCTGTAGAAACCCATTAAAATCAACATCAGTATGATAAAACAGGGACTTTTCATAACTATAATGTAATATATTCCAAATTATTGTATGTTTAAATCTTCGACCAAATATCGAGGATTTTTACAGAGCAGCTCTTAATAAACAAAATGAAAATATCTACATATTCAAAAAACAGAAAAATAAAATATTTAAAAGAAGATGGCTTATTCAACAGAATATTTCATCTTCAGGAAGTCTGCTTTTTGGAACTGGACTATCTGCAGCATAACCCAGAGTAACTATCAATGTGGGCGTAAGATTTGCTGGCAGATCAAGAACCTTGCTGAGAGCATCTACATCAAATCCTTGTATTATGCATGAGTCAACACCCAGTGACTTAGCTCCAAATATGGCTGCTGCTGCTGCTATATACACATTTTTCTGTGATTCCACAAGTCTCTCTTCATCGGATATACGACCAAACATACCATCAACTGCCATCTGGTAATATTTGATATTCTGTTCCGGAACCTGTGCCTTTCTCATGCCTTCTATATTTGCCTGAATATGGCTGTCCCATTCAATATTTGCACATAAGATTAAAATGTGTGAACAGCTTGGAACCTGAGTCTGTCCTCCAAATACATGCGGTGCAAGTTTTTCTTTTGTTTCGGCATCATCTATTATCTTGATCATCCATGGCTGAACATTAACAGCTGAAGGACTGTTCCTGATCATTTCCTTGATCTGCCCGATTGTCTCTTCATCTATCTTCCTGTCAGTGTATTTTCTGCTGGCATATCTTGCTATAGTCAATTCATTAAAATCCATTTTCAGACCTCTTTAATAAACCCACATTTATTGTAGAATAATTGTAGAATAATTACTTAGTATAAGTAGTATATTTTACACTATAAATAACAACTTAAAATTAAAAGTAGACATGATGGACTCACAAAGAGACTTAACATCTAATTGTGAATCCAGTCATTAATTTATTCAATATTTTGTTAAGATCATCCAATAAACTGGAAGTTCTCAAATTGCCATGGATCAGAATCATGCTCCACTGCTGGATTCTCCTTAAAGAATACCTTACGGTTCTTAAGTGGAGTCCAGTCTGATGGAGTGGATATGAAATTACCAAGATATGGCAGGGCAATATTCAGGACAAAATCATGTGGAAGATCTTCTGGTGTCCTGATTCCTTCTTTTGGATTCTCAAGCATCCAGAGTACGGCAGCTACTACACCAGCAGCCACCTGAAGAGTTGTAGCATTCTGACCTGGTGCAAGAGACCTTGTGTCATCGATACTCAATGCACTTCCGGTCCACCATGAATTATAAGAATGACCCATCAGAAGCGCACCCAATATATCTTCACCGGAAACGATCTCATTTGTCATTATTCTGAGCTTTGACTGGAGCTCATAGTTGCGGCCACGCAACTCAAAGAGAGATGAAAGCGTATCATGACATGGCATGTAAGCGTAATGAATAGTTGGTCTGAATGCAGCTTTATCTTCATCCCATACCGTCAGTAGTTTAGAAAGACCGTATGATTCTCCATGACGGATAACCATACCAACAATCTCTTCACCGGGTATCCATGATCTTACCCAGGTGTTCATACCCATCTGTGGCATGAAAATAACATTTTGTGGGCCAAAGTCCGGAACCTGAGCCAATGGAGGCATCTTATTCTCGTGTGTACCCCAGGCAATTTCTACAGGAGCTGTTCCTTCTTCTCTAAGTCCTTCTATGCTCCATGTACCTACAAACTCATCGACTTCCTTTGCGCGGTTAGCAACCTGAGTGTCGCGTTCACTGCAGTGAATAACCCTGACACCAAGTTTGTGGGCAAGGTGAGCAAAATCTCTTTTCTCAGCAAGTTGTCTGATCTCTTCTTCATCTTCAGGAGATACTTTTTTATCAGCACAGGTGCGTTCTGCAATATCCAGCAGACCCTGCTTAACAAAGTGAGTAATAAGACCTGGATTTGCACCGTGGTCTACAACAGCAGTAGGTGCGTCCTTCCAGTCACGGGAAAGCTCACGTAATTTCATCTGGCGTAAATAAAGGGATTTTTCCAGCAGGCTTCTATTAAGGAAATCCTCAGTAGGGTCCCATACTTCTACAGATGTGTTTACGTATAACACGTTATGTTCATGACACCACGTAATGATGTCTATGGCATCAATATTCCATGAAAGGTCTATTATCAGGCCATCATTATCCATGTGTCTGGATAAGACCTGAGTCAGGTTTTCCGGTGTGATCTTTTCACGGACAAATGTTAATCCCTGATTGGTATATTTCTTCAGGGCTTTTGATTTGTCTTCAAAATCTATTAACGTAATGTTTTCTAACGGAACATCGAGTTTGTCCAGTAAAAGCGGCAGGGTACACTGTGAAACTGAACCATAACCGATGATGAGAACCTTCTTTGAGAATTTGGGTTTCATACCTTTGGTACAGGCATCCCTGACATATAACTTTTTGTCTTTTAGGCCAGTTAAACCAGAGTAAATCAAAAGTTATGAGTAAAAAATGAGACAAACGTCAAAATATATATTCAGACTGCTCAGTTTTGAGTGTTAATTGATTAAAAGATGTTTATTAGGAATCTATATGGTAATAAGCAGGGATTATACAGTTAACTGAGAACACGAAGCTTCCATATCTAATTTAGATCTAAAATGCTTAAATCAAGAAACGGAAAGAAAAAGTATGAATAAGATAAATAAAAACGACTTATTCAGTTTTAATGAATAAATCGCCTTACGTTTTGTGTTTAGTTTTAATCAATGAGCAGTCGGTCTACGACTCCACCTTCTTCTACTGCATCAAGGATCTCCTCGATGTCACCTTCTGTAACCTCGCCATACCAGATCTGCTGTGGGTAGATCATGACTATTGGTCCCTTCTCGCAAAGACCTACACATCCGGTTGCAGTAACCATCACTTCACCTTCAAGGTCTCTGTCCATTACTTCTTCAGCAAACATTCCTACAAGGTTGTGTGACTTTTTGTTCTCACAAGCGCCCTTTACCATTCCATTTAGTCTTGTGCTTGCGCAAACGAATATATGAGTTTCTGGTTTTTGCATGATAATCCTCCTTAATCAAGTTTAGTCTGTGTTTTGAGTTGTATCGTTGACTGATGAGTACTCGGAATGCAGTTACTGATGTTATTCTATATAAAACTTTGTGTTGATGGTTTTTACTTTTTTTATTTAGCAAGTCATGGTTATGTAGAGAAAGAACAACATTAAAAAAGCCATGAGCCTATATAGAGAGTCTAAATCTGCGTATAGTTAGAAATACAGGAGCAAATAAAATGGGTGATTACGAATTAAGCGATATTGAAATTAAAACCATTGACAATTGGATAAAGGAAAACATACTCCCACAAAAAGGCTCAAAAAATACTTACGCAAGTTTTGCTCTCAAAACATTGTTTGAAGAATCATCAGTTGGCTTTTTTGTCACCAATAAGCAATTCAAGGAAGCAATGGTCAGATGTAATTTCTCACCGGTGAACAAAAATAAATTAAACTGGGATTTCCGGGTTTCCCTTAAATCCGAGTCCTGATTCCAGATATTCTTTAAACGCTACAAGTTTGTTGATTTTGAGGATAAGCATTGGAATATATAGCCCTTCATTTAATTTTGTTCTGAAAGAACAATGTGACTGTGCAAAAGACTCAATTGTTGATGCTGAGATTGGTTGCTTAAGGATTATATTAGAATATATCACATAATCTTCGAATATACTTGCCCCCATGTCACATGGGAACAATAGCAATGCGTCTGGAAGATCACAGATGTTGAATGGAAACAATCGGCATATAGCTGGCCTTTTATCATATACACTGCATCGGTCTAATATTAGAAAAGGACATGGAGGACATATCTTATGCTGTTTTCCATCTTCATTACAAGACTTGACCATATAGGCTTTATATTCAGATGCCTGTTTTAACCGTTCCAGATCATTTTCATCCAGATTAATATCTGCTATTTTACAGCAAAAAGCATTACAGCTGGACGGACAAGAATAATGCGAGAGGATTACCTCAACAATCTCATAAGTTTCAGAAATAGGCAAACCAACCACCTTTTATTTTCTAAGATAATAATCCGAAAAACCGGTTTCTATATGAATAGATCTAGATAAACTTTCGAGGAAAGTCTAGAATTAAAATAAGTAAAAAATAAATGTAGGCTAAAAAATGCATTTATAAAGTAATTTATAAAATATTAGCTATTCTTAGCTTTTTTTGAAGACAGGAACATTGAAAGCATTTCAAGTTCATCAAAAGGTATCTGCATCTCTTTAAGAACCGGTTTAAAGTGGAAGTCTACAAGTTCTGCTTCATATGAATCTACATTTTTTTGCCATTCTTCTTTTATCCTGGTTTTTTCTTCATCAGAGACTCCTGATTTTGAAAAGGTGTCAATTATCCATTCTGCAAAATCCCGGATTATCAAAAATCCAATCGGACAGGGCTGCAGACCAAGGGTAGTGCCGGATGTGTTGACCTTGAATGGATACATACCACAAACGGTAGGTCTACTGTTGTATGCATCACATCTGCCGCTTGTATTGAGAAAAGAACAGGGTGCATTCATCTGGTAAAGTCCTGCGGACAGACCATCGTTTGTGATATTCTTAGCCTTTTCCTGATCCAAAACTGTCAGGACTTTGACTTCATCCTCGAAAAAGTGAATTTGCCCCTTGCTGCAACAATGTGCTCCGCATGTATCAGGGCATTGATAATGCTTCAGAATATTCTGAACTACGCTATAGCGAATTGCTTTTTTTACAGCTGTGCTTATTTCCATAAACCTTTTTTCACCAGCTTTTAGCCCATTAGGGCAATTTAAAACCATTCTCGTAAAGAAATATCATGAATATAATGGTTTTGCTTAAAATAAACGTATTAAATCTAAATAATAGATTAATAACATATCAAACCCGTTTTTATAGAGAATATAGAAACCCTCAGCTCTTTTTTATGAAAATAATGCATTATGCAAGCTATTTTGCCTGAATAATGCCAATAGCATAATATTTTGAGCTTAGAAAGAACATAGTTATCAAAATGTAACTAAAATATTGAATATTAGCTGATATTTTAGCTAAGCACATCTCAATGAGTTTTGATGAATGACCTTGATATCAAAATAAGCCTGCTGGCACCTAAAATTTTAATTGTAACAGATGAAATGCAAAATAATTATCTTCCATTCCCAAAATGCATGCTAACATGATACACTGCATCAAATAGTGAAACATCTTTGAATTTCAATTCATGATTCATGTAAATATTGTACATCGGATGTTTGTATATATCTACAACACGACTTGTTTCGATTTTCACATTTTCTACAACTACATCTTGTCCATTAATAACAGAAGACTTGCCACACAGCTCATTAATGTTAACTGACATTTCATTTAACAATTCGTTCTTTATTAAAAGAGCATAATTTAATACTGTCATGATTACTTCCCAAAAATGGGTAATGTAATTGATGATAATTATAGTTTTCCAAAAAAGATTTTTTTGCGTAAAATAATGTAATACTCCTATTTTGCTCAATAATTGAACCGGTTATTGGATATGAAACACAGCATTGACTGTTAAACTTGAAGCCCATGCTAAAGGCAGTTCTTTTGAAATGCCAACTGCTGAAATAGAAAAACATAATGACATTAAAGTTGCCATTCAGGTAACAAAGACCAATGCGGTTCTAGCTCTTTTCTGTTTGTAGTCAACTTCATTTGTATTTCAGCAATCTGAAGAGCCCTTTAGATGGCTTGTAAACCCTGTCAGGATATTTTTCGAGCAGTTTCCAGATACATCCATTAACAGTCTTCGGATGAAAAGTGGGATCTGAATTCCTGATCATTGAAGTTAGTTCTGACCAGCGCAGACCTTCTGGATGTTTTTCGAGTAATTCAAGCGCTGTAGCATTTATACGTTCAGTGACTTTGAGCGATTGCTTATCTGGTTCTGGAGATTTTGGCATAAAAATAATTGATTTTGCGCCAATAAATATTTGTTGAAAACATGGAAATTATCTCTACCTTAAGTTTGCTGATCCCCATAAGAACTGAATTGTCATATCTCTGTCAAATAAAATATATGCAGTAAAAAGCAATTATTACTGTAAATGTTTACCTGATCTTTGTGTGGATATGGGCTGCAATGATTGCTACAGCCTTCTGGGAAGCATATGTAGAAGGCAGGAGCAGGCAATCACGGCAAGATTGGCTGGACTATCCGGTTTGGTAAACATGTCAGCCTCACAGCCTATCATTTCTATCTTTTCTTTGTCATGTGGCCCCTGCTGCTGACCCTGCCGCTGGTTATCGGTGGCTGGAATACCCGCCTTTTCGGAATACTTGTAGTGCCTACTTCTCATGTATAGTTATAGAGGACTTTACCTGGTTTCTCGTGAATCCGGTTGTCAATTTCTCAGAATGGAATCCGGAGTTTGTTGATTATTACCCATGGGTGAAAATAGGTAAGACCAACCTTCCTGTGATGTATATTACGTATTTCATCATCGCCTTGCTGGCATGGTGGTTTTTGTGGGCATGATTTCGGCAAGCCTGTTTTTCTAAAAGTGCTCTGCGTGACATGAAAAAGAATGCTAAAGCTAATTAACCGTTTACCTTGAATTCTCATGTTAAAGAGAGATTAGAAATGTGGAACTAGAGATAAAGCCATATCCTCAGGCTTTCTCTATTGAGACCATTTCTATTGTGAACGTCAAGGTCTTACCTGCCAACTGGGCATTACAGTCAATAGTAACATTTTTGTCGGTGATGTTAACTATAAAGCCTACCTGATTCTGAGTGGTCACTTTCTGACCAATGACCGGAGTGATATTCGCTGAGTGAAAATCTTCTACAGGTACAGATATCAGAAGCGCCGGACAATAGACACCATATACATTTTCTGGAGGGATGACCACTGTTTTAACATCACCGACCTCCATACCGATTACTGCATCATCAAAACCTTTGATCGCTTGTTCCTCCCCGGCTACAAAAGACAAAGGTTCATAGTGCCTGCCAGAATTGTAAATTCCTTCTTTTCTTGCAACTTCCTCCATGGAAGTGTCAAATACAGTACCGTCATCCAGAGTTCCCGTATAATTAACAGAAACAAAGTCCCCTTTTTCTACTTTTTTAATATCGTCAGACTCAGTGCACCCACTGATAAGCAATGAACAAATCAATATTATGAATAAGATATTCTTCATATGACACCCCCATTTTACAATGATAACATCTTCCTGAAGGAAAATTAATGAACATTAATAAGAATGTTGAGTAATATTTTAACTATTTAAGTTGAAACTTCAAGGTATATAAAAATACTGAATTCTGTCATTTTATCTCATACTGATGAACATCAGTTTCTCATGATTCCAGCAACTTAGCAAGTCAATGATAGACATGGAATACCAATCATGCTTAAACTAAGTTTAAAAGGGACGTTGAAATATCAGAAAGAAGCAAAATATTATATTTCTTTTTGTTCCATTAATATGTGGGGTTTAGAAATGGAAAAAATAGAAAAGTACTTTTTTGCATTAATAGGGCTGATTATTATTATCCTACTGGTAGTAGTAATCAGTATGATGAATAATCAGCAATCAAATTATGCTTATATGCCAGGCTATAATCAGCCAGGAGGTATGATGGGACAGGGATATTATGGTGAAGGCGGAATGATGGGGGCCGGTTATTATTCAGAGAATGGCACGATGGGGTCTGGTTATATCTATCCTTATGGTGTGGACCTGAAAACAAATTTCACTTCAAATGGTGAAATGATCTACTACACGGGTTACAATGAAAGCGGACAGAAAATCGCTTTTACCTATGGACCTAACTGGCTTTACGTACATGGTGGAAGTTGTGTCAACTGTCATGGAGTTGATGGTAAAGGTGGTGTACCGGTCATGATGGCCTATACGATACCAGCTGACATTACTTATAGTACCCTGACCACCGGAGATGAAGTCTTTACCGATGAGGATATCAAGGCGGCAATAAGGGATGGTGTCGACCCTGAAGGAGAACAAATTGATCTGGTAATGCCAAGATGGCAGATGTCTGATGCTGATCTTAATGATATTCTCGAGTATCTGAAAGTAATATAAGTTTTTTAAATCCAGATATTAACTGGATTCTTCCGTATTTTTTGATCATTGCTACATAAAAAACAATCATGTAGCTTGCTCATTTGATTCTAAGTATTTCATATTCAAAGTGAATAGTCCTGCAAGCATTCAAACTTTGTTAATACTCAAAAGTTATAGTACGTGTAGCCTATGCAAAAAAAGATATAAATATAAACATATTTATAAATATTACATAATAAGTAAAGAATATATATTAAGAATAATATTTATAATAATTAATGGAATCTAAACTCAGGTACTATTTCGGGTCAATGGTATTCCTGTCTGGCCTCATACTATCCATAAGTGCAATTGGATTTGCTATAATGGTCCATCTCAGGAGAACGTCTGATCCTTCGGAAATAATAACCACTTATGGCCTATTGGGCGTTGGGCTTTCTTTCATCTTATTAGGCATTAACCTGATGATCAGTCAGCGCCGACCTTACGGAGTCCATAGTAACTGGGTAATGATAATCGGTTTTCTATCTTCTGTTTTTGGTATAATCTACTTTGCAATGATCTTTTCGGACAAATGGGTATATCCATATGTTAGCTATGTTTCGTTTGCATATGCTTCTGGTATTTGCCTGCTTTCAGGTAATGCCTTTGGAAATGCAGTACTGAAACTTATCGAAGAACATTCAAGACAACTGCTCGAAGAGAATCCACTTAGCGCATATACCGAGGAGGATATCGAAAGAGAAGTTGAACAGACCCTGAATGAATCCTTTTCTAAAACGAGTTTCTCATCATTTAACTTGGGAATAAAAGAGGAAACATCAGACTTTGTTCCGGGAAAAGCATTGAAGGAAGTGGCACAGGCCAGAATAGAAGTTGAAGATAGTATCAAGGAAGTCGAATATCTACAAAGCACTATGAGTGGAAAGGTCAAAGTGAATGATTATGGTATTGACTTGACAAGCAAAATGCTAAGTGCAACTATGAAACAGAGTGAAGAAATGAAGAATCGAAACTTGTCTAATAAGATAAGAAACAAAATCGACTCTATTAGGAGGTAAAACATGGCAAAAGGACTTGATGTTGGGACTATGAATATAATCTGTGCAGAAAAAGGAAAAGGAGATTCTATCGCATTTGCACAGCAGAGAAACGCTTTTTTAGAAATGGAGGCAGGAGATCTTGCACAGAACATGCTGGACAGTGCCAAGATATTATACACTCAGAAAGGCGATACAATTAGCGTATTAGGAGAAGATGCATTCAAATTCTCAAATGTTTTTAACAAACCTATCAGAAGACCAATGCATCAGGGAATCATCAGCCCGGATGAAAAAGAATCAATTCCAATGATAAAACTGATCATTGAAAGAGTTCTTGGTGCACCACAGAGAGCAGGAGAAATTGCATATATTTCAGTCCCTGCAGCCCCTGTAGACAGTAAAGTGAATGTTCTTTACCACAGTAAAACCGTTGAAGCTCTGTCAAGAAGACTGGGATATGAGACAAAACTTATAGATGAAGGTCTGGCAGTGGTCTTTTCTGAGTTGGGAGACTTCAATTTCACAGGAATTGGTATAAGTGTAGGTGCAGGAATGACAAACATAACCGTTGCATATCTTGCTACCCCTATTGTATCATTCAGTATTGCAAGAGGTGGAGACTGGATAGATGAACAGGTAGCCAGTGCCACAGGCGTTGCAATCGAAAGAATTACTTCTATAAAGGAAACTGATTTCTCATTCAGTTCAGATTATGAAATTGGAAGTGTACAGGGTGCAATCGCACTTTACTATGATGCATTGATAACATACATCATTGGAAACCTTAAAAAGAAGCTATCAGAGGTCGCACCTCCTGACGCAGAATTCCCAATCGCAATTGCAGGTGGAAGCAGCCGTGCAAAGGGCTTCATGGAAATGTTTGAAAGCAGGATATCTGAAGCTAACCTTCCGATCAACATCTCAAAGGTAAAGAAGAACAAGTACACATTGTCTGATTCTAAGGACCCTATTTACTCTATTGCAAGAGGATGCCTTATAGCAGCTTTGACAAGAGAAGATGCTGAAGCTGTGGAAGAAGAAATGGAAGGAAACGCAGCAAAAACAGAGAAAAAGGCAGCTGTAGTTTAAGCTCCTTTTCTTTTTTATTTTTCCGTTCTTATTATAGTTATATTCTTTATTAAAGACTTTACTAGGATAAATAAGGGTAAAGATCGTTTCTCAGGATATTTCCGTAATATCCAAATGTTAGCAGGTGTTCTTTTTCATTAAAATAAGATATCGCTCAAAAAAGCCTGCAAGATACTCAATACATATTTGGTTTTATACTTACTGAATCAAGCAAGATTGGAATTAAGCAGATGAGTACATTAAAATAATTGGAAGATATGACAGGGGAAGGAGACTTGAAAACGGAGTTTTATCTTTCCACTCAAACACTGCACCAACAAATATTTACTGAAGATACTGCAAAAATGAGTGAAATCATTCGCAACTCCTAGAATTCCTGAAGCATTATTGAGCAAAATTAAATGTTTACTCCACTCTATAAGCTTAAAAATGAAATCTGAATGAAAAGGTGATAATCAGATGGACGATAACCAGGTTAGTAATACTTCACTATGGACAGCTTACATGCGTGCCCATCACTGCATACATGCTACCGACAAAATATTTGATGATTTTTTAGCCAATGATCTGGTACCCAAAGACGTGCAAGAACAGATCAAGCAGCAGATTATCCCGGAGGTTTTTGTACCGGCAACAAATAATATTGTCACCCGTTCACGATACACCGAAGATATCCTGGAGGAAGCTATCAGACAGGGAGTTACTCAATATGTAATTCTTGGCGCAGGGATGGACACATTTGCACTTCGACGACAGGATTTAATGGAAAAATTAAACGTTTTCGAAATTGACCATCCTGCAACACAGGAATTTAAACTTCAAAGATATGCAGAGTTGGGGTGGAAAAATCCAGAAAATCTACATTTAGTTCCAATTGATTTCACCAAGCAAAATTTGGAAACTGAACTTACGAACTTGTCATCTTACGATCCTGAAGCTAAAACCTTCTTTAGCTGGCTTGGCGTCATTAATTACTTAACCCAGGATGAAGTGGAAACAACACTGCGCTTTATTGCTAACATTAGTTCTTCTGGTAGCACCCTTGTTTTCGATTATATGGATCTTAATGAGATTAACCTTGAGAAGAAGTCTCAACAACTACAAAAATCAACGGAATATCTGGAAAAGATAGATGAGCCAAGAAAAACAGGAGGCTTCAACCCTTTGGTATTAGAGGAAAATCTCGCATGTTTAGGATTTGACCTTGTGGAAAACTTAAGCCCATCAGATATCGAAAGCCGTTACTTAAAAGAATGCACAGACCAACATGTGCTTAAGCATATAAACTTTGCACATTCAGTAACAAAATGATTCTTAACTCATTTTGTTCTTTTTTGAAAGGACATACATTCACTTTTAGAAATACTTTTTTGTTTTCAGTTGAAAACATATTGTTAATTTAAAAGGAGTTCTGTTTCTTCCTGAATAGAGGTGCAGGCAAGTTCCAGACAGATGAACAAGGTTATGGAAATGCTACCTGAACTGGAAAAGAATTACGAACTCCTTGTGCAGGAATTAGAGAAAATATTGAGCTGATAAATGCTGGCATTTATTGGCATTATCCAGTTTTTGTTCCCCAAAAATACCACAATTATATACTGCTCTATAGTACACTTACGTCTATGGAAAATATATAACATAAGTATAAGTTCGATCTGAAACTCTAATCAAATATGGAGATATGTAATAACGGAAAGGAGTTTATGCACTGTAATAGTGAAAATTACACCCGTATAAGCTCTTATTCTGACAGATGGTTACGTATCAGGAAATACAACCGTCATACTGGTGAGGATGTCTTCATGTATTTCTCACTTGACGAAATAGTATTCATTCAGAAAACTGTTTCATCTTTCCTGAATAAGAAAGAACAGACAAACAATGAAAACTAGGATTTGAAAAGTAGTTCAAGAGATAATCGTGGTGCTTATACTCTCGTTATTTTCTTTGCATACTTTTCTTACATTATTTTATTGATGGTGACTTTCAATCTCATCGATCTAATTTGTGGGATTTCAGATCCTTGAAGAAAATGGAAAGGCAGTGAAACCATTAGCTCCTTTTTCTAATGCTCACAGAGTATTGTTTATGATTCTTTCCTTGATTATGAAACAGAAGGGATTAAACAAGGTCCGCACTATTTCAAGAAGCTTAGCAATACAACTCGGAATCAAGCATAGGAGTGCGTTGGCTTATTTGAAGAAAAAAGCAAAGGGAGAGGATTTGAATTTTAAGAGCAGGAATGTGAAATGGATAATTAGCACTTTAACTTAATTTAATGTAAGTGATGTGAATAAAAAGCTCTTTTGGACGGCTGTGTTTCTCAAACTAAGAGTTTAAAGCTATAGTTATAGATATCCTAAAAAGAAATGCATTAAGTGACTATGAATTGAGTTTTAAAATAATTCCAATCATTCACCATTTGAGCTTGTATCTACGAACCGAATACGCAAAATGTACTGCTATCACAAATATCTCAAGGCCGATGACGCTGAGAACAAAACTTAACAGTAGGTTTGCAACCCCGTAGAACGTTATCAAGTTTATAAGAAGTAGTATTAAGGAAATCCGTATCAACATCTGTTTCGGAAAACTGATCATGAGGTAATCCGTCCTTTACTAAAATATCCCCCAGCAGTACAAGGTGTTTGACCTTCCTTTCATTCAAATAATCTACGAATTCTGTAAATTCATCTTCTTTTGCTCCCTTCATACCAAGATGCACATCAGAGACAGCTACTATAGACATAGATTCCTCCTCTTTTGATCCTGCAGCATGAACTGAGTTCAACAGGATCCTGTTATAACACGCGGTCAGAAATTTTTATTCATAATGCGGTCGAAACCATTGTGACAATGTCCGTTGCACATCATCCTTATTAATATATTGCCAAAGCTTGCACATTTATTTTTCTTGGAATACCCCGTGCTGCTCCAATGCTTTCACAGGCGGTCAGGACAAGGCTGAATGGAAGTATTCATATTTATTTATCTGTTAAATGTCATTATCTGGTTTAAAATTATAGTTTAATCAAGCACCTAATAACATCAAGAGTCAGGTTACTTTTCTAACCTGGGATGATAAGTTACTAACTACTATTCTCCTTCCTAGGAGTATCAATGTTAAGACTTAATTTGCTCAATATCAAGCTTATGAGAATCAAGAGCCATGGAAAGGTAAAATAAAAACTTCTTCCGTAAAATGACCAGAAGTTTGTTGAAGGAATAAAAGTAAAGATTATAGATGAATTATTAATAGGAGATTAAAACGAATATGAAGCCTGCAAAAAATCCGGGAAAGTTCCTTCACATTCCTCTTTTACAAGGAGCATTACCATCCAGTCCTAAACAAATACCTATGGAAATCACTGCAGGAATCGCATTCGCAGCATTTGCCATTCCTGAAGTTATGGGGTACACCAGGATTGCAGGTATGCCTTTAGTTACCGGAATTTACACAATTCTGCTTCCTATGTTAGCTTTTGCTATTTTCGGTTCATCCCGCCATCTTGTAGTCGGAGCCGATTCTGCAACTGCGGCGATAATAGCGAGCGGACTGATAACAATGGCAGTGCCGGAATCTCCTCAATACGTTGCATATGCCGGGATGATCGCTCTGATTGCAGCAATCTTGATCCTTATTGCAGGCATGCTGAAACTGGGTTTTCTGGCTGATTTCCTTTCTCATACAGTCCTGATAGGATTTCTATCCGGCGTAGGTATCCGTATCTCGATCTCACAGCTTGGTGGGATGTTAGGGATAGCCACTGGATTAGATGGAACGTTAATTCATCTTTTATCTTTACCCTCATCTTTATTAAAAACCCTGGCTCTTATAAACGTTCCCACGCTTTTAGTCTCATTATCTGTAATCGTGGTTATAGTTCTTAGCGAAAGGATTGGGAGTAAATTCCCCGGTGCACTAATAGCAATCGTCGGGGCAATTACTGCAAGCTGGATGTTCGATCTTTCCTCTTACGGGATCATTATTCTTAATACGATACCCGGGGGTTTGCCTCATCTTGCTTTGCCTCAGGTTACACTTTCAGATATTCCAAAGCTTCTTAACATTTCAGCGGCCTGTTTTATTATCATCCTCGCCCAGAGTGCTGCAACGTCCCGGGCTTATGCTATGAAGTTTTCCGACACTTTCAACGAAAACTCAGATCTCATCGGACTTGGCCTTGCCAATGCAGCAGCAGGAATATCAGGTACTTTTGTTGTCAATGGCAGTCCGACAAAAACCGAAATGGTCAGAAGTGCCGGAGGGCGTACCCAGCTTACCCAGCTCACAACTGTCTTTATTGTTGTGATAGTTCTGATGTTCTTTACCAGGCCATTCGCCTATTTGCCCACTGCCGTACTTTCATCGGTGGTATTTCTCATTGGTCTGCGACTTATTGATACAAAAGGAATGGCTGCTCTTTACAGACAGCGTCCTGTCGAATTCAACGTTGCCCTGATAACATCTATGACAGTTGTAGTTATAGGTGTTGAGCAGGGAATTGTGATATCTATAGTACTCTCGGTTATTGCTCACCTGCGCCACAGTTACCGACCACTTAACCTGCTGCTTGTTCCAAAACAGGGAGGAGCCATGAGGACAGTTCCACTCGAAAAAGGGCAGCAAGCTGTTAAGGGCCTGTTGATATACCGTTTTGGCTCAAACCTTTACTTTGCTAACGAAACCCGTTTCAGAGAAGAAATAATTGCACTTGCCAACAAAGATGGGGGACTTAAATGGTTTTGTATTTCTGCAACGAACATCGAAGATATCGATTTCACTTCTATAGAGGCGCTTAAAAATGTATGCACCCAGTTGCAACAAATGAATATCACTCTTGTATTAAGTGATGTGGTGCAGCCTGTTATGAATGAGCTTGACAGGGACGGTATAACTGAAATGATCGGCAGGGACCATATCTTCGAGTCAGTCCAGGATGTCCTGGAAGCTTACAGGAACTTGCAAGAAGAATGATTCTTTGAATGGATGAAGATGGGTCACCATTTAAGCTTGTATATATGAACCAAATATGCAAATGACACTGCTATCACAAATATCTCAAGGATGATGACGCTGAGAACAAAACCTAAAGGTACCTTTGCAACCCCGTAGAACGTTATCAGGTTTATAAGAAGCAGTATTAAGGAAATCCGTATCAACATATGTTTCGGGAAACTGATCATGAGATTACCCTTCATTATACTAGCCTATTTTTTAGTTTTTATTAAAATTGCAGCTACAATTATAAAAATTATAGAAATCCCAAACATAATCTCAGAATATAAAATTGGATTACGGTTTTGGCTAATTTTCCAAACATTTATTATGCTCATTAAACCAATTCCAATCCAAAAACTAATACCCCACTCCAAATATCTTTTATTTTGAGTCATCTTCTCACTCTTTTTATTAAAAGAGAGATGACTATATACATTATTCTGTAAAAAATCTAATCAACTTATCAAATTAACGTTATCAACAAATATGTATCGACAACCGTCTTTTTTATCTTGATGCCAGCTTTGGGTCGATCACGCGTATCTCGTATTCATCTGATTCAAAGGCTTTCATTGTAGGTTGGACAAGCTCGGCAGTCGTGATGCCGAAATATGTCTGTCCTCTGGCTTTCCTTGCACCTTTATCGAGGTTTGTGTCTACCATTGGCGGGATCAACTCAAATACTTTGACTGAAGTGCCTTCCAGTTGTTGTCTGAGCAAGATGCTGAGCGTGTGGACCGCTGCTTTGGTTGCACAATAAATAGGAACTGCAGGCATGGGATAAAATACAAGTCCCGAAGAAACGTTCATAATCGCGGCTTCTTTTTGCTTCATCAGATGAGGGGTAAAAAGTGCAGTCATATACACAAGAGACTTGAGGTTAGCATCTATCTCGTCCTCTCCGTCTTCCATACGATGCCTGATAAGATCTTCAGTCCCTTTCCTGAAGTCGATCATACGCTGGATACCTGCATTATTTATCAAGACGTTCATATCCTTAAAATTAGCAGTTACCCAGGCATATAATGCCTCACAATCTTCTTCTTTCGAAACATCGCACTTTCTTATATGCAGCTGAGGGAGCTTTTCTTTAGCCTGCTTCAGGTTCTCTTCGGTCCTTGCGCAGATGATGACCTTATTACCTGCCTGTACGAAAGCTTCGGCCAGGGCTAATCCAATACCGGTAGCTCCACCAGTGATCAATATTGTATTGCCATTCATTTTCATATATTCTCATCCACTATTTATGTTTCTATAAAGTCTTCTGTTGAAAAACTTATTCTTAGATTTCACCAGAGCAGAAAACTATTCTCTCAAATTAAGACCTTCAGAGCAAGGAAACTCACTGCTGAGTTCAATTCTATGATGAATGGCAAAGTTGAGTACATGAAAAAGAATTCTAAAGCTGATAAACCGTTTAGTCTGAGTGCTCATGTGAAGGAAAGGTTGGAGATGTGGGAAAGGAGGCAGTGAATTTGTTAATAGATAAGTTTCTTGAAAATTAATCAAAGAAGGGAAAATATTACCCTTCTTTATGAAGTAAAAAATCTATTTATTTCTGCTTTTTACCTCCGCCTATTTCATCTGCTAATGCCCGGATTAAAGTAAGGAATTGTTTCACAAAAGCTCCGACCAGAAAAGATATGCCTGCTTTCATCATGATAATCTTTTCAGAATCACCGGCATTTTGTATCTCAGTTACTATTTCCAATATGCTTGAATTCTCGGTGATATTTGCTGGTTCGGTTGTTGTACTAAAGCCAACAAATATCAGATCAAATAGCAGGTATATTCCAATTGCCAGTAGAGGAGCTGCCAGTACACGCAAAGCTTTTCTTTGAATGCCGAAATCATTTAATTTCTCGTAAAAATTTTGATTATTGAATTTATTTAATTTATTTGGATCATCTTTTAGTTTTTCTTTAGCTGTTTCCCATTCGCCTGCAGTAGAAGCAAAAAGATACATTAGTCCACCAATTATGCTAAAGACAACTACATAATAAGGTATTCCCAAGTCTAGCCACCCAGATACTGCTAAATAAATAAAACAAATACTGGCAAGGACAGCTGCCCAAAAAATTCTCATAGCTACACGCCGCTTGCAATTACTACTTGCAGGTGTAGCATCAGCGGAATCACCATTTACATTTTCGGGCTCCATACCCCATGGTTTAATAGCCTCTGATGTCATGTTTACCCCCATATTCTTAATATCTGACTTGTTTTCAGTTTTACATTACACTATTACAAATCCTATATTATCTGACATTCCACTCCTCCTAAAAATATCCATATTATGGATTATTTTTCCACAATATGTTATTGATTTAAAAGTATTATAAAATATCTATGAAAATTTAATATAAAAGTAAACAGTGTTATCTCTTTTAATTAAGTTAAATCTAGAACTAAAAATATGAATTCAAAAAAGGTTGTGTATTCTACTTACAAAAACGTTGCCAAAATTAGAGTTGTATATATCCCAGCAATTGAAAAAGAGTTCATAGATTACAATACAGGAGATGAATTTCAGGGAAGAAAATATTGGAAGCCATTAAGCGATATGTTCCTAGATTACATAGATCATCCTGAAGCCAAATTTAAAGGGAATGTTGGAGTTCTACAAAGGCGATACTTGAAACCTAAAGGCTGTGTGTATATTGGCAAGGAGGCAAACAAGGTTGAAATTGAAGAACTGGAAGGTAATAAGATTGAGACATATCTTAACATTAAAGAGTTTCATGAATGGGTGCTTCCTCTAGAACCTAAAGATGTACTTCCAATGGGGATTAATCATGGGAGTACACTGAAGAGGATTAAGGACAAAATTAGGCAAGGGAAGAAGCTGAATTATGGACATGGAGCGGTGAAGGTGTTGGAGGGGAATTTTAAATAATGTTTAGAATCGCTTTTTATTATGTGAGAGAATATAACTGAATAAATCTTTTATCCGTAATCAAGAAAAAGAAGTCAAGTTAAAGATATTAATGCACAACCTTGACAGGTATATCACGGTTGCGCTTATTATTCAAATGATGATTTCTACAGAGCCAAGATTATGAGGTGAATATAACACCCTCATATCGCCAAAATTAATTATTTTTAAGAACTTGTGCCACCATCCGATGTTTAATCCTCCTTGTTCTTAACTTTAAATGCAGCTTTAAAGCAATCCTCTACTTGTTCATCATTAACAACAACCACATTATACTTATCTATAGGAGCGTCTGTGGGTATTTTCAATGTGAATATAACCTTTGTAGGATTTAACATGATACTTTCAGCTCCGAACTTCATAGAATAATCTTTTTCAATGTGATCGAGTCTTACCTCCTTTATCGCTTCTAGATTCTTTCCAGTAATCGTGAAGTTTGGTATCGATTCATCTTGTTTGCCTTCTTTGGGGCCTATATCACGAATAAGAGGATCAGGACCTGTTTCGATTTCCTTACCCGTTGCAGCTTCACTGGCTATTGAGACAGATTTCGTACCAAAGTAAAAACCAGCAACTGCAACGACCAACGTGCTTATGGTTGTAATGATCTGTTTTGCAATATCTACACTGTCCTTATTTGGTTCCTTTTTTAACATAACGTTATATCGCGTTTCGTTCGTTGCATTAACATAATGTGGATAGGAGTAAAAAATCGATTCTTTCGAGAGATTATCATATTCCGCTTGTGAAAAGTCTATCTCATTAGTAAGTCTCGGATAAGAGAGCTGCGTAAAGAAAAACACAGAACTTATCATAAATATGAGTATGAGACTCAATGCAATTATGGCCCGTACACTACCTTTGGGTAAACCAAGAGCTTCCTTAGGACTATTCATTCCAAGACACTTAAAGATAGAAGCCGCAAAGGTGAGAGCTAATAGAAGTGCAATCACGCTAATGCTAAGCAGAATACAGAGTAAAATTTCAGAAGCTCTAGAGTTTGTACTAAAATAATAAAGTGTACCTCCTGCGAGCATTAACAAAATTGTCATCAGTACAATACAATACCGACATTGTAATTTATTAGTGTCATTCCCTTTTTTATTGTTGTCAGTCACATCTCCGTCAGTCATATTTTCCCCCACATTTTTTGTCAATTTTATTAGAAGATCTTCCTCACAAGATCTCAAGCTCCTCTGAAGTGCAAACCCTGCCAAATTTCGGAAATACAAATTCCATGGCAAAATTCTGTGCCTCGTCACTAATTGAAGCAACGCAATCGCTCAGGACAATATTATTATATCCTCTGTCAAAAGCTCCCCTTACAGTCCCTTCAACACAGAGGTTTGTAATGGCACCTCCAAAGAGCAGGGTATCATAGTGTAGAGACCTGAGTATCCTGTCAAGGTCTGTTCCGTGAAAACCACTCATCGTATGGTGTTTTGCGACTATGAGATCTTCAGGATGAGGTGTGAATTGTTCGATGACCTTTCCCTGAAATTCTCCTTCTTCGCGGGTTATTTTTGTAAAATCCAGTCCCTTTATCGGTTTCCAAAAATCTATATCAGGCAGGTTCGCATTTAGCGCCTGTGATATCTGAGGTCGCAGCTCCATATTTACGAAGATTATAGGTATCTTTTCTGCCCTGAATCTTTCAATGGCTTTGACCGTGTTCTCCACAATACCTTTTTCACGGGCAATTTTCCATACTCCCCATTTTGCAGCAATTCCTTTCTCATGAAGAACGAAGTTCTGCGCATCCACGATAATGAATGCAGTGCTATCTCTCCTTACATTTGTCATTTGTATACCCCATTAAGCCTTATAGTTGATATTCATTTTACTATAACAGTTTAACACAGTAAAAATGCATAATTAAACCTTGTTCACTATTGTGAACAAGGGAGAGCTTGTGTTATTGGCAAAAGCTTGACTTTGTCTTCGGGAACAAATGTCAGTACGTCTCCAATCACAGCTTTCATTTCAGAAGAATTCATCAAAGCATCAAAGTCTGTACCAGGTTTGAATTCTACTATGCTGAATTGGTAAAATATTTCATCATCTAACTTTAAAATTCTCGTATTTTCTACGATGTCCCCAAAAGTCTTATTAAACAAACCCAAATGTTCCTGATATCGCGTATCAAATTTTTTAGTATCGTCTGGTTTATTGTACACTACTACAAAACCTACGGCATCTGACATTCCCACTCCTCCTTAAAATGTTCATATAGTAGATTATTAGTCCACAATATGTTATTGATTTTAAACTATAATATATTATCTAAAATAATTATATGTAAAAGTAAACAGTGTTATCTCTTTTAATTAATTGATGTGTAAAAATTACAAGGTGGAATAAAAACGAGGTTATGTGCATTTTATGCAAAAGCGTTGCCATAATTAGAGTTATATATCCCAAAAACCAGGTGCTGGGATATATACAAGGCGAAAAAAGTGTACGCTTCTATAGAGTTAACGTACAAATATAAAATTTAAAATAAGTTTATTTAAAATAATCAGTTATTAGTCTTAGCAAATCTTTTTTGTTAGTAAATTCTCTACCAAAATTATCAAAATCAATAATTTTCTTTTCAATTGGTTTTTCTTGGAAAATAAGTACTTTTTTCCCGAGAGCTAAAGAAAGACCTGGCATTCAAAATCAAAAAACACGCAGTGATAAGGAGCAAGGAACTGAATTTCTTCTTTTTCCACGGATACCAGTTAGAGGTGCTGTCTAATCCTTTTTACCGATCCATGAAGGTGTATGAGACTTTCTGCGAGCAAATATGCCTTGCCAGCCATATCACAGGCAATGCAGCCGACAAACTATGGGATAATATACTGTCCAAACGCTCTTTATGGGACGACCTGAAGAAATTTCCAAGTGAACCCAGGTCAGCATTCATGTCCATGCGACAGCCACCTGAAAGAAGGATCAGGAACTACCTGAAGAACAATATTTTTAAAGAAATGAGGGATCTTGCCGGATCAGATACGAGACATTTCCAGTTACACATGCGTCCTGAACAGTATCTGATATACGGACATACTCATGATGCATATGTGGATGACGGCAGAAGGGTTGCAAATACCGGAAGCTTGGGATTTGGTGACGAACATAAGCTGGAATATATCGAGATCATCGACGATAAAGTAGAGTTAAAGGGTTTCAATCCACACGGTTGAATCCCCTGTTTTGAAACCAATAATATCATATTCTTTTTCATGTAGATCTGTGCTGATTTTTTCAATCTAACTTGTT
The DNA here is from genome assembly GCF_031312595.1 of Methanolobus sediminis. Classification (NCBI taxonomy): domain Archaea; kingdom Methanobacteriati; phylum Methanobacteriota; class Methanomicrobia; order Methanosarcinales; family Methanosarcinaceae; genus Methanolobus; species Methanolobus sediminis. The sequence goes on along the minus strand of NZ_CP133592.1, from coordinate 2,700,349 downwards.
GCATATCAAAGGTTAATGGAAGATATCTGATGGTTTAATTTGTTCCGATAATTCGAGTACTGTATTAATATTCGAATACTGTACCAGAATGAGTATATTTTCAATTATTAATCTAGAGTCTGTTGATTTGTTAAATGCTGGTGTATTTAATAAACAACTAAAATTAAAAGTGAGATGATTCGAAAATGAACCCGTATAAGGATGAGAATAACTCATCTGCTCCTTATGAAGTCGCTTCTTCTTCGTCACTAAGCCGACAGATTTTGAGCAAGGTTCCAGAAATTACAATCTTTTTCTGGATCATAAAAATCATGGCAACAACCGTTGGTGAAACAGCTGCAGACTTCCTTACATTTAATCTAAACCTAGGCTTAACTCAAACTACCATAATCATGAGCAGTTTCCTGCTTATCGCACTGTTCATCCAGTTTCGATCAAAAAGGTATGTGCCAGCAATCTACTGGCTATCTGTTGTGATGATCAGCGTTGTCGGTACATTGATCACCGATAATTTAGTGGACAACTACGGCGTCCCCCTGGAGACAACTACTATTATTTTCACCTTTGCACTAATAGTAACATTTGCACTATGGTATAAAAGTGAGAAGACATTGTCCATTCACTCCATCTACACAGCCAAGAGGGAAGCATTCTACTGGTTTGCTATTCTATTCACATTTGCTTTGGGTACTGCTGCCGGTGATTTAGTATCAGAGGGATTTGATGTGGGTTACTGGAAGTCAGCCCTTATGTTTGCTACAATGATAGGAATAGTAACCGTGGCATACTATCGCATTAATTTGAATTCAGTTACAGCCTTCTGGATAGCTTATATCCTGACACGTCCTCTCGGTGCTTCTATTGGTGACTATCTGTCGCAGCCTCTTAGTGCAGGTGGCCTTGCCCTAAGTACAATGGAGATAAGCACAGTTTTTCTCGTGACCATCCTGGGATTAGTTGTATATCTTACTAAGACGAGAAAGGATGAGTACGTTATTGTGAAAGAAGAATAGTTTGTAGGGTTTCCTTACATTCTTTTTTAAATAATATAATAGCTCATAAATTTGAGCACGTACTTACATATACCAGGATGGATGGGTAAAGCAATGAAAACAAATATGCAAGTTGGTGATAGCTATCACAAAGAGCACAATATAAGTCTGGCTGAAAATATGGTTGAATTTGTCAGCATTAATTAATGACTTGTAGTATACAATTAAATAATAGTGGATAGGTAGTGCCTAGTTGCCTGATTCTCAATATTTGTGCAAGACTCTTTATACTTGACTTCATCTATCAAATGCCGTAAGTCCTATCAATCAATAATGTTTTGTTCTGAATATCCATTATAATTTCAAAAATTTACCTTTAATACCGATTAAATAGCTGGAGGAAATTTGAGCCTATGATTTCTGAACCTGATCAACTAATTACGATTGTTTCAAGTTTGCTAGCATTAGTTCTTTTTTCAATCTCTTTTCTAGCATATGTACGAGAAAGAAGGAAGAAACTGCTTCTCTTATCTGCAGCGTTTTTTTTCTATGCAGTAATGAACTTCTTAGATGCAGGAGATATTTATTATCCCAGAGTAGGAGACTACCTTGAAGTATGGGGAAGTTTACTTAATTTTGTCGTCCTTGCATTATTTTTCCTTGCCTTGTTTACTAAAGAGAAGATTGACGATGGAAGTTGAACTAGAAACTAGGAAAAGAATCTACGAACTTATCAGGGATTCACCTGGTGTTCATCTCAGGGAGCTTACAAGGCGACTGGATATAGTAATAGGTAGCTTGCAGTATAATCTTTATTATATGGAGAAGAAGAACATGATATACTCCATTAAGGATGAAGATTATGTGCGTTATTTTGTAAAAGACAGGAAGTTCGGGAAGAATGAGAGAAATATCCTCTTTTTTTTGAGGAGAACACCCTGTAGGCATATTCTGATCAATCTTCTCCAGAATGGCACCATGAACAATAAGGAATTATCAGATGCAGTTGATCTGTCCCCGTCTACGGTTTCCTGGCACCTTAACAAGCTTGCAGGTTCAGGAATAATCACAAAAGAGAAAGTAGGAAGGGTAAGTAATTTTACCGTTGCTGATCCTGAGCTTGTTGCCGAATTGCTTATTCTCTATAAAGAGAGTTTTCTTGATAGTCTTCTTGACAGTTTCATCGATATGTGGGAACTGGATAAAAAGAAGAGGTAATGAGCCGATTAAAAGACTCATTGAAATGCATTAAGTGACTATGAATTGATTTTAAAAATAATTCCAATCATTCACCATTTGAGCTTGTAGCTATGAACCGAATATGCAAAATGTACTGCTATCACAAATATCTCAAGGCTGATGACACTGAACAATATGTATTCTCTCCAAAGAGAATGGATATTGATAGTGTTATTATCTATGGTCAGAACGGAAATCTCACACTTGATGCTATCCGATGGTTGATAAAACACAATGTCCAGATATCAATTCTCAACTGGGATGGTAAGCTATTAACTACAATGCTCCCACCTGAAAGCACTAATGTCAAGACAAGGTTTGCTCAGTACCATGCTTTTGAGGAAGAGAAAGCAAGAGTCAAAATAGCAAAGAACTTCATTGAGGCTAAGTTTGACAAATCTCAAGTAGTGCTTGATTATCTCAAACAAAGATATCTTTCAGTTGACTACGATTTTACAGAGGACTTTGAGAAACTAAAGAAAGCAAAATCCATCAAGGAAATAATGGGTGTTGAAGGTGGAGTAGCCTACAAATATTGGAACGAGTTCTCAAAAGCCATTCCTGATAAATATGATTATGAATCAAGAATTGATTCGAGCCGTAGGCCCAACGGGGCAGGGGACATGGTAAACACTATGCCTAACTATGGCTACGCTCTGCTAGAGGCAGAGGCCCTCCGGGCCATCAACGCTGTGGGGTTAGATCTCCACGTGGGTTTTTTGCATGAAATGAATACTGGCAAGAATAGTCTAGCTTACGACTTACAAGAACCTTTCAGGTTCCTTGTGGATCTCGCAGTTTTAAGTCTAATAGAAAGAGATTGCATGGAGAAGAAAGATTTCATTAGAACTGAAAGTTATTCCTTGCGCTTGAGGCCCACAGGGGCTAAGAAACTGACTGAAGAGATCAATCTATGGTTCAATAAGAGAGTTAGTTACAAAGGGAATATGACAATGTGGAGTTATGTCATGTTCCTGAAGACTAGAGAATTAGCTCAATATTTAACTGACAAAAGAAAGGACATTGATTTCATTGTCCCTCAGTATGAGACAACACGACAGGACACAAACGACATACGAAAGAAAATACTCAGTATTTCGTATTCAGACTGGAAAAAGCTAGGATTCTCTAAAGGTACTTTGCATTACATGAAGAAAAACGCGAAGGCTGATAAGCCTTTTACGCTTAATGCTCATAACAAAGAACGCTTGGATAAGTGGGAGAAACTTGTTGCAAACGGTTGATTTTGATGGAGACATGTAGTCTCCTTTGTCTCCTCATGCCAAATTTAGGAGACAATTCCAAGAGACACCGGAGACAAATGCAGACGACAGACAGGAGACACAAGAGACTATATAAAAGACAACTAAAATGGCAGGTAAACTAAGTTTACCCACACAATGTTAAAGAGATTCAAGTTTAATTAGTTTTCCTCCTTTTCAGAACAGATATAATAATTAATATTATTGCGGCTGCACCAATCACACCAAATCCAGAAATGTCTTGTGAATCTTGTTTTGCTTCTTCAGTAGACTTTTCGAGTATTTCATTATCATCAATGGGTGAATATACAATCTCTTCTCCCGTAATTGCAAACGATGAGAATGTTGGTGTATTTGCTTCAAAGAACAGATAGCTCCCATCTTCGTCTGCTTTAATACTGTTTAGTTGAGTCCATTTACCATTATTGTACAAATTCAATCTGATGGTTGTTTCATTTATTGAGTTATCAGCAATCCATGATTTATCAACTTTGAATTTAATAATTACATTATCAATAAATTCTGATGTTGAAAAATTGTCATTGCCAACACAGATATTCATATTCAGGTAAGTTTCTCCATCAGGTGAACTTGAAACCAAAAAGGATCTGCCTTTAAGAATATCCACAGTTGTTATTACATATCCAACAGTCTTCTTAGAATCAAACTCTACAGAAATCAAGCAGTCGTTCTCATCGCTGAAATCATAGATAAGATGTTTTCCTTCTGACACATATTGTTTTGAAAGCATTGTCATTTCAATATTGCTTTCCGGTTCTTCAGAATATTCAAAAATGATATTTATGCTTTCATCTTCATTATTGTCTTGTATGGTTTCATCTTTGATGTAAGTAAGCGGGAAGTAATCTGTGTTATTTTCAGTAATTTGATATTCTATATCACAAATACCATCACCATTTTCGTCTTTTGAAATCTGACTGAAACCTGTATTGTTTGGAGTTGCCCAGAAATTACCACCCAGGTACGGTCCACCGATTATATTTTCGCCTTTGACCATGGTGGTATTCCAGAAGTTATCCCCATTGATTTCGATATTCTCTATGTTATTGAAGAAGTTGTTATAGATGAGGTTACTTCCACTATTGTGAAGGACAATGCCCTCCTGGGAATTATCAGTAATTGCATTGTTGTGCATGGTATTGTTGCTAGACAAAGTAAAATAGACACCTTCTTCGTTCTCATAAAGAACACTGTTTGTCAAATGATTTTCATTTGAGTTTTCAATCAGGATGCCCTTTTCATTATTGTACACAATACAGTCATTTACCTTGTTCTTGTCAGAATATGTTAAATCTAGTCCATATCTGTTATCTGTAAAAATATTTGAATCGATGATATTACCATTTGATCCGGATATTTGCAAACCTATATCACTATTATCTGCTATTCTGTTCTCAGCAAGATTATTATCTATGGAATTGTTCAGGATGATTCCGTTTCCATTTGATTCTATGTTATTGCAGCTTATAGTACATTCCTGCACATTATCAAGATATATGCCTGCATTATTTGAGTTCGTGATGCCAAAACCTGTTATTGTTACATCATTTTTCACTAGATGGAATACAGGGTTCATGGGTTCAGCTGCTTTAACAACTGTATTTGTTGGATCAATTGACGCCGATAGTATTGTTACTGACTTATCGACGTATATATTCTCATTATATTCTCCGGGATAGACTACAATAGTACATCCATCAATCGAGGCTTCCAATGCCTCGTTTATTGAAGTATAATCTCCTCCGCCACTACTATCAACCGTTATTACCGTTTTAATATCGAATAATTCAGTATAATAATTATTCTCGAGATTTAGTTCATAAGGCGAAGGTGAAACTACAACTGTTAAATTATGTTCTCCGGTTGTAGTCGGCATGAAACTGAAATACTCAACACATGTTTCATTGACTTTTATTTCATTTAATGTGGTTTCTGATGTCTCATTGTAATCAAGGAAGAGCTTCACTGGAACAAATGCAACAGTGTTTTGACCGGAATTTTTGATTGATACTGAAACGTTGTATGTGTGATATGCCTCTAATTCTTCAGGGAAATCCACATCAATTATTTCCAGGTCAGTCATGTTCTCAGGAATTGCGATTACAGGTATTGAATACAATTTGCTGGTTGTATCGTTACCATCAAAATACTCCAGTGTTACATTCATGTAGAAAGTTTCTTTTGTGCTAACCTCAGGTATGGTTATGTTAACAGGTATTTCTCTGTAATAATCATCAGAAGATGTTCCCAGTTCCAGAGATAGCGGCAATGAAGCATTTATTCCATCAATGGTCATATCTGATGATGAATTGAAAACGACCTTGACCGTAGCATTATCTGTTGAGTAAAGATCATTGTAGAATCTTAATATTGCACTGCTAGTATTACCACTCCTTACCCCTATAATGTTCGGATATGAATCAAGATGCACATCAATATCAGGCAATGTGACGTTCTTTACATTCAGGGTGACATCTATATCCTCATAATATACTAATGTTTTATTTGGATAATATATTGTAGGGAATATTCTCAAAACTGTATGGCTGATATTTCCAAGATCTTCAGTTCCCATCATCATTCTATAGGATGGATATCCAGTAAGATTGTCCATGAGTCCGGGGACTGTACTATTTTCGATCGTTACAGCTCCGACTGGCAATGTGATGTTTTCCATTACTGTTTCATTTGAAAGTGAATAGTTAATCCCATCTATTACCTGGTTCGATGGATGGAATATGGAGATTGTCATTACCTGGGTTTTAGGTAAGCCTGAAGATGGCAACCAATCCTCTAAAATGACCTTTGAAGTGACGTTTGTCATTTCAAATGATGTAACATTCGGAAATATGAATGTCGTACCCATGAAATCAGCACTATTCGGCTTTGATGAAAAATCGATTTTGATCGTATCTGGAAGAGGATCTACGGTTATATTTGATACTGGATCATCATAACCTGTAAGATAAGGATCTCCTATGTAAAAGAGTTGATTTGCATTGAAAGTTGCTGCTTCCTGAGCTTCTTCATAACTACTTATTGCAGATCCAGCTTTACAAGCTAGCCTAGCCAGTCTAGCAGCTTTATCTCTTTTTTTAGAGAGCTCTTTGTATTTTTTATCAGTTGTACCACTATCTTTTTCATACAAACCCAACCCTTTGCCTATTAAATCAAGAGCATCCTTATAATCAAAAGCACCATTTTCTACCTTTGATTCAAAAATTGTACTTTCTGTAACAATATCATCCATCAATAGAATATAATTGATGTTGTCCGAGGCTCCTACATAGTCATATACATGTGATTCTGCTTCCAAAGTAGGAGTTACACTATAAGGAGATTTATCGGATGATGCCAAGTCAATCTCGCTGAAAACTTCAGATATAACCGAAATTGCACCATTTATAAGTGCTACCTTGCCTGGATACTTCTCATTTTGATATATTACTATTTCCGAGACGGTTTTATCTTCTGTGCTTAATTTATTAAGCGTATCTGAAAGTAAAGTATGGGCACTACTTGGTTCAAGCACATACTGCAATACTTCATTTTCTGAAATGAGGGCATGGGGTGCACATATTAGAGTTAGCGCATCAAAGTATCCTGTTACCATTTCTTTGATTAGCATTTTGCAGCTATTTGGAATTAAGGGAATTGAGTTTACTCTTTTAAGAGCTTTATCTTCTACTCCACTTATTTTTTGATAACCCAAATTTTCATTTATTGTTATAGTTTGTTTTAGCAAATAATATTTGAATGAAGTCCACGAATACTTTCCATTTCGGCCACAATATATTTCGTTCTTGACTTCTTCTTCATTCCGGGAAATTCCTGCTTTAAAGTAGAAATTTTCAGGAAAAGAGGCTTCAGCATTAAATTTGTCCAGACCTATGTGTACAGTAAGAGTACAGATTTCATATTCACGTTCGATATCAAGTCCAGGATAATAAGTATATCCTAAAGGCATCAGTGTTCCCATTTTGTAAAGAGTTTTGCTGTAATCAATTTCACTAATGTCTCCACGAATATCGGTTCCAAGTGTAGGAGATACCTGCAAAAGAGGATGATTTTCTTTAGCAATGAGTATTGCAGGATAATCTGTATCATCAGAGCCAAATTCAGATGAAGTATCATATTTGATAAGCCTATATATATGGGGAATTTCCATCAAATTTATGACAATGGGATTTAAGGCATTAAAATATTGCATAGCTCTGTAATGCTTAGCAACATATACTATGTCGTTTTCATGCCATAGGTTCTGATTATTTATCTCAGCTGCCATAGTATAACTAAGATAGGAAGCAGGGTATGCTTTGGAAGCTTTTAGATTACCAAATGAGGTTTCTGCATGCGGAAGTGCCCCCACAATTACAACTTGTTTTTTATTTGATCTAAAATTATCTATGTCACGTTCAACAGTAGCCTGTGCAACATCTTTATCGTAAATCTGTATGGTGGAATCCGGCCATTTTTTGACAATCTCATTAAGAGCTACAGTTTGCAAACATGCTAAATTGAAGAGTTTTTTATCTATTTCTACTGAAGACAGGCCTTCATCTGTCCAGTATTCGGTAACAAATTCCTGTTCAAACTCAGGACTTGCAATCACTACTGTACTTCCTGTTCCGTTTTTATCAGGAAATATCTCATAGAGACCGTCATCGTTCTCTTTAAATTCAAAAAATGTAAAGATGATAGGAGCAATTTTTTTGTATTCTTCCACTACTGTGCCACTTACATTAATATTTTGAAGTATAATTTCTATGTCACCCGATGAACCGACTTCCTGCTCAGTCTCATTTACAGAAAAATTAAGAATGTAATCATTATCAGAGCGGTTTACTTCAAAACTTGTAGTTAGTTTTGTTCCGTTTGAATCATAAACTTTTAATGAAATATTGTCAATCTCGGTACTCTTTATTGTAGAGATAGTAATTTTATAGCTTTCACCAATTTTAATAGGAAAAGTTTTCGAATCTGTGGTAGTCAAAGAAGTAGGATTAATATGTTCTCCTTCAATAGTTATTGACTGTATTGGATTTGAGGTTAATTGATAGTTTTCTGATAAATCAATTAATGCATACGGTGCGGTATCATTAACTCCATCGTTATTTTTATCAGCAGCTTTATAATTTGAATAATAATTTCCAATGTATCCTATGTATAATGAATCATTGTACAGATATCCAACTTCTTCGAGGTAATTGTATGTGTAATCTGTATCATTATTGTTGAGGAAATCATTTACACATATGATGTTATTTACACTAGCAGAAATTCTGATTCCCAGATCATTATGTGCTATGTTGTTGTAGTTTAGTGTGTTTTTGCTTGAATAAATCATCCAGATGCCGTAGTTATTGTCTGCTACGTTGTTGCCTGTCAGCGTGTTGTTACTGGAAGACTGTAGATAGATGCCATGTCCATCATTGTCTACTGCGTTGTTGCCTGTCAGCATGTTGTTACTGGAATAAACCAGATGTATGCCGTAGTTATTGTTGTGCTCCGCCGTATTGCCGTTAAGAGTGTTGTTGCCGGAAGAAACCAGATGTATGCCGTATATATCATTGTATTCTGCAGTGTTGTTTGTCAGCATGTTGTTGCCGGAAGAACTCAAATGTATGCCGTAGTCATTATTTGTTGCAGTGTTGTCTGCCAGCGTGTTGTTGCTGCAAGAAACCAGATAGATACCTATGGAATTGTTTGACAATACATTGTAACTGATATTGTTATTCTCTACATTATCGAGATATATACCTGCTTTGCCAGATCCTGTAGCTACACTCACATTAAAACCACTGACTGTAACATTGTCTGCAGTTACATGGAACACATGGCCATCCGGGTTTAGAGCCTGAACGATTGTATCATCTGGATCACCGGAAGCTGAAACGATTCTAAGTTCCTTGTTCACATCTATATTCTCAGAGTATGTTCCCGGGAATACAACGATAGTATCTTTATCACTTGCGTTATTCACAGCATCCTGAATTGAATTATAATCAGCATTATTATCATCATCGTCGTCTACAGTGATAAAATCTGTTTTTCGAAGAGGCAAATAGTCAATATTGAAACTATTGTCATAGTTATAATTTTCACCAAGATCGTATGTACAATCACAGAATCCATCATGGTTCTCATCTGTGCATGTTTGACTGATACCTTCATTTTGTGAATCTGTCCAGTAATTTCCACCTAATAAGAACCCACCTACAATATTTTCTCCATTTGTAACACTGATGTTCCAGTTATTGCTCATTTCACCAATGAGTTCAATACCAGTGGAGTTGATTATATTGTTGTAGATTAGATTATGATTACTTTCTGTAAAAATTATGTTCTTTTGATTATAGTCTATTTCATTACCTGAAAAAGTATTGAAACGGGAATTACTGAGGTCAATTCCTTTTTTATTTTTGAGAACAGTATTCTTTTCAATGTTATTTTCGTTGGACATCATAATGTAAATGCCACATTCATTCTCTGTTTCATCATTGTTTTTTATTTTATTGTTATTGGAATCGAACAAATCTAATCCATTTTTAGTATTGTTTCCAATTGTGTTGTCCGTAATTATATTGTAGTCAGAATATAACATTTCAATGCCTTGATAATTACCTTGTAAGTCATTATCTTCTATAGTACAATTAGTATCATTCAATAGGTAAATACCACTACACTCATTTTCAAAAATATAATTACCAATTATTGAAGTATTATTTGAATCCTCAACAAAAATTCCGTTCCAATTTGATCTCAATGTGGTGCCTGTTATTGTACATCCATCAACACTTTCGATATCGATCCCACATTCCTCTGAAGAATTTATTATTTCAAAACCGCTTATTCTTACGTTATCTGCTGTTATGTGGAGTACAGGTTCATTAACGTCTGCAGCCTGAATGCATGCCTCTGTACTTGCAGAGTCTGTTCGAATTATCAAAGATTTATCAATATCTATATTCTCTTTATAGGTAGCAGCATAAACAATAATTGTATCTCCATCTGATGCTTCAGCTACAGCTTCTAATATGCTTGTATGATCATAACTCGTATTTTTACCTACAGTAATTTCTGTAGCTGAAACTGTAGTGATGGAAATTGTCGAGAATATAATCACCATCATCAAAATTCTAACTATTGTTTGCTTACCAACCATTATAGACACCAAATTCAGTTCTTAATTTGACTTTGTGATGTGTTTTTATCATGATTCGTTTTCATCAAATGAGATTTAGAGGTAAGTTGTACATAGAATGGTCTCAATAAATCTCAAATCCGGATATTAGTTTGATAGCAAAATTAGATATGTACAACTATGTACATTTGTTGCAATACTAAAAATCCACCCAGCGCATTACTTCTGGAATTAAAGGATTATTTTATCCGAATTTTAAGATCTTATTTTTAAGTTATTTTAGACCATTGATAGATTATGATTTACCCTCTCCCACAAATTTATTTCATTTATGCATCAAGCAAAATATCTAAAAGTACCCACAAAAATATATACGATGTATCTACATATAAATTGTTTGTTTTTTAAAATATATGTATATTTATTATGTATAGATATTAATTAATAAAGTACCGAGATTTAAGTAAGACACAAACTTTCTAAAATTCTGAGTATCTAATATTCAGGATACCTATTACCCAAAAACCAGATGCGAGGGGAGGGATTTGAACCCTCGAAATCCTTCGATACCGGATCTTAAGTCCGGCGCCTTTGACCAGCTGGGCAACCCTCGCAGTTAGAATAGTAGTGGAATGCCGGTCATGTTGGTTTTGAACACCAGATAATAACAATTAAGTTACTTAAGTCTTATTATAGCTGGTATGGAAATAACGTTTCTTGGCACAGGTACCGGAATACCCCAGGACGGGAGAGTACAGTCAGGAGTACTTCTGGATACAGAGAAAAATCTCCTGCTTTTTGATTGCGGCTGCGGGGTTCTTGGAAGGATTTACGAGAGCAGGCACAACCATAAGGATATTGATGCCATAATACTCACACATCTGCACCTGGACCACGTAGGAGATGTATTGGCACTTATCAAGGCCAACTGGCTTGTAGGAAGGACAGACATGAGGTTATACGGGCCGCAGGGCACACGGGAATGGTTTGAGAAGACACTTAACGTCTACGACTATCTCAGGGACAAATTCACAGTAGAGATAACAGAACTCTCGCCAGGAGATGAATTCGTACCACAGGGCACAGAAGGAGATTGTAACTGCACCGTCAGGTGTGCAAAGACCGTACACACCGAAAACTCCCTTGCCTATCGTGTCGAGAGCAATGGCAAAACCATGGTATACACAGGCGACACCGAGCCCTGTGAGGAAGTCATGGAACTGGCAGAGGATGCAGACGTACTCATACATGAATGCTCCTTCCCGCTCGGGTTCCCAATGACCAACCACACCACACCTGACATGCTCACCCTCATGATGGAAGAATATCCGTTAACCGCAAAAAAGCTCTATCTCACGCATCTATATCCACACATGCAGGGACGTTACAGGGAAGCAACAGACCACATAAAAAAGTACTACAAAGGCGAGGTCATAGTCGCAAAAGACCTCATGGTGGTCGAACTTTGAATTAGCATGAAAGTCACAAGTCAGACTTGTTTACAAATGAACAGATATAAGAGATAAGCCGGGTATCCGGCTTATAGTCTTTAAATAACGTAAAACTTGTAAATCTTAGAAATTTTGCAAAGCCTCAAGGACAGCCTCACCAAACTCTTCAGCACTGGCCGGGTCCCTTCCGGTGACAACATTATCTACAACAATCACGCCCTCATCCTCATAGATAGCTCCACCCTTTTCCAGTTCCTTTATTGACTCGGGGTCCTTAAACACAGTAGCCCTTTTACCCTCAAGGATACCTGCCCTCGCAAGAACAACCGGAGAAACACAAATAGCAGCAACAACCTTCTCCTGCTCAAATGCATCTGCAACCAGTTCCCTGAGATTCTTATCAGGCCACAGATACTTCCTGGAACCTGGACCACCGGATATGACTATGGCATCATAATCTGCAATGTTAACTTTATCAATTGCAACATCAGGCTTGACAGACCTGCCCAGGACACCGGATGCCTCATTGGTGGTTTTACTTGCAATGGTAATAGTTATACCTGCATCCTCAAAAACTTCTCTTGGCTCAAAGAATTCCTCATCCCTGAATCCTTCCTGTGCAACAACCATTAATATTTTTTTACTATCTAGATCTGATCCTGGCATATTATCACTTTACTATCAACTTCTCCATATTATTTTTCAATATCCGGCTCAATAATTCAGATCCAACAGGATCTTTTATTTTTATACTGACAAATAGATATTTTTCATTTCAAATACTTATATCTGACGCATTTCATACGCAGTTACGAAAAGACAGAACCATGATATAAAATAATTGCCAACCGACTTTTAAACAGGAATGTTAAATAACAACGCAATTAGAGCAGGCAATAAATACCAGTCAACATTGGTCTGAAAAAAACAAAAAAGAATTTAAAAAAGAGAGTGGGAGTGAAAGCTCACTCCTTATTCAGTCTGATATTTTGCAACAAATTGCTGCATCTCAGCAGCCATCTGTGCAAGTTCCTGTGAGCTCTTTGCAAGTTCATGCATAGATGCATTCTGCTGCTCAACTGCTGCGGAGGTTTCCTCCGTACCTGCTGCTGCCTGCTGTGAAATAGATGCTACCTCATCAACAGTTGCTGTAACTTCTTCAATGGAAGCAGACTGCTCTTCTGCTGCAGCCGCAATATTCTCTGCCATCTGAGCAACCCTGTTACTCTCCTCTACGATCTTCTGGACAGACTCAACAGTGTGAGAAAGTGAACTGACACCTTCAGTAACAGTCTTCGTACCGGATTCCATTGAAGCAACTGCTGCATGTGTTCCGTTCTGGATCTCTGCGATCAGTCCGGATATTTGTGATGCTGCTTTACCTGAATCTTCAGCAAGTTTCCTTACCTCATCTGCCACAACAGCAAAACCACGTCCGTGTTCTCCTGCCCTTGCAGCTTCAATAGCAGCGTTAAGAGCAAGCAGGTTGGTCTGGTCAGCTATACTGGTAATAAGCTGTACGATCTCACCGATCTGATTTGATTTAGCCTCAAGTTCCCTGATGACATTTGCAGAACCATTTGTAGCGTTCTGAATAGCGTCCATCTGCACAAGCATATCTCTTGACTGGTTGCCGACTTCTGTAATGAAGTCCCTTGAAGCATTTGCTGCTTCTGCTGCCAGCTGTGCATTGCTTGCAATGTCCTGTACACCAATAGTCATATCATTCATTGTTCTCGCAACATCTTCTGATCTTGCAGACTGCTCCTGTGAACCTCTTGCGATCTCATTCACAGTATCAGCGACCTGAGTGGTTGCAGCTGTTGTTTCCTCTATTGCTGCAGACATTTCTTGTGCGGTTGCAGCAACACCATTTGCGCTCTTAGTCACTACACCAATTACATTTGTCAATGTTGCCAGAATGTCATTAAGACCCAGCGGAATTGCTGTGAAGTCGATATCTACATCAGTTTCTGCTCTGGAATTGATCCTACCTTCCATTGCATCATCAGATATCTTCTTGAAGTCTGCAACGATACCTTCAACTCCTTTAGAGATTGACCTACTAATAAGATAGCCTGCTCCTGAACCCAGTATTATGAATACAATTATAGCAGCAATAAGACCATCCCTAATTGCCCTGACAGGTGCTTCGAACTCGTCAACATATGTACCTGATGCAATTATCCAGTCATTATCAGGGTAATATGCAAAACTAATTGCCTTTTCACGACCCTGCCACATATAATTGAGCCTTCCTTCCTTTTCTGCAACCATTGTCTTTACAAAATCGTTTGAAAGAAGGTTGTCACCCTCAATACTTGGATGGATTATGACATTACCTTTGGAGTCCATTACATACATGTAACCGGTTTCACCAAAAGTAATGGTTTCCATCTGATTTTTGATAATCTGCCGGTAGTGTTCTTCAGGAGTTGCTATAGAAATGATGCCTACTGTATTTCCTGTACTATCCTTGATAGGGTCATATATAGTAAGGTATTTAGCACCAAGCACAGTTGCTTCTCCCATGTAAGTCTGTCCTCTCTGTACTACGGTTTGATAGACCTCCTGAGAAACAGCAGTTCCAACAGCACGGTTTCCGCTCTCATCTAATATGGTTGTGGAAATACGGACTGCCGAATTACCAGTTACCTGGAAGACTGTTGAGTCTGAACCTGTCTCTTCTTTGACAAGGTCAACAACTTCATTATTTCCGTTAACAACAGTGTCACCAAATACAAGCTGATTGTTTACTATCGAAGGAGTACCATAATTGTATAGTTGAAGACTTGCAACACCAATATTTGATCTGAGACTTTCCTGAGCTACGGAAAATACAGCTTCTACATATTGTTCTTCCATGGAGACCTGCTCATCAAGCCTTTCATGGAGTTGTTCTCTGATTGCAGTTGAAGTCTGCTCGTAAGCAAAGACTCCGACTGCTGTCACTGGCAAAATTGTAAGGATCAAAGCAAGCGCTATGATCTTTTTACTTATTGTAATGTTTTTCAAATTTATTTTCAAATGTACACTTCCTCAATAATATGTATATACACTATGAAATTTATATTAACAATCGTGAATAGAATTATGCACCATGTGTGCAGTTGTTGCATATATAAGATGGAGTTGTATAGTGAACATAAATATATAAATGTGTTGTGCCCGTTGCCAACCATACCAACAAAACAACATCTAATGAACTAATATATATTTTATACCTTAAAGATAAAAATATATATCCACATTAATTAAAATAAAAAATAAAAAGTATAAAAATTATGGAATAGTATATTGCCCATATTCATAACTTTCTTTTTGTACATACACAAAGTATTTTGTATACCACATATTGCAGGAGATTTGGTTTCCTTAATTAATCTTCATGTATTCCTAACCTGATTTTTATGAAACTATAGATCTCATCTGCAATATCGATATCACAACAACTTTCAATACCCTTAAAACCCGGAGATGAATTTGCCTCACAAACCCTGAAATGTTTTCCATCAAAAAGGAGATCAATACCTGCTATATCAAGACCGAAAAGTCTTGCTGTCTCTGTTGCAAGCCATTTTACTTCAGAGGTCATTGCAAATCTGGAAACCTGTCCTCCCCTGGAAAAATTGGCCTTGAAATTATTGTCACTTGAAGTCCTTTCAATACATGCAATAGGTCTTCCACCTACGACAAAGACCCTGAGATCCTTTCCATGACTGCTTTTGATAAATTCCTGAAGGATTATGTTCAATTTGGGATTGGTCACATGTATAAGTCCCATCAGGTCATTGAACTGTGATTTATTATCACAAAGAAAAATTCCTTTTCCCATAGAACCGGAAAGTGTCTTAACCACAAGAGGAAAACTGAGGTATTTTTCCACAAGCGCATCATCAATAGGATATTTTCCAAGCATTGTTCGTGGTACGGGGATATTATGACCTGCAAGTATCTGCTGGGAATAAAGTTTATCTTTTACAGTATCAATGGACTGTGCAGAGTTTACTATATACACACCAAGTTTTTCCAGGTGGCGTATAACTGCCATTCCAAAATAAGAAGTACCTGCACCCATACGCGGTAAGAGAAAATCCGGCAGAGGTACGACTTCACCATTGAGCAATATGCTTTTGCGGTCTTCCCGTGTTACCAGAAGATCGAATTGATCAGGTGCCACAACCTCAATATCAATACCTTTTTTCCCGGCAGTCTCTATAAGACGATGAATTTCATAAGCATCCGGACTCAGAGAATTCTGAGCAGTTTTGTAAAGTATCCATCCTTTCAATCAATAAAACCTCTCTAAAGGTTGCTTATACTTAGGCGTTTATAAAATAAAAACAGTATGTAAATCAGATACAAAATGGAATAGAAAAACGAAAAATAGAATGTAGGGGAGGGAATGAATAAAAGTCATTCATTCTTGCTTTGAAGCTTTCTCCTCATAATATTCATCCCTGGCAGCCACAAAAGCCTGGATGTTCCCAACAGGTGTGCGTGGAGCTATACCACAACCGGGAGCAAGTATTCCTGCCCCATCCCTGATACATTGCTTTGCTTCCTTTTTAATCTGGTCAGTTGATTTAGACAAGAGAGTAGCTGCCGGTGATACATTACCAATTAAACAGGCTCGTTCCCCAACAATACTCTTTGCGTATGCAATATCAGTTCTTTCCTCAACACTCAGACCTTCAAATCCCGATTCTGCCATGCCTTCAAGAATATCTGTGGCGTCACCACAAATATGCAAAATGCTGTGACCTTTCATTCCTGCGGTCAGTAAACGATATTCAGGAAGCACAAGTTCAGTGAAAAGTGGTGGCGGCAAAATATCAGGTCCTGCTTCGGAATCTATTATTACCACTGCATCCACTCCTTTTTCAAATAGCAGATTGGCATACTCGATACATAGTTCAGTTCCCAGTTTCATTAGACGTTGTAAAAGTTCCGGCTCTGTGATACACCAACGCAAGTAATTATTTGCACCTGACAGATAAAATGCAATTGCAGCTGGCCCTATCATTCCGGCTATAACTGGGATGTCATCTGAAACCTTACTCCTGATTAACTCTGCAGCCTGCAACATGATCTTTATTCTTCTACATTCAGACAAATTGGAAGGAAGAGAAAAGTTTGCTGCATCTTCTTTGGTCTTGCAGGGGAAATCGAGTTGATAGGGTTGTGTATCAATTGAACCTTCATCAAAAATGCAACCAAGGGTTTCAGCTATTACCGTCGTACAAAAAGGAAACCTTACAGCTTCAAGTCCGGCGATTTCATGACCGGCTATCACAAGTGTTGCCATCATCTCCGGGTCATAGTGAGCCTGCGGCCACTTTGAACCTGTAAGTTCCATAAGCTCTACGACTCCTGTTTGTGTGACTGAGCAAACAGGAACCTTATCCACTTCTTTCCCTTCTAGTGAGCGAATAAACCGTTCTTTTGCAGTAAAATCATACATATAAAAGAGACCTCTGATCGTTGCTTATCATCCGTATATGAGTGCAGAGCATAAGAAAGTAATTCCAGGATGAAAACTGGAAAAAACTGGTCAGGCTATTATTAAATAAAAAAAATCATATCAACAAAAAAAAATAACAAAGGATATTTAAACTTTTGAGTACTTTCAAATGTGAGGTAGTTATTATATGACAGAACTAGTCCGAAAGATGATCATAGCGATGTCCGTACTGGCAATGCTGCTGGTATCCGGATGTACAGACACAGTACAACCGGCCGATCCGGTCAGCCCTGACAATGTCTTTGTCAGCACCAGTCCTGTAATTATTAAAGAATTCCAGGAACAGGACATATCGCTCACAGTAACGAACAATGATACCCAGGCTATTGAATCAGTGACTGTTTCAGGTTTCATGCCATTTACAGTTACAGGAACAGGATCAGTGAACATAGCAGGTAAAGAAACAACTGCACAATCATCAGCCCTTAATGCAAAGATCACTGCACCTGCATTTGACACAGATGTTAATGACTCTGCCGTAACGATCAGTTATCTTTCAGGTATGGATGAAGAAGGTAAGCAGATCACAAAGACAAAGTCATTACCTGTTGATGTGATAATAACGCCTGATGCACAGCTCCAGTTCCTTGGATTTGTTGAGAACATGAGTTCATTACGTACAACATCATCCGAAACATGGGAACTTAAGAAAGGGGAAAATGCAACTATATCATTCTCCGTGAAGAACCATGGACAGAGCACAATACCTGCAGGTCTCCTCAGAGTTGAATTTGACGTAGACAATGAACTCATTGCTGATGATACTTCAATGGATATTAATGAAGCCATGGCCAGAAGTGGAACATCATATACCAAAGGTATCCAGATACCAGTGAAAAGCGATGCTCCAAACGGGGAAACCGATGTCTATGTTAAACTTATGTACGGCGATAATGTCGTAGATGAGCAGACACTTATACTGACAGTTAAACTGTAGGCGGTAACATGAAAGTTATGAACCTTCTGCTTTTCTTTTTCATTTTTGCTTTTTGCGTCTCAAGCGGATGCATTAATCAGAATCTGATCGAAGAGACACCACACCCGGTTATCACAAATGTAGATGTAATGTCGACACCGGACGGCGAAGAGTTCGAACTTAAAGTAACAGCTTATATGATGAACCCATTGGACACAGATACCGGTTCACTTTCCATTAAAGTGAAATCAAAGGATCCTTCTACAAATCTGATTACTGCAGAACACGAGGAAAGTGTCGGCTACCTGAAGGCCCAGGAGCAATCATACAAGACAATTTCCTTAAATGTTCCTAAAAGCGGAGAACAGCTTGTTGTCATCGAGCTTTTTGAGGATGGCAGTCTTGTAGATGATTCTTCAACCTATGTCCATCTGGTAAGTGAAGTAACCGAAAAAGTTCCAAATGTAATACTTACTGACCTTATGATCGAAACCATCCAGGCAACGAACTATGGTGAGGACATTATATTTGAAGCTTCACCGGGCCTTTACAATCAGGGAGAAAAGGCGGATAAGATTACTGTGGTTGTCACGGCAATTGTTGATGATTACACAAGATACCCGGGCAGTGCAGTTGCCTATAATCTTGGACAGAACCAGAAAACAAGAGCTACCGTGAGGATGACAGTTCCGGCAGATGAATCTTATAGTTTCTACGTGGATGTTATCGTGGACGGGGAAGTTACTTCCAGTGCAGCAACCACATCATCAATAAAACTGCATGACCTTAAACTGGAAACACCCACTACATATACCCTGGTAGCAGCGTCCTCTCCTGTGGAAGAAATGCCTACTGAGGAAGAAGAAGCAGTGGAAGAAACAACTACAAAAGATGAAGAAGAAAGTCCAGGATTTGAAACACCAGTATTCATTGTTGCGATGCTTTGTGCAATGGGAATTCTGAAGCGCTGGAAAAAAGATTGCTGATCGGAGAGATTAGCTTTCTTTACTTTTTTATTTGACAATTCAATACTCACACTATTCTGCTATTTTGTTTCGTTTCTCGTAACTTCATCCAGAACATCAATTCCAAACTTTTCAAGCATCTGCGATAACCTATAAAGCGGAAGTCCTACCACATTGAAAAAATCGCCTTCGATCCTCTCAACTAGTATTGCACCTTTTCCCTGAATTGCAAATGCACCCGCTTTCCCTTCGGTTTCTCCGGTATTGATATATTCCACGATGAAAGCATCTGACATTTTACGCATCCGGATATATGTTAGCTCATATTCTGTGACTTCTGAGCCGGTAGTCACATCCATCACAGTGATCCCTGAGATTGCCTGTATCTTTTTGCCACTCAGCTTCCGAAGTATTCTTTTGGCATTATCGTCATCGCCTGGTTTACCCAGGATTTCTCCGTCGCATACAACAACAGTGTCAGCAGAAATTATGATGCCTTCGTTCACTTTTCCTGCAACATCAATTGCTTTTTCCCTTGAATGATGCATTACCTGATCTACCGGAGCCAGATCTTCAACTGCTTTCTCGTCATAGGAACTGACAATAATTTCAAAATCGTGACCAATAAGAGTGGAAAGCAGTTCTTTTCTTCTTGGAGACGCGGAGGCAAGTATCACCTTTTTCATAGCAAAGGAAAAGCTGGCAGAGAATATCAGTTATCCGGTAAAAAAGAAAGGAAAAAAGATGGTAAGCAAAGTTAGCATCTTTGTTATTTATTCATCTGGAATCATAGCTTCTTCGATCCATTGGTCTGAACCGCTGCCTGGAACACGGTAATGTTCATCGAACATTGGCATCTTGAGAGGATACCATAATTCCAGGAAACCGAGCATGTGATACTTCATGAATACAGAAAATGGCATCCTGATCATAGCCGATGCAAAGCTTAGAAGCAGTAACTCCACGACAACCACTGATATTAGCAGCGACCATAGTATAGTCCCGGGCAGTAACATATTGAGAATAAAGTATAATCCAAGGTCAATTGCTCCTAAGATCAGTAGCAGAATGACGAGTATTATCAGGCCTAAAATACCAGCTATAATGGCAACGGCAATTCCCAGAACACCTCGCCCTATCCAGTAAATGACTATTTGTTTCCAGTCAGCTCTGAATTGCCTGAAAACATTTCCGATTGCAGAGAAAAAACCTGAGCCCTGATACATGGAAACAGGAATTGCCATGTTTACGAATGAACCTATAATTCCTAAAATAATGGCAAGTACCAGAACAGCAATAATTATCACAAAGATCATACCAACTATTCCTAATGCTCCTGAAGACCCGGAGTCACCTGCGGATATCATGAATATGAAAGGTAACGACACTAAAACTAATATTAGAATAAACATCAACAACAATATCAGGCGCAGAATATAAAGTGCAAGACCTTTACCCATGTACTTTTTAAAATACTCACGTACCCTGACATCATTGCTTACAAGTGAATCCACCAGCACGAATTCCATTGTACTGCCTATATATCCTAAAATAATGGCTAACAAAAATAGCAGCATTAAAAGTAAAGCAATTACAAGAAACAATGTCGTATCTGAATATGATGAGAGATGATGAGACAAATTGCTCATAGAATCTGTAAAACTATCAGGAATCCAGGATAGATCAGGTTCTCCTCCTGAGGTATTATATCTCCCGTTTCCACCACTATTGAAACCACCTGATCCACCTATGAAAAAGACTATAATTGCAAGTTTCAACCACTTCATGATGTCAAAAGGCTCGAAAAGACAGGCTTTTGTCCTTTCTATTGCCTTGTCTATCACATCTATTACATACCAGCTCATATAAATAAATAGAAAGTGTCTGAATAAATAATTAATGATTTGAATCAGTTTAGATAAGAATCCATTACATTCCTTTTCATAGCTCCCAGTATAGTAGCTTTGAGCATAAGGAAACCATCATCATCCGGATAGTAGCTTATCGCTCTGTCAAGTATCTCCAGAGACTTTTCCGGCATCGAAGAATGTAGACATGCATCTGCAAAAATGATAAGGACCTTTTTTGAAAATGGATCTATTGAAAGGGCCTCTTCCAGTATATCAAGTCCCCTGTCAGTTTCGCCTTTAAGACAGAAAGCCAGTCCTTTCATGGAAAGGGCTTCTTCATCATCCGGTTTTTCCATAAGGATCATATCCAGGTAGAATATAGCTTCCTCATAGTTTCCATCAGCGATAAGTGTGTCTGATCTTCGTATCAGGATTTTTTCATCTATGGAAGAACTTCCCATAATAAAAAGATGGGAACTTATCAGTAATAAATATTACAGTAGGTAAAAAGAACATAAGGCAGGGTCGGAGTCTGCCTTATGCATTCATGGCAATGTTACCGAACATTTTCAGTTCAAGCTTATTCTCATTTGCACAAGATTTGAGAAGAGAAACACCTCTTTCCATAATTCTGGAGGCAGCGAATATATGTAAAAGAGGAACATCTCCTTTCTCATATCTATCTCCCATTTCTTTCATTCCCTCGATGAATCCAAGTTCTATAAGGTCGACAGGGTCCATGCCGGCATCTACTGCTTCCCTTACAGCAGATTCCGCTTCGTTGCTGTCAAAATTAAGAATGGATTCCCGTGCTTTTTGAAGTATTTTCCGAAACAATGGTTTTTCTGATTCCATATAGACAGTCCTTTTTAAATGATTTAATCCCTCGTCCAAAGGAGATTTATATGCATTTAATTGACATCTGTTGCCATGATATTTGGATGATATCCAATTTACTTGTTTTAAGACAACTAAATTTGACTACAACCACATTATATATAAATGTCACGCCATGGCCTAATGTTTGATAGCATACACGATAACATATGAGATGGTTCATCACTTAATCTCACTTTTCCATCAGCATATTTATCATAGGTAACTGGCTATGATTCCATAATGTCAGACAGGGAGATTTTATCCACATTCAAATATGTTTCACGTATGAAACATGAATTCATGCTATCCGAATTAAGAGATTATCTGAAAGAAGAGACATCTCTTAAACAAATACACCAGACACTTATACCAGTTCTTTTCGATCTCGGCGTTGATATAATTCCAGAAAATGAAGATTATCATATTGTTCGTGCATCTCCCGCCACGCAGATGATACTCAGTGAGGACGAAATTAAAAAGAACGAACAGTTCTTTAAATCTGCTTCAGTTTCCCGAAAACTTGAACGTCTTATCGAGCAGTACATTGAGAAAAAAACAAGTAAAAGCTGGGACGATCTACAGACACTGGAAAATATCAGAAAAGCCATACGCATGCAGAAAGCAAGCTACTGGAACGAAAGCAGTTCCAGGAACATAAGTTATGAAAAAGGCTACAGCGTACTTGGCTATCTGGCATACCAGTTTCCAGTCTATTTTATACAATTCCAGTACCTGCTCTATGAAATGGCAAAGGACGGACTACTAAAGACCCGTATGAAAATACTTGATGTCGGAAGTGGCCCCGGTACAATCCCGTTGGCGCTTATCGATATGTACAATCGTCTGGATGACCATAAGGCCGAGATATATTCCGTTGAACTTTTCGATGAGAATGTAGAGGCTTATAATTTCCTGGTACCACAATATGCAGCTGTCAAATCTAATGTCACAGTAAAAGAGCCCATCAGGAGAGATGTATCAAAACTTGACATCGAAAAGCTGCCGGATAATATTGACCTCATGGTCTTTTCCAATGTACTGAATGAAATGAAAGACATGAGCCTTGAAGAGAAAGCCAGTCTTGTAAAAAGCATGGCTGAAAAACTCTCGCAGGATGGAAATATCATTATTATAGAACCTGCGGACAAGACAAATTCAACCGAGCTTCGCAGACTTACTATTATGCTGAAGAAAATGGGTGTAAGGATATACAGTCCCTGTACATTCCTGTGGTCAGGAGAATGCAGCCTTGAAAATTGCTGGAGTTTTGAGCAGAAAAAGGACATAAAAACTACAAGACTCATGGAAAAGCTTGCCGAGTGTGATGAACCATACCGCTACATCAATACCGACATCAAATACTCTTATGCAATACTTAGAAAGGACAAACTTGCAAAGCACTTTATTGATCTGTCTGCAAAATCAAGGTTTGCCCGCCTGTCACAAATTGAAAAACACAGCAAAAAGCGCATCAATGTTGTCTGTTCTGTTATGTCAGGTGACCTTGGGGATGAGAAGTATAAACTTTTCCGCGTATGTGACGGTACTTCAAAAAAGGCGGTCTATGCTGTTATCCCTACCCACAATCTTTCAGAGGATAACGAAGTTCTCACAAAAGTGCCATATGGCAGTATCATCAAGATATTCAATGTCCTTGTCAAATACAATGAACCAAACGATTCATATAACCTGCTTGTAGGAAAAGGTACTATTATAGAATCACAATATGATGATGGTAACGAACCAGACGATTACAACTGATCTAACTGATTTGCATGCATACTAATTATAATTCAATGAATTCAGTCTGCACGCCTCCTGAGGTACTGGCACCTGCCGGTGACCCTGAAGCTTTAAGAGCTGCCATTAAAGGAGGAGCAGATGCCGTTTACCTGGGAGTCGGAGAGTTCAATGCACGCCAGGGTGCAAAGAACTTTGCAATTGAAGAATTAAGAGAGAATATCGAACTTGCACACTCCTATGGAGTAAAAGTATTCCTGGCCCTCAATATCCCGCTTAAACAACACGAGATGCAGGAAGCCATTAATGTTGTGCACAAGGCATATTCCTACAAGATCGATGCCATTATTTTAGAGGATCTCGGTCTTTTCTTCCTGCTGAAAGAACATTTCCCTGATCTTCCGTTACATGCAAGCACCCAGATGACTATCCACAACCCGCAGGGTGTTGACTTCATTGCTAATGCAGGGGCTTCCAGGGTCATCCTTTCAAGGGAACTGACAACTGAGCAGGTTAAAAGCATAATTGACAAGACAAACATTGAAATCGAACTCTTTGTCCATGGTGCACTTTGTTATTCATTTTCAGGAAGATGTCTTTTCAGTACTGCTATAACTGACAGAAGTGCAAACCGTGGAGCATGTTTCCAGCCGTGCAGAAGACAATACAAGATGTCCGCAGACGGAAAGATAATTGACAGCAATATTGTGGGCGATTATCCGATAAGCTGTGCTGAACTCTGCACTTTCCCGGGTCTTTCAGACATAATTAAGACCGGTGTGAAAAGTCTTAAGATCGAAGGCAGGATGAAGAAGCCTGAATACGTGACCGCCAGTGCAAGAACATACAAGGCAGTTGCAGAGAAAGTTTGCAAAAGCGGGGAGAACTTCACAGGTGAAGAGCTTGAGGAAATGGAAACCGAGCTTGCAAAATTATTCTACCGAGGTTTTACAAGGGGATTTGTGCTTGGTGAGGAAGACGTGACACAGCGCAAATACAGTGCAAACTACGGTGCTTATCTTGGAAAAGTTGCAAACATCGTCAAATCCGAGGAAGAGGGAAGACTGACCATTGTACCTGAACAGGACATCAAGGTCAATGACGGTATAAGCATAAACACTAAAATAAGGATAATCGGCTGTCGTATTGATGGCATTCTTGTTGACGATAAGCCTGTTGAGATTGCACACAAAGGTGAAACTGCAACCCTGTTGATAAGTCCTAAAACAAGCAAGTCTGTCAGAAAGCATGATGAAGTATATGTTTCCATGGACCCGCAGATGCTTGAAAGACTGCATAATATGGACCTGATGACAACTCCTCTTACCATAACTATTCATGCACACAAAGGAGAAAAACTGAAGATCAACATCAAAAGCCGCAATCTTGAAACTGAAGCTGTTGGGGATTATGTTGTAGAAGAAGCAAAGAAAGCTCCCACAAGCAGAGAACAAATGATTACGGCACTTGGAAAACTTGGGGATACCACTTTCCATGCGGAAGATATAGTTCTGGATGTCGATGACAACATATTCATCCCTCTTGGAGCACTTTCAGGCACTAGAAGAGAAGCAGTTGACAAGCTTTTTGAATCACGTTTTGATATGCATGGACGTAACCGTCCTTGTCCTGATGTTTCCACAGGGTTTGACCGGAAAAAGAATGGCAAAAAAAGAACTGAACCGCTGCTGAGTGTTGAGGTTTCTGATATAGATTCTGTAATAGTCGCATCAAAATCAGGAGCAGATATTATCTATGCACCCATCTCTCTTTTCAGTGAAATGGTGAACGAGGACAATATTCTCAGGACAATGGGACTGAAAGAAAAGAATATTGAACTGGTTATCATGACACCTGCAATCTCTTTTGAAGAAGAAATGCCTGAATTAAAACAACTCATGCAGCAGGTCACTGATTTTGGATTCAAACTTGCGTGTTCCAATTATGGAACAGTGCAGCTTGCAAAAGAACTTGGAACCGGATTTGTAGCGCAGAAAGAGTTCAATCCCTTTAATGCCTGGACAGCAAATGCATTTGGAATATCCGGAGCTTATCGTGTTACCCTTTCAACCGAACTGAACCTTGAAGAAACCAAGGCTGTCTGCAGGAACACAAATCCTGACACTCAGATAGAAGTTTTGGCCTATGGACGTGAGCTTTTACTTGTTACAAAGAACGACCTTCTAAAACCTCTTATTCAGGACGGTACAATAGAAGAGAATAGTGAGATCCTATTGATAGATAGTATCAAGGGTTCATTCCCTGTCAAAAGGAAGGATGAACGTACGCTTATCTATAATTCCACTGTCCTTAATATGCTGGAAAAACTGGAAGAATTATCAGGAACGGGTGCCGATGTTTTAAGACTTGACCTCTCGCTTTATGAAAGGGATGATGTGAAGGATATCACCCGTAATTTCAGGAAAGCGTTTGATGGAAAACAAATTAAGCTTAAGAACACAAGAGAAGAGGAATATGATGAAGGACATTACTTCAAAGGTGTTCTTTAAATAATGATAGTTTAACATAAAAACCATGAGCACAATAAAGCTCATTAATTATAATATAGGATGTACCTAAAAAATACATACTGGACTAATTAAAAAACGATAGGTAATTACCATGGCAAGAGAACTTTCCCCCAGAGACATAGCAGTATTGAAGAAGGTAGCTCCTGAATGTGAAGGACTTGAATGTGCAGGTTCAAAGGCACCATACAAATCAATACTTCCTCCCCTTTCAAACCACTATGCAAAAAATGAAGAGGATTTTAAGACTAGAATCTCAGCTCTTGATGCAGATGATCTTGAGTATCTCCTTTCACTTATTAAAACAGGTGAAGAGAGCCTTGGATGTGTGCAGCCTCATTATATGACCATATTCCTTGAGATGATAGCCGAAAAGATGGGAAAAGAAAAAGCTCAGGAAATTATGGATATTTATACAATGTGGAACGAGTGTTGATTAAAATTTCATAATACCATACTTGTTTAATTAAATCGAATGATCAGATTTTGCTGAGCTTTTCAAAAAGCTCGGCCATTCCTTTTAATGTCATGTGGCCTTTTCTTGTGATCATATAGTCACCACGCTCACTTCTCTGGGTTATCATATCAGTATCTAAAAGCTTCTGTAGGTGGAACAGGAGATTACCACCTCTAAGACCTGTGCCTTTGGATATATCAGAAAAACTTCTGATGGATGAGTTCAGCAGGCGAAGAATGCAGAGTCTTTGCTTGTTGGCAAGCGGTTCACATATCTGGCTTACTATGTCATCAGAGATATTTTCGATATCCACAGAAACCAGAGAATATTGTTCCTCCACAGAAGATATACTAAATGACCTTATGAGATCCACCTGTTTTTCAAATATCCGGGTTGCATTTTCCAGGCAGTTGTCACAATTCTCAAAAACCGCCATTTCTTTAAGATCTTCAAATCTCTGTCTGAATTCTGCCAGAGATACCTCATTTATCCGGTCTTCCAGTAAAAGCAATGCCATTTCCTGAAGCAAACCTGAAAAAGCAGATTTACAGGAATCTCCATTCCCACAACTTGAATCGAGGCCAATTCCAAGATTCTCTTTTGTGTCAGCCAGCATGTACTGGATAACAGGTCTTGAAAATCCTCCCTTCATCTCCATGAAAAGAGCATCCGAATGTCTGTGACCGGATATCTCCAGTGCCCTGTTGACATCTTTTTTCAGGGATTTTATTTCAGACCTGAGGTTCCTGAACTCTTCCAGATAGATTTTTTCCATAACGCTATCCACGGCATTATCATCAGTGATTGCATTGCTACTCAAAAATATCCTTCCCTTTTGTAGCTTTGTACAATATGATAGTATGAAACTATATTAATCTATACTAACTTGATTGCCGGAAAGATAAAATTTGAGCTTTAAAAGTTCGTTGAGATGCACAACGGAAAAATCCGGGTTGAAAGTGAAGTTGGATAAGGAAGTACATTCATATTTTAATACGGATTGCTTTGAGAAATAATTGATTACTGATCATAGAACCTCTGATTTCAACCCTCGCCCCATTCAGGCGTATTCAATTTAGACGAGAAAACGGCGTTCAATAATATATAACTCCAATTCAGATAAGTTCTTGTTATCACTTTCTTTACTTTCGTGTTTGTTTATCAGTGATATAACATGACTTCTTCCCAAAATATTTCTTTCAACAAGGTTTGCATCTTCCAATATACGTACATGTTTTGAAACGCATGCGCTTGAAATATTCAACCCCTTTGAGATTTCTGCCAGATGCATGTCTTTTATAGAAAGAACTTCTAAGATTTTAGATTGGATCTCTTCGTTAATTTTCCTTTTGTCTTTAGTTACCACAGCGTTACCACCCACAGATATGAGTCAGAAAATACATAGCAATACATGTTAAATAAAAAAACAGGCACTTATTTCAAAGTGCCCGGAACAAATCTCTTATTATTTTCTCTTCACAAAACCAAAATACATAAATCCTACAGCACCAAGCACCAATACTGAAGCTATTATATCAGAACCAGTGAAACTAGTTGAACCTTCAGATTTGCTTGTAGTGCTTTCCTGAGTCATCTCATAACCTTCCACATAGTTGTCAGGTGTAGATTTTGCAGAATCCTGTACAGGTGTGTCATAATCCGTTCCTGCTCCTCCGGCCTCAGATGTCATGGTCTGGTTTGATGAACCTGCTGCCATGGCTCTCTGGACAGAATTAAGAGAGCTATCTGCTTTCTTTAATGAACTGGTGTCAGTCTGTTCCTGTGTCACAAAATCGTCCCTGAGGGTTGCATCGTACATCTGTTTCTTGTACGCATCTAAGACTTGCTGACTAACCATACCCATGTTACCCTGTACAAAATCGTCCAACAGCGGATTTCCACAGGTATGGTGACAGCATGTTGCACCATACTCTGCAACTGACTCCATGTATTCATTCACAAGATTGTTGACGGTATCCTCAGGTAGGTCAATATATCCTTTACGTACACCTTCCAGCATCCTGCCAGTAATGGACTGATAGGCTCCGGGGTTGTATTCATTGAAGAATTCCTTCATTTCGGAGTTAATGTAGGTGTTATACACGTTCTCCCACATACTATCGTCAACAAGATTAGGGTCGGAGACTTCCCATCCCCAGAGATTGTCCACAAATTCAGACATCATTCCTGCACCGGCATATTCAGACTCCATCATGCCTTCTATCCACTTATCATTGAGATACCTGGAACGCAGATTCGTGTTCAGATACTTTTGCATGGTGACCATTCCGCTGTTTTCAGAATCCCTTGTATCTGAAACATACATCTCTGGTGTCTTACCGGAAACATATCTGGTTGCAAGGTTAAGGCCACCGAAGTACTGGAAGAAGTCATCATTGTCCAGTGTATCATAGAGGTTGGATGAATCCGAATGTACCGAAGCATCAACGTTCATCAGGTTTTGTTTGAGAAGATCAGAACATTCCTGGCCCCAGAGTTCAGTACCATAGGCAAATCCCATCTTACTCAGGTAAAGCTCTCCTATCTGGGCTTCATCATCCCATGTACCACTTGCTTCTATAGCATTAGAAATACCTATTTCATAAGTACCATCCCTTACAGCGAAGCACCTCATTGTGGAAATAAGCTCAGCAGTTTCATTATCATAGCCAGCTTCAATCAATGCCTCTTTTATTGAAATCGTGCTCTCGTTCACATAGTTGGTATAGTTACCAGCCGGAGCAGTGTTGGCAAGTCTTACTGCCTCATCTATCATCTGGATCTTATCAGGGAATGCGTCTCTCATACCTGCAGTTGCATAGACCACATCGATACGAGGTCTGCCAGGGTAGTCACCGTAGCTTGGCATAAGCTCGGACTCGTTCATAAGTACAAGGCCGATGACTTGTTTTGAAGTGTCATCCCAAACTGGTTTGACTCCCAGCATGTAGAGCATCTCGGCTTCAAGTGTACCATGATCCCTTATGAATTCCACGCCGAACCTTGAGAAAGATACTTTCCTTGGATATTCTCCATATTTGTCATAGTAGTCCACAAGCAGATCCTGTGCCAGTTTTGATCCAAGCTCCCATGTGGTTGGAGATGGGTATAATCTTGAATCCACTCCATAGAAATTGCGGCCTGTGGGTACTGAATCGGTATTCTGTATCGGGTCCCTTCCGGGTCCAGGTGGTATGAAACCAGCATTCAGAGCATCCATAACCCGATCAAGTTCAGTTGCAGATGCGATAAGGTTGTCCCTGTGTATGATTCCATTTTCAAGTAAAGAAGTTACTGAAGAATCATTGAATCCATATACCATATCCTGTGCTATTGAAGGGGCTGTATTGTTGGTAACAACTTCCCATACAAGCCAGTCTATCTTTGTATCATTATATGGTATTCCCAGTGGATACTCAGTCGTGTCTGAATAGAAGGTGCTGAATATCAGATTTTCAAAGCTGCTTCCAAGCATTGATCTTACCATCACAGACATCTGATCATCAACTGGTCCGCTTTCATTCATAGGCGGAACTTCTCCGAGTACATGGAAACCATAGGGTATGTTCTCCTCGGAGATCTCTTCCAGATATTCATGAAGCACATTTTTAACAAAAAACTGGAACTGTGAATCATTTGTCCTGTAGAAATCTATCATGGATTCATTCACATCGAGGTCATTATCCAGATTGAGTTCCACCATCTGGTCAAGTATCGTTTCTCTGTAACCATTCCTCACTTCATCTGTAATTGCAGGGTCATAGTACACCTGGATGTTCGATGCAAGATCAGCCATCTCAGCATGCAGACCTCCGCGTTCAAGGGTTGGTGTGAGGTGGTCAATGATCAAAGCATTTCCACGATATTCTGCTGTAAGTCCTTCTCCTACGTTTGCTACGATATATGGATAGATGTTAGGCAGATCCTGTAGAAGTAATGGTGCCCAGTCAGATGTTCTGTTCATTCCATATGCAAGTCCTGGAAGCCATTCGTGTGTACCATGGGTACCAAGATGGATAATTGCATCCGGATTCCAGTCTTTGTTAAGCCAGAGGTAGAATGCAATGTACTGGTGTGTAGGAGGAACAACGGAGCTGTGGTACAGCACGTTATCATTCTGAGTAGAACCACGTGCAGGCTGTGGCATGAGCCATACGTTACCACATTGGACAGTTGGGATTACAATATATTTTCCAGTTTCATTTTCCCACATCATGAGTTTTTTGTCTTCAGGGAAATCATCTGCCCAGGGCTCTCCCCACTCATTTATTACATCGTCTTGAAGATTCTGAGGCAGCTCGTTCTCAAACCATTGCTGATATTCATCCATTGGAACAAGCTGCAGTCCCCATTCAGTTCGGTAGTTCACCATTTCTTCAAGGACACCAGATGCCCAGGAACCTACGTTTATTCCCTGCTCCATTATCATTTCCTGAAGAATTGTTTTGTTCTCAGGAACATTGTCAAGAGTGTATTCACTTTCATTCATCTTATTGAGCAGGTTCATCATACTGGCCATAGTATCCAGGTAACTTGCTCCTACGTTGTCTTTACCGGATGGATAGTTGTAATAGATAATACCTACCTTTTTGTCTGGATTATCCATGCGTTTAAGTTCCGCCCATTTGATGGCACGGTTAGCCATCCAATCGATCTGTGCATCATTTGGTTCGTACTCATAGACACCGTATTTGATCATCTTGCTCTGTCCAAGTACGATATATTCGAAGATACCGTCTATATTCGGACTGACTGTCTTTCTTACAGCTTCTTCGTTGGAGATGCCCCTGTTAGCATCTGCAGGGTCCCCGGAATCAGGGTCTGCAACCATGCCCTTCAGTACAGGAACATCAAGATTTGTGAGCTCTGTCAGGCCATATCCTTCATATGTGCTTACGTCCATTCCAAAGCTCTTGAGGGAGATCATGCATTGAACCAATGATTCTCCGCTTTCATCACAATAATATCCGCTCACATTTAGGAATGTATCAAAACCAGCTATAACATTACAGCCCTTGCTTTCAAGATCATATATAAGAGCGTCGACAACCTCTGTGTTACCATCTTTGTAATCTGATTTATGGAACCATATGCCGATCGTAGGTTTGGAAGGATCATATATGTGGTGTTCACCGTTAGATTCATTCTGGTACCATTCCAGATATTCTTCTGTGGTGTCAAACCAGTAAACATCATCATCCGGATGATAAAGGCCCTGTGGAAGCAGTACGGGAGGCTCACATTCCCAGCTATCTGTAAGTGCTGATTTGTTTCCATAGGTCTTTGCAAGGTATATTATGAAATTTTCAGCATTAACCCTCAGGAACTCTTCCTTCATCCCCATATTGAAGAAGTATTTCTCATCATCACTTCCGTAGGGTTCGCCTCCACTAAAATCGTAATCATATAGGGATGTGTCAATGTAACTTGCAATGTTCACAAGAGTAGTTCCTTCAGCCTTTGCCTTCTCCATCTCGTCGGAGAATTGTTCGTATTTAGAACCCCAAAGCATGTAGGTAAATATTATGTCCTGGTTACTGAGATCAATATCAGTTAGATTATCCTTTGTTGTAAAATACTGAACATTTATGCTTTCATTGTAGATGTTTGCATTTTTAGCATAATCAATCACTTCTGCATCATCATAGGTGATGATGGTGACGTTCACATCGTTTTCGTCTGCCGATACGATCGTTGTTGCTGATGCCAGCAACAATACACTTAATAGTATTACCAATATACTTCTTTCTTGCATGTTATCCCCCGATAACGTGTGTTGACACTCCCAATTCTTGCTTGGCGGCTTTTTGGGAGTGTCTTAATTGTTTCTCGTTCCTATACCCTGTTTAATTTTACAATTGTAAAAGCAGGCGCATAAATGCGCCTAAAAAGTTTTCATATCTTTCTCCTCTTCCAGAATCCAATGTAAATTGAACCTACTAATGTAACTACAAATCCCATTGCAAGAACATCAGAACCTGAGATCGGTGGACTGTTAGGTGAGGTGGCATCAGAAACACTCGACCGAGTCATTTCATAACCTTCTACATAGTCATCCGGAGTGGACTTTGAGCCTTCCTCCAGAGGTTGTACTGTGTTTACTCCGGCACCACCTGACTCAGATGTTGAGCTCTGGTTGGCTGCTGCTTGAGAAGCCATTGCCCTTTGGACAGAGTTGAGTGAATCAGAAGAAGTAGAAGTAGGAGTACTTACAGAAGTATCCTTTAACACAATACTGGAAGTAGTGGCTTCTTTCATAATTTCCAGATACTTGTCAAGTTCAGCCTGAGTCAATTCTCCTGCATCTACGAGTGCCTGTGCAATTCCTGTAATAAATTCCTGATTCAAAATGTTTCCACAAGTGTGATGACAGCATGTGGCTCCATTCTCAATGACTGATTTTATCTGCTGGGATACCAGATCATTAAGAGTATCATCTGAAGCGTCCCAACTTTCTTTTCTAATAGTTTCAGTCATCCTTGCAAGCATGGACTGGTATGCATATGGGTTATTTTCCTGCATCCAGCTGCTGAGCTCTGCATTACTCATGTAGGTATCATACACACTGTTCCAGACATCATCACTGATAAGATCCGGACTGAGCGCTTCCCATCCCCAGAGATTATCAATGAAGTCAGACATTGCAAGTGCACCTTCATAACCACTAAGCTGCATTCCTTCAATCCATGATGGATTCAGGTATCTAGCATACAGCTCGTTTGTGAGGTATGTTTGAAGTGTCTGAATCTCCGCATCATTGAGATCCTGCAGGTTCACCACATAAGTATCAGGTCCTGTACCCGTGATGTATTTGATAGCATTGTACAAGCCACCCATATACTGGTAGAAGTCATCAGTATCAAGGCAACCATATGTACTGGAACTTCTGCTATGGAATATTGCTGCAGTTCCGTTAAGATTGCTCTCAAAGACCACTGAATTATCGATATCAACTACACGACCGGTCTGCTGCTCGATGTATTCGGATATCGTCTGTCCCCATACATTTTCTCCGTAGACATAGCTCATCTTGCTGACATAGAGTTCTGCAAGTACACTGGTGTCATTCCAGGTGTCACTGGAATCAACTGCATTTGCCATTCCGGTACCATAAGCACCGTCAGCAGGACCGAAGACTCTGAACTGTGCTATGTCAAGTGAAAGGTTGCCATCTTCCAGTGTTTCATTCAGAACAAGCTGAATTGCATCCGTATTTTGAGTGACATAGTTATCATACTCGTCAGTTTCTCCCTGTTCATATGCAAGTCTAACCGCTTTATCGATCAGCTTAACCTTCATCGGGAATGTGTCCCTGTAAAGACCGGATATCTGTACAAGTACATCGATACGTGGTCTTCCAAGTTCTGATGAATTGATTACCACAACATCCTCAACTTCACTGTTATCAGCATTCCAGACAGGCTTGATTCCCATCATGTAGAGAAGTTGGGATTCCATCACTCCCTGATGACGTGTGGATTCTCCTGCCCAGAGTATGTATCCCACTTTAGTTGGATACTCACCGTTCTCAGCATAATATTCTGCAAGCCACTCGTCAACAAGTGCTTTACCCTGATTCCATGCCTCTTCGGTAGGTATGAGCTGCTCATCAAATGCATAGAAATTGCTACCTGACGGAAGCGTCTCGGAACGAAGTACCGGGTCACCGCCAAGGTTTGCACTGATGTATTCTCCATCCATTGCATTCAGTACCTGCTGTACTTCATTATCAGCCTCACCAAGTAATTCAGCGTAGTTTATGGAGGTATTAAGCTGTGAATCTATATCCGCATCTGCCTCAGAAATTCCAAGTATCTGTATCTGGGCTGCAGTTGTGGACATATTGTCCAGCAGTACCAGTGAAAGCAAGTCAGTGGATGCATTATCAGAACTATTGTAAACTGCAACAAGATCTGTGAACTCATCTCCAAGCATAGAATTGACCATTCCTACAAGAGCTTCTCCTTCAGGTGCTTCACCAAGGACGTGAAGACCGTATGGCATGGACTGACTCTTCAGTTCAGTGAGTATGTCATCCAGCTCTTCGAGGAATTCATCAATAGTAGTTTCATCCTCTGCAAGACTCATGTTGACCTGTGAATCCAGTCCAAGATCGAGTGTCAAATTTACTATACTCTGCAGATATGACTGTTTCAACTCGTCATTTTCAGTGCTCAGTGTCTGATAAGAAGTTATGTCATTGCTAAGGCTGCTGTAATTTCCGTAAAGACCGGCAGACACAACAGGTGGTATCAGGTGATCGATAATAATTGCATTGCCCCTGCGTTTTGCCTGCATACCTTCACCCATTCCATCCATTACATATGGATAGATGACAGGTATGTCACCGACCATAAGGGCAGGCCATTCATCACTCAACAGACAGAAGTCCTTTCCTGGTAGCCATTCAACTGTTCCGTGTCTCCCCATATTTACCATAACGTCAGCATCAAACTCGTGCTGTAACCAGAAATAGAATGCGATATACTGGTGATGTGGTGGGAGTTCTGTATCGTGATAGAGCACTTCATTATCCTGCAACCATCCCCTTGTTGGCTGTGGAGCAAGAATCACATTGTCACTGATATTGATCTTAGGGATAACGATAAACTTGTCACCATTTTCATCTGTGTACACCATTATCTCGCCAGGAGCTTCTCCCCACATATCAACTACTTCTTCCCTTCTCTCTTCTGGAAGTTCATTGAACCATGAAAGATAGGTGCTCTCAGGAATAAGCTCAACTTCACCGGTTTCAACAAGTGCTTCAAGTTCTCCCGGTGCCCAGGTACCGACATTTCTTCCCTGATAGACAATAAGATCTACAAGTTCAGTCTTGTTTGGTATCAGACTGCTGTTTATGTCATAGCCTTCGTCTGCCATTCCTTCGAGCAGGTTCACAATACTTGGCATGACCTCCAGATATGATGCTCCTATGTTGTCCTTTCCACCACCGTGGTTGTAGTAAAGAATGACAACTTTTTTGTCAGACTCATCCTCAGTTCCAAGTTCAGCCTGTGCAATTGTACGGTCAATTAGCCAGTCTATCTGATCATCGTGACCGATGTATTTCTCAACGGTAGTGTTGCCTTCTACAAAAGTCTCCAGTGCACCAATCATAATTGAATCTATGAGACCATCTGTTTCAGGACCATATATCCGGAGCATATTTGTTTCAGGTAAAGGTGTACTGGATTCAATCCATTCACTGGTATTCATGTAACCGTTGAGAACAGCGTTCATGACAGGAACACCAAGCGATTCGATGTCAAAGTAGTTACCACGGTAATTGAACGATACAACTGTATCAACCTTTGTTTCAGTACTGTGGTTAAAGTAATCATCAATAGTATTGGCAGAGTTTCCATAGCATGCAACTACATTTATTCCCCTGTTCTCAAACCCTTCTATGAGTTTGTCTATAGGATCCATGTCGTCAGGATAGTAAGAACCATAAAATGTAATACCTACTGTAGGTGCAATTACGTCAAAAACATGCCCATCTGACCTATTAGTGTACCAGCTAAAGTATTCATCGGCATCGTTTGTAAAATAATCAACTAGAGTTCCATTCATTGATGGATGATAAATAGCCCTCAGTAAACCAGTGGGATCTTCTACAGTTAAATCCGTACGGCCATAGTATTCCTGAGCCAAGTAAAATATTAAATTGTCTAAATTAGTGTTATCAAAGGAAGTTCCTGACCAGTAATCAGACAGAAGTTCTTTAAAGCTGGATTCGTCTTCATCTGCAGGAATTGTATAATTACTTTCAGGCAAATATGTATTTGAGCCAATTACCAATGCACCATTATCAATAGCTTCCTGAACAGCAGTTTCAAATTCAGATGCACTCTGAGTAACCATCACAATATAGATGATATCCATATTACTCAGACTAATATTATCTGGTAAGTTAGTGGTGATATACGAACTTACGGTTATGTTCAACTCAGAATTAGAATTGATCCTCTCTGTAAAATTTGCAAGTTCTTCCTCATATGAAGAATACCCTGTTATTATGGATACGTTCAGATGTGGAGCATTTGAGACCTCTTCAACTGAATCTCTTTTTGTAAGAAGGACTGAACATATTTTAGAATATTCCTTACCCATTCCTGACGAATAGTAATAAGTTCTTCCAGATATTGATGAAATCTTTGATTTAGAGATTAAGAGTGACTCCACTTCATCATGATCGACAGCTCCGCCACTATCAAGTGATACATTGAAATTTGAAATATCAGTTTCATTTACGCTTATGTCAAGTTCCTTATTGTAATAGGTGGTGCTTCCACTCTTGATTGTTTCATTAATAGCTACTATTGTGTAATTTCCTTCAGGAATATCATCAAGTGTGAAGTTTCCGTTTGCGTCACTTGTTGTACTTGCAACTACATATTCATTGGCATAAAGCAGTGCTATTGTACATATTTTTGAATATTCCTTACCCATTCCTGACGAATAGTAAAAAGTTCTTCCTGATATTGATGAAGTCTTTGATTTTGAAGCTAAAAGAGACTCCACTTCATCATGATCGACATCACCACCACTGTCGAGTGACACATTAAAATTCAAAATATCAGTTTCATTTACGCTTATGCCAAGTTCCTTATTGTAGTAAATAATGTTTCCTTTTTTGAGTGTCTCATTAATAGCAATTATTGTATAATTTCCCTGAGGAATAGCCTCAAATACAAAATTCCCATCTGCATCACTGGTCGTATTAGCGACCAGATAATATTCATTTTCTTCTGCCGATGCTGTTGTTGTTAGTGAAAGTAACAACAATAGACTTATGAATAATATTATTATTCTCTTTTCCTGCATGTTATCCCTCGATAACGTGCAGCATTTCGGCTACTTTGCTTGCAGGCTGTGCCGAAATGCTCCACCATGTTTTCATGTTCCTATCCACCAACCACTTATGTAAATTGCAGTTGATTTAAAACAAATCAACTTGCTCAAATATTAGAAAAAAAATTAATCGGAAGTAGCAGTTTCTACCTCCTCTTCACCACCTTCCTCATCTTCAGGTACATAAACAACCCTGCCATCGGCAAGTTTGTATGCCGTACCCAATGCCTCCCCGGTACCGCCACCGATCTGATCGGTCATGTTCAGCACCTCAAGGGGTTTGCCTTCTTCCTTAATGATGATCTGCATATCCTTCTGGCCAGGGTTTTTCACAAGAGTGATATCCTCTGTAGGATTTAGAAGCTCAGGCATCTGGTAAGACATAACAAGTGCTACGAGTAATGCAACTGAGAAAACCATGGCAATATCAAAGAGGTTGGCAACCCCTGTTAAGGGGTTTTGCTCATCCTCGTTGTTTATGAGTCCGGTTCGCCTGTACCTTCTCCTCCCTTTCACTCTTCAACCTCCAACGTGTCAAGGATATAATCGATATCTGCCATGTCCTGCCAATACCATCTTTTTCTGACCTGGGTGAGAACGTAACCAATTGTTCCTGCAAAAAGTCCGATAACAGTTGTTGCAAAAGCGATCATAAGATTGTTTGCAAGCTGCACGATATCTCCCTGTGAAAGACCGATAAGTGCAGGACCAAGAGGGATAAGTGTTCCCATAAGACCAAGCATTGGTGAGATCGTCGCAACAATCCTGGTCTGCTCCAGCCTCTTTGCCATTCTTATCTCATATTCCTGAGAAAGCCATTCTATGGCTGGTAACATGTTCTTTTCCAGATGGCCGGCTGCAGATTCTGCAAAGCTCATTACCATGAAATTCTGTTTAATGTTGCGAAGAGACTTTGCTGCCTTATTATATTCCTGGGAACCCACATGTTCCCTGACAGCATTACAGCAAAGTTCAAGGTTTTCGATATCTCTGTGCCTTTTTGAATACTCCGAAAGGAATTCCCCTATGAGCATCAAAGAAAATACCACAAGCAATATGAGAATGATAATTACCGGGTACAGCAATGATGCTGAAAATGTGTATAATATACCAAATAACGATGAAGTAGCATCCATTTTTATTGACCTCTTATGCTATTGAGCGCATAGCCTCCAATTATGAATATTGATAATACCAACAGAGGAACTATATCGAAATCTCCGCCTGTACTGAATTCCATGCTGAGTTTTTTTGCTTTGATGTAAGCGGGAACTATCATTGCTCCGAGAAGATAGAAAAGCCCGAGAAACATCATTGTGGTTCCAAGATCTTCGGGTGTACGTTTCATTTTCCTGAAGATGAATGTTGATGATATTACTGAAATGAAGAATACAAGTCCTACAATGATTCCGACCTTCCAGCCGCTCATTTCAAGGGTTGAGGCCAGTATCATGCATGATACGAAAAGAGCTGTGAGACATACCGGACAGGGGACGGATATTACAAGGAAGGTCTTTTTTGAGACATCGTGTCCGCAGTTCCATTTTTTCTGTGTGTAAACACCTGCAGCAATGAGAAACAATGCAATGAAAACGTGTAATGTCATTCCAAGATCTGCAACCCCTTCCAGGTATGACTGATCAACCATTTCCACAAGGCTTCCAAGTATGATGGGGATAAGAAAATAACCACTTGCAAGTATCAATACATCTTTTTTCTTTACCGTTGAAAAGCCACATCCAACTCCGGTCTTTAGCCCGAAGATAAAGATGCCTATCAGTATGCCGATTACGGCTGCATATACATAGCTCATTGTACCACCCTGTAGATTGAGTATATGTTTCAACAACCAACGATTATGAGTTAATAAAAATTAACTCATAAATAATAACATATACATATTGCTTAATTTACTACAATCCTTTCATTATAAGATAATACATGTGAACTTAGTATTGTTATATAAATATGTCGATTTCCAGAGGCGGCACTTATCTTTTATATTCTTGCTGATTATTTTTATGTATGCATATGAGTAAAATAGGAGAGATTGGCTCTGTATAAATCTTCGATATTTGACCAGTTACATGATAAAAAATAATTGTAGATGTATTGTTATCATGTCAATTTCTGAACCTGTTGAAATGCCAACTCAATACAAATCTTGTCAAGCTTGTTCATTACCTGATTTACTTTAGGCTCACGGGTAAATTCCGGTAATTCACAGGTAAAAATAGTGAACACAATCAAACATGATATATAGATGAAGAGTGTAGGCATGTAAGAAGCTTTACAGCAAGTATTTATTACTGACTTATGGGGATGAATCAACTTGATTTGCTCAGTACTGGATAACGACCTATATAAATTGACCATGCAGATGGCAGTTCTTGAGCTGTTCCCGCAGGCATCTGCAGAATACAGGTTCACCAACAGGGGAGAACAGCGCTTCACACCGGAATTTGTGGAAGAGCTTAAAAGGCTGATCAGGGAAGAATTTCCTTTATTCCACCTGGCAGATGACGAATACACATGGCTGAAAGCTGAATGCCCTTATTTTAAACCCAGTTATATAGAATACCTAAGGAATTATCGTTTTGACCCTTCAGAAGTATCTGTGTCCCTGACTGAAGATTCAAACCTTGACCTTATAATAAAAGGACCTTGGCATAGCAGCATTCTCTGGGAGATTGTCCTTATGGCAACAATTTCCGAGCTTTATTTTGACATGGTAGAAAGTGACTGGAAAAATACAGACCCTGATACCAGCAGAGATTATGATGAACTATTACAGGATTACGCAAAACTCATGGGAAACATAGGTGTGGAGCTTGAACAGAACAATTGTGGTTTTTCAGAGTTCGGAACCCGCAGAAGACGCAGTTTTGAAATACACGACATTGCTGTCAGAATGTTGCACAAATGTAAGACCTTCTCAGGTACAAGTAATGTTTATCTTGCAAAGAAATACGGCGTCAGACCCATTGGTACAATAGGTCATGAATGGATAATGGGAATTTCCGCGTTGATAGGAATGAGAAATGCTAATCTTTTTGCACTGGAGAACTGGGTTAATGTTTACAAGGGAAACCTTGGTATCGCTCTTTCTGATACCTTTGGCTCGGGACCTTTCTTCAGGAATTTCAACCTGAAATTATCCAAACTATACGATGGTGTACGCCATGATAGCGGTGATCCGCTCGTCTTTGCAGATAGAGTCATAGAGCACTATAAGAAAATGGGAATCGATCCTCTTACAAAGGTCGTGGTGTTCAGTGATTCACTTTCCGCAGATGTTGCCATTGAAATTAAAAGAAAATGCGAGGGACGCATAAACTGCAGTTTCGGGATAGGTACCAGCCTTACAAACAATTATGATTTCTTCCGCTCAAGTCCGCCTTTGAATATGGTCATCAAACTGCACAGTGTCAATGATATACCTGTTGTAAAACTAAGTGATGATGAAGGAAAAGAGACAGGAGACAAGGATGCTTTGCGAGTTGCGAATTACATCTTTGGTCGCAAAGGGCTTGATGATTAAAGAAAAATTCTATTGGGAAAATATTAGTGCTAAATAAATCCAGTCACTTGTGACATGATTCCCAGTGATAACATTAGGAAAACATAGACCAGAAATATCAGAAGACCTTTCTTAATTTCAATATATGTACTTGTTTTCATACGGGACTCACCATTTTAACATTGGCGTCCGTACTATATAAACATTCTGAAATATTGAGGATTATTATAAGAATTATTTGTGATTTACGATATATTTTCATGATACAATGTATAAAATAGATACAGACAACTCATTCGTGTCAATTACAGAATGCAAGAAAAGTTGTAGGGGAATTAATTTCCCCATTATGACAATAACCCCATCAACAAACACAACCCCACCGCTCATACTCCACTTCTGGTGTTAAATGAAAGATACTGATTTAGAATCCTTAGAGGACATGGTCTGAGGGGAGAGCTATGAAACCAGGATAACCGCATCTTTCACAATTTTTGTTTTTTCGTTTTTAATGTGTTTGTTGACTAAAACATGGTAGTTTTTAATACTTAATAAATATACCTACTAACTGATATATCATAATGATGGTGAAAAACAATATAATCAGAGAGAATACCAGAAGATAGCAACGTAGTATCAAAAAGCAACCATAATGCCGGAAAATTACTTCTTAGATGATAATACTTATATGTTTGTATGACTATTGGGATACCTGAATATCAAAAACAGACTATTAATACAGGCTGTAAGAATAAGGATCAAAAATACTGGAAAAGTATCAGGGGAATAAATATGGAAAAAATAGATGAAACAATGAGCGTATACCAGATATTAAGCGAATATCCCTTTTTACTGAAAATATTCAAGCAGCATGGAATGGGAAAATTCGAGATTAAGGATGTTCTTGAACAACTCGGACCATTACTCAAACTAAAAACTGCCCTTTCAATGGTATCCGTAAACAAGGAATCCTTCATTGAGCTTCTGAATCAGGCAGTGGCAGACAATGAAGCTCGGGGAGATTTCACACTTGCTGACGCTCCGCAAAGACAAAAGGAGCTCACACTTCTTGCCCTTTTACCATGTGGTATGAAGATGCCATTTAACAGGGCTTTAAATGAATTCTCAGCCGAGTACAGCAAACAGACAGGAAATGTGCTCCATTCACTCATAGAAGGTAATGTCAACCACGAACTTTCCTACTACGCATATATGGATTCGGTCACATCGGTAGAAGAATTACCGGACATAATCATCAGTTCCGATATTAACAGCTTCTACCATAAACCATTCCAGGAGAACTTCCTGAGTTATGAATACTTCACTGACCTTGGTGCATCACCAATGAACAGTGATTTTGAAGAAATTGGTTTTGCTGACCCTCGGGGACAGTTTACCATGCTCTCAGGAAACCTTCTTGTGCTGGTTACAATTAATGAACTTATGGATGGAAAACCAGCACCGCAGTCTTGGGAAGATATCCTGAAAGACGAGTTCAGGAACAAGGTTGCCATGCGTGGACAGAATGGATTCTTCTGTAACGGTGTATTGCTTCCATTCTATCAGATGTATGGCACTGAAGGAATCAAGAAACTGGCATCCTCTGTTTATATGGGTCTTCATCCATCACAGATGGTGAAGATGGTAGACAGCAAGAAAGACGATGTACCACCAATGTATATCATGCCACACTTCTTTGCCATGAAGATACAGGATAAATCTAGGGTTTCAATTACTGTACCAAAGGAAGGAGCAATTGTAAGTCCGGTTCAGATGCTGGTAAAGAAGGAAGCAACTGAAAGGGTTAAGGAAATAACGGATTTCCTTTGCGGAAAGAAGTTTGGAGAGATTTCTGCCAGGGCTTACTTCCCGACAACAAACCCTGAAGTCAAGAATAAGATGGATGATGTCGGCTCACTCTACTGGCTTGGATGGGATTTCCTGCTGAACAATGACATCGGTGCACTCAAAAAGGAGATTGCTGAAGTATTCAACAAACAGTTCATGACAACCGGAGGCGTTGTTTGAGGCTTGTTACGGTAGCAGGTCCTCCATCTTCAGGAAAAACCAGCATAATTGTCAGGACAGTTGAAGAACTCAGGAATAAGGGTTACACAGTTGGCGTAGTTAAATTCGATTGTCTCTCGGCACAGGACGAAGAGCTTTATTCAGCTTACAGCATCCCTGTCAGGACCGGACTTTCCGGAGGACTATGTCCCGACCATTTTTTTGTGAGCAATATTGAAGAAGCAATCAAATGGGCTGAAGACAGGGAATTTGACTTCCTGATAACAGAGAGTGCAGGTCTTTGCAACCGATGTTCTCCTCACATAAAAGATGTTCTGGCAATCTGTGTAATTGATAACCTCAGTGGTGTCAATACACCTAAAAAGATA
The DNA here is from genome assembly GCF_031312595.1 of Methanolobus sediminis. Classification (NCBI taxonomy): domain Archaea; kingdom Methanobacteriati; phylum Methanobacteriota; class Methanomicrobia; order Methanosarcinales; family Methanosarcinaceae; genus Methanolobus; species Methanolobus sediminis. Next base: position 2,656,608 of record NZ_CP133592.1, on the reverse strand, counting down.
GGTCCGATGCTTAAAATGGCAGACATCGTTGTCATAACCAAAGGCGATATTGTCTCCCAGGCTGAGCGTGAGGTCTTTGCATACAGGGTGAGACAGGTCAACCCCAGAGGAATGATAATTCACATCAACGGTGTTACAGGACAGGGTAGTTTCTACCTTGCAAAGCAAGTTGAGAAAACCAGCTCAGTTGATACACTTCAGGGTGCAACGCTCAGGTTTACCATGCCAGGAGCTTTATGCTCTTATTGCCTTGGTGAGAGAAAGATAGGTGATGACAGGCAAATTGGTGTTTCAAAACTGGTCAATTTCAGGGGAGATGACTAAAATGAGAACAACTCTTCTTCAAATGACAATAGATGAGCTCATGGAGATGATGCCCTGGATAGAGGATTATTTCTCTTCGTTTGCAATCGACCCTGCTGAGATCGGGAACCTGAAGCTGGGAGAATTGGGTTCAACACTCGGCGAGGATTATTTTACAGAAAAAGGAACCACCTATCATGACTTTATCGACGGCTTCTTCATGTTTATTGAGCAGGTCAAAGCTCTGCAGCAGGATAGTGGATTCTCGATTAATTCCCTGACTGTTCTCCCCGGACTAAACAAAAATGGTGATAAAGAGGGATTTTCAGTTGAGCTGAAAAAGGGAAAAGTGACAGCAATTGTCGGTCCAACCGGGTCTGGCAAATCCCGCCTGCTTGCTGATATTGAATCCCTTGCACAGGAAGACACACCTACTGGACGAAGCATACTGGTAGATGGCCGCTCCCCAACAGATGAGGAACGTTTCTCAACTGAAGGACGCTTTATCGCACAACTTTCCCAGAACATGAATTTTGTTATGGATCTGAGTGTGGAAGATTTCCTGACACTACATGCTGAAAGTCGTATGGTTGATGAAATTCACCACATCGTCCAGAAGATATACGATACTGCAAACGTCCTTGCAGGTGAACCATTCAGCCGTGAAACTCCTGTTACACAACTCTCAGGAGGACAATCAAGGGCATTAATGATAGCAGACACAGCGCTCCTAAGCCCTGCATCAGTAGTCCTGATAGACGAAATTGAGAATGCAGGAGTTGACAAAGTAAAATCCCTTGAACTTCTGGTAAGCAATAACAAGATCGTCCTTATCAGCACTCACGACCCGCTTTTGGCCCTGTCGGCAGACCAGCGTATTGTCATCAAAAACGGTGGCATCTCAAAACTCCTGAAGACCACAGATGATGAGAAAAAGCATCTGGAAAGCCTTGAAAAGATAGACAGGAAGATCACACTTATGAGAGACCAGTTAAGAGCTGGGGAAGAGATCGATTTGAGTGATTTATTGGTTTAGTTTTGTTTGATGGGTTTTCCATTATCGCTAAGTAAAGGAAATATGGATCAATACTAATGCAGATTATTTTATATTCATACTATGTGCTTCACAGTTGTTAAATACAGCCATTGAGATAGTATAAATTGGGAGGTCATAAAATATGACATATAAATTAGCTTGTAAAGATATGGGAGTTATGTGTCCTTTTGTTGCTGAGGGGGAAACCATGGATGAAATGATGGAAATTGCTGTAAAGCACGCCAAAGAAGAACATGGTTATACTGATGAGCAATTAAATGATCCTGAAACTCAAAAGGCAATTAAAGCAGCAATAAGGAAAGAGTAATATCAAACATCGTAAAGCAGGATGCAAGAAAAACATTCGAATGCTATTATTTTTTCTTTCTTCTTTATTTTTGTATATTTTTCCTCACAAAATAAAGGAAACATCCAATGGTGTTTTAGATACTAAAGATTAATATATATGCATAATTTAATTTTACGATACATTTTTGAAACACCCATATTTCAAGGTGAAAAACATGGACAACACCAGTGATACAGGTTCATGCTGCCCTTCTGACAGCAAAGAGGATACAGGACAGTTTATTCAGATGATAGGTCTGGACAAAAACGTCCCTGCACCGGAAATTCGTGAAATTACAAGTTTAATCACTTTCAATGACAGGCTTGACCATTTCTTAGCACGTTGGGGAGTGAACAGGATGAGACACATAGTAGAACCCGGCATCTACAAACTTGGAAATCCTGATGCAGATTCTCCGGTATTCGTTTCTGCCAACTATACACTCAGTTTTGATGCACTGCGCAGTTCACTGGCTGGTATTGACTGTTACATCCTTGTCATTGACACAAAAGGAATCAATGTCTGGTGTGCTGCCGGAAAAGGAACATTTGGCACCGATGAGATAATATATCGCATTAGGTGGTCAGGACTTGCAAAATTTGTCAATCATCGCAACCTGATATTACCACAGCTTGGGGCACCGGGTGTTTCTGCACATGAAGTCAAACGCAAGTCCGGATTCAAAGTAGAATACGGACCGGTACGCGCTCAGGACTTGCCGGAGTATCTCAAAAACCATATGGCAACGACAGAAATGAGAAAAGTCAGGTTCACTTTCCGGGACAGGCTGGTACTGACACCGATAGAGTTCATCCATGTTATCAAACCGACACTAATAGCTACAATAATCCTCTACCTGCTGTCCGGTCCTTTTGCAGCATTTCTTGCAGTCGTGGCAGCATTTGCAGGAACAGTATTGTTCCCTGTTCTGATGCCTTACCTGCCTGCACATGACCTCAGCATCAAGGGAATTATCTTAGGATGGCTGGTGGCTTTACCATTTGGGATCAGCCTTGCAGCAAATAATACCATGTTCCTCTGGAAAGAAATGCTATCACTGATAGCTATGTTCCTGATAGTACCGGCAGTGACAGGCTACCTTGCTCTTAACTTCACAGGCTGTACAACCTATACATCAAGAACCGGTGTTAAGAAAGAGATATTCAGGTACGTACCTTACATGGCACTGACAGCAGGGACCGGATTGCTTTGCCTGCTTGTCCTGGCAGTTGCACACCTCAAGGAGATGATCTGATGTTCAATTCATACGAAGAGAACACGCTTCAGTACTATCCTGAGAAGTGCATAAACTGTCTTATGTGCACACAGGTCTGCCCACATGGAGTTTTCACTGAAGGAGAGAAACATGTAGAACTCACAAGACCGGAATTATGTATGGAATGTGGTGCATGTGCTGGTAATTGCCCTGTTCAGGCTATTGAAGTACAGAGCGGTGTCGGATGTGCATGGGCAATGATAAATGCAGCCCTTAAAGGAAAGGACATGGATAGCGAAGCAAGTTGCTGTGGTGAGGATGGATGCTGCCAGTGAGATTATTGTATTTCCTTTGATAAAAGAAGACATAATAAAAGTAAAATCACCACCATGCACAACCCTTTTATATAAACAAACCCATGATACAGTGCTTTAAAATAAGACTGTTATTCGCTAAACGTATTGACATTAGATGGCATTTACTTTGACTGTAGATTTCTATTTTGCATTATGTTTTCAGCTTACTCAGGTATTTTAGGCTTTATAAAAAAGGACGTGAATTTAATATGTTCAACAACAGAGAAGAATCAACTGCTCCAGTAGATGCCGGAGAGACATACGAAGTAACAATCGAGGATATCGCAAGAGAAGGAGACGGAATTGCAAGAGTAAGCGGTTTTGTAATCTTCGTACCTGGCACATCCGTAGGCGATGAAGTAAACATCAAGATCACAAAAGTACTCAGAAAGTTCGCTTTCGCAGAAGTTGCTGAATAAGCAACTTACTTTTTTAGTGAAGTATCATTCATACTTCGGGTTTTCTACTCTCTTCTAACTATTCTGTGATTTGCAATTATTCTTGTAATCATATACAATTGCAGCTACCTGGTCTTTAAATGTTTTTCAAATATAACATTGGTTATTTGAAAAACTCCTGGAAAATGATTGAAAAATCATCAAGAAAAGAATGTGAGATAATAAGTTCAAGATAGTAGTTAGTAAAATATTAAGAAACTAAAATCAGATGACTTAAAATTAAAACCAATTAAAAGATGAATAATAAATTCATCTATTTAAGGTATCCTTTTTTCTCCAGCCATGTAATCTGTGGCCTGGTATACTTCCAGATAACATCAGCTTTTTCATCCTGGATCTCCCAGGGAGTAGCAATAACAATGTCGCCTTCACGAACCCACATTCTCTTCTTCTTTGAACCAGGGATCCTTCCCATACGGACAACACCGTCCATACACTGCAACCTTACCCTGTTCGCTCCAAGTAAACTTGAAACTGTTGCAAGAACCTCACCATTTTCTTTACGTGGAGTCCTGACTCTGACAACCTCACCGTCAGTGTTTCCCCCACTTGCGTTACTTTTCCTTTTATTACTTCTATAATTAGCCAGATTAATACCTCAGTGTGAACTGTTTTTGTTCCTGCTTTATTCAAATACAAGACATTAATGACAAATGATGTCAAGATCACACAACATCAGAAATATCCCAGTCAAATAAAACAAACATGCATTACCTGTTACTGAAAAATAATACGATATTAACAGTTTTTAACAGGTACTTAATTATCAGTATTCAATAAACAGGGTCATAGTATATAATATGAACCGTATGATATAAATGGAATATGGGAAATGTTCCCAATAATTTAATCAGTATATATAGCCCATATTATCCAATGACCCAAATATCAGAATGACTACCGAATAATTACCTGTTCTCAGCAAGCATGATCTTAACGAGACCTGCCGCAATATCCATGGTAGTACAATCTTCATCAAGCATTTTTTCCACCCAGTGGACATATTTGCCAAGATGTCCTTCATCAATGGTTTCCTTGACCCTGGTTGCAAGCATACCTGCCTTGATCTCTTCGGCATCACTTCTGGTAGGAACCTTCTTGCACTGTATCTTGGTTTTGGTGTATTTCTGGATGCTCTTGATCTTGTAGATCTCCCTTGCAGTGACAAAAGTAAATGCAATTCCCTGTCTTCCTGCACGACCAGTCCTTCCGATCCTGTGAACATATGATTCTTCATCCTGTGGCATATCAAAATTGAATACAACCTCAATATTCTCCACATCGATACCACGTGCAGCCACATCAGTAGCAACAAGTGTCTCTATCTCACCTTTCCTGAAGCTGGCCATTACTTTTTCTCTCTGGGTCTGCTTCATATCGCCGTGAAGACCATCTGCAAGATATCCTCTGGTCTTTAGAGTAGTAACAAGGTCATCAACCATCTTTTTTGTATTACAGAATACAAGACATGATTTCACATCATAGATATCTATCATTCTGCAAAGAACATCAGGCTTCATGTGATGCTTGACCTCAAAATAGGACTGTTCCATGTTTGGCGCAGTAACTACCTTGTGTATTGTCTTCACATGCATTGGGTTCTGCTGATACTGCTTTGTCAGCCTCATAATTGGCTTTGGCATTGTAGCAGAGAAAAAAATCGTCTGCCTTGTCTCAGGAACACTACTGAGTATTGTTTCAATATCTTCCCTGAAACCCATATCCAGCATTTCATCTGCTTCATCGAGCACAATCATGTCTACGCCGTTAAGCTTCAGTGTATTTCTCTCAATGTGATCCATAACCCTTCCAGGGGTACCGATAACTATCTGGACACCTTTTCTGAGAGCCTTGATCTGTCTGTCAATATTCTGTCCGCCGTAAACCGGGAGTATATGTACATTAAGATACTTGGCAAGTTTGCCCATCTCTTCTGCAACCTGATTCGCAAGTTCCCTTGTAGGACAGAGGACAAGTACCTGTGTCTTCTTGCTGTTAGGGTTTACCATTTCAAGGGCAGGAATTCCAAATGCTGCAGTTTTTCCTGTACCTGTCTGGGCCTGTCCGATGACATCCCTACCTTCAATAATAAAAGGTATTGACTGAGCCTGAATAGGCGTTGGCTCCTCAAAACCCAGTTCTTCAATTGCTTTTTCGAGATTTCGTGATAAATGAAGGTCTTTAAAACTTGATGATTCCATATTAATAATTCCTGTGATGATAGGCCTTATGCAAACACAGGATGAGATAAATCATCACGACGGTTTCCAATTTGGCCAGATTTAAAATCGAGTCTATAAACGTTCCAAATTGTTTTGGTAAAGCAAAACAAAAAAGATCAGTCCTTTGTTAATGGCAACAATGGAATTAAGCCTGTCGGTAAATTTGACTTACAATTCATTAAACTCAGGAAATTTATATATAAAGGAAAGTCAGAGATAATTACGGGAAAAGGGAGAAAGTCTGCAGTACAAGTTCTTACTTACAGACGAGTCCATTCTTTAGACTAAAAACCAGATGTGGGGTAATATCATGCCTGAGTGGGTAGCTGCTATTAAGGAAGAAGATCTGATCGAAGGAAAAATAAAAATTGTGAACACAGGTAATAAGCAAATAGCTCTTATTAAAATGAAAAATGAAATATATGCACTTGACAACGAATGCCCTCATCAGGGGTGCCCTCTTAAAAGCGGAACGCTTGAAGAATATACACTCAAGTGTGCATGTCATAATTGGGGTTTTGATATAAGGACCGGGGAAAATGTCGATACGGGAGAATATATCGACATAGATGACCCTAAAATAGAAACTTATGATGTAAAGATTGAGAACGGAATTGTCTCAGTGCTTGCCTGAACCTGAAACATTTACGCATTCAAATATCTTGATCATTTTTTGACCCTTAATAGTTCTGAAACACCTTTTACCATTGCATTTTCCATTAATGAATCAAGAAATGGTTGATAAACATCAACTGCAGTTATGTGACATGGATCACATATCTCTGCAAGGTGAATCGATTTCAGGATCGTAACTACGAATGGGTTTGAAGTTTTAGTAATTATTTAATAAGTTCAATGCGTTTTCCAGTTTTAATCGTAAGATATTACGAACAACAAGAACAATATTACAGGAAAAACGAACCTTTATATTAACGGGAGGGTTATTATTGAATAAACTATTTATATTTTTTATGATGGCACTTTTCCTTACAAGTGCCGGCTGCACTGAAGTGCAGAACAACACTAACGAAAATGCTGTTTCTGACACTGCAATCGTTGTGTATCTTTCATATGGTGCCTTCACACTACCTGAAATGGCAGTACAGGAACTTGTTGTGAACTTAACGGCAGTCAATCTTAGTTATTACAATTATCAGAATGAATTGACGGCTAGATATGTTAAATCCATTGACCAGGAAACCAGGGATAATCTCATTTCCCTTTTAAATAACAACAGTTTCATGGAAATGAATGATCAGTATGAACCACAGGAAGGACAAACTGTAGTTGCTGACACCGGAACTGTGGAAATACAGGTAATACAAAGTGATGCCAGTAAAATCATTAAGATCGATCCCTATTCTCCTGAATATATGCCGGAAAAACTAAGAGAGATAAATGCAGCACTTATCGAACTTAAACAGTATGCTATGACGCCTTCCGAGAACGAGGTCAAAGAAACTGCCAGTCAATGGATAATGAGCGCACCAACTTACAGCTTTGATGGCTCTGATCTTGCATTGGAAGACTATCAGGTAAGCACAGAAAATCCCGGCGAATATACATTAAACTATACATTCACAAGCAGTCACGGAGGCTATGGTAACAGATCTGACCAGATGGTTACTCAGGTAATCACAGAACACTCTATTGAAGTTGTGCTTTATAACAGAAATGTTATTTTTGCAACCATTGATGACGTATGGGATGAAGTTAACCAGGTAATGCTGGAAAAGACTGTTACAATGAAGTCACAAGAAATGAATTGCAGCCAGACACCATGGCAGACCTGGTATGCTGACGGTAATATCAATTTCTTCAAAGAACCAACAGAAGAAGAACTTGTAATTGCATACTTTGGCACTGTATACAACATAGAAGTTTCAGACCTGAGTCAAACAAGTCTCGATGATGGAAACTGTCAGTACACAATAAAAGTAAAAGAAAGTGCTGTGGAAACACTTACAGAAATGGGATGGCAGGAGGCTTAAAGCCTTCTGTCATAACATTAGTCATCTTTTATTTAAGGCTCATCCAAGGTAATACTTAAAGAAGCTCTCGGCTGTTAATGTTGTCACATCCGTACCGGTATTTCCGGCATTGTCCATTACAGTCAATTTTACTGTGTACACTCCGGTTTTTGTATATGTATGGAAAGCAGTTGCGCCAACTGCTGTGCTACCATCTCCGAAATCCCAGGTGTATGACATGATAGTTCCGTCAGGGTCATAGGAATCCGTACCTGTTAATTTGATCTTTTTGCCAACCCTTGTTGTATATGGACCACTTGCATCTGCTACAGGTGCTAAGTCTGAGGGAAGAACTTCAATTGTCAGAATCATCGTGTCATTCAGATAACCATCTGTTACTGCAACTTCAACTGAATGTTCACCTACCTGACTGGCATCAGGAATCCATAACAGATTACCAGTGGAACTGTTAAACGAGGCACCGTCTGTAAGTGAAGTAGCTGAAAATGTCAGTACATCATTGTCTGAATCTGCTGCCTGTAATGTTAGATCCAGCTGATCGTTCTCTTTAACCTGTACCAATCCGGGATTGGTTAATACTGGTTTTGAGTCTACAAGGATAGTTGCTGAATTAGAGACAAATCCCATTGAATGTGAGGATGAATCACTCATTATCACATTTGTAAGACCAATATCAAAGAAACCAGTTTTATCTCCTGCAACAACAGTCATTTCTGCAACTGTACCGGTTTCAGTGGCTGATAGGTTGCCAAGAACTGCTGAATATATTGTTCCTGAAGAAGTCGATGAAGGAGCATTTTTCAATTCAAATGCCACAGTAGCTCCGGATTGGGAGAACAAATCTCCTTCATTCACACTAATTACTGAAAAATCCGAAGAAGGAAGTGACAGATCAAACTGTACGCCGGATACAGGAGTTACCGGATCAATGTTGATGTCGATAGTGAACGTAGTTCCCGGTTCGACCTGATAACTGGAAGGTATGACACTTATTTCACTGGCAGAAAGCTCGGCTGAACTACTATTATCAGTCAATGCTGGCAGAATGAGGACAGCCATTAATGCAAATATAGTAAGTAAATGAAATCGTTTTGAAGAATCCATAAAGGCACCTATATGAAGGAACCTTTGTTTGTGTTTATTAGTTTAATGAACATGAAATACAGGTTCATGTACACAAAAATATTCAGGCAGAATACAAAAAAACGCTAACAAGAAAGGAAAACAGAATCATGAAGATATCAAAGGCTTTACAGAGGGAAGTATTATTAGGTACTTGCCATAAAATGAAGGTTGTGGAGTTGGAGGTAGAATTGATGGCGTTGTAACCCTTTTTCTGTAAAGCCTATGATTTTTAATTGTGGAGTTAAGTTTGAATTGATAAGTGTGATATTTTTTCGTTTTTGAAATGTAAAGATATAAAGGAAAGAAGTTTTCCTAAGAAAACTTCCAGTCCTTGTTTTAAATTTAGAGAGCGTAGTTCTCTGGCTTGAAGACTGGTACTTCTGCCTTGAAGCGCTCCATGCATTCGCTCATGAATGTCTCGGATTCTGAGGTGATTGCGTCGAGTTCTGCGGTTGCCTTTGCGAGTGCACCGAGTTCGAACTTTGTCATCTCAAGACCCTCTGAGTTGTTCAGTGTGTCACAGCATGCTATTGCAGCGTTCTTTGCACGGAGGAAGATATCTTCTCCGTCCTTTACGATTGCTTCTCCGACTGCGTATGCGTTGTCGTATGCAAGGACGTATGACTGTGGGTCTCTGAATCTGTCGGAAGCCATGAGGAGGTCTCTGAGGATCTTCTCGTTTCCTGACTTAAGAGCTGTGTTCATAAGAGCACAGTCGTAGTTGAGGGACTCGGACCAGCACTGTACTGTTGTACCACCGAATTCACCGTGGTATTCAACGGACTCGTTTGACCAGAGGTCACAGCACTGCATGATAAGGTTACCCATGACATCTGAGTGTGCACAGGTTGAAGTCTTACCTTCAAAGGACATTGGCATACCGGAGATTGCCTTTACGATGATGTTCTCGTATCCACAGTCCTTTCCTGGACCTACTGCGCCAGCCTCGTATGCTGCGAGTGATCTTGGAGCGGAGATTGCTCTTGCGAGGATTGCAAGGGTGTGTGCAAGGTTCTTGTCAAGGAGACCACCTGCAATGAACATTGCAGTGTTTGCCTGTGCACAGTCTGTGTCACCAGCGGAGACAACGCCCTTCTTCTGTGCTACGCTTGAGATTTCCTGCCAGAGGTAGTCCATGTCCATGGTACCAAGGCATCCGATTGCGTAGAGCATACCTGGAACGTCGTTCCTGAGTACTGCGTAGTCGAAGATTTCCTTTCCACCCATTGATTCGATGGAGAGAAGGTCTGCGCCGCTCTCTGCGATCTGTTCGAAGGACTCCATGACAACGCCCATTTTGTCGCCTCTGAGATCCATGAACTCTTTGTGCTCTCTGATGTCACCAGGGGTGTGTCTCAGTGCACATTTGATTCCATATTCTTCATGGTACTCTTCCATGATGGTCTTCTGTGCGTGTGCTACAGCTGCTCCCCATGATGGGTTGTTGGTCATCTGCTGAACGTGTTCTGTCTCAAGTACTACGGATGGGAAACCAACCTGAACCATTCTTGCCATGATGTCTTTTGTGATCCTCTGGTACTCGTTTACGAGTTTCTCCATGGACTCACCAGCTTCTGGCCTTGGTGCGTAGTTTACTTCTGCGGTTGTGTATCCTGCTCCGATCTCAAGGTCGAGACCTGCTTTTACAGGTTTCTTTGCGTGTCCGAAGACCATTTCGTCAGCTTCGGAATATGCCATTGTTGTGAATCTGTTAATTGCCATTTTTAATCACCTTAGTGGTTGTGGAATTTTGCTCTGAGTGCTGCTACATCTGCGCCTGCAAGGATTGCGTCTGCCATCTTTGGTGCATCTGCTGCTTCTTCACCGTATACACCGAGTGAGTAGGTGGATACGAAGTCCTGGTTGACTGCTCCGCCACCACATGCGAATGGCATTGTGATTCCGCTCTCGACGAGAAGGTCGTTGACTTCCTTGAATGCATACATGGTTGTTGTCATGAGTGCAGTTCCGGTCATCATGAGTGGCTTGTGTTCCTTTACAGCTGCAAGTGCTTCTGCGGATGGTACATCTCTTCCGAGGTCGATGACTTCATAGCCGTTTGCTCTGAGGAGTGCTGCTACGATTGACTTTCCGATGTCGTGTACGTCACCTTCTGCGACCATACAGATGACCTTACCCTTCTGGACTGGGGTCTCTGTGGACTGGCTCTTACAGAACTCGATACCTTCGAGCATTGCATCTGCGGACATCATTACGTTTGGAAGGAAAATTACACCCTGGTCGTAAAGGTCTGTTACTACCTTCATACCTACCATAAGTGCATCGTCGATGAGTGCGATTGGGTCCTTGCCTGCTGCGATAGCTGCCTCGAGACCTTCGATAACATCATCTTCTTCACCCTCAAAGATCGCTTCTGCGATTGGCTTGTATAACTCCTCTTTTGGATAGAGTTCTGCTGCCGCCTCTTCAGGGGTCATTGATTTTTCCATTTTAACGTTGTATCTGATAAGGATACCTTCTTTGTCTACTATTAACATTCTATACCTCCTTCAATTTGGATAGTCTATTTTCTTGAGCTTGGGTCAAGCTCAATCCAATCTACACAAAAAGGTTCTTCTGAACCTCAAATCATCCACTTTTTTCATGTAATATAAAGGTTTCTTTGCAAAGATACTACTATATAAACATATGTTTTTTTGATAAATAGGACAACACATATAATAATCAAATATAGAGGCTATTGATAGTGATTTTTGTGTGCCGATGTTTTTGTGTACATCCTCAGCTACAAAATATAGGAGATACTTTAAGTATAATGAGCTTAGAATCGGGTAAAGAAAACACATATAAGAAGTAATGTATACTATATCATATATGTTAGTTAAGAGTCTGAAAAATGGAGAAAAAAGAGCGTATATTGATATTGTTTTTTGTATCATATCATAATTACTTGATTTAGGATACGGTAACGAAGCAAATAGCTTATATACATGATATATTCGAACTTTATAGCTAAAAGAAATGAATTTAGCACTGTAACTGATAAAATCTCGATTTGAAAAATCAATATGAATAAAAATGAATGTTGATATTTAAATGAAGTACAAATTATATATCTATTGTTATTTATTAGTAAAAAATAGCACAAAAAAAGCGAAAACGACCAAAAGGATTATATCATACCTTTTTCACGGGAGACGCATATCGTTATTGGATCATCACCCAGTTGCCCAGTTGAACAGTGCATCTCAACAGTTACAAGTTCCCCGGAAACAGACTCAAAAGGAATTGTGCAGACCTTTGCCCTGCCTTCTAATAGAGATTTGATTTCAGTTGCAACTTCAAGGAGCACTTTCTGAGGATAGAGGTTAATAAGATTCATTCCAATTAGCTCATTTTTAGAGTATCCAAGCCGTGTAAATGTGTAAGGATTTGCATAAAGAATGCAACCATCAGCATCAAGCATGAAAACCATGTCCTCCATGACATCAAAAATAACCTGCAGATTCCTGATATTCTTCTGGACATCTGCCTGTTCCCGCATGCGCCCTATCACAGGACCAATCTGAGATGCCACAGTCTCAAGGGAATCCCTTACTTCAAAAGGAACAGAATAAACACTATGAGATGACAGCATGAGTATTGCTACAAGCTCCATACCATATCTAATTGGAATCAGGGCGGTTGCTTCCAGTCCCTCATAGCTCAGTTTCTCCCCGGGAATCATGGAAGTGAGCTCATAATATCTTGTATAAAGAGGATATTCTGTTTTCAGCAGGCGCGCATGGATAGATTTGCCGCCATAATGCCTTGCGCTTTTAACGAACTCAGCCGAAAGACCGGAGTGAGCAACTATATTCATGTCACCCGTTTCCCCGTCAACAAGATAGAGAGCACCGCAGTCCAGATTATCCATCTGAGTGGTGAATTCCACCAGTTGTGAAAACATATCACCCACATCACCAAGCGGACTGAAAAGCATTCCAACATCATTGCCAATCTGCATGAAGTTCTTCACATTCTTGCGCTCAGTAATATCGACAATAATACCCTGTATGTATTGGAGGTTACCTTCAGCATCACGTTTCAGAACTGACCTCTCATCAACCCAGCGCACCTCACCTGCTTTTGTAAGTATGCGATACTCGAATGAAAGGTTCTCCTCACCGGAAAAGATATCGTATTCCATGGTGAGCCTTTCCACATCAGAAGGATGAATGATATCGCCATAAAGGATCTTGCCTGACATCATATCCTCTGCCTGGTAACCGAACTGGGATATATTCTCGGAAACGAATTCCACTTTCCAGTCCTCATCAGGTTTCCAGAAAAATACAACAGCAGGACTGCTCTTAATTACGGTTTCAAGGACCTTCTGCACCTCGATCAGTTCAAGGAGTTCCCTTTCTTTTTCCTTCTGATCGGTTATGTCCCTGATAATTGCCATTATGGCCGGTGCACCTTCGTGATCAATGATCGAAGAGTTAATCTCAGCAGGAGTATTGTGTCCTTCCTTTGACACAAGTTCTATCTCATATTTCAGTGAAGACTTCTTTTTCTCAAGGCTTTTCCTGAATTTGGTCATAACAAGACGCTTGTATTCAATAGAAAGGAAATCTTCAAACGGCCTGCGAAGTATTTCAGTCTTGGAAAAACCAGTAATCTCGCAGAACTTCATATTGGCAAAAACAAGTACCCCATTCTGAACAATAATAATACCGTCATTACCTTCTTCTACAAGGGAAGAATATTTCTTTTCAGAGGCCTTAAGTTCAGCCTCAGCCTGTTTCCTCTCAGAGATGTCCCTGACAGTCATCATTACAGAGGGCATTTCCTCATGTAAGATATATGACAGACTGATTTCAGCCGGGAAGGTCACATCTCCTTTTGCCAGAAACTCAAGTTCATCATTTCTACGAATGCTATGTTTATCTTTCAGGACCTTTTTGATACGCTTTCCTATCATGCGCCTGTAATCTACCGGCACAAGATCTGTGAAAGTCTTATCAAGCAATTCCTCTCGTGAATAACCTGTCAGTTCAGAGAACTTGGAATTTGCGAACTTGAAGGAAAGATCATGAAGAATTATTATACCATCATTGCCTTTTTCAACAAGTGTAGAGTATTTTTCCTCAGAAGCTTTTAGCTCTGCTTCGGCATGTTTTCTCTCAGAGATATCCCTCAAAGCCACCATGACAGACGGCTGGTGCTCATGTAAGATATAGGAAAGACTTATCTCAGCAGAAAAACTTCCGCCCTCGGTTTTGATAAACTCAACCTCATCATTGCGCTTTATGCTGCGCATGTCTTTGAGGACTTTCTTGAGTCGAATACCTATCATTCGATGATATTCCTGAGGAACGAAATCCAGAAGATTCTTACCTGAAAGTTTGTTTTGTTCAAGTCCGATCATCTGGGAGAATTTGGAGTTTGCAAAACTAAGTGTTCCTTTTTGATTTACGATAAGAATACCATCGTTTCCCTTTTCAACAAGAGTGGAATACTTTTCTTCTGACGCACGGATTTTTGCTTCAGCCATTTTCTGAGGAGTTATATCTTCTATTGAAACCAGAATCAGCTTCTTTCTGTCCATACCCGTATCAAGAGGACGGGCAGTAAGCTTCATTGTACGGTTTCCAAGGCCATCTATACTACAGTCAACTTCAATAGAATCAAAGAAATACTCTTCCTGAAGGACTTTATCAAAAAAAGAACTTAGCTCATGTCTGTTTGAATTATTCAAACTTAAAAAATGCTTTCCTTCAGTATTTTCAGGTTTCAACTTGAAGAGATCATAGAAATACCGGTTAGCAGAAAAAACATGGAACGTACTGTCAAGAATTAAAAGCGGGTTCTGTATACCGTCAACTATACTTTTGCAATAGATCTTTTCTTTATCCGTATCGAACTCAAAACTCTTTTTTATAGAGATGATTCCATGGTAAAGGCATTCATCATCCAGAGATAATTCAACTGTTCTTTCACTGACCTCACAGATTTTGCCGTCAGCGGATCTTAATCTATAATCTGCAACGAAAAAAGGACTTTTATTATTAGTATACTGAACATACTTATGCCTTACAGTTTCAATGTCAGAGGGATGAATAATATCCATGAAACTAAGTTTTCCGGAAACAAAATCATCGGGAAGATAGCCTAAAAGGGATATATTTTCAGAAACTGAAATAACACGCTTTTTATCAGTCCCTTTCCAGAGAAAAGAGAGGATTGCATCAGACAACAGGCAATCAGTATTTCCATTCAGTAAAGAATACTTGTTTTCCCGTATTTTTTCAGAGCTGATAATGTTGACCCCCGCGCTGTATGATATATTCCCTTACGACATTAGATACAATAACATTTCATTTACACGTATGAACATAATATACACACATGTTATTATATTATGCAAAGGCCCCTATCCTACATTTCATTTAAATATTGAAAAAAAGGAGATATTAAATACATGAAGATGAAAAGCATAAATTGGCTCTCATCTGAATGCTATACTTCCTTCAATCCAATCTACACAAGAGGGATCTGTCTTTGGATGTGAGCCACCTCTTTCATTGCATAATTATGCCTTAATAGTTTCAATGTACATGAAACTGTTCCCTTAGCTCGTCTATACTTTTGTTCTTGAGAATAGAATCTGCAATTTTAGGTACCAATGCAGCATCTTCACAATATATGCCAAGTTCATAGTTCATCACAAAGTCCTGGGTTACAGCGCCCCCACCACATACAAGAGGGATTTTTATGTCATTTTCGAGAAGCCTGTTATTAAGTTCCATGAAAGAATACATGGTAGTTGTCATCAGGGAAGTTCCTGTGACCATTATAGGCCTGTAATTTAGCACAGCTCTGATAACTTCATCAGTAGGCACATCACTTCCAAGGTCTATTACCTCATACCCATTGGATTTCAAAAGTACTGTCAGTATCTTCTTACCGATATCATGTATGTCACCTTCCACGACATAGGAAACAACAGTACCCTTACATTCATGAGTCTTGCCAGATATCTGCTTACAGTATTCAATACCATCAGTCATTGCATGGGATGCTATCATCACATCCGGAAGAAACAGGTGCCCATCATCATATAGCTGGGATACTATGCCCATCCCCACCATAAGTGCATCATCTATGAGGGATATTGGGTCTTTGCCTTTTTTTACGGCATCTTTGAGGGTAACTATAACCTCATCCTCATCACCTTCAAAAACCGCTTCAACTATGTTCCTTAATAGAATATCTCTGGGGAATAGTTCTCTTGCTATCTCATCAGGAGTTAATTCATTTTCTAATTTAGCATTATACCTGACAAGGATACCCGTAGGGTCTATATCTAGCATTGAACCTCCTTTATGCTTTTTCGTTTTTGAGCAATACATGTCATTTACAGCCTATGGACCACTGTAATGACAGATAATGTATATACATTATTCTAATGGCTACTTTAAGTGCAAGTCTGCTATGTAAAGCTTACGTCTAAAAAATGAGAACTAAAATATCAACCTTTATTTTTCAAAAATAAAAATCACTATCCTCTGTCATTATTTGGTAAATTAACATATTATTATAGTAAGGTTGCCTGTGCACACCTGCACTTTTAAGTGTACACGAAGGGAAATTAATTTATAGGTGCCTGAAAAATCATCCCTTTTATTAAGGATGTTGTATGTAGAATCGCCTTTTCTCAACGATCTACTTATTCTCTTCAGTTGCATCCTCCCATAGTCCGAAGAGATTTCCTTCAGTGTCAAGACAGATAGCAAGAGTACCCCAACCCGGAACCGGCATTTTGTTCAGAACCTTACCACCGGTTTTTTGGATCTGAGATGCATATTTCTCGATAGAATCGACCCCGATATATGCAGCTATCTTCTGATCCGGCTCACCACGAAGCCCCATTCCTCCACGAATACCTTCCTTCCCATCAAGGTCTTTGGTACTAAATAAATAGTAATCCATTTCAGGTGATGGTTTTTCAAATGTCCATTCAAAAATATCAGAATAAAACTTTTTAGCTCTCTCTACATTATCCGTTGGTATATCTATATGTATAAATGTAGGCATTTTTTAACCCCTTTAATACCTTGTGTCCAGAATTATTAATATCTTTGCTCCGGCATCAAAATGATGCCCACCAAATGCTTTATAGCCTATCTGACTATTTCCAGTCTATGAGCCAGAGTTCTAAAAAAGCGTATTTTGAACTAATAACAGGCTCAGTTCTATTCGGACTTCTGGGAGTTTTCGTGGATTACCTGAAAGCAGTCCCCACAGGACCCATGATATTTTACAAGCAGCTATTTGGTTTGCTATCACTGCTTATCTTCATTGTCTTAACAGGAAAGCTATCCCAGATCGTACCCCGCAGGAAAAAAAAGTACCTTCTGCTTCTGGGATTTATCAATACATGCACGATATTTTCTTACTTCACATGCATCAAATATACCAGCTTTTCAGTTGCAATACTAATGCTTTATACCGCACCCATGTATGTAACCATACTTTCACCGCTGGTTTTAAAAGAAAAAATAACAAGGAAAGGTGTAGTTGCATTAATACTGTCATTAATCGGTCTTCTCTTCATTGTTGACATGGAAAATGTTGCAACCGGACTGAGCCTGGGAATCAACGGAGGTAGCGGTTACCTTTTAGGAATTGCCGCAGGAATTCTTTCCGGACTATCCTTTGGCAGTGAAATAGTTACTATAAGATACATCAAGGATGATTACTCAAGTGTTGCCCTGCTTTTCTGGTACACTTTTGTTGGAGTGATCTTGCTGATTCCTTTATCAGGGGGTACCCCGGAACATGTCATTATAGACAACATGCCAATGCTGATCTTCTTTGGTATTATCAACACAGCCCTGGCGGCAGTTCTTTATGTTAGCGGTATTTCCCAGATCGAAGCACAGAAGGGAAGCATCCTTGCATTACTTGAACCGGTGAGCGGTATATTTTTTGATTTCACAATCGTTCATACACCATTACTTATAGACACGGTTATTGGATGCGTGTTCATTCTCTTTGGAGCCTATATCGCAGTGATGGAAAAAAGCCCGAAGATATTTGGGAAATACTTTAAGATACAGGTTTAAAAGGAGAGAAACTGTTTTCTTTTTTGTACCATTCGCCAGTGATCAATAATTAAGCTTAAATATCTATTTCAACATAATTTGAAGTATCCGCCACTGAGACTAAAAGATCGATGGCGCATTAACAGTGTTAACTTCAAAAATATTGGAGATTATACCATGAGGATGCTAGAAGAGTTCTTCCCGGAATTTACCGAAAAACTTGATGAGATAGACAAGTTGTATGCCGATACCAGAACAATCGATGAAAAGACATATCAATTTATCTGCTTCGCACTTTCAATCAAAGCAAGATCAAAGCCATGCGTGCTTAAACATTTTAAGGGTGCATTGGATGCAGGTGCTACGGTCAAAGAGTTGTCTTACATATTTGCCTTGACAATGAGAGAAGCTGCAGGTGCAGATGACTGCTGGACCCATGATGTGATTGGTGACTGGAAAGAAATATTGAAGGGAAATGTCTGCTGCAGTTGTTCAGGTGACGAAGAGAAATAAACATATATAATCTCTTTCCATTTCTTTTTTGTCTGTTTTACTTTCCTGTCATTACATTTTAA
Organism: Methanolobus sediminis; assembly: GCF_031312595.1. Classification (NCBI taxonomy): domain Archaea; kingdom Methanobacteriati; phylum Methanobacteriota; class Methanomicrobia; order Methanosarcinales; family Methanosarcinaceae; genus Methanolobus; species Methanolobus sediminis. The sequence continues at coordinate 2,637,924 of NZ_CP133592.1, read as the reverse complement.
TGATACTGATACAGAACTGCTGAAAAACGGCGATATTTTCATTTAGACACAAACTTTTAAAAGCACTCCGGTTTTATTTGTTATATTGATTTTACAAGAGAGTGATTAAAATGCCATCACAGGTAACTGTTAATTCTGCTATATGTGGTTTCAAACACAAAATAAACGGAACGCTTGACGGAAAAACTGTAATTACAGATATAGAAACTGATTGTTCCAAGGTTGCCAAAATAGCGCATATGGAAATTCCAAAAAAGCAGACCCTGAACATTAAAGAGAACTACGTCATGGACCAGGCGGAAAATGTCTGCTGCACAACATGCATAGTGCCTGCAGGAGTACTCCATGTCTGTAAAATGGAGCTTGGTATGCTTTCAAAGACCCTTGCAAAACAATCAGAGAGAGTAAGCATAGAATTCGATGATGAATAAGGAGTATGTGCACTGTTGTTTATTGAGAAAGTAAAAAAATAAAATAGGGAAGTATGGAGGAGATGGGTGCTTTCTGCACCCATATAGACTTCATTTTTTAATGAAACCGGCAGTTCCTATTGGAGAGATGGCAAGTCGTTTTTCGCGATGATTGAACTTATACTGAGTAAGACGTTAAACTCACCGGTTTCATGTCGAAAGCAGGGATATCGGCATCTTTTTTCCAGTATGATGAAAGCTGGTAGGTCATTCTGCTCATCATACATCTTCTGAAATGGTTCATGTTTATCAAACCATACCTCAGTGTAGTTGCTATATCCATGTTTTCACCTTTTCCTTTGCCTTAATCGGCAGTCCATATCTGACTTTATTATATATAAAGATTACTTAGTACTGCAGAAAAATAACTAATCGGAAGAAAAATCAGAAAATCTAAACTCCCATATCAAGCATCCATTTTACGATAATTCCAACAAAAACAGCTATCGTGAAACTCAACAGGGTGCCAATGAGAATATATTCACTTACCTTACGGTCAGTGGTGAACCTGAAGATCGATTTTGCAGTTACAAGTAATCCAATTGCCTGATATTGTTCAAGTAACACAAATGTCAGGAGCAGGAATCTCTCAAGGCGCCCTATCCACAGACCTGCATTAAAAAGACCTTCGCCTTCTTCCCCGTCCTTATCATGATGCCAGGGTTCTGTAAATTTACCGATCAGTATCCCGCTTGGCCATATCACGATAACATAAGAAAGGAGTAAAAGCCAGATGCCTGTATTGTTCAATTGGACAAATGAAATACCTGAAACTATATTTCCGGGTCCGGATATCATTGCCCAGACAACTACTATGATAAGCAGATGTGCCAGCTGGTCGAGAATGAACCATGTAAGATTGTCCTTACGTGTGGACTTAAAACCATCTATGACAATATGGGAGATAGTGTAGGCCAGAAACAGCCAGATAAAAACATAAGCTTCTGAAAGGACGTATGCAAGTATTCCCGCAAGAATGCCGTGTATGTAAAGCCATTTTGAATGCCACTTATTCTCAAAGCGATTGCTGACCATTGTCTGATTCTGAAACACAAAGTCTGCAAGCACATGAGATAAAAGAAGTCTTGCAAGCAGTGATACATTTAGAACTGCGACATCCATCATTCATTCCCCATAAGGAATATCCCTGGATATTCAAATAAGCTTGCATAGTTGTCTAGGAATTTCTTCAGGGCATCATAACCTGCGGCTTTAAGGCTCTGGGAGATTGTGGACTGGGACTTTCCGAGTTTTAGCGCAATTTCATCCTGTGTCAGGCCACTGAGCTTCTCAAGAAGTATCTCTTTCTGGACACCTGTCCACCTGCCAGCCATGTTATCAAAAAAAGCACATTGGGATTCCAGCATCAGATTCAATGCAGGATTTGCTGTCGTTACAAGAAGTTGCTTTTCCTGCTCCTTCATGGTGTCAAGTGTCTTACCTGAAAACCTGAATGCCTGTCCGTCGGCCTCGCCCACACTACCGGAATCCGGGAAATATTCCACACTTCCAATACCTATGGACATTCTGGCTGCCAGTCTTCGCTCATTTTTACCTGTACCTAATTTCAGAAGGAGGAGGACTGATACCATCAACGCATCTTTTGGATTTCTGACTATATTCTGGAAACTGTCGCCCCTGGATATCTCAAAGGACAAGATTTCTCCACCGTCCGGATATAGACAATTTTTTACAAAAGAGAATGAATCATGCATTATCAGGAGGAGGGCTTCCCTGTCACTATAATCCATATCAGAAGAACTTATAAGGTCACCTGTGATAACTGCATACAGTTTTCTTTTATCCTGCAAATGAACCCACTTCCTGCTTTTTGTCTTCTTTAATGTAAACAAAAATATAACTTTTAAAAATTATAACCTAATTATATCGTATATATAACTTATTATTTAATTATATCGTTTTTTTAACTTATATTTGCACTACATAAGTTTTGAAACCTATAATTTATACAGAATTACAATTCTTTAAAACCGAAAATCCTGCCGTAATCTATGACTACAAGCATATTTGCAGTTAAATAAACCTGTATATAGCTGGAAAACAATCCTGTAACTAAGAATACAGGAGATGAATATAAAATGAACATCAAATTACTTATGGTTGCAGCAGTTGTCTTGCTTGTATGTATGGCTTCAGGCTGTGTATCAAACAGCAAAGATGCCGGCAGTGATACCGGTAGTAACACCAGCATTGATGACAATAGCAATGCAACACAAAACATAGAAGATCAGACAGGAACCATCGATAATTCTGGCGTTTCCATAGGAACAATGACAGCAGTTAGTCATAGTTTTTCAGAGAACGACAGCCAGAGTACAGTCTATGCCATTATTGGAGATCTAATTATAGTTGAACTTGAAGAGAATCCCACAACCGGTTACTCATGGAATATGACATACAGTGAAGGACTTGAGGTTCAAGAGGATGTATATACCCAGGCAAGTGCTAATGTAACTCTTGTTGGTGCAGGCGGTTCTCACATGTGGATTTTTGAAGTCATTGAAACAGGTGAACAAAGCATATCCGCAATTTACGTGCGCCCATGGGAAGAAATTACAGGAACCGAAGACGGCTATGAACTGACAATCCAGGTAATTCCAGAAAGCGGGCTTATAACTGATACCGGAACTGTGACATACAACAACCTTGAAGGTGGCTTTTTTGGAATTGTGGGTGCTGACGATACAAAATATGACCCCACAAACCTGCCAGAAGAATTCAGAACTGATGGAACAGAAATCAGATTCACAGCTTATCCACGTGATGATATGATGAGTTTCCACATGTGGGGACAGATAATAGAACTAAGGACAATCAGTCCGATGCTGTAATTAACTTAAAATATGGATCAATAATAAAAAACAGAGATCTGTTATACCTGTAACAGACCTTACTTATTTTTAAACTTATTTTTATTTTCAACCTTTCAGCTTATTCCAGATTGTGCATCAATGGAAGCATTGAGATATTGATCGGCTCACCGAATGCCCTGTCACCTGCATCACCCAGACCAGGAAGGATATAACCTTTGTCGTTAAGCTCCCTGTCAATCTTCGTAACATAGATCTCAACATCCGGAAGTTCCTCTTTCAGGGCAGTTATACCCTCTGGTGCTGCAAGCACACCTATGATGACAATTCTTTTCGGGATTCCGCACTTCTTTATTTCTGAAACTGTCTTCAGAAGAGTAGAACCAGTAGCTATCATCGGGTCGCAGACAATCACAGTATCATCTTCCCTCATGTGAGGGACTTTGATATAGCTCATCTCAATATTAAAATCAGGAGCTTTGCCCCTGGAAGCAGAAACAATACCCACCCTTGAATGCTCCAGTGTCTTGATGAGACCTTCCATAAGTGGAATTGCCACCCTGAGCACAGTAATAATGTACACATGGTCCCTGTCACCGGAAGCAATGCCTTCTGTGCTCTCAAGAGGAGTCTCTATCTTCACTTTTTTGAACTCCATTGTTTTGGTGAACTCATAACCCATGTACCTGCCAAGTTTCACAAGATCTTTCCTGAAACGAACATTTTCCGTTTCTTTAGAACGAAGTTCGGTTAATATCTCCATAAGGTAAGGAGAATCTTCAAAGGAATACACACCTTCCCATCGATTATCTTCTATCATATTAACACCTTGATTAGTATCTTAATATCCAATATATGTTGTATCCGTTTTTTGCCCTATTTGAGTAACTGATCCATTATTATTGCTGAAATTGCACCGACTGCCATTCCGGATTCGAGTATGCTTGCAATAATCTGTGGGAAATTTGCAAGGAATTCTGCAGGAAGCTGAGGAGCACCAAGTCCAAGAACCAGTGAACTTGCAAGGATCAGCGTGTTCCTGTCGTTAAGCTCTACTCTATCCTTAATGAGTTTCAGACCTGTAACACCTATCATTCCGTACAGCGCCGTTGTAAGTCCGCCGAGAACCGGTGCAGGAATGGATGCCAGCAGACCTGAGAATTTTGGGATAAGTGAGAACAGGATGAGAATTCCGGCACCTATCTGAACGACCTGCACACTTGAAACCCTTGTCAGAGCCACAAGACCGATGTTCTCAGAATAACTGGTTGTACCACAAGCACCGAAAATACCTGCAATGGAACAGGAAAGACCTTCTGAACCTATACCGCGGTTTATTTTCTTATTATCAATTGGCAGGTCAGCAATAGTTGATATTGCATGATAATCGCCTACACTCTCTATTATACTTACCATGAATGCGAAAAGCAGGATTATGATTGCACTGACATCAAACACCGGAGTTCCCCATGGAAACAGTTTTGGCAGGCTTACAATAGGCATGCTCTTAACGAGGCTGAAATCAACAATTCCGAATGCCATACTCAAAATATATCCTACAATTACACCTGCAATAACAGGCATTGTCTTGTAAGTTCCTTTTGCCTTGAGTGCTACGAGAATAGTCGTACTGAACGTCACTATAGCAATAATAGAAGAAGGCAGAATAGTTGTTCCGGCGGCATCGGCATAATAATTAAACGTGTACATGACAGCCACATTGGCAAGTGAGAAACCCACAAGCATTATGGTTATTCCCGTAACAAGTGGTGAGAAAAGCTTTTTGAGTCTGCCTATGAGACCTAAAGCACCGGTGAGTCCTTCAACAATACCACCGACAATAAGAGCTCCCTCAGCAGCTGCAAGGCCAAGGCCAGAACCTATTGCAATAAGACCCGGAATGAAAGCAAAACTTGATCCCTGGACAATTGGGAATTTAGAACCGATAAATGTCTGCAGCAGGGTTGCAATTCCCATTGCAAAAAGAACAGCCTGCATCATCACTGCAATTTCCGAAAGCGAAAGCCCAATGGCAGAACCAACAACCAGAGGGACTGTCACCGTGGCACCGAACATGGCCAGCACGTGCTGGAATCCTAAAACGATCCGCTTCATAACAATCTCCATTAAATGATTTATACCAAACCGGTATTCAACTTTAGCAGCCAGACTCTATTCCCATAGAGATAACTACCCTATTTTTCACCGGAACTAATAATTATCTTGTAGAAATATTCATTTTTTTATCTTAATATAATTTGGCATTGCTTTATTCACGGTAAAAACATTTTTTAAGCTTCAGTACTGATAGAATTTCAGGAAAACAAAACAGATGCTTTGAAGAAATAGCATAATTAAAACCAAAAGAGAGGGTTGAAATGGATAAAAAGGATATGAAAAAGAAAGAAATGAAAGATATAGAGATACCAAGCCTTGATGAACAGATCGATACATGGTGCACAGTGCCAGACTCAAATGACTCTATGAAAAGTGCAGCGGATCTTGAAGTTGATGCATGGTGTGATAATACTACCGTTGAGGAAGAAGAAAAGAAGAAAAAAGAGAAAATGGATTAGTTATTTTAACTTATTTTAACTTATTTTAAGATATTAAGCTGAATTCCAGAGCAAACTTTATAGATTATTAGCTGGAATTTATATTAAGGGTAATAAGTAATAGGGGAAGGTTCTGAATCTGGCCGGGCAGGGGTGCTCTAGGAAAGGTCTGCAATCTTTTTCATTTGCCCTGACTAACGTGCTATCAGGATAGTGGGAACTGTCCAGGGGGAGATAGGTAATGTATGAACCTGTCAGAAAACAAAAGGATATACTCGATAAGCTGAAAAATGTCGATGAGAACGTAGATGTCAAATGGGATGAACGTACCGGTATTCCACTTAGACTCAAAGGCTTGCTTGCAAAAACTGAACAGAAAGATCCGGGAAAAGCTGCCATAGAATTTATGGAAGTTAACAAAGACCTCTTTTTATTAAATTCTGTCAGCAAGGAAATGCTTGTTAAAAGGATCGATACTGACCGTATCGGTGCCAGACATGTGCGCATGCAGCAGGTCTACAAGGAACTGCCTGTTTTTGGCAGCGAGATAATAGTCCATATCGATGCTAACGATAATATTAAAGGAACAACCGGAAAGCTAACTCCTGAACTTGACCTGCCGGACAAGGCAAAGGTCACAGGAGAAGAAGCATTGAAAGCAGCTCTTGGAGATGACAAGAATAATTCCAGAGGAAAACTGCATGCTGAACCCACATTGATGATCCTGTCGCAGTTTGTAAAGGAACCACATCTTGTATGGCATGTTTCAGTTGAGGGAATAGACAAGGATCTTGCCGGGGAAGAAACACTTGCCAAATGGGAATATTTTGTTGATGCACTGACCGGAAAAGTAGTCTGGAAATACAATAATGAGCAGACTCACACAAGGACCACGGGTTCGGGGATCGGAACATATGCAGGTTCTGTAACCATCAACACACTACACGATCACGGCACAGCCAAATACCTGCTTGAGGACCAATGGGTACCAAGTTCTGCAAGAGTAATTACCCATGATGCAAATGGCGGCTATCCTCCAGCCCCTGTTTCTGAAGACAGCAATAATAATTGGTCTGCATCCGGACAGGGACCTGAAGTTGACTGTCACCTGTATACAAGAATGGTCTACGACTATTTCTTCGCAGTACACGGACGTGACAGCTATGATGATGCAGGAGCTGATATGCATATTTATGCCAACTGTGGAACCAACTGGAATAATGCTTCATGGAACGGCAGTTATGTTAAAATTGGAAACGGTGATGGTATCAGCAATGGTCCTCTATGTTCACTTGATGTGGTGGCACATGAATGGACACATGCTGTGACCGAGTACACCGCAGGCCTGGTGTACAGTGGGGAATCGGGCGCATTGAACGAGTCCATGTCCGATGTATTTTCCTGTCTGATAGCCGGTAACTGGATCTATGGAGAGGATCCATGGTTACTGGCATCGGCACCAGGAGCACGTAATCTGGAAGATCCTACCAATGGAGGACTCTATGATCCTACTGATCCGATCACCAGTGTCCTTGCAGGCCACCAGCCGGATCATATGACCGATAAGTACACAGGAGCACTGGACTATGGCGGAGTCCACATCAACAGTGGAATCATGAACAAGGCCGCTTACCTGATAGCTACCGGTGGAACGCACAGGGGAATCAGGATATGCGAGGGACTTGGCCGTGATGTGCTTGGACTTCTCTATTATCAGGCACTGACAACACATCTTGTTTCAAGTTCAGATTTCAGCGACATGAGGGATGCGGTACTGGATTCACTTGATGATCTCTACTCGACCAATCCGCATTATTCACGCTGGAGAGCAAGCATAATCAATGCATTTGCTGCTGTGGGAATTGGTACGGCTGTGACATGTCCGGTCATATGCTGGATAGCACCGATGATCTGTCCACCATCACCACATATACTATGTCCACCTGCACCAGGCTTTGTATGCCCACCAGCACCTTACATCTGCCCGCCTGCACCGGACTTTGTATGCCCGCCATCACCAATGATAGTTTGTCCACCGTCACCTTACATAGCCTGTCCGCCATCTCCGGGACTTTCATGTCTTCCCGGACCGGACCCGTTGCCATATGATCCGTACATACGTGTCAAAAACCCGGTTATTACACTGAAAACAGACATCATAGATATCGTAGGTATCGGACCGGAAACTGCAATCCTGTTCAAAGGAAGATCGATTTCAACACTGGGAGACTTCCTGAAGGCAACAGAGAACGCAAAGAAGGTAACTGAGCTGTCAAAGACACTGGGAATTTCAGAAAACAAGATACATGACTGGAGAAAGAAGACACTTGTGATGCTCGGGGAAATCAAGTGATAGAAGAACAGCCTGGCATATTGACAGCAGATGATTATAAAGTAGATACCGGGATGACATGTGGAAGTGTTTTTCCGGACAGATCTGCTGTCCCTTATTTTCCTTTCAGGATAAGTAAGGAAAATGGCACCTGGATCACAAAAGACCCGCTCAGTTCGGAAGTTCAGGAGCTGAATGAAGCTGCATACTGGCTCCTCAAAATGTGTGACGGGTACCGGACACTTGACGAGATTATTACTCAATTAAGTACATCTTTCCATTCTGACAGGGAAACTGTGATTGATAAAAGCATACCGGTACTTGATGGACTCACAGATCGAGGACTTTTGTGGTGGCGTAATGAAAGGATGAACTACTGGAAAGTCCCTGCTCCTGCTGGTGTGCTCTGGGATCTTACATCGAAATGTAACCTCAGATGCAGGCATTGCGTTGTGAGTGCCGGTGAGCAGTGCAGCGATGAGCTGAGCTTTGACGACTGTTGCATGCTTATCGATGAGTTTGCTGATTTTGAAGTCGGCCAGTTGATACTCAGTGGTGGCGAACCAATGATAAGAAAGGATTTTTTTGATATAGCTGAATATGCCGCTTCCAAAAATATAATGATACAGGTGGCCACCAATGGAACACTGATAGACGAAGCTGCTGCTGAAAAACTTGCAAGTATGAGAGCAAGGGCACAGGTGAGTCTTGATTCAAGTATACCTGCCATACATGATGATTTCCGCCAGTTATCTGGTTCATGGCAAAAGACAGTAGAAGGAATAAAATTGCTGGTAAAAGCAGGTGTTCCTGTCACACTTGCAGCCGCAGTAACCACAATGAATATCGATAATATCCCTGACATCTATGAACTTGGAAAAGAGCTTGGAGTACAGACATTCAGAATATTGCCTTTTGTTCCTTCCGGACGTGGAACAGGTGCTTATGATCTGGAAGTTAAACCTGCAAGAATGCGGGAACTGACAGAATTCCTGCTCAGTAAAAGAGAATCTGATGGTCCTGAAATTGCACCTATGGAATTTGAGTGTACGTTCCGACCAATTCCGGAACAGGAAATTGAAACTAATACTGATACAAGAATTGGATGTGATGGTGCTATAGGATATTGCACGGTCACTTCAAAGGGCGATGTTCTCCCATGTAACTATTTTGAGGGAGCAGATGTTGAGAATGTGAAAGACAAATCCTTCCGGTGGATATGGGATAATTCACGATTCCTCAACTATTTTAGGAGCCTGAAAGCTTCGGACATGAAAGGTGAATGCAGCAGGTGCCAGTGGCTTTCTGTTTGCAGGGGAAGCTGCATTGCGGCTAATTTTACAAGAAAGGATATTTTCCAGGCTAACTGCCACTGCTGGCTGGTTAATCCTACTTAGTGACATCAACATACAGACCAGACAGATAAGCACAATGCCTACTTTTCAGATTCAAGGGAGTTGAAATATTCTCTTGTTTCTGAGATCACTATTTTCCTGAGTGCAGCCAGTGCTATGAGATTTGGAATAGCCATGAGCCCATTGAAGATATCTGCCAGTATCCAGATAGCATCCAGTGTAAGGAAAGCGCCGATGAAAACCAGCACTACATAGATCATTCTGAATGGAAGTATCGCCTTTACTCCAAAAAGGAATTCTGTGCATTTTTCAGCATAATAGTTCCAGCCCAGAATTGTCGTGAATGCAAAGAACATCAAACCAATACCAACCACATAGCTGCCGATACTCAGCACGCTGGAAAAAGCCTGGCTGGTCATGTATGCACCGGCAAGTTCACCTTTCCATGAGTCTGTTATTATCAGGACAATTCCGGTCATTGTGCATATGATTATTGTATCAAAGAACGTACCTGTCATGGAGATTAAACCCTGTTTTGCAGGGCTTTTCACCTTTGCTGATGCCGCCGCTATTGGTGCACTGCCAAGGCCTGCTTCATTTGAAAATACTCCCCTGGCAACGCCAAATTGCATTGCCATCATTATAGAAGCTCCGAGAAATCCCCCGGTTGCTGCCGTTCTACTGAATGCTGACTGAATTACAAGAGAGAGCACAGAGGGCAGAGATCCGATGTTAAGTGCTATTATAACAACTGAACTGAGTACATAGGAGATCGCCATAAAGGGAACGATAAATTGTGCGACTCTAACGATGCTTTTTATCCCTCCTATGGTCACAAGGAATACCAGTGTCGAAATCACAATGGCGGTTTGCATGGAAGGAATTCCGAATGTGATCTTAACCGAGTCCACTATGGCGTTGACCTGTGTGAAGGTTCCGATACCCATACATCCTACGAATATTCCAAAGCATGCAAAGGCTTTTGAGAGGATACCGCTGTATGACCGGTCTGCAAGGCCGTTCTTGATATAGTACATGGGACCACCGGCAGCTTCTCCGTTCTCATCGAATATCCTGTATTTAACAGCCAGAGTACACTCTGCATATTTTGTTGCCATTCCGAAAAAGGCTGCCATCCACATCCAGAATAGTGCTCCGGGTCCACCCACTTTTATAGCTGTGGCAACACCCACTATGTTTCCAGTACCTATGGTTGCAGCCAGTGCAAGGGTGAGGGCTCCGAAACTGGATACATCACCCTTTACCCCATTTTCCAGTCTCTGCGAACCAAATACATATCGTAAAGCAAGAGGAAGGTGTTTTATTTGTATGAAACCAAGGCTGAATGTGAAAAAAACACCCGTACCTACGAGCAATATCAACAAAGGTGGGCCCCATATGAAGTTATCAACTGCTTTGAGATAGAATAAGAGTTTAGAAGAATTCACTATTGATAAAAAAATATCCACAAAGCTCATTCAATCAGTCCTGCGATGAGTCCTGTTTTCTCCAGGCAAAGCGGAATTTGTGACAGATAGTAAATGTTGTTGTTCTCAAAACAGAATTGCAATGGGAAGACCATAACACCTTTTTCTACCGCTTTTATCATCGTTTCTGTAAAATCAATGTCGATCTTCCGGTTAGGAGTAAAACACTTTGCATCAGATCTGAATACCAGTATGATGATAGCTGCATCATTTCCTTCATCCACAGCACGCATGAGTTCCTCAAGATGACGTTTTCCACGGGTTGTAGGAGCATCCGGAAAGACCGCGACATTATCCTCTGCCAGTGTGCAACCTTTAACCTCAACCCATGTCTTCTTCCTACCTTCTTCTAAAAGATAATCCAGCCTGCTGTCACCAAATCTCTGCTCAGGAATGATATTATCAATATTCCTTAACTTATCAATAATCCGGTTTTCCAGTATCCACTGAGATATCTGCCTGTGGAAAGCGGAATTGATAAGTATCCATTCCTCCCCGATCCTTCCGGCTATCATATCCCAGCCTGTTTTTCTTTTCGGATTGCTGGCTTTTCGAAGCAGCACCCTGTTTCCCGGATATAATATGTCAATGAGTCTGCCGGGGTCATGAACGTGTACCTTCTCCTGACTTTTGGTTCCGTTATCATCAATTTCTACAATGGCCAGAAAACGATTTGGTCTTTCAATTAGGATGCCTTCGGTATCTGTCGGAATTTCAAGGACTTTTTTGGGGTAATCGGTTGAAGAAGGAGGTTTTTGAGACATGGTTAATTATTCTAAGTTTTATTCAGATATAATTTAGTTAGTAATGTACCATATAAAAATGACTCTAATTGGCTCTTCGATATTTGAAGAAAAGAGAGTTAGTATAAATATTTAGGGAAATGGATAGATATTAAATCTATTCATCCCAATGCTTTTAATGTTGATAATGCTGCTTTCTTAATAAAGCCCTTGCACTCGATATTTATCAAGCCCTGATTTAGTGATGTTATGAAATATCCCAATGGATCATCACTCTTAATTATTGTACGAATGGTGTTTTCATTGCTGGTGAGAGTTACTGTAGGGTCTATTTTTTCACCTGATGAAAGCTTACTGAATTCTGTAATCAGACCGTCCTCTGTACAAACTTTGATTCTCAGTTCACTGTTATCATTCATGGCTATCTCAAGAAGAATGAGATCATTGCCCGCTATATTTTTGACAATTCCAGGAACTTCGTCAATACCACTATTGTAGTATTCAGTATATTTTTTCAGCAGAGTGAAAAGGTCTGTGTTAACTGTTCCTTTAGTGACCTGTGATGAACTTGTGTCAGAAGATGAAGCGGTGTATGTAGCATGTGACCCTGTGCTATGACCTGAATTGCTTCCTGAATTATACGTATTTGAGGATTTTATGGATGTATCCTTTTCAGAAATTGTGCTATCGAATGGACCAAGAATATCATGTTCATTGATCTCAACTTTGAGCTGATCAACGACCTCTGCCATGGACTGACTGGAAAACAGGATTAGAACGACAAAAATAGCTATAATTGGGATTAGTTTTTTTGACTTCTGTCCCTTAGTGTCCACTCTCATAATAATGTACAATATGTGTCGGGTTTAAAAGGTATATGTACATGAAATTGGCGATATATCGTCTTGGATGTACATAACTATAATAATAAATATAAAATGAATCTACTCTATACACCACAAATCAGACCACATGCCTGTTGTGGCAGAGTTTGAAAATGTACTGTAATTCAAGCAATTATTAGGTATTTATGCAATGTGCAACAACAATAATTAAATATCCAGAACCTCAAAGAAGGAGGGTGATACATATGGATTGTCTATTCTGTAAGATCGTTGCCGGTGAGATTCCCTCACATAAGGTCTATGAAGATGATTTTGTTTATGCATTTCTGGATATCTATCCCTGTGCAGAGGGACACACAATTGTGCTTCCGAAAAAGCATTTTGAAAAATTCACTGACATGAGTGATGATGAAGCTGCCAGCCTGTTTGCTTCAGTTAATAAGGTCGCAAAGACAGTTGGAAAAACGCTGGAACTTGAAGGCATGAATATCGGCATCAACAACGGAGAGCTTGCCGGGCAGACTGTGCCACATGTGCACGTTCACATAATCCCAAGGCGTGCAGGTGATGGGGAAGGTAACATGCACACCATTGTAGAGCTACACCCATCCACAGAGAACATTGCTGAACTTGCTGAAAAGCTCAGGAACTCATTTTAAGCAAACAGCTGACAACGATTCGAGATACGATAGATTATATATTGATAAAATAACGAAATCAATTGCATCAACTATTTATTTCACGATTCCCTTAATAGTAAAATAATTGTAGGAGAATAAAATATGGCAGATGATGAACAGAAAGTACTCGACGCACTTAAAGACGCAGGAAAGCCAATGAGACCAGGAGAGATTGCTGAAGCTACCGGTCTTGAAAGCAAAGAGGTCAGTAAGATTCTCAAAGCACTCAAGAGCGCAGATGCAGTCTGTACTCCAAAAAGATGCTTCTATGCACACGCTGACTACGAAAAGTCAGAATAATTAGAAATAAAAACCAATTACTTTTTTTACTTTTTAATTCAACAATATACTGGATAATCAAGTTCATGCGGCCTATTGACTACTTATCACAGTAACCGTGACCTCTCTTGTCCTTGGACCATCCATTTCTGCAAGGAAAATACTCTGCCAGGTTCCAAGCTGTAAACTGCCACCTATGACCGGAATGGTTTCACTGCTGCCAAGCAATACTGCCTTTAAATGGGCATCAGCATTGTTGTCAATTCGGTCATGGGCATAACCGGCATGTGCAGGGACGAGTTTCTCCAGCAAATCAAGTATGTCAGATACAAGGCCGGATTCATTCTCATTAACGATGATGGATGTTGTTGTGTGCTTTGTACTTATTAGACAGATGCCATTTTGTATTCCACTGGAAGCTACATATTTTCTTACATCATCCGTGATATCGATCAGTTCTATCCTTTTTCCAGTTTTTATTTGCATGCATATCCCTCTGATAAAGATGATATGGAACGATATTAATCATACCGGGCCATGAATCATATTCATAATATAAAGAATTGAAAAGTAGTATGTTCACATTATACTGATAATGGTTTTTGAAAAAATGATGCAACAATCAATACAACCTTCAATGAACATCAAAAGAGAAAAACATGAAAATAAGAAAAATGTCCCGGATATTATCCGGGAACCTGACTTTTTGTATGGAATATCACTACTTCAAGGAAACTGTAAAAGCAGCACTTGCAGTCAAATCACAGTCCTGACTGGAATCATACACATAACCATTAAGTGTGACACCACTCAATGTGAAAATGAAATTACCCAGGGGATTCTTCAACTGGGAGGACTGGAATGTAGCCTCGCCGTTTGAATTAGTCACAGCAGATACACTTCCTGATACAAGACCGCTCCAGTCACCTGAAACCGTTGCGCCGGATACAGGATTACCATCTGCGTCAACTACTGTAGCTGTTGCAGTTGCGTATGCAAATACATGTTTGTTTGCCTTTACAGTGTAAGTTGTGTCTACCGCAAGTTCACTGAAATGCATGGAAACTACATCACTAGCAGGTGTCTCGGTAGCAGGGTCTGTTACAGGTGTCTCGGTAGCAGGGTCTGTTGCAGGCTCCTCTGTTGCAGGTGCCTGGCCAAGGTTTGAAACTGCAGCATATGCATTCACAAGTCCGTATCCATAATAGTCATCCTTGCCTGTTGCACCAAGATCTGTAGCTGTGCTCTGGAGTCTTGCACGAACCTCTGCAGGGTCCCATTTTCCGTCTTTGTCAAGATCAAGGTTTGTTCCTGAAACATCTGTGTTAAGAAGGAGTGCTACTACACCGGTCACATGAGGTGTGGCCATGCTGGTACCACTCTTATAGCCATATGAGGAACCGGGCATTGTTGAGTATATTGATACACCAGGAGCTGACAGTTCTACCTGTGGACCATATGATGACCATGAAGCTCTGTTGTTGCTAGAATCTGTTGCAGCTACAGCGATAACCGAATCAAATCCTGCAGGATATATCACAGAACCACCGGTATTACCTGCTGCTGCAACTACTACAACACCACTTGCATATGCATTATCACATGCTGCTTTGAGTGTTGAGGAATATGAACCACCAAGACTCATTGTAATTACATCTGCATTGTTGTTCACTGCCCAGTTGATGGATGCGATTATGTCACTGTATGAGCAGTATCCGGTTGAATCTGCTGCCTTAAGAGCATAGAAACCTGTATTAGGAGCAACTCCAAGCACTCCTATCTCGTTGTCAATCCCAAGGATAGTACCAGCAACATGCGTTCCGTGGCTGTTATCATCCATTGGATTGTTGTCGCCGTTAACGTAGTCATATCCGCCAAGGTAATTTGCTGCAAGGTCTGGATGGGTGTAGTCTACACCTGTATCAATGATAGCAACTTTAATTCCATTGCCATCAAAACCAAGAGCCTGGGTATCAGGTGCATTTACTCTGTCAATTCCCCACGGAATCGTTTCTCCTGTGATCTGAGCGATTCCATCCTGCTCGATAAGTTCTACATTCGGGTTCTTTGAAAGGGCATCGATGGCCTTCTGAGGAAGTTCAGCAGCAATAGCAGGAACGATATCATATTCGTATTTTATGCTGCCACCGTTTGCCTTTACAAGCTGAGCATCGGGTTTGTTTTTGAATTGAATAAGGACAGGAATTTTTTCATTATCGGACGATACAGCACTTGCCGGTGCCACCAAAAAGGAAAGCGAAATAGACAAGATTAAAAATAACGTAATTGGTACTTTATTCATTAGATCACCAGTTTTTCGCCAAATGGTTCTAAATTATATAATGAAGTTGCACTTTTGCACTTGTACCTCCTAAACTCAATGGACATATATAAGTATGTTGTGATATTGTCATGAACATTCGTGTAAAAATAAGATAGTAGCGCGCTAATTCAAAAATAATTAATTATAAACCAATATTCAAAATTAAGTAGAAAAATGAATATTAAAAACAATATTCATTCAAAATCAGACAGTTTTTCAAAATCAAGGGTAGCAAAATAATCATCTATTGTTTCAGCTCTCCTTATCTGCACGAAACTACCATCAGGTCTTAGAAGGAATTCTGCGGACCTGAGCTTACCGTTGTAGTTAAAGCCCATAGCATGTCCGTGTGCTCCTGCATCGTGGATAACAAGGATGTCACCTCTCTCTATTTCAGGCAGCAGCCTGTCGATGGCGAACTTGTCATTGTTCTCACAAAGGGAACCTGTAACATCATAGAGCATCTCATGATTCTCATGTTCTTTTCCAAGAACGGTAATGTGGTGGTAAGCTCCGTAGAGTGCAGGACGCATGAGGTTTGCCATACATGCATCAAGACCAACATAATCCTTGTAAATGTGCTTCAGGTGGCGTACAGTTGTCACAAGGTAACCGTATGGTCCTGTGATGACCCTACCACATTCCAGGAAGATCTTCAATGGATGCAGACCGTTTGCCCTGATCGTCTCATCGTATGCTTCTGCAACACCCTTTGCAATAACATCGTATGGAACCTGTTCCTGTTCCGGCCTGTAAGGGATGCCAATTCCACCACCAAGGTTCACAAACTCGAACTTGATGTCAAGCTCCTTTGAAAGCTCTGCAATAAGCTCAAAGAGTATCTTTGCAGTCTCAATGAAATAAGCAGGATCAAGCTCATTGGATGCAACCATTGTATGCAGACCGAACCTTTTCACACCCTTCTCCTTCATCATGCGGTATCCGGTGAAAAGCTGCTCTCTTGTAAATCCGTACTTTGCTTCCTCAGGATTACCAATGATAGTATTTCCTTCCTTCAATGGTCCCGGATTGTAGCGGCAGCAGACTATTTCCGGTAATCCGGCTGATTCTTCCAGAAACTCAATATGGCTCAGGTCATCCAGATTAATGATAGCTCCAAGTTCCCTGGCCTTAATGAACTCCTCTGCAGGCGTGTCATTGGAACTGAACATGATGTCCTCACCTACAATTCCTGCCTTTTCGGAAAGCAGGAGTTCCGGAAGGGAACTGCAGTCAGAACCAAAACCCTCGCTCTTAAGCAACTTCATGATATATGGATTTGGAAGTGCTTTCACAGCAAAATATTCCTTGAAACCGTTGACAACGCTGAATGCCTTCTTGAGTTTCCTGGCATTTTCTATGATAGCCTTCTCATCATATACATGAAAAGGTGTCGGATACTTTTCGATTAACTCTGTAATCTCTTCCTTTGTGAATGGAACTTGTTTTGACACCATATAATTCCTCTTTAATCTCTGGTTCCTTACATCTCGGTACAAAGATAAATAGTTGATTGGAGAAATACTATGGATTTAATCTGAGAAAGAAGATTCAAAAATAGATGCAGTCTTCATATTTTTATTTTTGACCGTGAACTTAATTAGTAAATGAACACAAATAATAAGTATATAGAAAAAAGGGAGAATTAGTTTCACTTACTCTCTTTTTTCAGGCAGCCTCATTCAGAACGTAGAATATATATACAACTTGTTCGCATATTATAGAACAATCAAGGTTGCATCAAGCAGTAAAAACAGTAAATTGTTACCTTTGAATAGTCCGTAATGAACCCCGTTTCAGAAAAAGAGGATATAGGAATGTATGACAAAGATCATTACTCCGGTGATGACGAAGCGCCTGACAGAATAACAAGCATCGATGAACTGATTGAGCACATTATGAAAATGTTCTCCGGCAGCATCACAGAAGAAGACGGAAAAACTGTGATACGTGGTTTCACCATCATCGGGCAGCCAGGTAAAAAGCCTACTGTATTCGGATTCAATGGACAGCATGAATATGAGGATGATCTTGATTATGAAGATGATGATCGGGAAGACGACTTCTACATCTTCAAGCAGGAACCATTCATAGACATCTTTGAAACCGATGACAGGCTTGTCCTGCTTGCAGACCTTGGCGTTGAGGAAAAATATGTAGAATATTTCCCATATTGTTCCCATGTTGAGATAAATGTCATAACCAACGACACAGGTTATTCAAGGGTCGTCGACCTTCCATGTGGCGTAGACCCGCAAACCATGGTTGCAAGTTACAGGAACGGTGTACTTGAACTCACATTTGAACGTGCCGCTGATGAAGAATAAGCGGCTTTTTGACTATTTTTTGATAAAACATCATGAGTAAAATGGATGTTATTTAAATACCTATTAATTCTCAGTTATTTCTCTTCTTTAAAAGTAGTATCTTAAATATTGCCAAAATCAAAGGGTATAGAGCAATAAAGGAAGTTAGAAATATATTAAGAAATATCTTAGTATTATATTATTACCAATGTCGCAAACATAACTGCGGTAGTTATTAACTGTATAAGTGATGAAATCAAATCAGATGTGAAACGTATTTATAATACAATTAAATCAAAAACAAATATAGGAGGTGGTAATATGATGAAAATGAATTATCTAATAGGGAAATTTATTAAATATAGCCTTATTTGCATTGTAATCTTAACAGCCTCAACCACTTATTCTGATATTGATAGAACTTATGCAGCAAACGCTGCAGATTTACAAAAGTGATAGAGGGTTTAACTCCCTCTTTTGCGGCTTTTTTAAAAATTATGATTCTACGATAAATTACAGATCATAATTTCATTTCTCCAAAGTCTACATATCTTACTTCTACATTATAAGTTCCAAAACTGGTGATAATAATATGATAAAGGTAGTTAGAGCAGATGAAAGGCATTCCGTCGAAAACGATGCAATAAATGGTTACTGGATCTTCTCATATTCAGACTATCTGGATATGAAAAACACACACTTCGGAGACCTGAAGGTATTCAATGATGAGGTTTTAAAAGCTGGCAAGTTCTACAAACCGGAATCAGTTAACGATAAGGAAATCGTTACCATTGTCCTTGAAGGAGAGTTAAACCATGAAGACAGCACCGGAGCTAAGGAATTACTCAAAGCAGGTGACGTGCAGGTACTTTCAAGCGGAAGCGGGGTTACTTTCACAGATATGAACATGTCCGGTAAGGAGACACACCTTTTACGCATGTGGGTCGATCCTCTTATGCAGAACATGAAGCCTGCATGCAGGATGGAAAATTTTGACATTGAAAGCCGTAAGAATGAGCTTGTACCTGTGGCAGGTCAGGGATATCCCGGTGCAGTTAAACTCAGGGCAAACACAACAGTCCATATGTCAAAACTTGATTCCGGAAAAGTTATTGACCTGCTTACCGATGTTTCCAGATATGTTTTCATCTATGTACTGGATGGAGAGATCACAGCCTGTGGCGAAAAACTCGCAAAGAACGATCAGATTCGCATAAATCAGAATGATACCATAGTCATTGAAGCAGGCACAGATGCCTTTTTCATTCTGGTTGATGCAACCGGAAATTACTGATGTGAAAAATAAAAAGGGATAACAAAAGGAAAATCACAATGGGAGAACTTTCACAGCTCCCCAACATTGGCAAAAAACTTGAGGAACTCCTTGAACAGGCCGGGATAACAAACCCGGCTGAACTTCAGGAACTTGGAAGCAAAGAAGCCTTTGATAGACTTTTGCTCATCGATGAAACTGCGTGCATGAACAAACTCTATGCTCTGGAAGGTGCCATACAGGGTATTCGGTGGCATCAACTGTCAGAAAATGACAAAAAGTCCCTGAAGGAATACTATCATTCATTGAAATAAGATGACAGGTGATTGAAAAAGTCACCTAGCTCATCATATTTCAGGTATGCATATTCGTCCAGCGGTGTTGCCATATTATTAATGATAACGAGCTTTCCACCTCTTTTCAGTGAATAAAGCGGGAGGCTTGCTGCCGGCTGGACTACAAGTGATGAGCCTATTACAACGAAGAGATCTGCTTTTGAACTTGCTGCTATTGCATTTGTGATTGCAGTCTCATCCAGCATTTCGCCAAAGAATGTTATATCCGGTTTAATGAGGCCACTGCACTTAGTGCAACGGGGAACCGTCTCTTTTTCCAGAAGCTCACGAACATCATTATAGGAATAATTCTCTCCACAGGAAAGGCATTTATGAGTTGCAGGTGAGCCGTGTATCTCTATCACATTCAAAGAACCTGCTTTCTGGTGAAGCAGGTCGATATTCTGTGTAATAACAGATTTTAAGTAGCCTTTTTTCTCCATCATTGCCAGAGTCCTGTGTATAAGATTTGGCTCCCTGGTATCCAGATCATAAATGAATTCCCTGGCATGAGTATAGAAATATGCAGGATCTTTGTAGAAATATGCCAGATCAAAGATCTTATTGGCATCATATTTTGCATAGAGACCGTTGCTGCCCCTGAAATCAGGAATTCCTGAAAATGTGGAAATGCCAGCCCCACTTAAAAAGACACAATTATCAGATTCTTCCAGTAGATCAAGAAATCTCTGCATAAATGTAGTTTATCCCTTGGAAATATAACAGTTTTCTTCAATTGGTAAATATTGATCTTCTTATCGATCTTATCCATCGACAATACCAAATAAATATACAAGTGCAAATATGATGATATAAAAGCATAACGCCTGTGATAACGAATTATCTACATACCAAACAAGAATGGAAGAGAATTAATGTGAATTTCATAAAATTAAATATTTTTATCATTATAATTGAATGAATTTATATACTAAAAGGATTAAGCAGTGTTATAAAATCATTAGAATGTTGTAGCAGCAATCATATTTATGTGACAAAATAGTTGATATGGATGAAAAACAGAGCCAGAAATAAATTAGTATTGATGATCCTGTCCTTTTTAGTGCTTTTGGCAACTGCCCTGTTTCATGTTTATACCCTGGAGGGTGAACAAAAACTTATTTGGATGATATTTCTGGCAATACTCATCTGTTTTGTAATAGCTCACAATCTTAAAGTTACGACATTGAAAAAAGACCTGGAATCTGAAGTTCAAAAAAACAAAGATGCTCATGACAGGCTTATGGTAAAGTACAAAATCGAAAGTACATTATCTAAAATATCCTCTATGCTTTCCTTTGCCGATAACCTGGATGAGAAAATAGAAGAATCACTTGGAATGCTTGGCGAACTCTGCAATGCTGACCGTTCATACGTCTTCAGAGTTGTAGATGATGAAGACACTGTTAGCAATACACATGAATGGTGTGCAAAAGGTGTAAAGCCTCAAAAAGAGATGCTTCAGAACTTATCAGGTTCTGATTATCAGTGGTGGCTAAAGAAACTTACAGAAGAAGGAAACATTCACATAAAAGACATCGAAAAACTTCCTCCTGAAGCTAAAGCTGAAAAAGAACTACTCACAGGTCAGGATATAAAATCACTTATTGCACTTCCATTCTTTATAGAAAACGAGATTGCAGGTTTCATAGGATTTGACAACGTAAGAGAAACCAATGAATGGACAAAACAGGATATTGAAGTACTCACCACATATTCAAATTTGCTTGCCATGGCGTTCAGGAAAAACTCCATTGCAGAGGAACTTAATCTGGAAAGGCGGCAATTGTTATCAATATTTGACATCATTGATGAACCTGTATATGTATCAGATCCTTATACTTATGAAATATTGTATGTTAATAGATTCCTGAAGCAGATAATAGTTGAGAATCCTATTGGTAAAAAATGTTATCAAGTACTTCAGGGCTTGAATGAAACCTGTGATTTTTGTACTAATTCAATAATACTTAAAAATAGAAATCAGGCTCATAAGTGGGAATATCATAACCCGATTGCTGAAAGGGATTATCTTGTACTGGACAGGATACTAAAATGGACAGATGGCAGAGATGTACGTCTGGAAATGGCTCATGATATCACTGAAATAAAACAGGCTGAAAGGACTATTAAAGAAAACCAAGATAATTTCACGAAAATAATTGACAGTTCTCCGCTTCCCATAGCCATCATGAATTCTTTAGGAGAGTTTGAATATGCAAATCATAAATTCACTGAGATGATCGGTTACACAATTGATGACATACCAACTATCAGTAAATGGTGGGAAACTCTTTACCCTGATCCTGAATATCGCAAGAAAGTGCAGGAAAACTGGAATGAGATATCAAAAAGAAATGATAATGGAGCAAGTGCGGAAAGGGTCTTAAAATGCCTTGATGGAAGCGAAAGAGAGGTCGTTATCTATTTTGCAAGAACAAATAACAACACTGTATTCATAATTAATGACCTTACAGAGCTCAAGAAAACAGAAAAAGCTCTGATGGTTGATGAATCATGTCTTGAAACACTTCATGAATTAAGCCATATGAACGGATTTTCTATAGATAATATTCGTAATTTTGCACTGGTGGAAGGTATTAAACTTACAGGAAGCGAGGTAGGTGTTCTTGGATTCTTTGATGAAACCAAGAATCTGTCATCTGTGATCACTCAACCTGGTAACATATTGAAAATGCATGGTTTCGCTGAGAATGACCTTATTTCCGGACTTGAAAGTTGCCATCGCTGGGCAGAATTGCTGGAGAGCAAAAAGCCGCTTATAATGAATGAGCCAACTGAGATCGAACGTGCAAGATGCCCGGAAATATTCAAAAATATGAATATCATGTCATATCTGGCAGCACCAATAATCTATGAGAACAAAGTTGTAGGTCTTCTGGCAGTTGCGAACAAGAAAGATGATTACACAAAAAACGATGCAAGACAGATCTCGCTAATAACCCAGATGATGGGAGACATGATTCTGCTCAAGCATTCCGAGGATGAGCTGAAAAATTATAACCGTAAACTGGAAACCATTAACGATGAACTCAGGAAAGCTAACGATGAACTTCATTCCCTTGATGAAATGAAGAGCAATTTCCTGGCAACAATGAGTCATGAACTAAAAACTCCTCTTATCTCTATAATGGGATTTGGTGAGCTGGTTGGAGATGAGACACTTGGTCCGCTGAACAAGGAACAGAAAAGAGCCATGAAGGTTATGAACAGTAATTCCGGACAATTGAAACGTCTTATAGAATCTTTGCTTTTCATGAGTTCCCTGCAAGCCAGGAATTATGAATATGAATACTTAGAACTAAGACTTCCACAGATCATAGACAAAGCCCTTTCTGTAATTTCCATGGAAAACACAGATAAGCAACTTACAGTTGAGAACGCGATTCCTGATTCACTTCCATTTGTGAGCGGTGATTCAAATTATCTCAGTGAAGTTTTCATTCATCTGATCGACAATGCATTCAAATTCACACCATCCGGTGGCAGAATTATAATTACAGGAAAAAATGAGGAAACTGGAATACATATAATCATAGAAGATACAGGAATCGGTATACCTGAAACAAAGATTATGAAAACATTTGATAGTTTCTACCAGCTTGACGGATCATTGACACGCAGATATGGTGGTGCAGGTATTGGCCTGAACATCTGTAAAAGGATTACAGAAGACCATGGTGGTAAACTCTGGCTGGAGAGTGCGGAAGGTATCGGAACAAAGGTCCACGTAATCCTTCCTGCAATGAACAATGACGTCAATCCTTCAATATCATCATCGGATTTCCAATTCCTACAACAATGACCCTGGTCTCCAGTGGTGGATGTGACCAGTTGTCCGGTGAGATTGTTTTCTTTGAGACAGTTATTTTAGTGTCCTGTTTTAAGATACCACAACGCAGTTCATAATCAAGTACCAGGTCTTTGCCAGTATCTGTTGCAAATTCCACGGCATCCCCATAATTCTTGAAGCGTCCTCTGCCAACAGGAGAGAACACAAGGAAGTCCTCATCTGGATTCTCTAATGATGCAGGCGTAATCATGATCTCAACTCTTTTGACACCTTTGCCTGCAAGTGCTCCAACTGCATTTCCTACATCTGAAAATTCAGGAACGATAACTTCAGCATCAATCATAGAACTAAGTTCACTTTCATAAGCTCTGGAAGGACCGCCAAGCAACACAACCGGAATCTCAACCTTGAATTTTGCGGGGTATTTATCGTTAAGCAGATCAGCGATCATACCGACTGGATGATGCGGAAGAATATAGGACATAAGATCCGCTGCCATGTTCTTTGCCACAAGTTCTCTCACAAGTGTACAAAAATCATATTTTCCTTTTGTAGTATAACGTGCAAGATTAGCAGCACCAATCTCTGAAGCCTGCACATCCCATTTTGTATATATACCAAGAACATGCAATGCATCCGTAGGTGTAAAACCAATTCCCTGCACAAGCCTTTTTCGTGTTAAGGAATCCAGTACTCCGCCAGGAATATTCTTTCGAAGATCTGAAGTAATATCAGTGACAGAAACCGGCTCACTACCTATCATTGAGAGAACTTCGGTTTCATCCGCATTGAGATCTGAAGCCTCGTAGGCGGTCCTGACAAAGAATTTTGTTGGCTGGAGATTCTCATCCATACGATTTCTTGGCACAACCCTGCTCCTTTTGAGCTTGTTCAGGAAATCAGGATACATTGTTGAAGCAACACATAAAGGCAAGACTCTCCTGGGTCCCGCATGAACCTGAGTATCCTGAACCCATATGTGACTATCTCCACCTGTGGCTGAAGTTTCCATTTTCATAGCTCTTACACGGGTTTTCCAGCCGCCTACAATAGCACCGGAGCTGCTTATCTCAGGAACTCCATCACGAAGCATTGAAACATCAGTACTGGTTCCCCCTATATCGATAACAGCACATGTATCCATTTTTGACAGATATGATGCACCCAGAAGACTTGCAGCTGGGCCCGAGAATATAGTCTCAATGGGTTTTTCCAGCGCATCCTCTATATTATAGACCGAGCCATCACATTTGAGCATCAGAAGACGTGCATCAATCCCGCGTCCCCGGACATCTTTCACAACTGAATTTACAAACTGATAGGTGATGGGCATGAGTTGCGCATTAAGGACAGCAGTAACAGCCCTTTCATAGGCCCCAAGTTCCTGTGACAGTTCATGACCGCAAACTACCGGCATACCGGTCATCTTCATAATTAGCTCTTTGACCTGAACCTCATGTTCCGGGTTACGTGCACCGAAATAACCTGAAACTGCATAGGCAGATACTTTCATCCTTGTACTCTGGACAAAACTCTCAACCGCAGCCATATCTAATTCACAGGCCTCATCACCTCTTGTATCGTGTCCGCCTTTTACACAGATTATAAACTCAGCCGGAAACTCGGTCTGAGCTGGCTTTTCACCTATAATGATAAGAGCAACCGATGTACCGGTTCCTTCAAGCAATGAATTTGTGGAAAGAGTTGTGGAAACAGATACAAGATTGACGTTTTTAAGGAGCTCCTGATCCAGTGAATCAAGCACATTCTTTATACCTGCCTGAAGGTCAGGATAAGTTGTAAAAGCCTTTTTAGAATCAACTATCGCACCATCTGAGCCTCTTATGAGTACTGCATCCGTATATGTTCCACCTGCATCTATCCCAAGACCAAAATGCATCTCTTATCACCTTTTTTAAAAATAAGATTAAGTTCCAATTTATAGATTGTTGTGTGAATATTTAAGAGTATATGCTTCAAAAGATTTTTAAATACATCATCTCTTTTATAGTAGGGGATTAAAAATAAGAGTAAAAAGTATAGAGAAAGTTCTTCCATGCATTGCAGACCCATGGAAACTGAGGATCATTGCACATCTTGATGAAACACCTGATTTACCCCTGATATCCAAATATCTCGATGGGAAGTATTCGGAAGAACTTGGAATGGTAGCACTGAGAATTGGAGATAAAGAACTTAACTTTTTCAGGAATGCTCAGGTAACCATAAGAATGGTTGATTCTGAAGAAGAAGCTACTGAGCTTGTTAATAATATGCTGACTTCTGCTTACCACAAAGCAATGATATCCGGTGACTTATGAAATTGATGCTCAATGTTCTTTAGCTGGATATCTGAATTCTATAATAATCTGCGTCTGCCACTACATATTATTCAAAGATCATCTTAAATGTTCATGAAAAATCAATACTTTTTTAACTGAGCATACCGTAAGCCTAAGAACACGTTTTCGCGATAAAACCAAGAGGACAATACGATGGCTGATAAGAACATACTAGGTGGTAAAATCCGTCAGATACGTGAAATGCAGAACATGTCTGTGGAAGATCTGGCAAATAACAGTAATACAAGCGCAGAACTTATCAATAAACTTGAAGACGGGGCACTTGTTCCTTCACTTACTCCGCTCATGCAGATTGCAAGAGCACTTGGAGTTCGTCTTGGAACCTTCCTTGATGATGCACCAAATAATGAACCGGTAGTTGTCAAAAACGGTGAATCTGACAATGTTGTAAGATTTTCCGGCAACTGCGATACATGCGAGAACAGCACACTGGACTTCTTCTCACTGGCTAAAGACAAAGCTGACCGGCACATGGAACCTTTCATCATCGATGTTCACCCAGGGTCAGGTGAAGCAAATCCATCATCCCACGAAGGCGAAGAGTTCATTTACGTCCTCAGCGGCCAGATAGAGATCCTTTACGGCAAGGACCGTTTCACACTCGCAACCGGTGACAGCATTTACTATGATTCCGTTGTACCTCATCATGTGCATGCAGTCGGAACCGAAGATGCAAAGATACTGGCAGTCGTATATGCACCTTATTAATCAATACCAGAAGTAGATAAAAATGTTCAAAACAACTGTTACTCCACGATTCGGCGATATAGACGGACTTAAACACGCCAACAACATTGCCATTGCCATATGGTTCGAACAGGCCAGAAACCCGGTTTTCAGGCTGTTCACACCTGACCTTGACCTGAGCTATGAGAACTGGAAACTCATCATGGCAAGGACAGAATATGATTATGTAGGCGAGATGTTCTACGGACACGATGTTGAGATCATCAGCTACATATCAAGGATAGGGAACTCTTCATTTGTAGTTACACAGGAAGCATGGCAAAACGGGACAAAAGGAGCAATCGGCAGGTCAACAATCGTGCACTATGACTTTTTAAACAAAAAGTCTGAGCCAATCCCTGATGACATCAGGAAGAAACTTGAAGAGCACCTGCAGAATGAAGACAACAGTTGTAAATAGATCATGGAGATTTAATCATGCCTTTTACAAGTGATACGGTAGGTGACTTTTTCGAGAAACAGGTTATGAAAGACCCTGACAGGGAATTCCTCGTCTATCCCGACAGGGACCTGAGATTTACCTATAAGGAATTTGACGAACGTATCAATATGCTGGCCAAAGGCCTGCTTGAGATTGGAATCGGTAAAGGGGACCATGTAGGTATATGGGCAACAAATGTTCCTGAATGGCTGACCTTCCTGTTCGCAACAGCAAAAATTGGCGCAGTTTTCGTAACTGTGAATACGGCATACAAGATACATGAAGTAGAATACCTGATGAAACAGGCGGACCTGAAAGCCATAGCGATCATAGATGGTTTCAGGGATGTCAGTTATATCGAAACCATTTATGAGCTTGTTCCTGAACTAAAGACACAGAGCCGTAGAAATCTCAAAAGTGAGAACTTCCCTTGTCTGAAAAATGTTATTTTCATTGGTCAGGAGAAACATCGCGGAATGTACAGTACCCGTGAACTCCTGCTTCTTGGGCAGCACGGCAGTGATGAAGCCATCAGAAGCATAATGAAAACACTTGACAAGGATGAAGTCATCAACATGCAGTACACTTCAGGAACCACTGGTTTCCCTAAAGGTGTTATGCTCACTCATTATAATATCGTTAACAATGGATACTATATTGGAGAAAGGCAGAAGTTCACTGAAATAGACAGGCTTTGTCTCCCTGTCCCGCTCTTCCATTGTTTTGGAATAGTTCTTGGTGTTATGGCTATACTTACCCATGGTGGCACTCTTGTGATGCTGGAAATATTTGACCCTCTGATGGCACTTGCTGCTGTCCAGAAAGAAAAATGTACAGCCCTCTATGGTGTGCCAACTATGTTCATTGCAGAGTTCAGCCACCCGATGTTCAAGATGTTTGACCTTACATCCCTCAGAACCGGTATCATGGCAGGTTCACCATGTCCTATAGAGGCCATGAAACGTGTTATCAACGAGATGCACTGTAAGGACATCACAATAGCCTATGGACTTACTGAAGCATCGCCTGTGTTCACGCAGACAAGTACAGATGATCCAATAGAGCGTCGTGTAAGTACAGTGGGAACATCTATGCCTGAAATAGAGGTTAAGATAGTTGACCCGGAAACCGGTGAGACTGTCGGAACGAATGAGCAGGGAGAAATATGCTGTCGTGGTTACAATGTCATGAAAGGATACTACAAGATGCCTGAAATGACTGAACTTGCAATTGACAAGGACGGATGGCTCCACAGTGGTGACCTTGCAACCGTTGACGAGGATGGTTACTACAAGATCACCGGCCGTATCAAGGACATGATCATCCGTGGCGGCGAGAATATATATCCCAGAGAGATAGAAGAATTCCTTTTCACCATGCCAGGTGTCAAGAATGCCCAGGTCGTCGGTATACCGGATCAGAAATATGGTGAGATAGTCGGTGCATTCATAGTAAAGGAAGAAGGCTCTGACATTACAGAAGAGGATGTCAGGGACTTTGGTCTTGCAAGAATTGCACGCTACAAAGTTCCGAAACATGTATTCTTCGTTGAAGACTATCCACTCACTGCAAGCGGAAAAATACAGAAGTTCAAACTCAGGGATCTGGCTGTTGAGCTTCTGAAAGAGAAAAACGACCAGTGAGGAAATAATCTGAGATTTTTAAATTAAACCAGATTAAATTAAAAATTTAAAAGGAAAATGATGTGTAATTACATCATTCTTCTTTTGACCTTCTTTTTTGAATTAAGGAAATTGCTATTACTCCGACAATCCCTGCT
Source organism: Methanolobus sediminis (assembly GCF_031312595.1). Classification (NCBI taxonomy): domain Archaea; kingdom Methanobacteriati; phylum Methanobacteriota; class Methanomicrobia; order Methanosarcinales; family Methanosarcinaceae; genus Methanolobus; species Methanolobus sediminis. The sequence continues at coordinate 2,608,985 of NZ_CP133592.1, read as the reverse complement.
ATTGCCGACAATCCGGTGAATCCGGGAATACCACTGCTTCCACTGTCATCTTCTACAGGTGCTGCAACACTTGCATAAGCCTCGTAGTCCTCATAGACTGCTATGGATGTTCCCATGAATGCACTGTCGTCTGCATAATAGTCTTCGATGTCAGAAAGAAGACTCTGCACATCAGCATCAGTCTGGAAGTCCTTATTTACTGAAATACCTATGAGAGCTTTTCCTTCTGATACTCTTATCTCACCCATTCTGGAAGCCACGGAATCAATGATCTCTGACTTCGTATCCGGGTTTGAGTCTCCCTGTTCGTATGTCTGAAGGATTATCAGATCAGCGTTCTCAGAAACTCCTGAAAGGTCAGACAGTGTATAAAACGCAGGAATATCGACAGCAATTGCAAGTCCATTACCCGCCATTTTCCTGACATCTTCAAGCAGAAGCAGGTTCAAAGCACATGCACTATCAAGATCATCTGTACATGGATCAAGAGCTATATCCACACCATCAAATGCTGAAAGGGATTTGCTGTTGTAGTCAATCACCTCTTCAAGGACAGACTTCACATAAACGGAGTTATCCTCATTGGTATCACTGTTCGGGTCATTGAAGATCATTGCATAGACCTGCATATCATTGTCGTGTGCAGTCTTAACAAATCTCTCAAGATTCCAGATATCGTCTTCATTGGTTAGGACCATGATAGTGTTCAGTCCGCTGTCTTTCAGGTCAACAATAGCATTCTCGTCATAATCAGTTGTATTAAAAATGCGTATTGCAGTCATTATACCACTTGCAGGGGTTATGTTGATCCTGACAGGAGTCTCGACTACAGCTTCCTCATCAACGTCCTGAATTGAATTTCTCAGGGTTACAGTTGGTTCATCAGGAACATAATTTCGTACATAGGCATAATCAATAGATACATAACCCGTGTTATCTGATGTATCAGAGTACGAATTTGCAGATATGTAGACTTTCATATCAGTAATCGGAATATAGTTGTTCTCCTCTGTGGATACAATATCCATATTACTATCTTTGATACCATCCTTATACCAAGAAATTCTTCCAAGTTCATCATCCAGATACCAGGCAACACCAATAGTATACCAGTCACCTTCTGTTTCATCGATGTCTGTCAGGTCTGAAGGGTAATAGCGGACATCTGCTTTATCATTCTTAAGAGTCCAGCTAACCTTAGTCTCATTCTGAAGTTCGGATACGGACAGTATCTGGTTCTTGGTCTCTTTCTGAGGGTCAACAAATCCCTGTGTGATCACAGGACCTCTGCTGTCTTCTCCGGTAGTTGTTTTTGATCTTTTTACTACAAACATGGAGTTTATTGAAAATTCGTCTTCGGATTTTATGCTGGAAACGTCCTCCGGATGGAATTTAGGAACTATGAGTTTACAAACTCCATTAGAAACTTCCTGTTCTCCTCCACCCGTTGTGAATGAGTCCCAGTTTGCAAAAGCACTGGTTCCACTGAATGAATCAAAAAACTCAAATGTTCCGGAACCACTGGCAATATCACTTGCCTCAGGGTTACCATAATACATTGTGATAGTGGTACTGCTTCCGGCAGGAATAGAAGGTACTTTCACCCAAATTGTTGCAGTTTCCTTTTTAGCATTCCATTCTTCAATCCAATGTTTAAGCTGTGAATCACCGGATGTAAAACGTATATCCTGTCCTTCTAACTGGGCAAGAGAAAAATCAAAATTGGAGCTATTCAGAATTATTGGAACCTGATAATTTGTCAGGCTGCTATCTGAATTCTCTTTAATAATAATTTCTTCAGAATAGTTCCATTCACCGCCACCCGAATAAGTTAATGCTGCGCATGTTTGCACAAGTGCCAAACTGGTAATTAGTAACAAAATGATACAAATAAATCTCCTAAACATCATCATAACGCCTTCCTCATATGTTTTTGCTCTTTTTGACAAATGTATTCATGCTAATAATTTGTTATGAGATGCTATAAAGCTTGTGCACTAATATGAAAAAAACAATTAAAAAAGGTTTAAATTTATTCTCAGGAATGCCGATCAATAAAATATCTGATCAACTGTCCTGATATACTAGTCGTTCCGGGAGCATGAGGGATCTCATCTATCCTGTACCAGCCTGCATCTTCGATCTCAATGCCATCTATCTTAATGTCACCTTCTGCATGCTCAGCGGTAAACCCTATCATGAGTGAATCCGGGAAAGGCCATGGCTGGCTTCCAAAGTATCTGATGTTTTTAATTTGGACACCTACTTCCTCCTTTACTTCCCTGACAACAGCCTGCTCAATTGACTCTCCAGGTTCAACAAATCCTGCAATGATACTGTATCGGCCAGGTGGGAAATGAGGAGAACGTGCCAGCAGGACTTTGTCCTCTTTTTCGATCATGACGATTATTGCAGGTGATATTTTTGGGAAAGATGTGAAACCACATTCAGGACATTGTTTTGCTCTTTCTTCTTCTTTTATTGAGGTTTCACTGCCACACCTGCCACAATAAAGAGTATTTTTATCCCACTCCATAATATGGACAGCTTTTCCTGCAAGTGCGGTTAGTGTTTCTTCAAGAATGCCACTTAGTTCCCTGAGTCCGACAAAACAGGTTTTTTCACTGAGGTCACAGACATCTGCCAGAGATAGATTCTCGAAAGGGTTTCCAGATACCAATTCTCCTGTATCTTTTGAACCGTCAAGTTCCATGGAATAACATGATATATCTCTGAGTTCTCCGAGATACTGGGTTCTTATCCCTGAAAAACCAAGTTTCCCCATCTCTTTCATCAAAGGTAATCTGTAGTTTCCTTCCTCACCTATAAGTAATAACTCACGGTTCCTGAATGCAAAACAAAAGCTGTCACTCTTATCATCTTTCTGGGGTGGCCGGACCAGTGGCAGGAAATCCGCAGCCTGAATTGTGTCTTCTGAGCTCATAACTGGATGAATAGATGGCGGGCATATTTATCAACATTACCTTAAAACCTTAAACTTTTAATATGCAACCTGCAAAATACTATTAGGTAAATGGGAATAAATGGGATGATACGATGAATTATCTGATACTGGTAAGACACGGACAATCCAGATGGAACCTTGAGAACAGGTTCACCGGGTGGGTTGATGTACCACTTAGTGAAAAAGGGATCAAGGAAGCAATGGACTGTGCTGTTGAACTTGAGAACGTGGAGATAGATGTTGCATTCACCTCCAAGCTCATAAGGGCGCAGGAGACACTATTCCTTATACTGGCAAAGCAGAAGAAAAGTGGCATTTTCCTGCATGAAAGTACTAAAAGGAAGGAATGGTCACTGCATCCTGTCAGATTCGAGGATAACGAGATTCCTGTCTTTTCAAGCGATGCCCTGAATGAAAGATTCTATGGAGATCTGCAGGGACAGAACAAACAGGAAGCAAGGGAAACGTTTGGGGAGGAACAGGTTTTCATCTGGCGGAGAAGTTATGACATTAGACCTCCTGGCGGTGAAAGTCTTAAGGATACATATGAGCGCACAATTCCTTACTTCATAGAAGCAATCATCCCCCAACTTGAAAATGGAAAAAATGTAATCGTTTCAGCACATGGTAACAGCCTGCGCTCTGTGATTAAATATATTGAGAATATCAGTGACGAAGACATACCTAAACTTGAACTGGAAACAGGAAAGCCAGTATTTTACAGTTTCAACAACGGCAAATTCGTTAAAGATAAATAAATGAAAGAATAATGGTTTTGTAGAAATCTTTGCGTTTATATTAGTTCACCAAATCAGTTGACAATTAAAAAACAATGCAATCATCCGCCGAAGGCGGCACATTCCAATGCCGTAATATAAAAAAAATCAAATGAATTAGTGCAGTTATACTATCAATTCTACAGAAGTCCTGGAAGAAGTATAAGGTATTAGGAAAATTATTTTGCTTCATCTTGTCGGAAAACACCGGCTTCGCCGGACCCTTCGGGATCATTTCAGTTATTCACAATCTAAGATTTATCTATGATTTATCATAATAGCAGGATTTCTACAGAGCCAGAAGCTATTTCACTCATATGGAGACACTTCATCAGGCATCGGGGATGTATGCAGCACGCATTCATCACCATGTTTAATGAGTTCTTCGATGGATTGGCGGAGTATTGAAGGATAAACAAGACCCACCTGTTCTTTAATAGCACGTCCTTTACAGAAGAACTTAAAAGTTGGAGTTCCGCGAACACCATATTTTCTTGCAGTCAGAGGACTGTCAAGTCCGTTCATCATTACAAAGGTACATGATTTGTGAAACTCAATTGAATAATCCCTGAAATATGGCTCTATCTCCTTGCAGTGAACGCAGGTTGGCAGATAGAACATGACAACCATTGGTTTTTCCTGGTTTTTAATGAGCTCATCCCAATTAGAATCATTAGCTTCTAAAATATTATTTTCAGCCATTTTATCGCTCCCATAATAAGAGGCTACTTAAAGATATTAAAATGTTATCTTAAAATAAATTATCTTGGCATCATTTAGATAAATAAAATTTGTAAAATCGTATTGAGTTTCTCTGACAAGATATCATCTATATCATCACAAAATAGTATAGTTTAATTAAAAATTTATAATATGATTTATGATTTTTGAAGATAACTCAATATTGTATTTTGCAAATAATTTGATATGAAATTATCCAATGAGCTAAAATAATCAATTAAATCATAAAATTATAGCACTTGATTCGTAAATACTAATTATATTCGGTAATGTGGATATTATTATATACTTTTACATCCTAAATCAAAATGGGTTAATAAAATATACGCAGTATATTTAATTTAAGGAGCGAGCGGTGGGGCAATGACAACTCCTTTTGATTAGCGTGAGCTTTATTTTATGATTTGGGGGGCGATTACATGATTTTATGTGAATGTGGGGAGTTTGTAAAAAATTCAGTATTTAAAGAGTATATACCTTCTTCAGCAAGTCCTTCTACAAGAACAATAGGCCATGAAAAATGTGGTATTATATTCAATTTTATTGATGATACTACCTCTAAGAATTTTTCATCCAGAAAAGACTTGAAAGTTCTGGCTGGGCGCTTTGCAAAGAAAAACAATATGACTCTGGAAATGACTGGAAGATTTTTGCTGGAAGTTGACAGGCTAAAGTCTTGTGGGAACATGTATGATTATCTAATAATTTTAACTTCATTTAATAAAATGCAGGACAAGTGAATTATTGTGGAGTGAAAAGTAAGCTATCAAGATTCTTGTTAATGCAATGAGCTACAGTATCTTAATTGAACTGAATCCCGAAAATAAGGAAAGCACTATTCAAGTACACGGATCAGACAGTTTTGTACACAAAATGTTGTGTTCATTATTCTTTAAAAGGGTGGAGCAAGTATGGGAACTAAGCAAGGTCTAATACTATTATTAGTTACATTCTTTATTTTTTTAACCATAACAATAGGAACTACATCGGCAGTTACAATAACTGTTGATGATGACGGTGGCGCAGACTACACTTCGATACAGGATGCAGTAAACAATGCGACTAAAGGGGATACAATTCTCGTGTACCCAGGCATGTATTATGAGAATGTGGTTGTCGATAAACAATTGAATATCACCTCAACCGATGGGGCTTCGGTCACGCACGTAATTGCTGCATCGGCATTCGATCATGTTTTCTATATAACTGCCGACGGAGTGACAATCAATGGTTTTAATGTGAGTGGAGCTACAGGATCTCATGAAGCAGGTATCCAAGTGTTTGGTTCCAGTTACAACAAACTGACAAACAACAATATTTCGAACAACAGGAATGGCATCTATTTGTCGAATTCCTGCAGCAATATTCTGACAAATAACACAGCAGCAAGAAATTACAATTATGGCATCGTTTTGTCTTATGACTGCAACGACAACTTGATTTACAACAACTTGTTTAACAACGATGTCAATGCTGGCTTTAATGGTATCAATATCCATAATGAATGGAACATCGAAAAGACTGCAGGTCCTAATATCATGGGTGGCCCTTACCTGGGAGGCAACTGTTGGGAAAAACCTGATGGAACAGGATTCAGCCAGACATATTATGATGCGGACTTTGACGGCATCTGTGATGGGAGCTATGTTGTTGGTGTAGACAATATGGATTATGGTCCACTCACACCATATGGTGGTGTTGTTACTGTAGATGACAGTGGTGGTGCGGACTATACATCAATAAAAGCAGCAATCGATGCCTCCAATACAAATGCTACCATTCTTGTATATCCGGGCACGTATATTGAGAACGTGAATGTCGGTAAACAACTGAAGATTATGTCAACCGACGGGGCTTCGGTCACGCACGTAATTGCTGCATCGGCATATGATCATGTTTTCGAGATTGTTTCTGATAATGTAACAATCAGCGGTTTCAATATCAGTGGAGCTAGTGAAGATAGCGGCATCTATGGTTCTTCTCTTCATAACGTCATCTTGGCGAACAACAACGTAGCATACAATACCTACGGCATTCATCTGTATGGTTCCGCCAAAAACAAACTGTTAAACAACAATGTAGTAGAAAACAGTTACATTGGCATCGAACTGGCGGATTCCGGTAGCAATACACTGATAAACAACACAGTAGCAAAAAACAGCTGGTACGGTATCCGTCTGTGGTATTCCAACAACCACGTGCTGACAAACAACAACGCAGTAAACAATAACTTTTCCGGCATCTACCTACGTCATTCTGACAACAACAAGCTGACAAATAATATTATAGCAGAAAATATCAATGAAGGCATCTATTTGAGTTATTATTCCAACGACAACCTTATTTACAACAACTTCTTCAACAACTCTGTCAATGCCAAATTTTACGGTTACAACACCGGCAATGTCTGGAACACCACAAAGACCGAAGGCACCAATATAGCAGGTGGTCCTTACCTAGGAGGCAACTACTGGGCAACTCCCAACGGAACTGGATTCAGCCAGACCCACAATGACACGGACAGTGACGGAATATGTAATTCGTACTATACCATAGTCACAGATCCTAATTCTATTGACAAGCTTCCACTTAGAAATTCTATCTATACTGTAGATGACGGTGGTGGTGCGGACTATACTACAATACAGGCAGCGGTTAATGCTGCCATTCCCGGTGCTACCGTCCTTGTGTATCCGGGTACGTATGTTGAAAACGTGAATGTAGATAAACGACTGAATATCACGTCAACCGATGGGGCTGCGGTCACGAATGTCATTGCCGCATCGACTAATGATCATGTTTTCGAGGTCACTGCTGATGGAGTGAAGATCAATGGTTTTAATGTAAGTGGAGCTACATATTATTACAAAGCAGGCATCTGTCTGCATTACTCTGACTACAACACGTTGACAAACAACAGTGCAACCAACAATTACAACGGCATCTTTCTATGGGGTACCAGCAACAGTATGCTGGCAAACAACAACGTTTCGAAGAACAGGGATGGTATCTATCTGCATTCTTCCACAGACAACACGTTGATAAACAACAACGCATTAAACAATAGCTTTTCTGGCATCTATTTGCGTTTTTCCAGTAACAACTTCCTTACAAATAATAAAGTATCGCTCAATGCTGATGATGGTATCCTTCTGTCTGGTTCCAATAACAACATTTTGACAAACAACAGTGCAGCAGGCAATGATGTTTTTGGCATCGTTCTGGAATATTCCAATAACAACATGATATACAACAACATCTTCAATAATTCAGTTAATACTGACTTTATAGGAGACAATACCGGTAACATGTGGATAGGTGGAACTATGAAATTGCTTCTTAATGATGATGAGAAACACACTATTAGGACAGGTTCATCATTTAAGCTACCAGAAGGCTATGCTCTTAACATAAAGCAGATCACTGTCGAAGGCGACAAGGTCTGGATGGAATTCTCCAAGGACGGAGTCTCCTTGGGCGATGAAGTTATTGATGTGGGAAGCGGCGAAGCTACATGGAATTATGAAGCAGTTGTTGGTGACCATGAAGCTATAATCCTATTCAGAGTACTTGTTACAGATGTATTCCAGAATCAGGTTGACAGCCTTGTAGTAGTAGAGGGTCTGTGGCTTATTGAGAACACTCTTGAGATGGAATATAATATTGTAGGTGGACCATATCTAGGCGGTAATTACTGGGCAACGCCTGATAATAATGGGTTCAGCCAGACCAATGCAGATACAGATGAGGATGGATTTTGTGATTCACCATTGAATAAGTATGAGTTGGCAGTGAGTAATATCGATTATCTGCCACTTTCAACTACACTAACAATTACCGGCAGTTGCCCAATAGATATAGAGGTTGTGGATCCAGAAGGATTTTTAATCACAAAACAAACAAATCAGATTCTGGGGGCAACGTATAGAGAAATAGATATAAATGGGGATGGAGATCTAAATGACATTGTATCAATTCCAAATCTAAAACAAGGAAATTACCAAATAGAAATAATTCCAGAACAAGATGCTGAACCCTCTGAAACCTATACACTCGAAGTTTCATTAGGAGGTACTACTTTAATTTTGGATAAAAATGTACCTGCCAGTAATATTCCGAATCAACCATATAATGTAAAAATAACAGCCGAACGAGAAATATCTTCTTATGCGTATAATCCATCCATCAACATTGAAAAATCTACAAATGGAATGAATGCTGATAATTCAACTGGCCCTCAAATAATTGTAGGGGATACAGTTACATGGACTTACAATGTAACAAATACCGGTAACGTGAATCTGATAGATATCAATGTTACCGACAGCAAAGGGATTGAAGTAAATTGTCCCAAGACAACGCTGGAACCAGGTGAATCAATGACCTGTACAGCTATAGGAATAGCGGAACTCGGACAGTATAGTAATTATGGGAATGTCACTGCCATGCATGGAGATGTTGAGGTTCAAGACAGTGACTTAAGCCATTATTTTGGATACGGTAAGAAGAGTCCTGGATTTGGAATATTGGCAGGTCTCATTGTCATCGTCTCAATAACTCTTCTTCGCAGGCGTGGGGATTGATCATTAAATCCTCTTTTATTTCTGCTGCATTTTCCGAGAATGGCAGTTTAAGTGTCTTGTCGGGTTGCAGACCATTTTCTATAAGATTTACGACTTTCACAGTGCTTGTGAACGTCTTTCCTGAATCTGGACCTGTCAATATGAGTTAAGATTTGCTGTATAGAATATAGCTCTTAACTGACCGGGTTTAGTTTTGTTTCAACCCATCTCATCTCTCCTTTTTTAAAAAATAAATGTAGCAGGCATGGATGCATGCCTGAAATATTGATTAATTTATAATACCAATTCAGATATTCTCTTTTGCCCACACAGCTGCTGCTTCCAGAACTGCGTGGTTTAGTGGAATAAGTTTTGGTTTCTTGGCAAAGGTCTCAGCAAGAGCTGCCTTGAAATGTTTTTCATCAAGTCCTGTGATTCCAAGAGCCATGATAACTCCCAGCATTACGGTATTTGCGGCCTTCTCAGAACCTGCATCACCTGCAATCTTTACAGCCGGAACAGCTACGCCTTTAATACCTTCAGGAATGTCACATTCTCCGATAGCTGAATCATAAAGAATGTATCCACCTTCCTTTACCTCAAAAGCAAACTTTTCCAGTGAAGGACGATTCATTGCCACAAGCACATCAGGTGTGTAGACTACCGGAGAACCGATCGATTCGCCTGAAACAACAACAGAACAGTTGGAGGTTCCACCACGCTGTTCAGGACCGTATGATGGATACCATGAAACAAAGCGCTGTGCATCACACCCTGCGTGTGCCAGTGTCAGACCCATGCTCAGTACACCCTGTCCACCAAAGCCTGCTGCTTTTATCTGGACTTCAGGGAATGAAGGATCAAGTTTAGCATCAGGTGATGATTCGGTCTCAAGATTGAAGAGGTCATCAATTGAATTCTTGTCAAATACACTGTCTCCTCTGCAAAGTGGCTCAGTTTCTTCAGAAAGATCCCTGAAATTGCCAAGCGGGAATTCCTTCTCCATTTCCTCATTTACAAACGCAGTACTCTGCTCGGAATTCTGCCTGAGGTTTGTAGGACATGTGGAAAGGATCTCCACAAATGAATATCCTTTTCCATCACGCTGGATTTCAAGTGCTTTGCGGATAGCTTTGCGTGCCTTTCTGATGTGTGAAATATCGGAAACTGAAACTCTTTCAATAAAAACAGGAGCTTTCAGGTTGTTTAGAAGCTCGCACATATGCATTGGATAGCCTGCAAATCCGGGGTCTCTTCCGTCAGGACAGGTTACGGTCTTCTCCCCGATGAGAGTTGTTGGAGCCATCTGGCCGCCGGTCATACCATAAACGGTGTTGTTGACAAAGAATACTGCCATCTTCTCACCACGGTTGGCTGCCTGAATGGTTTCGTTCAGACCGATTGATGCAAGGTCACCGTCTCCCTGATAAGAAATAACCACCGAATCATCCTGTGCCCTTGAAACACCTGTTCCAACAGCAGGAGCACGTCCGTGTGCTACCTGGATGTTTCCGCAGTCAAAGTAGTAATAAGCAAACACAGCACAACCTACAGGACTTATCATAACACTGCGGTCCTGTATTTCAAGGTCATGCATTGCCTCGCCGATAAGCTTATGGATCACACCATGTCCGCATCCCGGACAGTAGTGGGTTGCAGTTGGAGCTGCACCGCCCTTTCTGGTATATTCAGAGTACAGGCCAGCGCTCTTAATCACTTTTTCTGCCATATTTACTCCTCCACAGCTGCGATATTTCTTATGCTTTCAAGAACCTGGTCCATTGTAATAAGGTTACCACCCATACGATATACAAGTGCGGTAGGCCTGCTGCATTCAATTGCCAGCTTAATGTCCTCGAGCATCTGTCCGTTGCTCATCTCTACTGAGACAAATGTGCATTCTCTTGAATCTGCAATTGCTTTCAGTTCTTCTTTTGGGAACGGGAAAAGTGTCTTTGGCCTGAAAAGACCTACCTTAATACCTTCCTTTCTTGCCTGGTCAACAGCAGATTTGCATATACGACTGCTGATTCCGTATGCTACAAGAATAATGGATGCATCCTTTGTCATATAGTCCTCGTACTCGACTTCCTGCTCCTCGATGGTTGCGTATTTTTCCTGAATTTCATAGTTGAATTCTTCAAGCTGGTTGAAGTCAAGGAAAATAGATGTCACAAGGTTCTCCCTGGTTTCTGCTGTACCGCTTACAGCCCATTCAGTGTCAATTTCGGGTTTTACTGAAACTTCCGGGAACTGAAGGGACTCAACCATCTGCCCAAGTACACCGTCAGCCAGTACAACTACCGGATTGCGGTATTTGAAAGCAAGTTCAAATCCCTTGATGACGAAATCACACATTTCCTGCACGGAGTTTGGAGCCAGTACTATATTCTTGTAGTTACCGTGTCCTCCACCCTTTACTACCTGACTGTAATCTCCCTGCTCAGGACCGATATTTCCAAGACCCGGACCTGCTCTCATGATATCTACTATGACACATGGAAGTTCAGCTCCTGCAATATAAGAAACTCCTTCCTGTTTCAGGCTGATTCCCGGACCGGATGATGCGGTCATGACCCGGTGACCTGTGGATGCTGCACCGTAGACCATATTAATTGCAGCTTCTTCAGATTCTGCCTGTACGAATTTCCTTCCAAGTTTTGGGAAATACTTAGAAGCTTCCTGCAAAATCTCACTTGCAGGAGTGATAGGATAACCGAAATAACAGTCACATCCAGCGTATAGTGCACCTATGACAGCTGCTGTGTTACCTTTTACTAATTGTGTTGCCATTTTCTCACCTTAAGTTCAATCGTCCTTAAGCGGAATGTGTATCTCTATGGCAAGTGGCTCAGGACAGGTATAATAACAGTTGGCACAACCTGTGCAGCCCTCACCTGCATATTCTATGTAATGGTATCCTCTTTCGTTGATATCGTCACTCATTTTCAGGACACCTTTGGGACATGCTACAATACAACGTCCGCAGGCTTTACACTCTATGATATTAATAACCGGGGATGGTTCTTTTTTGCCTGACATAATTCAAAGCCTCATTTTAAGTTTAAACGTTTAAAAATAATATCCCGGATGGAATACTCCATAAAGAAACTGAATATCTATCTACTTTATGGTCCGGGAAGTAAATTAAAAGCAAACAAAAGAAAGGTTACTGTGAACCTTCCTGATCGTGGTCACGAATCTCAACACGCCTTATCTTCCCACTGATAGTCTTTGGAAGTTCAGGAACAAATTCCACAACACGTGGATACTTGTAAGGTGCTGTGACTCTCTTTACATGGTCCTGGAGTTCTTTCTTAAGCTCATCGCTGGCTGTGTAGTCCTTTGTAAGAACTATGGTTGCCTTGATAACCTGTCCTCTTACTGGATCAGGAACACCTGTGATTGCACATTCAAGAACTGCAGGGTGCTCAATAAGTGCACTCTCTACTTCGAAAGGACCAACACGGTAACCGGATGTCTTTATGATATCGTCAGCCCTGCCAACGAACCAGTAGTAACCGTCCTCATCTTTCCATGCCATGTCACCTGTGTGGTAGTAACCGTCATGCCAGACCCTTGCAGTAAGTGCCTCATCTGAACGGTATCCGGTAAAGATTCCCGGCGGGTTTCCAAAACTTGTGTCAATGCAGATCTCTCCTTCTTCACCTGCTTCACATGGTTTGCCCTCACCGTTAATGAGCATGATATCATACTCAGGAGAGGGTTTTCCCATTGAACCTGGTTTTGGTTCAAGCCAGGGATAAGTTGCAACAGAGACAACTGTTTCTGTCTGTCCGAAACCCTCCATGAGTTTCATACCTGTTATCTTGTAGAACTGATCGTAAACTTCAGGGTTCAGAGGTTCTCCTGCTGTTACACAGTACTTAAGGCAGCTGAAGTCATAATTACTCAGGTCTTCCCTGATAAGGAATCTGTATATTGTTGGTGGAGCACAGTATGTTGTTACACCGTACTTGATAGCGTTCTCAAGCATCCTGTCAGCACTGAATCTCTCGTAGTCATATACAAAAACAGCACTGCCTGCTATCCACTGACCGTATATCTTACCCCATACACATTTTGCCCAGCCGGAATCAGCAACAGTATAATGGAGACCTTCATCTGTTACATTCTGCCAGTACTTTGCTGTTATAATGTGTGCAAGAGGATAGGTAAAGCTGTGCTGCACCATCTTTGGGAAACCGGTGGTTCCTGATGAGAAGTAGTTCAACAGGATATCATCGTTGCATGTTGCTTCTTCACCTGTCGGACGTTCAAAATCCTCGGATGCTTTTTCCATTTCCCCGGTAAAACCAAGCCATCCTTCTCTTTCAAGACCAATTACAAGGCGGTTCTTAAGAATACTGCTTACCTCATCATAAGCCTCGTCAACATAATCAAGAATACCTTCGTCAGGTGCACATATTACAGTATTGATAATTGCGCGCTCTACCCTGTAGACAACATCCTTCTTTGTGAGCATGTGGGTTGCAGGAACTGCAATGGCACCAATTCTATGAAGTGCAAGGATACAGAACCAGAATTCATAGCGGCTCTTGAGCATGAGCATTACGTTGTCGCCTTTTCTTACACCAAGGCTCTTGAGCATATTTGCAGTTTTATTACTATAATACTGGAGATCCTTGAAAGTGAATATTTTTTCTTCACCGTTATCATCACACCAGACAAGAGCCTTCTTATCAGGCTGTTCTGCCGCATAGACATCTACAACATCGTATGCGAAGTTGAAGTTATCAGGAATATTGATCTTGAAGTTTGCTTTGAAGTCCTCATAGGACGTAAATTCCACACGCGAAACATATTTTTCAAGTAATGAAGTCATAATACCTCCGAATAAGTATAAGTTTGAACATAAGTTTAAGCAGAAATTTAAGTCAAAATTACAATTATAAGTTTACAATATCACAGCCAGGAACTTTGCTGGTTTGCCACCAAGTGCCTGCATTCCATGTTCATAGCCAGAATCAAAGAATATGGAATCGCCTTCTTCAAGGACAATTTCGTTGTTGTGGATGACCACTTTAAGTGTTCCCTCAAGGACATAATCGAATTCCTGACCAGGATGACTGTTGGTTGAAATTGATGTGCCTTCCGGTTTAGGGTCAACCCTTACAACAAAAGGCTCAGCCTTCTTGTGAGCAAAGTTTGCAGCAATGTTCTGGTACTTGTAATCCTTGCGACGTTCTGCACTTACACCCTTATCCTTACGGGTGACTGAGAAAACACGCATCCTTGGGGCTTCTCCGGTGAGAAGTACTGACATATCTACATTCAGATTCTGGGCGATCTCAAGAAGAACGCTTGCAGGTATATCCTCCTCTCCACCCTCATACTTAGAATAAGTGTCAACGGACAATGCCAGCTTTCCGGCCATTTCCTCAATGGAAATATCGGAAATATCACGTAATTCCCTTACACGGGCTGCAATTTCTTTGATCTTTTCCTGCATAGAAACACCTTCCTAAATGGCCATATGAATACAAAAGAAAAACTTCGCAGATTGCCAGTGCAAAAAGCGGCATTTAATCTCAAAAAGGGAGTCTGCTCCCCGGTATTCTCCAGATAGGTCTGTGAGTTTAAGAGTTACTATTATTTTAATATATTTGTTTATAATGTGCCATGTAATAACATGACATGATTCTGCTGTAGTTGTTTTTCGGAAAATAACGACGACAAAAACCGAGACGAACAGGAAAATATATTAATATTATAATAATGGAATAATCATTATCAATATATAGCTTTAATATTATCTGAAATACAAAACAAATCATAAATCATTATGCAAAATACCAGCGATTAATATGGCAGGCATACCAAAGATATTTGAGAACATGGAACATGAATACAGAAGGCAGTTACTTCATGCTGCTTTCGGTTTCCTCATACTTCTGTTTCCATTTATCGGCTCTGAGATTCTGCTAATCCTCAGTTTTCTAATGATATTCGCACTGACATTCCTGCCTGAAGACTGGCCTCTTAACCGTTATCTGTATAAAAAACCACTTCCGGGCTCAAGGGAAATGCTCACGGATAAAATTAATGAGGGACTTAAAAGCGCAAAGAACCTTGCAATATCCGTATTCATCCTGATGCTGATAAGTGCATTACTGGAATTTACTCAGTATAGACTTCCATTATATGTCATAGCTGGTGCAATTGCAATATCAACTTTTGGAACAAGTTCTGCAAACTTCATACGACATCGCAAGCAACTGCAGATCCTGCATTGCAAATCCAATGCTGAGGAAAAAGAGTGCTGTCTGCTCCCTTCCAGCATTGTGCTGCTTGGTGTGGGAATACTGACAACATATTTAGCCGGACTCTGGCTCATACACTGGCAGAATATTGACATTGATCTTAATATGCTCTTTTTCCTTGCGGTAATAGGCTCCATAACAGGAGCACTCTTTGAATCTATCCCATCAAACATAGATAATAATCTCTCCGTTCCACTTGGTTCGGGCATGTCAATGTGGCTTTTCAGCTCTTTCGGATACTCCGTACCTCCACAACAGATGTTCTTCGCATTGATGTTCTCACTTGTATTGGGTTATCTTGCATACAAAACAAGAATAGCTGATCTTTCGGCCCTTTTCAGTGCTGCTCTCCTGGGAGTTTTGATAATTGTATTCAGCGAACTATTCTGGTTCGTTCTTCTGTTGACATTCTTCATACTTGGAGGAGCCTTTACTAAGTACAAGTACAGATACAAAGAATCCATAGGACTCGCACAGTCCAAAGGCGGTGTCAGAAGCTATGAGAATGTGTTCAGCAACAGCATGGCAGCTCTGATTCTGGCGATATGCTATGGAATATATCCGCAATATGCAGACCTGATAATATTTGCATACCTCGGTACCGTGGCTACTGCAACCGGTGATACTCTTGCAAGTGAAATCGGAACAACCGCGCATTCACAACCAATAATGATAACCACACTGAAACCAACGCGTGCAGGTGTTGACGGAGCGGTCACCATACTTGGTGAAGTAGCCGCACTTCTCGGTTCCATGGTAATTGGCCTGCTTCCCGTTCTTTTTGGACGGGTTGAAAATGCAACTATGGCAATAGCCATTACAACCGCTGGTGGTTTCCTTGGAACAAATATTGACAGCCTCCTAGGTGCAACACTTCAGAAGCGTGGTATGCTTTCAAACAGTGGTGTCAATTTTGTTGCGACATTTGCAGGAGCTATTGTTTCAGGAATAATCTATCTCCTGCTTAACTAAGTAAAAATCTAATATCTTTTTCTAACTTAGTGCAGAAATGGTTTTGGACTCCATATTGCTAAAAAAGTGGTCGATGCTCATAATCCCATCACAAAAATAGTGTTCTCAAAAAATTTATATGTTCTCCATGTATAGATTTAAAGATGAGTGAAGCAATAAAGGGAATTGCCAGAGATACTCTGGATTTTATTATGGAGGTCAGCAAGTCGACTTACCCTAATGAATTTGCCGGCCTTTTGGAAACAAAAGATGGAATTATTACGGATGTACTTATACTCCCCGGAACCGAATCCAGTGAAATCAATGCAGTTCTTAAACTCTTCATGATGCCAAATATCTCTGCAGTTGGTTCTGTACACAGCCATCCAAGTTCCATCATAAGACCTTCAAAGGCTGATCTCAGGCTGTTCAGTAAAACAGGGAACCATCATATAATAGTTGGCCACCCTTTTGGGCCTGATAACTGGAAATGTTTTAACGGCAGCGGGGAAGAGATCAGACTGGAAGTGCTTGATGTAGAGATAGAAGATGACGAGATTCTCTGAAAGCAGACCCAACTTACTCTGTATATCTCGTGCTGCTGTATACATCTCCAAGTACACCAAAGGTTTCTGAAGAAGGCAGTGGTAATATAACTTCAAATGTGCTTCCTTCACCAGGTTTACTCTCAAGAGAGATGGTTCCGCCATGAACTTCGACAAATTTCTTCACAATACTCAAACCAAGTCCTGAACCCTCAAATTTACGATTAAGAGACCAGTCAAGCTGTACGAAAGCATTGTACAGTATCTTTTGGTCTTCTTCCGATATACCTATGCCATCATCTTTTACAATCAGGTGAAGTTCATTATTCCTATTCTGCCTGACAATGACAAGAACAGTTCCCCCGGAAGGAGTGAATTTTATTCCATTACTGATAAGATGATGTAAAATTGTTTTTATCTTGGACTTATCAGCATATATAACTGTTACAGAAGGATCAACATCAAACTCAAGATTTACACCTTTTTTGAGTGCCTGAGAAACCAGCATCCTCTTTATATCAGACATGAGATTAGGCAATGAGAACAGATCGACATCGATCTCCATCTTCCCTTCTTCAATCTCCGCAATATATATCAACGAGTCAACCAGGTCAAGGAATCTGGAGCCTGCAAACTTGATAATCTCAGTAAAATGCCTTTGATCTTCACTCAGCGTTCCAGTCTCTTCAGCCAGAAGAAGATCTGCGTATCCAAGTATCAGATTCAGGGGTGTTCGGAGTTCGTGATTCATATTACAGAGGAACTCGCTTTTTGTGCGTGATGTATTCTCTGCCAGCATTTTGGCTTCCAGCATTGCCTGCTCTGCCTGTTTGGAGAGACTTACATCCTGGAGCGTCTCAATTGCTCCCATGATATTATTGTTATGATCCCTTAAAGGAGCAGCAGTTATAAGTAGCCATTTGCCTATTGCTTCAAAATAGTCTTCTGCCTGATAACCACCTTCTACAAAAGAAGGTTGCAACTTTTTATTGCCATATGCTTTTTCTATATCACTAAGGCAATTGTCAACTATCAGATCTGCAAGTATCGGCCTCTTATTATGATAGAAAGCCATCCACGAGTTTCTGGTTCCTATTATATCTTTGGCCTTAATACCTGTTGTATTCTCACAGGCTTTGTTCCAGTATATGATATCGTGCTCTTTGTTGATCACAAAAGCCGGTATAGGACTACCATTCACTATCTGGAATAGTTCATTCTTCTTTTCCTGTAACTCGACCTCTGTGCGTTTGCGTTCTGTTATATCACGACCGACGCCCACCACACCAATGAGTTCATGTTCCTCTGTGAATAGAGGAGCTTTAAATGTTTCAAGAAGAATTCTCATTCCATCTGCACGATCTATCCATTCCACACTTTTATATGAGTGACCGGACTCCAATACTCTCCTGTCATTGGAACGGAAAAAATCAGCTCTGTTTCTGTCAAATATATCATGGCTGGTTTTCCCTATAATCTCACCGGCAGATTTGCCCACATATCTGGAAAACATTTCATTACACGAAAGAAAAACACCATCAGCATCTTTAAAAAAAACAAGGTCAGGAACTGATCGAAGCAAGCCGGAAAGAAGAGCTGTTTTTTGAAATAATTCCCTTTTTACCGAGTCAGGTATGTCCATTGAGTCATAATTCGTAGCATCATCTAAGTTATCATTACCTAGCACACCTATTACCCCTACTCTAATTGCCACTTTAAACAAACGGATACAGACAACTCAATGCTCCACCTTTTGATATGTCTAAAAGTTACAATCTTTTTTGTTCTGTTAAATAGCAGCAATTACCCCGTGTAATATAAATATTTTGCAAAATAGATTAAAATTTGAGAAAGTTCTATTTTTACAATATTATATATATGAAATTAGACACCATTGTTTAAAAAATACGATGACGAGTGTGCAAAATAATCAAAAATACCTCAAAACTTATATAGAAGATATATTCCAACCTTTGATTGAAAGAAAAAACAAGAATAAGTTAAAGATGACAGGAAGAAATCACACGCATACGAAGGGAAAAGAGTAAATGGACCGCAGCATCCATTTACACTCTTTTCTACACTAACCCCACATAGACCCAATCCTTTGTGGTACAAATCAGACTACACCGTGGTAGCTGAGGAATGAGTAGTAGGTTATAAGAGCGATCATCATTGAAAGGAACAATGTTCCAAAACTGTATGTATTGCGATTAACGTAATATTCTGTCATGTTTTATCATGATAAACTAGTATGTATTCGTATATATAACTTACTCATATTTGTCATGATTAATCGTTCTACTTGCATAATACGAACAATTCCATGAGTAATTAACAACTAGTATAAGTATCAGGAAAACAAACTGGGTGAACACATCACTCAAACGAGGGTTTATATGGAAAACATGGATGATATCCAAAGTTATTTTTCTCAGGAATGTTTCGCATCAAATTCCGGAATGAAATTAACTGAAGTCTCAAAAGGCTATGCTAAAGCAGAGATGAAAATAGAAAAAAGACATCACAATATCCTGGGTACTGTGCACGGTGGAGCAATTTTCACACTTGCAGATATGGCGTTTGCTGCAGCATCAAATTCATATGGAACAGTTGCCGTTGCCATCAACGCCGATATATCCTTTGTTAAAGCTGCTGTAGAAGGTACTCTTTATGCAGAAGCAAAAGAAACATCTATCAACCCTAAGATATCAACCTACGTCGTTAACATAACTGATGATAAGGGAGACATCGTTGCAATATTTAACGGAATGACATACAGGAAGAAAAATAAACTTGACATTCCGGAAAAATGAAATGTCAGGTAACTAAAAAGTAATAGTATTAAAAAAGAAAGCTGGTTAATCAGACCAGTTCTTTTGGCTGTTTTGCTTCAGGCAATGAGGGAAGCTTTGCAGAACTGACAAACAGAGGTGAATCCACTTCCTTTGCCCTTTCCAGAAGCAATTCCTTTCCACGCTGTGTAAGTCCAAAAAGAGGAACTGCACTGCCAACCTGAACCAGTGGTTTTACAAGTTCACGTATATTTTTTGAAGCACAACTTGTCACAATATCAGTATTGTCAATCAGATCCTGTGCTGCCTGTCTGTTAATACCTGTAACGTGTGCACCTATGATCACAAGCTCAAGGTCAAGTTCCTTTTCAACCTCACGCAGCTCTTTTGCAGTTTCCGGGAAAACAACGGTAACAGCTATTTTTCTGTAACCAAGCTGTGCAGCTTTCCTGACTCCTGCCACCGGGTCGACCCTGGCAGTTGAAGGGTCAAGGACAATTCCACCACGTTCACTAATTCCGTTTATGGTCTCATCTATAGGTTCTGTTTCAACAAGACCCGATATACGTGCACCCATTCCCTGAACAAGATTTGGATTATTGGAAATTACAGTCCCTGCACCATCACATGCAGTGACAGTTGTATCCAGCAGACCACTGGTAAGTCCTGTCATCATTGTCTCGGATGCACCAAAACCTACGAAAATATCCATATCTAGCTGACGTTTGTTTGTGAAGAGACCGAAATCCTTTATTCGGAACTCCATATTCTTTCTGATCTCTTCCTTTGTGATCTCAGTTATGCCACGAGCCTTTTCAAATATGGGACACCAGCCGATCAAAGGTTCTCCAACTTCAGTGATCTCTCCATTTTCTACAACAACTCTGGCCTTTCCAAGAATTTCCATGATATGTGGCATATTTTCACCTTGATTTATGATATGAATAATAAAAAGTACTTAGATTGCATTTCTTCTGTCAACAACCTTCTGTGACTTTCCTGCTGTTCTTGGGATAGAACCTTTTTCTACAAGATCAACATTTGTCCTGATGTTGAGCACACTCTTGAGTTCATTCTCGACATGCCTGCGAACAGCTGCAAGGTCTTTGAGCTCGCCTGTGAAAGCATTCTCTTCGAGCTCTACCCTGACAGTGATTTCATCCAGCATCTTTGCATTTCTGTCAAGAAGCACCTGGAAATGCTCTGTGACTTCCGGAATGTCCACAATGACATCCTCTATCTGTGATGGGAACACATTGATACCCCTCACAATGAGCATATCGTCTGCTCTTCCAAGAAGCCTTGAAATACGTGGTGTAGTACGACCACATGAACATTCGCTCTCAAGAAGACGTGTAATATCACCGGTTCTGTATCTTATAATAGGAAGTGCTTCCTTTGTCAGGGATGTGAGTACAAGTTCTCCTTTCTCGCCTTCTGCAACCTGCTCACCATTCTCATCAAGAACCTCAACATAGAAGTGATCACTCCATATGTGAAGGCCGTCCTGTTCCTCACACTCAAAAGCAACACCCGGTCCCATGAGTTCTGAAAGACCGTAGGAATCGTATGCTTTAATGTTCAAAGAGTTCTCAAGCTGTTTTCTTGTATTTGCAGACCATGGTTCAGCACCAAAACATCCTACTCTAAGAGAAAGCTTGTCTACAATATCCAATTCCTTTGCGGTTTCTGCAAGATAAAGTGCATAAGAAGGAGTACAGTGAACTGCAGTTACACCGAAATCGATCATCATTTCAAGCTGCCTGGCTGTATTTCCCGTACCACTTGGCACAGTCATGGCACCCATTCTTTCAGCACCATAATGGAAACCAAGACCACCTGTAAAAAGTCCGTAGTTAACTGCATTCTGGAATACATCACTGCTGTCAAGACCAGCCATTGTGAGGTTTCTTGCCATGAGATCTGACCAGTTCTCGATATCATTCCTTGTATAGCCAACTACTGTTGGCTTTCCACTTGTACCAGAAGATGCATGGATCCTTACTATTTCCTCTCTTGGTACTGCAAAAAGACCGAATGGATAGTTATCCCTGAGATCAGTCTTCCTTGTGGTTGGTAATTTGCTGATATCATCAAGTGATTTAATATTATCAGGAGTTATGCCAAGTTGCTTGAACTTCTCCCTGTAGAAAGGAACGTTATTATAGACTGCCGCAGCCGTCTTTTTCAAGCGTTTTAGTTGCAGTTCAGAACGTTCTTCTTTTTTCATTGTCTCGTATTTTGGCTGCCAATATCTCATGGAAACATCTCCGCAAAATATCCTCTCATAGGAGTACATCTTTAAATGGTTTGCTATTATGGCACACGCTAACAGGAACCTAGCCAATAATTACCTCCAGATGCGTGCACATCTACATACATGTTACATCAAAATCTGCACATAAATTTATAATTTTGACTGAATTATTATCATACAATGTACAAATCTTCTTTTTTTATGAACATGATTTGAATTATGATGTCATAAGGGTTTAAACCGTGTCCATCCAGTCTTGCAATTAGATGGTGATGAGATCTTCTAAAAAGTGTCAGATATTTACAGGAACTATACTTATACTGGTGCTTCTGTGTACTATTAACATAAGTTCAGCAACAAGTAGTGATATTTTCACCGGCATACATTCAAGTTATGAACTTGTACCTGATGAGGGAATAGTAAAAGTATCAAAGGAGATTACATTCTACAACAACAATTCTGACACAAAATACTGGAGAGGATACTACTCCAGCTATAACTCATACCTTCCTGACGGAGCCCTCAACATCAAGGTTTTTGATGAAGAGAACAACATGGCATTCAGAGAATCAGAGGACGGATATTATATATTTTACTTCAACAACAAAGTATGGTACGAAGAAAGTTATACATTCCATGTTGACTATGAAATTGAAGTCAATCAGAACACAGCTGTATTCGCGTTAAGCGAATACGGTGACAATGTTGAAGTAACTCTGGAAGTACCGGATGATTTTGAAACACACCTGAGTAGAGATGATTACAAAGTCGAAGAGAAATTGTATTCCAGCATCTACATTTTCGAAAAGGGACAAAGCTGGGATGAGGCATGTACGGTAAACTCTGTAAGAACTTCACCACGTCTTACATTAAAAGGTACGGCTCATCTTGAAGAACGTGATGTGGACATCGAAGTCAGGTACTGGGAAGGCGAAGAGCAGTGGGCACAGGATATCATAAAGACTACCATTGAAAGCCTTGAATTGCTTGAAGAAAACTGGGGAGTTGCATATCCTCCTGAGTATAATATTACGATAACCGAGGCTAACCTGACAGAAACCGGTGGTTATGGTGGTTACAATCAGGGCAGGAGCGGAATCTGGTTGCTTTACACATCCAATCATGGAATCCTTGTACATGAGCTTTCACATTACTGGACACGTGCCTGTAACTTTGACCAGTTATGGATGGACGAAGGTTATGCGGACCTTTACACATATATTGTTCTCAGTGAAACGGAACCAAAAGATGCTGAGTCAAGACGTGACCGCTTCCTTAAGAAGTACGAAGACCTCAATGATGAATATGACTTTCCACTTTCTGACTGGGACACACCGGAAACCCTCAACAGTGACACAGAAGAGCGTGTGGACTATGGATACAAGAAAGCATTCTCCCTTACATATACATTATATGAGAAAATTGGTGTAGAGGCACTTCAGCAGGCAAATAGAGAATTTGTGGAAAGCTCTGGCGGAATTGACAATACTGATTTCCTTGAGATCATGGATTCTGTTTCATCCTCAGATACAGAATTTATAGAAGACTATCTGTATAACTAAAAATTGAGATCATTAAACTACAAGTTTTATTGTAGATCCATAATTACTAATTTTTTGTGTTTATCCTATTTTTATTATAAATTATAATAAAGTTTAAATAAAGTAGGATGTGTTTATAAAAATACATATAGTAGATATATTTATAAATAAAAGAAGCATAGAATGAATAGGATAGTGTGGAGATTGGCTGCTTTATTATGCATTAGCGAATGCACCAGCCATTTATTTGCTCATGGGGAAATGGGAAATGAATGGATACTCAAAAAAGAATGAAAATGTTATAAATAACGTTACGGATGTCTTTGGCATATTGCTAAACGAGTCATCAATAGAAAAATCCCTGAACTTACTTGCAGATAGAGCAAAACATTTTTTCGAAAGATCTGAACTTGCTTCTATAAGGATCTGCTTACTCGGAAAGGAAAGCCAATATTCAGACTGCACCAATTATGACATGACCCTTATTAACGAAATAGTCATTAATGGAAAGAAGGAAGGTTTTATAGAGCTTAACCTTAAGGGACTTCGTCCTGATGTCAAAGAGAACAAGAGCAGGATCGAAGAATATGAAAAACAACTTGATATGTTCACAAGGATCGTGACACTTGCTTTTGAAAAAAGAAACGAGATTACGAAACTGAAGACCTTTGAAAAAAAAATGAGGGAATGTTACAACAAACTTGATGATTACATATTCATTATTGATTCAAAAACTAATATAATCGATTTTAACACGAATTTCCAAGAATTTACAGGTTATCCGGCAGAAGAACTTCGTCAGATGAATATGGCCGGGCTTATGCCCCAATGTACTATAAGTAAAGAGGTTCCGCTTATAATAAAAAAGGCAATCGAGTATGGACGTTTTACCTTTGAATGTGTTCACCCGTGCAAGAACGGGGAACAAATACCCATGAGTATAACCTGCAAGCCCATGGATAACGATAAAGAAGATCTATTCATTTGTGTGGGCAAAGACATATCTGAAACAAAAAACGCTGAGCAGGAACTCCATGAATCCGAGAAGAAGTACTCTACTATTGTGGAAAAAGGGAATGATGGAATTCTTATCATACAGAATGGGATCATCAAATTTGCAAATTCAAGGATTTCCGAACTCACAGGTTATGAACATGATGAGATAATCAATGAAAACTACATGAAGTTCAGTCCTGCAAATGATGAGCGTGGAGCATCAGAATGGCTCGAATTGTGCAGCAGTAAGGTTGCTGACAGAGAGATATTCGACATTAATATTGCAACCAGGAACGATAGTAATATCCCTGTGGAGATAAATGGTTCGCTTATTGATTATGAAGGTGAGACGGCAGAACTTCTAATCATAAGGGATATCAGTGAAAGAAAAAGAACAGAAGATCTTCTTAAAATAGAAAGGGACAAACTGTACAACTATCTTGATGTTGCAGGTTCGATCATAGGAATTGTGAACACAGATCTTAATGTAATCTTTGTTAATAACAAAGGAGCTGAAGTTCTTGGATATGATAAAAAGGATATAATCGGAAAGAACTGGTTTGATTGTTTCCTGCCTGAAAGTGTCAGGGAGCTAACCAGAAATAATTTCATCAAAGTAATTAACCACGAACTTGACCCTCCTGAGTATTTTGAAAATTACATTATAACAAAGGAAGGCGAAGAAAGGCTGATATTCTGGCATGATGTGCCGGTAGAAGACGAAAATGGCAGGCGGATAGGAGTTATTAGTTCGGGTGAGGACATAACCGAGAATAGAAGAATGGAAGCTATGCTGGTTGAGTCCGAAAAGAATCTTAAGACTATATTCAACCACGTTGATGATCTCATTTATATTTACAGGCCATATGGGAATTTCATTGATGTTAACATGGCCATGATATCTTCAACCGGTTATACTAGAGAGCAGATGCTTGGAATATCTCCGGCAGATATTGTAAAACCTGAAATGAAACAATTGATGAACAGCTATACTGAGCGCATTATAGAGGAAAAAAGTGTTATTTTTGAAATTGCTTTTGTGCTTAAAGATGGAGCCCTGCTCCCAGTTGAACTCAATTCCAGGCTGATAGAGTATAAAGGTGAACAAGCGATCCTTTCTGTTGCCAGAAATATAACTGAGAGGAAAAAGGCAGAGGAGAGGCTTAAAAGATACGCAGGTGAACTAAAAAAGTCAAATGAGCTTAAAGACTTGTTCACAGACATCATACGCCATGACCTTCTTACACCTGCAAGCGTTATCAAAGGTTATACAGAGGAACTTCTTGATACAATAAATGATGAACAGGCAAGGATACTTGCGCAGAAGGTAAAAAACAATAATGACAGACTAATCGAAATGCTTGAAACTGCCACCACTCTTGCAAAACTCCAGAAGCAGGATGATATTGACTTTGAGGTCATTGACGCTGTACCTGTGTTTAAAATGGTCATCGAAAGTTTCATGGAACAGATTGAAACAAGTCAGCAAATTGTGAATATATCCGGAGAGACCTGCTGTCCTGCAATTGCAAACCCTATTATAGAAGATGTTTTTGCTAATCTTTTGTCAAATGCCATCAAATACAGCCCTGAAAACAGTTCCATTGATATAGATTTCAGTGATGAAGGTAATACATGGAAAGTATCTGTTATCGACCGTGGTGAAGGAATTCCGGATTCTGATAAAACATTGTTGTTCAATAGATTCCAGCGTGCAGATAAAAGAGGAATTAAAGGTACAGGACTTGGTCTTGCCATAGTTAAACGTATAATAGAACTGCATGGCGGAGCATATGGTGTAGAAAATAATCCCCAAGGAAAGGGAAGTGTATTCTGGATTACATTGAAAAAAGCTTTTTAATATTTTAACTCAACATCTTTTCTGCGATTTCACCATGAGTGATGCAAAACTTGCAAATCAAACCATTCATCTATAAATAATAGTGATTAAATAGGAATATTTGGGTTGGTTTGCCAATAAAAGATAAAAATTATTTTTGAAAATGTAGAAGTTTTCAAATTTATTCTGTCCTCTGGCATTTTGCCTGATCTAATATGCCGGATATCTTTGCAGATGATCCTAACTTTTGGATGGGGTAGATGATTCAATGGAAGAAAAAGTGCATCATTGGAAACAGGCAGGAGATGATCTGTCCCTCCTATGCAATGAGGAGACATTGATCGACTATTTTCTAAAAAATGGAGAAATTTACCGCGACCTTTTTCAAAATGAAAAAGCTGTCGTACTTTTAATTGATCAGAGTAACTGTAAGATACTTGATGCTAACTATGCTGCTTCTGATTTTTATGGATGGTCACTGGAAGAACTAAAAACCATTGATATTAGTAATATAGATGTATGCATTATGGAATCAAGGAAAGGAAAAGCAAATGATCTTTCCATTGACTGCAAAATCGCCGGAGATAAGAATTACTTTTTTTCAAAACACATGCTTGCAAACGGCGAAATTCGTGATGTGAAGATCTATAGAAGTGCTCCGCTTGCTGAAGAAAAATATCTGCACTATATAGTGGTCCGGGATGTAACTGAACAGAAAAAAGCTGAAAAAGGATTAAAAATAGCCTGTTTCTCACTGGAAAATTTCAGCGATACCGTTTTATGGACAAGAACAAACGGAGAATTCTTTTTTGTCAACAAATCTGCCTGTAATCTGCTTGGATATTCTAAAGAGGAACTCCTGACGATGTCAGTACCGGATATTGACCCCTCCATGACAATTGAAACATGGAATGAGCACTGGAAACAGGTTAAAGATAAAAAGAGTTTTACATTTCATTCCATGTATCTGACAAAAGAAAAAAGACTACGACATGTTGAGATAACTGTCAACTACACGCTCTACGGAGGAAAAGAATATAATTGTGCTATTGTCAAAGATGTTTCTGAACGTCTCAAATCTGAAAATGCGCTTGCTGAAGAGGTACACTGGCGTCGTCTTCTCATGGAGCAGTCAAGGGACGGAATGGTTATACTGGAGATAGATGGAAGTGTCTTTGAAACAAATCCTGCTTTTGCTGAAATGCTTGGATATTCCGTAGAGGAAATTCAGAAGATGCATGTATGGGACTGGGATACCAATTTCAATAGGGATCAACTGATCGATCTGATAAACTGTGCGGATTTCAGAGGAAGGCTGTTTGAAACAAAACAGAAATGTAAAGATGGAACTATCCTCAACGTTGAAATAAATTCGAATCTCATGGCATATAGCGGAAAAAAACTCGTTTTTTGTGTCTGCAGGGATATAACGGAGAAGAAAAGATATGCAGATGAACTACTAAAGGCAAAGATCACTGCTGAGGAAGCAAGTCAG
Organism: Methanolobus sediminis; assembly: GCF_031312595.1. Classification (NCBI taxonomy): domain Archaea; kingdom Methanobacteriati; phylum Methanobacteriota; class Methanomicrobia; order Methanosarcinales; family Methanosarcinaceae; genus Methanolobus; species Methanolobus sediminis. The sequence continues at coordinate 2,581,237 of NZ_CP133592.1, read as the reverse complement.
ACCAAGAATGAATTCCTGGCAACGATGAGCCATGAGCTAAGAACACCTCTCAATTCGATTATTGGCTTTTCTGAAATTCTGATGGGAGAGGACTTCGGAGAAGTAAACATGGCACAAGCCGAGTATATTGATTACATCTCAAAGAGCGGAAAGCACCTCTTGAATGTGATAAATGATATTCTGGACCTTTCAAAGACAGAAGCTGGAAAAATGGAACTTAACTACGAACAATTCTACCTTCTTGAAAGTATCAATGAAGTAAAGATGGCAGTGACACCGCTGGCCATGAAAAAGGGAGTGGGACTTGAACTTAAATTTGATTCTTTACCAGAAATGATAGTTGCTGACAGGACTAAATTCCAGGAAATAATCTATAATCTCACAAATAATGCAATAAAGTTTACTCCGGAAAATGGAAAAGTTACAATTGAAGCCAGTACATCGGACAATTCAATCTTCATAAGTATACAGGATACTGGAATTGGTATCTCTATGAATGACATGGACAAGCTTTTCCAGCCATTCAGACAAATAAAACCTTATATGAATCATGAACTTGAGGGAACCGGTCTCGGACTGGCCATTACGAAAAAATTCATAGAAATGCATGGAGGCAGGATCAGTGTTCAAAGCAAGCCTGGTGAAGGAAGCAATTTTGTTTTTACGATTCCAACTGAACCGGAATATGACAACATAAATGCTGATATATGAAATGCAAACTAAAATATATCACAGAATAATCTTACAGATGCTATTTTGATGAACTTTTCAACAAAAAATATAAATAGATAGTTCTATAAAAAAGAGTTGAATAAATGGTGCCTGTATAATGCCTGCAAAAAATAATATTATTCAAAATTTTACCTTTGATATAAAATCAATAGACATCTGGGAAGATGGGGTTATCATACTGTCACCAGATGGCAATGTATTATTTACCAACAAAGCCTGGAAACATTTTTCCGAGAAATATGAACCTGGCAGTCAATGTACAGAAGGTTCCGATTTTTTTGCATTTTGTGATGAACATGCTAATATTAACAGCAGGGAAAAAATTAAACTCATAGAAAATGGGATTAAAGAGGTTATCTCTGGTAAGAGCAGTTCGTTCAATACAGAATATTCCTACAAATACAATGGCAATCACGGATGGTTCCTGCTGAAAGTCCATCCACTTTCCAGTGAAGTACCCACAGGTGTCCTTTTGCAACATATTGACATTACAGAAACAAAGAACAAGATACAAGATAGTGAAGAACTCCTGACTGATATATGTCAAATTGCCAGGATAGGTGGATGGGAATTCGAAGTAGAGTCCGGCAAAGGCAATTGGACACCTCAAGTTGCCAGAATACATGAACTTGATCTGGATATTTCAACAAACCCTGATTTTGGAATGACATTTTACGCACCGGGCTCAAGGGAAATCATTGAAGAAGCAATTCAGAATGTAATCGAAAAAGGACGACCCTATGACCTTGAGCTTGAATTCATAACTGCAAAAGGCACTCAGAAATGGGTTCGAACTACTGGTCATCCTAAAATGAGTGAAGGTAAAGTTGTGAAAGTAACCGGCTCTCTTCAGGACATCACTGACCGCAAAAATGCTGAAAAAGCTCTTGAAATGGAATCTATGAAAAGACGGATTCTTATTGAGCAGTCTGCAGACGGAATAGTAATTATTGATCAGAACGGAAAAGTGTTTGAAGCGAACAAAAAGTTTGCAGATATGCTGGGATACACAGAAAAAGAAATGAGCTCACTACACATGTGGGACTGGGATACCCAATATACCCGTGAGCAGTTATTAGAAATGGTACGTCTTGCTGATGAGGTAGGCGTGACACATGAAACAAAGCAAAGGTGTAAGGATGGAACTCTTCTTGATGTGGAAATTAGTGGAAACGGAGCAATTTTCGGAAATGAGAAATTAATTTTCTGTGTGTGCAGAGACATCACAGACAGGAAGAATACGGAAGAAGCTCTTATCCATGCAAAACAAATGGCAGAAGAGGCCAGCGACAGCAAAAGTGAGTTTCTGGCAACCATGAGCCATGAACTAAGAACACCTCTTAATTCAATCATCGGGTTCTCTGATATCATGTCGCATCAAATAGTAGGTGAGTTAAATGATAAACAATCTGAGTACATTGACCATATTGCAAATAGTGGCAAACACCTGCTGGGACTTATCAATTCAATTCTTGATTTCTCAAAGATAGAAGCCGGCAAAATGGAGATTTGCTGCTGTCCTTTCTGTGTAGGTGACGTAGTTGAAGAAGTAAGAGCTACAACAATACCTATTGCAGAAGTTAAGAACATCAATATCAATGTAAGTGTTGAACCTGATCTTATAATGAATGCAGACAAGACAAAGTTCAAACAGATACTTTACAATCTGGTAAGCAATGCTATCAAGTTCACTGAAAAAGGAGGAACAATAAGCATTAATATCAAACGGGTTGATGACATGATCCATACAAGTGTTAAGGACAACGGAATTGGAATTTCCGGTGAGAATACAGCCCGACTTTTTGAGCCATTCAAGCAACTTAGTAAGTACAGTACCAGAGAACAGGGTGGAACGGGACTTGGACTTACAATTGTTAAGAAATATGTTGAAATGCACAAGGGAAAAATCTGGGTCCAGAGTAAACCGGGACAAGGCAGTACATTTGCGTTCGTGATACCTGCTGAGTCGAAAATGGAAGTTTTAAACCTCTAAAAGTCCCATATCAGAAGAAATGAATCTTCTTTATTTCCCTACCGGTATACTTTCTATAAACATATTCAACTACAAATGCAAGAAATACCATGACTATTAGTACATAGATATCTGCAGGAGAGTTTGTCAGTACGTACCAGACAAGTGTCAGTAAAGCTATAGCACATGCAACAATTCCTGTTATTGATATCCATTTTTTGCTTTTGGTCCTCTTATGAAGACGAACATTTGCAGCATTCACTGCTCCGAATATCAGGAGAAAACCAGCACTTCCCATAATTGATATGCTGGACAGGTCAAAGAGATTTGCCACAAACAGAGTCATAAAAGAAGTCAGCAACAAACCTTCAACAGGTCGGTTCCATATTTTCTTCTCCAGTATTTGCGGCAGTTCACCGTCTTTTGCAATAATGTAGCTCACACGTGAAGCACCATATAATGTAGCATTGATAGCAGAAGTGGTGGATAAGAGAGCAGCAACTGCAATCAGGTTGAAGCCAAAACTTCCAAGGAAAGGTTTGGCAGCAACTGCAAGAGCATAATCCTGTGCCTGAACAATGGTATCTGTTGAAACACTTGAAACAGTTACGTATGCTATCAGGAAATAAAGCAGGAACACAAAAAGGACTGCAGTGTAATAAGCACGTGGCAGAATCTTTTCAGGATCTTTTATGTCATTTGCAGTATTGGCTATGAGTTCAAATCCCTCGTACGCCAGGAAAATGATCATTCCACCTGCAACCAGTTGAAGCGGATTTGAACCTAAAGTAACCTGAACAGGTTGTGACCTTAGACTCCATATTCCACCAGCTATGAATATAGTAAGAATTGCAATTTTAAATGCTACGATCCATTCTTCCGATTTGCCCACAACTTTGGAACCAATTACATTGATCGCGGTCATCAGTACTATAATTCCACTAATGAGAATATGAAGTGAAACAGACTGCATGGAAGCAGGGAAAAATGTTGAACCATAGCTGCCAAAAGCATAGGCATAGAGTGAAAGCATGACAACATAACTCAGCCATAGAAGTACATTAAGTCCACCGGTAATCATACCGGAACCAAATGCCTGGTTAAGGAATTCAACAGTTCCACCTTCTGATGGATAGCGAACAGAGAGTTTTGCATAGGAATAAGAGGTTATCAATGCCACCAGACCTGCAAGTGCAAAAGCAACAGGCGTTCCGCCTCCGCCAAGTTTAACGGCAAGTCCGAGAACCGCAAATATTCCTCCGCCAACCATTCCACCAACTCCAATTGAAACTGCAGAAAGGTATCCTATACTTTTTGTTGACGAAACATCACTCATAATTTGTTACCGCCATTGGTTCTTGTTTTTAGTATTCTGCTCGAATAGTTTCTGTAAGCCCATTCAACTATAAAGCATAATGCAAGGATAAAAGCAAAGACTACCAGTGTTGTTATTGAATTCAATATTTCATAATACACCAGTATACCAAAAAACACTATGCTACTAATAAGAGATGACCATATAATATAGTGCTTTGCACCTGTTTCATTTACCAATCTCAGATGAGAGGCATTAACTGCAACATATATTACCAACAGAGAAGCGCTTGCAATCATACTGATACCTTCCAGATTAAGAAGATTGATGCATAGAATTACAAGACCTGACGTAATGAAAAGTCCTTCTGTACTCCTATTCCATACTTTCCTTTCAAAAAATGCAGGTAACTCACCTTCTTTTGCAATAAGATAACTAATGTTTGCACCACCATACAATGATGCATTGATAGCTGATGATGTTGAAAAGAGAGCTGCTATTGCCATAATTGTAAATCCTGAATTTCCCAGGAAAGGTTGTGCAGCAGCAGCCAAAGCATAGTCTTTAGCTGTTGATATTGTGGAAATTGACAGATTCCCGATAACAGTGATACTTACAAGAACATAGATGCAGATTACAATTATCACACTCAGATACAATGCTCGGGGAAGTGTCTTTTGAGGATCAATCATATCTTCTGCTGCATTGGTTATGAGCCCGAACCCCTGATATGCAAGAAATACTATGCCAGCTCCAAAGAGGATATTTGATGTTGATGGAAATTCTGTGACTGAAAGATTTGAAGAATCTATGAAGAAAAGACCGGAGACTGCAAAAAGCAGAAGGATACCTACTTTAATTGACACTATGAACAGTTCTGATTTTCCTACAGCCTTTGCACCGATGAAATTAATGGCTGTAAAAATGACTATTATCAATGTGGCAAAAACATTTGTCCAGAGGCTGGTCGAAGCAACTGGCACTAATGTCAGTGCATAGAGAGCAAATCCTTTTGCATATAATGCCAGTGCAAAGATGTAACCTGTCCACAACAATAGATTCAAAGCCCCGGTTAGTATTCTGTCACCAAAGCCATGAATGAGAAATTCAACCGGACCGCCTGCCGATGGATACCTAACTCCGAGCTTTGCATAAGAATAAGTGCTTAACAAAGCAATTGCTCCGGCAATTATGAAAGATATGTAGACTGCGTTACCGGATATCTGTGTTGCTGTTCCGAATATGGAGAATATTCCTGCACCTACCATGGCACCGACACCAATCGACGTGGCTGACCACAATCCCATTGATTTGCTTTCGGTCATTAGAATCCCATTGTTTTCTTGTTGGCTTGTTATAAAAGTTAGTCCCTTTATTGTCATTTAAACTAATAATACAAAGTGTAAATAAAAACAATAATATATAATAATTGCAAATATAAAATGCAGCTATCAGTTTCTACCTGAAAAAAGGAGGAAGGATTAGCTAATTTGGACAAGGATAAGGGATTGATATGGGTACACAGCACAAAAGTACAGATCATAGTACTAAAGTTACAAACAAAGGATACAGGACACTATTTGACAATGCCCATGTCATTATGTTACTTATAGATCCCCATAGTCTTGATATCGTTGATGCAAACCATGCAGCATGTAATTTTTATGGATGGAAATTAGAGGATTTTACAGACAAGAAAATTTCCCACCTTAATTCACTACCCGAAAACGAAGTTTCATCATTTGTTCAGAAAGCGATTAATGAAGTTCAGAATCACTTTTTCTTTAAACACCGGATCGCCAGCGGTGAAATACGAGATGTTGAAGTAAACACATTTCCAACAAAGAGTGGAGACAAAAATCTGCTATGTTCCATTATTCGTGATGTTACAGAAAGAAATAAAATTGAAGAAAAATATGAAAAGAAGCTTCAAAATAGTGAAGAACAGTACTGGAGCCTTTTTACAGAGATACCAATCTCTACAATGATACATGACAAAGATAGTGGAGAAATAATTGATGCTAATCCTGCAGCTTATACTTCTTTAGGATATTCTTCATTCGAGGAATTAAATGCGAATGGTGTCTGGTATGAACCACCATACTCATTAGCTGATGCACAGAAATTGATACACAAAGCTCTCTCAGAAGGTCCGCAGGAATTTGAGTGGCTTCACAAAAAGAAGGATGGAGATTTTGTTTGGCTATATATCCGATTGAGTCCTGTTATAATCAATGGTGTTCAGAGAGTAATGTCAGCAGCCATCAACATAACTGAACATAAGAACGCAGAAATAGCGCTCAAAAATAGTGACAGACAACTGCACGCGTTTATAGATACCATTCCTTATATTATATGGCTTAAAGACCTTAATGGTGTATTTATCACATGTAATACTAAAATGGAACTATTGTTTAATGCACGTATACAAGACATCATTGGAAAAACCGATTATGATTTCCATGCTAAAGAGCTTGCAGATTTTTTCAGACAAAAGGATATAGAAGCATTGGAAGCTGACAGACCATTGGTTAATGAAGAAATTGTCACCTTTGCTGCAGATGGACATACAGAATATCTGGAAACAATCAAAACCCCGATGTATGATTCGAGTGGAACCCTTGTAGGTGTATTAGGTGTTGGCAGGGATATTTCCGAAAGGAAACTGGCAGAAAAAGAACTGTCAGAAGAGCGTGAACGCCTTGAAAACATCATTGTAGGTACAAATGTTGGAACATGGGAGTGGAATGTTCAGACAGATAAAACTTCATTCAATGAACGTTGGGCAGAGATAGTAGGATATACACTGGATGAACTGGAACCTCTTGATTTTCAGACATGGAAAGAACTTGTCCATCCGGAAGATATAGAAAAGGCGGAGTTAATTCTTAAAAAGCACTTTGAAGGGGAATTGGACCACTATGAATGTGAAATACGTATGCTGCACAAAAATAGAGAATGGGTGTGGGTACATGCTCGTGGTAAAGTAATAAAATGGAATGATGATGGAAACCCACTTCTCATGTATGGAACTCATACCGATATAACCGAGAAGAAAAGGGCAGAAACCAAGTTTGCAGAAGAAGCTACCAGAAGACGTATTCTTGTGGAACAGTCAAATGATGGTATAGTCGTTATTAATGACAAAGGCAAGGTCATCGAAGCTAACCACAAATATGCAGATATGTTAGGTTACTCCATGGATGAGCTTCTCAAGTTACACGTATGGGATTGGGATGATCAATCGAAACCTGAAGAACTAAGAAAAAGAGCGAAGAATGCTAAGGGAACTGGAATTACATTCGTGACGAAACATCGTCGAAAAGATGGAAATTTACTTGATATGGAAGTCAGCTCAAACGCCGCAATCATTGGTGGTGAAAAACTCATCTTTTGTGTATGCAGAGACATTACCGAAAGAAAAAAAGCTGAAGAAAAACTGAAACAAACCGAGCAGAAATATAAACGTGCATACAAACTCATGCAGGAAGTAATAGAAAGTCCAAAAGATATCGTTATATTTGCTCTTGATAAAGAGTATCGGTATATTGCATTCAATAAGAACCATCAAATGACGATGAAAAACATATGGGGAGCTGACATTGAGATTGATGCCTGTATGCTTGATTACATTAAAGATTCTGCTGACGTTGAAAAAGCAAAACACAATTTTGACAGGGTTCTTGCAGGCGAAGCTTTCACACTTGTTGAAGAATACGGTGACTCATTACTTGAAAGAAAATGGTATGAGAATACCTATAGTCCCCTTGAGGATGACGAAGGTGCTGTCATTGGACTTACTCTCTTACTGACAGATATCACTGAGCGAAAAATGTCAGAGATGGAATTACTCAGAAAAGACATACAACTACGCACTGCACAAAATGTGGGGAATGTTGGAAGCTGGGAAATCGACTTAACTTCCCATTTGCTCGATGCATCCGAAGAAGCAAGAAAGATCTATGGAATAGAAGGTAATAAAGAATATACTAATGAATATATACGAAATTTAGCGTTACCCGAATACCATCAAATGCTATCAGATTCAATGAGCAATCTGATTACAAAGGGCATCCGTTACGATGTTGAATTTAAGATTCGGCGAGTCAATGATGGTGAAATTCGTTATATCCACTCTGCTGCTGAATATTTTGCTGAAAGAAATGTTATCATTGGAGTGATACAGGATATTACTGAAAGAAAAGAGGCCGAGAGGAGAATTGTAGAAGAAGTTATGCGAAGACGTCTCCTTATTGAAAATTCCAGTGATGGAATCGTTATTATCAATCAGAATGGAAAAATACTGGAGGCTAATAAGAAGTATGCTGAAATGACTGGATACTCCCCAGATGAAGTTTCGGCGATGTATGTATGGGAACTGGATGCCAAGTGGACACAAGAAGAAATGAGTTTGCATTTTAAGAATTTCAAAGAAAGACCACGATACATAGAGACAACTATTCGCCGAAAAGATGGGACTTTTATCGATGTGGAAATCAGTTCCAGCATGGCAACCTTAAATGGAGAAACACAAATTTTCTCCGTGTGCAGGGATATTACTGAACGTAAAGAGACAGAAGTGGCTTTACTTAGAGCTAAAGCCCTGGCTGAAGAATCAAACCAGATAAAATCCGATTTCATTGCCAATATGAGTCATGAGCTTCGTACACCACTTAATTCAGTCATTGGCTTTTCTCAGGTACTGAATGACAAGATCTTTGGGGACCTGAATGAAAAACAAAGCCACTATGTTTCCAACATATTGAAAAGTGGCAATCATCTGCTGAAACTTATCAATGACATACTCGATGTTTCAAAAATAGAGTCAGGTAACATGAAATATGAACCTGAGATAATGAATATGTCTGAAGTTCTGGAGGAGAGTATAACTTTGATGGAACCTCTGATCAAAGATAAATACATTGATTTTAAAACCGATATTAAATTAGATGATCTTAAAGTAAATGCTGACAAGACAAAAATTAAACAAATATTGTACAACCTCCTGAGTAATGCAATCAAGTTTACACCTAAATATGGTAAATTGAGGGTTGAATCTAAAGTAGTAAATGGCAAAATCCAGACTTTGGTTTCTGACAATGGTATTGGTATTGCTATGGAAGAACAAAAGACTATTTTTAGTCCATTCAAGCAAGTCAGTTCATCAGCTAACCGCACCCATGGTGGAACTGGGCTCGGACTTGCAATTGTAAAATATTATGTAGAAATGCATTCAGGGGATATTAGTGTTGAAAGTGATGTTGGCAAAGGGAGCACGTTTACGTTCACTATTCCTATTGATTCAGAAAATAACTGATTACAATTATCACATCGATATAAGAACAATAGCAGTCATCGAAGCTATTACTCCTAACCATTGACGTGGAGCAAGCTGTTCTTTTAATATAATGCAAGCCAGCAGTACGGTAACTGCAGGACTTAGTGATGACAGGATCGTGGCAACATCCAGCCTTCCTGCTACAGAAGCCAGAGCAAAGAGGACAACACCTCCTGTATTAAATATTGCTGCAAGGATGACTAAAAGAGTTCCATCGGATATGGGTTTATTGACTTTTTTTGTTGTTATCATGAATACTGCCAGCATGATAAGTGCCGTAATTCTTGAAAATGTCAGTGGCCAGTAAATTCCGGTAGAACTGAATTTATCAATAGAAATAAAGAACAGGCCAAATAATAGACCTGCAACTGCTATGTATTCTATATCTTTTACCTTTAACTGCATTCCTGTATTCATTCTGACAGTGAACCAGATACCAATAAGGGCAAAAATAAAACCCGCAATTTTAAAACTGCCTGGGAGACCTTCATTTATAGCTGAATATATTACAGGTATGATTATCGCTATTACTGCAGCCAGTGTGGCTACGATGCTCATTTTTCCCCTGGCCATGCTCATATAAAGTAGAATAAGTCCTGCTGCTCCGAAAAATCCTGCAAGGCCACCCCATATGAGATTATAAAGTGAAGGAAGGCTTTCTGAAAAGACCAATGCAAGAACAGGGAACATAATTATACCTGTGATCTGTGTAGCCATTACAGCATAATAGGCGTTTGTCCGCCTGGTGGCACAGCCACCTACAAAATCTCCTGCACCCCATGATAGTGCAGCTAAAATCCCAAAGATGTTTGCAAGATTTTCAACAGACAGCATTTTATTTCTCCGCTTTTTTCAGGTCAGCATTATTTAAAACATGCTTGTATTTTATTGCCTTTCAGAAGATATTTTGAAGTGGTGTTCATGTAAAACTATTTTGTAATTATTAGCCTGTATGTCACATAACATTATAGTTATAATTATAGTGCAGTTCTTTCCTGCTCTGCAAAGATATTCATTGCCCTTGTCCAAAGTGTGTAAAATTATTTAGAAGATATATCCAGTTAATACAGATTCCTACAGTACGTAATCTATGAAAGAACAAGTATCATAAGACATATTTAATTGTGCTGAACCCGGGAAAATACAAACTTTAACAACACTGAGAAAAAGCTAATCAAAGTGCATCGTTGTGTTCAGCATCGCAATACAAATGAGAGATAATATTATCTAGTAATAGTCAGGAATTTAATTAATACACCGCGAATTTGACGGAGAGAAAATGTGGTATATTCCCTACCCATTACTTTCATTTTTAAGTGGCGAGATCCCGGTGGCCATTATTGCATGGAAACTGGAGGAGATTTAAAATATGCCAGCTGACCCCATATGCAAAAAAACAGTAGGGCCTGATAGTCAATACAGCACAGAATATGATGGCAAAACCTATTATTTCTGTTGTCCTCTTTGTAAATCTAAGTTCGATGAAATGAAAAAGGGAACTATAAGGCTAAAAAGAAGTTTAAAGGATCATGAACGAATATCTTTTGGAAAATTAAGGAAAGAGATAATTAAACCGGGAATATGCACCCTTTGCGGAGCGTGTGCAGCAACCTGTGACTCCATATCCATTGAGGGAAATCAACCAAAACTAGTGGATAAATGTACAGCCTGCGGTGTATGTTACAATCAATGCCCAAGGACGATCACAACAGAAGAAGGACTCATAGGAAAAATAAGACACGCTTACAGTTCCAGGACACTCATAAAAGACCTGAAAGGTCAGGATGGTGCTGTGGTTACTTCCATGCTTGCCTATGCCCTGGAGGAGGGACTTATAGACTGTGCTGTAGTGACGACAAAATCAGAGGAGGAGCCATGGAAACCTGTTCCTACAGTGGCAACTACTTATGATGAACTGATACAGTCTGCAGGGAGCATCTACAGTCACAGCATGACCATGGAAGGCATGATGGATGCTATCAAACAGGGCATGAGAAGTATTGCCTTTGTTGGAACAGCGTGCAATATCGATGCTGTTACAAAAATGCAAAAAAGTCCATATGGTTTTCTGCATCTTTTCATGCGGGCCAATATATTGAAAATGGGCCTTTTCTGCATGGATACTTTCTACTACGAAGGTATCAAAGAGTTTGTTGAAAGTAAAAATATGGAGCTTAATGATATTGAAGCCATGAAGATCCGCAAGGGACAGTTTGAGTTCCAGACTCATGAAGAAGTTAAAGTATTCTCACTGGAAGAATTTGACCAGTATAGAAGCAGCTCATGCAAATTCTGTACTGATCTGACTGCCGAAAATGCCGATATTTCTTTTGGAGGAGTTGGTACACCTAATGGCTGGACTACAGTTTTAGCGCGTTCGGGAATGGGGTATGAGATCTTTAATGAGGCTGTGGATAGTGGATACATTGAATCCCGGGTGCTGGAAAAACAAGAAATGGAAAAAGTTCTTAATCTGTCAATGATGAAAAAGGTGCAGATGTACGGACTCAACAAAAGGAAATAACCTTTAATCTTTTTTTTGTTTAAGTAAATGCAAACATCAACATAACTTTGAACCATTTACTTCTTTTGAGATTATTCTTTATTTTATTTTTCATTTAACTATTGTCTACCTATGTGTAGGTAGGTATTTAATGTATGAGTTTTAATTTACCTATTATAAGAATAAGATAAAATGTGGATTTATATGACAGATCTTAACCCTACTAATCAACAGATAGTCCATTATGCAAGGCACTTTTTGCAATGTGGGGGCTATAATGGATTTAGTTACAAGGACATTTCACAGAAGCTTGGCATAAAAAACGCTTCAATACACCATTATTATCCTAAAAAAGAAGACTTAGTTGCTGCCTTACTTGAAGAAAGGAGGAACAACTTAGCTATGTCTATTGCACAAATGGTTGAATCCAAAAAGTCTGCTCGTGAGCAGCTTCAATATTATTTTGATTATGCATTGCAGGAGTTTGATGAAGGAAAATGTATCTGTCCTCCCGGCTCAGTGGTAATCGATTTTAAAGAGCTCCCGGAGAAAGTTCAAAAACAGGATCTGTTGCTATTTGACGATATACTTGGCTGGCTTACCGATATTCTCAGAACCGGCCTGGAACAAGGGGAATTTGTTTTTTCAGATTCCGTCGAATCACGTGCAGAAATGGTAGTTGAAACTTTAATGGGTGCCAGACTGTTATCCAGCATTAAAGGCAGAAAGACACTTATCAGAGCGATTTCTACAATCAAATCCTGTCTTGGATGGAGGGATTGATCTTTTATTCATCTCGAACCTACTTATATGTAGGTAGAGATGCATTGTTCATATTATATTTGCTCAAAAGAAATGACACAAAAATACGTAAAATTGGAGGAGATCGGCAATGCCCGTTATGAGCATAATTTCATGTAAGATAATGCAGGATGAAATTGTCTGGCTTTTTAGCAATGATTCTGAACTTGACAAAATCATAATCGTAGAAAACAATAACATTTCTGAATTTACAGAAAAACTCAATGAGCAGCAGGTCTTTCACGAGATTGTTCCTTTTGAAAATATACAGGATATTCTCAGGAAAACGGATGAATATGAATCAATTGTGGTAGTTAACATATTGGAACTTGGACTTCATGCAGTGCCAAAAACGCTGAAATCCGAGGTTTACCAGAGAATTGAGGAAATGATTCCTTTCTCCGATGGTATACTTCTTTTCTATGGTCTTTGTGGTAATGTCCTGGGTAAAGTAGAGGAGGATTTCTGCTTTGAAAAAGATGGTTGCATTGTCCGAATACTCCGGGATGATGAAAGAATTGTGGATGACTGTATCGGAGCTACAGTCGGCGGTGGAGCAAATTATCTGAAACTGCTTAAAACCCACAGTAAGGAACCTGCTTTTTTCTTCACACCCATGTATGCCAGTTCATGGAGAGAACTTCTAAGCATCGATAAATATAACCCTGATCCTGAAAAAGCTCTCAAGATGGCAAAAATGGTCAACGACATGGCAGGATATTCCAGGGTTGCAAAGGTCAATACCGGCCTGACATATGTAAAAGATATTGATGCAAAGATTGAGGATTATGCCAATTTATTTGGATACAGTACTTTTGAGGTTAGTGGTAGTCAGGAAATATTCGAGAAATGCTACTTCTCAATAAAGGATGAGATAAAAAGCAAAATCATGTAGAAATAATCATGCCTGTTTTAAGTATAGTTGCCTGCGAAATGCTTGAAGATGAATTAGTTTATGTTCTCTCAAGAGACAGTGAAATTAAACATTTGTTTGTAGTGGAGAACAGAAACAGTTTCAGATTTGTACAAAAACTCAAATCTGAGAGTCTCAGGCCTTTTACGTTTTCTTCTGACAGGTTATATTCTATCGTTTCAGAAAGCAATAGAAGATCACCTGATAATTTCATGAAGATATTTTCAAAGATTCCAGTCTTCAGGCAAATTTGCTATACGTTTAATCGAAAGAAACAACAGGATTTAACGGTTGTTGTAAATCTTCTGAGAAAGGATCTACATTCTGATATTGATAATTTGCAGTCAGAAGTATATCAGAATGCCAAAGAAATGTCGAAAATCTCAGATGGAATCCTTCTTTTCTATGGAAAATGTGGCTATAATTCTGAAAAAGTACAGAACGATTTGCAGAGGCTTGATTGCCCGGTTTATTTTCTGAAAGATAATGAAAGAAATATTGTTGATGACTGTGTTAGCGTAGCACTTGGAGGGAATGAAGTTTACACGAAAACGATGCTACTTGGCAACGGCAGAGGAGCCATCTATGCAACTCCGATGTGGTTATCCAGCATGAATGAAACTGATTACATATCAACTGTATCTTATCAAAACGTCAGTAAATATCTCAGCAGTCCGATGTACAGCCTTCTTTTTAAGATCAACAATCAAAACCACAAAGATAACAATTTTCATCGAAATGCTTCCGAATTTGCAAAGATCTTTGACATGGAGATAATCAACATTGATGGAACGATGGACATAGCCATCAATTCATATATGGAAGCTAAAACAAGTATTTACGAGGTATGATATACTAAAGTCAAAGCACTTGTTATCTATTTCTGAGAAATATGTATCCTATAGACATCACTTCTTTCAGGCGAATTTACTTATTGTCTAAACTAGATGATGCAGGAAAATTCCATCAACAGTTATAGGATTTTTGTCCGTTAATCCTTTGTTCAATAGAGAAGATATACAACAATTCATACGGTCAAAAATAATGGACCTTGTTAGTACCAGGATGATTCCATGACAATTAAAGTAGTTGCAAAACATTATGTTAAACCTGAAAAGGTAGAAGACTATATCGATTTGAGCAAAGAATTGGTCAAAGAGACATTGAAAGAAGAAGGCTGCATTGAATATGGTCTTTATCAGGATTCAGAGAATCCACTAATCCTGACAATGATCGAGGAATGGGAAGATAATAAATGTCTGGAAAAGCACTTTAATTCTGAACATTTCAAGAAGATAGTTCCTTTGATGGCAGATCTCTGTGAAAATGAAACCGAGATCAATGTTTACAATAAAATTGAGTGAAACTGTTGCTATTACAGGTTCGTTATCTCTGAACCTGCAGAAGCACAGATAACATACTATTTTGATTAAAAATAAAGCTTACATCAGACCAATTTGTTTCATTACGCTTATAAGGTCATAAAAGAGTTTCTCTTCGACAATTTGCCCGTCTTTCCAATGGGCAACTGTACAAAAGTCCACTTTGAAGCTCTTGTTTGTAGGTGGAATCTCAGTTCCGTCCGGGGCTTTCATGGGACCTTTCATAGTACCGGAAAATATGGCAACCGAACATGTCCAGTCTCCTTGCCCAAAGAGTGTTTTATACGGTCTGTTCTCAACATGATTATCCGGAAAGGTCTTGTAGAACTCTATGGCTTCTTCGTTATGTGCTTTCCTTCCCCTTGTTGGCTCAGGTTGTCCTGGCCAGTAAACAGCTGTGTCTTCAGCATGGCGTTTGTTGAATGTTTCCCAGTCCTGTGCATTCCAAGCATCGTCCAGTGTTATCATCAATTCCAGATTATCTTCAACTGTCATTTTACTCCCTCTTAGTTAATCTTTACAGTTCAGTAGCTCTCTGTTAAAACAAAAATCCTGCATCGGCAGAATAAATAATTAAGCTCCCCACTAATAATTAGGTATTTTTACTATATATTCCATTTGGAACAATTGAAATATTATTTTAGTCCTATCACTTTTATATCATTGTTCTAATACTTTCATTGGGACTATTGAGAATTTATCTTTAACGAACCCTGTGGGAGTAATAATAATGAGCAATGCAAATCAAGAAGAGCAGTTTCCCGCTCTCCCTATTGAAGAATGGGAAGATACAATGAACACATTTCACCTGTTCTCCCAAATAATCGGGAAGATCAGGCTTGGACTGTACCCTAAAAGGAATCACTGGTGGCATATTACATTATACGTGTCAACAAGAGGAATTACCACAGGCCCTATTCCCTATGAGGATATGATATTCGAAATAGAATTCGATCTTATTGACCATGTGCTGATCATCAATACAAGCAAAGATTCTGAGAGGATAATACCTTTAATGGGGCTTTCTGTCTCTCAATTCTATAATAAAGTATTTTCAGCTCTTTCAGAACTTGGTATAACTGTTAAGATCCGGGCAGTTCCCTATGATACGCCTTTCAGCACAGAACCATTCGAAACGGATGACCAACATTCTTCATATGATGAGAAATATATGAACACATATTGGCGTATTCTTGTACAGATAAGCTCGATCTTCCAGACCTATAGAGGAACATTTCGGGGAAAATGTTCGCCGGTCCAATATTTCTGGCATCATAAGGATCTGTCATTGATATTTTATTCAGGGAGAACTGCCCCTTTGTGGGAAGGAGCTAATATGGTGAATCGTGAAGCCTATTCACATGAATTAATCGCCTTTGGTTTCTGGGCAGGAGATGAGAATGTCAGAGAACCGGCATTCTATGCTTCCGTGTACCCTGAACCAGAAGGGCTTACCGATGAACCGCTTAGCCCGGAAAAAGCATTCTGGTCTCCAGAAGGAGGTGGCATGGCCCTTTTGATGTATAATGATGTAAGAAGATCATCCGACCCAAAACAGGCAATATTGGATTTCATGGATAGTGTCTATCAGGCCGGTGCCAAAAGAGGAAATTGGGATGTAAATTCATTGGAATTTAAAATATAACAGCTCTCACTCTTACAAGAATCAATATCATTAGAAAAGAAGAATTGTGGTGGGCCTGCTGCCATTCGCAACCCAGATGACGCTTCTGGAGTGCGGATCGAGGTGCTAAGCTCTGCTCAGCACCGCAATGATAAGAAGAAAAGCGTATTAACTCTACGAAAAGAAGATTTAAGAGAAATAGATAAGTGTGGTGGGCCCGATGAGATTCGAACTCATGACCCCCGCCGTGTAAAGGCGATGTCATAACCGGCTAGACCACGGGCCCATTGTTTTGCGAATAAAGTTGTTCGGTGGCGCTTTCGCCCTCGAGCAACCCCTAAATGTAACTAGTTGTATATAACCTTTTTTGATGGATGAGACGAAAATCCGGGCAAAACTGTGTATATCACCGAAAAATCCGACAAAATTATGAAAATCTTCCAGGATTGTGAAGTGTCCTTTAAAAGCAAAAGGACAAACTCAGTCATTTTCACTGCCGCAAGTGGATGGTTTGGGATAACCTGAGAACTTGCCCGTCATCTCAGTAATCTCAACCTTGATTATAGCAACCTTATTGAGAACTTGATCGGGATATGACTCATTAGTCTCTCCTGCATACTTATCCATAAGCAGGTTCAGAGCCTTTATTTTATCTTCAGGGTCTGTGACCATGGAAGCATTTCCCCATCCGATTATGCTGTAATACTTCATACTCCAGCCGCAGCTTGTAGGAGCAGGTGAGACTTCGGTCTTATACTCCATCTCAAAACAGACAAAGGGATTCTCAGCCATCATATCAAGCTTCTTACCTTCCCTAGCTGCATGCAGATAAAGAGCATTGTCGTGGTATGCAAAATTCATTGGCACAACGTACGGGACATTATCCTGACACATGCCAATCCTGCAGACAATAGATTCACTGAGGATCGTCTGGAACATATCCTCATCCATTATCTGTTTCTCAGGTCTTTTCATTTCAATCAAACCATATGGTTTCAGATTTATCAAAATCTTAAATTTATTAAAATCAAATCACGATTATTCCGGAATTATATTGAATAGAATTACACCAGATAATCAACAACAACCCTGTTATCGTTGATCTTACCGACAAACTCAGCAACCTTCACATGTTCAGGGTGTGCCTGATATGTCTTAAGAGCAGCCTCATCCTTAAACTCAGAGTACAGGGTTACATCATAAGCAGCAGGTGATGGTACAGCATTTATTCCAACTTCAATAAAGCCGATCTCAGGTACAACACCTTTAAGAGCCTCAAGCTTCTGCTTCATGAGTTTTGCATTCTCTTCCTTGCTGTTGCCTTCTGCGTTTTCCTTCAATTTCCACATAACTATATGTTTTAACATGGGGTTTCCTCGATTCAGGAAAGGAGAACATCGGTTTTATTCTTATCCATAGAAGAAGAAGAAACTATGAGAATAAGCTCATAGATGCCTGATACGTATAAATAATAACAAAGTAAAATAGGCCACTATAATGGCTTACGACACAAGTGATGAAGACGAAGAATACGAAATAGAGGTCGTCGAGGAATACATAGGAGATTACGGAAGTGTCCGCTCCATAGTGCGTGAGGCGTTGCCATTCGAACTCATGGCGACAATAGGCGGAGTGATCTCAGGACTCATTCTTTCAGGAATGAGCAACGAACTTTCACTAATCCCAGGACTGATAGTAATAACACCGGCAGTACTTGGAATGAGAGGTAATATCTCATGTACTCTTGGATCACGTCTTGGAAGTGCCATACACATGGGTCTTATTACTAAAATAGACCGCAATCCTGAACTCATCAACAACGTAGCAGGATCTCTTCTCCTAAGTACTATCATGTCGGCGATCCTCGGAATTGCCGGCCATTTCATAACTATTGCACTTGGAATGCAAAGTGCAGGTGCAATTACCCTTACACTTATCGCAGTCCTGGCAGGAGTTTCTTCAGGACTTCTTCTTTCAGTAGTCGCAGTGTTGCTTGCTCTGGGAATGTTCCGTTTCGGATTTGACCCTGACAATGTAGTAACACCTGCAATCGCCACCATCGGGGATATAGTATCCATGATAATGATCTTCTTGGCGGCAAAGGTGGTGCTTATGATATGACCTACTACACAGTCAAAGGCATAGTTGGAAGAGGATTCCCAATACTTCTGGTAACATCCATCATAGGCATATTCTCAGGCCAGGTACTTAACATCGAAATCGACAAACTCGTATCAATGCCGATCATTCTGGTGCTCATTCCGGCACTTATCAAAATCGGAGGAGACACCGGCAGTATGCTTGGAGCAAGACTTTCCTCATCCTTCCACATGGGTCTTGGAAGTCACCTGCACAGGAACCCTGTTGTCAGGAACAGTGTTTACGCTGCTCTAATAGTAGGTCTGACAGCATGCGTTTTTGTCAGTATCACAGTATGGATAACTGGAATGTTATTTGATATGAGAATCGCATTCCTGACACTTCTGACACTCTGCCTTTTAGCCGGCACATTTGAACTGCTGGTTGTTTTCTCGGCCACAATAGCCATCGCATTCGCATCTCATAGGTTCGGAGTTGACCCTGATGATACCGTGATACCACTTATCGCCACACTTGGTGATCTGATAGGAGTCAGCGGTATTTTCATGGCTATGCACATCCTGAACCTGATATAAATACAAAAAAGATAAAAACCAATAAAAAGTAAGAATATAATGAACGGTAGAAACTTATGAGTCCCAAGGAAATTAGGTATATTCCACGTAATCTCAAGGACCTCCTGATAGAGATGAAGGATACATCCGAACTCATGGTGGATCTGGCATACTCAGCCATGGTCTATGATGATGAGGATATTGCGGAGGAGGTTATGCGCCTCGAAGAAAAGATGGATACACTTGACTATCATATGAAGATAGCTGCCATGCTCAGCACAAGAAGAGTTGAGGAAGCAGAGGAGATGTCAGGTGTGCTTCAGGTTGCACGTGCATCTGAAAACATTGCCAATTCAGCAGGCGACATTGCCCAGATAGTTCTAAGAGATATTGGCATTCCAATGGAGCTTAAACTGGCAATGAGGGAAGCTGAGGAAACCATCACAAGAGCAACAGTGAGCGAAGATTCAAAACTTGCAGGTATGAATCTGGAAGATATTGAACTTGATACCGAGGCCGGAATGTGGATCATCGCAATTCGCCGCAATGATGAGTGGATATACGATCCAAACCATGCGACCCGTATAAGACCGGATGATGTTCTTTTTGCAAGAGGACATGATGAGGGCGTACCGCTTTTTATTGAACTTGTGACAAACCGCAAATACGTACCAAGGACTATGGAACACGAGAGGTTCCTGATTGACCTTGAAAGAGCGGTTGATATCATTGTTGAAATGAAGAACATGGGAGAGCTTTCAGTAGGTCTGGCCTATTCTGCCCTGCTTTTCAACAATGAGGACATTGCCCACGAAGTAAAAGCCCTTGAGTCTGAAATGGACAGCATGAAGCATGAACTCCAGCACTGGGTACTTGAAACTGCAAAACATGTACCTGATGTAAATATTCTCCGTGGCCTGCTTCAGCTTGCAAACTCCGCAGAAGCAATTTCCGATGCAGCATACACAATTGCAGATACGGTTCTCAGGGATATAGACCTGCACCCGATCATTACAATTGCTGTAAGGGAATCTGATGAGGTCATTACAAAACTTGTAGTTCAGGAATGCTCACCCATAATTGAGAAGACATTCGGCCAGCTGAAACTGGAAACCGAAACCGGCGTACATGTAATGGCCATCAAGAGAGAGGAGAGATGGGTCTACAGACCTAACAAGAGAACTGTCGTAAAAGCCGGAGACATCCTTATAGCAAGAGGATCACACACTGGAGAAGAAGCATTGTTCGAGATGTGTGCCTGTCCGCTTGATGACAGAAAGTGAACAAAATATTAACTAAAATAATTAAATTGAACCTGATCGAAAAGATCAGGCCATTATTTCTACGGAACCGTCTTTCTTACCGATGTAGACTTCATCCACATTGGTGAAGATACCATGTTCCACAACTCCGGCAAGCTGTGAGAGAATAGCTGCTATTACCACAGGATTCTCAATTACACCTAAACTCGCATCGATAACGAAGTTACCATTGTCTGTAATTACAGGACCGTCTTTTCTGGCTGCAAGACGCAGTTCTGGTTTTCCACCAATCCTGCATACCTGCTGTGAAACGTATTCCTTTGCATACGGAAGTACTTCCAGAGGCACGTAGTGATTGAGCTGCTCGCTGTATTTTGATTCATCTGCTACAACAACAAAACGCTCTGCAGAACGTGAAACAACTTTCTCACGTGTGTGTGCTGCACCACCGCCCTTGATGACGTTCAGACCTTTATCTATCTGGTCTGCACCATCAATAGCAAGGTCAAGGTTTGGATGTTCTGCAAGTGAGGTTAGTGTAATTCCTGCCTGAATAGCAAGCATCTCTGACTGGTATGATGTTACAACTGCAAGGATATCAAGACCTTCGTCAACACGCCTTCCAAGCTCGGCTATTGTGTAGGCTGTTGTGGAGCCGGTACCAAGACCGACAACCATGCCATCCTGCACAAGGTCTGCTGCTGCGATTCCTGCAGCTTTTTTCTCAGGACTTTCTCCTGTTGGATTTCTTTCTTTCATGAGTATCAACCCTGAAAAAGAATTATGGGGAAAGTCTGCGCCTGTCCCTTGGGAAGAGTACGACATCACGGATGTTCTCAACACCCAGCATTGTCATGACAAGCCTTTCACAACCAATACCCCAGCCTGCATGTGGTGGCATACCGTATCTGAAAGCCTTGAGATAGAACTCGAATCCTTCAGGGTCAAGACCCTGTGACTCTATTCTCTCGATGAGAAGTTCAGGGATGTGTATACGCTGTGCACCGGATGATAGTTCCATTGTCCTGTGCATCATATCGAATCCCTTTGACAGAATCGGGTTATCCTCATATGGCATCGCATAGAATGGCTTGATCTCTGTTGGCCAGTCGATGATAAAGTAATGCGATTCCCCTGTTTCCTTGAATACATACTCACCGATAGCATGTTCGGCAGCTGTACCAAGGTCATCTCCCCAGTTAAGCATCTCGTCTGTGGTTGAATTGACGATCTCGATTGCCTCGTCATAGGTTACTCTCTTGAATGGTACCTGTGGAACCTGGAGTTCAACACCGAGCACTGCAAGTGAATCAGATGCATTTGCAATTACCTGCTCGTAGATGTAGGCAACCATGTTCTCAAGAACTTCCATTACATCGAAGTGGTCACAGAAACTTGCTTCGATATCAATGGATGTTGCTTCGTTGAGGTGTCTGCGGGTGTCGTGTTCCTCTGCCCTGAAAATAGGACCAATCTCAAATACCCTGTCAAGTCCACCTGACATGAGGATCTGCTTGAAGAGCTGTGGACTCTGGTTAAGGAAAGCCTCCCTGTCAAAGTATGTGATCGGGAAGAGTGATGTTCCACCTTCTGTTGCTGTTGCTACGACTTTTGGACTGGAGGTCTCAATGAAACCGTTGTCAGTAAGGTAGCCTCTGACAGCCTTGAGGACTTCGTGTCTTATCTTGAAAATGGATGTTGTTCTTTCACGTCTGAGGTCAATAAATCTTGAATCAAGACGGGTGTCAAGTTCTGCTTCTACCTTTCCGGTTGTGTCCATTGGAAGAGGTGAGTCTGCCTCATTGAGAAGTGTAATTTCGTCAGGAATAAGCTCGTAACCGTTTGGTGCCTTTCCTTCCGGCTTTACGCTTCCTGTAATTGAAACTACGGATTCCCTTACAAGCTTCCTTGCCTGCTCCAGAAGTTCTGGGTCGGTCTTCTTTTTAACCAGTGTGATCTGGGATCTGCCTGTACGGTCCCTGAGCACAACAAAACAAATTCCACCAAGGTCACGGACCTCATGAACCCATCCTGCTACGGTAACCTTCTGGTCACCAAGTTCCTCGGGTTTGATCTGTGACGCATAGTGTGTCCTGAGATTTGCTAATGTCATAATATTCACCTTATCTGACTGATAATATTATAATACTAATTTGCTTCAATACCTAATTTATTCATTATAAAGCTAATTACCAAATTACTAAACTAAGGTTATAATGCCTGATTTAACTTACAGAAAAACATTGAGTGCTACTCACTCAAGGCTCCTCTCATTAATCTCGCACCTGATATCCTGTTTAAGGATATCAACTGCATCATCATAATCCTGTATCTGACCAAGAGTCCACATCATCTTAACAAGTGCAACCTCAGGAAGCATATCCTCGCCTTCAATTGCTCCGGCTTTTAAGATGTCCCTGCCTGTGTCATATACCCTGTCACAAATCCTGCCATTAAGACACTGGGAAGTGACTATCACAGGGATTTTCTGTGATGTTGCTCTCTCTATCTGTGGAATCCAGTCTGTAGATACATGACCAAGACCTGTTCCCTCGATGACGATGCCTTTGTAGCCTGCATCGATGAAGTAACCAA
Source organism: Methanolobus sediminis (assembly GCF_031312595.1). Classification (NCBI taxonomy): domain Archaea; kingdom Methanobacteriati; phylum Methanobacteriota; class Methanomicrobia; order Methanosarcinales; family Methanosarcinaceae; genus Methanolobus; species Methanolobus sediminis. The sequence continues at coordinate 2,558,146 of NZ_CP133592.1, read as the reverse complement.
GAATATCAGGACTTGAACCTGGTGTGAATTTCACAAGGGCGCATTTTGGTTCGATTGAATCCATAAGTGTCAGTTCCCTTTCATTCCTCTTTATGTAGGAAAGACCGGTTGTTATATCCCCGGTGGAATACTCAACATATCCTATTGGTTCAGAGTTAATTGACCTGAAAGCATCTCTTCTGGATGTGTGCATCTTGCGTACCTTGGTTGCACGGTGGATCGAACACTTATCGTCTGATGACTCGCTGTGCATAACAACGGTAACTTCAGCAATATCACTTACAGCAACCTTTGCAGCACAAATCGCGTTCATGGCATTGTCACTGCTTGGCCTGTCAGCACTTCTCTGGGAACCTACAAACACGATAGGTACAGGAGTGTCAACCATAAATGACAATGCAGAAGCAGTGTACATCATAGTGTCTGTTCCGTGGGCAATGATAATACCATCAGCACCGTTCTTGATCTCTTCAACAACAGCCCTTGAAAGCTCCTGCCAGTAGTCTGCTTTCATGTTCTCGGAAAGGATGTTGTAGATAGCCTTTCCACTGAAATTTGCGATCTCAGTAAGTTCAGGAATTGCCTGCAGGATATCATCTGCAGAGAACTGGGAAGTTACAGCACCTGTTCTGTAGTCTATTTTACTGGCAATTGTTCCTCCGGTTGAAAGGATGGAAACCTTTGGAAGACCTTTTTTTGGCTTTATTTCAGCTTTTACTGCTTTCTTTGCTGAAGCTTCCATATCTGATTTTTTCTGTACTATAGTAACAGTGGCACCCTCAGGTTCAATACCTGCATTGTATCCGCTGACCATCTTTATAATAATATGACCGGTTGTACTTGGCATCACAATGCCTTCATATTCCACACCGGACTTCTCGACCTTTACTCTGTCGCCCTCTTCATAATCCATAATCATCACTTGATTACCTGTAAGTCTAAGTCTAAGTATTCATTGCTATTCAATGTGATAAGTTAATCGTAAATAAATGTCTAAGCCTTGTTTCCTGTATACTTTTCAACAATTCCGTAAAGAACCTTCAATGATTCCTCAATACCGACATTCAGCTCTGAGATGCTTGCCCTTGTGCCTTCAAGTTCTTCAAGACGGCTCTTTATTGCCTTTTCCATTTCTGAAGGTGCTGGACCACCTGTGATTGAACGCCTGTTGATGTTAAGAACAGGATCGAGGGCTTCCTTTACCATTTTCTCTGTAAGACCCCGACTGCTCAAAGTTTCCCCGATTACATCTTTTGCTACTGCATCAACATCAGCGAGTGTAGGATTTCCATCTCCCCTCGCCAGTACACCGACTATCTGATGGGCTGTCCTGAATGGAATTCCACCAGCTCTTACCATTGTGTCTGCAAGTTCTGTTGCTGTTGTAAATCCAAGAACTGACTTTTCAGCCATGCTTTCAGTGTTGATTTTCATGGTAGCTATCATACCTTTTGTGATACGGACAGCACTTCTTGTGGTTTCAACAGAACGCCACATATTAGGTGTTGCCTCCTGAAGGTCACGGTTGTAACTTAAAGGAAGAGCTTTGCAGAGAGAAAGCAGAGCCATGAGTGAGCCGATTACAGTACCCGCCTTGCCCCTTACAAGTTCAGCAGAATCCGGGTTCTTCTTCTGTGGCATAATCGATGATGTGGATGCATACATATCATCAAGTTCAACAAAGGAGAATTCGGAAGTTGACCAGATGATGATTTCCTCTGCCATCTTACTGAGGTTCACCATGATATTAGACATCACGGATGCTGATTCAATCAAAAAGTCACGGGTGCTTACAGCATCCATTGAATTTCCAAGAAGAGCATCAAATCCAAGCAGTGAACATGTCCTTTCACGGTTGAGATCAAATCCTGTTGATGCAAAAGCTGCTGATCCAAGAGGAGACTTGTTCACCCTTGAGAATGCACTGATTACACGCTCAATATCCCTGCCGATAGCATCTGAATGTGCAACAAGGTGGTGTGCAAAAGTGGTTGGCTGTGCATGTTGCAGGTGTGTGAATCCTGGCATGAGGGTTTCGGTATTCTCTGATGCACGCTCGAGTAGTGTGTTTCTAAGACCTGAAAGCTCTTCCATTAAAGAAAGAAGTTCATCCCTGAGCCTTATGCGTATACAGGTTGCAACTTCATCATTACGGGAGCGACCGGAGTGCATTCTGCCTCCTGTGTCCTCGCCTACCATATCTATAAGCCTTGACTCCAGTGAGATATGGATATCCTCATAACTGTGGTCAAGCTTTTCAATACCTTCTTCCCTGATCTTCAGTAGGCCTGCAAGGATGCTGCTGCAATCGTTCTCTTTAATTATTCCCTGTTCATGCAACATGACCGTGTGGGCCATATCCACAAGGACATCTGCCTCAAATATCCATTTGTCAGCAGACATTGATGATGTAAAATTGAGCATATCCTCATCAGGTGTTGAAGATAAACGTCCTCTCCTTAAAATATCGCTCATGTGAACCCTCGTGATTGTGAAATATAACTAAAAACTAAAAGTAATCCTGATTTTTAGCGTGGTATTGGTCTAAATACTTAAATAAGAATCGGTTTTTTGAAAGTTGCTGACCGGGATATGCTATGAAATAATATACAAGAGATTAAGAGAAGTTATTTATACTAACTGCAATATAATATTTGCCATAATAATTATCTACGAGATGTATTTGTGCTAATACAATTTCGTTTTCATTGAGGTAAGACTATGGCTAATGTGAGTGAAAGTTACGCTAACAATATTGACGATGAACTTCATCAGCTTGTTATTTTCAACTTAGGTGTTGAAGAGTTCGGTGTCAATATCATGCAGGTTCAGGAAATTATCCGCATGCCGGACATTACAAGAATACCACGATCCCCTGATTACATTAAAGGCGTTATCAACCTTCGTGGAAAGATCATTGTAGTAATGGATCTTGACAGGCGTTTTGGAATGAAAGAGACAGAAATGACAGACGAATCAAGGATCGTAGTTGTTGACATTGAAGGAACAATAATCGGACTTGTTGTTGACTCTGTAAGCGAGGTCATTCGCCTGAAAGGTTCTAACATAGAACACACACCTGAAATAATCACACAAAAGATCAATGCCGATTACCTGAAAGGTGTCGGTAAGATGGAAGACAGGTTACTTATTCTCCTTAACCTTGAGAACATCATAACAGAGACTGCAGCAGCATAATTGCCTGCAGGATCTTCCTTTTTTCACATACACTTTTTCAGGCAACTACTATGAAGCCTGCTACTTTATTCAACTATAGATTACCGGTTGGGAGGAATCAAAATGAAAAAAATAAACTTTTACATTCTTTTATTTGTAGCTTTACTATCCATTCTTGGAACAGGATGCATCACTGAACAAACAGAAGATACAACTGCCAATGAAGCAAGCGGAGAAAATCATATTGTCAGCACAGAAACGCAGATTGATACTATCTACCAGTTCTCAGTTATCAATGCACTTCTTGAGGGAGTATATGATGGTGAAATAACTTGCGGAGAACTAAAAGAGAAAGGTGATTTTGGTCTTGGCACATTTGACGACCTTAACGGAGAAATGCTGGAACTTGATGGTGTTATCTATCAGGTGAAAGCCGATGGTAATGCATACGAAGTTGAGGATACGGAAACTTCACCATTCGCAGCAGTCACATTCTTTGAAGCGGATATTGAGAACAACACAAACACAGAGATGAGCAACCAGGAAATGGCATCATATATTGAAGACATGCTTCCAAGCCAGAACCTGATGTATGCTATTAAGGTTACAGGAAATTTCTCATACATGAAAACACGCAGTGTAGCTGCCCAGGAAAAACCATATCCAAGACTTGTTGATGTGACCAGGGACCAGTCTGTATTTGAGTTCAATAATACTTCAGGAACTATTGTAGGATACTGGATGCCTGAATTTGTTTACGGCATAAATGTCCCTGGATACCACCTGCATTTCATTACAGCAGACAGGACAGCCGGAGGACACATACTGGATTATACAATAACTTCCGGTACAATTGAAATTGACAGTTGTGATGGTTTCAACCTGGAACTGCCGGAAAATGAGAATTATCTGAGCACAGGTCTTTCAGCAGATAATGAAGGCGACCTTGAAGTAGCAGAGAACTGATATTTCTGCTTTAGTGGAAGGGATATGTGAACATCGGTTCCTGTCCCTTCCTCACTTTCTATCCATATTTTCCCGTTATGACTCTCTACTATTACTTTACTAATATAGAGACCAAGGCCATTTCCACCATAATTGCGGGTTGAAGAACTATCTATCTGATAGAACTTTGTGAAAAGATCAGGTATATCCTCTTCTGAAATACCAATACCTGTGTCACCTATGACAATGTTCACTGTATTATCTTCTACTGATGCATATATAGTTATATTGCCGCCTTTGGGAGTGAACTTAACAGCATTGTCAATCAAGTTATGGAAAACCTGTGGCAGGTAAGTCCTGTCACCATCAATAAAACAGGAATCAAAGGCTAAATCGGTCATAATTGACAGGTTTTTCTCTTTGATAGAGTCAGTTGAAATATTCAAAACCATATTTAATGTTGAAACAAGATCTATCTGCTCGAAGTTATATTTCACATCACCATTCTGATTGGTGCTCACAAACAGTAATGAATTAATAAGATCTTGTAATTTACGCGTTTTTACAACCACACGTTCAATGGCCCTCATCTGATCCTCATTCAATTCACCAAGAGTACCATCATAAAGGAGCTCACTGAATCCTTTAATAGATGTGAGTGGAGTGTTTAGCTCATGCCTCAGGTTGGAAAGGAACTCATCCTTGACCTTGTCAAGCGATTTCAATTCCTCATAAGCATGTTCCAACTCGGCAGTTGATCTCTTTAGAGCCTCTTCCGTTTCTTTACGTTCGGTGATGTCACGAATGTGGCTTACAGTCATCATCACGTCACCTTTGGTATCATATACCGGAAATATCCTGAAATCCCTTACCCTGTTATCAGTGAGATCTGTGTGTTCAAATTCATTCATTGAGCCGGTAGAGAACACTTCTTTAATAGGACAGGGGTCACATGGCATTAAAGTAGGACCTAAGGATTCACGTACCTGCGGATGTAGATTATCCGGATGCTGAGGTTCAATTATATCTCCTTTCCAGTTACTGGTGACAATCCTCATATCACGGTCTACCACAATTATAAGATCCTGAAGGGCATTGAAAGTGCTTGTAAGAAGCTCTTTCTGGTTTTCCAGTTCTTCTTCAAAATTCTTGTTGGCGGTAATATCCGCTATAAGGCAGATACCGCCTTCTATAATGTTCTCTCTTCCTCTAAGAGGCACATAATAAGACCTTAAATGTTTCTCATTACCAGAGATCCTTGCAGAATACTCGTTCTCATAGAATGAACGCTGATCTGACAAAGAGCCTGCCAGTAATCTGTTCAGTGAATCATCATTAACAAAATCAAAGATTTCCGAGCCTATTACATCTGCTTTCTGAATATGGAAAATATTCATAAAACTCCTGTTGCAGTGAGTTATGGTTCCTTTGCAGTCAACAAAGATACCAAGTGGAGATGCATCAAATATTAGTCTGTACCTCTTTTCAGAATCGAGTAAGGCTGCTTCAACTTGTTTCCTTTCTATTACCTTGCAAAGACGTGCGGTTATCATGTTCAGTAACTTTTGCTCACTATGCAGAAAAGGACCTATATCTTGAAAAGGAAGCTCTTTTTTATAGGAAACACGTAACATGCCAGCTTTAGCTCCATGGACTAGTATCTCGCTTGATAGTGAATTTCTGTGCTTTTCATAACCTTCGGTATGATACTCATTACCGTCCAGAATTGCGCAGGCTTCTGCAAATTCAGGATATAAAAAAGCATCCGGTAATCTTTGAAGAATTCCTTTTAACAGAGATTCAATAGGCACATGCAAATCAAAGAGGTCAGAGATACGGTAAATGCATTCGAGCTCCCGTTCTCTTTTTTCCAGTGTGCACAGTTTTTCATCATCGCTAATTGTCCGCACCACATGACTGTTGAGTAATATATAATTATATAGTATATTTTTGGTATTAATAGATTTTGTTGTGTTGGAACTCTCACTAAAATGAGAAAGGGCTTTACCTAATACCATCATATTAAATAGATGTGGATCATAAATGGGGTGCCTAAGATGCCATTAGGCTAAAACATGCTTGAACTTACAGGTGAACAAATGTATTCTGACAGGATTAACTCATTGCCTCCATACTTATTTGCGACAATAGATGCGTCCAAGGCAGCGATCAGAGCTAAGGGAGTAGATGTTATAGATCTCGGAGTTGGTGACCCTGACCAGCCAACACCCGCACATATAGTAGAATCTATGTGTGAAGCTGTGCGCAATCCGGAAACACACACATATCCATCCTACACAGGAATGATGAGCTTTAGGAAAGCAGCTGCAGACTGGTGCAAAGAAAGTAGAGGACTTGAACTTGACCCTGCTTCTCAGGTACTCACCATGATCGGCTCAAAGGAAGGAATCGCACACATACCACTGGCATTTATCAATCCTGGAGATGTTGCGCTCTGTCCTGATCCGGCATATCCTGTATACAAAATAGGAACAGAGTTTGCAGGTGGAGAGCCTTGCATCATGCCTTTACTGGAAGAAAATAACTTCCTTCCTGACCTTGATGCAATACCAAAGGACAAGCTTGAAAAAGCAAAGTTGATGTTCCTTAACTATCCGAACAACCCTACATCAGCAATCGCTGATAAGAAGTTCTTTGAAGAAGTTGTTCAGTTTGCAAAGGATAATGACATTGTTGTTATCCATGACAATGCATATTCTGAAATGACCTACGACGGCTACAAATCACCAAGTTTCCTGAGCGTTGACGGTGCAATGGATGTAGGAATTGAACTTTACTCACTTTCAAAGACATATAACATGACAGGATGGAGACTTGCATTCGCTGTGGGTAACAAGGATATAATCTCAGGCGTAGGCAAAGTAAAGTCTAACGTTGATTCTGGAGCTTTCGATGCTATCCAGATGGCAGGCATTACTGCTCTTTCCAGTTCACAGCAGTGTGTTGCTGACATGAACACCATATATGAAGAAAGAAGAGATGCACTCCTTAAGGGACTCCATGAACTTGGACTTGACGTAAAGCCTCCAAAGGCAACATTCTACGTATGGGCTCCTGTTCCTGACGGCTATGACTCAATGGGATTTGCAAAACTGCTTCTTGAGGAAGCAGGAATAGTAGCAACACCTGGTGTCGGTTTTGGAACTTACGGTGAAGGTTATATCAGATTTGCACTTACACGCTCCGTTGACAGGATCAATGAAGCTGTGGAAAGGATGAGCAAACTGAATATCTGATATTCAACCTTTTTCTTCCCTTTTTTCTTTAATTTCTTATCTCTCTTTCAGTTACAGGTTTATTCTGGTTTTTTGTATTTTGAATGACAAACATGCATCTGAAGATATATAGAAACAAATGATTTTGAGAGATAATATATATTCTAATTATATTTATTTTTATTTAAGAAATATATGAACATAACTTTCCAAAATAACTACATTCCACCAATATAAATGAGCAAGCTTCTAAGAAAGTATGCTTCCTGATAATATCAATACACACAGCAAAGGATTGTTCAACACAGAAGCGATATACGACTTCCTGCATGAGGCCAGATTCATTATACTGCTTTATATAATTGGAGATTTTCTCACAACATTCCATGCCCTGAGCAACGGATACGGATTTGAGGAAAATGGCATTCTTTCCGGCTTAATGGAAACCCATGGAATCTGGTCGCTGCTAATTGTAAAAATTATGATACTGGCAGTTATCTACTGGAACTATTGCTCTACAAAAGCATCAGTTCATTCATATGCCAGAAAACTATGGAACCTTTCAAGGACAGGAGTAAGTATTTTCGGACTTGTGCTTGTCATCAACAATCTTATGGTAATTACTGTAAGATCAAGCCTGTTCGAGTGCCTGGGCTTCTTCTGATAAAGTTTGCTTGATGTGGGTAGCTTTCATATTGATGACCATTTCAGCTATATCAGCACTGTATTCTGAGATACGCTGGAAGCTCTCGATTATTTTTCTCTGGCGCTCACCTGAAAGGCAATAAGTTTTTTCACTGTGCTCAGACTTCTGGATTATCTTATTTCCAAGAGCAATTGATATCTTGGAAGTCCGCATCACATGATTTGCAAGGTCAGTGTCAATGCTCATTATCGAATTAAAAGAATCCTGGAAAAGTTTCTGGGAAAGAAGACCCATTTCAATAATGTCATCGTTGTCACCTTTTTCACCGTCCATCTGGATCACACTTTGGGAGATACCCTGGACATGATCACCAATACGTTCCATGAGCTTTACGATTAAGCGATAACCAAGACAGTCTTTTGTGTCTTTTATACCTATCTTGCCGGCAAGTGTAGAATCATCCAGAGCTGCTTTTATTTGCCTGACACTTAAAAGATAGAACTTATCAACATCATTATCCCTGTGAATGATATCCTTTGCAAGTTCCACATCAGCTTCCCTTAATGCCACAATAGAATCCTCCATCATGGAAAAAATGATACGGTACATACTCTGGAGAGACTTTTCAAAGGAAATATCCTGGAAATTCAGCAGGTTCTGGAGTATTATCTCTGTCCTTGTTTCCTCTACAATTTCAATACCTATAAGGCGTCTGCGGGCAGATTCTTTCAGATACTTACGCTCTGCAGCCGAAAATCCCCGGGGAGAAAGGATCCTGATTATATCATAACCTACAAGATAATTAGCAACAAGCAACCTGAAATTCTCTTCCTGATCCTCAGATGCGATCATATCGACTTTTAACCGGACATTCTTTTTCACATTACTCTGGTCAGAGCTAATAAGCAGTGATCTGTCCGGCCTTACTGTGAGAAGCACAGTGTCACCGGCTGTGAGTCCGCCTTCTCTTACCCACTCAATAGGAAGAGAAACAATATAAGTAGAGCCACCTGTTAACTGGATCTTTCTTTTGTCTGCTATGTAAATCCTTCCTTTTAATATATAGATGTAAACAAAATATTAAAGAATTGTCAGATTACCCGAAACCTGGCTTAGTCTGGAGGTCATGCCATCGTCATCGGTTAGCATGAGATCGATGGTCACATTATGATCGTTATACGGATCAATGCCATTTGGCCTTACAACCATTCCCTGGAGGTTATAGTCATAGAGAGTTGCTGTTCCGTTACCTGAATCCTTCCAGATGGCCCATTTATAGCTGGTAATGAAACCATCAATATCTATGGAGTCAGAAGCATCTAATATAAGGTAGCTATTCGGACTCTGGGTACCATTTCCGTCTTGCAGATATTCAACTTTGAACTGTACTGCTGCCACCGGCGTTGGAGGTGTAAATACTTCCCTGAAAACATTGATGTATGAGGTAATAAGTTCGACCCTGACAGGATCTCTTTCAGAAGGTGATATACCAGGATATGACTTGAAATTTAATGAATATGTGAGATTGTAATCTGATGTATTGGTAAGATTTCCACCTGAAACATTACCAAGGAATGTGATTTGTCGGTTTTCATCATCCATTGTAATATTGCCAGTTTCAATGCAGTTTGTTCCATTTACATAGGTGAGATTTAAATTGTATGCATATTCACCATAAGCATCCCATGGATGTTTTTTGAGGGAATATGTAAAATCAAGACTATTATTCGTCCATGCAGAAGTGTCTATGGTTTCAGTTCCCTGAACATAAATATCTGAAAAATTGAGGTGGACAGTTTTGCTCTTTGTAGCAGGGATCTTCAGCCTGTGGTTTGCATTGTAAACAGCCGGGTATCCTTTGTAAGTATCAAAAGTTTCAGATGAGTCGTCTTCATAAGACCGGTAATATAGGAAATATCCGTCATTTATTCGTATTGCTGAGATGTAGGAATCTTCAATATTCAGATTAAGTATTTTCAGGTCAATGGATTCCCAGTTAGAACCATCCCCATGTGGATCAATGGAAACTATTTTCAGGTTCTCATTCTCAACTGAATTCTGATGGCTTTCCAGATCCATAGCCTGTTTCTGGGTTGTGGATATCATGTAAGCAACGCTGGAAGCAGCAATTATTGTGATCAGTATCAGCAATAAAGTGCCAAATATAACAGTGACACCACGGTTGTCGTTCAAAAATGCTTTCATATCGTTGCCAGCCATCTTTGATGAGAAGTGTATTACCGATTATATACTTTGTTTCTGTAATATATATAGAACCCAATAGTCTATTGATTTTGATAATTTATTCCAAAACCATTTAAGCAATGATTACTTTTAGGGTTTTGATGGTGCTGACTAGCTTTGGTTTAAAAAACGTACCTTCCAATGTGGTACTATTGGTAGAAGAAGACATAGGAGATGTAAAAAGTGTCTTTTTCCACAAGATCACTTCTGATGCTCTTAAATCTGGAAAAAAAGTTTTCTATATATCTACCAGAAATTCAGAAAACGATCTGAAAGATGAAATGAACAAATTCGATTCTCTGACAAAACCTGAGCTTTTTACAGCCATTGGCAATTTTTCAGATCATATTGCCTTACTGGACATGTGTTACAAACGCCACAGGCTTTACAGCAGGCTTCACGGAGAGAATAACGGATCACTGCTGCACAATATCAGTGAAGCTGATGTCTGCATCATTGACATGTTTGCCGCACTATTCGTTCATGAAGACACAGAAGTTATATCCGAGACCATAGAAGCACTTATCAGTATCAGCAGGAAAGAGAACATCACATTCCTGCTTTCAGCAGATATGGGTATACTCCCTGAAAGAGCCGAGAAGATAATCCGCTCCATGGTTGATGGTGTTATCCAGTTCAGGACCGAGTACATGGCTGGCAAAATTAACAGATACATCAATATTCCAAAAATGAAAGGCAGCATTCCCCTGAATAAGATGATCGCTTACAATGTGACCAGTCAGGGAATTACAATGGATATGAGAGAAAGAGTCGGTTAATTCGAGCTTATTACATTTTTTTTATATTTTAAAATAAAATAGGAGGGGTTTAATCTCCTCCTCCATTCACAATTATTGTTGCTGTACCCTTCGATTCACCTGCTGTCGCTGTTACGACATAAGTACCTGCATTTGAACCAGGGACTGGAGACACAGTGACTGTCCCATCATCCTTTGTCATAGAACTTGTAATCACTCCAGTAGGTGTGATCGTCATTTTGACAAACGTACCGGCAGCAGGATTACCATCTGCATCGGTTACATTGAATATAATAGGCTGCTGCAGTGGAATACCACCCATAACCTCCTGTGCATCACCGGAGGCTACCGTTACCATGTATGTGCTGCCTACACCTGCCGGAAGCAGCAATGTTACACATGCAACATAACTTAATGCAATCAATATAGCAGAATGCTTGAATCCGTGTTTGATCTCACCCTCTGTGATCTGTCCGACTATAAGTCCGCCAAATAGAGCATTGAGTATGATCATATGGAAAAAACCACGCTCAAAGTCTATATCCGAAAGACCTGCACCTCCTAGCATTTCCATTCCCACACCCTGAATAAGAGGCAACAGGGATGTTGAAAGTATGTAGGTCAGCATTATAATGATACCTTGTGCAAGGTAGAAAATGACAATATATTGCTTCAGGTTTGCCTCTTTTTCCCTCTGGATGGCAATCACAGACCTCATGTCCTCGGAAGTCCGGAACAACAGGTCAGCCACATTACCTCCAGTATATGCAGCCTGCACGACTACATCTATATACCTGGAAACAAGACGACTTTTCATTGAATCTGACATCCTGTGCATAGATTCATCAAAGGATTTACCAAGCACCATTGATGACGCTGCATCCTGAGCATGACTGCTGATAGCCCCAAGATTGGTCTTGGAGAGATTGATAAAACCTTTTACGGGATCAATACCACCTCTCATTAATTCTGAAAGTTTGTACAGGAATTCACTGAAAGCAACTTCCCTTTTTTGCAGATTTCGCTTTTCTATGAACGAATCAATAGAATACGGAATAATGGCCACAAGTACAGCAAAAACCATAATGTGATCAAGATCATCTTTTGGTTTATCTTTTTCAGTTTCAGGTTCTGCAACTGGTTCTTCAGTTGCTATCACCTCGCCTCTATCTGCAGCTTCTGCCGCTTCCATTTCAGCTACAAGTTGCTCGTAAGCTGCCTGCTTTGCAGCAGCCTCATCACTGACTGCAGCACCTCCGACTGCAGCTTCATCTGTGACAAATGAATGACCGGTAAATATTGCCAGAGCCACGATCATTAACGCAATGAAGACAGGTATCCCTAATGTGAGATATTCACGTTTGATATCATAACGTATAGTCAGCATCTGAACATAACGCTGCGCTGTCAGACGATATTTTTCAATATTCATAGAGTACTCCTTGAATATTTCATCCATAACAAGATCAGGAAAACAATGTTTATGAAAGGCAACATGAAGTAAACAAAGAACTGGAACATCTGTTTGGCCGTAAAAGGTCCCAGATCAATTCCAAGAGCACTTGTGACCACGATCATCAGGACTACAAGTACAACACTCATGACAACACCACTCAGGTATCCTTCACCATACACACCAAGAGAATCAACGAACTCCTGCTGCATTTTACGCCTCATATCCATTAGTTCCCTGGATTTCATTTCCAGATAAGTTCGTAGTCCTCCACCGGACTGCATTGCATTAGCAAGATCAATGCAAATGGCTCTTAGAGATTCAGAAGACGTGTTGCGTATAAGGTGGTTCATGGCACTGACACCATCCTCACCAAGCACATCCACACGGTACATTACTTTGCCAAATTCAACCGAAACGTCACCATAGTCCTCGATTGCAACTTTCCTTATGACATCCATGGGAGAAGAACCTGAACTTGCAAGAATAGTCATATAACCAAGGGTGAAAGGCAGTTCCTGCTCTATGTTCATGTTCTTATTGGATACCTTGTTGTAAAGCATGAACGGGAACCCACTCACTGTAAGGCCGAACGTGAGAAATGTCAGTACGGATATGTAGACAAGAGGAGATGATGAACTTCTAAAAAGCAGGACAGATAAAATAAAAATAATTCCTGCAGACAGACCGGCAGTAACCAATGCCAGAGACATAAACATACCAGGAGTAAGTACCATGTCTGCCTGGTAAAGTGATTTGGCAATATCATCCTGTGGTTTTTTATCTATGTGCTTACCAAAGACATAACAGAACATCTTATATTTTTCAATATACTTGTTAGTACTTCCATCATTGAAAACCTGATGGACATCTACATCCTGGGTTTTGACCATTTAATGAGTCATCTCCAGCATTTCGTCTTTTTGCCGTGAGTATCTTCTTATGGCCCTTGCAACTTCTTCATATTCTGTGATGCCATCGCGTGCAAGTCCTTCCAGATATCTCGCCCTGAGGTCCATTTCACTTACAAGTTCACTCTGATCGATGCCGAACTCTTCATTGATATCATCGAACATGGCACTGCTGCCACTGAACTCATATTCGTCCGTAATAGGGTTCCATTTGAATACAGGATTGGTAACGAGGTCACCACGTTCAGGATCAAGCTCCACTATCTCAACAATCCTGAGCGCACGCCTGAGAAAGTGTTCACCCACCTTGATCATGGAATTGAATATAACCATATCAACGCTGGCAAAAAGGTTCCTTGGCACGTTCATAGGTTCGGATTCAACCCTGGAGAGCAATTCCTGTATAGAACCTGCGTGGATTGTTCCCATGCATGGGTGACCTACTGAGATAGCCTGGAAAAGCGTACCTGCTTCAGCACCACGAACCTCACCAACCACGATGTATTCAGGTCTCTGTCTCAAAGCGGCTTTAAGGAGATCGAAAAGTTCGATATCACCTGCGGATTTACCACCTTCACCACCACCAAAACCGGCTCTTGTGATAGATTGTGTCCAGTTAGGATGCATGAGGTTCATTTCGGCAGTATCCTCAATGGATACTATCTTGTATTCCGGCGGAATGAATGCTCCTAAAGCATTCAAAGTAGTCGTCTTTCCTGAAGCTGTTCCTCCGGCTGCAAGTACTGAACGTTTGTATTCCACCATGAGCCAGAAATATGCAAGGACAGTTGAATCATAGGTCTTATAGTTCATCAGGTCGATGCAGGAGACCGGATTGGATCTGAAACGCCTGATGGTGAATGTGGAACCTCTTTTTGTGACCTCTTTTCCAAGTGTGAGGTTTGCACGACTTCCATCCACAAGTGTTGCATCCCTGATAGGCTCAAGTACGGAAATATGTCTTCCAGCCGCCTGCGCCATCCTCATGACGAAGTTGTTGAGCTCAATCTCTTCATAGACAACATCCGTTGCAACTGAACCGTATACCCTGTGATTGACATAAAGAGGTGTATATGGACCGTTACAGGTGATATCTTCTATATATGGATCCTTCATCAGAAGGTCCATCCTGTCAAAACCCATGTATTTTTTATGAAGATAATAGAAGAACTTGTCTTTCTGGGTTTCAGTGAGCTTCAGGCGATAGATATCTATAATTAGATCGAACCTGTCCCTGAGAGCTTCGGCACGGTCTTCCTCTTCTACTAGAAGAATCTCAGAGTGTGCCATTTTGTCAAAAGCATTCTGTATGATGAACAGGGCCTCTCTTTCAGTTTCACTTAGCGGAGGCTCAAGACAACTATATAGAAGCGACTCACCGGTAAATTCAATATGGACATACTGGAACCTGGGAGTAACTTCATAGGTGATGCTTACTTCTTTTTGTGGAACTCCGGGGGCAGGAACAGAGATGTCGCCAACGATGAATTCCATCTCATCGATATTTTCAGGTTTTGGGGTTATTATCTGTTCTATCTTTTTGAGAAGCAAAGAAACAGGTGATTCTTCGGTTGGTTCTTGTTCCTGTTTGTCTTCGGACGTGATATCATCGTTATTTTCGTTTTCTTGGGTGATTTTCTTTTTCTTTCCAAAATTCAGGTTAAAATCAAGATTGAATTTGGATTTCTTTTTTGCAGGTTTTGATTTTTGTTCGTCACCCTCTTCTCCGGTAGTTGTCAGACTATCTTTATTGGAGGATTTTTTTGGCTTCTTTTCCTTTTTGCCAATTTTGAAACTTAATTTATTCTTTTTCTTGACTTTGTCATCTGAAACAGATACTTCAGGTTCCTCGACAATAATAACAAGCTCTGGCTGTAAAGAGAGATCACTAATGTCTTCTTCAGGATTAAGGAAGGCATCTCCGGGTATTTCCTGATTATCTATGATTTCAAGCTCATCCAGTTCATCTGAAAGAGAAAGAATCTCCTCTTCACTGATATGTCCCTTATCGGAAAAATCCTCATCATCTGCCGATCCGATAATTTCAACTGTCTGATCTGAAACATATTCTGCATCAGCTTCAACTTCAATATCATCTGCTGTTTCAACTGATACAGATGATGGTCTTTTTTTACTGAATCTTGAACGCAGTTGAAGTTTAGCCAATTCTGCGCCTCCAGAGAAGCAATTTTGTTGTCAGATTTATAAGCATAACAATCATTATTAAAACAAAGGCGGCTCCAAAACCTTCGGATATGGGTATCAGATGAGGAGACTGATAGGATTTATAAATTAGAAGAGGAAGAGAACCAACAGGAAACTGAAGAGGATATACCTGAACACCAAAAATAAATCTCGCATCTGGAACTACTTTGTACATTGGCATAAATTGTGAATTCCCGGCGGTGAGAATCACAACTGCAGACTCTTCTGCAGCTCTTCCCAAACCTAAAACCACACCTGTGATTATTCCGGTCATGGAATATGGAATCGTTATCAGCCTAATAGTATCCCATTTGTTGGCTCCCAGAGCATAACTTGCTTCTTCCAGTTCATGGGGAACGGTCTCAATAGCCTCTTCAGCAGACCTTTCAATAACCGGCAATATGAGTATTGCCAGACCTATACTACCTGCGATCAAGGAAAAGCCTCCAGTAAGATATCGCATATAGATAACAAGGACCATTAATCCAAATATAGCAAGTACTATGGAGGGGGTCCCTGAAAGCACATCTATCATGAACCTGAGAGTTCTTACCATCCTTCCTTCTTTTGCATACTTTTTAAGATAGATTGACGTTCCAACTGCGATTGGAGTTGCAAGAATTGTGGAGAAAAACGATAGCAATATCGTACCGGCAATACCATTAGCAATACCACCACCGAGACCTTTTGCTTCGGATTCGGGTGTTACTATAAATTGAAAATTCAAACTTGGCAAACCCGCCATAAATATCTGGCCCAGGATAACTATCAGAATAAGAACTGTAGTGGCACCGGCCAGATAACTGATAAATTTGAAGAACTGTTCCTTGAGAATTCGGGGTTTCAAAATCTTGCCTCCAATTTCCTTGCAGCAAAGACAAATAATATCTCGATTAAAAAGAGCACCGCAGCTATTGCAAACAGGGCACTCATGTGTTCCGCGTTCGCCATCCTTTCACCGGCATCATTCAGAATTTTTGAGGTCATGGCATAACCTGAACTGAAAATAGAAGTAGGAATGCCTGCGCTGTTCCCAAGCAGCATTACAACAGCCATGGTCTCACCCATAGCACGCATTGTGCCAAGCACCAATGATGCCATTATACCCCCCGATGCCGAAGGGATAACGACCTTCCGGACCGTTTCCCAGTGGGTAGCCCCAACAGCATACGATGCTTCCCTGTATGCAGCGGGTACTGACCTTATGGCGTTCTCAGATAATGCCACAATCGTAGGCAAGATCATCACTGCAAGCACCATGGAAGCCAGCAGCACGCCATCCCCTGAACTCGGCTGGGTGTCATAGAATATTGGAATGAAACCCAGAGTTCCGCTTATTAACGGTTTTACATGATTCATCATAAATTTGCTTAGTACTACAAAACCGAAGATACCATATACAACAGAAGGGATGCCCACAAGCAATTCTACCAGAGAGCGAAGTACATATGCGAGTTTCTCAGGAGCAAATTCCGCAAGGAAAATGGAAGTAAAAATCCCCAGAGGAAATGCCAGAATAATAGTTACAAAGGTTACCGCCAGAGTCCCGATAATGAATATCTTTGCACCATAGATACCATTCGTGTAATTCCAGACGTCACCCACGATAAAATATGTTCCCTGACTTTTTAAGACCGGGAAAGCCATATAGAAAATAAATCCAATCAAGTACAAAACAGTAATTGCAGTTATAATGCCACATGCAGTAAAAACAATCTGTGCAATGGCAGATCTTATATCCGTTTTCATGCTATTTCCAGAAAAGTTAAAAAGATTTGTGTCAGAGACACAAATCAGAATTGTATTTAGTAGTCGATCTGGGTCCTTGCGTAGTATCCAACTTCTGTGAAGCGGTCCATGTTTCCAGGGTTCATTGCGAAGTCAATGAATGACTGTTCGAGTGAGCTTGGAGTACCGTGTGTAAGGAAGTTGAGTGGTCTGGTAAGGCCGTATGGGCTGCTCTGACTGTTTGGATATGCTGTGTCATCGCCTTTGAGTGCATCCTTGATGTTGGATTCTGTTACTGCATCGTAGCCGTATGGTGTAAGGATTGTAATTCCTGATACATCCTTTGCAAATCCATAGTCAACAAAACCAATACCCTTTGGGTCAGCCTTTACAGCAGCGAGTACACCAGCATTACCGGTTGCGCCCTTTGCTTTTGAGTGGTCAACATCTTTGTCACTTGCAAAGTCGTATGTGGAGTCACCGAGGAATTTTGCGAAGGTTTCTTCAGTTCCACTGCCCTCTGCTCTCTGGTATACTACTGCAGCTGTACCACCTGATGATGCATTTGTGAGGTTACCGGTGGTGGTGATGGAAACTGCACCGTCGGTACCTGCACTGGCGTAAAGGGAGTTAAGGCTATCTGCGGTGAAGTTCATTGGGGTTGCTATGAGGTTGCTGTTTGCAATAACTACTACTGCACTGTATCCGATTGTGTAGGTCTCGATTTCTGGGTAGTCAACTGTGCTGACTGGTTTGGAAGCCATACCGATGTCAACAAGGTCGTTCTTTGCAGCGGAGATACCTGCATCGGAACCGCCTTCCTGAACATCTACTCTAACACCTGGATTTGCGGCCATGTAGTCCTCTGCGAGGAGTTCTGCTACTGGAGTTACAGTTGTACTTCCTGCAATACGGAGCACTGTTGAGGCGGCATCGCTTGCCTGACCTGCGCTTGCCTGATCAGATACGTCACTTGAGAATGAACCCATGATGGTTCCTACAGCTGCTGCGCCTGCGATTGCTACTACTACTAATACAAGGGTAGCAACGATAGGTGAGACACCAGCTTCATCGTTGAAAAGTTTCTTAAACATATTTATCGTACACCAATTTATTTTTTTATGTTCCTATTCAGAGCGGGTTTTAATCGCTCTGGCACCTAATTGGAGTGAGGATATATAATGCTTCTACAAGTAATGTATATAGTACAATTATCAATATAGAATTCCAATATCTCTATATACCGGTGCATATACATCAAATAATTCTATTTAAATAAAAGGTCGAGAACTATATTTTATTATTCAAAAAGAATGAATTAATAAAGAGTTCCATGCACCAGTGTACTTGTGTTTTAGGAAGAAAATAGAAACCTATACAAAAACAAGTAATCGTATATTGAATAAATAAAATATTTGGAATATGTAAAGAAAAGAAATCATTTGGATATCAAAGTGTATACTACAAGGAATACGACAAGTGCTATTCCTATAACAACTGCATATAGATAATTTTCCACAGCATCTACAGCAGCACTTTCAGCAATACCTAAAATAGAAGCAATACCACTAAGGACACCACCAAAAGTATTGCCTACAAATTGCTGCACCTTATCAAAGATACTGCTGACCGGAGAGAGAATCTTTGATAAGAATGAAGTTGATGATTCGGTTTCTACTTCCAGAACAACATCAGAAGTATCAGGTAGTTCATCATCTGTGGAATAAAAGTCATCATCTGAGGTTTCTTCTGAAACGTCGATAAGTTCAGGTTCAGACTCAACAACAACAGGCACCACTACATTCTCAGTGATATTAGACTCTGTAACCCACCCACCATTCATAGGCTTCCAGTACTGTTTTACCTCAGCACCATCTACATAATAGGAAGATTGAGCTTCACCCCCATAATCCCATATAGACTTGAACTCACAAACAGCAGCCGGAAGATCAGGCAACTGCTCTGAAGAGAAATCATATGACATGGAAAGTGTTGAGCCGGGAGGAAGCAACACACCTTTGACAGAAACCATTTGCGTACCATTCACCACCATTGTAATGAGATCCCATTCACTTAGAGGCAGATCGCTTCCTTCCAGACTTTTTTCCAGACTCCCACTCACATAATTTACATCATCAGGAATAGTATCGGTCAGATTAATCCAGGCTGCGCGGTCACCGTCGTTTGAAAGGTCAAGAGAGACAGTATAGTCAGAATCAGTTTTTGTCAGCTTCTTATTAACTACAATATGAGGACCGTGAACCTTAAGAGTATGTGAAGCTGACTCCCATGAATAATTTTCTCCAAAGAAACTGGCTGTCACCACTGCTTTGTCAAAAGTGTATGTTCCCGGAGCTATAGGTACCAGTTTCTGACCTAAATAATACTGGCCATCCGTATCCATGGAAGAATAATCACCAGACTCATATATATCAGATATAGCAATATCCTCAGGAATCACAGAAAACTGAACATCCATATTATCAATTGCATAAAGACCCATATTGTAAACATGAGTCCTCAAGAAAGAATATTCGTCTGCACCCCATATCTCATAATCAATTGATCCGGTAGTACTGGTACTTTTATCAAGCTGTTTTACGTACCAGGTGCTCATGTTTATTTCTTCGTTCACAAGCTCAGTTACTACTTTTAGTTCAGGGTCAGTGCAGTTCAGATTCAAAGAGCCATTGAATTCATGACTTTCTTCTTTAATATCATAACCGGTTACTATTGCATAGATATTATAATAAATATCATAAGGAGAAGTCTTACCATCCCACTCAGGAGCCACCACTGTAAAATTCATCTCAATGCTATCATCTACTGCAAGGCAACCCAGATTTTCCTTTAGGATTCCATCCCTGTATTCAAATTCCCCTCTTGAACGTACCCTCATTTCACCAGTATCGATCTCAAGAATAACATTCTCGATCCAGGCATCACCTGTGTTTTTTATAGTAACATCAATCTGCTTTTCCTCTCCAGGAGCATACTGTTCAGAAGAAACATCAACACCCTGAACTGTTTCTTCACTTGCCTCAAATTCAATTTCAAGTGAAGGACGGCCACGAGAATACAATTCCAGTTTTACAGATGGAGTCTTATAGCCATCAAGAGTTATATCAGCAATAACAACTGCTACTTCATTATCCCACTCAAGCCATCTTCTGTCAGATGATCCAGTTAGGAAAAGGAACTCTTTGCGCACAATTCCATCACGTTCGATGGAAATTAGAGCAGCATTCAAATCCTCATCAAAATCATCAGCTCTGAATGTATAAACCTCACCATTGATAGCAACGGTTTCAACCTGACCCCACTGAACACTGATACTACCTTCATCTACCCATTCAATAAAATCATCAAGGTCATCACAAGGACACTCTGTATTTGCAGATGCCAGAGGTAGATATGAAGAGAACAGCAGCAATACTGCCAGGCATAACAGACAGAGTATGCTTATTTTCGTTTTTCTCACAAACTCCACTCCGTTATTATGATTTTTTGGATACTTTTCTGGACAGAACGTAGATCAGCAGGGCATATCCCGACAAAGTCACGAAAACAAAGGGTACGGCCATATTAAAAAAAGAGGAGGCTGTGTACCAGCATGTTGAATAGAAGGTATATAGGGAAAGTACCACCGCTGCCAGCAAACTGACTATTCTCTTCATGAATTCCAGAATGCACACTTAATCATATATCCCTTGCACAAAGGAATTACATATCATTCTTTTTGCTATTGGGTACTAAATAGACTATATAATTGTAAAAAAACAAAGCAGTGCATAACTCCATTTTATCTGAGCGAAAAAATCATTGCTAATCCTCATTTCCATAAAGAAAAAACTGCAAGCTAAAAACAAAGCAACCTCCCGCCGCAGGCGGCACATTCCTATGATCCTGAACAGAAAATAGTTACAGCGACTATAAATTTGAGAGAGAAATCTGCAGAATCCTGTGGAAAATATTCCAGAATATCATGCAAAACATTTTGTTTCTCCTGATTGGAAAGCGCCGGCTTCACCGAACCCTTCGGGATAAATCAAGTTATTCATGACTCACTGAAAATTGGGTTACAAACTTCCTTAATGTTTTAAAGCTAAGAGATCTACAAAGCCAAAATTACCCTGAAATGCTTGATTTTCCCCAAATCATCCCTTTCTGAATATCTCATATCCGAATACCGATATGGCAATAATTATGGATGTCATGGAAAGCATGAATACCATATTTGAATATGCCTCACTGAGCACGAACCATGACAGACCACCAAGGACATGTGTGAGGCTCATAAGAATAATTATGAAAACACCGATAGGGTATATCTCCTCACCTTCCAGGAACTTCAGTATGGTATATCCCATAAAATAGTAGAAAATAACCGTTAAAGCAAGATACGGAAGAACTAAATTATGTTTTACCGCAAATACCAGTGTCGGGCTGAACTCATAGTCCAGTATCCTTTCAATGCTGCCTGCAAAATAGAATGTCAGGGAGTAATCAATGATCACCCCAACACAAAGGAAAAGAGGTATGAGCCTATAATTGCGATAGATCGATAGCAGACTCTGCAATATTTGACGCATAATCCTTTATCCTGCTGAAACTGTCAATTATAAGTTCAATGGACTCCTCGGCCTGTAGCTGGGCAGCACTTATGAGCATTTTATTGAAGATATCCTCTCTTCCCAGCACATTATTTGCAATATTACTGTTAGATTCACGCAAAGCTTCGGTACTGTCCATGAAAAGTGACTGGCACTCCCTGCATAGGTCAACAAGTATTGAAAGCACTTCCTGAGACAGTGTGATATAAGAGAAATGTAATGATATTTTAGAGATATGGTCCCCGATTCTTTCTATATCGTTGGCTGCAAGCCGGTAATAGAATGACTCCACAAGGCTTAATGTATCATGTTTTGAAGGTTTTTTGAGGTTCAGGCGATCTACATGTTGCTTTGATACCAGCAGGAACATTCGGTCAAGGTCGTCATCACGGGATATTATATGACTGCACAATTCCTTGCTATTTTCTTCAAAGGTGGATGCCAGTTCATCAAGCATGAGGTATACAAGTGAGGACATCCGTTTAAGCCCTTTTTCAATTGTAAAATCTTCTGTGTCCAGAAAATTCTTGATGATAATTTTCTTCTCGTCACCTTCAACCATTTCAAGACCCACAAGACGATGACACAGGTCTTTTATCTCCCTGCGTGCTGCTACCGGAATATCATCCCCGACAATCTCTATTGTCTGATGATCACTTATTATATACAGACCTACAAGATCTCTTTTTATATGCTCCAGTTCTTTGTTGAACTTAATCTTTTTCGTTTTCCTGGAAGTTTTTATCCCTGGAGGTTTAAGAAGCAAAGAACCGTCTTCCTGATAGAAAATCGAAATATGAGAGCCTGCTTCCAATTTTGATCGAAGTGCCCATTTCTTGGGAAGAGTAACCACATATGTGGATTTTCCCGTGATCTGTACTTTTCTTGTATCCATCTTTTTCACAATCCGAAAGGAAGATATGACTAATGGACAGGAATTTACCTATAAAGCTTACCTTAATAGATAGGTATAATCTATGTAATCTATATAGAGAATTAACAACTAATTAGTTTAAAAAACAAGCATTTGGATCGGAAAAAAGAGAATAGAGTTATTTGAAATATCTTAAAATTAATTAAATAAGGGAATCAGGACCAATACGTCCGCTCCTTATCATATGGTCTACAAGCACAAGTGCCATCATTGACTCTGCAACCGGAACCATTCTTGGTGGGATTGTCGGGTCATGGCGGCCATGTATTTCCACATCGATCTCTTTCATTTCAGCCATATCAACACTTTTCTGGGACTTTGATATGGAAGGTGTGGGTTTTACCGCGATCCTGCATACCACAGGCATTCCGGTGGATATGCCACCTGTTATTCCTCCGGCATTATTGTTTGCAGGAGTTACCTTTCCGCTATTCAGAATAATCGGATCATTCATCTGGCTGCCTTTCATTCCGGCACATTCAAAACCAGAGCCTATCTCAACGCCTTTTACAGCGCCTATTCCCATCATTGCACAGGCAATATCAGCATCCAGTTTGCTAAATACAGGCTCTCCAAGTCCTGCAGGAACGCCAGTGGCAATAATTTCCACGATACCGCCTATACTGTCACCTTCAAACCGGGCTTTGTTTACCTGTTCCAGCATTTTTTCGGCTGCTTCCGGGTCGGCACAGCGTACAACATTACTATCAACATTGCTGCGTATCTCTTCAAATGAAAGTGGTTTTGCTTTTACTCCTCCAAGCTCAGTTACATGAGCAAAGACTTCAATGCCTTTCTGTAACAGGAGTTTCTTGGCAACAGCACCTCCGGCAACCCTGCCGATGGTTTCCCTGCCTGACGACCTTCCACCGCCACGGTGGTCACGGATGCCATACTTTTCAGTGTAGGCAAGGTCCGCATGTCCTGGTCGCGGAATGTTCTTTATGTAATCATATGCACTGGATTTTGCATTCTTGTTCCACACCATCATGGAAACCGGCATTCCGGTGGTTATGCCATCAATTACACCGGACAGGATCTCTACTGAATCTGATTCTGAACGAGGTGTTGATACTTCGCTCTGTCCCGGTCTTCGCCTGTCAAGATCTTTCTGAATATCTTCTTCTGAAAGCTCAAGTCCTGCAGGTATGCCGTCAACAACGACCCCGAGGGCTTTTCCGTGTGATTCGCCCCATGTTGTGATCCTGAAAGAATGTCCGAATGAATTTCCTGGCATAATTGTATACACCTCTTGATAGTATTTATATCGACCGTGTGTGAGCTGGCTCAATATGAACGAGCACGTCCTCTATACCATCAAAATTTTCCTTGATACGGTACTGCACAATATGAGATATGGTATGTGACTTGTAAGTTGTCATACCAGGATCAACCTCCACATGCAAATCGACATAGACATTTCCAGGAGGACCGCGGGTCCTTATTTTATGACAATCGATAACACCTTCTATAGTTCGGACAATTTCTGCTATTTCCTCGGTATCTATCCGGGATTCATCTGCCAGGATTGACACACTATGAAAGATGATCTCTGCTCCTGCATATAATATGACCAGTGCGATCAAAACAGAAACAATAGGATCGATAAGCGGATATCCAAAATGAATGGCTATAAGGCCAATGATAACTGAAAGTGAAACATATATGTCGCTTTTTGTATGGGCTGAGTCTGCAAGAAGAACTTCGCTGTTCAGCTCAGTACCTTTCCTGCTTTCGTATGTTGTCACAGCATAGTTGACACACATTGTCCCAAGCATAATTACAAAACTAATTGCAGTTACTTCCGGTGCACTCCCGGTTCCAAATCTGTCAAAAGCAGAATGCACGATCTCAAACGCCACAACTGCCAGTATGACTGCTATTACAATAGATGCCAATGTCTCAAATTTACGATGACCGTATGGGTGTTCTTTGTCAGGAGGCTTGGCTGCTATCTGAATTCCTATAAGACCCACGATATTTGAAACACCATCAAAAAGAGAATGATAACCGTCAGATTGCATACTCAAAACATTGGTATACATTCCGTATGCAATTTTGGCAAAAGAGACTGCAAGGTTCAGGAACAGAATATAGATCATTACATTTCTTATCTGCCTGAAACGAGATTCGATATCATACATCTGTTATCTATATGGTTATTAACAATCAACAATATAAAGTATTTGTTTAGTGTTTTACTAAACATATATACGCTTCAAGAGGATGAAAAAGAAAAAAATTAGTAATCTTCAGGTAGCATAATTGTATACTTCTGATATTCGTTCATTGAGATAAAGACTTTCTGTTGTCTGCCACTTGGCATTTCTATATTTCCTGAATAGAATGTATCAGGCTTATCCTTGAAGCCATTTGATGCATCCCGAATAATAATAGTTGATTGTATGAGCAAGTCCATTAGATTAGGAATATTGACTTCATCATCGGTTAGGTATCCATGCTCCATCAGGTTCATTGTCACATATCTAAACAAACCTTTAGCCCATTCAGGATTTACTTGAATGATATCAAAAAGGATGCCATCATCTGCTGCCTGTTCAGAAGTGTAGGTATAGATAGGCTCACCAAATATATCTTCCATCTACCATACCTTCCTTTGAATAGTGACTGTAAAGGTTGACCTGTCAGGAGCAATAACGACCAGACCCTTATCTATAGTTAGCATACCTGCATCTTCAAATGTTAGAACTTGGAAGGATTGTATTTCTGCATCCTCGTCCTCTTCATCTTCCCAAGTTCTATCCCATATTGCTTTTTCAAGAAACTTCTGAAACTCAACTTCGGTTGTCATTGATTATCACCGAACAGGTTTATTCAAGACATTCCTCATGTAAACTATGTCAGAATAATTGCTTTGTAGGGTTGAGAGGAATAAGGTAATGATATTGATTAAAGGAGGGCGATGCTATTATTAGTAAAACCACAATCAATCGCTGAAATTTGGTAGAAACAATCGCTATTCTTGGTAATATGTAGAAGTTTTATTGATTTGCATGATCGCTTGAATTTAGAAGGTTTCTACAGAGTCTTGGTAAGTTCTATTTATTAAGTGACCCCGTAAATATGGCTTAGGATTTATGGCTAGTTATCATATTTTTGTTCAAACATTCTGTAAATGAATTCTACAAAAATACATAATATATTTCTATTCTGTTAGAAAAAATAACAATCTTTATATGTGTCTCTTATTCGTATATTACTATCTCAAATATTCATATATTATAATATAAAATTTATATATTGTTTGTTAGTTGGGTGGTACTGTAAATGTCTAGGTTTAGAATATCATATATATGTGTAGCTGTGGCATTGATTTTATTTTCAATCTGTGGCATCGGTATGGCAAGTGAAAGCACAGTTGGTAAGATTACCAGAGGGATTTGGTATAATGAAACTGAAATGGGAATGGATGAAATTTTTGCAAATTATCCCTATCCTAATACATACTACTTCTATGTAAATGAAGTGAATGATTTTGATATCACAATCCACACTCCATGGTATATCCCAGAAAATTCAGAATGGGATACAAGATGGAAATGGTATGAAAATGCAATCAAGGTACAGGTCTATAGTCCGGAAGGAGATTCTGTTCTTGATACCTCAGTAACTCTGTTTGAACAGGAAGACTGGGTTAGATCAATTTCAACAAACGGAAAATATGGTGAATGGAAAATCGTAATATCAAAACCAGAAACAATCGTAACACCACCGGGAACAATGGTTTATTTAGCATTCTATAATTTACAAATTGAAAATGCAGATTATCTGAGTGCTGAACCTGAAAATCATGGTTTTGCAGCAAATCCTAATGGGGATGTAATTCCTCAGATAGCTACATGGTGGACAAATATCATAGTTCCAGAAGGAACCGATGAGTTCAATTTTGATTTTTATATTGATCCTAACAATGAAGGAATCAACGGTTATATAAAAATCTATGATCCAGACGGAAATGAAGTATGGTCTGCACCACAGCATACTGATATTCATGGACATGTTTCTGTTCACGGTAGTTTCAACCCAACCATACAGACAAATGGTAAATCCGGTTTATGGAAATTTGAAGCCTATGAAACCGTTGAATGGGGAGGGGTCTATCCGTGTCTGATCAACAATGTATATGCAGATGGAGACACTTCTAATAAGCTGAGGTTGACATGGTCTGATAGAATAGAACCTATTTCTGTAATCCAAGTGGATGATGGTGTTATTGTAACTACGGACAGGGTCAAATATTATCTTGCAAATGGTGGTTTTGCCCGTGAACTCTGGGTGGACCATGATGGCGATGGAATTTATGATGAGGATATTGGGTTTGAGGATACAACTCTTGAATATTCTTATTTTGGTTTTGGAAGCTGGTATGCAATCACAAATGAGAATCCAGATGGTTCTGCAGGGACTAATGCTGTTTATCAAGGAAGTGTATCTGGTGGAGAATATTCATATCATATTGTTGAACAAACTGATGAAAAGGTAGTAATTGACTTTGATAGCCTTTTTGAAGGTCTTAATGCCACTACAAGATGGGAAATTTATCCTGACGGTGATGCAAAAGTAATTCCTTGGACAGAAACCTCATTAGAAGACACATACTGTCTTGCTTTTACATGGTGGATAAGTCCAGAGCTTGATGATATTGTAGGCATGTACCTGAATCCAGGAGTTGAACTGACAAGTACAGTAACTTTTTCAGGCATTACAGAAATTGCAAATCCTGCATACTTAAGTTATGTACAGAGGACATATGCAGATTTTTCAGATATCAATTACACTCATCCTTATCAATTCTATAAAGACACGGCAGATGAATACTCACTTCTTGTAATAGAGCCAAGGGTCAATGACGAAGATGAATGGGAATGGACAGAATGTACTGAGGCAAACGACGGTATTTTTGGTGGGCGATTAATAGGACGTTCACCTCTTACTAATGCGGCTGGGCTTCTTGATTGGGTATGGTATGGTGATAAAATTCCAGAATCCGGCGGTTATTCTGATTCCGATGATTACCCTACAGTCCAGTCCATTAATCAAGATAATAAGTTCGCTTTCTATGTTCACTGGATGTGGGGAGACACTACCGAAACTCAGAGGTATGAGGCAGCCGGAGAGATTGCTGAGGAGCTTGCACAGGACAAGGTTGTGCAGGATATCACTTTCCTGACGGATGCAGCTGAACAGGAAGGTTGCCCGATATGGACTGCAGATGGAAGCAGGATACTTTTCACGTTTGCAGGATCGTCCTGGGATAACTGTTACTCATATGCTATTAATGCAGACGGGACAGGAAAAGAAAACACTGGTATTGGTGAAGGAAAGCTGGTGGGATTCAGTGATCTGAGTCCGGATGGTACAGAATTGCTGGTTACTAAAAACATAAATCAGTACGATGTTTATAAGGTCAATATAATTGATGGTTCACAAACTCCTCTCTTAAATGAAGGTTCAGTAAATGAGTGTTGGGGCAGCTGGAGTCCGGATGGTACAAGAATTGCATATAGCAGGGGTTCCTGGGGTGGAGAAGACAGCCAATTATGGGTGATGAATGTTGATGGAAGTTCTAATAATCGTGTAGGAACTTCCTATGGTATAGGATCGATAGACTGGACACCTGAAGGGAATATTATTTACACTGCTGCAAATTCCAAAGAGAAACGTGACATGTGGATGATCGATCCCGATACTGAAGAAATAACTCAACTTACGGATACTGCTTGGAATGAATGGTACTTACGAGTCAGTACCGACGGAAAATACATAGTCTATTCTTCAGATGAAGCAGGTACATATGACCTGTGGCTGAGGAACATGGATGGAAGCTATAAGGTCAGGCTTACGTACGATATTGACCTACATGATGCTTCTCCTTACTGGAGCCCTGACAGCACGAAAATAGCTTTCGAGGGGAATAATCCTACTAATGGGGTTGGGGATATTGGGGTTATTACATTAAATTTGAATTCTGCTCAAACTAATCGGGAAAAGATACTGTCTCAACTTAACACTTTAAAAGAAACGTCAAAGACAAAAGTAGAATATGATGTTGACAGATTAGCTTCTATACAGGCAGACATTGGGACCGAAATTTATGACAAAGAAGAAAATGTGTTATTAATAGAGGCCTTGAAGTTCACACAGGATTTAATGAATCCTGATTTACTAGATTCTAAAAAAATAAAATCTGCAGCATTTGAGTATTTTGTAAAAACATCATTTTCAACATTAGTGGAAGGTACTTTTGAATATCTTGATGATGAGGTTAAAAATGAACTGATAGCTACTCAAACACAAGTAGATATAGGGTCTAGGAAACTTGAGTGTAGGGACAATGAATATGGTGCTTCATTGGAGATCCAAGATTTTACTATGTATAGAGATGGGAAAAACAATATTTTAGTTTTAACTAAACCAACATATGTTTCCAAAATTCTTGACTCTGACTCTGGTATACAAAGTGAAATAATTCCTTCTAATCTGTACCTATACTCATATAATCTTTCTACAGGTGAATTTCAAACTTCTCCTATTTGGAACAATGTCTTCGATAACGTTGAATATAGTGATTCTTTAGAAATCAAAACTGGTGACATTAATAATGATGGAAAAGAAGATTTAGTTATCTATGATGATGGTTATATTTTTGTTTATGCTGGACTGGATTCCAGTATTCCACCATATATGCTTTTTTCAACACAATACTCAAAGAAATTAGAAAATCTAGGGATTATAGAAGATGTGGTTGTTGGTGATTTAGATAGTGATGGGTTGAACGAACTCGTAATTGTTCGAAATGACAATTCAAATCACCCTGAAATTCAGACCGTTATAACGATGTATTCATTTGATTACAATGGAATGGAAATCAATGACATGAAAGATTTTCCTTTGGAGTTGTATCTTGAACCTTGCTTAGCAATAGGTGATGTTGATAATATCAAAGAGAACGGAAATGAACTTTTAATCACGTATAATGATTATGTTCACTTGTACCGCTATGAAAATGAAAAAGTTACTAAAATAATGGAAAGCAGTTACTTAGGTGCAATTACTATTGGATTAATTGAGGAAATAAGAATAAGCGATATAGATGGAAAAAACGGTGGCTTAGGCAATGATAATGAGTTAATTATTAGCATAAATCCGACTTTTAGTGAGTTACCTCTAATTGAAGATGAACACATCAAATATTATAGGTTTGATTCTAGTTTAAATGATTTTGTTAAATTAGATTCACTAGAAAAGCTGGAAGGAAAATTCATAGGTTTAGAGGTGTTTGATTCAACGAATACCGGTTATAATAATGTAGTTATTGGTTCTGGCAACATTATTGACTCCTATCATTATGCAGAAGATTTGTCCAAGCTACATTCATACTTATATGAATCATACAAAGATGCTCATTTGAATAAGGAATTAGGTCCACAATATAGCACTATTCCTGACGAAATGGAATTAGAATTAGAAAAGTTTGAAGAAGAGTTTTCGGATGAAGAGTTGCAAGACTATCCAACCCAAGAAGTCTTAGATTATCTTGTGGAACTTGATTCTGACATTAAAGAAAGCATGGATAATGAACAGACTATTTTAAGAGTAAATCCGCAGGAAGGAACTGCAGATACTAAAATATTGGGCACACTGAATGCTGTTGAACAATATGTTAATTATCTAACGCAAGAAAATGAAGATGAAAAGAAATCTATAAGGGTCGTGGGTTATGTAGGTGCATTGGGATCTGCTGCTAAAGTATTTTTTGTTCCTGAAAGTTTCCCTGTTGAATGCTTGTTATATGATGCTGCTATGTCTATAACGGACTATAGTGTTAAAACAGTTGATTTGTCATATCATGAGGAGTTGCAACATCAAAATTTAATTGCAATAACGACTCTGTATGAAGAAAATCAGGCATTACAAAGCATTTACAAGAATACTTTAGATTTCTGTTTAGATCCCGAGTTCAATTCAATAACTATTACAAAATTGTATATGCCACCCGCTTCCTTGGTCTCTAATTCAGATGGAATGTTTTACTCAGGAGAAGGATCTGTATTTTTGAAAAATGAAGGAAGTAAAACAACAAAGGTAAACGTATTTGTGTCTGTCAGCAGGGCTTTCATTAATCCAGAATCGGTGGAAAATTTGCAAGATTTTGATTTCGATGCAAGTTCTATTATATCTGTATCTTCTGCCGGAGAATACAAAGAGATTGTTCCGAGCTCTGAACCTGTTGAAGTTAAGTTTCAATATCAATATCCTGCAAAGGAAAATTGGGAAACAGATTCTATTTACCTTGCTACTGTTCAAGTCACATCAATGTACTATAAAACAATTGAATATAAATGTATTTATGAAGAGGATGGCACAATAATCAAGGAAATACTTACTTACGACGGTAAATTGATAGAAGGTGAAAGTGTTGAAATTCAGCTTCTGAGAGAATTTGATACAAATCCAATTGCTCCTAGTTCTTCATCAGTACTTTCTTCGAATGAGGTGACAGCAGAAAGTCAATATGATAATGATGTAATGAATATTTTGCTTACTCATCTTGAAGGTGACTTCGATTTACATCTTTATGACTCTGAAAACAGGCATGTTGGTTTCAATTACACTACTGGTAGTATCGATCTTGAAATTTCAGATGCTATCTATTCAGGTCCAAACACTGTTCCTGAACAAATTACTTTTGAAAGTCCTGATGGACTGAATTATACTATAAAAGTGGTTGCTATTGAAACTAATGGTAATGATAGCTATTCAGTAATGGTATTTGAATCTGAAAAGTCGGCTTCTGTGCTAAACATTCTTCCAAAAAATATAACTATAGACGGTATTTCTGGTAAAAATGCTAATAGTAGTATTATTATTAGTGAATTTGGTGGTTTCTATGATGCAGAAGGCATTAATGCTACTTTTTCAGATTTAATAGACGACTATGGTAACAAGATATCAAGATCTAATATTTATTTGGATATTTCTAACAACACTATATTAGCAGGTTCAGAAGTCCAAGCAAATATTTTGATTGAAGTTCCAAACAACGTTGTATCTGGAAGTACTTATCGTGGTTCTGCAAGTATTTATACAGACGACGGTTCGATGGATAATTTAACCATATATCTAAGAGTATTGAGTTCAGAAGTTACAAACCCTAAAATTATTGTGGTAGATACGGATTATCAAGATTCTCCTGTTAAAAGTGAATGGGATTCAATTAGCGAAGCAATAAATGATGCAGAGGATGGAGATATCCTAGTTGTGCATAGCGGTGTTTACTCTGGAAATGTATCGATTGATAAATTAGTAAAAATTGTTGGTGAAGACAAAAATACAACTATCATAGATGGTTTTGAAGATTTTGCTGGATTTAAAGTATATTCAAACCAAGTCAACATTACTGGTTTTACTTTTACTAACTGTACACAAGGAATAATAGTAGATTCAGTCTCAACATGCTATATTCTTGATAATTCATTTGTAAGTAATAATGTTGGATTGGAACTTCGAGATTCAAGTAACAATTCGGTAATACACAACAATTTTGTGAACAATACTATACAAGTAACTGATTTTGGAAATAATATCTGGGATATGGGGTACCCCATAGGTGGAAATTACTGGAATGATTATTTGGGTGTAGACACCTTTAGTGATGTTTCTCAAAATGTATTGGGTAGCGATGGTATTGGTGATACCCCCTACAATATAACAGATGATTCTACAGACGCATATCCATTCATGAATGAAAATGGATGGGATATTATTGTAGATGCTGACGAAGGAACTCAAAACACAGGAAGCACGACTCCATCCTCCGGTGGTGGAGGCGGTGGTGGAGGCGGCGGCACCACCGGTGAGACATATGAGAACATTGCATTCAAGGATGTCCTCTCTGTGTTCGTATCAGCTGATTCAGTAAGCTCTTACGACTTTGATGATGAGGGCAATGCCATCGAATATATCAGGTTCAAAGCTCTCAGAAATTGGGGTAAGATATCCTCTACAATTGAGATGCTGCATGGAACATCTGCTCTGGTGGATGAAGATGCACCAGACACAGTTTACCGCAATGTCAATCTATGGGTTGGAAAATCTGGTTTCTCCGAAAATATAGAGGAAGCAGTTGTAGGATTTAAGATTGAGAAAGACTGGATTGAACAGAATGGCATTGATGTGGATACAATTAGACTGTGCAGGCATGCAGATGGTCAATGGAATGAACTCGATACTCAGAAGATAAGTGAAGATGATAAATATCTACACTTTGAAGCAAGTACTCCTGGCTTCTCTCCATTTGCAATTGTTGGACATGCAGTTGAAGATTCTGTTGTGGAAAATGAAGTACTTATGTCTACTGAATCTATAAATAAGGAATATTCAACTGTAGGTCAGACTGATGAAACAGAACCAAAGACTACATTCAGTAGCTTAATGGTAATCGGTTCATTGTCTATATTGTTGATAGGAGGAGTTGTAGGATATACAATGTATAGGAAACGAAGTTAATTCTTCGTTTTCTTGATTTATCTTAAATATCATTTCCCTATATGCCTTTTTTGACCGCTTTAGCTTTCCCACTAATACAAATATATCAGTCATCCATAGAACGATAAGCACATTAGAAGGATGAGAAGATGTCGGAGATGATAGTCATAGAAAATTATCAAATTTCACGTACAAGAAGAGGCAAGGGTAAATACTCCCACAAAATTTGTAGCTTCCTCAGGTTAAGTTCAACGCCAAGCTCATGAAGATTATTAAGTTTAAACCAAGTATTACCACCTAATTTTGTAGCTCTATATTTCCACATTGTTTTGTGCATAATAGGACATTTACCTCTTCTTCTGCCAACGAAGGGAAGCCAATATTAGTTAAGATGAAGTGGTTTAATATATAAATAACTACATACAGATGATCGGTGATAGTTTTGCTTCTGGATAAAAAAAGATTCCTTACACTGATTGCAATATTAGCTACTACTTTATTCATCTGCGGATGTCTTGAGACCGCACAGACCGTACCTGCAACAATTAATGACGCTGCTCTTGAAGCCTATGGCTGGTCGCAGGTATCACTTGAAGAAAATTCTCATGAGCAAAACATTACAGATACATCATCAATAGTTTTCAATTCTGCAACTGTCAAGTATCACAACGACAGGCTAACCTCAGATATCAATGAACAGGCACTTAAGTTCAAAGAAGAGAACAACCTTCCGGTTTCCATAGAAATACCTGAAAGCCTCAGTGCCCAGATCATCACATATCGCCTTACTTTGCCTTCAGGAACAAAACTTCCTACAGAACTTGTTTCAAAGATCATAGATAGCAGAATGAGTGAGATCCAGGAAAACAACGATATTGAAAATACACAGGAAACTTCCACACGTACAATAACACTGGCAGATGGTTCAGATACTGTTGTAAATATATTCACCAGTTCAACTAACACCACTGATTCCGGAATGAAGATGATGGGATTTTTCACTACATTCTCAAATGAGGAGTCCAATACCGTTGTAATGGGATTTGTACCTGATGGAGCATATACAATGGATGCAGGAATAATAAACGGAACTGTTTTCTCAATTGATGGTGAAAGTGAGATCGATGAAATGCTTGACCTTGTTAGTACTATAGAGTAACAATTTAGAACAACTATATAGTTCAATAGAAAAGTGAAGACTATATTCCATAAATAGTAGCTAAATAAATAATAGACAGGAATACAAATTCAATAGAATACCTATAAATACGATTTTCATAATCGGATGGTTAGGTGTTCTGTTTGATATTCCTGAGAAGAAAAAATGTTGTGAAACTTTTATCTGTTTTTGTCTTATCAATTTCTGTAATATTACTATCCGGTTGTGTTGCAGATAATAATACAGATTCTGAATCTGAGCAGGAAATCAGCAATTCTATAGGAATGGATTTTATCCTGATTCCTTCAGGCCAGTTTTACATGGGTTCAGATTCAACCCCCATAGTTGCTTTTGATGATCCGTTACATGAAGTTAGTATTGACAATGCTTTCTACATGGGTAAATATGAAGTCACACAAGCCCAGTGGGAAGCAGTCATGGGAACTAATCCATCGTACTTTAAAGGAGATAACCTGCCTGTGGAACAGGTTTCATGGAATGATGTACAGGAATTCATCCAGAAATTGAATGAGATTGAAAATACCGATAAATACCGCCTTCCAACAGAAGCAGAATGGGAATATGCATGCAAAGCCGGAAATGACACTGGATTTTCATTTACAAATGAAGCTACTGATTTGGATGAATATGGCTGGTCCGATTCTTACGGATGGTGTGCTATAAACTCCAATGGAACAACCCATTCAGTCGGAGGAAAGAAAGCAAATTCCTGGGGACTTTACGATATGCATGGTAATGTCTGGGAATGGGTCCAAGATAACTGGCATGACAACTATGAGAATGCTCCTGCTGATGGAACTGCGTGGGAAGATGAGAACAACAGCAACCATGTTGGAAAAGGTGGAAGCTGGATGGATGGACCGAATTATTGCAAAAGTGCTTTCCGTGGCAGTTTAGATGCTAACAGTACATCCTATGTACTTGGATTCAGGATCGTGAAGGAGATATAATGTTCTCTTTTTACTTTCTGTAAGGGATACAGATAACGCTAAAAAAGCGAACTTTTACTAGTAAATAAATTGTAGGATATGAACTCAAAATTACTTGAAAATAGGATATCAGCCAATATTATTAGAATACCTATTTTGATCCAATTCTGTAAGCCTGTATGGAATCCACGAATCATCTCTATTTCCTTCTATCAGATTATTCACTCATGTACTTTGTCCCCAGTTTTATTAATTAATACTACTTGCTTCTAGGACATGCAAGTATTTCAACCAAATTTGAAATGATAACTTATAAATAGCATTTCAACATTATTTGAAACTCTTCAGTGGATTTACCGAAAAACATGGCAATCTGTGATTCAAATATGGTGCTTTAAGATGGATGAAAAAAATAGAATCATTTTAATTTTGGGGATAATGGCGTTTCTTGCAAATGGAGATAATTATGCAGCCGCACCATTATTGATAAACATATCAAAAGATCTGAACTTAACAATAAGTACTGCTGCTTTATCTGTTACAGCTTATATGCTTTCATTTGGGTTATTCACACTGTTGTTTGGTCCTCTCTCTGACAGGTTTGGAAAAGCAAAGATAATTAACATAGCTGCAATTGGAACTGCGATATTCAGCATACTTGGAGGATTTGCTTTTAATCTTCAATCTTTAATTTTTTTCCGGGCAGTTAACGGAGCT
Source organism: Methanolobus sediminis (assembly GCF_031312595.1). Taxonomy (NCBI): domain Archaea; kingdom Methanobacteriati; phylum Methanobacteriota; class Methanomicrobia; order Methanosarcinales; family Methanosarcinaceae; genus Methanolobus; species Methanolobus sediminis. The sequence goes on along the minus strand of NZ_CP133592.1, from coordinate 2,521,961 downwards.
TTTGGGGCAGGTATTCTGCCTGTAACGCTGGCACTAGTTGGACAGTCATTTGATAGTGAAAATCGGCATAAAGCTCTTGGAAAAGTAATGGGCCTCATGTTTCTTGGTGGTGCTACTGCAACAGCGATAGGTGGAGCATTAGCGTATCTTGGCTCATGGAGATTAGTATATATCACATATGGAGTCGCAGAACTAATAATGGCATTAATTATGCTAAGAGTTCTTGAAAAAGATCAAGGCATCGTAGACAAATTCAATCTTATCAGTGCTTACAAAACACCTCTAACGAACTTTAGGTTTATGAGGTTGGTACTGTTAATGTTTTTCGTCGGATTCTCAGTTTTTGGAAGTTTTACATATTCAGGAGAACTGCTCCAGTCAGTAACAGGATATAACATATTACAAGTGGGACTGATATTATCACTATTTGGTGTTGGAACTGTGATCGGGGGCAGAATTGCGCCAAAGGTTAAATCAATACTAAATCATGCTTATCTTGTAAGCGCAGGCATCATTGGATTCATATCCTTATTTGCGATATCAGCATATACTAACCTTTGGATCTTAGGTATCGGACTAATTGGTTTTGGAATGGCCTTCATTTTCATGCAGTCAACACTTGTAGCCACAGCTCAGGAAAAATTACACATGATGCGAGGCACTGCTATGTCATTAGCTTCATTTAACATGTTTGTGGGTGGTGCATCAGGAACAATATTTAATGGATACATAATGAGCCATTACAGCATTTCACAAATATTTTACTATGCAGGCTATGTTATATTAATTGCCGGACTAATTTCTTCAGTGTTTATTGCAAGATTTGAAATGAGAAAAAAACAAGGTTACTATGACAATACTTAAAGGTGACTAAATGGAAAGCATAGGAAAAGTTCATAATCATACTTCGGAAGAGAACTTGAAGATGCTGCCTCTATGGAGACAGGCAATAAGTGGTATTGAGATTACAGGATCAGAAGACGGATTTTTCACAGATAAACACTCGCATTATATAGTAATACATGACCCGCTGAAAATAAAGTTTCCTCAAAGCAAAGAAGAACTAAACAAAAGGTTCTGTGCAGGCATGGGAGCTTCTGTTGTAAGTTACATCCGAAAAGAAGGAAACATGCATTATATAAGGGGTCTGATGGCTGAAAATGGTGCTAGCATCTATAGCATTTTACCATACACATATTTTGACAAAATCGAAGAAGCACAGTTCCCGCAAGGTTATATGGAACCAAGGAAAATGAAGTCCTTCAGTGATGTCCTTCCACTACTAAATGGAAATAACATACTTGACGTTGGCTGTGGCCTGGGAACCCTTGCAATAATGATGGCCGAAGCAAAGCCAGATGCCATAATATATGGAATAGACGTGCTTGATAGTGCCATAGAACAATGCAAATTCGATGCAAAATTTGAAGGTGTAACCAATACAAAATTTGTTGTAGGCAGCACGTATGAGTTACCTTTTGAAGAAGGATACTTTGATACAGTAGCTTGCTTCTTTATGCTGCATCATCTTGATGACATACCAAGAGCATTGATAGATATCAAAAGGGTTCTAAAGCCATCGGGCGAAGTAATTGCAGTGGAACCCATTGATCACTACCATGATGTACAAAGATACCCTGATGACTGGAAAGCACTCTTTTTGGATGCAGGTTACAAAGTAGATGTCTGGGAGAAAGACAATATATCATACATCCGTGCAGGTCTGAAGTAATTTAAAGATTTATTTGAATTACCGTTTTTTGGGCAAAACTATATTCTCTTAGTTACCATACCGGAAAATATAATTCACATAAATTCTCAGTTCAAAGCATGGTAAAAATTGCAGTCACGGGAAAAGGCGGAGTTGGCAAGACTACACTATCCGGCACTCTGGCAAGAATGCTGGCAAGAGATGGTTATGATGTGCTTGCCATTGATGCAGATGCTGATATGAATTTGGCTTCATCTCTGGGAATAGAAAAGGCTCCCCAGCCGCTTACCGATTACAAGGACCTCATTGAAGAAAGGGCCGGTGAAAAAGGCGGCATGTTCAATTACAACCCGAAAGTTGATGATGTTGTTAATAAATTTGGTGTTGTCGGACCAGATAATGTCAAAATGCTTGTAATGGGAACTGTGGAAAGAGGAGGAAGCGGCTGTATGTGTCCTGCTTCAGCATTCCTGAAAGCTTTCCTGAGACATGTGGTGCTCAAGGACAGCAGCGCAGTGATACTTGATATGGAAGCAGGTATCGAGCATCTAGGAAGAGGAACCACACGCGGAATCGATCTTATGATCGTTGTTGTTGAACCGGGTATGCGTTCCATTGAGACCGCACAGAGGATCAAGGAACTTTCCGAAGGTATTGAGATAAAACACCTTGCTGCAGTTATCAATAAGGGAACATCAGCTAACATCAAACCTAAACTGGAAGAGCTGGGAATACCGGTACTCGGTCAGATACCATACGACCCGGACCTTGTGGAAGCTGATTTCAACGGGCTTTCACCAATAGATGTTGGTGGTAAATGGGTGGATTCTGTCACTGAGATAAAGGACAGGATGCTTGAAATGATAGCCGGGTTCGAGAAAGATAATTAGATCTTATTGAATTTAACCAACCGATAGCATGAAGATAAAGACTTCCTGCAGGGATGTTGAAGCCTACATAACCAAAGATGGATCGTCCATTAAAGAACTGATGCATCCTCTGGTTCATGGCAACTCTGCACAGAGTATTGCTGAAGCTACTGTTCCTGCAGGAGCTTCTACTCTTTTACACCGGCACAACGTTACTGAGGAAATATATCACATTTTATCAGGCTGTGGTCTGATGACACTTGGGGATGAATCGATTTTTGTTGAAGAGGGAGATTCTGTTTGCATTCATCCGGGAACCTTCCATAATATTAAAAATATCGGAGAAAAAGAACTTAGATTACTATGTTGTTGTTCTCCTGCTTATTCACATGAAGATACTGAGATACTTGGGAATAAGCTAATTAATAGCTTATAGTTACCAATACGATCTATGAAAGGTATGAGACCTAAACACTCTCCCACTGCAGGTATTATGCCCCCATCTTTTATTTTAGGCTCGAAGCAAAACTGCCAGAAATGGAAGAATTAACCAATGCTATCAAATTCACTCCTATGGAAGGGAAGATAACGATCTCGGCACATCCGGCTGGAAGTATGGCATAATTTGCTGTAACAGATACAGGCATAGGGATCTCTGAAGAAAACAAAACAAAGTTATTTCTGCCTTCACACAACTGGATTCCGGCATAAACCGATCATATGGAGGAACGGGGCTTGGTTTGGCACTTGTTAAGAGATTCGTGGAAATGCATAGCGGGAAAACATGGGCCGAGAGTGAATTGGGAAAAGGTTCTGCTTTCATATTTGAGATCCCTTTAAAGACCAATTCGAATTGCTCCTACCAACAATAATTAGCAAAAGCAAGAGATAATGTCTCATTAAGGGGAATAGTTATGATGATATTCACACCTCGATTTTTAATTTGTTCATATGGAATGAGGCAGACCAGAACATCCAGAATACTGATCTGCGGACTTGTTCAAATGAAATAAATGATCACAGGCAACAATATCACACCCATGCAATGGCTCTTTTTAACCCCAAGGAAAGGTGCAAGCATTCCTATTGGAATTGATATGATAAAGATGAGTATACCGAACATCCCTGTAGATAACAATACCATGACTGCAAGGAAGAAGATGATACTGTAGCAAAGCCTGGAATAGTTAATACGTTCCAGCACGTGGTGAATGTTATCGCCAAGATATATTGTGGAGAGATATGAGAGCAATGATGTCAATAGTATGACACACAAAAATAAAATGACAATTGGAGTCTCAAGAGAGATAGCACCCATCAGCTCATCTATGGCTACCATTGCACCGCTCCTTGTCTTTCCTATGAATGCAAGCGCCATCAATCCGAATATCGCGTTACTTGTGTTGACACCTGAGATCGAGACGATGAACTCTTTTGAGGAACTCAGTAAAGCCCTGTCATCCCGGAATACATTCTTTGAACTTGACCCCTCTTTTACAAAAAGTCTTGCAAAAACAGTTGCTATGGAAGAGGAAACTCCCGGTAACCATGCTACAATGGACCCGAATATACTTCCGGTTACAATTCCCCGGAGAATTCTGTTCCTTTCCAGGTCCGGTCTTGAATCATACTGCATGGGAATTACCGGGTCAGAGAACAGGCTTATGATGAGCTGGGATGCACCAAAGAGACCACTTAAAAGTGGAAGTAGTATTGAACCCTCTGCCCAGCTTATTATTGGAGATGAGAAAGATTCCATCCTGAATGCAAAAATACCTAACAAGCCACTCATTCCAAAGAGCAGGAACGCAAAGGCCCTGTTTCTCCATACGTTTATCCTTCCTTCACCGCGGAGGTACTCACCTTTCTCTGTCATGACCATTACAAGGACAACAAAGATGAGAATATATGCCATGTTATTCTGAATTACCTGATAACCTTTCACGAAGAGGAATGAAAGAGGGATTACCGTGAGAAGGGAAAGCACTACGGAACCGGCACTTCCAAGGGCTGAGAGACGGATGGCCTGTGCACCCTGACCTTCAAGCAGCAGGGTGTGACCGGGAAGTACTGCCAGAGCGGTATCCTCGCCGGGTGCCCCGAGAAAAATTGATGGGATTATGTCGTGAAATGTATGTGAGATGGAATTTGCCAGTATCATTGATGCAATGCAGACTACTGGCAGACCGTTCTCTGAAAGGCAGGGAGAGAATGCAAGAAGTATGAGTGCAAAGTTGTTGGTGTGAATTCCCGGGACCAGACCGGAGATAACCCCCAGTAGATAACCGGCGACCACAGATATCAGAAATATCCATATGGGAACATCTGTCAGAACACTCATTATCGTTTTCCTTTACGTTTTGCATGAAAATATTTGATTAGTACTTAATTCTTGCTTTTTAGTTTTAAAATAAATATCGTGCAATAAAGGTCCATCTGACACTCTCAAATTCTGGTCAATAATAAGTTTATATAATAAGATTCCATGTCCATAACTAATGGATTCAAAAACGATAAAATGTGACAAATGCAACAATAATGCAATCATTTTTCAGAAATATTCAGGCATGCACCTTTGCAGGAAGCATTTCATAGAGGATGTTGAACGCAAGATTAAGCTGACAATCCGGAAGCATTACAGCATCAGAAAAAATGAAGTGATAGCTGTTGGTCTGAGTGGTGGCAAGGACAGCAGCACAACTCTATATATACTCCATAAATTGTTCGGTCAGAGGCCTGATATTGAAATCGTAGGGATTTCCATTGATGAAGGAATTGAAGGCTATCGTATGGATACTATTGAATCCGCGCGTGAACTTACCTCAAAACTTGGAATCAGGCATATTGTCCGCTCATTCAAAGACGAATATGACACCACCATGGATGAGATAGCACCCCAGCAGAGAGAAAAAGGTGCTTGCAGCTATTGTGGTGTCCTCAGGAAATCACTTCTCAACAAAATTGCCCTGGATATAGGAGCTACAAAACTTGCTATCGGACACAACCTTGACGATGAGGCACAGACCATCCTGCTGAATCATCTGAAAGGCGACGTTTCCCGTATGGTAAGACTGGCTCCTCCAAAAGAGCTTGAAGGACTTGTGCTCAGGATGAAACCTCTGAGACATATTCCTGAGAAAGAGGTCGCACTTTACGCGTATCTCCAAGATCTACCCCTTGGTTTTGGTGGATGTCCTTATGCTCATGAAGCCATGAGAAGAGAAATAAGAGCAATGCTGAATGAATTTGAAGTGAGACATCCCGGTACAAAATACGCTCTGTTAAGCGGTTTTGATAAAGTATCAGGGATTCTTGGAAGAGAATACCCTCAGGAAGGACTTCAGAGTTGCAATATATGCGGCCAGGCATGTACCGAGAAGATATGCCAGGCTTGTAAACTGCTCAAACGTGATCAATCCAGCAAGTAATCCTCAAAGGAATACAATTTCCTTTCTGTTCTGTCAAGGTAGAAACGTGTGAGCCATACAGCTACCAGAGGTTGTATTACTATGGTGCTCAATAGAAGATCGATAAGTGACCATAGCTGAGCTATTATATCAACGTAAGATGTAATTTGTCCTATGAATTCCAGTACAAAGAGGATTCCCATGATGAATAACCAAATCCCTATGGATGCCAGTTTATTGGACAGGACAAGTGATACTCCGGTTTCAATTGCAGTTATAGGGTCGAGTTCGTCTACCACAAGCACATAATTTACAAGGAAGAGAAGAAAACTGATAAAAAGTATGTAAAATCCCCACACAATGACACCTAAGACCAGCAGTGATGCGCTGGCAACAGCCATATCTGGATTTGACAGAAGAATATTGATATCATCTATGGAAAGAATACCGGGAACCAAGAATATCATGCCGGCTAATATCAATAAGAGAATCAGCACATTGACAAAGAACAGGTTCAGATAATTTCTTTTTCCGGTTGTGAACATGGTACCTATCTTAGTATGACCTTTTTCCAGAGCCTCTTTGGCCATGCCTATAGCTCCGGCCGTAATGAAAGAATCAATGACCATGTAAATCAAAAACATGAAAACGGAGAAAACTGCTATATATAACATATTTTCATAGAATACAGAATGCAGCAGATCAAGCAGCTCATTCTGTGCCATGTTCGCAGGATCTATTGTGTCTGACATTTCCGGAGCAATGAACATAATAGTGAACAAAAATACTGCAAACATAAAAAACATAATAGATGCAACTATCTTCAATATAAAAGGCAGGCATAGGTTAAGGTTGCCGGTCCATGTTCCAAATCCCTTACGAACAAGTGTTCCAATGTCCTCTACCATATCAATATTACTCCGAAGATACTGACACTACGTTACTCTATTATTTATTTGCATCCCATATTTATCAAGAAAAACAGAAGAGATATATTGATGTCAAATTTACAAGAAAATTACTCATGAGCAAAAGTGCAAAGTCAGAACAAAAGATATAAATATCATCATGTCTTTTCTAGATTGTTCTTGCGCGGGTGGCTCTTTTCATACACTAAACCCACTCCCACACTTAAACCCCACTCCCCAAATATATTAAACCCAACCACCCGTGCAAACACAAATTTCTATTTTGTATGACTGTTTCTGTATATACTCTCAATAACAAATTGAGATTGAACTCTGTATTTTTGGTAAAATTGGCTTGATTTCAGTATTATTTTAAGACTTACATAAAGAAAGCCTGTAACATAGCGAAAACTGGCAGAATAGAATGCAACAGAAACAGATTAAGTAAAAAGAAAAGAGTTTCCGGCAAAAGCCGGAATGATTTTTGTTTATTTTGTTTAGAAGAGACCCTTTCCGATGAACAGTGCTGAGAACAGGATTGCTACCATGTTCACTACCTTGATCAGAGCGTTAAGAGCAGGTCCGGATGTGTCCTTGAATGGGTCACCGACAGTGTCACCGACTACAGCTGCCTTGTGAGCCTCTGAGCCTTTTCCACCGTACTTTCCGTCTTCAATGAGCTTCTTAGCATTGTCCCATGCTCCACCACCATTGTCCATTGTGAGGGCGAGTAACAGACCACAGACAATGATACCGATAAGAAGACCACCAAGAGCTGCAGGACCAAGTACAAGACCAACAATCACTGGTGTGAAGATAGCGAGTGCACCAGGTATGGCCATTTCCTTAATTGCTGCTGCTGTGACGATATCGACACATTTACCATATTCAGGCTTTGCAGTTCCTTCCATGATTCCTGGGATTTCACGGAACTGGCGACGAACCTCGTTTACGATCTTGAATGCTGCCTTTCCTACAGCCTGCATTGTTACAGCACTGAAAACGAATGGAAGCAGTCCACCAATGAAAAGACCTACAAGAACAACTGGCTTGGTAAGACTGAGGTCAGCACCTGTAAGATTGACCTTACCTGTGTAATCTGCGAAAAGTGCCAGTGCACCAAGTGCAGCTGATCCAATTGCATATCCCTTTGTGACTGCCTTTGTGGTGTTACCTACTGCATCAAGTGCATCGGTGATCTTACGTACATTGGATGGCATGCCAGCCATTTCTGCGATACCACCAGCGTTGTCAGTGATAGGACCATATGAGTCAAGAGCTACGATCATACCGGTTGTGGAGAGCATTGCTGCTGCTGCGACTGCAATACCATAAAGACCGATTGCAGGGCTTGCTGCTCCACCTACGATGAAGAATGAAGACAGGATACCTACAATGATGATGATTACAGGAAGTGCTGTACTTTCAAAACCAATTGCAAGACCGGAAATTACGTTTGTACCAGCACCGGTTTCGGATGCTGCTGCAATTGTCTTTACCGGACGGAATGAAGTTGAAGTGTAATATTCTGTGAAAACCACCATGAGAACCATGATAATTACACCCACGATGGATGCATAATAGAATTTCATGTCTCCCATGAGGGAAGTTGTAACGAAATAGAAAGCGACAAGACAGAGAACTGCAGAAACTGCTACTCCTTTATAGAGTGCTTTCATGATCTTTCCATCGCTGCCGACCTTCACGAAGAAAACGGAAATGATAGAAGCGAAGATTGCCACTGCACCAAGGATGAGTGGGAAAAGAATTGCGTTTGCGTATGAATCAAGGATAAGTGATCCAAGAAGCATTGATGCAAGAACTGTTACTACGTATGTCTCAAAGAGGTCAGCACCCATACCGGCACAGTCACCTACATTGTCACCTACGTTGTCAGCAATTACACCTGCGTTACGTGGGTCATCTTCAGGAATTCCTGCTTCAACCTTACCTACAAGATCTGCTCCTACATCGGCTGCCTTTGTGAAAATTCCACCGCCAACCCTTGCGAAGAGACTGATAAGACTTGCACCGAATCCGAAACCGACTACAAGGTCAACATCACCGTAAAGGATGTAGAAACCACTTGTACCGAGAAGTGCGAGACCGACCACAGCAAGACCTGTGACAGCTCCACCACGGAATGCAACGGACATTGCCTTCTGAAGGCCCTTTGATGCTGCACTTGCGGTTCTGACGTTTGCCCTTACGGACACGTTCATACCTACATAACCTGCTGCTGCAGAGCTTATTGCACCAACAAGGAATCCGGCAGCGATCTTAGCTCCTTCATCAAGGAGAGCAAAGATGAGTACTGCAAGAATGATAGCAACAACTGCTATTGTTTTATATTGACGATTCAAATATGCCATCGCACCCTCCTGGACGGCACCTGCTATTTCCTGCATTTTCTCTGAACCTGCATCCTCACTAAGGACACTTTTTGCAAAGAAACCAGCAAATAACAAACTAACGAGACCAGCAAGAGGGGCAAGATAAATTAATGATTCCATATTAAAACTCCTCTCAAAGTTTAATTTTATTCTGATTTTAAATGTAAGTTAACTTATGATTTTTATTATCAATACAATTATAATAATTATAAAGCAACAGGTCACTTACACTATGACTTGCTACATAAATGTAACCACGAAGCGTATAATACTGATGTATCATATATAAAGGTAGGCCGAAATTGTGCACACATAATATGAATATGTCGATAAGAAATGCGAAGTTACATCCCTCCGCCTATCTGCATCAGCTCAAAATCAATATCTTCGGGAACATCTACCCTGAAAACAAAAACATTATACCTTGATCTTCTTGCAGCAGAGATAGCTGTTTTCTCTTCATGGCTCAAATTGCCATCAGTACTGGCAATGCACAGGGATTTCTTTGAATCCTTCACCAGAAAATCAAAATGATGCCCATAGGCATTCAGAAACTCCACAAGCTCGCTCAATTCTTCCCAGTTTTCGCACATATGAATGCTTTTTGTAGCGGAATTGCTGACATACCAGTCCCTGCTCATATAAGGATATGCAGCATACTGATCCCGAAGGTCATCATATGCCTTGTGTATCTTTAAAACATCAATGTTCAGATCAATCCATTTCCAACCCTGTTCAGAAAAATAGCGTGACGCTACAATTGATACTATCCTATCCTTATCTTTTTGATCAAGTTTCATTTTAACACCTGTTGCCTATAATGAGGCTAATGGCATTTAATCTTATATCACTAACGTATCCTTGTGTTTCCATTTTTCTGCATTAGCTCATTCAGGTGGATAATTAAAACAATGGATAGTTTCTGTGGATGTCATCTTTATGCATCGGATAGTTTGCTCAATATCTATAAGATCTTCCTTTGAAGAATTTTCGGAGTTGATAATAATGCTGCCTTCTATTGATACAACTGAACCTGCAGGAACATACCTGTTTATATCACTGACCAATGACTGTTGAGTTGAAAGTATTCTCGGATCAGGGGAAAGCACAGGTTCGATGGTGTTAACATAAATGTCTTCACCTCCACTATTGTAAAACGTCAGGTTGTAGTTGTACACTTCAGTAAAACTATCGTTACCTGAGTGCCCGGACATAAGACCATCTACAAAGATCAGACCTTCCACAGGAACAGGACCACAGGAAAGAGAACTTACACTAAGTCCTATCAGGACTCCCAGAAAAAGAAGTAATGAACCATGCAGAAACCTTTTATCTATCATCTTTCACCCTGGAATTTACTCACCAAAGAGTTTATTTGCTTTTAGTAATATGAATTTTTCAATCCTAAAAAGGAACTCATCGGTTATAATGCTAATTTAAGTAGCAATGGGAGCATGTGTTCTCAAAATGTGAAAAACTGGTTGGTATGGTACAATTATGAGAGGATGGTGGTAATTTTCACTCCCTTTGCCACTTTACCTATATAGCACACATACTATGTAAAATATGATAGATTTGGCATAAAAAATATACGATTGACAATACTAATGTATGGCGATGAGATATATGGGATGAAAACACAAGAGATATAAACGTGGACATAAATATTATGAATTGTAAATATATTAATTTATTTGCTGCAAGAAAGTTATATAATGCATAATCAGGAGGAAAAAAATGGACTGTAGAACATGTAGCTATAAAAAAAATATTCCCCTATTTTCTAAGTGTGCAGGTGTCCAAGGAAGAACCAGGGTTGGAACTGCATATTACTGTAGTCATCCGGATATGCAAAACCCGGTACCTCTAATAGCTTCTGGAAATGTTCTTGAAGGCTGTCCGGTAGACAACAATCGCCTTGAAGTTAAAAAAGAACTGGAAGAATCAGGGATTATAGAATCCTGATTTTCAATAACCACAGAAACATAATTACATTACTCACTTTTTTACATCACATGAAGTAATTGATATTTTGAAAATTACTTGCAATAGTTGTAATCTGGTCTACCCGAACCTTCTAAAGATTCAGATTATCACAAATTCAAATGTTTTATATTCAGCTGCTCTTAAAAAATAAGTATTAGCCATACTTTGAAAAATTACAACCATAAATCAATAGCAATCGAGCAAATAATACTCAAAAAGAGTATCATACGATGCATAAATCATATATTATACTACAACCTTGTAGAAATAAATATAACTACTGATGAAAACGAAAGTGAAAATGAGAACTTCATTGAAGAAGAGCAGTTTGCCTCCGTTGAAGGCATCCCGGTGTATGCGGAGTTTTTGCAATAAATGATATGGATTAAAAACTGCAAAACAGATTTAGTCTGTGAACTTTATCAGAAAAGAAGGGACATGCAAAATGCATGTCTCATAATCAAAAAAACAATTAAGCAAAGAGATTGGTGCCGGCTGTCCTGGCCTGTTCCATAAGCTCTGTGTTCTCTTTTGCCTCTCCGGGTGCATGGTGACCAACATCTACAAAGGTACCTTTGACTTCCATCCCAAACATCTGAAGTACCTGTGTAAATTCATCAAAGACTCCCTTAAATGCATCAGGTTCGGGGTTGCCCTGTGCACCAACTATGATAGCTTTCTTTCCACCAGCAATGCGTGGTGTGAAATCTGGATTGACAAGTGCCCAGCAACGGTCGATTACCTGACGCATCTGACTTGTGAACTGGAAGAAATAGATAGGGGATCCGAACACGAAACCATCTGCACTTTTAAGAGCATCGTAAACTTTAGACATGTCATCTTTTAATTTGCATCCATCGACTTCCCTGCAGTATGTGCATCCCTGACAGCCTTTTATGTTCATATCATTTATGTAGAATTTCTCTACATCTGCCCCTGCTTCTGCAGCTCCGTCAAGGACCTGCTGGACGAGTACATCAGTGTTACCGTTCTTTCTTGGACTTCCTACAAAACCTACTACTTTCATTCTGACCATTTCCTTTAAGCTTAAATTGTAAAGTAATGTAAAATATTCAAAACATAAATGGTCTTGCACTATATTTATACAATATACACTCTTTTTTGATAGCAGCTAACAAAAAGTATAGTAACAATAATATTCAGAATAAATAGGAGGAGGAGGCATATGAAAAACATAGAAACTACTGAATACAGCTGCCCTGTAGAAGCAACCCTGGGTGTTATCGGAGGAAAGTGGAAACCGCTTATACTCTGGCATCTAAAAGAAGATGTGCTTCGTTACAACACACTTCAGCAGATGTTGCCTGGCATATCTCCCCGTATGTTGACAAAACAACTCAGGGAACTGGAAGATGATGGGATCGTTAACAGGAAAATGTATCCTGAAATACCGCCAAGAGTTGAATATTCACTCACTGATTTTGGAAAAACCATCATTCCTGTACTGGAAGCACTGGCACAATGGGGACTAACATATATGGACATAAGACAGGACAGAAAATGTGAAATGAAGAGATAGATCAAATATATACCACAAATTATTAAATACATTAAATATAATAATATAATGGTATAGTGAATTTTAGTTCTGAGGTGTGGCTTCTTTCTCTGAGTCCTCCTAGCTGTCTTCACCCGTCTAAAGCGGTACCACACCTCAGGAGAATTCAAATTAAATTTTACTGGAAAATATTTTATTACTTAAAGCATTCTTCTTTTGGGTTATCAATATGAAGATAAAAATGCTATTTACATGTATTTTTCTTACAATATCACTTGCTCTGATATCGGGATGTGTGGAGGATACAGGCAAGAATGAAACAACTGAAACAACTGTTGTAGTTGTAAATGAAACTGAGTTCTCACAGATCATGGAGGAAGCAAATACGGCCTACGTAAAGGCACTTGTATCAACCAGCCAGAAGAACGTTAATGCTTCAGAATCCTCAATTGCTGAACTGGTAAACAAATTAAGCTACGTATCAGATACATACGGGGAAAATCCTCCTGAGATGTATGCCAATGATGTGAACTGGCAAACAGAGATCAAAAGAGCAGTATTGATTGCAGAGCATTCACAGGAAATGCTTGAAGAAGGGGATATAGAAGCTGCACATACGGGGCTTGAGCCAATGAGGGACCTTTTCTTCAGTCTCCATGAAAGAAACAACATTTTGCACATGGGAGATTATCTGACCATATTCCATATGACCATGGAAGAAGCAATTGATGCAGCAAATATCAATGATACAGAAACAGTTACCTCATACATTCCAACACTTAAAACTGAATGGCAGAATGTGAAAGATGCTAAAAAACCATCACTTGCAGATAGCAATTATAACCAGTCACTGGCAACAGTAGATGCTGCAATAGGGGTACTTGAGCAGTCTGCAGCAAACGGGAATAATACGCAGATTCAGGAAGACGCTGAAAGTCTCAGACTCGCATTCTCAAAGGTATTTGCAAAATATGGTGTCGTAATATCCTGAAAAAAGTAAAATGATTAAATGAACAAAAAGTGCAGACTTTTCTGCACTTTGCTTTTTCAGTAAAGATAGAATACAAAAACACGCACACCGACCTATCCAAATTATAGGTCAAACTCATAAAAACTATCACTGCCATTGCAGAGATCATCTCAGTGAGATCATTCACATTTCAGACAAATTGATCAAATGAATCTGACAAATTTGAAAAACTTCTTTTTTCAATCTGTGTTTTAGAAAATAAAGGAAAAATATATAGCAATAAAAATCAATTAACAATTGTGAAGTTTTGCATCATTTGCCATACCACATAAAATATAAAGGAACCATCCATGACCTATATTGAAAAAACGTCACTTGATACTAAAGCACTTAAAGAAAAGATACTGCAGCTCAAAAAAGAACGTAATGCAGTAATACTTGCCCATAACTACCAGATAGGTGATGTGCAGGACATAGCCGACTTTACCGGAGATTCCCTGGAACTCGCCAGAAAGGCTGCCAACCTTGATGCAGACGTGATAGTCTTTTGCGGAGTGGATTTCATGGCAGAAACCGCAGCCATACTTTCACCTGAAAAAATAGTCCTCCTGCCTGCTGCAGATGCAAACTGCCCTATGGCTGAAATGATAACTGCAGGCGAACTCAGAGTCCTTAAGGAAAGATTCCCTGATGCAGGGGTAGTTTGTTATGTTAACACATCGGCAGAGGTCAAAGCTGAAAGTGATATATGCTGTACATCATCAAATGCCGTAAAAGTAGTTGAGTCCCTGGATGCACAGCAGGTCATATTCGTACCGGACCGCAACCTCGGAAGTTATGTTGCCCGCTTTACCGACAAGCAGATAATGCCCTGGGAAGGATTCTGTTTTGTGCATGACAGAATCACTCCGGATGATGTCATTACTGCAAGGGAACGTCACCCTGAGGCAGAAGTCCTTGTTCATCCGGAATGCAGGGCAGAGGTCGTTGATCTGGCAGACTATGTTTATTCAACATCCGGAATGATAAATCATGTTTGCAGACGCGAGAAAAAGGAGTTCATAATCGGTACAGAAGTAGGAATAATTCACAGGATGGAAAAGGACTGTCCCGACAAGCAATGTTATCCACTGTCCGAGAACGCTATCTGTATTACCATGAAAAAAACAGACCTTCAGAAAGTGTATAACTCACTTGAAAGTCTCACCCCAATAGTAACTGTGCCTGAAGATGTTGCAGACAAAGCAAGACTCGCAATCCAGAGGATGCTGGACATTAAGTAAACTCAAAAAATAATACAAAAGAAATCAGGAATTGTAGGCTTCCCCTGGAATCCAGCGTTCTCCTGATTCACCTATTTCTTTTTTCCATATAGGAACACTTTCCTTTATGCGCTCAAGGATGTATTCACATGCATCAAAAGCAGCCTTGCGGTGTCCTGCACCTACGATTATCAGGAGTATGTTCTCTCCCACAAGCAGGTCACCAACACGGTGAATGACATCAACACTCTCAATTTCAAACTTCCCGAATGCCTCAGCTTCTATAGCTTCAAGCTCAGTGATGGCTACTTCTTCGTAGACCTCAAACTGAAGCATGTCCATGCCATCGTCCCTGACAGTCCCAATAAAAGTGACCAATGCACCCATTTTAGGTGTTCTGGCCTTTGATATCATAGCGTTTACATCGAAATCATCATGTGTTATCTTAATCATGAATATCAATCCTTTAATCCGGAACCTGTGCCGCATATCTTACAATCACTTCTTCTGGAAACTTTCATGTATTCCATCTCGGAAGAAAGTCCGTCCCATATCAGGAGTCTGTCAGTTAGAAGTTCCCCTTTTCTAAGCAGGCATTTGATAGCTTCGTTGACCTGTATCATTGCTATGATACCAGGAGTCACACCGACTACAGGAAAGACCTCAGCTGGCGGAGGAGAAGGAAAAACACAATTAAAACATGCACTGACACCCGGAATGATTGTCATTGCCTGACCGTCAAAACCACGAATTGCACCATGTATCAACGGAATTCCTGTTTCATTGGCAACCTTGTTGAGAAGATATCTTACCTGATAATTGTCCATTGCATCAATAATAAGGTCTGCATCGCCTACAAGTTCCCTTATGTTCGATTCATCGATCGTAACGTGAAACGCCTCCACCTCAATATGAGGATTTATCTCACGAAGTTTGTCTTCAACAGACAGCACTTTTTCCCTGCCGATATCATTTTCCCAATGAAGCACCTGACGGTTGAGGTTGGTCTGCTCCACAGTATCCTTGTCTGCAATACGCAAGTGTCCTACACCGGCTGCTGCGAGATAGAGTGCCACAGGACAACCAAGTCCGCCTGCACCTGCAATGAACACACTGGCATCTTTAAGACGCTCCTGACCATCTTCACCAAAGAGCATTATCTGCCTGCTGTAACGTTCTAGTTCATCCTTGCTTAACATAAGAAATATCCTTTTAAAACGTGAATATTTAGTATATAGCTATCCAGGTAAATAATATTAGGTCAAAGGTTATCCCTGTTGACCTTAAGTTCATACTTTTCTGCAATTTCCTGCAGGGAATCCGCAAGATAATTGACCTTTTCCCATGAAAGACCATAGGTACTTAGCTTCCATGCACGAGTTGCTCCTGCAAATTCTCCAACTATGCCTCTTTTTGAGAGTTCATCTGAGAAGAAGAATCCTCTTCTCTTATGCGCCTTGGCTACCACATCGAAACTGCCTGTGGTATCTACTTTTGATAGAGCATGTTTGCGTGGATACTCCGAAACTACGGCACTCCCTTCAATTTCCAGCATTCTGTCAATAAGTAAATTGGATTTTCTGAGCTCCTCATCCCAGTTAAGGGTACGCTCCTTTACAGTTGGGAAAGATGCTATCATTGCCATGAGTGTGCAACCCATGAGTGTACATCCCAGCATCTCGACTTCCTTTACACCGAATTTACGGTTTGTGAGGTCACCCTTCATCTGTGTTGTCCTGAAGATTGTTTCAGCCCATTCATCAGTTGTTGCCAGAACGCCTGATGGTGCAGGTGATGCCATACTCTTGTGACCGGAACCTACTATGAAGTCTGCACCTATCTTTTTCCCGTCAACGGGCATTACACCTACAGTGTACGCACCATTGTAAAGGAAAGGTATGTCATACTGCTTGGCAACCTTACCGATCCCTGCAACATCATGTTCATTTGCGAGCTGATAGTCAAAATGATCAATCATGATGAGAGCAGGTGTTTTACCAGTTTCAGCTATAACTGCCTCTATCTTATCTGCCGTGGCATCGGCTGTTACTATGTTCTTTTCATTTAGAGGAACTTCCCGCACAACACCACCTGCAGCTTCAACTGCCAAAAACTCGGTGTAATGCGCAAGAGAGGATACTATAACAGGATCCTCGGGCTTCACAAGACTTGAAGCTACTGCCTGGAAACCTCTGCGGGCTCCAGGAACCACACGGGCGGCATCCATATTAAGAAATGCTGCAAGCTCCTGGTGGAAATCAGCAATAGGTGGCTTGGATATCTTGTCAAGTCTGAAGGGCTTGCGACAGCTGTCACAGGTAGAGTATCCGTCCCCGTATGCAATGAGTGCCTTGCGGGCTTCCGGGGTTAGTCGTCCTGCTGCCTGTATGGGCTGGATGTTAACGTATTCTTCCTCGCGGCTTCGAATACCAAGTGTTCCACCTATCTTTTCGATTTTGGGAACACCTGTTCCAGCCTCCAGGTCATCTAATACTGACCTGATATGCTGTATCTGCCCGTTGAATCCTTCCGTGTCTGCCAGACCGGTACCTGGTAGTGACTGGCGCAGCATCTCACGGATGTCTTCTAAGGCAAATAGCGCTTCAAATGTTTTCTGTACTCTGATATCCATAGGAATACCTCTTGCCTCATTACAATCAGTCTGCACAGCAGGCATTATTCGTAATGATACGGCATTAATAACGTGAATATCAATGAAATTCACGATTGTGAATCTATGTTAACAATTGTGAATATATAAAAGTAATGCATAAAGGAGTGACAATGTACAGAAACAGAAAACATTTTTTAGATTCAAATCCTATTCACAATTGTGAGTCATATTAAATTTCAGGAAGGAAACAAATGTTAAACCTGAAGCAAGCAAGGATTGACTTTCCAATTCTTACAGATATTGCCTATATGGACAGTGCTGCGACAAGTCTTTCGCCAGAACAGGTACTGAATGCCACAAACGAATTTGAAAGGCATTACCGTGCAAATGTAGGAAGAGGTGTGCATCGGCTTACTAACATTGCCAGTCAGAAATACTGGCATGCCCATGAGAAGATAGCACAGTTCATTGGCGGGGAAAATGGCACAACAGTTCTCACAAAGAACACAACTGAAGCAATTAATATGGTTGCCAGCGGAACAAAGTGGAAAAAAGATGACAATGTTATTACAACCATCCTGGAACATCATTCCAATTTTCTTCCCTGGATAAACCTGCGTGAAAAAGATGTTGAAGTCTCAGTTATCAAAACAGATGCCCAAGGTTCACTGAACATCAGTGATCTTGAGGATATTATCAGTGAGAACACTAAGATAGTTGCTGTAACACATGCTTCCAATGTACTTGGAAATATTATGCCTGTTAAGGAAATAGCTGCTATATGTCATGATTATGGAGCAAAGCTACTTGTGGACGGTGCCCAGTCAGTACCACATATTCCGATCAATGTAACGGAACTGGGATGTGATTACTTCTGTTTTTCAGGACACAAAATGCTCGG
Source organism: Methanolobus sediminis (assembly GCF_031312595.1). NCBI lineage: Archaea > Methanobacteriati > Methanobacteriota > Methanomicrobia > Methanosarcinales > Methanosarcinaceae > Methanolobus > Methanolobus sediminis. Next base: position 2,503,421 of record NZ_CP133592.1, on the reverse strand, counting down.
ACCAACCGGTACAGGAATTTTGTGGATGAAAGATGCAGACATTAAACCCCTCCTGTTTGGTGGCGGAATGATAGGTGAAGTTTCCATGGATGGATTCACCTTCGCAGAAGGATATGAAAAATATGAAGGTGGAACACCAAATATATCAGGAATGATTGGTCTTACCAGAGCTGTGGAATACCTGGAAAACATTGGCATGGAGAACATAGAAAAACATGAGGAAAAGCTTACAAAGATATTGATTGAAGGACTTAGTGACATAAATGGTGTAGCGGTCTATGGTCCACAGGATAGCTCAGACAGAATAGGAGTGGTGTCCTTCAATGTAAACGGTGTGCATCCACATGAAGTTGCACATGTACTTGACGAAGGTGCAGGTATCATGGTTCGCTCAGGAGAACATTGCTGTCAGCCGCTGATGAAACATCTGGGACTGAAGAACGGCACTGTCAGGGCAAGTCTCTACATCTACAACACAGAAGAAGAAATCGAGTTGCTTATAGATACGATAAAGGAACTTGTGAGGAGATTGTAATGTACAGGGAAATCGAATGCATCAAAGGAGATTCAGGCTCTTTTGAACTGGAAGGACACTCGGTCATTGAAGAGATGCCGCTTGCAGTCACAGTTAATGGAAGGCATGCACTCACTGCGATGATCAGTCCTGATATGCTAAGGGAATTTGTTATTGGTTTTCTGTTCACGGAGGGTATAATCAAGGATGCAGATGAAATTGAGTCTATCAGGATAGAAGACACAAACGCAGGCGTGCTGACAAAAAGTCCATTCAAGATACTTGTATCAAAGAAAACGGTTCTCAGTGGTTGTGGCGGTTCAATGTCCTATCTCGATATAGGCAAACTACCGGAAATAAACTCAGACCTGACACTTGATTCCGAAACCATACGCAACTCTGTAAAAGAAGCCCTTGATTCACAACTTCATGTCCTTACAGGCGGAATACATGTGGTCGGGTTGTACGATCCAAATGGAAAGGTATGTGTTGTAGAAGATATTGGCAGACACAACGCACTTGATAAGATAGTTGGCTATGCTCTTGAAAATAAAATAGACCTTTCCAGAACATACATTATCTGCTCGGGCAGGATATCATCGGAAATGGTCAGGAAATGTCTTACTGCAAATATCCCTGTTGTTGTATCAAGGGGTGCAACTACTACCCTTGCTATTGATATTGCCAGGTCCCGCGGACTTACAATAGTTGGTTTTGTACGCAGCAAAAAAATGAATATATATTCATGGGGAAAACGAATAACTGATATCCCCGATACAGTTACAGATGCTTTACAGGAAAGTGAGTATGATTAATTAAAAAGAAGATGATCAATTTGCGATCATTGAACCGGTTGGCATCATATCGTCTGATGGTGCAACACCGTTTTCTTTTCTATAAGCTTTTCTTTTGCAGTCATCCATTTTTGATCCTTTGCAATACATAGCAATGAAACCACTGCATGCAGCCTGTTTGGAATCCTGATATTTACTGAAAAATCCACATTTTGAAAGTAATTCACAATCTACCATAATAGCAACCTCATCAAATTTTAAATTATAATATAGATTATATATTGTTACATAAATATGTTTTTAATAACAGTGTTAACTTATCCCCAAAATGTCAGATATATAAATTAGTTTTCAATAAAGATGGAAATATTTGATATTTGAGACAGGATATTTTGAATAAGCTGACACAAACATATACGCTACGCCACATAGTCAGCTTTAAAATAACTTTTGCTTCCGAGTATTGGCCTGTTACGGCACCTACGCTCTTGACGATGGTGGTGAACTGAGAGCGATGAGTTCAGAGAAAAATGAAAAAAATAAAATTGTTTTTGGAGAGATTCCCTCCGATATTTTCTTTTTTAATTTCAACCATTATTGCAACAATTGTTTCTTTAATTCAGCAACTCCAATCCTTGCTTCAGGAAATAGAACGCAAAGACCACATAAACAAGTCCCAATGATCTGATTGTGTATAGATAATAATTGCTTTTCAAAAAGCCTCTTGATCTTCCCACCAGCATTGCAATGGTGATTTTAGAACCGACCAGCAAAGCATAAAAACCTATAACAAAAAGTATTGCTGAAAAGATGCTGGTGTCCTGAGCTTTGAAAAGAATTGGTCCGCCTATTGCAATCCAGAACAGATATGGATGAGGGCTGAGGAAATTCACAATAATTCCTTTTTTTAAAGAATCACTCTTCTTTGTTTCAAGATCGAGATCACTACTCTTTGTTCTTAAGGATGAGATTCCAAGATAAATAAGATAAAAAGAGCCTCCCAGACTTATCATGGCAATTGCAGGGTCGTAATTCTCGAATTTCAGAAGAAAAAGCAGGATCATCGAAACTATAAGAATGTCTGTTATAAATGGAGATACTGCAACCTTGATCCCTGCACGTGAACCGTGTTTAAGTGATTCTGAGATGGTCATGGTCAGTAGCGGACCTGGTGATATGCCAGAAGCAAATCCCAGAAGTATCCCGGATATCAGAAATTCATTGATCAGAGACATACCCGAACTGCGTATTGAGTCTAAATGTTTAAACTTGTTGATTCAAATATATTGTAATCATAATTCTTTTGAGATATTGTTCAGAATCAAGAAATAAAATCGTATCCAAAAAAAATGTTGCACATTAACAGCAAAAGGCACGTGCACCCCTCAGTAAATTTTGGTTGGTATGCGAGTTCCCGCCAAAGGCATGCATACACATGCCACCGTGCCTTATGATTGAAATTAATCAAATGTTATTTAAGTTTTTATAAATCGCCCTGTTGACAAAAATGATGTACGCAGATACATCAGTAAAAAAGAGTATGAATTTAAAAAAATAAATTGATATTCAGTTTGCAAGAAGCTCCTGATTTTGCTCGAATATGTTTGAAAAAAGCTTCATATTAATCAATTTTTCATTTGCTTTTTCAAGTTTGCTTTTGAGTTCATAGAGATCATCTTCAAGGATCTTGATGTATGCCATCTGCTGTTCGATCCTGGCATCCTTTTTGATGATATCAAGCTGTTGTCTATGAATAGTTACCTGCTTACTAATCTCATCCTCGGTCTTTTGTTTTAACTGAATGAGTTCTTTTTCACGAGATGAGAATTCCTCTTCCTGAGTAGAGAGAAGCTCTCGCATATACCTGACATACTCACGCTTGCGTTCTATCTTCTCAGTTTCGACCTCAATATCCATCTCACCGGAAGTTATCTCTTTTTTAATGTCAGCAATTTCCTTTGCCTTTGATTCAAGCTTTTTCCTTGTCCTGTCAAGGCTTTTTTGCCTTTTCCTAACAGCCAGCTCTTCTTCATATTGAGTACGCAGAACCCTATATTGCTCACAATTTCTTTTCTGCAGAGAGTTATTATCAATATCGTATTTATCCATACGAGTAGCAAGCTCAGCTTCCAGCTTTAAGAATGAAACATGCTTTCTTTCGTATTCCTTTTTTGCCTGTTTGAGAATCTCGCTTTTACTGGCAAGGTTTTCAAATTCTTTTGTGATCAGCTTTTTTGCATCACGTATCCTGTGATATTCTTCCATGATATGAGCTTCATCAGCTTTTATTTGCTCCTTCTTCAAAGCTATTTCAGCACGCTTTTTCTCAACTTCATCGAGTTGGCTGAAGTATGAAGCTTTGATATCTTCAAGGTTCTGGAGTTGGTTCTGATAGAAAAGTTCCTCGCTCATATTGTAATCCCATTTTTGGCATGCTGATCTATTCGAAATACAGCTGTTGCATATACAGGGTTGTTATGTCTATATATAAAAGAATCATGTTCATGATTTTGAAATATGCCCGTAAATGTGAACATTCTGAACATCTGACAGTACTATCAAAATTTTAATGACCCATACCAAATAGTAATTACTACTGTGATTTTCAGGATTTTCCATTACAAAACAACTGAATAGGCACTACAGAATAGACTAATTTTATCTGATGCAAAAAAGAAAATATAGCATATATATAGATAACATAATCCACCTGAGTAATAAATAGTATTATAAGTACTAGCTATAAGTAGTATGATAACTAATAGACACTACTTATTAAAAATAAGAAAGGGGATTTAAAAAATGATGGGAAAAATGAACAAATTAGAAAACTGTCCGGAATGTAATTCCAAGCTGAATGAAAACGAAACTATCCAGTATTGTGAAAACTGTGGTTACTGGACAAATAAAGGAACTGTAAGGTTTGATTCCATTGCTATTTTTGCCTGATCATAAAAGATGAGCTGTTTTCGAACAGTAAGCCAGACATAATTAAAAACGAAGGACTTGTTCCTTCTTCTTTTGTTTTTATAGGTTGATGCTTTTCTTAGAAGCACTTAAAGTAGCATTCTATTTTCTAGTGAAGCAGAAATTCACTCTAAGGTATGCCTACAATAGTCTTTAGAACAATAGCAAGAGACAAGATAACTCGGGAATTACTATATAGAGAACTAACAGAACAATACATTATATAGTGCTATATAAAAACCGGTGTGAAACTATTAGTAGAAAAGTGCTATCAATTACCACTGTGGATGAATTTCCCAATCGTCTTCTGACCTGTTGGACTACAATACATAATAACCCCCAATAAAATGTCCAACAAGTCTTATTTTATGCATTATTCATTATCAAGAGCAAGAATACATTTCTTGAATTGAGAAATGTTACCTTAAGTTGTTTGTAGGTCAAAATAGCAATATATATATTATAAACATAAAACATCAATTTAGATTATACATATTAAATTTTGCTATATATTTCCATTAGCTTACAAATAAGTAAGATGTTATCAAAGTTAAATTGAAGTTTGGGGTTAAAACAACAATTGGAATTTAGTGTACGATATGGAGCATCAATTCGGGACTTTGATGCTCCATACCTTCCTTAGTTAGATTCTGTTTTTGAAGATTAAAGTATCATACTTAATCAACAGCAGAAGCAAATATTATTTCATATGAGTTTATAATAGTTTGACCTAATGAATGAGATTTGTTACCTGGGATGCATAGGTATAGTAAATGTGAATGTACTTCCTTTTCCAACTTCACTTTCCAGATGGATTTCCCCTGAATGCATCTCTACGTAATGTTTGACGATTGCAAGTCCCAGTCCAGTTCCTCCATAGACACGATTATTAGTAGAACTAGCTTGCTCAAAGGAATCAAATATAGTCTTTTGTTCATTCATAGCAATACCAATACCTGAATCAGATACTGAAATCTGAATATTTCCGTTAACAATTTCGGAGTTAACTTTTACATTACCGTTTTCAGGTGTAAATTTTATCGCATTGCTAAGAAGATTGTACATGATTTGGTTGATTTTTACTCTATCTGCGAAAATATAATCATTTGAGGATGCATTCACAATCCCAATATTGATGTTTTTTCGTGATGCCATTGGAGTCATCTGTGTAAGGATCTCGTTGAGCACTTCAATTAGAGAAAAATTCTCGCATTCAAGCTCCATTTTGTCTGCTTCTATTTTTGACAGGTCCAGGATATTATTAATAAGCCCTAGAAGATGCTTACCACTAACGTTGATATGCCTGGCATGTCTGAGCTGCTTCTCAGTTAATTCACCAAATATCTCACTAGTCAACGTTTCTGAAAAACCAATTATTGCATTAAGAGGAGTTCTTAATTCATGGCTCATGTTTGCAAGAAATTGCGACTTTGCCTTGTTGGCAGATTCTGCTTCCAGCTTGGCATTCAGCAATTCTTTTTCTTCCTGTTTACGTTTGGTTATATCCCTACATACACAAAAGATCATTTTCTGTTCATCAAAATAAGCTGCATTAGTTCGAATCTCAACATCAAAAAGAGTGCCATCTTTACGACGATGGATGGTCTCAAACTGATCTCCTTCTTCGTCAGTAATATTGTGCATATACTCTAACTCTTCGCGAGTAAAACGTGCATCCCAATCCCATACATACGAAGAAAGAAATTCTTCATGTGAATAACCTAGCATCTGTGCATACTTCTTATTGGCTTCACAAACTTTTCCCTTTTCATCAAGGACAACAATACCATCATTTGATTGTTCTATGAGAATTCGTTTTCTTTGATCATCTTCAGCACATTTAATCTCGAACTTTTTACGATCGGTTATATTTCTGACAACAACCAAAACTGCTGGAGCTCCTTTGAATTCTATTGGTCGAAGATTAAGTTCAATAAACTCTAATGAACCATCTTTACATATGCATTGTGTTTCAAAAACTCCTCCACCACAAGGCATTTTTTCAGCTATTTGTTTACCCAATGCTTCTTTGAATTCTAAAGGAATTATATCCTGCACACTCATCTGTAGCAATTCTTCTTTAGAATAACCTAAATCGTCACAAGTAATCTGATTTAACTCTAAAAAATGACCAGCTAAATTAGTTATGACAATTCCATCATTTACAGAATTGAATATAACTTCAAAAATATCTTCCAAGTATTTCCTCCAATATGTAATAACAAATTTACCAATAAGATACTCCCACTGTATATATACTATATTAATAAATGCAAAATAATTTAAAAATAAAAAACAGTTAATTGAATATGTATTATGTCAATGTATTTGTAGTTATAATATGAAGAAAATTATAGAATATGAGAGTCGCTGACGATATTATCAACATAAAAAAGTATTTCGACGCTGAGGGGGAGATTCGAACTCCCGCAGCGCGTTAGCACTACCGGTTTTCAAGACCGGCGCCGTAGTCCACTTGGCTACCTCAGCATGTCGGATGGTATCTTAATAGCGACCTAGAATATAAGGGTTTTGATACAAAATCGATATTGACAGTAATTGTCAGCGATACTGGAGAGAAAATTCTCGTTCAGTATAAAAGTGAAGTAAAGAAGAGGAAGATTATTCCTCTGCTGCTTCAGCTTCTTCTTCCTCTGCAGGAGCTTCGGTTGCCTCAAGTGCTTCCTCTGCCATTGCAGGGACGTATGGGTGCTTCTCGACGTATTCCAGGCTTGCAACGCCCAGCTTGTCGATAAGCTCGCTTGCGATGGTCATCTTGGATACGATCCATCTCTGGTTAAATCCGAGCTCGATTGGGGTGTAGATCCTGATAAGGTCATCTGTAACCTCAACCTCGATCTCTGGCATGCCAGTATAGAGTGAGAGCAGACCCTGTGCCTTAGCAACCTTGTCCTCGATCTTCTCGACAATTGTGTACTCGTACTCGACTTCCTTACCTGCAAGAGCATGGTTCATGTCTACACGTACTCTGCGGCCGATTATCTGTGAGATTACACCACGTCTGCCGTTGAGCTCAACAGGCATTCCCGGGTATGGTCTCTGGTCACCGAACTGATCCTTGAGTTTTGTAACTGAAACAGTCTCAACAAGAGCAGGGTTGTGTGGGCCGAATGCCATCTCAGGTGCAATGGTAACAGTACCTGTGTATCCTACTTCCTTGCCAATGAAGTCCTCATCAAGACCTTTTATAGTGTGGCCGGAGCCAACGATCACAACATCTCCGCCGTAAACACCGCGTGGATTGTAGATACCATTGTCTTTTGCAAGCTGTTCATCGGTAGTGTCAAAGATCTGTCCTTCATTGAACTTACCGGTGTAGTTAATCTTTATAAAATCGCCTTTCTCAATTGCCAAATCTATCAACTCAATATAAGTTATTTGATTAATAGTCTAATTTGATAAAATCCATGAATTGAATTACCTGCACGCTATACTCATATGTCTTTAAGAATCTTTTGCCAGCAAAACAAGAGATGCGGGTAAAAAGAATATAAAAAGGAGATCAATGGATAATCAAAATGTATCATCCACCACAATACCAAGGACAAATTCCCTGTCAGATCCATCAAGAAGAGTAATAGAAGAGGGTAATTCCAGTATATCCTCAAAGCCATGGAACATATTCTCAAACGGAACTCTGGTATCGTGCCAGTCAACCTTCCTGCTATGGCTAAGTACACCCTTCCCTTCGCGGTACTTGTAATTGTCCCGTACCCTTCCGATTGCCACCTGTCTCTCGCACATCAGCGGGATAACTATCAGGTCAAATATCCTGATATCATTAACAAAATGCAGCACATCCCTTGCCCATAATTCAAGCAGATCAACCGGAGGAGTGCTTAACCTTTCAATCAGAGCCTTCTTCATCTGCTCCATCCGCTCAAACTCATCGAACTCATGCATAGTAGCATCGAATTGTTTTACCTCGTCATCGAACTTCTGGAGCTTACTATTAAGACGCTTCATCTTTTTGACCATTTCAGGCCTTTCTGTGGAATAATCAATGTTCTTGACAGCATCCTCAAACTCCTGCCTGAACTTCTGGTCAAATTCCCGGTACTTATCCCCGAAATGCATATATTTCTTGTAATTAGGTGACTGGTGCTTTATATCCATCAGCTCGTTACCGAAAAGGTCCATGATATGCAGGTTCAGGTCAAAAGAAATAAAATCCCTTTCTATGCAGGACTTTTCCTGCAGACCGCAATAACCCGTACGTACTACCCATACATTGTTCCTGTGTTCGCGTACCATATCTTTCACCATTCAAAAAGTCTAATAGAACTCATCCTAAAAGACAATTATTAGTTATATTGCTAGTTATAGCTTATACTTTCAGTAATAGTTAGATATATCTAATAGAATGTGTTTTTGATAAGCATATTGAGTCAAGGATAAAAGAAGTTACGGACGAAATACACATTTTAGTCCGGCAACTTGTGTAAACTGCAAAAAACAATTCACAAATCCTTAAAACAACCATGACACCTGAAGATTCTTATGATATTATCGTGGTCGGAGCTGGTCCGGCCGGTTCCACCGCAGCAATGTACGCTGCTGAGAATGACACGTCCGTACTCCTTATTGAAAAGAAAAAGGATATAGGAGTACCTCTCCAGTGTGGAGGTTTCCTTCCACACTATCCGGTTCTACAGGAACTGGTCCCAAATGCAGAACTTCCGGTAACCCTTGAGGAAATACCATCAAACTGCATACATGCCACAGCATCATACCAGCGTTTCATAGCACCCAACGGCCTGTCAAAAGGTTTTGATGTTGATGCAGATGCAATTGACAGGAGACGTTTTGACAAACATCTGGCAAAACGAGCTGCAAAAGCAGGAGCAGACTTACTTGTAGGAACAAATGTCACCGAAGTGGACGGAACAAAACTTTTCATGGATGGTGCCTTCGGTGAATTCGAAGTTGAAGGCAAGGTCATAATCGGTGCAGACGGACCTAATTCAATAGTTGGCAAAGCCTCCAACATGATCCGCGACCCAGACCCAATGGGAACCGGAACTGCTTTTGAGTACGAACTCAGCGGTGTTGATATTGACAGAGAAGCCGTTGAGATGTATTTCGGCAAGGATTTCGTCCCCGGTGGATATGCATGGATAATCTCGCAGGGCGGTGACACCGCAAACATAGGCGTGGGCATCAGAGAAGCGCTTTTTGAAGAACACCTTTGTGCCAGGGATTATCTCGAACGTTTCATGTACAAGCACCCAATTGCAAGCAAAAAGCTTGAAGGTGCATCCATAACATCAGTGGTAGCAGGACTTGTACCAGTTGGAGGAGCACCAAAAGTAACCGCATCACACAACACACTGATAGCAGGCGATGCAGCAGGTCATATCATCGCAACCAACGGAGGAGGAATATCCACCGCAATGGTCGGAGGAAAGCTTGCAGGCGAGACCGCCGCAGAATTCCTCAAAGGCAAATGCAGGCTACAGGAATATGAGACCAGATGGAGACAGCAGATGGGACTTGAAATCAAGACCGCTGTCTATGTCCGCAAACTCATGGATAAGCTTATGCGGTCTGACAGGCTCATGACCACAGCCATAAAAATGATAACACCGGAACAGATGAAAGCCATACAGTGCGGCCAGCTGCCTGATCCGGTCAAAAAGACATTAATGAAACTGAATGTGGGACTCAGTTAATGCATATCTTCGTTTACGGCACTCTCAAAAAAGGTGACCCGAATAATATACGGCTTGAAGGTTCACGCTTTGTGTGTACAACACAGACCATTGAAAATTATGTGATGCTTGACCTTGGAGCATTTCCAGGAGTTCTCAAACCCGAAGATATATCTCAAATGCCAGTATCAACTATTATGGGGGAAATTTACCAGATAAGCGAGCAGACCCTGAAAGAGCTGGATCACTATGAAGGTGAGTGGTACTACAGGGAAGAAGTCCACCTTGAATGTGGATTTTCAGCGCTTATGTATTTTCTGAAGAAAATACCGCCTGTCAATTACAAGGTCATCACAGATGGAAACTGGGCAAAATAAGATAATGGAGGTCAATAGTTGAAAGATGACAACAAAAAGAATACAATTCCTATGTTTGAGGGCACCATCAGCTATGAAGCATTTGGAAACCTCTATCTTAACATAACTAACCAGTGCAGTGCAAAATGTATATTCTGCATCCGGGATGAATGCGACGGAGTCTATGGTTACAATCTTCGCCTGTCCAGGGAACCCACTGAACAGGAAATAATATCCGACCTCGAAAAACACGACCTCAGCAATTACAAAGAAGTTGTCTTCACAGGTTTTGGCGAACCAACCTGTCGTTTTGATACAGTTCTTCATATAACTAAATGGTTAAACAAAAAAGGAATTCATGTCAGGCTTGACACAAACGGTCATACCGCACTTATGAATCCCGGAAGAAATGTTATAGCAGAGCTCAAAGCAGCTGGCCTTGATGCTGTTTCTGTGAGCCTTAATGCAGAATCAGAAGAGATATACAATAAGATCTGCAAACCCAAGTATGAAGAGTCATATCAGGCAGTTCTTGATTTTGCAAAAGAAGCAGTAAAAGCAGGAATAAAAACCCGTATGACCGTTGTCGGCCAGGATGGAATTGACATCGATAAATGTGAAAAGATAGCAACCGATATCGGTGCCACTTTCAGGGTCAGATAACTATAGATTTTAGAATATTAAGATAATAAGCGAACTGTTCAGAAATACTTGAACAGGTCGTCCCTCTTTTCATTATGCAATCTCTGCCTTACAAGTGATTTCAGAGCTTTAAGATCACCTTTCTTTGCACTTATCGGAGCAACAGTATCAAGCCACTGTCTCCACGGAGGCAACATGTTGAGTTTATCACATATCTGGTCCAGAGTCGCATCAAGTTCATCACTTTTGATCTTATCGGCTTTATTTACGGCCAGAATAATATCAAAACCCAACTCCTGGAAAAGTTCGAACATCTCAATATCAATGGGAATCTCATTACGCTCTTCCCAGCGTTGCACTATTTCAAGGAAAGAAGCTCCATCAATGACAAGCACGGCAACATTGATCCGGTCTGCATTTTTCTCTATATAACGCACGATCTGATCCTTAACAATATCCTGCTTGCGGTCTTTCACACCGCTCATAAAACCGAATCCAGGCAGGTCGGTAAGAAGCAGATCAGAATATCTTATATGAGTTGGTTTTAGTGTCACGCCGGGACGCTTTCCAATTTTTATGTTCTTTCCCGTAAGCTCTTTCATGATAGAAGACTTGCCTACATTCGATCTTCCGGAAAAAATAATCTCAAAATTAATACCTTCAAGTTCATCAGTCTTCTTTGCCATTTGTACCGCCAATTACACAGCCGTTTTTCTTTTATAACCCTGTAGCCTTGCTTTTTTGCACTCCTATGGCTTTATCGAACTCACGGAGGAAAGCATCAAATGATTCTTTAGGAATCCGTGCACCTGCAGCAGAAGCATGTCCACCGCCATTGCCGCCAAATGTAGGTGCTATCCTGCGCAGCAAACGGTTCAGGTCTATAGACTCTGAATTCCTTGAACGCAGACTCATATCATAAACATTCCTCTTGTGGCGGAATTCGGCAGATATGCCTACATCCCTCTGTCCATAGGAAGCAGCATATATAGCGGATTTTGACATATAACCATTGGGGTCAACCACATAAGCCAGATTCTGCAGGGATCTTACTTCGTGTTTAACATGAATACGAAGCTGTTCCTCAAGATCAGCACCTTCTTTTGCATACTTTAATAGATTTGGTATAGCCGTAGGTATTTTATCATGAGATAGTGGTAAAAGGAGCTGCCTCTTGAAATCATAGTTCCTCCCGGAATAGATGAGTGCCTGAATAAGTGTGCCAGCCTGAAAGAACAGGCTTCTCTTATCCCAGTCCCGCAGCCACTCTTTTACAGAAGGACTGTTGTCATAATAATCCCCGATAGCACCATAGATTGCCACCCTGCGCATATCCCTGCTCAATCTATTTTGAAGAACTTTATATGTGAGTTCCGAAGCACAAACGGTAAGATCATGGTGCAGCCAGTCTGCAGTTATACATTTTTCCGGTAAAGGATGATGGTCTATGTATGTGAGATTGGAAACTGATGCAACATCGGCAAGTCTTTTGAACAGGTCTGTACAGTACCTTTCATCAATTGCAATATCACAAATGATCACATTTTCATAACCATCTGCAAGATTCAAGTCGTCAAGAACACCTACAGGAGATGTAAAATACACATCACCCTCAGGATAAGCACTTTTTGCAATGGCACCAGAACATACCCCATCCGAATCCCCGTGGGTCAGGATAAGGGTGGATTTGTTCTCATGTTGTCTGGATTTTGTCATGGAAAGCTCCCATTTTTAAGTATCTAAAAAATTCATAGAACTATTCTTTTTCAGAAAGAATGCAATCATAGTATTTTGCCTTTAGTGTTTCTTAAAAAACCCTGTGACCATGTCCAGAATATCATAAAGGAACTGCAATTTTCCATGATCTTCTTCTGGTTCTTCGAAAGTCTGGGACTCCTGAGAAAACTCATCATTTTCAACTGTTTCTTCAATATATGCATAATCATCATCAATGTCTTCACTACCGGTACTTGTTTCCATAACTACATCAGGATCTAGAACCGGAAGAATGAACTTTTTGGAATAAGATGTACCGGAATATTCACTTGAGTCTACAAATTTGACAACTGCAGAAGGAATAACGATTTCACCTTCTTTATTCATTTGCAACGCATACTCTACAGAAAATGTATCATCAGGGTGCAAAACAAGACTTCCACCCATACCACCGGATAGTATTTTACCCCCTGGAGGAAGCTGGTCTGAAAGACTAATATATGCTGCCCTGTCACCTTCGTTAACCACATCAACACTTACATTTACATTTTCATTCAAATTGATACTATCCATATTAAGAGTCTTACTAACAATTATGTCAGGACCATGAACTACAAGAGTGGAAGAGTTCATTTCTTTAGAATATGATTTTCCATCCATGTATGCAGTAATTAAAGTGCCGTTTATCTCATACGTACCCGGCCTTAATGCTTTAACCGAATATTGAAGTGTTTTTGTACCATAGGAACTAAAAGAATGATTCCAAATTCCATCTGAATCCGGATCAAATATTAAACCATCAGGTAATTCTACCCTTATAGTCACGGAATCAATAGGTCCTGGTTGCATATGCCTTATATCAAGGTCATAATAGGCTCTTTCACCCATATACACTTCATCACTGAATTCCTCATCAAACTCCAGAGTTGCATCAATTTTTTTCACAACTATAGGAACAGATTCGGTTGAATTAGAAATAGCCACACTTAAAACAGTATAAGGTGCCGGTATATCATTACCTGTAACTATTTCAATTGCAGTGATATTTAACCTGTCATCAAAAATAGTATTATTTGAAAGGCCACCGGTATTGTTACTTAATATCGCTCCCCATGAATCTCCATAAATACTGTCGATAGAAAGCAACACATAATCAGTATCAACATCAAAGGCTTTTGCAGGAGAGAAGTCTTCGGCTGTTATCAAATAGCCACTATGATTGACCTCATCCCCCCAATAAAGAGTGTACTCTTCTGCATCCAGCCATTCGACATCATCCGACTGTGCACTGGCAACAATACAGAAGTGTGATAACAGCACAGTCAGTCCTATAAACAGGAAGATTTGCTGTTTCATAAAGTCATTACCTGTCTCTGCGCTTTGATACAAAGTAAACTGCAAACAGTGCAAGTATCATGAAACTTGCTTCGAATCCCGGTTCAACCCTGTCATCTGTTTCATCATAAGTGTAATCATTGGTATTATCATTTGAACTGCCCTGTGCAGTGCCTGATGAACTTGATGAAGACGATGAGGAAGAGGAACTTTCAGTTGTTACTTCTGAAGGATCAATAACTGTAATAACAGGCATATTAGACACTTTTTCACCCTTATAGTCTGCAAAATCGATGAATGTTGCAGCCGTCTCCGGAACTTTGAGATCCTCTGTTCCTTCAACTTTAATTATGTAAGAATAAGTGTAACTTTGTCCATGTGCTACGACATCATGGAAACTCAGATCCCCGCTTACATAAGTTGCATTCTCAGGCATTGTTTCAGTTGTGGTTACACTGGCATCCTTTGTACCCTGATTCTTAACAGTTACCGTAACAGTAACTTCATCACCCGGATTCACAGATTCAGGACTTACTATTTTAGTAAGTACAATATCAGGTCCATCTATTTTAATAGTAGAAGTATCGGATGTGAATGTATGGCTCTTTCCGTTAGGATCGGTAAAAGTAGCCGTTGCGGCAGGAGTAGTAAATGTTCCAGTCTTGGTTGGTTTTAAAGTATATTCCAGTATTTTTCCTACAGTTTCTTTGGAACTTATAGATAGTTTAACTTCTGGTTCAACATTGTCCTGAACTTCAAGATCGCTTGTTTGTGGATTATTAAGAGTCACAGAACTCAGACTGTAGATTCCATTATTCCAGATGCTTACAGAAACATGTGCAGTTTCATCCATATATATTTCTTCGGTTACAGATTTTGTAACAATAAGTTCTACAACAGGCAATATAGTAATGGCCTTAATTTCTGAATCTTCATGAATCTCGCCATTGATGTCTTCTGATTTTGTAGTTACTGTGATATCAACATCAGTTTCTTCCCAGTATTCAGGAATTTCAAGTTCAATTTCTATGGGATCAAGTACTTCGTCTTCTTCTAGTGAGGTATAGTGATATGACTTCTTCCCATCAATAAACACCATCCCATCTGTATCGATCTCCACAGTTAAATCTTCAGCTTCAGCATCACCTTCATTGTTTATATCTATAGTTGCAATAATTGAACGGTATGTTACAGTACGAGGATCATATTCGTCAGATTCAGTCGTGATCACAATATCCATTTCAGGAATACCCCTATCATAAACTTCGATGGCAGCACTAGGATCATCCATATCACCTGTCCATTCATCGATATTAAGAGTGACTGTTTTTACTAGAATACGGAGATCATCACCATTTTCCGTATCTCTGAACTCAATACCTTCACCGGCACGTGCAGGTGATTTCTTTTCAAGAATACCATCGCGATAGATACCTAAACTAACGTAACCGCCCTCATTAAAGTCTTCAGCTTTTATAGTGTAATCGTCCAGAGTTAGAGTGCCGCCCCATTTCAGTGTTCCACTTTTTGCAGCGCTGTCGCTCCATTCAATATCATCAAGTGTATATGCCATTACAGGCAAACTCAATATAGCAATAACCAATAAACAAAAAAACACTTTACGTATCATAGAATCCCCGGACATTACATTATTCAGTACTATATTTTTGGGTATAAGGGCTTAAATCCCCTGAGCTGTGTAGGTCTGTCAATGACCTTGGTCCTGGAAGTAGACTCTGGCATATTCATAAGCGAGGGCTGCAATATCATTCCTGCAATAGATTTATCCGTCACAAGAGAACTCCCATATCCAGAATCCATACATCCATTTGCACTATACAATACACTTGTATCATGTACTACTTTCGATTCTTGGCGCTCTTTTTCAGCCTCTTTTTTAGAGAGGCCTACATGCATATCTCTTTCCTTGGCTTTCAGACCTTCTATTTTGCCCTTGGTATATCGTTCCTTTACAAGTGTGTCAAACCCAGCTGTTTTGGCAAGATCCTCTAGCATGGAATAACGTTCACTAACCCATCCCAATTCTGAATGCTTATGGTAACCTACTTCAAAGCCCAGATCATAGGCACTTTTTATCAGTTCAGCAACCTCAGCATCAGTAAGCTGGGTTTTTTCTTCCTTTTTGGAGAAAAATCTTACCATTTGGATACACCGTCATTCGAGAAGGCCACTTACAACAAGACCCTTATCACCAAAACCTACTGCACGCATGTTACAATCATGTTTTGTACCACGCATTTTGATTATCTGCATTGCACGGGTCATGGTTTTGTCGTAAAGGAAGTTGTGCATGAAAACAACTCCATGTGCAGCGAACTGCTCAGTTGAATAAGCGCTTGGATCAGTCATCTCGGATATAAGTACAGTCGTACAGCCAAGTTTCTTAAGGTTCCTTATGAAACGACTCATTTCCTTTTCCTGCAATGACATATCCCTTGTAGTGAACCTTATAGCAGAAACGGAATCAATGACAAGTCTTTTTACATCATACTCTGAAACATAAGCTGCAATTTCCCTGAAAACCATTGCAGGTGAAGGAGCTTCATGTTCACCGGCTGACGTGGAGACTTCATAGTCAGGAGTAATATACTCGCTCATCTCATCCATGAAACCGTATTCCATCCTCGGACCAAGATCTGCGAAAAGCAGTTTTTTCATCTTGATAAGAGTGAGCACATTCATGGAGTAATTGGACATATCATCGATAATATTCTGCGGACTTTCCAGTAAGGTCACATAAAGTCCGGTTTCCCCGAGGGCTGCACCGTACGCCAGATACTGCACGCAAAAAGTTGTTTTACCACTGCCTGGTGGGCCACTCACCAGATATACACGATCAGAGAGCAGGCCACCCTGTACCAGCTCGTCAAAACCTTCTATTCCTGTCTTTATCCTCATGAACTATCCTCGAATAACCACTAATTATTCAATATATATTATGTATTTATAATTATACTGTGCATCTATTTGAATGCTTCGATTGTATTCACATACATAAAATAATAGTGAACTTATAAAAGTGTGTGCAAAAATATACAAAGCTTTTTCCGACAGCTTAAAATCAGTTAGAACTTATCCTTTTTTTATGCAACTAAAAGATGTTATCAGCATACTGGAAGATATTGCCCCTCCCGAGCTTGCGGAAGATTTTGATATTGGGAGAATAGGTCTGAACCTTGACCTGCAGAATGACATTAAAAAAATAGCTGTGGCACTTGACCCCACGGAATATGTCCTTAACAGAGCTGCTATGATAGGAGCAGATTTGCTTGTCACACATCACACCCTGATATTCCACGCTGTGAATTGTATCAATAAAGAACTGGCAGATAGTCTGAAAATCGCACTGGATAATGGAATCTCATTATATTCCATGCACACGAATTTCGATAAGGCTAAAGGAGGAATCAATGATGCACTGGCAAACAGGCTGGGCCTTTCAGACATACAGGAAACTCCCATTGGCCGTATAGGTAGCATAGCTCCATGTTCTGTGGAGACTTTTGTTAATCATGTTTCTAAAAGTCTTGGTACTCATATTCAATTTGCAGGCAGCAAAGAGGAAATTAAGAAGGTAATGGTCTTTGGAGGAAGTGGTTTCAGGTCAGAGTATATAGATACTGCCAGAAACTATGGCGCTGATGCCTATGTATCATCCGAACTGAAACATGACATAATCCGCTCCTACAGTGACATGTTGCTTGTAGATGCGACACACTATGCTACCGAAAATCCCGGAATGCAGGATTTATGTCCGGTGCTTGCGGAAAGACTTGGAATCGATGTGGAATTCATTGAGCATGACCCGCTAATAAAGACACTCTAATAAGCGCAGCTGACGAAATTCACTGTTTTGTAACTTGAAAACTTAATATCTGTGATAACATGCCGGAAGAAGAAAAAAACGAAGAGATAGATGAAGATGAACTGGATGAACTCTTCGAGCAACATATAAAAAGAAAAGAAGATCCGAAACACAGAGGATACGGAGATTATGAAAGGAGAAGGATTTACAAAGGTCCTTCTGTAAAAAGAGATTGAAGAGAAAACTTTATTCTCTCCTGTCTATTACTTTTTTCCCGCATCTCTCAGGGACTATTGTCAATTCTCCGCCTTCGAATTCTTTTCTCAGAGGATCGATTTCTGATATGCGGTCCATGGTAACTGCAACTGCAGCAACTTCCGAATGCGGCTGATTTCCAACTGCAACATTCCAGTCAGCCATCTCATATATCTCGAAAGGTACCTTTTCAGCACCTACAACTATCATGAGCTTTTCACAGTCCCTGATTTCAGGAACAGCATCCGGCAGATTAATTCCATACATTGACAGGTGACATACTTTGCCGCCATCATCTTTCCATTTCCTGATCTCAGCTTTCCAGCTGACATCATTTTTGACGTAAAAGTCACCGCCAAAACGGTTAGAAACATCAGCAATGTTATCCGCAAGCTTCTGGTCATCTGATGCCAAGAGCATACCCTCGGCACCGAAAGCACGTGCTGTCAGACCGACATGGGTAGTAATCCTCTTGTCACGCTGCGGGCGGTGGCCAAGTCTTAATATTACTATTTTTTCAGGCATATTAATCGTTTTCAGAGTTCTTTTACGTCAGCAACTTTCTCAAGGAGCATACCTTCTACAACGATTGGAAGGTCTTCCCTTGCATTCTTGATTGCTTCTGCAAGTTTTTCTTCTTTCTCAGCATATATTGTAAGAACAGGCTGGCCAGCTTCAACTGCTTCTCCACGTTTCTTGTGTATCCTTACACCTGCACCCTTGTCATTCGGAGCACCTGCAAGCCTTGCTATCTGAACAATGCGCTTGTTGTGGAACTCAAGTACATAACCATTTGTAGGAGCTTTCAGTTCCGCTGTATACTGGCCTACTTTGATGTCCCTGTAAGTCACATCAGGGTTTCCACCCTGTATCTCAATGATCTCTTTCAATTTTGCAAATGCTTTACCGTTCTTCAAGGTTTCTATTGCAAGATCATGGCCTTGTCCCTTTGCAGCAACTCCGCCCATCTCCAAGAGCATACCGGCAAGTACCGCACTCTTCTCAATAAGACTGTTAGGACCTTCCATTGTTTCAAGGACCTGCAAAGCCTCTATAACTTCCAGAGCAGGACCTACTGTTCTTCCCACGGGAGAAGCACCGTATGTCAGTGCACAATCAACATCCATTCCAAGACGATCTCCAAGGTTGATGAGATCCCTTGCAAGTTTTCTTCCAGTCTTCACATCAGGAATCTTTGTACCTGCGCCAGTAGGAATATCTATAACAACTTTCTGTGCGCCTACTGCACCTTTCTTAGCCATGATCGAAGCAAGAAGCTGGCAGTGTGGGTCAATTGAAAGTGGATACTCGATCCTTATTAGTTTGTCATCGGCAGGTGCAATATTGGTTGCACCGCCCCATACAATTACTCCGCCTACTTTCTCGGTCATTTCCTTGATCTGCTGGGAGGTAAATTCCACAGGAGCCAGGATCTCCATAAGATCTGCAGTTCCACCTGCACCGGTAATTGCGCGGGAACTTGTTTTAGGTATAAGTAAACCATTGGCTGCAACAATAGGAACTATCAAGAGAGAGATCTTGTTTCCAGGAACTCCACCAATAGAGTGTTTGTCCATAATAGGCGTGGTGGCAAACTCTATACGTTCACCGGTATCAATCATTGCCTTAGTAAGCCACTCGGTCTCATCCTCACTAAGGTCTTTAATATAAGTAGCAGTAAGGAATGCAGCCAGTTCAATATCATTCAGGTTCTCTTCGACAATATCCTTTACAAGTTCATATATCTCTTCTCTTTCCAGCCTTTTGCCATCCATAACCTTTCTTATTATGCGTGTGGATTTTGGTTTATCTGCAGGTTCGACTTCAACTGTTTCTGTCCATTCTTTTTTGAGTTGTTCCTGCACTTCATGATACAGCCCAATCATTCCAGGAGCTATCATATCTTCTGTAAAGTCTACGATGGCTGTAAGAACCCTGTGGTCTTTGATCCTTACTCTGTCGCCTTCATTAACTCCTATTTCTTTGGCATCGATGGTATTTAATACTACTTTGTATTTGCCGACTTTGATATCAATAGGCTGAACTTTTAGCTGCATTATTTCACCTTTATAATATACAGGAAAATACGCGAAGGAATAAATAGCTTTATGGTTAGCTGAAAAAATAGGGCAAGAATATCCGGAATCAGAGTACGCAGAAAATACCAGATATCTTTTAGCTAATGAATTTATTCTTCAACTGGCTGTGCTGTTTCACATATGACAGGTGATCTGCTATTACTGCTGAAGAAATTTCTTGTTGTGCAGGCCATCCACTTCCAGTGCAATACCAGATGTATAACTGAAAATGCTACCATTAAGAGTCCTATCTGTTCATGCATCTGAAGCAGTTCCCGGCTGTCATATCCAAGGAAACTGGCACCATGACCGGCAAATATCAGTACAACTCCGGTTACGCTTACTATGACTGACTGTGCTAACAATGGTATGTCCACAATGTAATTCAGTGTATTTTTCTTCATATTACATCAATCCTCTTTATATGTTTAAGATCTCAATTTTCTTACTCTCTTTTTGTGTCATTTTCGTATCATTGTTTTTTCTGTTTATTTGCCTGTTAGACTACGATATGAATTTATGATTGTGATTTTTTATGTGATTATTAGTTAGAAAGATCGCATGTGGCGGTGTACGACATGTATGGTGGTACATTGTTGGTGGTTGGTGATGATGGTGGTTGGTAGTACGCTAACATGCGATCTTACAATTCGAGAATTCTCAAATGCAAATATAAACATACTTACTATCAAAAAGAGAGAATAAAGCTTTAATTTCGATTTAAAAGAAGCTAAAGTTTATAAATGAGTATTAAGCTGTAAAAAATATTAGTTTATAAAATAAATGTACTATAAAGCTTTATTTCGAATAATATTCTTAAAGCATCAGATATACCAGTTCATTTAAAACCAATAATTAATTATACTGTGCCATGGACAAATTCATGCAGGCTGCTATAGACGAAGCACGTGAAGGAATGGAACACAACCACGGAGGACCTTTCGGAGCAATTATTGTCAGAGATGGAAAAATAGTATCCAGATCTCACAATGAAGTATTACTTACCAATGACCCGACAGCTCATGCTGAAGTCCTGGCAATTCGCAAGGCATCTGAGATACTGGAGAACTTTGACCTTTCTGACTGTGAAATTTATACCAGCTCCCAGCCCTGTCCCATGTGTCTTGCAGCAATCTACTGGTCACGGATAAAAAAGGTGTATTTTGGAACGAACAAGGAAGATGTCGCTGTAATAGGTTTTGATGACAGCCGTTTCTACAAATTGATCAGGGGAGAGGAAGATAAGAATCCTCTGGAGATAGTGAATATTGACAGAAAGGAATGTCTCGGACTTCTCAGAGAATGGGAGGAAAAGAGCGATAAAAAAATGTATTAACCGGAAATAGTGTTGAAATCAACCTTTATACAATCTACATTATATATAGGATGAATTGATGATAATTAAGTCAATTATCAAATCGGCAAATTGATTTTGCTAATTAATATAACGGTAATATAGCAGAGGGGAAAAATGGACATTAATCAATTAATTCCGGCAATAGTATCATTACTGGTAACCCTCTCTTTAATACTTATTTTTGATTATCTGTTTCATAAAAAGAACCTTTTTTCCAGGGAAAGGGTAATTCAACAAATAATCTACATCCTGATAATAGTAATCGGACTTTTACTTACAATATTTACATTGCCAATCAACGTTGAAGACAAGAACCTTGTCCTGACCTTTGTAAGTATTGTTATCGGTGCTATAATCACTTTCTCTTCCACGACCTTTGTAGCAAACGCAATGGCCGGGATCATGCTCCGTATGATAAATCCTTTCAGGGTAGGAGACTTTATCAAAACCGATGGGACTTTTGGCAGGGTTACAGAGATCTATTTCCTGCACACCCAGGTTCAGTCTATAGACCGTGATCTAATCACAATTCCAAATCTTACCCTTGTTTCAAAGCCCCTGAAGACCATAAGATCATCGGGTACTATTATTACTACAAGTGTTTCTCTGGGATACAACATACCCAGAAAGGAAATAGAAAAAAGTCTTCTTCAGGCTGCTGAGACAACGGGACTTGAAAATCCTTTTGTTCATGTCGAAAAACTTGGTGACTTTTCAATAAGCTATAAAGTCGGAGGGCTTCTGAAGGACGTGGAGAGGATTATTACCACAAGATCCGATTTTAAGAAGAACGTTATTGACGGTCTTCATAATTCTGACATAGAGATAGTTTCACCCACATACATGAACCAGAGAGTTTTCAGCGAGGACTATGTGTGCATGCCACCAAAGGAAGATACAAGGAAAGCTCCAAAAGAAAAAGAACCTGAAGTCCGGACTGAAGATATCATCTTTGACAAGGCTATAATGGCCCAGATGCTTGACAGGATCTATACAATAGCTGAAAAACTCCCTGATCGTAGAAAGGACATGGAAGATAAGATCAAAGATATCTCTAATGAAAATAAAATGGATGAACTAAAAGAGCAGATCAATATACTTGCTAAAAAGGAAGAGGACATAAATCCAGAAGTCCAGGCACTCAGAGATCTTCCGGATATAACATCCATGCCTGATGATAAAGATGATGAATATATAGAAAAACTTGTTACTGCTGAAAAAGATATAACTCTTCTGGATAACAGGCATGAAGACCTTGAGAAGAAAATATTTAAAGCTCTTGAACAAGAATGATGGAAAGATATTCTTAGATTACAATCATTGAGGAACAGAATGAGAATTGGAGTACTTGGGCTTAAAGGCTCATATTCGGAAAAAGCTGCAAAGCAGTGGATTACAAAAAATGTACTGGAAAATGACAATATTCTGGAGCATTGCTCTGATATTCAGGATGTTTTTACCCTTCTTGAAAACAAACAATGTGACATAGGGGTTGTACCTCTTGAAAATTCAATTGAAGGATCAGTGGGTATTACCCTGGACCTGCTTCTGGAAAAAGATGTAAACATCATCGGCGAGACTATTGTTACAATAGAACACTGCCTTCTTTCAAGAGGAAAGAAAGAAGACATAAAAGTGGTACTTTCACACCCGCAAGGCCTGGGACAATGCCGTAACTTCCTGAAAAAGACATTCCCGCTTGCAGAGCTGAGAACCACAGGGAGCACATCCCATGCTGCAAAACTTGCAACTGAGTTTGAGGAAATGGCTGCCATTGCTTCACCGGAAACAGCTGATGTTTACAAACTGGATATTCTTATGCCAAATATCCAGGACAGGAAACACAACCACACACGTTTTGTTATTATTACAAGATCTGAAACAACAGAAGACATTATCAGATCCCTGAGACCCACAGATTCATGTGATCCCTACAAAACATCAATAATAGTGTATCTTGACCGTGATCGTCCTGGTGCGCTTTATTCCATACTGGGAGAATTTGCAAAGAACAATATCAACCTTACAAGGATTGAGTCAAGACCATCAAAGAAAGTGCTTGGAGACTACGTTTTCTACATTGATTTTGAAGGAAACATAAGCGATGATATTATAAAAGATGCAATATATAACATAGAGTCGAGCGTAGGGATGTTGAAAATGCTTGGTTCGTATCCGGAACTAAACTCCAGTTGCGAATCCAATTAAATAGATGCAGGTAATTGGAAATTGCCTTACAGAAAAAAGCGGTGAATTATAGGTATGGACGTCAGGAGTTTTGTTAAAAAACAGGAAGCTGCACTGAAGAAATATCGCAGGTTATACAAAGTCCTGGATTTCCTTGGAACTGCTATCATTCTGTATTTATTGTTATTCTATTTCCGCATCGATCAGGTTTTCCCATATATCAGCAGTTTTGAAGTCCGCGCAGGGACCTCCTACGATATCCTGGGAGCCAGCATCGCATTTGAAACTGTTGCATTATCACTTATTGCAGCTTTCTTTTCGCTTATTATAACAGTTATTCGTCATCTTAGAGATGACAAGACTAAAGCGATCCCTCTTATTGAAGAACAAAACCCGGAACTGCATGAAAAACTGAGAACGGCATATGACAACTCCGATGAGAACAACCTCATCGTTGCAGACCTTCTAAGTTCGGTGTCTTCAAAGATAGCAGTGATCGCTTCATCAGCACTTCTTACAAAGAGAAAACTGGTGATAGGAGTTGTACTTATTCTATTATCCGGTATAACAACAGTCTACATTATAGACAATGACATTCGTACCAATCTTTTTGACCAGGGTCAACTTGGAGACTTGGTAAATAACATTCCCGGACTAGGTAATGGCGATTCATCATCTGGAAATGATGTTTATGTATTTGATGACTCGGGAAACGAAGATAGCAGCAGTTCAGGCACAGAGAACTTAACAGGAGATACTGCGATAATCGTTCAAGACGGGAAAGAAGTTGACCTGACAATCCCTGCAGGCTCAGGTGTCGGGTTTGAAGAAGGGGATACATCTGAGGAATCAGACACTGACTTTGACCAGTCCTCTCCTTATGAAAGGAGCATAATTTCAGCCCAGACCTATGACGAAGAATTACCTGAAGGCTACGAAAGTATCATCAAAGAGTACTTTGAAGCATTAGCTGAGGCTGATTAAACATTAAAATTCTACAAAATTCACACGAATTCTATTAATACATCTAATTCACAGGACAAAGATTAAGGAGATAACAGATGGCTAGTGAGATGAACTCAAGGGATCTGTCGCAAACATACAAAATGGCTGGCGATATGTTCGTAACCCTTTTCAATGAAATCGGAAAGGTAGTTGTAGGCCAGGCAGAAACAGTAGAACAGATAGTGATCGCAATACTTTGTAATGGGCATGCACTTGTTGAAAGTAATCCGGGTCTTGGAAAAACCCTTACCATTTCCACTATTTCAAAGGCAATGGATCTGAACTTCAGCAGGATACAGTGTACACCGGACCTTATGCCTGCAGATATCACAGGAACCCAGATAATAGAGGAAAGTGACGGGCACAAGGAATTCAAGTTCGAATACGGACCTATTTTTGCAAACATCGTGCTTGCTGATGAAATTAACCGTGCATCACCAAAGACACAGTCATCACTGCTGGAAGCTATGCAGGAAAAGCAGATCACTGTGGGAAATGACACTTACATTCTTGAGCAGCCATTTTTCATACTTGCAACCCAGAACCCGATAGAAATGGAAGGAACATTCCCGCTTCCTGAAGCTCAGCTTGACAGGTTCCTGCTCAAGGTACTGGTTGATTATCCAAGCTATGAGGATGAGATCGAGATCGTTAACCGCTATACAAAATCAATTTCTCCAAGCGTCAACAAGGTTGTGAATAAGAATACATTACTTGACCTTCAGAGACTCACAAGGGACGTACCTGTTGCAGATGACATCAGGAACAGGGCAATCAAGATTGTCATGTCAACACGTATCAGTAGTGAGTTTATCGAATACGGTGCATCTCCAAGGGCATCCATTGGTATTATCCTGGCAGCAAAGGCAAGAGCACTTATCAAGGGACGCAATTATGTCAGTGCCGAGGATATCGATGCCATGGCATATCCTGTACTCAGACACAGGATCGTTCTCACCTTCGAAGCTGAAAGGAGAGGCGTGACCACTGACCAGGTTATCAAGAGCATACTTGAGAAGATAAAGTAAGGCAGTTTGCCGTCAACTTACAAGGGCACTTGCAATGAGCGACAAGAGACATAATATAGATGTTGAGTTCTTCAGGCAGCTTGACCGCTTTACCTTCATGGTAAGGAAAAGAATATCAACCGCATATGCAGGTAGCAGGCGTTCCATCCATAGCGGAAGAGGTCTGGATACCATAGGCTACCGTGAGTATAACCAGGGAGATGAGATCAAGTCCATTGACTGGAAAGCATATGCAAGGTCTGAGAAACTCTATATCAGGCAATTCGAGGAAGATAAATCCCTGACAACCCATATTTTACTTGATTCCAGTAAGAGTATGGATTATTCAGGCGGAGCTGACCTCAGTAAATTCGAATATGCCACCATGCTTGCCGCAGGTTTTGCCTATCTTGTAACTAAAGACAATGATAAGTTTGCCATATCGACCTTTGCAGAGAATGTTGAATTCTCTAAACCCAGAAGAGGAAGAAAATACCTGCTCAAAACTATCGAAAGACTTGAGACGGTCCCTATCGGCGGCAAAACAGACATCAACGAATGTACTATCCAGTACGGAAAAGCCATACACTCACGATCACTTGTTATCCTTATCTCCGATTTCATGCAGGACCCTAAAGATATAGAGTCTGCAATCTACCGCTTTTCCGATCATGATCTTATACTTGTGCAGGTGCTTGACAGAACTGAAAGTTCCCTTGAGATCCACGGACATAGCAGGCTTATTGACCTGGAATCCGGCGTTAAGCTTGACACATATATCAGTGAGGATCTGAAGAGCGAATACCAGAAAAAGCTCACTGATCACATCAACCACATTGGTGACACATGCAGCAGGGTCGGTGCGGAATTCTACACCTTCACTACTGATATTCCGATATTTGATGCGTTCTTCCATACCATCAGCCGGAGGAAATGGTAATGCCTTTTGATAACCCGCTGGCACTGGCTGCCCTTGCAAGTGTAATTCCACTCATAATATTATACCTGCTCAGGCCAAAACCTCTTCAGGTGCAGATCCCATCCCTGATGTTCCTCATGGACATCAAGGAAGAGAAAAAACGGTTCTACACATCCATTTCTAAACTTGTAAAGGACCCTTTGTTCTTTATCCAGCTATTTGTACTCATACTCCTTGCGCTTGCTGCCGCATCCCCTTATTTCGAGAGTCAAGAGGCACTCAGCGGAGACCATACTGTGATTATCATTGACGGGTCTGCAAGTATGCAAACTGACAGCAGGTTCAGTGATGCGATATCAAAGGCAGAAGATTACGTCAGTAAGACAAACACCATTATCCTTGCAGAAAGCACACCGGTAACTATTATTGAAGAAGCGAATGCACAGGCAACCTATAATGCACTTGAATCAATGGAGGCAAAAGCAACTGTAGCAGACATGTCAAGTGCTATCTCAGCCGCCATGAGAATACTTAGTGACCAGGGAGGAAATATTGTTGTAGTTTCTGATTTTGCAAGCTGGAACGGTGATGACCCGGTAAATTCCATGAAACTTGCTGAATCCTACGGCCTTAATGTACAGTTCCTCCTTGTTGGCAGAGAAGCCGACAATACAGGAATAATACAGGGAAGTATTGAAGTTGAAGATGGAAATTACAATTATAACGGAGTTATCAAGAACTATCGAAACAGCAGGCAAATCGTGGATGTTGAGATAGAGAACCTTGACAATGGAAAGACAAGTTCCGCCTCACTTACAATACCTGCAAGATCAACAAAGCAGCTTCGCCTTACAACCCTTGGGTCAGGAATAACAGAGGTCAGGATTCTTGATGATGACAGCCTGGAAGCAGACAACACTGCCTATATTTCAATTCCAAAGATATCTGACAGGCAACTGCTCTTTGTGACAGATGTTGATGACCTGCCTTCCAAAATAGCAATTTCACTTATACCCACTATTAGCATTAAACAACTGGAAGGCGTGCCTGATGACCTTACAGATTACAGCATCGTGGTGATTGCCAACAAGGAGAGAGCACTTGCAAGCAATGAAATATCATCTCTTAGCAGTTACCTCAACGGCGGAGGAAAAGCCGTATTCATTGCAAGTGAAGCTCTGTCATCTGAAAATGCAAAGACTGAACTTGTTGAACTTCTTCCTGTGATGCCAGAATCTGTGGAAGACACAGATAACGGAGTGACGCTTGAAGTTGTTCAGGATACCAGACTCAGTGAAGATATAAAATACGATGAAGTGGCAATGTACAAATTCCTCAATGTTACATCCAGAATAGAATCTACAACTCTTGTTGCCACTGAAGATGACGTACCAATGCTTGTCTACGGACCTGTTGGTGATGGAACTTCCGTGTATTTCGGAATAAACGATATTACAGGTGATGACGCATGGAACAACTTCCATAACCTGCCTGAATATCCTGTTTTCTGGTCAAAGCTTGCCGGATGGCTCGGTGGTACCGGAAGCGTGCAGGATTATAACCTCAAAACAGGAACTGTTTCTGCACTGGCTAAGGAGCAGGAGATACAGACACCGAGCACAACGGATACTGTGAGCCGTGTGCTTTACGATGAGGTCGGTGTTTACCAGGTAGCCGGAAAAGAGATTGCTGTGAACTTATACAATGACAAGGAATCTGATACAACGCTTGAGGGTGATGATGTTATTGAACGCTCACAGGCTGACGATGAACCTGGCATAGTACGTGAAAGTTCGTATACCGCAAAGAATTACCTTGACACTTATATGATAATCATTGTTTTTGCATTAGTTATACTGGAGCTGCTTATAATAAGAAAGAGAGGTGAGCTCTGATGGTCAGTTTTGAGAATCCTGAAATGTTCTGGCTGATAATTCCGGCCCTTATTGCAGGACTTTATCTTCTGAAAAAGGGAACTAAAAAAGGACTTATTATATCACGTATCATTGTTGCTATTTTGCTGATTACGGCTTTAGCATCACCTTTCATACTGGTTGCAAGCGTAACATCAGATGATAATCCGAACATCGTGATAATCTCCGATGAAACTGAAAGCATGGAGATATTCTCAAACGGCTCAGCAACTGACCTTTATGAAGCCCTTACAGCAAAAACACCAACATCAATTGTTAGGCTCACCGGAGACAGCACTGCACTTGGGGATGCTATTATCCAGTATTCCACAGGAGATAATCAGATCGTGCTGGTCTCAGATGGTAACAGCAATACCGGCGAGGATGTGGAAACTGCCCTGCAGTTTGCAAAGGAGATGGGAACCACTGTATATTATGTGCAGCCGGAAGTGCAGTACAACGACATTAGTGTTGAGATCGAAGGCGATAAGACCGTTGTACGCAACAATGAGAACCAGTTCAACATCATTGTAACGCAGGCAATGGATCAGGAAATTAAGTATACTTATTCATTGTACAGCGATGACACACTCATCAGCAGCCGTACCATTACCCAGACGGAACGTACAAAAACAATACCAATAACACAGGTCAAATTCAGTACTCTGGGAGCACATACACTGAGAGCAGAGATCAATCCTTTAAGTTATGATTATGATCCTATTAATAATGAATTCTACAAAGCCATATATGCAATCCCTAAACCAAAAATAAGGACCATAGGACTTGACGTGAATTCACCGCTTGCGGACATATTACTCAACCTATACGATGTTTCAAGAACAGGAGAACTTGCAAACATTGATAGCCGCAAAGCAATAATCATTGATAATACCCATGCAAACACTTTCAGCGAGAGTGAAGTAGAGGAAATGAAAAGCTTCCTCAACGATGGGAAAGGTATTGTCGTTGTTGGGGGTGACAGTTCCTACAACTTCGGAGACTATCTTAATTCATCTATTGAAGAGATACTTCCTGTACGCTCCGAGCCAACAGACTGGACAGGTGGAAGAAGCATTGTTCTTATTCTGGACCTTTCAGGTAGTTTGGGAGGCGGAGATGTAGCTGTAAATGAATCAAAAAGTGACATGGAAACTCACACAATAAGTGAAGTATTATCAATGGCAAATAGCATCATTGATAACGAAGACCTTCGTGATTCAGATATGGCAGTTGTTTCGTTTACAGATTACGTGAATGATACATCTAATGGCTTCGTTACACTATCTAATGAAAACGATAGAGAGAAATTGATGGATACTGTTTCAAGGTTAACAGCACAACTTACTGATAAATCACATCTGGATGATGCACTTTCACTTGCTGAGGAAGAACTGAACCAAAAAGGTGGACAATCCTTGGTGCTTATTATTTCAGATGGAGGTATTGGGTCTGATATCTATGAGGACAGTGTGGATATCGCATCTCGAATGCATGATAATGGAGTTAATTTCATTTTTGTTCACGTATATTCAACTCAAAATTATCAAAAAGATGATGATGGGAACTATTATGCTGAATTGTTTATATCCTCAATAGGACAAGATACTGGTTATTATCATACAGAAAAAGACACATTCACTGTAAATATTGACTTTGGAACCGCTGATGAGGAACAACCTGACTTTGAGGAAGACACTGACCTTGGTGAGTTCCCTCTGATAGAACTTAACTCAAAGCACTTCATCACAAAGAACATT
This sequence comes from Methanolobus sediminis, assembly GCF_031312595.1. NCBI lineage: Archaea > Methanobacteriati > Methanobacteriota > Methanomicrobia > Methanosarcinales > Methanosarcinaceae > Methanolobus > Methanolobus sediminis. Next base: position 2,473,118 of record NZ_CP133592.1, on the reverse strand, counting down.
GATATTGAAGGCAGTGTAACAGGCTATAACGATGTTACACCAAAAGCCGGAGCTGACAGGCTTATCATAACAAGTACAGGCAAACCAATACTTACCACATGGAGATACGGACTTGGAAGAGTAGCCGCCGTTACTACCGATAACGGTCTTGGTGGTGACAACATGTGGGCAACTGAGCTTTACTCCGGAAACAATTCAAAACTCATATCTTCAACAGTGAATTGGGCAATCGGCAATCCGGTAGAGGAAAGTGGAGCTGTTGTTGAAGCAGCTGATACATGGTATGGTACTCCCACCACAATTGAACTTACCATGTATGATGAAGGAATACCAACTCTGAAGCTTGATGGTGAAACACTTGATCTTTCACTGACAGGAACAAATGTCTATGAAGCTGTGATCGAACCGGAACCAATAGGAATGCACGACCTTTCCGGCTATCCGGTAGCAGTTAACTATGCCCTTGAGTACAGGAATATGGGACTCAATGAAGATATGGCTGCCCTTATCACCGCAAACGGTGGCAGTATATATACATCTGTAACTGAAGCAAGATCAAGCATATTTGAAGAAGCACAGGATAATTCTGAAAAACTTGTCAAGGAAAGTGTCAGCCAGAAGATCTACTTCCTGCTCGCAGCTCTTATCATATTCCTTGGTGAAGTGACCATTAGAAGAATTAAAGAAATAAAGGAAATGAAACAACAGGAAAAAGAAATCAAGCCTGAAATTTGAATTCCTGTAACTTTTTTCTTTCTATTTTGTCTTTTACTATTTTTCTCAAGAAACTCCAATTAAGAATGAGAAGAGGGATTTGCAAACCAAAACCCTGGCATCACTCTCAAACACCTAAACCGTAAGATTCAAGGACGTTTCTTATCAATATCTTTGTGGAGTGTATCTTATGAAAGTTAGCATAATAGGCGGAGCTACAGGCAGCGGCAAGACCACACTTATTCTGAAACTTGCAAAATATCTCAATTCCAAAGGAGAGAAGATCGGAGTCATAGTTCAGGAAACAGGCGAAGTAGATTATGATGAGAAAACGCTCACTGAACTTGGAATTAAGACAAGGGAAGTCAACAGTGTGTGTATTCCATGTTCTCTTGATACCGATATAAGAAGTAATCTCCTGACAATACAGGAAGAATTCAACCCGGATACAGTATTCATTGAAGCCGAAGAGACAGTGCTACCTCACAAGCTAAAAGCTGACCTTGAAAGAATGGAGCTTGCTGATGTAGAACTTTTGCCTTCTGTTGTACTTGTGGATTCACTTGATTTTGAAACGGAAGAAGACCAGCTTACAGAGTATGTCAGGAAACAAACATCAGGTGCAGAGATTGTTTGTATCGGCAAGATATGGTTAGATACTAACGAACATTCCGATGCTGTTTCAAAGCTTGTCAGGAACCTTAATCCTGAAGCTAAAATAGCCTTTTATCCTGAAAATGATTATGAGAGTTTCCCGGCTGAATTACTGGAATGAAATAATTTTTTTGAAGAATTAGTTATTAGAGTAGAAATGATAAGGGATTTATCATATCTGCTGTTTTTCTGGAAGTGACTTCTGCATTCACTTTTTATTCAGACTTTTTACTTCTGTATTTTATCTGCCACCAATTAAATATAAATTAGAGAGCATACAAAATAACTATGCAACTGAGTAACACAAAATAAAGATAACCACAACATTAAAATAACTCATAGTAATATTCACAAAGTGAATTATGCGAAATTATATATAGCATTGCATCTATCATGAAATAGTGCAAAACTGAAGCACATTAGAAAATCCAGAGGAAATAAAATGACCAAAAGAAACTATGGACCAAATACCCTGGCGTTACATGCAGGGCAGGAACCTGATCCTACAACAGGGTCACGTGCGGTTCCTATCTACCAGACAGCATCATACACATTCAAAGACGCAGAACATGCAGCCAATCTTTTCGGACTGAAGGAATTCGGTAACATCTACACAAGGCTCATGAACCCAACCACCGATGTGCTTGAAAAGAGAGTTGCTGCCATTGAAGGTGGTACAGGTGCACTTGCAGTTTCCTCTGGGATGTCCGCCATCACTCTTGCAACACTAGGTGTGACAGGGCCGGGCGATGAGATCGTTGCAGCCGATAACCTCTACGGTGGAACTTACCAATTATTCAATAACACATTCAAGAACCTTGCAAGAAAAGTGGTCTTTGTGGATTCTACAAAACCTGAAGAATTCAAAAAAGCTATTACAGAGAAAACAAAGGCAATCTACACCGAGATAATCGGAAATCCGAAACTAGATGTACCAAACCTTGAGGAAATTTCAAAGATAGCACATGAAGCAGGAATACCACTTATAGTTGACAACACTGTGGGAATCGGTATTGTAAAACCTATTGACCTTGGAGCAGACATTGTGGTACTTTCCGCAACCAAATTCCTTGGAGGACACGGAACAACTATCGGCGGAGTCATTGTTGATTCCGGTAAATTCAACTGGGACAACGGAAAGTTCCCCGGGCTTACAGAACCTGACCCTGGTTATCACGGCCTCAAATACTGGGAAACATTCGGTGATTTTCCGGAACTTGGTAACATCGCATTCATAATCAAGATGAGAGTGCACTTGCTGCGTGATCTTGGACCTGCACTGAGTCCTTTCAATTCATTCCTGCTGCTGCAGGGACTTGAGACACTTCCACTAAGGATTGAAAGACATAGCAGTAATGCACTCAAGGTTGCAGAGTTCCTGAACGATCATCCTGCCGTTGAATGGGTGAATTATCCGGGACTTAAAGGACATCCAAGCCATGAACTTGCAACAAAATACCTGAAAGGAAAGTATGGTGCAATCCTTGGGTTTGGGATCAAAGGCGGTCTTGAAGCAGGAAAGAAATTTATTGATAGTGTTGAACTACTTTCACACCTTGCAAACATCGGTGACGCAAAGACACTTGTCATCCACCCTGCATCAACAACTCACCAGCAGCTGACCGCTGATGAGAGGCTGTCAACCGGAGTCACTGATGACTTCATCCGCATGTCCGTGGGACTTGAAGATGTGGAAGACCTGATAGCTGACATTGACCAGGCGCTTAAAAGATCCCAGGAACTATGAAGAAAGAATGTGTTGGGATCGTAGAGACTAAGTTCTTCAATCTTCCAGGAGAACTGGTGCTTGACAGTGGAAAAAAGCTGAAGGAAGTCCAAATAGCTTACGAGACCTACGGAAAGCTGAATCCCGATAAAAGCAATGCGATTCTCATCTGCCATGCACTCACCGGCGATGCTCACGCAGCCGGTCTGCATAGCGGTGAAAGCAAAGCCGGATGGTGGGATACACTGATAGGGCCTGGAAAGATCATTGATACTGACAAGTATTTTGTAATTTGTTCCAATGTACTGGGAGGATGCAAAGGCTCGACCGGACCATCCTCCATAAATCCTGAAACCGGTAAAGAATACGGAACCGCTTTCCCCTTCATAACCATAAAGGATATGGTAAAAGCCCAGAAGGAACTTGTCGACCACTTTGGTATTAAGAAACTCTTTGCTATTATCGGAGGTTCTATGGGAGGAACTCAGGTTCTTCAGTGGTCTGTGACATATCCTGATAGCGTAGGCAAGGCAATTGTTATTGCAAGTACGGCACGTTCCTCACCTCAGCAAATAGCATTCAGTGAGGTGGGAAGAATGGCTATACTCTCTGATCCTGACTGGAACAACGGTGATTATTATTCAGGTAACGCACCCATTCATGGTCTTGCGCTGGCAAGAATGATCGGACATATAACCTATCTGAGTGATGACTCCATGCACCAGAAGTTTGGAAGAAAACTCCAGGACAAGCAGGATCTGGATTATAACCTTGGTTTTGATTTCCAGGTTGAGAGCTACCTGCATTATCAGGGACAGTCCTTTACAAAGAGATTTGATGCGAATTCCTATCTTTATATTACAAAGGCACTGGACTACTTTGACCTTACATTGAATGGTTCCCTGATAGAAGGAATGAAAAATGCGAGGGCAAAGTTCCTGATCGTAGCGGTGAGCTCTGACTGGCTTTATCCACCATACCAGTCGAAAGAAGTTGTTTCCGCATTAACTGCTAATGACATTGATGTGACCTACAGGGAGATCGAGTCCAATTACGGACATGATGCTTTCCTGCTGGAATCCGGGCAGCTTGGTTACATTATCGGTAACTTCCTTTCACATACACTTGTTTCCGATATAATGAAAAAAGAGATTAAAACTATCAGAAATGGGTTGAGTATTGAGGAAACTGCACAGGTCATGTTTGAGAATGGAATTACTCATCTGCCGGTTGTAGATGATGAGAATGTAATCACAGGAATTGTGACATCATGGGATATTTCAAAAGCAGTTGCCATGAAATGTAACTCACTTGACATGATAATGGTTAGAGATGTGATAACGGCAAACGGAAATGAAGATATTGAAAGTGCTGCAAAGAAAATGGAGCAGCATAATATTTCTGCTCTCCCCGTAGTTGATGAATCAAACAAAATTATTGGAATCATCGGCAGCGAGGAGATCAACCGGCTTATTGGAAGTTCCTGATCATTTCTTTTTTACTCAAATAGTACTGTTGTTTTTCCGCAGTATTTGACAGTTCTTGAAACGCTTTATATACAGCTGCTGCTTTAATACAGTACTGTTGATTATCGGAGGTATCAAATGGTTGACTTTGCCTGTAAAGAGTTTGAGATCGAAGCTGTAATTAAATGCGGATTGAACCTGACAAAAGCCGAACTTCAGATATTGAAGTATTTCCTGCAATACGGACAGAACTGGCTTACTACAGAAAAAATAGCTGAAGAGCTCGAACTTAACCTTTCAACTGTCCAGAGAAGTGTAAAGAAACTCTATGAAAGAAAAATACTCATCCGCTCCCAGAACAACATGGATGGCGGAGGATACTTCTTTGTATACAAGATCCGCAGCAAGAAGGATATTCATGAACTTATCATGGAGATCGTCAATAGCTGGGTCAAGAGAGTGGACAGTGAATTGCAGTCATGGGCTGACGAGAACCAGTAGAACCAGCAATACCTCTGAAAATTGTGCTACATAAATACTTCAAAAAAAAAACATAAGAATTATAAGAGAAAAGAGAGGGTGAAATTGTGCTGAAAATTACTCCATATCTTGGAATCCTTGTCGTTATCGTATCCATTGCAGGACTCTGGTTCCCGCTTCTGGGATATTTCCTGCTGCTTGTCTTTGCAACACTGCTTATAACAAGTGTCTTCCGTGGAAGATGGTTCTGCGGAAACCTCTGCCCGAGAGGAAGTTTCAATGACTTCTGGGTTGGGAAAATAACAAGAGGAAAGAAAATACCAAAAATACTGAGAAGCTACCGGGTCAGGATTCCCCTGTTCCTGCTCATGATGGGATTTATGGGCTACAGGCTCCTCAACACACACGGACTTATCAACCAGATCGGTATGGTCTTTGTTATCATGTGCCTGGTTACAACTACAATTGCACTGATCGCAGGAACTACAGTCAGTCCACGTACATGGTGTACATTCTGTCCAATGGGAACCATACAGAACCTCATAGGTGGCCAGAAATACCAGCTCCATACAGATGAATCAAAGTGTATCAACTGTAACAAGTGTGAGAAGGTCTGCCCGATGCAGCTTGATGTCCACACCAACAGCACCAAGCCTGACTGTATCAAGTGTGGAAGATGCATTACAGCATGTCCGACAAAAGCACTGTCATTCAAGGCCTGAATATCTTTCCTAATTCAGGCCCTACCTCCTATTTTTTATTTTGTTTTGTTTTTTAGTGACGAAAAAGCAAGCTTAAATCTAAAAACAAAGCAACCAGCCGCCGAAGGCGGCAACTTCCGATGATTCCATACAGAAGGTATACGAAAAAGTATAGAATTCGCAGATATTTTGTTTAGTCTTTTGGGAAAAGCGCCGGCTTCGCCGTGCCCTTCGGGATCATTCAAGTTATTCAATTTGTCATTTCTATTCTTTACTGTTCTTCACTGTTCTTACAGATACAGAACTCACAAAATGAGATGCCGGTTTCAGTTTGCTTATCCTTGACTGGACAATAATAAAAAATTCCATCTTCTGTTATCTTTAGTCCTCCGGGGAAAATCATTCCCACAGGATGCAGTGGTTTTTTGACTATGAAAGTAAGGTAGATATGAACGATACTGATAAACCGGTTCATAGCATCTCTTTTCCTGTCGCCCGGGTCGTTTTTCTCGTTTATACTGGAAAGAGCCGCTTCATAGTCTGCCGGATCAATTTCCCGTATCACAATTTCATCCGGCCTGCACTTCCGGATTTCCAGGAAACTTTCATAGAGGAATATAAAATAATCAGATGAATAGATGGTTTTGTAAGGCTCAGGGACATGTTCCACAGCTTCCATAGCATAAGCTCGTGCAAGGCTGATGTCTGCATTGCTGATACTTCTGCTGTCTTTTTGCAGCCTGGAAAGAAGTTCTGAAGTATTCATTCTTCTATTAATCAGTACTACACATGTGTTAACCTTTTTTACTAATAGGTTCTAAAATAACTCTTATCTTGAACCTTAACATAGATGTGGAAAAACAATCAACGGAAAAAGAGTAAAAATGAATCCCGGCAAAAAAAGGCGTGACTATAACGATATTGAATCTATCCTGAACTACAGGAAAGATATCATCTTCAGGGAACATGCCGCTAAGCTTGATATCTTTCAGGATTCAATAGAATTGTTATTCTATCTTACAACAGTTCTGAATGCCGGATTCATTGATGAGTTAAAAACAACAGGCCAACGTCCTGATGGTCCTAAATCCATTATACCTGTACTATTTGAGCGAAACAACCACAATTTGATCGCAGCCTACAAATTAGCATGTATTGGCCTGAACAATCCTGCTTACCTGAATTTAAGAACTGTTTTTGAAGGGATTACCCAGATGTACCTGCTTCATCTGACTGACAGAGAAGCATACATTTTCTATAAGCAACAGTTAGGTACACTTACGGAAGATGAAGAAAAAGAGTTGAAAAATAAGCATCACTGGCTCAGGCCATCAAGAATACGCGAAGTGTTATACACTGGAGAGAAGAAAAAACTTGTAGATGATTTTTATATACTCATTTCTAATGCAGCCCATCCCGGTATAAAAAGAGCAATGGGCGATTTCGAATACCGTGAAGAAGTAACTTTTGACGTGCTATCCATTTTACTGGCACTGGCATCTGCAAGTCTTGCAAGTATCAAAGACATCTATTCATCCATGATCGACGAGGAAGAATCCAAAGATATCGATAATATACTGAACAGGGTGACACAGGAATTGAATGGACAGGTGATGGACATCAGTCCGAATCATCCGGGTTTGAAAAGGGATAAGGAATATAGTTAATAAGAAAAAACAGAACTCCTATTAGAAATTAAAAATTATAGTTTTAATTAGAACGAAAAAACATAAGTCTAAAAAATAGATTTAAAATCCCATTTTTTCCATTCTGAATAAGATATAATGAGTGTATTTTGCCTTATATCCTCCAAATCCTGTCTTTCAAAAGCATGAGCAACTGAATTGTAAATAGAAACAATAGGCGTTAAATTTATCTTAAATTAGGATTATTAATCGACCATTATTATAAGAAGATGTCAATTTTTTTGATACATATAGACACAACCTTGTGTTAAACTTTCTTATTAATAAAAATTCACACACAAGGTGATAATTTGTTAACAAGCAGAAAAGAGAATCTAATTCATACATTCATGTATGTTTGTTTTATGACATTTGCTACAAAAAAGGTGATAGAGAATGGAAGGAATTCCTACTGAAAGACTAGTAACAAGTGTTCAAAAAAGTAAATCTAAGAATAAACATGAGACTTTAAAACTCATTGTTATCCTTGGTGCATCAATGTTAACTATCATGGGTGCAGCTGCAATTGCACCGGCACTCCCGGAGATGCTGAAATTCTTTGCTGATGTGCCAAATGCGGGTCTTTTTGTTTCCATGGTTGTCACTCTTCCTGCTCTTGGAATTATTATCAGTTCGCCTTTCATTGGTGTGCTTGCTGATAAATATAGCAGGAAAAAAATGCTTATAGTCGCACTTGCAATCTTTGGATTTGTAGGTGCAAGCGGTGCAGTTCTTAATTCACTATACATGATACTTGCTTGCAGGGTGCTACTTGGAATTGGCATATCTGGTATGACTATATGTGCAACTGCTTTACTGGCAGACAATTACTCTGGCGTGGAACTGAGGAAAAAAATGGGACTACAATCAGCTTGTATGGGTTTTGGTGCTGTAATACTTGAGATTACAGGTGGTGCACTTGCAGATATCAGCTGGCATGCACCTTTCTATATTTACCTTATATCACTGGTGCTAATCCCTGGAGCACTGATATCTATCAGCAGCTCGAAGAATAATCCTGTTCTGGAAAAAAACGAACTGAAAAACAATAAACCACACGGACATGCACATCGTCTGGAGAAATGGAATCTTGACCTGAAAAGCATAGCTTTGATCTATATAGCAACAATAGTGATGATGGTACTTTTCTTCTCAGTTCCAACAAAACTTCCATTCGTTCTGGATGAAAAAGGAATCGATTCTGCACTCCTTATAGGTGCCCTGATATCCATACCCGGACTTTTCGCAACATTTGGAGCACTGAGTCATATAAGAATTTCTGGCTTCATTTCTGAGATAAAGACTAATGTCTTTTTTTTCATGATACTTGGTGCAGGTGTTTTCACCCTATCGATTGTATCTAATATGACTATACTAATAGCAGGTTTGATTGTTACAGGAATTGCTTTCGGCATCATTAATGCAACAAACCTGAGCTGGCTTGGAAGAATTGCACCAGAGCAAATGAGAGGAAAGATATTTTCCGGATATGCAACTGTTCTTTTCTTTGGACAATTTATATGCCCGATAGTCATCCAGCCTATACTTAAGACTGGTACACTCTACGATGCATATGCATTCCTTGGAATAGCAGCAATCGCACTTGGAATAGTATTTGGAATTGTTAATGTCATGGGAATCATTGAGCAAACACCAGTAATCACTGAGCACCATGTAGCAATTGGAATCGAAGAGTAAATAAAAAATGAAGGTTTTGGGGAGTGAGGATTTTTCATATTCTTTATCCTTCCCCTTAAACTGATATGGTACAAGAATTATTCCTCACCCATATTTCCAACCGTTCCCTTACATGAGATTCTAAAGTAAATGGTTTATCCGCATCAGCATTCTTTTTCATGTAATGTAGAGTAACTTTTGAGAATCCCATCTTCTACTCAGAATAAGATGTACTCAATATGTTCTGCCTGATTTCGTCTGAATCCTGCCTTTCAACTGAGTAAGCAGACTTACTATAATCAAGAGTCTTCCTTTTCTCAACAAAATACTGAGCAAGCTTCAAAAGAGGTTTCAAGTTCATGATTCTAAGGATTTAATTTGTTGAAATTCCGAGTTGTACATACTTACTCAAAAGAAATTAGATGCCGAGCCAGTGCAATCGAATAAGCATTTAATCAATGAAAAACAAAGAATAGAATAATCACTAAAATTTAATTGTAGAGGGGGAGTCTACAAAATGAAACCTGGCTTACAAGCTTTATGCAGGATTATGCTGCTGGTTGTTACTTTTATGTTATTCATCCATACGGCTGCAGCATATACCACAATTGAAAGTGGTGACACAGTTGTCATTGATGATGTGATAGATGATGATGTGATTGTTGCCGGCGGAAATGTTATAATTGAGGGGACCGTCAATGGTGATGTGGTCGTTGCCGGTGGCACGGTTAACGTGAAAGGAACCATTGAAGAAGATCTTATCGTTGCTGCAGGAGATGTTACTATCAGCGGTACGGTAGGCGATGATGTAAGGGTCGCATCGGGAACGCTAACGATTGACGGAAGTGTGCAGGATGATGTAATTTCCTTTACCGGTGAGACGATTCTTGCTGATACGGGAAACATTGGAGGAGACCTTTCAGCCGGTTCAGGGAAGATCACTATTCTGGGAGACGTTGTTGGTAACGTAGAAGCTTCTGCAAAAGAGATCGATATTGAAGGTAATATTGGCGGAAATGCAGAACTAAACGCGGAGAAAATAACAATATCACCTGATGCTTCCATAGCTGGTAATCTTGAATACAGGAGCAGATCCGAAACAAAAATTGAGGAAGGAGTTGTTGGGAATAATATTCAATACTACGAAATGGAATATCATGACAATGGTAGAATTGTATCATCCCTGATAAGCGGACTTATTTCATATCTTGCATTGGTCCTTATAGGTCTTATCGGACTGGCGATATGGCCGGAATACATGGAAAATATCGCTGCTAAAACTTCTGAATCTCCAGGAATGGCTTTTCTTACAGGACTGCTTGTTCTGATAGTAGCAAGTATACTGGCAATACTGCTCTTTGTCACTATCATAGGAATTCCACTGGGACTTATCATGATGGTAACTCTCTTTGTAATGCTTTACGTTGCAAGGATAATAGCATCCATATGGATCGGACGTCATCTGCTAAGTAAAATGGGTAAAAGTACAAGGACAATGAACGAAATGGCATTCGGACTTCTGGTACTGCTCATTGTAAGTGCAATCCCGATCATAGGCGGACTTATTTATCTGGCTGCAACACTCATACCAATTGGTAACATCTATATGGCAGCAAGAAACTGATTTTTAAGTTTCTTTTTTTACTTTTTTAATCAATTTTATATAAACATTTAATAAGCATGAATGCATATTAGAAGCCAGATGTTTTAAGTTAAAATAAGAAACGAGAGATTGAACGTTAATATTTCTTTGACTGTATTTTAAAGAACGAACTAGTGTACGTTTTAGACACGAATCAATCAAGCATTGTTAATCGCGATTATAAACTTTTTCACGGAGCTGTTATTTAAATGAGTGAAAAACAGACTTATGATGCAAGCAATATTCAGGTACTTGAAGGGCTGGAAGCTGTTCGCAAACGCCCGAGCATGTACATCGGAAGTATCGATGGCAGGGGACTTCACCACCTGGTCTACGAAGTAGTGGACAACAGTATCGATGAAGCACTGGCCGGATATTGTACACAGATAGATGTATCGATAAATCATGACGGGACCATCACAGTCCAGGATAACGGACGAGGTATTCCGGTAGGAACACACTCGAAATACAACAAATCCGCACTTGAAGTGGTAATGACCATTCTCCATGCAGGAGGTAAATTCGATAAGAACACCTACAAGGTATCCGGTGGTCTGCACGGTGTTGGTGTTTCAGTTGTGAATGCACTTTCCGAGTGGCTGGAAGCCGAGGTCCAGCGTGACGGGAAAATATACTACCAGCGCTATGAACGTGGAACTCCTACGGATGACCTGCTGGAGATAGGAGAAACTTCCAGTACAGGTACAAAAATAACTTTCATGCCGGATTCCAAAATATTTGAGACCACTAAATTCGCGTATGAAACACTTGCAACAAGGCTTCGTGAACTTGCATTCCTCAACAAAGGAATTAAAATCAGCATAGCGGATGACCGTGGGGAAGAAAAGGTCGAAGAGAAATTCGAGTATGAAGGCGGTATCGTTTCTTTTGTGGAACACCTCAACCACAACAAGAACCCACTTCACGAATCACCTATCTATTTTGAAAGAACAAAAGACGATACTGTTGTTGAGATCTCAATGCAGTACACGGACAGTTATGCTGAATCTGTATTCTCATTCGTGAATAACATCAACACCCACGAAGGTGGTACTCACCTCGTTGGGTTTAAGGCGGCACTCACAAGGGTTGCTAACGATTACATAAAAAAGAACAATCTTGCAAAAGGTGATGCAAAGCTTTCAGGTGAAGATATCCGTGAAGGTCTCACAGCCATCATCAGCGTCAAGATCACAGAACCCCAATTTGAGGGACAGACCAAAACCAAGCTCGGTAACAGTGAAGTAAAGGGTATTGTCGAGTCCATGGTATCTGAAGGACTTGCAGAATACATGGAAGAAACTCCAAAAGTTGCCACTGCCATCCTTCAGAAAGCTCTTGATGCACAGCGTGCAAGAGAAGCAGCAAAGAAAGCAAGGGAACTCACACGCAGAAAGAGTGCTCTTGATGTCAGTACACTTCCTGGAAAGCTGGCAGATTGTTCCGAGAAGGATCCATCCGTAAGCGAACTGTATCTTGTGGAAGGAGACTCTGCAGGTGGTTCTGCAAAGCAGGGAAGAGACCGTAAGAACCAGGCAATCCTTCCGCTCAGAGGTAAAATCCTCAACGTTGAGAAAGCACGTTTAGCAAAGATCCTCAAGAACAATGAGATCCTTGCATTCATTACAGCTATGGGTACCGGAATCGGTGATGATTACGACATCGAAAAAGCACGTTACCATAAAGTAATCATCATGACTGATGCTGATGTTGACGGAGCTCACATCAGGACACTCATACTTACACTATTCTACAGGTACATGAAACCCATGATAGATGCCGGTTATGTGTACATTGCACAGCCTCCTCTTTACAAGATTAAGAAGGGGAAAGCAGAGTATTACGTCTATTCTGACCGTGAGCTTGCAGCAAAACTGGAAGAGATCGGTGACAAGGGTGTAGGTATACAGCGTTACAAGGGTCTTGGAGAAATGAACCCTGAGCAGCTCTGGGAAACAACCATGAACCCTGAGACAAGAACACTTCTCCAGGTCACCATGGAAGATGCGGTTGCTGCTGATGAGATATTCACCATCCTTATGGGTGATGACGTAGCGCCACGTAAACAATTCATTACAACGCACGCAAAGGACGTTGCGAACCTGGATGTCTGAGGTGAGGAAAAATGGCAGATAATATTGATGATAATAGTATTCAGGACGAAGAGCAGAACAATCCTGAAGAGGAACTTCCTTTTGATATCCAGCCAACAGATACCGGTGAGAAAATAGTTCCCGTCCTTATTGAAGATGAGATGAAGAACTCATTCATGGATTATGCCATGAGTGTAATTGTAAGCCGTGCTCTGCCGGATGCAAAGGATGGTCTCAAGCCAGTTCACCGAAGAATTCTCTATGCCATGAAAGAGGCAGGAATCACCTATGACAAGGCTTACAAGAAGTCTGCCCGTGTAGTGGGAGACGTTCTTGGTAAGTACCACCCGCACGGCGATTCTGCTGTTTATGATTCCCTTGTCAGGATGGTGCAGGATTTCTCCCTGAGATATCCGTTCATAGACGGACAGGGTAACTTCGGTTCAATTGACGGTGACTCCGCTGCTGCTATGCGTTACACTGAGGTTCGCATGGATAAGATATGCGATGAGATGCTTCTTGATATCGATAAGGAGACCATTGCAACACGTCCCAATTATGATGGATCTCTTCAGGAACCGGTTGTGCTTCCTGCAAAACTGCCAAACCTGCTTATTAACGGGTCAACAGGTATTGCTGTGGGAATGGCAACCAACATGGCACCTCACAATCTTACCGAGGTTATCAATGCAACTATGATGATGATCGATAACCCTGATGTGACAATCCAGGAACTTATGACAGCAGTAAAGGGACCTGATTTCCCAACCGGTGGTGTCATACTTGGTAAACAGGGAATCAGGGAAGCTTATGAGACTGGTCGTGGAAGAGTCCGGGTCAGAGCTGTTGCTGAGATAGAGGAGATGAAGAAGGACAAGTACCGCATAGTTGTCTCAGAACTTCCATATCAGGTCAATAAGGCAAAACTTATAGAGGATATCGCAAGCCTTGTCAGGGACAAGAAAGTAACAGGTGTTTCCGACCTTCGTGATGAATCTGACCGTGAGGGTATCAGGGTTGTTATAGAACTTACACGCGGAACAAACGCAAATGTGGTGCTCAACCAGTTGTTCAAGCACACCCAGATGCAGACTACTTTCGGTATCATTAACCTCGCACTTGTGGACGATGTTCCAAGGGAACTGAACCTGAAGCAAATACTCAGGATCTATCTTGATCACCGTATTGACGTTATCCTCAAGCGTACACAGTTCATGCTGAAAAAAGCTGAGGACAGGGCACACATACTCAGGGGTCTCAAGATCGCCCTTGATCACCTCGATGAAGTTATTTCACTTATCCGCTCTTCTGCAAATGTTGATGATGCAAGGGAAGGACTCATTTCAAAATTCGGTCTCGATGAGTTACAGGCAAAGGCTATCCTTGATATGCGCCTGCAGAAACTCACCGGTCTTGAAAGACAGAAGATCGATGATGAATATGACGAACTCCTCAGGCAGATTGCTGAATATAAAGCTATCATCGAAAGTGATGAGAGGAAATATGGAATTATCAGGGAAGAAATCACTGACCTGAAAGAGCGTTTCGGTGACGAGCGCAGAACAGCCATTAAATCCTCTGTTGAGGAACTTGAAACTGAAGACCTCATTCCCGAAGCTGAGATGGTTGTAACCATCACAAACAGTGGATACATCAAGAGACTTCCTGTTGACACATATTCACAGCAGCACAGAGGCGGAAAAGGTGTCATCGGAATGGATACCAAGGATGAGGATTTTGTTGTTGATATCTTTGTAGCTTCAACGCACGATTATCTTATGTTCTTCACAAACCAGGGCCGTGTGCACTGGCGTAAGGTGTACGAGATTCCGGAAGGCAGCAGACAGTCCCGTGGAAAAGCCATTGTGAACCTGCTTGAACTTGGTGAAGGTGAACTGGTTACAGCAATGATACCTGTCAGCGAGTTCAAGGAAGATGAATTCCTGTTCATGGCAACCCGCACAGGTACTGTGAAGAAGAGCCAGCTTTCTGATTTCAGCAACCCACGCAAGAAGGGCATTATTGCCATCAGCCTTGAGGATGAGGATGAACTTGTGAATGTTGCACTTACAGATGGTTCCAAAGACATGGTCATGGTCTCAAGACATGGAAAAGCTATCAGGTTCCCTGAGAGTGAAGTTCGTGTTATGGGTCGCAGTGCCAAGGGTGTCCGGGGAATGAATCTGGAAGAAGGTGACATGGTTGTGAGCCTTGATCTTGTGGATGAAACTGCATCACTTCTGACTGTAACTGAAAATGGTTTTGGTAAGAGAACTGAGTTTGATGAGTACAGGGCCATGCACAGAGGCGGACGTGGCGTGATAACCATAGTCACAAGCCTGCGTAACGGACCTGTGATAAATGTGAAAGCGGTACATGATGAAGATGACATCATGCTTACAAGCTCTGAAGGCATCATAATCCGTATTCCTGTGAAGGACGTACGTGTCCAGGGCAGGAACACACAGGGTGTTAAGATAATGGATGTACGTGCCAGCGATAAAGTAGTAGGAGTAGCAAGGATCAGACCTGACGATGAGTAGATGTAAATGGTATTAAGCATTAACTATATCTAGTAGGCTGAGTAGGTAGGCATTAAATCAGGAATTAAACAATAACCAAACGATAACTATATTTATAAATTAATTCAGGATGATATTATGGAACTTGAGAAATTAAGACACGGTACCGAGCTTATTAAGCGCGGCTTTGCAAAGATGCAGAAAGGCGGTGTGATCATGGACGTTGTAAACGCTGAGCAGGCAAAGATCGCAGAAGAAGCTGGTGCTGTTGCAGTTATGGCACTTCAGGCTGTTCCTGCAGATATCAGGAAAGAGGGCGGAGTTGCCAGGATGGCAGACCCACAGATTGTTTCAGAGATCATTGATGCTGTTACAATTCCTGTTATGGGAAAGGCACGTATCGGTCACTTTGTGGAAGCTGAGATCCTTGAAGCTCTTGGTGTTGACATGGTTGATGAGTCCGAAGTACTCACACCTGCTGACAACAAATACCACATTGATAAGACAGAGTTCACAGTTCCTTTCGTATGTGGTGCAAGAAACCTTGGTGAAGCACTCCGCAGGATAAACGAAGGTGCTGCAATGATCCGTACAAAGGGCGAAGCAGGAACCGGAGATGTCAGCGAGGCTGTCAAGCACATGAAGCAGATCATGGGTGAAGTCCGTGCACTCAAAGGCAAGACAAAGGAAGAACTCATTGCAGTTGCCCGTCATATCGAAGCACCTATCGAGCTTGTACTCGAGACCGCAGAGATGCAGCGTATTCCTGTTGTTAACTTTGCAGCAGGCGGTGTTGCAACACCGGCAGATGCAGCTCTTATGATGCGCATGGGTGCTGACGGTGTTTTCGTCGGTTCAGGAATCTTTAAGTCAGAGAATCCTGAGAAGATGGCAAAGGCAATCGTTGAAGCTGTAAACAACTACGATAACCCAAAGGTACTTGCAGAAGTATCAAAGGGCATTGGCTCAGGAATGAAAGGAATCAGTGTAGATTCAATTCCTGAATCTGACATTCTTCAGACCCGCGGATGGTAAACCCATCCACAATTCTTTTTTATTTTTGATTTGTTTTACTTACATATACTAACTTTACATACTAACTAAAACGTGATCATATGAAATTAGGTGTTATTGCTATTCAGGGAGACGTTTCCGAACACGTAGAGGCTCTTGAAAATGCCCTCAAGCAGCGTGGCGAGAATGGAGAAGTTGTTACTATCAAACACAAGGGAATTGTCCCTGAATGTGATGCACTTGTACTTCCAGGCGGTGAAAGCACAACCCTTGGAAAACTCCTCATGCGTGAAGGCATCGCCGATGAGATAAGAGACATGAACGCAGCAGGCAAACCAATAATGGGAACCTGTGCCGGTCTTATTCTTCTGGCAACTGCCGGAGACGAGCAAGTAGCCAAAACCCACCAGCACCTTTTAGGACTCATGGACACCAAAGTCAACCGAAATGCATTCGGAAGACAGCGCGATTCCTTTGAGATCGGACTTGAACTTCCATTCCTCGATACACCATATAATGCAGTCTTCATCAGAGCACCCGGAATCGTTGAAACCGGAAAAGACGTAACAGTCCTTGCTAAAATCGATGATATGATCGTAGCTGCTGAACAGGGAAATGTTCTTGCGCTGGCATTCCATCCTGAACTTACCGAGGACCTGAGGGTTCACCAGTATTTTTTGGATAAGCTGTTCCAATAACTTCGATTTACTTTTCTTTTTTACTTCTGTTTATTTTTGGCGTTATTGCTGTTTGAGTTCGAATCTAAATGCCAGCACAGAATTTATGGGTAATAGTAATAACCAAAAAACGCAACGCTATTTTAAGTCAATGGTACTATAATCTTCAAAAAATCTATACACATAATTTCTGAAAGTATTTTGAATTATCTTTTTTACTTTCTTTGAATCTAAGCTATTTTTTATATATGATATTATTTTTGAAATAAAATCAAAAAGATTATAATACCTTGAAAACCGAATTTAAAATACAGTCATATTCTATAAACATATGACTTTGGGGGTACGAAAATGAAAATGAAACAAAATATTGTAATTTGTATAGGCATAGCCTTAATGTTTCTGATAATGTCAGCGGGAAATGTTGCCGCTAACGGGGAGATAATAAATGAAGCCGCGCTCCTCCAATTATATAAGACCGATGATATAACTACAGTGGCTCAAGGTGGTACACTCACCTACAACATTACCTATAGCAATCGTGGATATATTGGTAGTGAGTACAACGTGTACAACACAATGCTCATTGATACTCTTCCTCCAGAAGTAAATTACGTATCATCTTCCGATGGTGGTGTGTATGATTCCACTAATCATACAGTTATCTGGGATATTGGAACGGTAGAATATGACTCGCTATTTATGCGCGTTTCGGTCAATGTGACTGTCGATCCATCTACAACAATAGGAACGTATCTGGTAAACTTCGCCGTAATTGACGGAGATGGATCAATGCCAGCAGTGGCTTTTGATGCAGATACAGTGGTTGGTGCTGAGGGTGACGAGGAAGTCCCGCTCCTCCAATTATATAAGACCGATGATGTAACTACAGTGGCTCAAGGTGGTACACTCACCTACAACATTACCTATAGCAATCGTGGATATATTGGTAGTGAGTACAATGTGTACAACACAATGCTCATTGATACTCTTCCTCCAGAAGTAAATTACGTATCATCTTCCGATGGTGGTGTGTATGATTCCACTAATCATACAGTTATCTGGGATATTGGAACGGTAGAATATGACTCGCTATTTATGCACGTTTCGGTCAATGTGACTGTCAATCCATCTACAACGGTAGGGACATATCTGGTAAACTTCGCCGTAATTGACGGAGATGGATCAATGCCAGTAGTGGTCTTTGATGCAGATACGGTGGTTGTCGGCGGAGAAGTTCCAAATCCACAAAACCCAATTCCAGAGTTCCCAACAATTGCTCTTCCAGTAATTGCAGTTCTTGGTCTGGCATTGTTCTTCCAGCGTAGAAAAGATTAATAAATAATTGATTGGAGGTTTAAACCCTCCATCTATTTTTATTTAAAATCTAAGTGCTAAAAAGCACTCACCAATTTCCTCGCTTCCTTTGTCCAGAAATTGAATTTCTAACTACTCAAAATCCTGTCCTTCATTCTCTTGAGTGTGCTCCTCTCCATAACTCCATATCCTCTTGCTTTTTACATCCCTTTTTTATCCAACGTTCCGTTGAATCACTAATGAAAAAGCTTAAGCTTGATTAAAGAGTACAATTACTGTACTTTTTATTTTGAAATGCAGAGGTATTAGCAATGGTGAAATTAACAGATGCAATGAAAACAGAGTTTGAAAAGATGAAGATCTTCCCACTGGCAACCGCATCAAAAGATGGTGTTCCAAATGTGATTCCTATTGGAATGTGCTTCCTTCAGGAAGATTTAGAGACTATCTGGATCGTGGACAACTTCTTCCTCAAGACAATGGAGAACCTCAGAGCAAATCCAAAATGTGCAATATATGTATGGGGACCAGAGATCAACGGTTGCTTCCAGATCAAAGGCGATGTAAAGATCATTGACCGTGGAGAGGAATATGACGAAATGCGCAAGATGGTTAAAGCAAAGAGCGACCGTTTCCCTGCAAAACTCCTTGTCAAGATGAAGATCACCGATGTCTTTGAATGTAAGAGCGGTCCTGATGCAGGAAAGAAGTTGCTTTAAGTAACTTCAACTTTTTTATTTTCATTTTCATTTTTTTTAAAATCAATAAAAATCAGTAAATAAGATGAACAGTGGATGCTTTGAAAGTCAGATATACCTCTGAACCAGTTGAAAGTTTCATATCATCATAGGCTCTCTTTGTTAGTACGACCCTGAAAGGTATGCCTGTATCGATTACCAGCTTAACAGTCGACTTCATCCTAATAACATCGGAAACAACACCTGTAAATGAGTTTCTGGCACTGGAATCTATCGGGTCCTTTGATATGAGTATGTCCTCCGGCCTTATGGAAATAACCACATCCCCATCTCTTTGAGTGCTGGAAATAATGGTGTGTCCGTTTACTCCTATTTCAGACAGGTTGTTGAAAATAACTGACTTTCCATGGAACAGATTCTCAACACCTACAAAGTCAGCAACGAATTTTGAATTTGGCTTCCTGAAAACCTCATCCGGCGTTCCAACCTGATGGATCTTACCTCCATGCATGATGGCTATACGATCTGCAAGGGTGAAAGCCTCTTCAAAACTATGAGTCACATGTATCGTAGTGGTTTTCTTTAACTGGTGTATCCTCAGGAGCTCCTGTCTGAGGCGGTCCTTTGTTCCGGAATCAAGAGCAGAAAGTGGTTCGTCAAGCAAGAGCAATGCCGGTTCGGTTATTATTGCTCTTGCAATTGCGGTTCTTTGTTTTTCTCCACCGCTCAGTGTTGAAGGATGCCGGTCAAGCAGGTGAGCTATTCCAAGCATCTCTGCGGTTTCTTCGATCTTTGAATGGATTGAAGCTTTATCGAGTTTCGAATCAGTATACTTCAACCCGAATCCGATATTCTCCCTGACATTCATATTCGGGAAAAGCATGAAGTCCTGGTAGACCATGCTTATATGCCGGTCTTTTGGAAGCAGAGAGCTTACATCAAAATTATCAATTAATATGGAACCAATATCTGGATTATAGATACCTGCTATAGTTTCCAGAAGTATTGTTTTGCCTGAGCCGGTCGGTCCAAGTATACAGAAATATTCCCCTTCTTTTACACAAAGGTTTATACTTTCCAGTTCAAAGTCACCAAGTGTCTTTGAAACATCACTTACTTCAATCATATTTTTTGCAAAACTCTGAATTCACATCATTACAGGGAAATCTAATAGAGCTTTGCAACCCCTCCCTTGCGTTCAAATAAGTATAATGTAATGCCAGAAATCAGTATCAATATCGTTGCAGCTGCAATTGCAAGGTCAAGTTCGCCGGAAGACATGTTCAGGTAAAGAGCTATCGGTAATGTCTCGGTCTTCATCCTTGTGGCTCCTGCAAGCATTAACACTGCACCGAACTCCCCCATTCCCCTTGACCATGTTATAACGGAACCTGCAAGCATACCGTTCTTTGAAAGAGGTAATGTTGTCCTGATAAAAGCCTGAAAAGGCGTGCATCCAAGCGTCTGTGCTACATGTTCATACCTTGGATTTATGCCTTCAAAAGTTGAACGCATAATCCTTAGCATCAGGGAGATGTTCACTGCAAACTGAGCCATGATTATACCAGGAACTGTGAAAACGAACTTAAGTCCTGCATCTGCCAGGAAACTTCCAACACTGGTTGTACCGAATATAAGCAGCAGACCAAGTCCTGCAACTATTGGCGGTAATGCCATTGGCAGGTCAAGAACCGTGTTGATAATAGCTTTTCCATGAAAATCATATCGTGCAAGCGAATACGAAACCGGAACTGCTATCAGTATGCACATGAAAGTTGATATTACAGACGTCAGCAGGCTGAGACGTATTGCAAATTGAATTTCCGGGGAAACTATGTTTGTTATCAGACTTACCGGGTCAGTATGAGTGATAATTTCAAATATCAGAGTGAAAATAAAAAAAGTGAGCAGGAGCATCAGAAAAAGATTTACATGCTTGAATCCGTTCCTTTGCATTGGATACACCTGCTTCGTTTTGCGGTTTGACAAGTTATTTCATCTGAAATCAGTTAGCTTCTAAATAGGCATACTTTTCATCAGGATAAAGTGTGAAGCCATAGTCCTCAAAGATGCTGCGACCTTCATCGGAAACAACAAAATCTACAAATTCAGATGCAAGTTCCGGATTTTCAGATGTTGTAAGAGTTGCTATTGGAACTATCTTTATGATATTGTCATCCTCTGCAATCTCTATCATATTCACTTCACTGTTGTTTAGTACAAGATCCTCCCATACTATGGAAGCATCCGCCTGACCTAGTGAGACATATGTGATAAGTTCATTTACTGTAGCACTTTTTGCAACAACGTTCTCTTCAGTCTGATTATATATACCCTTCATAGTCAGCATTTTATCACATAGTACACCGATAGCTGCTGCCTGTGGATCTCCCAGTACGACACTTACATCATCATTTGCAAGATCATCCAGACTATTGATATTTGCCGGATTATCCAATGGAGTGATAATCACTGGAACATGATACACAACCTTGCTGGAATTATCGACAAATCCCTTTTCTGCTGCTACTTCAAAGTAGTAGGTTGCACCAGGCATGTAAACGTCGCCTTCACCTGTAAGTTCTATCTGTGTCAGGAGTGTGTTGGAACCTGCATAATTATACTGTACAGGAACACCATATTCCTCTTCGAACATAATTCCAATTTCATCCATCGGCTTTCGCATTCCAGCACCACAGTAAACTAGCAATGGTTCTTCGCTGGTCTGTTTATCTAAATTAACTGAGTCTGAAACCGCTGAATCCTGATCAGCTATAGAATTACTGGTGGAATCAATACAACCCAGAAACAGAACACAGGAAATCAATAATGAGAATACTATAACATGTTTTTTATTAACCATCCAATCCTCTCCTAAAAATCAAGCCCGAATGAATGTTATGCTTTTTCAAGCACAACATCATTCAAAGTAGCAATGTTCAGAGTGTTATGTTCACTATGACATAACGATACTTCCTTGGCATGTTTACTATAAATAGCTTACTATTAAGTGATTCTTTTAAGCTTTAAAGTAAAAAACAGTTGAGAATAAACAAGAAATGCATGCAGTCTGAAAAAACTACATACATCTGGATAAAACCACAAATATTATTATTCCATCGATTCAGCTATCTGAATAATTTCATCCATTTCAAGAGGAGCACTGAGAGTCAACAAAGCATTGTCGATTTCCCACTGCAACATCCCGGAACCACCATACATGGAATAGAAATCACCTTCCACACCATTAACAGAAACTGTTTCGCTTTCCATCAGGATTGACTTCTGATCTATTTCCCCATTATAGAAACTTTCAGATATTATAATACCATTGTCATCATAAGAATACATCAGGGTAACTGATTCATCAATATTTGCTACAATAGAAGTATTGCTGAACATTACATTATTTAATTCATATCCATCAGGTAAATAGGAAGGAGTGAGAATTTCATTATCAGATAGATTCTGTGCCTCTTCAAGTGTCATCGAGACAGGAAGTATGTCATCGAAATCATCCACTTCTATAACCTCTGCACCATCAGGAACCTCAAATTCAAATTCATCATCGGATATTCCAGTGTTTACTTCAAAATTCCTGTATTCTACAGTAATTTGATAGGTATTTTCTGTGCCCATTTCTATCTTCAATGGAGTCCATGTCTCATCATCAACCCAGACTTTCATACCTGATCCATACAAGTTATCTTCTTCTTTGGGAACAAGCATCAATACTAAAGTATCTCTGCCATCGAGATCTTCAGTACCTACAAGAGAAACATCAGTTTCATTTAAAAGATCTCCAATGATAGATGCATAATCCATCTCAAATTCATCTGAAACTTCCGGCATTTCCATAATTGTAACAGTGTTAGCAGCTGGATCATATATCCACATTTTCTCACCGTTTGAAACTGTTGTCTGGCCTGCCATTTCCTCTGGCATTAGTACAATGTTTTTCATTTTACCGGGATTTTTTTGATATAGCTGATATTCCGTTTCCTGCGTTCCACCTTCAATTGAAATTGTCATATGAACCGTTGCTGAAATATCTTCTATGTTTGCCTGTTTTTCCTGCATTTTCTCAGCAATCTGATCAGCAGTTAACCCCTCTCCAATACAACCTGAATTTAATAGTGCTATGCTTATTAAAACTAATACAAATACTATTTTAGATTTTATTTTCATTCATCCACCCATTTATTAGAATTACCGACGATTCATAATAGAGAAAACATATAAACTCATTAGAAATATCCTATGTAATAACATAATTTAATACATGTAGTAGTAAAATAATTATATATAGTAATTATGGCCCAAGTTTCCAACTATAATTCATAGTTAAAACATCAATAGAAATAAAAATAAGAATGCTGGTGTAGAACCAGAAAAAAATATGTGAATATAATTTAAACAGGATTAATCAGAGTCTTCAATCAAAGATTCCTTAAAAGAACGAATCTTCTCCTGATCAAAAAGTTCCTCAACCTCTTCACACATTGCCAGAATACGCTCCATGTCTGAAACCGTTGGTTCTCCATGGAAGTAATCATCAATGCTACAGATACCGAATATCTCATCCAGTGATCTTATTTCTTTATTGAGCTCTTCTGGTGGTTCCATGAACATCTCGACAGTATCCATCAAACATGTGTAATTGTGGTTATAAGGTTCCATATCATGAAGATAACAAAGTGCCACAAGATAACGTTCAAGAGCCAGTGAAGCAACGTTGAAGACTACACTGTGATCCTGTCCCTGCTCCATAAACATTTTTGCCCTGCGAAGGTATGCTTTGGAGTCACGATACTCCTTTTCAAAATCATCAAATCTTGATCTCTTCTCCATAAGTTCCAGTCTCATCGTTTGCCTCCTTATCAGGACTTTTATATTTTTTCTAGATTTAATATCAGCAGGCACAAATACCTGCTAATTAGGAATTCTATTTCCTTATCATGTAATTTAGATATAACGCTTGAAAGAGGATTTATCATTTATGAGATTTTAATAAGGGAATGCAAAACGTATAATAACTATAGACTCACTAATATATTTATAAGCAATACTTCATAAAATACTTGCTGTTAAGGAAAAAAGGTGGTTCAACTGAAACTGGAACCTCTGAACGACATTGTAAGATCTCTCACCTATACACTTCAAAATGAAGCAGGCGGAAGAACTGGAATATTTTTTCAGTTCTATGTATTCCTCTGGGTCATGCTTACTACATTCTTTACTGTGACCCGTATACTTTCAGTTACCAGCAGACCTGACCCGGTCTATCTTGCTAGTGCACCAATGTATGTGATCCTCCTATACGTGCCGTTATATGTTTTCTGGATCTATGAAAAAAAAATAGGTCTAGAACAACGAAGAGTCAGAGAAATGCAGATAGTGGATTCTGTCAATGTTGACTACAGATTTGCAGATTCTGTTGAACTGGGATTTAAAAATCCGCTTTATCTCAGAGTAAACAACCCTACTGGAAAACACATCGAAAACATATGGCTTAGAGCAGTTTTTCCTGCAACTGTACTCTGCGGCAAACCGGTCCTTAGCCTCGGTTCGCTTGAACCCGGGTCATCTATCTCTGCAAATATTTCATTTGTACCACTGGTAGCAGGGAATCTTTCCATGGGTTATTATGATCTTTACTTTGAAGTTGACAGACATAAACACCAGAAACCACCGTTCTTTTTTGAGAACATAAAAGTTAATCATACTTATCTTCCACTAAATGTGGATATTGATGATCATTTCAAATTCGGACATGAAGGTAAGATCTCATTTAAGATGATAAACAAATCAAACATTGAGCTTGGGGAACTGCATGTCAAATGTTCCTTCCCGAACGATCTGAACTATGATACTGCTTTTTCCAAAACAAAAGATCTGGCACCTGAATCGGTATTCAATACTGAGTACTTAATAACACCAGGTAAAGGAGGAGACATTGATCTTGGAAGTTTTGAGATATTTTTCAAACTGGGAGGTAATAATTGTAAAATCGGATCTGTAACATTCGGGAAACATTATGTTCAGACTCCCGAAGTCAATGTCATGATCAAAATACCAGAGTCACTATATAGCGAAATTGGAAATTCTATTGGTATATATGTAGATAATAAATCTGATGATACTCTGCATAATGTATGCTTCAATAGCTGTTTCTCATCTTTTATAGAGTGCCATGATCCAAATGCATGCATTGCAGAAATACAGCCACATTCATCCGGTTATACTTCCCTTGTTGTAAAACCAGTAAACTCCGGAAAAATCGATTTTGGAAACCTGAACTTTTCCTTTGAAGCAAATGGAATAATCTGCCAGCAGGAAGCTTTTGACCTTGGAATACACAAAGTAGTGTGAAATAAGAAATATAAAATCAGTTTAGAAAAAAGATATCAGAGAGTGAGATACTCACTCTTCTGCTACTGCTTCAACTTCCTCTGCCGGTTCTTCGTCGCCGCCGAGGATCTTCTCAATGGTTTTTTCACCGTATTCTGCAACAACGGTGTTTATCTGGACGATATCTGGTGCGACTTCTCTTCCACGCATCATCTTCCTGCGGCGTACACCCTTTGATACAGGAGAGTATCCTGTTCCGTTTGCAACAAGGACTCTCTGTCTTCTTGGTCCTGGAAGGTCTGGTCTCATGACCATTCCGCTCTTGTCGCTTCCGCCTGTGATCTTCAGTGAGTATCCTGGAAGACCTACAAGTGTTCCGTCAACTGTTTCTCCGATTGATTTACCAATGAATTTGTTGGCTTCAGCGCCTGTGACATCAAACTGGTATGACTTTGTCTTAGGGTCTGCAACCACTACTTTAAAATCTGCCATATTTTTTCCTCCTTATGGTTTATTTTCCTGTATTTGTTATGATCTTTCTAAATGAATTGTGCATCTTTTTCCTTACTTTGCCCAGAAAGGATTATCCTTTCTTTTTATTGCAAGGAATGCATCAAGTGTTTCTAATTCATCTGCCGTCATTGAGTCGTAAATTTCATGTTCCATTTTCTTTGCGTGTCTTTCAGGGACATTCACAAAGAGCGTATCCTCTTCCTTGATCTGCCTGCCAACCGTAGGTCCTTCAATAGCCATTGCGACTTCCATGCCGATCTTTGCTGCGGAAATATTTTCCCCGCGCATTTGAAGGCCTTTTACTTTACCAACAACTTCACCTTCAGTGTTGGTAATATCTACGCCGGTCTTTACCATACCACCAATGATCTTCACACCTACAACAGCAGGCTTGCTCTGGCGGAATGTACAGTCAGGCATGATATAGAATCTTCCGGGTTTTGTGATAGTATCGGATATCTCTTTCTCAGCCAGTTCCTTCTGCTTCTTTACCCAGTCCTTGTAATCATCTATTAAACGATATATTACATCGTTCAAGAAAAGTTTTACTTCTGTGGACTGGAGCTTTTCCTTTGCATCAGGAAGAACCTTTACGTTGAACCCTACGATAACTGAGAAGAACGGATCTTCAATTGCAGTTACTTCCACGATGTCCCTGTTACTGACATCGCCTACGTCTGCCTTTCTTATTGGAATCTCCTCTTTCTTCAGCTCGTTAACAAGTGCTTCAAGAGAACCAATGGTATCTGCTTTGATAGTGACACCTATAGTATCAGTGTCTATCTGGACATCTTCGATCTCACTCTTGATCTCTTCGGTGATCGCATCGATAGTATCAGGACTTGCAACCCTCACAGGGGAACCTGCAAGAGCACCTTCAAGATTAGGTGCGGATATTTTTACACCAACTGCTGCTGTGACTTCAGAAACCTGCTGGAACTTTTCCTCGGCCTTTATCTCTGAAAGCGGGCGTGGTTTAAGTAATGCCCTTATCTTTGTCTGAATAGGATTTCCAAGGCTTCCTACAACAATGGTGTCACCTTTCTTGATGGTACCATCATAAAGAATTATGTCAAGAGTAGTTCCAAGACCTTTTTCTTCCTTTACTTCAAGAACAGTACCAATTCCAGGGGCTTTTGCATCATAATGCAGGTTACCCTCAAGGAACCTCTGAGCAAGTCCGAGAAGTATCATAAGTACATCAGGAATACCTTCACCAGTAGCAGCACTTATTGGAATGATACCTATGTTGCGCTGGAAATCATTCACCCTGTCATATCTTTCAGAGTTAAAACCGATGTTGTAAAGCTCACCTACAACCTCATAGAGCTTGTTATCAAGATCAGACTTTACACGTTCACTCTGCTTGTTATAGGTCGCAAGGAAAGGAAGGTTCTTGTTAGCTTCCCAGCCATGTATCCTGTCAATCTTGTTTGCAACAACCACAAAAGGAGTCTTGAATCTTTTAAGGATATGGAGACTCTCTATTGTTTGTGGCATGAAACCTTCATTGACATCAACAATAACAATAGCAAGATCCGCAAGAGCACCACCTCTGCTTCGAAGAGATGTGAATGCATGATGTCCGGGAGTGTCAATAAAAAGAAGACCCGGTACTATGAACTTGTCTTTTAGTGAAGGATCCCCACATTTGTTTACAATATTCTCTATGGGAACCTCAGTTGCACCTATATGCTGGGTAATAGCACCTGCTTCACCATCGGCAACAGCACTTCCCCTGATCCTGTCAAGTAAGGTTGTCTTGCCGTGGTCGACATGTCCCATTACAGAAACGATTGGTGTACGTAGATTTTCATTTACAGCCATGTGCAAACACCTTCAAAGATTATCCGGATAGTTGGAAATGAATTCTAAGGAAAGAATTTTCAGGATATTTGCAACCGGCAAACATCCTAACTCTAACCTTTTTACTCGTAGAGACAGACCTCATCGATCTTGGTATAATTAACTATCTCTGAATCCTTGAAGTGGATAGCTATCTCACGCTTTGCGGATTCTGTTGAATCTGATGCATGGACGACATTCCTGCCGGTCTCTACTGCGAAGTCTCCCCTGATAGTACCAGGAAGTGCTTCAACAGGGTTTGTTGCACCGTTTACTGCACGCATGATTGCAATAGCATTCTTACCTTCAACAACCAATGAGACAGATGGTCCTGATGTTACATACTCTATAAGTGAAGCAAAGAACGGTCTTTCAACATGTTCCTTGTAGTGCTCCTTTGCACTTTCCTCACTCATGACACCAAGTCTCATGGCTGCGATCTTAAGACCACGTTTCTCAATTCTTGAAATGATCTCGCCCATAAGTCCGCGCTGTACTGCGTCCGGTTTGACCATAATATATGTCTGTTCCATTTAGGACACCCAATTATGCTTTCTTCAAGTATATTCTGCCCTGTTCGGTCCAGATGGTACGTCTTGGTAATCTTCCAAGCTCAAAATTGCTTTCACATTTGGATGTGCAGAAATAATATGTTGAGCCATCTTTCTTTACGAAAAGTTTACCTGTACCTGGTTCAAGAAGTTCACCACAAAATGAACATTTTCTCTGTTCCATATCAGTCACCTCATCTGGTAGTCAGTTTCTTGGCTTCTCTGGAAGTCTCGATCAACATGAAAATGTCACCGATCCTTACAGGACCAACGCAATTACGGGTGATTATACGGCCCTTGTCGCGTCCTTCGAGCACGCGGCACTGAATCTGGCTGGCTTCACCATGCATACCGGTGTTTCCGATAACATCAATGACTTCAGCCGCATAGCCTGAATCTTCATCTGCCATAACGATACCTCACGTATCAGAATTATTTAAGTGCACTTACTTTCTGTGCAATGTCTTCAACAAGTTCGCTACCCTTGCCAGCGTCGACGATTGCGACTGCGGAGCAAGCGACACCGATTCCACAGGCTGCACCGAGCTCTTTCTGCTCTTTTACATATATGTATGCTGTGTTCTTCTCTTCACAGAGAGGTGCAATGTGTGCAATGACTTCTGCAGGGTCGACATCATCTGCAATTACTGCGAGCTTTGTGATGCCTCTCTCGATAGCTTTTGTCACTTCATTGATACCTTTCTTCAATTTGCCTGTGTCTCTTGCAAGTTCTACACTCTCGAGTGCTTTGTTAGCGAGTTCTTCTGGAACGTCAAATTTTGCTGCCATATTATTTTCTCCTTCGAAACCATGCTGTATACTCATGGTTTTTCATTATTCATTGTGTGCCGCAACTGCGACTAATTTGGCCAATTACGATTGTAACAATGTTAATCAATAAGTTAACTGACACATATGCCAAAGTAATGGCTGTGAATTACTGCATTCATACTTATAACTTAATTATAGTTTTTGCAGAATGCGCAATTGGAATTGTTGAACGACCTGTTCAGGTATAAAGCTTGTGGCAGATAAAAAAGAAATAGAGATGAGAACTTATCTCATCTAAGTTAATAATATTGTTCTGTTACAAGATTGATGAAATTTGTTGTATTAGCAGTAACAACAACTTTCAATATATTTCCATTATCATAACTGCTGGTATTATAAACAAGTCCTCTTTCAGTACTATTTGCTTCAAGCTTTGAGACAGTGTCTACAGTGCTATCAAGTGGATTAAGGAATATTTCTGTCTTTGAATAATTTCCATCATCCATATTTCTGTACTCCAGATAGTGCTGATCAGCCAGACTGTCTGTTGATGTTACTATCTGATATTCTGCACCAGGAGTAACATAGCCCATAATTTCATTGAATTCATCAGAAGCAGGACTTGTACCTGATGCCACATCAATGATATTTTCAAGAACACCAATATTTCCAAGTAGGGTAGGAGTTCCAATTATGTTATAAATACCATTACTTCTGAAAAGTAGCGAATAACCATTATAAGAATCAGTGACAGTATAGTTAAAGTTTATAACCTCAGGATTCAGTTCATCTGCTTCAAATCCATAACCGCCTGTAATATTATATGCTGAGTATCTTGTGATTATCATAGTATTATAATACATGTACAAATCGCTCACATTAAAATCCTGTAGCGGAGTACCATATGTGCGGGAATAGTCAACATAAATCGCATTCGTCATACCTTCCGGAGTAAATTTAAGTCCATCTGAAAGTGAATTCAGTTCTGCATTAAAATGAGCGCCACTGACAACTTCAAATCCGGGGGCATTTGCTATATCAGTTGATGCATCCGTTGCTGTATCATCAACATCGTTGGAATTACCTATAAAGCTTGCAACGAAGTATGAAAAAATTGACATGACCATTATAGCGGCCAGAAAAATAGCTCCATATTTTTGATTCATTCATTCTCCTCAAACAATCTATAACGTGAATAAAATAAACGTAAGTTAAAGTATAAATAAAAAAGGATAAGATCAGATCGCATTCTCTCCGATCTTTGCAATAGTAGCGTCGATGTCAGCCTTAAGTTCATCTGGAATACCCTGGATGCCAACATCAAGGAAACCCCTGACGATCATACCTACTGCATCCTCTTCCGTAAGGCCTCTTGCCATTAGATATTCGATCTGCTCCCGTGCAATCCTTCCCACAGCAGCCTCATGTGACAGTTCGATATCTTCAACATTTGCTTCAAGTATAGGAATTGCTCTCTGCATTCCGCCACCAAGAACAAGTCCGTGACATTCCAGATGGCCTTTTGCATTGTTTGCATTACCGATCATCTCTCCACGGGCAATAGCTTTACCACCTGTGGTAATTGTCCTTGAGATAAGCTCGGCCTTTGTGTCCTCTGCATTGAATACCACTTTGCTTCCAAGGTCAAGTTCTGATCCAGGATGTGCAACAGCAATTGTATTCAGTCTTGTAAACGCACCCTTGCCATCAAGAATTACTGTAGGATATGCCTGAACAGATTTTACAGGTTTCAGGGTTACATAATTGCTGATGTATGTTCCGCCTTCTTCAACATGAACAACGGTCCTTGGCCTGACACCTATCTCTTCAGCCCAGTTGTGGATCATAGTAAAATTAAGGGTAGCTCCCTTTTTCACATACATTTCTGATATTCCAAGATGAAGACCTTTCTCAATGCCGTGTTTTGTAGAGCATCCTGTAATAACATCAAGCTCTGCTCCCTCTTCCACAATGATTATGTTATGAACGGTCTGAGATACCTGCTTGGAACCGATAAGCAGACATGTCTGCACAGGCATTTTTGACTTTTTACCTGCAGGTGCCCTGATGAAATACCCATTTGAGTCCTGGAGATAACTCATTGCAGTGTACTTGTCCTTGTCTGGCTCTACAAGCTTCCATGAATAGTCTTTAACCCAGTCATGGACCTTCATAGCATCCCTAAGTGACATAAGTTCCACAACGTCATCGTCACGCAGGGATGAATGTGTCACAGCATTGTTAAGCATCAGGAAACTACCTGACCTGTTATCCTCAGAAGGTGTAAATCCAACATTTAAGAGTGTCCTCTGATCCTCTTCACTTAGTTCTTCGAGGTCATCAGTATGTTCCTCTTCCTCAGATGCAAGCCCATATTCATTAAGATCAAAATCCTCACCGTATGCAGCATTCTTTTTGAGGGCTGCTTCTGCCTTTTTTCTCATATCTCCATCAGCTTGCATTTGATACACTCCTCATATCCACGTTCCTTTATTTCAGCGAGCATTTCATGTGGATTTCCTGTGCACATGACTGTTCCATTACACAGGATATTACCCCTGTCAGCTTCTATATAGTCAAGAACCTGTCCAGTGTGTGTGATCACAAGTGCGGATTTTCCATGCTTACACCTGTCACCTGCACACTTGCAGTCTTTCTGAAGTAGTTTATTTATGGTGCGTCCAAGCTGTTCAATACTTACGAGGTCAACACCTGATTCCGGTTCATCAAGAAGGATAAAATCCGGATTCTGTGCTGAAAGCTGCAACAATTCTGACCTCTTGATCTCGCCACCAGAGAAACCTACATTAACATCCCTGTCAAAAAACCTCACCATATCAATATTTGCTGCAAGCTCTTCTGTCTCCTTGATATCCTTAGAAATAACCTTTAAAAGATCGTGAAGTTTGACACCACTCATATTAGGAGGTCGTTGCGTCATGATGCCCATACCCATCTGCGCCCTTTCATAGACCGACATGTTTGTGATATCTTCTCCTTTGAAGATGATTTCTCCTTCGACAACATCGTAGCCGCTGAATCCCATCAGGGTCATTAGAAGTGCGGATTTTCCTGCTCCGTTTGGTCCGAAAAGAACGTTAGTATAACCGGCTTCAACATTAAGGTCAACACCTTTCAATATCCTTCGGCCGCCGATTTCAACTGTTAGATTATTGATCTCCAGCATAATATGGCCTCCTTTTTATGACAATATATCCATGAAAGCTGCTTTCATGGGAATTCTGCTTTACTATACGGTTTATCGGTTAAAAACTTATTGAAATTAGGGATAATCCGATGCTCTGCCAAAGATATATTTTTGATAGTTACCTGCAAAAAAACTGTAGATTATATTTATTCATAAACCTAAGTTCAAAATAAATGAGAATTACTTCTATATTAAGGAATCATCTTTGGGACTTTAATTGTTGACTGGCAACCATTCCAGTGAACATAGTGTACGCAAATATAATAATACCAAGCCAGATAAGAGGGTCCCCTATATCCCCTTTACCAAAATAACTTAAAGATAGGCCTGCACCAAGGATTAAGATGTTTGCTTTGAGCAAGCTCTTGTTCCTTTTAAGAATAGCAATGTTTTTTTGTTTATCTTGAATTTGACTTTTCCTTTCTTTATCCATATGATCACCGGACCTTGATTATCATATCTGCTGCCTTGCGAACTCTGTTAAATACGGCTGCACCGATTCCCCTGGGGTCAAATGAACCGTCTACTATAATAATATCCACATTCTTAAGATCAAGAAAACGAAGACCATAAAAGAGAGATTTTGCAGCCTGTTCAGGTTTATCTTTGCAACCAATTGAGAATGATTCTACTCCTGAGAAATGTTTCTTCGACTCTTCTGTGAGCATCAGTCCAGCCTTCGCATTCCGCATGTGGAGATCTTCAAGAAGTTCTTTTATTCTACAGACAACTGCTTCATTATCACCCTCTACCAGAATTACTCCGGCTTTGGGAGAATAATGTGTATATTTCATTCCGGGAGAACGAACAGTCTCGCTTTCAGGATGGACTTTATCATCATAAGCGACTTTCACTTCTCCAATGCATTCTTCAAGTTCTTCTTTGCTGATCTTCCCCGGCCTGAGAATCGCAGGTATCTCTGAAGTCACATCAACAACGGTTGATTCCAGACCTATGATAACGTCACCTCCATCAACAACAGCATCTATCCTCCCGGAAAGATCTGCAATAACATGTTCTGCTGATGTCGGACTTGGTTTTCCGGAGAGATTTGCACTGGGAGCAGCCAAAGGTTTTCCTGACCTTTTAATAAGCTCTATTGCAATTTTATTTTCAGGAACCCTTATTGCAACCGTATCAAGTCCACCGGTTGTGACGTCGGGGACAATTTCTTTTCTTTCCATTATAATAGTAAGAGGTCCGGGCCAGAACTTATCCATAAGCAACGATGCTTTTTCCGGTATTGCACGAACAAGAGATTCGCAGTCATCTCTGGAAGTAACATGAACTATAAGCGGATTATCGGCAGGTCTGCCTTTAGCTTCAAATATCTGCATCACAGCTTTTTCGTCCAGAGCATTAGCTCCAAGCCCGTATACAGTCTCCGTTGGAAAAGCAACGGTTCCACCTTGTGACAGTATTTTTGCTGCCTCATCCAGAGGTGCAGATTCAAGTTTTTCACTTACATAGAAGACTTTTGTATCTTTTGTCATGTCTCAGTAAACAATGTAGAGTTATTTTAAGAAGCATTTATTAGCATGTAATGGAATGAAACCTATTGAACAATAATGCTCATAAGGTTTTTGTTCGCCTGTAGAAAATTGTCCATAAAACGAGAAAGACATTTATGCCATTACTAAGTGAATATTATCCTTTTTAGGCATAAATCTATTTTGTATATAGTTTGTAGATAACACTTATATATGATGATTTCATCTAAGCATTCAGTGAGCGGGTCTGTTTTTAACCCCACTCCCACACTAACCCCCACTCCCCAACCCGCTCACAGATAATAAGGGAGTTAATTTCACACTGTTACATATTAATTTCGATGAAGAAATTCGTATATACAGATAGGATTTAATGTTAAGGCTTTGAAATCAAAAAAAGCATTTAGTATAGATGATTTCAAAAATGCTATACAAAAATAAATGCAGATATCCCGAAAATACAAAATAGAAATAAAGAAAGAGGCTTCAGTGCAGAACTGACGCACCTGCTCTTTCATTCTGTAATTGTAATATTAGTCTTCCTCTGGTACAGGACAGCCTGCATTACATGCCTTTCCATACTCATCGATCACTGATTCCTTGCACAGGCCAACACCGTGCCTGTGGGCCGCACGGCTTATCATATGAGCTGCAACCGGGGATGTGACCAGAATGAAAAGTGCTACAGTCAATGCCTTAACACCCATCGGTGAAAAACCTACCTTAAGCAGTATGCTGAGCATTACACCAAAAGCACCTAAAGTACCGATCTTTGTGGTTGCGTGCAACCTGTTATATACATCAGGAAGCCTTGCAAGTCCGAGCATTGCCAGGAAGACAAAGAACAGACCAATCACAAGGACGATATTGCTCAGGATATCCAGAATCATTGAAGCTGTACTCAAAATACCACCCCTTCATCAAGATACTTGGCAACCGTTACGGTTCCTACAAAGGAAATAATAGCAAGTACAAGTGCCACATCCATGAAGAACACGGATTCATGGACATATGAATAGATACCCAGCATTACAACTATGATCGTTGTCATAGCATCCAGAGCTACAACCCTGTCAGGTATTGTAGGGCCTTTGATAACCCTGTAAAGACAGGGGATAAAAGATATCACCATAAAAATAAGTGAATAGTTAAGCAGGTTCATTCGAATGCCTCCATTGTGTATTTTTCCAGATCATTCTTTATGGACTGGGCTATTCCTTCCGGATCTGTTGCATCGATTGCATGCACATACAGGATAGACTTGTCATCAGATACATCGATGGTCAATGTACCAGGTGTAAGGGTAATTGTGTTTGCAATGGCAGTGATACCAATGTCTGTTTTGGAATCAATTGGTACAGCAATAATGCCCGGCTTTATATCGATAGTTGGCTGCAACACAATCTTTGCAACCATGATGTTCGCCTTTATGATCTCCACTATAAGTACATACAGATACTTGATTTGTGCCGGTATCTTTTTCAGCGCATTGCTGAAAGAGAACTCAAGGTCAAAGGGGAACAGAGTCTTGAATGGCCTGATAATAAATGGTGCAATAATCAGTCCCAGTATGAAGTTGTTAATGCTTACAGTACCATGGACAAAACACCATACCAGAGCCAGTATTGTTGAGTAGGCAATATATCTTTTCATCTTACCACCCTCATCAATACAGCATCAATATACGGTTGCGGGTCAACGATCTGATGGGCTGTTGCATTTGCAAGTGCTATCAATGGTTCTGCATAAATTCCGAATGCAACGACTGTCAGTGCAAGCACGACTATTGGCAGTGTCATCAGAAGTGAGAGCTTGTGACTGGAATACTCTCCGTATTTTTCAACGTCCCTTTTCTCTCCCCAGAACATGAGTAACATTGCCCTGAACATGTAGAAAAGAGTGAATATTGCAAAGAAAAGTGCAATTCCTATTGCAAAGTAATACTGTTCACCGATACCGGCATCAAAAAGATTGAGCTTGGCAATAAAACCACCCAGTGGTGGCATTCCTGCAATTGACATGGCACCGACAAGGAACATAAGTGACATCAGTGGTGCACTATCAACCATGCCGCCCATTTTTCTCATGTCCCTGGTTCCTGCGTGGTGAATGATTCCGCCTGAGGTAAGGAAAAGCATTGACTTTGCTACTGCGTGATTTACAAGATATACAAGTGCTGCTGTTATTCCGTAGATGCTTCCAAAACTGATACCAAGGAAAACATAACCAATCTGGCTTACACTGGAATACGCAAGCAGGCGTTTTACATCAGTTTGCGCTACTGCTGAAATTGCTCCGACAACAATGGTTGCCAGTGCAAGATACATTATTACAGGCTTGAAAATATCAAGAGTATCAATGAATATCAGGAAGAATACCCTGAGCATTCCGTATGCTCCCACCTTGATAAGTACACCACTAAGCATTGCACTTATGGGTGATGGTGCTGTGGGGTGTACATCCGGAAGCCAGTAATGAAGCGGGAATATTGCAGCCTTGTTACCAAAGACCACAACGAACATCAGAGCAATGGCAAAAATATACCAGGGAAGTGTTCCTGCTGCACTCATTGCACTGAGTTTGACTGATATATCAGCCATGTTCAGTGTTCCTGTTGTTGCATAAAGTGAAGATACTGCAATGAGCATTACAATTGAACTTAACATGTTGAGTACAAGGTACTTGAAAGTGGCCTCCATCTTGTCGGAACTCTTTGTGACACCACCCTGCTCATTTGCGATTACAAGTCCGCATGATGAGAGCAGAAGTAACTCAAAGAATACGAAAAGATTGAAGATATCTCCTGTGAGGAAGGAACCGTTAAGTCCTGCAACCAGCAGACTGAAGAGCGGATAGTAAGATGCACTCAATGATTTTCTCTCGATGTAATCAAGTGAGTATATTAGTGAAAGGAATGAAACGAATGATGTAAGCACAACCATTCCTGAACTCAGAAGGTCTGCCACCAATATGATTCCGTATTTTCCCCATTCTCCTACTTCATAGGCCTGAATGCCACCTGACCATACCTGCATAAGCAAAATTATACTCAGGATTAACATTACAAATGAGACAGCAACGCTCAATACTTTCTGTATCCCAGGCTGTTTTCGAAGAAGTATCATGAGAGCAGCCACAAGTATTGGAGTGGCTATCAGTATGATAGGGATATGAGTTGACAGGTTCATCCCCAGAGCCTCCTGAGTTCCCTTATGTCAGTAGTTCCATATTCCTCGTAAATGCGGTATGCAAGGATCAATATGAATGCTGTTGTAGCCAGACTGATTACAATGGCTGTCAGTACAAGAGCCTGAACAAGAGGGTCAACATAATCCACCTGATGACCTGCTTCTATAATAGGTGCAAGTATTCCCTGTGAGAGAGAATCTGTAAAGATACTTCCTGTTGCTTCTGCAGCTCCGTGTCCGCCATCATCTGTGATTATTGGCACTTTTGTTCCGGAGAAAACTCCTGCGGATACTATCAGAAGGTTCACTGCATGTGAAAGGACACCAAGTCCGATAATAACTCTGACAATATCACGGCGCAGTATAAGGAAAGTACCGATACCGAACAGAATTGCTATTGTAAGAGAGAGCAATGTATTGTTCATTTGTCATCACCTACGTTTTTGAAAATGGAAAGCAATCCTCCGATTACCACGAAATAAACTCCTATATCAAAAAGACCGGCTGATACCAATTCGATTTCTCCGAAGAATGGAAGATGGACAAATTCCACAGCACTCCTGAAGAAGTTGTGTGAAAAGGCAATTGCTGAGAAAGCTGTAAGTGCAGCCAGCAATAAGCCAAATCCAAACCAGTTACCCCAGTCCGGGTTAAAGAATGATTTTATGTATTTAAGACCGAATGCCACGTAAGTCAGTGCAATAACTGAAGCAAACATGACACCGCCAATAAATCCTCCTCCGGGATTATTATGTCCCGCAAGTAAGAGGGATATCGAGAAGAGGATGACCAAAGGTAAACATATCTTTGTTACTGTTTTTGTGATCAAGGTTGTCATTCGTCCTCACCCCTGCTGTGTATAAGATTATAAACGCCAAGTGCTGCAAGACAGAGCACAGAAATCTCACCAAGTGTATCATATCCTCTGAAATCCACGATAATGACGTTCACAATGTTATGACCGCCTGCAAGTGAAAGACTCTTCTCTATGAAATAATAGGAGAGAGTTTCAAATGGTGGAACTATTCCCTGTGTTGCATTTATCAGCAGTAAGAAAATCATTGCTGATACAGCCACAGATATTATAAGATCCCTGGTAAGTGTTGTGGCAGGGATATGTTCCTTGAATTTCTGCGGGATCTTTACAAGTGCCAGCAGGAAAATAATAGTCGAAAGTGTCTCTACCAGAACCTGTGTGAGTGCCAGATCAGGTGCCTGCAGATATATGAACAGCAGAGCAACCAGATATCCAAGACCTGAAAGAGCTATGATGGCAGGCAAGTATCTTGGCAGTAATGCTGCACCAAGAGCTGCAACTATCATGAACAGGAATATCAGACCTTCATAAAGTGGAACATCGAAATTAAGGTTCTGCGGTATAAGGTTTGCACCAAGCATCGTTGCAGGAATTGCAAACATTGCAAGTGTCAAGAGCAGAACAGCGATCACATAGTTCTTTACCGGACCAGGCTGCATCCTGCTTGAGAATTTGAATGTAACATCCTTTGCATTATTCACTGCACCATCATAATAGTAATTGACACTGAACCATGGGAACCTTGCATTGAACCTGTTCTGCCACTCTGCGATCCTGTCGTACTGAGTGTAAATAAGGAGACCCAGGATAAATGTTACTATGGTCATCATCAGTGAGATTGTGAATCCATGCCAGAGCTGTACGTGCAGGTTAGCTTCCTCAAGAAGAATTCCTGAAACTGTTGGCTCAATGAAGTTGTGTACCGGAATTGAAGGTACAAGTCCGAACAGTATAATAAGACCTGCAAGGAAAATTGCCGGTGCAAGCATTATCATTGAAGGATCATGTATGTGCTCAGGCAGTCCCTTTGTTGGTCTTTTACCAAGGAAAATACCGTCTATAAATTTGATTGAATAAGCAAATGTAAAAACACCACCCAGCACCGCAAGTGCAGGGATGAGTATTGTGTATGGTCCGCCAAGAAGATGACCCATCTCAACAGATGACTCGTAGAACATCTCCTTACTAAGGAATCCGTTAAGAGGCGGGATTCCTGCCATGGATAATGCTCCAATGGTAGCCACTATGAACGTTATTGGCATTTCTTTACGCAAACCACCCATTTTCGTAATATCCCTAGTCGCAGCTTCATGTGCTACTATACCTGCCACAAGGAAGAGACATGCCTTGAATGTTGCGTGATTAAGAAGATGGAATGTTGCAGCTGCCACACCAATTCCAGGTTCATTATGGGTGGTGTAACCGTACATTGTCATGAGATAAGCAAGCTGACTGATGGTGGAATATGCCAGAATTCCTTTGATATCGGTCTGCCTGAAAGCAAGGAAACCTGCAAGGAGCATAGTGAATATTCCTACTCCGCTTACCAGAATGAACCAAGCATCAGTACCTGAGAACATTGGGTGTATCCTTGCTACGAGATAGATACCGGCCTTTACCATTGTGGCTGAGTGCAGAAACGCACTGACCGGGGTTGGTGCTTCCATTGCATTTGGAAGCCATATGTAAAATGGACCCTGTGCTGACTTTGAGGCAGCACCGATGAATATGAGAATAAGTGCATAGATGAAAAGGTTGTGATTTTGCAGGGCTTCCCTTATGGATTCATTATGTAATATAGTGGGAATGTCGAAAGTTCCGGTGATAGCGTGTAACACCAAAAATCCTGCAAGCATGAATAAACCGCCTGAAGCGGTAATAAGCATTGATTTGGTTGCTCCGTAAACTGACATTGGTCTGTTACGCCAGTAACCGATAAGCATGAAAGAAGTGATACTGGTAAGTTCCCAGAATATGAAAAGTTGAATAGTGTTAGCAGAGAACACCATACCGAGCATTGACCCCATGAAGAAAAGAAGCTGCTGGTAATATCTTGGAAGATCCTCTTTCTTTGACATGTATCCGTTGGAATATGACATGATAATAACACCAATGCCGGATACGATGAAACCGAACATTATACTCAAACCATCGGCATAGAAAGAAAGGTTAATCCCCATTGAAGGAAGCCATTCTATAGTTCCCTGAATAGTCCCCCCGTGTATGATCTCCGGTGCAACCTGAGCAACCAACAGTAAACTCAGCAATGCAGTGGCGGAAGCGTACCATCCTACTTTATCCTTTAGAAGTTTTTCAACGGCAGGCAATATACCGGCCAAAATAAATGGCAAAAAAACCGCTATAGTAATTGCTGTAAACGAATCCATGACACCTTACATTCAATTCCCTATATATAATGTTTTTTAATGTGAATTATTATTTATGAAGAATTATTAGTAATATCCATATCACCATAATTATAAAAAAAAACAGACAGAACCGATACCACATAACATTTATATATAAGAAATTTTGCCAGGGACGTTAACATAAAGACATCCGGTAAAAATTACAGGACAATAATGAAATATAATGCTTTCAATTATTCCCCATTCAATTGTTCCTGTGATAATATGAAGAAAATATCATTTTCTAATTTCCCTTATTTCCCCTATAACAGTTCATCTGTAAGCAGATTCAAAAAGGCATTTCTTGTTTGCCTTGCATTGACACTCTGCACCATGATAATGCTAACACCGGCCCTGGCCCTTTCTTCTGACAATGAGACATTGCCCGCCGAATCCATTATATCCGAACAGGGAAACGTTTCCGAATACAACCACCTGATAGAAGTAAGTCTTCTGAATACGGGATACGTTGTTGTCAGCGAATCTATGGTGTATCTTATAGAATCTTCCGGGAACCTGGACTCTAAGCAAACTGAAATAAAACTCTGGATACCCGAAAATGCTGAAATCATGCAATTCCAGACCACAGATATGGCAGGTAGTAACTCTGTCATGCCGGTAAACTTTACAAGAGATGGAAATTACCTGTATTTCTATTCAGAAAAGAATGAAAGTTCCAGTGCTATGCCACTCCTTTACGGTATAAGATATGTGCTTCCCGACACAGGAGATCAAGTTCTTCGAAAGGTCATTTACAAAAATGGAGAACTTGAACAACCAATATCCAGACTTATTCTCACAGTGTACCATGATGATAACACAGGCATTAGCCTCAGTTCTGAAAATGGAGCATTGCTTACAGCGGATGATACCTTAATGGAAGCAAATTACAGTT
This sequence comes from Methanolobus sediminis, assembly GCF_031312595.1. Classification (NCBI taxonomy): domain Archaea; kingdom Methanobacteriati; phylum Methanobacteriota; class Methanomicrobia; order Methanosarcinales; family Methanosarcinaceae; genus Methanolobus; species Methanolobus sediminis. Next base: position 2,432,015 of record NZ_CP133592.1, on the reverse strand, counting down.
CATACGTCTGGAACACACCTGAATTCAATGAATTTACAATTACCCGTGAAGAAAAGGACCTTGTACAGGATACTGCAACATCTGGCAATAACCTTGTAATCCCGGTATTAATTGTTATTTTGATTGTAGTAGCAGCCGGATATTATTACATGAGAAAAAATAGTCCTGCAAATTCAAAAGACATCAATGAACTGGAAGATCTCTATGAAGCAGAGATGGCAGTGCTTGATCGAATAAAAAAGGACAGGAAAAACAATAAACTCAGCCAGGAAGAGTTTGATAAACTTGAGAAAAAGCACAGCGAAAGTGCATCAAAGATTAAAAAAGAAATGGAGAAGCTGAAAAAGACCTAATGGTCCTCATATACTTTTTCTTTTTTCGGCTCAAACTCTGCGATATCGGCTGTAAGCCATCCGATATCGTAACTCTGACCACAACTTGGGCATATCAGTCCAAGTCTTGCTTTCCCATCTTTTATTTCCTTAACACATACATGGAAACCACGCTTATAGCCACAGTTTATACATTCCCGAAAATAGCTGTCTTCTGAACCCATAATTAAAATTCGGAACGCTGGAATAAATCATTATCGATATCAAAAAATGATATATTTGACTCTGAAAAAAAACTACTTTCATTTTTATCTGCATATTACAGTCCACATGAAATTATCCAAATACATCATAATTATTTATGACTTTTAAAAACTATTATCGTTGATTTTTAGGTTATTATCCAAAATGAAGCTTTATAATACATTTGAACAATTAAATATCAACTATTATAGCTTTATTTATGTTTCAAACCTTTATTCTCTTTCAATCTGAAATTAAAGTTTTATTTCACCTTTTTTATTGCAAGTATCTTTATATTTGCATTTGACAATCCCCGAATTGTAAGATCGCATGTTAGCGTAACATCAACCACCATCATCACCAACCACCAACAATGTACCACCATACATATCGTACACCAAATAACATGTGATCTTTCTTACATTCACAAATTCATGTCGTCTACCACCAAAAAATCATCTTGTAAAAATCAAGAGATTATTGTAGATGATTAAAATTACAAGGAGAAAAGGAATGGAACCTATTCGAAAGTTCAATCGTTTTGAATTAAAGTATCTGCTATCAATGGAGCAGACACGCGAATTTAAACAGCAGATAGAGGCTTACATGCTTCCTGATCAATATGCATGGAATTCAGGGGACTACGTAATCTCAAGTCTGTACTATGATAGTCCGGATCTTCAATGTTATTGGGAAAAGGTTGATGGACTAAAATTCCGGAAAAAGCTTAGAGTTCGTATATACGAAACTGAAGAGAAAATGACAGAAGATTCCATGGTATTCGTCGAGGTCAAACAACGTTACGATAAAACAATACAGAAGCGCAGGATTGCAATAACTTACAAGGATGCTATGACACTCTGCGACGAGCATCGTCTCCCCGATGAGTATGATGAAAGAGACAGACCCGTCATGGAAGAGGTTCTGGGAATGATCGAGGAAAGAAACCTCCAGCCAACACTCATCACAAGTTATTTCAGACACGCGTATACTGGAACGGATTATGACAACGGCCTGAGGATAACCTTTGACTCTAACATAAGATACAGAGTCAATGATCTGGATCTGGCCTCCAAGAATCCTGGAAGATATATAGTATCGCCTGATCGAGTGATCCTTGAGATCAAAGTCAATGAGAGAGTTCCTTACTGGCTTACAGAACTCATCGCCCAGAACAACTACAGACTCGTCAGAATAAGCAAGTACTGTACAGGACTGGATGTGGCGAACGAGTTCCCGCAAAGAATTGAGGTTTACTAAAATGGCAGTAGATATTGAAAGTCTATTGGATTTCGAAGACTTAAGCGGAACCTTCACAGCCACCGACGTTTTTGTGGGTCTTGTATTAGGTTTTATATTATTAGCAGCCATCGGATGGCTGTACAAACGCACGCACAAAGGAACATCCTACACCCAGAGTTACGTCCACACTCTCATCATGATGGGACTGATCGTAGATGTCATCATGCTCATTGTGGGCTCGAACATTGCACGTGCATTCTCACTTGTAGGTGCATTGTCCATCATACGTTTCAGGAATGCAGTGAAAGAGATCCGTGATATCGGTTTCATATTCTTCGCTATGGCGATCGGTATGGCAACGGGTACAAAATTCTACATGCTGGCGATAATAGCAACCTGTGTGATTGGTGCCCTTATCTTCATAATGTTTGAATTTGACTGGTTTGCAAGACCTGCCATGAGCCAGATACTGAAAATCCAGCTTGATAAGGATGTTGATTTTGAAGAACTATTTGACAGGACATTCGTCAAATACACACAATCAGCAGAACTCATAGGAATAGATTCAGTCCGCTCAGGAACAGTGACAGAACTTGTCTACAGCATAATACTCAAGAAAAACGCCAACAAGCATGAGTTCATTCAATCTATCAAAAGTCAGAATGGAAATCAGAAAGTGTTCCTGATAACCGGTTACAACACCACAGACCTATGAAATCATAAGAGGGAAAAAATGAAAAAGTATATTTTGATAGGGGGAGCTTTACTAGCCTTGCTACTTATTTTTTTAAGTAGTGGAGGAAGTATTGTCTCCACAATTACAGAAGAAAGTAATAATGATCTAAGTGGTGAAGGAAGTATTGTCTCTACTATTACAGGAGAAAGTAATGATGATATTTCGATATATTCAGCAAGCTCAGAATTTACCGACAGGGATCTGGAACAAGAAGCAGATCTGGAAGATGCAACATATATAGAAGTGGATTCAGACACTGATATTACAATTTCTGAAGAAGGGGTTTATGTAATAAGTGGCGAGGCTACTGAAGTTACTATTTATGTAGATGCACCAGATGAAAGCAAAGTCCAGATCGTTCTGGATGGTCTGAATATCGTTAATGAGGACATGCCAGTTATCTACGTTAAGTCAGCGGACAAGGTTTTCATTACTACCACAGATAGTGAGAATTATATGGAAACAGCAGGGTCTTTTGTTAGCGATGGAGATACAAATCTCGATGCAGTCATATTTTCAAAAGATGATTTAGTTTTCAATGGTGTCGGCTCTTTAGAAATCGTTTCGTCGGAAAACGGAATTAGTAGCAAAGATGATCTTAAAATTACTGGAGGAACTTATTATGTTACTTCAGAACTGGATTCTTTTGAGGCTAATGATAGAATTCTGATCTACGATGGAACATTTGATGTCAATTCTTCAAAAGATGCTTTCCATTGTGAAAATGATGAAGACGATAGTTTAGGGAACATTTACATTTACAGTGGAACGTTTGAGATCTATGCAGCTGATGACGGGATAACCGCTGCCGGATTCATACAGATCGATGGTGGAAATATCACAATTACAAAAGCTTCTGAAGGAATTGAAGCGACCTATATCGTGATCAATGATTGTAACATTGATATTTATGCGACCGATGATGGGATCAATGCTGCCAGGAAAAGTACTGCTTATGATGTTGAAATTGTCATTAATGGCGGTACCATTAACATAGAGATGGCTAGCGGAGATACAGATGGAATTGATGCAAATGGCACGGTAACCATTAATGATGGTTACATAACGATCACATGTAATTCCGGAATCGATGTAGATGAAGAATCTTACATAAATGGAGGAACCGTAATCGTAAATGGCGTGCAGATATATGAGATACAAGCAGAGATGATGGACGGCGGTGGAATGCATGGAGGAGGAAATATGCCGCCAGGAGGAGGAATGCCAAGATAATGTAAGTATAAAGTGTGACTTTATACTGTTTTTTTTAGAAACATTGGGTCTATCCACAATGTTTATCAGAAAACATCTTCAAGAAAGACCCATGTTAAAAGGAATTGTTTTTGACTCTGACGGAGTTCTGGTTAACTCAATGCCATTTCATGCAAAAGCATGGGTTGAAGTTTTTGCAGATTACGATATGGAAGTCACCGAAGAAGAAATCTATGAGATCGAAGGGTCGAATCACGTAGGAGTTATCAACATCTTTTTTAGCAGGGCTGGAAGGACACCGAACCCTGAGATATATGCTGAAATACTCGAAAAGAAAAGAGCACATTTCCTTGAAAACAATCGTGCTGAAGCTTTTGAAGGCATGTATGAATGCCTCAGTTCCCTGAAAAACAAGTTTAAACTGGCAGTAGCATCAGGTGCCGACAGGACAATTGTTACATCACTTATGGATAAGTTCTATCCCGGAATATTCGATGTCATTATTTCCGGAGAAGATGTTAAAAATGGAAAACCTGACCCGGAACCATATGAAAAAGCAATTGCAAAATTAGGTCTCAGTAAAGATGAGTGTCTTATTGTAGAGAATGCACCCCTGGGTGTTGAATCTGCTAAGAATGCAGGTGTTTTTTGTGTAGGAATTCCGACCTATCTTGATGAATCTAAGCTTAAGGAAGCTGATTTTGTAGTTAGGAATCATTCTGAACTTATTGAGTACCTGAATAGTCTTGCTAAAGAGCAATAAATGTAATCTGAAAAACGAAAAACAAGAAAAATAAAACAAAAAAAGATTGTACGGTTATACCAACCGTACTGTTTCAAGATTTGTAAGTGCTTTTGTCTCCATCTTGTTCTTTTTATGGATGGAGCTTGCAAGGTCTATGCATGAACGCTCATCACCGTGTTCGGTATAGACTCTTTCCGGGCGTGGCTTCATCTTCTGGATATAAGACATAAGCTGCCTTCTATCAGAGTGACCTGAGAAACCGTCAACAACCTCTACATTCATATTCATTTTTACAACATGAGTACCTTCTCTTGTAGAGATTGGTATTTCCTTCCATCCTTTCTGGATCCTTCTACCAAGAGTTCCATCTGCCTGATAACCTACGAAAACAAGCGTATTATTCTCATTCTCAGCAAAAGCCTTGAAGTATTCAATAACAGGACCTGCATTCATCATACCTGATGTGGAAAGAATCACACATGGATGTGGTTCCTCAATGATCTTCTGGCGAAGTTCATTAGAATCAACAGGCTTGAAGCACTCTGAAAGGAATGGGTTCTGTCCTTTCTGGAAAATGAGTTTACGCAAATCATTGTTAAGATACTCTGGATATGTTGCATGGATCGCAGTTGCTTCCCATATCATACCGTCCAGATAAACAGGAACATTTGGTATGATTCCCTTGCGGATTGCATCTTCAAGAACGATCATTACTTCCTGGCTTCTTCCTACTGCAAAGGCAGGGATCAGAACAATTCCATCGTTCTTCAATGTAGAATTAACAATGTTCTGCAGGTTTTGTTCAGCTTCCTGAAGTGAAGGCTGTGTTGCATTGGAATTTCCATAAGTAGATTCCATGATAACACTCTCAACACGTGGGAATTTATTAACTGCAGCATCAAAGAGTCTTGTCTTCTCATACTTGAAGTCACCAGTGACAACAACATTGTGAAGACCATCCCCAATATGGAAATGAGATACAGCAGAACCAAGAATATGTCCTGCGTTGTGGAATGTAAGTTTGATATCAGGAGCAATGTCAGTTACTTCCTCATAATCAAGAACAATTGTATGTTTCAGTCCTTCCCTGACATCAGCTGAAGCGTAAGGTGGCCTCTTGCCTTCCTTTGCAGCTACATCGATGTAGTCAAGCTGAAGGAGTGCCATAAGATCCCTTGTTGGAGGGGTACAGTAAATTGGTCCTTCAAAACCATACTTGTAAAGAAGTGGCACAAGACCCTGGTGGTCAAGGTGAGCATGTGTCAGTACCACCGCATCAATCTGGTTGATCGGGAATGCTTCAGGCACATAGAGATAAGGAGTCATGTTGTCATCTGAACCAACATTAACACCACAATCGATCATTATACGGGATTCTGGAGTGGAAATGATAAAACAGCTTCTTCCTACTTCCTTTGCACCACCAAGAGAAGTTACCCTTACCCATTCATCTTTTGAAGTGCATCCCCTGTGGATCTTCCTTCCAACTGATTTGAGGATGTCCTTTCTTTCTTTATGATTAGTACGCATGAACTCACGTATGTTCTGCACAGTACGTGATTTAATAGGTGGAGTCCTCACGACTTTCGGGGTCCATCCTATCTTTTTAGTTATCTCTCTTAAAGTCTCGCCGTGTTTTCCAATTACAAGACCGGGTTTTTCAGCTTCTATTATAACCTCGCCTACATCAGGATCGAAGTGATAATTAGAAACACCGGACTCTTCCGGAACGGTCTGCAATATTTTATCAATTGATTCCTCAGGAGGAATCAGCACCTTTGGATCAGGACGTACAACAATACGAGTCCTCAGTGCCTTTGCCAGATTCCTGACAATATTACCGTTATCTGCAAACTTTTTAGGCTCTTCTGTATAAACAACTAGCTGGGGGCCTTCAAACTCAACACTAGAAATAGTAGTACCGCTAGGTAGTTTTTCTTCTATTTTCTTCTTCAAATCAGATAGTACTTCTTCTACCGCCATTAAAACAGCCTTCCTTATAAAAAAGTGAAAAATGATATAGTTAAAAAAACTATATTGAAAATATTAGTTAAATGAGAAATTAAATGATCGTTGAACTTATTTAGAATTCTTCTCTCATTTTCTTAACTTCATCCATATCAAGTCTTGTGTATTTGTCCTTTGTAATTACAACCACGTCAATGTTCTCACCTGATGCAGAGTCTCTCTTCATTGCATTGTGAAGCGCTCTTACAGCCAGTTCAACACCTTCTTCTGTGGACATATTCTCTCTGTACCTGTCCTCAAGTACACCATATGCAAATGGAGAACCTGATCCTGTAGATACAGCTTTTGTTTCTTCTATACTTCCACCAAGGGCATCAAGTGAATAGATCGAAGGTCCGGTCTTGTCATATCCTCCGACAAGAAGCTGTACCATCAAAGGATAGTACCTCTGTCCACTGAGCATGTTGGATAAGAGTGTTGTGAGACCCTTAATGGTCATGGACTCCTTACGCCTCATTTTGTACAACTTGGACTCCACACTCATGACCCTTACAATCTGCTGTGCGTCTCCCACGGAGCCTGCAATGGTCATTGCAACTTTTTCATCGATCTGGTATACCTTCTTTGCAGTTTTACTTGCAATGAAATTCCCCATTGTTGCACGCTGTTCGGTTGCAAGAACAACACCGTCTTTGCAAACTATCCCTACAGTGGTTGTACCCGTGTAATGTTTATCATTAACCATTAATATACCTCATACAAAAATGAGAAAATAAATTTGAAAAATGCGCTATGCATTATATGCATCAGTTACCCATTAGCAATTTTTATATAAATATTTATCCCTTGCCAAGCATAATATCGATTTCCTCAGCAAGTACCTTCACACGATCGATGCTTTCCCTGCTGAGTTCTTTCTTCTCCATTTTACGAATACGCCTGTCAATGGATATTCTCTCAGTACCAACTAAAAGGTTATCAGCATGGGCCACTATTTTCTGTTCCAAGGTCACGGGAATGTAATCGTCATCAGGAAGATGCATATTCTTTGCTTCATCCCGTGAAATTCCTGCACCTATATGTCTTTTGATGATCTCCTGAATTTCAGGTTCAAGACCATAAGACCTTGCCAGTTCAGCACCAAGAATAGCATGATCAATACCATGGCTTTGAGATCTGCCAAGATCGTGAAGAAGAGCGCCTATTTCAACTAAAGATAGGTCAACATCTTTTCCCCGGGATTTTATCCCGGCTGCTATCTCCAGAGCAAGATCAGAAACTGCAATGCAATGAGCTATAACTTTTTCACTGCAACCTGATTCTGCAAGGATAGTAAGAGCAGCCTCACGGGAGATCATTTTTCTCTGTCAAGGAATGCAAGACGTTTTTCTATCTTTTCAATAAATCCGGAATTGTCCTCATACATCATATCCTCACCACAGTCAGGACAGAGGAACTCACATTCAGTAGCTTCATTGAAATTCATACGCATGCAACCTTCCGGACAGCCATAGAAAACATTTTCCTCTTCGAACTTTACCCTGGTCCTGAGGTTCTTTACAAGTCTTTTCTTCTCTTTAAGAAGTTGAGGCCCTATGTCAGTCATATCAAGTGTCCAGAGGTAAGTAAGCCACCCACTACTGGAGTCTCGCTCACGCCTGCATATTGCAAGCTTGTTCTCATTAAGGATAAAAAGGGTTCTTCTGACAATGTTAAGCAAAATCCCTGTCGCCTCAGCTATTTGTTCATCTGTAACTTCGCCTTCAGGCATATTCTCGATCATCTGCAGCCCGTCTTCACCCACCAGCCGAACGAGATAACCTCTGACAACCGGATCATTCAAATCTATCAAAAAATTTCACCTCATGATGTGCATGTCTAATGCAATTTAATTAAATATTAATCTTTGCCTGGAAATTCTGCCCGATACAAAACATCAATACCTGTTTGAAGTTCTTATTCAGGATTCAGTAAATTCAATGATTCACGTATAAACGTGACGCTATCTTTCATCCCACGAATAACTTCATCGCGATCATTTCCTGAATTCAGTACAGATATAACAGGTTCATTTGGCCCGATAAACTGACCTGCAACCGGAACATCACATACATTCCTTTCAAGTAACATATCCCTAACAGCTTCTGTCATTACCATTTTCCTGTCCGAATACAGAATACATCGTCCAGCATACTTATTCGCATTGCCATTTCCTTTTACACCCGGGATTTCGGCAGATATATCAATAATTCCTTCAAATGCTTTCAGGTGAGATTCCAGAAGGTTGAGACCAGTTGCCATTTCAACTGAGTCAAGACTTCCCTGGAAACGTGCATTCACTTCTATGACAATAGGCCCTTTCTCAGTAATTATAAAATCAACACCATTTGAACCCACAAGCCCCAGTTCAAGTATCAGGTTTTCAGCAATCTGCTTCATTTCCGATGCATACGGAGTCTCAAAAGGAGTTATGTTACCACAATATGCAAACGGCATTTCAGTAAGCCAGGATGTGCCTATAAGCTGTTCATTTACAACGATTGCAACAGCCCTGTCCCTTGTAGACAAGACCGAAACACTTGCCGGAATACCATCTACAAACTCCTGTGCTATTATTTTACTCTTGCCTGGTGGTAGTCCCGCCTCCTTCAACCTGCTATACAGGACTATGAGATCATGAGAATTATTGACCTTCATGTTGAATATCCCGCCTCCTGAACATGCAGGCTTTACCATTAAAGGAAACTCTAATGCTCCAATCTCATCAAGAAGCACAGTTTCTGGATGAGCTATTCCCCTTTTTTTCAGAAAAATAGAAAATAAGTGTTTGTCAGAGACCTCTGCCATTATCCGGGGATCATTTCCGAGAATCCAAAATGGAAGTCTTTCAAGACCTATCATCTCAAAGCCGGAACCAGGAATAATAGCATCAAATTTCACGTCAAAACTTTCTATCAGATCTGAAACATCAGCCAGACTAATTCTGCTCGCATCAAAACTTTCACCAATATCCAGTTTAGCAAAACCTTTTGCACATTGTTGCAGGTCATAGTCACAAAAAGCATCGATGGAATACATGTTGTATCCGGCCCTTGAGCCGGAACAAACGATATTACGGGTGCTGAAACCAATCACAAGTATGTTTTTCATAATCCCACAAACCAGATCATGACAGATCGGCAATAGCAAGAAGACCTTTTTCAGTCTTAACAACTGGTATCTCGCTTCCTGGCTCTGCAGAGAACATTACGGGTTTCTTAACTGTTACCGTCTCATACGTATCAGGATCAAGTAACATCAAATCGTCATTCTCTATTGCAACAAGCATTGTTTTTGGAAGGTCCTTTCTCTTTGAAATTAGTGTTGCTCCCTGCAGCTCATCAGGAGTAGTTGTAAAACGAGCTCCGGTCTCAACATCCATTCCGGTCACATTTTTAGAGAACTTCCTTATCTCGATGATCTTTCCCTTGTATTCAATAATATCATGTGGCATAAATTCAGGAAGCCTCAGGGAGAAGGTTATACGATACACATCCTTTCCATCTTTTCTTCCCTGCAAAGAAGCAGACTCGGTGAAGCTGCCACCAAGACGGGAATTTATTTCCTTGCAGATATGCCTTGCAGCATTGGAAGAACCGACATAAAGATCAGTCCCTTCCTTGATCTCCAGTGAACTGGATATGAAAGCAAGCCTGTCGCCTTTATTTACAAGCCTTTCAAGAACAGTGTTAGCTATATTGATGCATTCCTGTTTCTCATCATCACCCGGAATACGATTGGTTGCACGAATCTGAATGATAGCCTCAAAGTATCCACCGGATATGCGGCTGCACATATCACAGGATTCGCGAAGAACACGAACCTCTGTTTCAAGTTCCTGATGGAAACTCTCATCAAGTAACAAGGCATCGACTTCAATATGCACCTTATACATGTAAGGCGTAAGTGCCCTTGGCTCAATATATATCTCTATGTCCTCTGCCATCTCATGCACAAAGAGAGCATCCTCTGCTGTATGAATGACTATCTCTTCAAGACTTCCCTGATCCACCCATTTGTTCTTTACGTTACGAGCACCGCAGGTAGGACATAGCTTTGCATGAAGCACAGGCGCTATTTCAGCAAGAGTGAAGTTCTCCAGAAAACACTCCTTGCATTTTCCCTGAAACAGTTTTGTCGTCGGTTTTCCGCATTTGGGACATACGGTATTGTTCATCGGCTCTGATACCATGCTTAATTAGATATTGTTTTCGCTTAGATATATTTCTGTTCTTGCAGATTTCCGGTGAAGCTCTGCTTCTATGGCCTGAGTTAATTCATTTGCGCACCAAGTAGTATTTCATGCTTCCTGCACCTATCTTCTCAGCATATTCCAGATGAATCATAGGGTCTATTCCCCATACGTTGTTGACACAGCTTCCTCCGTCATGCTTCATTCTTTCATTAACAAGATCAAGGCTGGCCTTATCAAGAGCAACCGGATCCTTAGATGCAGTAATTCCAACATCACCAGCAAACACTGGAGATGAGAAGTTAAAACAGTCACAACCCGGAGTGAGATCAAATATCCAGTTTATGTATCCTATCTTATCGGGAAGGAGCTTTACGGGGCCATAAGCCGCCTCACCAAGTCTTGCCTGCATCTTCACCGGGAAATCTGCTGGAGGGACTATTGCACCAAAGTTGCAACTTTCAAGGCATGAAAGTTCACCACGGCACTGGTCGTAATTAACACTGGCTTTGTCGTCATTTACAGAAACTGCATCCCATGGACATGCTTGTACACATTTTCCGCATCCTACACATTTACCAACATCAATAGCCGGACTGGCTACTTTATGCACCACGGTTTTCCCGGCTTTGTCCAGACATCCCATTCCAAGATTTTTTACTGCTGCACCAAAACCTGATGCAGGATGTCCTTTACAATGAGATATCACTATCATTGAATCTGCATTTGCTATCGCAGATGCAACTGTGATACTGTCAAGTACCTCCCCGCCGATGTCAACTGAAACAGAGTCATCTCCCCGAAGACCATCTGCACAGATAAAGGGAGCACCCATAGTACCCATAGTGAAGCCGTTGGTGGCTGCCGTATATAGAAGGTCTGCAGCATTGAATCTTTTACTGGTGTAAAGTACGGTAGAATCAGTGACAAAGGGGATACCACCTGCTTCTTTAACAAGGTCTACCACCGTTTTAACTATCACAGGACGAGTGTAGGTTGTGTTCCCCAGTTCTCCGGGATGTATTTTGATGGCAACGATATCGCCTTCGGAAACTGGCGATATTGACGGGAAAAGGTCAGTTATCTGATCGATCTGGGTATTCATCGGACCGATATCCTCTGCGGCTTTGAAAAAGACTTGACTCATGAATAATTCTCCAGTATAGGATTTGCGATCTCACTATTTATACATAATTCAATTCTGTAAAAAGACCAGTTCTTTTATATATAATAATAAATAATAATAAATATATTAAACAAGTGTTGGCGCAGGAATGAGAAATTGCCCCGTGACAGACGTAACACAAAGTGAAAATAATCCTTAAAAACGCAATTCATCGATCATAGAATATGTTTACAACAGAATATGCCCCAAACATATGAGCCTATATAGATATCACATATATACATAGATTATATGCATCTTGTATATATCAATGCATGGAGTATTATAGCTTGAGAAGAGAAAAAAGGAGAGAATATAATGAAAAATATTAAAAAGTGTACGGACATGTATGTAAGTAATGCAAATATCACAACTGGTGCATCTGAAACCAGTCTCAAGCTGATAAAAAACGGCCAGTTTAGAAACAATATGGATGAAGATGATATAGATTTTGCACGTTTCATGATAGGTGGAATGGGTGCGAAATAAAGGCAGACATATCGGCCTATAATTGCCAATTTTAAGCGTGGGAGAAACAATGAAACAAGAAGAGAACCTGTGTTGTGAATTTTGCAATACCGAACTTAAAAGACAGCTGATAGGATCGAATGTATTCTACTACTGTAAGGATTGCGGAAGGATTACTTCCGCAAAAGATCTTGTTACGATCAGAATAAACGATGACGGAGTGAAAGCATGTGTATGATAGAAGAACTTGGGTATTCTGAAGAAAACAAAAAAATCTACTGTACAAGCTGCATTATTTTCCAGAAAACAGGAAAATGTGAATTCCTGAATTATCTTGAATCTAAAATTACTGCAGATATTAACAAGGAATATTTCCAGGAAATATTGATCGACGATTGCGGTTTTTAATTGCAGTTTTTAATTCCAGATTAAACTGCAGTCAATTTATATTATTCTATAAACCAGTCTACGTAAGCAAGCAGCTCTTTTTTATCCCAGTTATCCAGCTTGTGAGGACTATCTTTGCGGGTTCCGCCAAAGACATCTGCTTTTTGGTTATCATCAAGAACATGAACTTTATATTGTCCTTCCTCACAATCACGTATAAAGTAACCAGAACTTATTGACTCTGATTTTTTCCACATGCTTATTTTAGAATAATCCCACAAACAGTTTGCCCATTCTGCCATCTTTTCAATGTGCTCATCTTTCACATCCTCAATGTCACCCATAATGACACAATGCATCCCGTTACGTGTAAGTTCAATGCTGTTGTGAGTTCTTACAATCAAGTCCATTTTATCCCAGATAAAACGACATACAAATAATATAATAATTTTTTGTTCAGAAACCATCATTTAAAATAAAATCAAAATAGCGAAATAATAAGCAAAAAAGTGAAGAAAAGATGCTATGCAAAAATTATAGCATCTTAATTTTTAGATATATAGTATTATTTCTTCTGTGGTGGCCAGTTCTTTTCCATCCAGCCAGGGATCCTACCGGAGTCTGCAGGACCTACCATCACATTAGCACCTGTTGCGTCTTCCACATCACCCTGCAGACGTGCTGCAAGTCCCGGGATGATGACAGTGTTGTGGCTTGTGTCCTTCTTAAGGTCAAAGCCTGAATCCTCGATTCCCTTCTTGATCTTCTCGGCGGTAAGCTGTCCACCGGCTACTGCGGCCTCTACACCGATACCATCGGTATCGATTGCCCAGAGGAAACAGTCGATCTTGTTGGATGCAATATCACTCTCTACTGTGTAGTAAGTAAGAGCGAAGTTGGTTGTGACCAGAACCGGTGAATCTGCAGTTGGCTCTCCTACCTTGTACATTCCAGGATCTACTGTAACCGGCTTTCTTGGGTCAGTGTAGATCGTGTCACGGATGTGCAGTTCAGGCAGCATTGCATATGGTTCTGTGCTGTGAAGGATCATTATGTCACCGTACTTGATGGTGAATACTGAAGCAACCACTGTTTCCCAGTAAGATGCACTTACAGGATCATCGTGTGCCATCCATGCTGTAAATGGAACTGCCATAATTGGGTAAGCGATCTCGCGGTCACCGTCAATTCCAGCTCTGCGTACCTTGAGGAAGTTTGTAAGGGTCTGTTTGAGCTGCTTGCCGGTTGGGAATGTTCCCGGATCGAGTACAAGTTTCTCGGTACCCATTTCTGCAAAGGTCTTTGCCAGTGTCTTGAGCATGTCAAGATCATTTGGTGCAAAGAGTGTTACAGGTACATCGTACTCAAGTGCAAGTTCCCCGACTTCTTTCCAGTTGTCCTTGTTTGCTGCGTAGAGCAGTGGGTTTCTTCCCTTGGATGCCTCAAGACCAGCCTTTAAGACTGCAGGGTCGAATGAACAGAGAATGATTGGCAGGTCTGTTGTCTCAACGACCTTCTTGACTGCTGCTGCAAACTTTGCAGGGTCCTTGGATGTGCAGCGTACTGCAACCATGTCGACGGTGAGGAAGTTTCCTACATAGAACTTCTTGAAGTCCTGGATGTACTTTACCCTCTCAACGAGGTCTTTCTCATCCATGCTATCGGTTACATCGTATGCGTATGCTGTCTGGTTGAAGAATGTAAGTTTGTGCCTGTAGAGAACATCATCTCCACCGATCTTTACGATCTTGTCACCGACACCGATCTCGACTTCCCTTATCTCAGGAGCAAGGAGTGCATCGAGCTCTTCATACTTCTTCTTGAATTTTGCTTCAAGGATTGGCTTACAGTCGGTCAGTTTGTGTGACCTGTCAATAAGGTGTGCTGCAAAGGCCATACATGTAGCTTCACCACATTCACCACAGTTGGTGGCTGGCAGGAATTTGTAAGCTTCGAGTGGACTGTTAATTTTCATTTATCACACCTCCGCTCCGATCCAGTTGGTGATGTCTATCTCTTCGGACTCGATGGAGCCGTAGAGTGTCTGTGTGATCTCTTTGAGCACCTGTACGGATGTTGGGTGCATCATCATGAACATATCGTTACCTGCAAGTGAAAGTGCAAGACCTGTGACAATCTCCCAGATAGGTCCACGGTATTCCCTTGGTCCCCAGTCAGAGTCCTGGTTGAGTGGTGATGAGACCATCCATGCCTCACGGGCACCCCATGCATTGGTGGTACCGGATGACATCGGGAATGTCAGTTCATCGTCGCCCATAAGACCTGCAAGCCTTATACGCTCCATGTTGGTGTAAGCGTAGTCAAGACCGTAACCAAGTGCTGCTGTGGTTGGGTCCATTACAATTCTGTCCCTTGGGACATTACACTGCTTCATAAGCTTCCTGTTAAGCTCTTTCTGAGCGTTGATCTCAAGCTGTGTCCAGGAAAGGACATTGTGTCCGTAGTCCATTGCTGCCTTTGCAATTCTCTCGTAGTCAAGGTTCAGACTTGCGGATGCAAGGAGTACTCTCTCTCCTTCTGCAACTTCTGCTGCCTTCTCGAGAACTTCAGGATCCTTCTCAGGGTTACCTGAACCACCGATAACGATTGGTACGTCAACTGCCTGGAGTACATCCTCGACAACCTTTGCTGCTTCCTTTGCAGGGGTGTCGTTGATGAGCGGGTCAGTTGAGATAAGGTGAATTGTTACCATATCAGCGTTAAAGTCACGCACGACCTTCTTTGCCCACTCGGCAGGGTCGTTGATAACATCCTCGTAATTGCCCTTGACTGCCTTTGCCATACCTATCGGCATGTCGAAAACGTCCATTGTGACGTAGTTCCTGTGTGGCATTTCGGCATCGAAGTAATATGGAAGTGCGTTCTCTCCACCAATGGTCACGGTGCTCTTTCTTGAACCACCGTCACCTGATGTTGCACCAAGTGTTACTTCCTGGATCGGGTTCTTCCAGTTGTCTACCTTTGAAACCTCGAATTTGGAGGCAAGGAGTTCCTGGATCTTTGGAGATGCTGGAAGTGCCTGTGGCTGTGGTGCTTCTGCCATTCCGAAAGCAGATGCGAACAACTGTTCAGCAGGGAATCCAAGTATTCTTCCAATGTTTGCCATATGAAGGGAGATCTGTGATATCTCACTTCCGATCGCATAGGCAAGTGCTGGATTGAGTCCGCCACCGCCTGTTATATTAAGCTCAATGTCACCTTCAATGGTCACACCTTCAAGTGATTCCACATTGAGGTCCTGCAACATATCACTGAGCTGTGATAATTTCATTTTCTTTGTCATGTGCATTCCACCTTATGATATATTTGTTACAAACCAAGTTTCTGAGCGATCTTCTCTATTTCCTGTACTGCAACAGAATCGTCAGGAAGATCAAATAAAGGTTCTCCCGCGAGATCTCTTTCCACTATCATCTCATCCACGGGAACCATTCCTATTAGTTCAAGACCGAGTTCTTCAGCAGTACTGGAGATCCTCTCACGGTTTGCATCTGTGACCTTGTTTGCAATAACATAGATGTTGGAAACATCTGTTTCCAGCTCGTCCACAAGTTCCCGGATACGCTCAGCGGTCCTGAGACCCCTGCGTGACCCGTCTGTGACGACGATAAGATCATCCACGTTCCTGAAGATCTTCCTGCTGAAATGTTCCAGACCGGCTTCGGCATCGATGATAAGAATATCGTAATTGCTTACGAGCTTGTTCATGATACCACGAAGCAGGTTGTTTACATAGCAGTAACATCCTGAACCTTCAGGCCTTCCCATGACCAGCAGGTCATATCCCGGCATCTCTTCAAGGACCTCATAGAGTTTTCCTTCTAAAATGGATTCCTTGTTGACATCAGGAGGAAGATTGTCACGTTCATCGTGCATGAATTCTTTTATGTCACCAATGGTCTTGCTGGGTTCACAACCCAGGGTTTCCGGAAGATTGGTATCAGGGTCCGCATCAACGGCAAGGACAATCTTGTCACCCTTAGTAAGGTAACGGATGAGAAGACTGGTCGTTGCCGTCTTCCCTGTTCCGCCTTTACCTGTCACTGCAATTATCTTAGCCACAGAAGACCTCTCTTAGTCCTGTTTCTTAATGATCACTTTTTCGATGCTTACCTTTGCATTCTTAAGGATGATCTTGACACCGCCGGATCCACCGCCGCTCATCATTGGCATGGATGGCATGAAGTTTGTTGGCATCTGCATCATTTGCGGTGCAAAGCCAGCCTGTGGAGCTGCTTCAGTTGCCTCTTCCTCTTCTGGTGCTTCCTCTTCTTCCTCTACCCATCTCTCAAGGATTGGGTGGTTCTTGTCCTTAAGGAAAGTTCTGAGACTCTCGACATCTGCTGCTTCCTCTTCGGTTGCGATCTTGTCACGGATAGCCTCTGGGATGTCGGCCATTACCTTGTCCTTAAGCATCTTTGGCATCCATACAACTCTGTCCCAGCCACCATCAGATTCGATGAACTTTGGTGAACGGAAATAGTTGACACCAATTCCAAGGAAACCTACTACCTGCTTACCTCCACCGGTCTGTCCTGCCATGGTTGAGAACTGAAGTCCGTTTGGAGCTGTGCCTGCGAAGTCCCTGTCTACCCATCCGATACCGTCTACTTCAGGGATGTAGAAACCTACTACCTCGAAACATCCACAGGATGTGTGTGGGTACTCAAAGAATGAGTGGAGCTTTATACGATCATATTCACCGCTTGAAAGCCTCTTTGCTGCTTCATTGACACCGGTGTATTCTCCGGATGCTGCATCAATTACATCGCCTTTTGGAATTGCGAACTGAGGACCTTCAGGGTCTACCTTTGCAGCTGCCCTGCCGTCGAACCAGTTGATCGCACCACAAAGTGAGATCCTGTCCGGTGTAACGACACAAACATTGGTTGGAGCGAATGATGCACAAAGGGTACATCCGTAGAATGTGTCAACATCCTCATCGTGAAGGTCACGGGTCCTTTCGTCCCTTGCCTTGTAGACCGCTCTTGCGTTGTCGATCTCCTTGTCGATCTCAGCTTCATCTGTGATGTAGATAGCCTCTACAGCCTCTATAAATGGAAGCTCGTTCTTAAAGAGCATCATTATAGCCTTTGCAACTGGCTCGAATGAGGTCATGCCCTTTGCAACAGCATCCTTGCTTACCCTCATCCAGACGTCGTCTCTCTGGTTAAGGTGCATGAAACCCTGTATGTAGTTCTGGAATTCGTGGTTCCTTCTTTCAACGATTGACTCGAGGTCAGCTTCTACAAGCTCTCCTGCGATCTTGTAGACCATTGCAAGAGGATACCTTGAACCTTCTTCCATGTCTGAAAGGTCTGGACCGATGAGAGTGAACTTGTTGTCCTCTACTTCGCTCATCTCTGCTGCCCTTACAAGTTCAAATCCTTTGGATTTTGGGCCACCGAGTTCCACATACATACCGTCTTTTCTAATCCTCTCTCCTTCAAACATAGGAGATATTTCAAAAGGGAATTCATCTGCCATGATTAGTTCTCCGTATTGTCACCAAAAATTAAATATTCTCAATTAATTCGTCAAGCGCCTCAAGGTGTACCTCTGGTTTCAGGTTTCCAAAGGACAATGTAGCGTTCTGCATGAAATGTCTCTCAATTGCAAGGTTCTTCAAGTCAGTGAAGTTCTTAAGACCTGCAAGCACCTGGTCAAGATAGTACTTCTTGTGTCCCAGGAAAATAACTGTGTCGTATGGACCCTGTCCGTCAAGACCGCCCCAGTTCTTATCTCCAAGGAAGTGACCAAGTGAGTGAACATTGATGTATTTTGCACCGATATCCTTGTCAATCAGTGCAGTGATGGAGTGTCCGGTAGCAGCTACCGGAATACCCTTCTTTGCAATTGCAACAACTTTCTCAATAAGCTGTCCATTGTCCACGATCTCAGATCCTACAACAAGGAGAGGTCTCTTTGCCTTGGCAATCATTTTACCTGCCACATTAGGATTGACAGGTTTTGCCATTTTTCGTCCCCAGGTTGCGTATATCTGGGTGTTTTTGGTTGTGTCTACCATTTAGCATTCCCCCTTGCAGAGTCTCTTGACATTTGTTGGCTGGGATGAAACATCTGATTTCATTGTTGGTCCTGAAAGAATCTTCTTGCGCTTCCAGTCAATCTCCCATCCGTGTTCTGCTTCAAGTATCTTAAGAAGCTCTTCACGCTTTGCAAGTGGGAGGTCGGTCTCTGTCCTTACGAACTTGTACCAGTCCTCTGGCATGTGACCGAGGTATTTCTGGCTGAGTTCCATGTAGTGAGTAAGTTTGATCATCCTACCCATATTGTTATCGGATGGACGGATACAGTTCTTTGCAAGCATCGGGAAGAGTTCTTCAATGGATTCTGCGGTTGTGAGCAGGAATTCCGGTGATGCGGGAATTGGCATTTCAGAGCCGTCCCTTGCATCATATACCTTCCATGACTCCTCATCATATGGCTTGCCGATGAGTGCTCTTCTGTATTTGGAACCATGTGGTCCTACCACTACAGGGATACCAAGCCTGTTACAACCGGAACCGATTGCGATTGCCTTCTGGGAGTATGCACCCCATGCTACACCAACAGCACCGATACGGTTTGTGATATAGTCAGCAATTTCCTCGTAGTTACCTGTAACATTCCTCTGAGCAAAGATCGCAGCTACTTTGATAGCTGTTCCTGTGATGTGTGAGTTTGAAACACATGAACCTACGTTGATAAGATTACCGGCAAGGAACTTTGCAGGATACTTCTCATAAAGTGTCTCACCATCTTCATTCTTGTACATACCAAGATCCATTGCGGAACATCCTGACATGACGACGATGTAATTTCTCTTGAGCATCTCGTCCGCGACCTTGTACAGGTCTTCTGTACCGTTAGGATAGTTGGAACATCCTACCATTGCAATAATACCGGGTGTTGTTCCCAGTACAAGGTTGACACCTTCTTCACGGATCTCAGGGTCGCTGATCTGTCCTCTTCCGGCCCGCATAAGACCTTTTTCTTCACTTATAAGCTTGCGAGATGCCTGCTCGATCATATTGAGGACAGGAATATCCTTCGGACATGCCTGATCACATCTGCCACAGCCGATACACAGGTCATGCAGGTACTCAAACTTGCTGAAGTCATTTTCTACTCCTGCTCTCATGGCTTCCATTATCGGAAGGTTTGCAGGGCAGTCCATTTCACATGCGCCACACTGAACACATTTTGCTGAGAGTTCCTGAAGCTCTTCATCACTTGGAAGTGCCTTGATACCAATTTCATCGCGTATCTTTGCCATCTTAATAGCAAGTTCCGGAGCTACTTCCCCGAGAGTATCAAAGTTAAGAATAAGTGCTCCAGGTTCCTTAAAGCTGGAAAGATCTTCTATGATATCCGCTGCACTATCATTTGATCTGTTGCGCAGGCCATACATGATCTTTTCGTTAGTAGTAATTACAGGAATTGAAAGCTTCTTAGCTTCATCAAGGACATCTGCCCTGACACACTGCTCATCAACAACGATAACATCCGGAACACCGGACCTGATCATCTTGAGTTCCTTTGCGAGAGTACCAACAACTTTTGCCTGAGGTTTCTGACCCTGATCGGTCTGATAACGTGTCATATCGATGGCAGTACAACAAAGACCTCCAAGCTCGATCTTGTCTTCAAGATCGTGGTCATGTATATAATCCATAATGTAGGTTACACCCGCTACATTATGACCAATTACAAGAAGCACAGGCTTGCTTGCATCTATGCATCCCATTCCAATCTCTACAAGAGGAGCCTCTGGATCTGACTTTGGCATCCCGAGACATGATACCTGAGCGAGGTCAGATACTTCCATACCTACGTGGTCAAGCATACCGCCGTGAAGGACTTTTGACTCAAAGTCAATTGCTGCTCCTTCCTGTCCTGCATGAATTGTAGCTAGAAGCTGGTTGATCTGTTCTTCAACATAATCCATTGCTTCTTCAAGATCACCAAGTGTTTCCGGCTTTATGCCTGTTACGAGCTGAATATTTGGTGCCACCAGGTTGGAAGGTCCAACATCTATTGGTTTGTCTTCACCGTAAAGCTCTATAAGGTGGTGAAGTATGTGACGTCCGTGCCCAGAGTGAGCTGCAGCACCGGTTATTACCCTCAGAAGAGTTTCACGTGCCTGATGGGCCTCCATATTGATACCACAGGCACCTTCCTTGTTACCTGTAAGATCACATTTACCAAAGGTACAGTAACAACACTGGTCACATACTGGTGTGTAAACTGGCTGGTAACGGGACAGAAGTGTGTAGTCCCAGTCTCTCAGACCGGAGATGCCAGGCTTTGGAGTTGGACCTACCTCAACTCCTTCTTCTTTTGCCTTTTTCTCAATGGCACCTACGATCTTGCCGATTGTGATCTGAACATTTTCCAAATCATCAATGGAAAAGTGCCCAGTTTCTAAGTCGCTCATGTTTGTTTTGTCCTCCTTTTGCAGATGTTGAAGTGCTACGAAAAAACACTAGATTATTATGCATTATTACTAATTTGCTAATTCGTAATATTTTTGAAACTGTAGTGTAGGATGTTCTAATAACACTATCCCCTATAAAAAAGTTTCCTGAATCTATCATGATTATTTGTGACCATTTATCCAATGTTTCACATCAGAAGCCTGGTCAAAAAGGTATATACGTACATATGAGTAATAAGTGACAACAATACACGATTTTAACATATAAGTGTTCCGATAACTGTCACGATTATTCTTGATATACGATACCATGTGATACCGTGTTTTTGAGGAAACGGTTTTATTTGATGTCGTTCTACCATAAAAGAGCATTTAAGAAGCATTAAAATCATGGTGAATTATTTGGACAAAAAATGCTGGATATGTGGCAAAGAAGAAGCTATTCCGTTTAAATGCCGTTTTTGTGGGAAAACGTTTTGTTCCAGACACAGGCTTCCGGAGCAGCATGCATGTGATGGCCTGGAGCAGATGAAAAAGGACGGCTACTTTAGTAGCGGAAATTCCGGATACGGAACAAATTCTACGGATGATATATTCAAAGACGCTTTAAAAGACACTGCAAAATATGCAGCCAAGAGTGCAGTCAAAGGTGTTGGAAACAACATAAAGTACTCCATGAAAAACAGCCCGGCAATGGCTATTATTTATTTATGCATATTCTCTTTTATACTTCAGATAATTCCTGGATATAAAGAATCAATGTGGTTAATTCCAAACCTACTATTTCAAGGGAAACATCTGTGGACTTTAGTAACTCATATGTTTGTTCATTCAGGTTTTACCCATCTTTTATTCAACATGCTTGTGTTATTCTTCTTCGGGCCTGAATTTGAAAGGAGAGCCGGCAAAAAAATATTCATATATGTTTATTTCACGGCGGGCTTAGTAGCTGCTATAGCATATTCAATAACAACATTCTCAAGCAATACACAATATGTGCCTGTTGTCGGAGCCAGTGGAGCAATTATGGGAATATTCGCAGCCCTTGCAATTATAGCACCGGATATCAGAGTATATGTATACTTCATCCCAATGCAGATCACACATGCATTGATACTGTTCATACTCTTAGATTTCTTCCTGCTCGGTTCAAATGATATGGTAGCCCATACAGCCCATCTAAGTGGAGCTCTTGTGGGAGTACTCATGGGAAGCAGGATAAAAAGAGCACAAATTCGATATAATTACGATAACATGAATTATAGATACAGAAGGTGAACGCTGTGGCTGCAGCCTCACACCTTGTCAAACTTTTCCCAAAGCCTGAAGAAGGCGAAGCAATACCAATTCAGTTTATTGACATACAGGAAAAACTGGCTGGATGGTCACCTGAACTTAAAAGGTCTGTCTATGTAGACGATTTTAAAGAAACTGATGGCTTAAAACGTGTGAGAGAAGTACACCTGCTGCGAGTTTACAACTGGCTTCTGGATGGTGAAAGTCTTATTGAACTTTCTGACATGGAAAAAGCCCGGTTTGAAGAAGTAATGGATATGTTTATAAAAGATGGCGGTGAAATTCTTTTCACAAGGAAAAGAATTGGTGGGAGGTTTGTAAACTACTTCATCCTTGGTGATGAAACCAGGTCACTATCAAGTATTAAAAAGCATTATCTTGCAGAGATTATGGATCATTGAATCCTTTTGCTGCAACAAAGCGGATAACATTTTAGTAAGCTATTAAATAGTGCCATTACAGAGGCATATCAGTAATTATTATATTCTATTAGATGTTATCCTAATTATTAACAGTTATAATATTTATCAATATTAGCCCAGTATATTATCAAAATTATCAAAAACTATCGGAAAACAACTTTCCGGTAATGATATATATTCATAATTATTCATAATTATAGTGAGGCATCATGGCCAATGTTAAAACAGGACTTAATTCAATAGTCAAATACCTTAGCACAAAAAAAGAAACAGGAAGGCGAAGTATTGGCCTTCTTGTCGACGGTCCTAACGTGCTGCGCAAGGAGTTCAACGTAAACCTGGAAGAGATCAGGGATGTACTGAAGGAATATGGCAATGTCAAGATAGGAAGAGTATTCCTGAACCAGTACGCATCTGATAAACTTGTAGAAGCCATCGAGAACAACGGATTCGAACCGATCATATGTTCAAGTGATGTGGATGTCAGACTTGCCGTGGAAGGAATGGAACTTGTCTATAATCCAACTATTGACACCATGGCACTGGTTACTAGGGACGCGGATTTCAAGCCGCTTCTGAACAAAGCCAATGAACATGGAAAAGAAACCATCATTTTTGGTGTCGAACCAGGATTTTCCACTGCCCTTAGAAACTCAGCTGACTATGTCATCTTACTGGAAAATGATGAAATGAACTATTACGACGATTCGCATTTTGAGGATGAAGATGACGACGATATTGAGTATCCTACCGACAATGATGTTGGCAAGAAAACTCACAGAAAAAAAGAAGCATTAATTGATTATTAATGCTTTTTACTGATTTTTAGTTTCATTTATCATAGCTTCCAGTCTGGAAGGAGAAATTCCGTGCTTGGTTTCTGTACAGTTCTTGATCCTGTCAAGAAGTACAGTAAGTTCCTCATTTGAAAGCGTATGACCCATCTCTTCCACAATACCTTTCAGGGCTTTCATACCTGTGTGTTTGCCTACGATAAGATGACGTTTTCCACCCACCATTTCAGGACTGAACAATTCATAGGTACGTGGTTCTTCAAGAATAGCACAGACATGAATACCAGATTCATGTGAAAATGCATGCTCACCTACGATTGCCTTGGTAACTGCAGGTTTAATACCAGAATATTCATTTACCATTTGTGATAGCTCGGTCAGTTTTGTAGTATCATACCTGTCAATTCCATACTGTACCCTGAGTGCAACCAGAACCTCTTCAAGTGAGGCGTTACCGGCACGCTCACCAATCGAATTTACAGTTGTATGAAGCTGTTTGGCACCTGCCTCTGCAGCAGCAAGAGTATTTGCTGTTGCCATTCCAAGATCATTGTGGCAGTGGATACAGATTGGAGTGTTTACAGTCTTTTTGATCTCACTTACAAGATAGTATGTGCTGCTTGGGTTCAGTATACCAATCGTATCTGCAATGCTCACATAGTCTACCTTGTATTCCTCGGCAGCCTTGAATGCCTTTTTAAGAACTTCAACGTCAGTTCTGGTACCGTCCTCTGCTGCAAATCTTACACCAACACCGTGGTCCTTTGCATACTGGACAGCCTCCATTGCAGCGGAGAACATCTCCTCACAACTTTTATGATATTTGTATTTCAGGTGCAGGTCTGACATTGCAATGAATATACTGACAAAATCAACATCACAGTCTACAGCAACTTCAACATCACTTACTCTTGACCTGGCAAGACAGCATGTTCTGGAATTAAGTCCCATATTAGCTATCTCTTTCACAACATCTTTTTCGGCAACAGATACCACAGGGAAACCTGCTTCGATAATATCAACGCCAACAGAGTCAAGCTTTGTAGCAAGGGCGATCTTTTCCTCCCTTGTAAAGACCACTCCCGGTGTCTGCTCACCGTCCCTGAGTGTCACATCACATATCTCAATATCAAGAGGTGGCAAATTCAAATAATCCATAAGCTTGTTTCTTGAGTAATCTTTATTTTCTGACATGCTTTTGACTCCATTGATTGATGGTCAATTTCCAGTTCCATTATATAACTGTTAGGTATTTTTAGATAATTTGAGGTTTTCCCACAAATGTTCAAGAGCAATGTTTATTTAGAAATTAGAAGGCAATTTTATGCTGATTTTATGTATTTTCAATTTCAAATCGGATCATATGAAAGGTTGCGCAAACTTGAACTTCATGATAACTTGCTCTGCACCTTTTCATAGAATCCGTGAATAGAGCTGCTCACAAACCTTGCAGGATTTTCAGCTCTTGTGACAGTAACAACATCATTCTCCACCATGTTGTAAGAATGCTGCCCATCAATTACAAGCGCAGCTTCCTTTTCAGGTATGGTCATTTCTACTTTGATGGTACTGTTGCCCGGCACTATCCATGGTCTTGCAGAAAGCTTGAAAGGAGCTATCGGTACAATGATCGAAGCATCCACACGCGGATCTACAATTGGTCCACCTGCACTCATTGCATATGCTGTTGAACCGGTAGGTGTTGCAACTACAATACCATCAGCCCTCATATCCTCTATTTCCGAATCATCAACTGCGATCCTGAAAGTGAGTATCTTTGCAGGTCTTGCAGTGATAAGAACAATCTCATTAGTAGCATCCTTTAATCGTTGACCATTCAAATGAACACTAAGGCGTGAACGTTCCGTGTAACTAAAACCTTTAAGAACATCAGCAATATCCTTTATGGCATCTTCAGGAGGGACATCCACCAGAAAACCAAGTGTGCCCATATTTATACCAAGGACCGGAATAGGATCATCCATCTTAGAAATATTGCGGAGCACTGTACCGTCCCCACCTACTGAAATGATGAGCTCTACACCAGCAGCCTGCATCTGGTCTACCGGAAGACAATTCTCTGTAATACCCAGATGTTGTCCGGTCTTCGGTGAAAAGAAGATTTCCACTTTTGAGTTGAACTCATCATATATCTTCCGGGCCATATCAAGAGCAGCCTGCTGATCGAATCTTGATACAATACCAATTTTACTTACCTTCATCTGTTATCCCTGTTGAAAGCTTTAAGATACTCTCATGTGCAAGTCCGTTGGATGCAATCACACAAACCCTGCTTAATAATTGGTTTTCTAACTTTAAAGAGTCACCGTCTCCATCAGTAACAATTCCACCGGCTTCCTCAATAATGAGCTTGCCAGCTGCAATATCAGTCATACGCATTGTACCCCTGACATCTACAAATGCATCGATTTTTCCTGCTGCAACATAACATAGATCCAGAGCCACACTTCCAAATGACCTGATCCTTCTTACATTCTCAGAAATTCCTGATGCAGCCACAGTGTTGCGTCTGTAACCATAAACACTGATGCAGAATTTATGAATATCCGAATTACCAGATGTTTTCAGTTTTGCACCATTAAAATAAGCTCCTTTACCATTTTCCGCATAAAACGTATCCCCGTTGGCAAGGTTCTGAACATATCCGAATATTATATCGTTAAGGTCAGTTGATGTTATGGCAAGTGAAACGCTATAAAATGGAATTCCCTGTACAGCATTATATGTGCCGTCTATCGGATCGATTATAATTGTCAGATCAGGAATCGCAGGAGAATTGCCTATAATCTTTTCTCCGGCCTCTTCACTGATAATTCTGAAAGGACTGCCTTCCTTTCCCAGAATTTCAAAAATAGCTTTTTCCGAAACGTCATCTATGAGTTTCGTAGGTGTGCCATCGGCACCGGTATAAAGGGTTTTGCCGGCCTCAGCTGTGCCGACAATATCCTTGATGGAGACATGCACTGCTTTTGCTATCCTTTCACTCAGTTCCAGGAATTCATTGTTCACGTGCATGTAAACATCTAACTAAAGTTTAGTAAGACTTAAATTAAAGTCCCATTGCCTTGTTGGTCTTTGCTATGGACTTTGCGCCGTCTTTCTCAAGCTCTGTCATTGCACGGATTGCATCGACATTCTCAGGGATTACGTCAGACTCCTGGTGGATTGCCTGGAAGAAATAGAGTTCTCCCTCATACATTGTGACGGAATCTTCCCATACGCAGTTCTCCCACATATCGCCTCTTGGACGTCCCATATCCTTTCCAAGTTCCATGATCTCGGCAGTGGAACCAATACCCTGACCGATCATTCTTATACGTGGCTGCTTTGCAAACAATGCCTTTACATCTTCAGTACTGCAGTCCTTTTCCATCTCGATGTTCAGGGTGTGCAGGTGCATAAGTGTTGTTGGCAGCTTTACAGCGGTTGATGCAATGTTGATGTGTGGGATTACAGACTTTACATCAGGACCGTGGTGTGAAGGGAGCTTGATAGGATTTGGAACAATAGCATTGATCGGACCGTTCTTTACATCATTTGGATCTGCAGACCTTCTCATGAGTGTTACTCTTACCTTCTTTACACCATATTCCTGATCAAGTGGATAGATAACTCTGCACAGACCTGTAGTGTTACAGGATACAACCCTAACGAAGTCCCTGCCAAGTGCTTCTTCGTAATTTGCTTCTGCATTGAATGAGCAGCCTGCAAGCTCGTGCTTTTCGCCGCCCTGCCAGATTGCCTTTACACCAGCTTTCTCGTAAAGTGCCTTGTTCTTTTCACCAATCCCTCCGGGGGTACAGTCAACAACGACATCTGCCTCTGCTATCATGTCATCGATTGAACCTGCAGCAGGGATTCCTGCACTCTTCATATCATCTACCCTGTCAGCTAAGGTGTAGACATTGTAACCCTTGTCGTGAGCAACGAAAGCCTCATAATTTGGTCTTGTCTTTGCAATACCTATTATTTCCATGTCGTCCTGCATGGTAACAGCATCAGCAACACGTTTACCAATTGTACCATATCCATTTATTGCAACTTTTACTTTTGACATATTAGTTCCTTCCTATCTTTTCGTCCTTAATTCGAATATTAGTAACTCAATAATTGTGAATGAAATCTGAAATCCACTTTAAAAGGTATAATGTCTTTTATATCTATTAAAATCATTTGTGAAGTATAGCTTCACCTGTTCCAAAGTTGATCTCTTTTACAGACCCTTTTACAGTCTCGCTCTCTCCGAATATACCATAAACTGTAACTGAATCCCCGTCAACGACAAGTCTTGTGACAGATTCCATTACTGTCTCACGGTTATCACCATCAACAAGGATGACCTTTAGCTCACACATACTTTTTCCCTCTTTACTGTTCACTCAAATAGACGGGCTACTGAACAGCCCTTTGGAGCCCCGATATCTTCTCCCACAGGGTCACACTTCACCTTTAGTAAATATGCTATTGGTCTATAATTCTCTTCTGACATGGTCTCATAGTTTGCCATTCCCTTGCTGATGATAAGTGAGGCATTATCAAATGCATCCTTAAGCTCCGCAGGAGCCTCCTGCAAGCGAACACCGATGGCATTGGATCCGGTTGTCAGAACGCGGTCAACTTTATCAGCAATTCCGAACTCTTCGATCTCTTCCATGGTCACATCGTTCAGTATTGGCGCACCCCTTACGACAAGGGTGATATTTCCTCCCATCTTTTTGATGATCTCAAAGACAAGAGTATCAATAAGTATTTCACCGCAGTTATCTGCAAGATAGACAACATTGCTGAGTTTGTCCAGCATTTTTTCGGTGTCATCGATGTCCAGACCCCTCTGGAAATGTTCCTTAAATGTTTCATCAAAAACATCGATCGGAACTTCAAGACCCATTACACCGTAATCAAAATAGTTACCTATGACGGCCGCAAGCACCGCACGCTTGAATGTTGCAACATCATCCCCATCACCGTTAAAAACATGGGAACGTATCACCGGCATGAAGCGGGATGCAGTTTTGCTGCTGAGCTCTTTCATGCTTTTATAAGGATCGTTGTCATCCAGGATCTCATAGGCTTTCCTGTGCATTGGGGTCGACAGTTCTGCCGCAGGCATTCCAGGTTCATAGAGTGAATTAAGCACATCTATTCCTCCAAGAATTGCTTTTTGTATCAGCTCTTCGTCATCAGTTGACAGTTCTGCTTCCTGGTGAACCCTGGAAAGCAGGCAATATGAACATCTTGGGTGAACTTTCATCGGACCATTCCTGTGTGAGTTGTCGGGTGTGTATTTTTATCATCTGCTATAAGCTTAACCTTGTTTAATATCCGAAAAAGAAAAAAACCTTTGTGTGTATCTATAACCTAATCAGGATTTTAGATAATTATGAACTACAAAAGTATTCCAAAATTTAAACGTTTCAAATTAAAAACCGAACACGGACGTTATATTATACTTGGCAGCATCGATGGCATACTGGCTATTCTGGGTGTTGTTATAGGTACATCACATGTGGCAAATGACCCGGCAATTGTCATTAATGCCGCACTTGGAGGAGCAGTTGCCCTGGCACTTACAAACGGAGTAGGATCGTATCTTGCTGAAAGTGCCGTTGAGTTCGGCAAACTGGCAGAACTGGAAAAACCACTACTAAGAAGCCTAAACAGGACAAAGATAGAGGAAGAAGCTAAAAAGAAAATATGGAGCGACTCCATATTTCACGGCGGAGCAAGTTTCTGTGGCTCATTGGTCCCGATACTCCCATTCCTGCTTCTGGACGAATACGCACTTGAGATAGCAGTCGTAATGAGTATAGCAGTCCTTTCAATACTTGGAGTATATTCAGGTAAACTTGCAAAGCAGAGTATGATCAAACATTCAGTGCGCATGGTCGGACTGGGCATAATGATCGTTGCAGCAGTCACTATACTTGGACTGGAGTAAAACAAATCTGAAGTAAATGATAGTGAAATTCTAGTGAAATTTACTATTTACTATTTTTTCTATTGTTTTTCAGTTTTTCACTCATGTTTAAATTACATGGACATATATAGAGAGCCTCATGCTTGAAACCGTTGCATTACTGCTTGTAAGCCTTATTATGATCACAAAAGGAGCAGACTGGTTTGTGGAGTCTGCCGTAATTATTTCCGAGAAAAGCGGCATCCCAAAAATCATAATAGGAGCCACCATTGTCAGCTTTGCAACCACTGCACCGGAATTTACGGTTTCAGCTATGGCAGCCTATCTTAACCATGTTGAAATGACAGTAGGAAACGCAGTTGGTTCTGCAATATGTAACATCGGACTTGTGCTTGGTGCAGTAATTGTTATCAAAGCAATACCTGTGGAACTTAATGGTTTCACACGCAAAGGAGGATTCATGCTTGGTTCTGCTTTGCTGCTGTTTGCTGTTTCATACGATGGAGTGGTAAGCTCATTTGACGGAATACTGCTGTTACTTGTGTTCATAGGATTCCTGTACTATAATTACCGCCTTCAGCGTGCTGTTTTTGACGGAAATGAGGAACTCAGGGAAAAAGTACCTTTAAGCCAGTTAAAGAAAGATATACTTCTTTTTATTGCAGGTGCATTACTTGTAGTAATAGGTAGCCGAATACTGGTTGATGCAGGTATAACCATTGCAGAATGGCTCGGTGTTCCTGAGATGATAATAGCCCTCACGCTTGTTGCACTTGGAACATCACTACCGGAACTCATCACAGCGGTCTCAGCCACCTTAAAAGGACATCAGGACATATCCATAGGAAACATACTTGGTGCAAATACAATGGATATTGCACTGATCCTTGGAGCATCCTCACAGATAAGACCACTGACAATATTACCTCAATCGCTGAATTATGATTTTCCTTTTATGATCGCATTAATGGTAATTCTTATAATCTTCGGCATCACAGGAAAGAAACTGGAAAAATGGGAAGGCGGAGTAATTCTTGGAGTATACATTGGATATGTAGTTGGCCTGTTCACACTTTATAACTAAAAACATACTAACAAATATAATGATCAATCGATACATTTAAATTATGACACTTAGCTACCTTCTATGAAAGAGGTGGCTTATTATGAATAGTAAATTTCTAATATTCATTATATTGTTGGTACTATCCCTTGCAGTATCTGGATGTAGCGATAAAGAAGAGACAATTACCATTCAGGATGACGAAGGTAATAATGTAGATATTACCTACACCGAAGGCTCAGAAGATGAAGTCTGTCCTGTAGGTTCAACGGTTACAATGAGCAATCCCAACACAGGAGAAAGCATGGTGATGGAAGTTATTGGCACTGAAGTCATTGACGGAATCGAAATGTGCTACATGGTTGCTGAAATAAATGCTGAAGATGAACAAGTATCCAGAATGGAGATGTATACTCCGATTAATGAGGATGACGAAAGCTTCATCATGACCTATTACGATGAGGACGGTAATGTTCTTTCTGAAATGAAATTCATGGACGGTAAGATGACCGTGACAGATGAGAACGGTGAGACTTTTGAAATGACTATGGGAATGGAAGAATAATCATTCCCCCACTTATTCCTTATTCTAATATATTTTATTTTTGTTATTCTATTCTTTGACGGTAACATTTTAATTTATTTTTTTACACATAACTGTTTCCTGAATTGATTTTATATATTATAATTACCATGAGTAATAACTATGCAATTACCGTCCCCAGATGAACTTAAGCAGAAGAGGATCGATCTCGGCCTGACACAAAGTGACCTTGCAAAACGCGCAGGTGTCAGCCAGCCACTTATTGCAAGAATCGAAGCAGGAGATGTAGATCCCAGGTTATCAACTCTCAGGAAGATCATTGATGTTTTCAATGATATCGAAAAAGAGGATATTTATCTCAGGGATATCATGAACAGAGAACTTATTTCCGTAGACCCTAACGAGAGTATAGATAAAGCTGTCAGTATCATGGAAAAATACAACATATCCCAGATACCAGTAATACAGGACGGAATTTCAGTTGGCAGTATATCAGAAAACATGATCGTCAGATCCATGTCTGACAAAAAAGCTTCAGAGGTTTCGCACATGAAGATAGGGGATATAATGGGGGATTCATTTCCAACACTCTCACCGGGCACTGATATCAAAACCGCATCTTACATGCTTGAAAAACATCCTGCTGTCCTTGTGCTGGAAAAAGGACATGTTGCAGGTGTTGTTACCAAATATGATATCCTGAAATTGCTGAGTGAATGATTCTGCTTAAGGACAGATTGCAGGGGAAATAAATGAATAAAGCTTACAGGATAGGAAAAATAATTGGTATACCCATCAAGATCGATATTTCATTCCTGATCGTACTGCCTTTATTCGCATGGTTTTTTTCTTCACAGACACAACCCTTTGGATTTGCAGGCATTCAATCTGAAATAATAAAATATACCCTTTCATTACTGACTGCAATTTTGCTCTTTGTATCCGTACTGGTACATGAACTTGCACACTCTTATTTCACTCTGAGATTCGGAGGAAGTATCAAGGAGATAAGACTTCATTTATTGGGAGGAGCTGCTGTTATGAAACAGGAAGTACATGAGCCATTAAAGGTAATTACAATCGTAGCTGCCGGACCTGTTTCAAGTATAATGATGGGTGTATTGCTTCTCTTTTTAGGTTCTACATTAAATCCGGTATCCCTCAAAGACGGAAATTCTTTGTTTCTGGTCGTTTTCATCCTCGGATATGTAAATCTCTTTCTGGGTATCTTTAATCTGGTACCGGCATTTCCAATGGATGGAGGAAGAATACTACGTGCTTTTCTGTCAATACATATGGATTATGTAAAAGCAACTGAAAAAGCTGTTTTAATCGGGAAGATATTTGCAGTGCTTATAGGCATTTTAGGTCTGTTCATTGATATATGGTTACTCTTGATCGCACTTTACATATACGGCAATGCAAGCAGAGAAGAACAGCTGGTAAAAATGATATATCGTAGATATTAGTGTTCTCGCAAAAGATTTTTAGTCATTATTTGGCTCTGTAGAAATCATTTTAATGTGAGTGATACAAACTTTACCCATTTTCATTTCCACAAAAACAACTATTAAGATAAAAATAAAGTAACCATACCCCAAAGGCAACACATTCCCATGCTGCTGTGCAGAATATTAGTATTTTAGATCATTACAGTTATACAAATAATTCTGCAGATGTACTAAGAAGAACCAGAAGAAAAATGAGAAAATACATACCACTAACACTATGTATCCTTCCATAATTAATTCAAGCAGGTGTGAACCTTATGGAAAATTCAAATAACATTCAAATCGCTTTAGAGATCATGATGAAAGCCCATAAAAACCAACTTGACAACGCTGGTAATCCCTACATCCTACATCCAATCGCTGTCATGATCAGACTTGAGAACGAAGGCAATTATCCTCATACAGCAGGACCAGGTTCCTCATGGATGGAATGTGCAAGAATCACAGCTCTCTGGCATGATATTGCAGAAGATACTCCCTGGTCAATTGAAAAACTTATGAATGAAGCCCATCTCGACCTTCCGGAAGAATCCCTGCATGATATTGAAACAAGTCTCCGGCTCTTAACCCACCTCCCAGACGTACCATATATGGACTACATCAATAACATTATTGCACATGCTCCTGAGTGTAATGGTATTCCTCTGTACATCAAAAAAGCCGATCTGGAACATAATACTCTTCCGTCAAGACTTGACTTTATGAAGCCTGAAGAAAAAGAAAGAAGATTCAACAAATACAATCCTGCCATAAAACTCATTACAGAAACAATAGAAGAATTCGAGAAATCATTCTAAAAAATTCTAATTCTCCTCATTTAGCTCATCCTGCTAAATTGTTTGTAAAGCGAATGTTTCTTATAAATTCAAAGATTCTATGATGTTATTTGCTGAATGGAAATTGACTGAAATATGCATATCCTTTTAGGAATCAGAAATTGAACTGGGAGTCCATAATAGGTTTATATAATAGGCTTGCATATCAGGCACAAGTTGCCACATGGACAACACGCCATAAGGCAAACAAAAGTTTCAGATTTCAATTACACTAACACTATCAGGAGATTAAAATGGATCTTGAAGATACACTTCTTATGATGCCAGGACCGGTTCCGGTCGCACCTCGCGTTCTCAGGGCAATGTCAAAACCTATGATAAACCACAGGGGAGCAGAGTTCTCAGCAATGTATGATGACTGCTGTGAGATTCTGGCAGATGTTTTTCAGACAAAGAATGATATTTTTATTATAAGCGGTTCAGGCAGTGCCGGTATGGAAGCTGCTGTGGGCTGCACAGTGGGAAAAGATGACGTGGTGGTAACTCTTGAGAACGGAAAGTTCGGAGAGAGATTCAAGAAAATAGCAGACAGGTATGGAAAAGTAAACCCACTGGAAAATGAATGGGGTTACTCATTTGACCTTGCAGAAGTAGAGAAGAAACTCGAAGAAGGTGCAAAGGCCGTCACACTTGTTCACAACGAGACCTCAGCAGGTATACAGAACCCTGCAAAAGAAATTGGAAAACTCGCAAAGAAGCATGATGCACTCTTTATCATGGACGGTGTCACAACCCTTGGTGGCGATGACGTAAAGGTCGACGAATGGGGAGTTGACATTGCAATTGTAGGTTCACAGAAATGCCTTGCAGCACCACCAGGACTTTCAATGGTATCTGTCAGTGAGCGTGCTTTTGAAGCAATGGACGAGAAAGGCGAACTTCCATATTACTTAGACCTTAAGGCATACAAGAAGAGCGGTGACAAGTCACAGACACCTTACACACCTGCAGTCCCTCTGTTCTTCGGACTTCAGGAGGCATTGCATATCGTAAAGGAAGAAGGCATGCCAGCAAGGATCAACCGTCATGCAACATGTGCTGAAGCTGTAAGGGCAGCTGTTGCTGCAATGGGCATTGAGATGCTTCCACAGCTCGATGAATTCAGCCAGTATTCTAACACTGTTTCAGCCATGAAAGCTCCTGAGGGAGTCACAGGCAATGACATCAAGAAAGATATGCTTGCGAGGGGAATCACCATCGCTGGCGGACAGGACCGCCTTAGTGGCAAAATCTTCAGGATCGGAAGCATGGGTAATGTCCAGCCAAAGGACATCATGCTGACAATACAGGAGCTTGAAGTCGTCCTTAAGAAGAGAGGAGTCATATCCGGACTCGGAGCGGGAGTAGAGGCTGCCAGCGAAGTGCTGGACTCACTTCTTTAAACATCCTTAGAACAATAATAAAGGTAAAACATGCCAACAATAGGAGTCGTTGACACTACATTTGCACGCTTCAATATGGGAAAAGCAGCCATAGATGAGATACAGCAGAATATGTCTGCAAAGATTATACGCAGGACTGTTCCTGGTGTCAAGGATCTTCCGGTTGCTGCTAAAAAGCTCATAGAGGAAGAGGGATGCGAGATAGTCATGGCTCTTGGCATGCCTGGCAGCAAAGAACAGGATAAGATCTGTGCCCACGAAGCATCCACCGGAATAATCCAGGCACAGCTTATGACAAACACCCATATCATAGAGGTCTTTGTCCATGAGGATGAAGCAAGGGACGAAAATGAACTTGTGTTCCTCATGGACCAGAGGTCAAGGGAACATGCACTCAATGTTGTTAAAATGCTGAGCAGACCTGAGAAAATGATTAAGGAAGCAGGCACCGGTCAGAGACAGGGCTTTGAAGATGTTGGCCCTGCAAGGATGTAATAACCGGACAGAAATCAACAGAAGATTATAATTAATTCAAATCTAAACTTTAAGTGATTATTATGACCATAAAATTGGGATTTGTAATAGCTGAATTTAACAGGGATCTTACATTCCAGATGGAAATGCTTGGTGAAGAGCATGCTAAGTTCCTCGGTGCAGAGGTTGTAGAAAAGATCCTGGTTCCGGGAGTATATGACATGCCACTGGCTATCAAGAAACTCTGCGAACGTGATGACATCGATGCTGTTGCCACCATGGGAATTGTTATCGAAGGTGCAACACAGCACGATGAGATCGTTGTGCAGCATGCAGCAAGAAAGATCACCGATCTCTCACTGGAATATAACAAGCCTGTAACACTGGGAATTGCAGGTCCGGGAATGACCAGAATGGAAGCACACGAGCGTGTGGATTACGGAAAGCGTGCTGTTGAAGCTGCTGTCAAGCTGGTACAGCGCTTGTAAGTATTAAACTACAAAATTATTAACTAAAATTTCAAAGTGCAAACTGAAAAATGGTTGTGTTAATTGCATGGCATCATCAAGATTAAAGAGGGTGGAAGAGTCAGCAACGATGAAAGCTGCAAATGCTGCCAACAAAATGAAAGAGGATGGTATCGATGTTATAAGTTTCACATTAGGTGAACCTGATTTTGATACTCCTAAACATATTTGTGATGCAGCAGCAGATGCGATGTACAGGGGGGAGACACACTATTCACCGGGAGCAGGAATTCCTGACTTGAAAAAAGCTATTGCTAATAAGCTTTGCACAGAGAATAAACTGGATGCAAAGGCTTCTGAAATAGTTGTCACACCTGGTGCAAAGCAGGCTATTTTTGAAATCATGATGTCAGTTCTTGACGATAATGATGAGGCAATACTCTTTGATCCTGCATGGGTTTCATACGACCCCGCCATAAAATTTGCAGGTGCAAACACAACATGGGTTCCAACTGATCCTGAAAATGGATTTAAGCCAGTTGATCTTGAAGAATACATAAATGAGAAAACAAAGCTCATTGTTGTCAATAGCCCTGGAAACCCAACTGGTGCTGTTTATGATAAACAGACACTTAAAAATATAGCTGATGTTGCCATTGACAATGACATCCTTGTACTTTCAGATGAGATCTATGAGAAGATAATCTATGACCAGGAACACGTCAGTATTGGTTCATTTGAAGGAATGCAGGACAGGACCATCACTGTTAACGGATTCTCAAAAGCCTACGCAATGACAGGCTGGAGACTTGGTTATGTTCATGCAAGACCGGACATCATTAAACCGATTATGAAGATACAGTCACATTCAGTCAGCAGTGCAACCACTTTTGTGCAATATGGAGGTATTGCAGCACTTGAAGGGCCACAGGACCCTGTAGCTGAAATGGTTGAAAGGTTCAAAATGAGAAGAGATATTCTTGTAGACGGCCTGAATGCAATTGGAATCAAATGCCAGAAACCAGGCGGTGCATTCTATGCATTTGCAGATGTCAGTGAGTACGCAGATGGAGATACCGTTGCTGAAAAACTCCTGCTGGATGCACACGTAGCAGTTACTCCGGGATCAGCATTTGGAGAAAGCGGGAAGAACTTCATCAGAATTTCCTACGCCACATCAATTGAGAGAATACAGGAAGGACTGGAAAGGATCAAGGCAGCACTTGTCTGATTCCTTTTTATCCACATTATTTTTAGTTTATTCAGGATTTTACAGATTATTCCTGATATCTTTCAAGCACTTTTTTTACGATTTTTGCACTACCACACAAAGAACACTCAAGTGAACTGTCTATTCTGACAACCTTGCAATCAAAGCCTCTGGAATGCAGATCATTCTCAAGCTGAGATGCATCAAAACCCTGGTCATATCCAAGTGCAATTATATCAGGCATTATCTGCATTATAGGATCAAAAATATCAGACTCGCTACCAAGAAGAGCATTATCTACTATTTTCAGAGAGCTGACCATTTCCAATCTCTGCTCATCTGTTATTATTGGTCTTGGTTTGTGTCTTATCATGGACTCTCTGGCGACAATAACGTAAAGTTCGTCACCAAGTTTTTTTGCTTCGCTCAGATAATGGATATGTCCCGGATGAAGCAGATCGAATGTTCCTGTTGCAAGTACTCGTACCAAAACATCACCTGTTATGCTGCCTCCTATAAACAAGCATCTTTTATAAAGATAGCTCCAGAGACATAGTATCTTGCAAAAATGACAAGTAAATATTTAGATATCTACCCTAAATTTCTCATATATGTATGGATATATATCGGATATATTATTAAGTTTTGTTAAAAATACCTTCAAATAGAAAGGTTCCATTAGAGTTGAAAGTGAACCTGATGCAGGTTCATCATTCATATTTGAATTACCTATTATAGCAGCTCTCAAGAATAAACTAGAAAGCGACTTATAATCACTCTTTGATCTTTCCAACAACCGGAAAACTGTCCAATGCATCTACTTCATGTGGAGCTTCCATATCCAGGGACTCGGTTAAATCGGTTCCTGCTTCATGTAAGCCCATGTGTTCTCCTGTTTCCCAGAACTCACTGGCACTTACATCATAGACCTGGCCTGCATAAACAACATAAACTTTCTCATTATCGATACCATTGTACCTGGCTACCTCTTCAAGTGTAAATTCCTGCATATCCTCACCACTCTAAAATAATCATTCAAATAAATAGACTTTTGGGTACTGTTTTCATTTATGATGCATACAAATACCAGGCTGAATTCAATATTTAAGTATGCAGCCACCTTCAGTACCGGTCTTTTCAAAATACTGCTGATGATATTCCTCTGCCCTGTAGAACGGACCTGCAGGCATTATCTGTGTTACTATGGGCTTTTTAAAACGATGTGATAGTTCGAGTTCTTTTTTAGAAGACATAGCTTTGTTCTTCTGCTCTTCATTATGATAGAATATAGCAGAACGATACTGAGTCCCTACATCCGGGCCCTGTTTATTAAGACTTGTAGGGTCGTGCAGTTCCCAGAAAAGCTCCAGTAATTTATCATATGAAACTATTGAAGGATCAAAGAGTAGCTCCACAGCCTCTGCATGCCCTGTATTGCCCATGCAGACTTCCTTATAGGTAGGATTTTCCTTGTTTCCACCTGTATAACCTACCTGTGTAAAATCAACGCCTTGCACTTTTCTGAATACTGCCTCAACACCCCAGAAACAACCTGCTGCAAAAGTCGCTTTTTCATAACCTTTGCTGAGTAATTCCTCTTTTAATAAGACCCCATCACGTAGTAAATTCTCTTGTGATAACGTCCCATCGCCAGGTAATTCCCCTTTTGATAACATCCTATCACCTATGAAAGGGTGAGATGTCATGAGCCATAAATGTTTCTATCAAGAGGATTTTCCAAGAAGCTCTTCTTTAATATCTGAATAACATTTCTCAAAAAGACTCTGTCCACCTTCAATCTCAAGGACCTCGAAATCAAATATCTCTGCGAACTCATCCACTTTTTCATCGAAATTCTCAGTATATGTGAGTCCTGTCTGAATCTTTGCAACCCGCTTGTATCCTGTCACTTCGTTGACCTTCTTAAGCATCTTTATAGTCTTTTCAGGTTTCTCAGGATCAACTCTCATAATCTCACGCCATGCATGAGCAAACATTGGTGTGAAAAGGAACGTACCATGTTCACTGAATTTTTTCAGCGTCGTCAGATACTCCTGACAACCTCCAAGAGTTGCACCGACACAATCATCCACAGTACGTACATTGTCCCTCAGTATCCTGACAGGACATGATCCTTCAAGATGAGCATAATCAGACTCTATCTTGTCAAATACATTCCCACATAAACCGTAGAACATCAGGATGCCATTTGAACATGTACTAAGTTCATCTATCAGCTTGTAGATCTCAGTTTTGAGGATCTTGGGAAACTCATGCAATGCGAGTTCAACTATATAGATCATTACTGTGTACTTTTCAGGATCGTTCCTGTACTTTTCAGTATCAGAACGGAGTTTTGCAGGTGACAGTAAACAAAATTCCAGATCTGCTTTTTTGAGTTTGAGGATAAAGTCTTCTTCCTGACCGTTACCAACTACGAGAATCTCATCTACAGAATTGTCATTTTCAAGTATGTGCACGATCTCATCCTGAAGGATCTTGCATGATAGTATTGTCAGTAATGGCATAATGTTCCCTACATGTTATTGATTATTCACTCTTTTGCCTGTACATATATACAAAACTCAGTACGAAAGCAACGATACCGGACGGAATTCCTACGAACAGTGAGAAAAAATCCTGTCCTGCAATGCCTGGGTTACCAGTATTGTAACCAGCACAAAAATGATAAGGCTGATTACCACTGTTTTTGCAACATGCATATTATTTATAATCCCCAATGTTTTCATGACTTTTTACAATGATCATCGCTTCACCGGTTTAATAAAAATACTAGTAACCTGATAGAATGAGAAGTTAACGCTTCCCGGACTTAAAATTTCATTGCTAAAAACAAACAGAAAGGAAATATGAGCATGCAACCTGAAAACACAACTTCTGTAACTGTGAGAGCAACAACGATAGAAGATGTCCCCCTTATTATGAAACTTGTAAAAGCACTGGCTGAATTTGAAGGACTGAGTGACCATGTGCTTGCAACTGAAGAGAGTCTCAAAGAAGGAATGTTTGGAAAGGACAAATATGCAGAAGCAATTGTTGCAGAGATTGACGGCAAAGCTGTCGGATTTATTGTATTCTTCCATAATTACTCTACATTTGTAGGAAGACCGGGACTTTACATTGAGGACATATTCGTCTATCCCGAATACCGTGGCAAAGGTGTAGGCAAAAAACTCATGGCGCATTGTGGTAAAATAGCAAAAGAAAGGAACTGTGGAAGACTGGAATGGAGCGTACTTGACTGGAACCCTGCCAGAAAATTCTATGAACACATGGGTGGTGAACACCAAAAAGAGTGGCTTCTGTACAGGCTGGATGAGAAAGGCATCAAAGAACTTGCCGAGAGAAAATAAGTAATTATATCGGCCCTGCGATAAAGGTGACAATTACAACGAAATGACCATACAAAAAGACAAAGATCTTTTTGAAAATGATCATCTATCCTGGCATTTCTGATATATCAGTTCCATGCCAGGTATGATCAAAATAAAATATATTATTCAGTTGCGGTGTCGTTTGCAGCTGTTTCTTCAGTAACGTTCTCTGCCACCATTTCTACATCTTCAGTGACGTTCTCTGCCGCCATTTCTACATCTTCAGTGACATTCTCTGCGACATCTGCGACATCTTCAGTAACGTTCTCTGCTGCATGTTCTGCATCTTCAGTGACATTCTCTGCAACGTCCTCTGAATCTGTTGCTGTATCTTCTGTTGTGTCTGCACATCCTGATACGGCTACAAGTCCGATCATCAGGAAAACCATAAGTATGCTTAAAAATTTCTTCATGTTACGTCTCCGATCACTACTACTAATCTATATATTCTATAGACGTCTACGGATAAACCATAAATTACTTAAGTTTTTCGATATGCAACGTTTCTTGATATCATATTTTTAAAGAAATAATATCTGTAGAAATGAAAAAATATTAACAATTCTATAGGATGGAAAATGATACAAAAACGGATTTGAAAAACAGCTGAACAGAGGGTTTCAAAGGCTTTGAAGATGCATAAATCATGCGTAAAGCCGTCTTTATAATGTATTTATAATAGGACAGAATATCGATGAAAAACTTGAGATGTATTCCAATGATGAGACTCAGACCATCTTGTAACTGCAAACAAAAAGAGAGAGTGGGGAACAATCATAGTAAAATGTAGTAAAAGGTGAATCCTTTCACTCAATAAATACCATGGCAGCGATAACAGTTGTCCATTTACCATCCTTGTCGCCATATGCGGTCTGGCAATAGTGCGTAGTGTCTATAATATGGCCACTTGCCTTGTAGACCTGTTCCCTTTCATGCCATGCACTATTTGAATCGAATTCGATTCCAAGAGTTGTTGCAAGCATTGTTGCTGCAATATCTTCGGCATATTCTCCGGCTGTTTCTTCATCCTCACCGAAAGAATGATGCTCGGAGATGTAACCATAATTATTTTCATTTACAGGAACTGCAGTGCCAACTGCCGCTGCTATAAGCCTGCATGGTTCATTTGTTTCATTACGTGCAAGAACACAATGTACGATCTCACCCGCAGGAAGATTTTTAATCCCTTCTTCACGAGATACTAATCTACAATTCGGAGGAAGTATGCTGGAAACGGTAACAAGATTATATTTCTGAATAAGCGCCTCGCGCAGTGCCAGTTCAAAAGATGCCAGTTTATCCTTATGAACACCCACACCTTTTGTCAAAAAGCATTTTTTTGGAACCATTTCAATCATCACTTAATCTATAGTTAACTTAAATTATACAGGAATTTATCGTTTCGAGATTTTAAATATAAACTTATATCATCAATCCACGACCATACTTGAAATTGTATCTTATTATAAGAAGATTATGAGTCCCTGAAAAACAATAATAAGAGGTTTTTTGCTTTTAAAAGTATTTTTGCATGGAATTGGGCGCTTCAGGATAAACAGAATACTTATTTCCAGTAAAATTCATACATTTTCCGGGATAGAAATAGATTCAGGTGTAATATATTAAAGGATGAACTCCTTAACAAAGCGCGGAGCAAGCTAAAAATGGATATTTCCCGGCTGATAGAAAAAATAAAATCATCAAGAAGGTATGAGGGACAAATTACACACATAGAAGATGTCCCCGCCAGAGATGCATCTTACAAAGAGCTGGAAATGAATCCATTAATAAGATATGCTTTGAATCAAAAAGGAATTCAGCAGTTATACGAACATCAGGCAGAAGCTGTTGAGAGGACAAGAAATCGGGAGAATATTGTCCTTTCCACCAGTACTGCAAGCGGAAAATCATTATGCTATATGCTCCCTGTTTTTGAAAGCATGTTGCAGGAACCACACGCAACTGCACTATACATATCACCCCTGAACGCTCTTGTGAACGATCAGCTTGATACTTTCAGGGAACTGAGCCAGACAATGACTTTGAATATCAAAATTGATCGTTTTGTAGGTTCAATGAGCAAAGCTGAAAAAGATGCTGTGAAGCATGGAAACACAAAAATAATATTCACAAACCCGGAAATGCTACACCTGAGCTTCCTGCAATGGAAACAGCAATGGAGGCAGTTTCTTTCCAATCTTAATTATATCATCATTGATGAAAG
This sequence comes from Methanolobus sediminis, assembly GCF_031312595.1. Taxonomy (NCBI): domain Archaea; kingdom Methanobacteriati; phylum Methanobacteriota; class Methanomicrobia; order Methanosarcinales; family Methanosarcinaceae; genus Methanolobus; species Methanolobus sediminis. Next base: position 2,389,269 of record NZ_CP133592.1, on the reverse strand, counting down.
CCATTCATACAGTGGTGTCATGGGAAGTCATATGGCAAACCTCCTGAGAAGACTTAACCGCATATGTGAGAACTATGGTGCCAATCCTCTTTACATCTGCTGTACAGCTACAATTGGAAATCCGGTAGAACACAGCTCCACCCTGACTGGCAGGAAAATGACGCTTATCGACAACGACAGTTCGGGCCAGGGTGCACAGAAATTCATATTCTGGAACCCGCCTCTCTACTCAAATTCACGGAACTTCACCCAGAGAAAAGCCAGTTTCGGGGAAACTGTTGACCTTTTTACAACCTTTGTACAGAGCGACCTTCAGACAATTGTCTTTGCAAGGTCCAGACAGAAAGTTGAAAGAATGTACGTACAGGCCAGAAATACACTTGCAGAGAGAGGAGTTGATAAAACTATCAGCCCCTATCGTGGGGGCTATCATGGCAATGAACGTGAGGATATCGAAAAAGGACTTGCTTCCGGTGAAATCGAAGGAGTGATCTCAACCAACGCCCTTGAACTTGGAATTGACATCGGCGGGCTGGATGCCTGTATAATGGATGGTTTTCCCGGAACTATTATGAGTGCCAGGCAGCAGGCAGGAAGGGCAGGACGTGGAGGCAGGGAAAGCATAGTAACACTGGTAGCAGATTCCAATGCTCTTGACCAGTATTACATGAGAAATCCGGACGACTTTTTCAGGCGGGATTGTGAGGAAGCTGTCATAAATGTTTCAAACCGCTATATTCAGGCAGGTCATCTGCTCTGTGCAGCAAGAGAACTGCCACTAAAACCAGAAGACAAAGAGCATTTCGGACCGGAATTTGATACCATTGTTCAGGTTCTTGAAGAAGAAGGACTTCTGGAAGGAGAATTCGAGAAGCGTTCACGTGACCCGGCACCACACATGAAAATATCAATAAGGAATATTGAAAATGATAGTTATACCATAATCGATAAAACTACCGGAAAACCACTTGAAAAAGACATCGAAAGGCTAAGAGCGTACAGGGAAGCTTTTGAAGGTGCAGTCTACATCAACAAGGGCAAACCCTATTGTGTCACAAAACTTGACCACGATAAAAAAGAGATTCATGTGGAACAGGCAAGTGATGGTTACTATACCAGAGCCATGGTCGATTCGGATATTGTTGTCAGGGAAGTTGTTGAAACAAAAGACCTGTCCACATGTCCTGAAGTAAAAGTTGGTTTTGGTGATGTTGATGTCACACAACAGGTAACAGGTTACAGAAAGATCCAGCAAAGGTCAGATACTGAACTTGGTCAGCATTCGCTGGATATGCCACAGTTCAGTCTTGAGACAGAAGCCATATGGCTTGAACTTCCATATTCTTTTACCGAACTTGTAAATGAGCATGAATGCGACCTTGCCGGAGGAATTCATGCAATCGAGCACGCTATTATCGCAATGTACCCGTTGCATCTGTTAGCTGACAGAAATGATGTTGGCGGTGTTTCAACACCATCACATCCTGATATCTCAGGAAACAGCGGTATTTTTGTATATGACGGACATCCCGGCGGTGTTGGCTATGCTGAAAGTGGTTATGGAAGGATTTCTGAGATGCTTGAGGTCACACTGAAATCCATAGAGAGCTGTCCCTGTTATGATGGATGTCCATCCTGTATCCAGTCTCCAAAATGCGGGAACAACAACAATCCGCTCGATAAGGATGCTGCAATAATGATCCTGAGAAAGATGCTCGGCAAACCAGCATATATCCCTCAGAAGAAGAAAGTGGTAAAAAAGGTTGAAAGGCCGGTAAAGGATGAAACTTACGTACCTGTGCAGAGAGACCCAAAGGACAGACCATTTGACCATACTGCTGCACTGAACAGGGCAAGAAGAAAACTCAGGCAACGTGACCGTAAGAATGCTGATGAGTGGATCCAGGAAGGCATCAAGGCCGGAAAGGAAAAAGACCATGAACTTGCCTTTGAGTGTTTCTCGGCTGCCCTGCAACTCCAGCCTTCAAATGCAACGGCACTGATGAATAAAGGTATGACATGCCTGCGACTGGGACAGAACCAGATGGCTTTGACTATTTTCAACAAACTCATAAGCCGTGGATATGGAAAAAGTGTTGTATGGAAGCACAAGGGAATAGCTTTGCACCGTCTTGGTGATTTTGTGGGTGCAGTAGAGATGTTCGATGAAGCATTGAAAGAAAAGCCTGATGATGCTAAACTGAAAGAACTCAGGGAAAAGTCTGCTTCTAAAATTACAAAATAAAACAATATGCAATCTAAAAATAAAGTAACCATCCGCCGAAGGCGGCACATTCCTATGATACTATACAGAAGAGTATTCCTTAGATTATTGCATTTATGCTCCTAATAATACAGGAGTTCCAAAAAGAACATATTCAGAGTATTGCACAGATTTTTTTATTTCATCTTGTGGGAAAACGCCGGCTTCGCCGGACCCTTCGGGATTCATCAAGTTATTCATGATCTACGATAAATCATAAAAGCAGGATTTCTGCGGAACAAAATGAATCAATGAATCAATCAATGAATCAATAACCAGAGATAAAAAAGAATTGAACCCATAGATGAGTTCAATTTCAGACTAATTTGAGTAAGTTTATGCTTCAACAATTTTGATGCTGAAAGTAAGTGCCTTTCCAGCAAGAGGATGATTCATGTCAAGTGTGAGTGTCTCGTCTGTCACTTCACTTATTCTTGCAGGCATCTGCTGACCATCAGCAGTACCCACCACAATCGTCATACCTGCTGTTATCTCGGTGTCACACTGAAGCATGGATTTTGGAACTGTCTGTGTCATAGCAGGATTTGGTTCACCGTATGCATCTGCAGCTTCGATCCTGAATGTCTTCTCTTCCCCAACTTCCATTCCCTTAACAGCCTCATCAAAACCTGAAATGACCTGACCTGAACCTACGGTAAATTCCAGAGGTGCATCGTGGTTTTCAGAACTATCAAAAACAGTACCGTCATCAAGTGTGCCGGTATATGAAATTTTTATTGTATCTCCGTCTTTTATTGCCAAAAATATCAACTCAGTTTATAAAAATAAGTTAGCACTTTTAGTTCAAGGACGTGGGGACTTTACTTAGGTGTTTTGGTAATAACACCGAATAAAAAAGCAGAGAAGCAGTTGCTGGCCCTCCAAACCTGTTAAATATATAGTCTGTATTGTATATTAAAAATATCTGGCATTCAGGGTGATAATCATTATAGAACTGATACAGGCTTTTGTCCTTGGATTCACAGTTGGAATTTCCGCAGCCCTTATCCCGGGACCCATGATGTTCGCAACCATTAGCATATCCCTCAGGGAGGGGAGAAGAACAGGTCTGATGGTGTTCATTGGACACGCTCTGGTAGAATCAGCTCTTTTCCTGCTCATCTTTGCAGGAGCAGCATCTTTTCTGGGAGAAAGTGCAATGGCATATATCTCCGTGACCGGAGGGCTTATCATGATACTTTTCGGACTTGTACTGATAAAAAGCGCAAGAAAGGTGTCAACAATAGATATTTCCACATTATCAAATAAACAGGAACTGGCATCTAATCCCGTATCTGCCGGACTTATAACCTCTGCTTTGAACCCCTCACTTGTCATATGGTGGCTCACAGCAGGAAGTGCAATTCTCCTGCAGGAATACCTGATAGGCATCATGGCAGTTATTGCATTCATACTTGGCCACTGGATAGCAGACCTTGGATTCCTTATAGCAGTCTCAACATCCTCTTCCAGGGGTAAAGAGCTGTTCTCAGAAAAAACACATGAAAGGATACTGTATTTCTGTGGAGCTTTTATGGCGGTTTTTGGTCTGTGGTTCCTTGCCAATTACAATAACATGTCTGCATTTGTCTGATGAGAGATTGAGTCTATCTCAAAACTATAAATATTACTTCCATGGATGTTGTATGTGTTGATAGTAGCTTCATTGAAACAAAAAAAAGGGGAAGACCTACAAGACTTGAGTATGAGTCTTATAGGAAAAGAGGGACAATTGAACGATTCTTTGCATGGTTGAAAATAGGATTCAGGAAAATAGCAAGTAGATATGAAAGGCTTAATGTTGTTTTCAAAGGACTATTGGATATTGCATATTTTCTACTATGCTTGAAAAAGTTTCAAGAGGCGTTTTGAGATAGTTCGAACATATAAGTATTAAGCAAACCAAATTACGGGTCAATTTAATGATAGAAGATGATCATAACTGTTAATCTCCTGCAGTTTATAGAGGGAATTTTATGGAAAGAATATACAGATATTATCCTGAAGATTTTGGGGAACTGAATGTAAAAGTCATACATATGGACCTTGTTTTCGATGTTTTTGATGATCATACGAAGGTGACATCAGACCTTAAATTAAGTACACTGGACAAAACCATTGACAAACTCGAGCTGAACTGCAAGAAACTTGAGATACTGTCGGTAAGCTGCAGGGATTATGACATTGATCATGAATACAGGATAAAGGACGATATCCTTCTTATAAAATTCAGGAAAGCGGTACCTGAAAACACTGAGATTGTCATCAGTACTGAAACTATCTGCAGGCCAACGGATAACATACTGGAAGGTCTTTATTACGATGAAACTCCGGCAGGTGCTCCGCCACAACAGATTACCCAGTGCCAGCAGTGGGGATTCCAGAGGATTGTGCCATGTATCGACGACATGACCGCAAAGTGCACTTATACTACCACCATCATTGCTGATGAGAGATATACAAACCTCATCACCAACGGAGATATCATAACAGAAAGGCACTCTGTCGGAAACGGCAGGGACATGATAGTCTATGACAACTCTGTAACTCCAATGGCAACCTATCTTTTCTTCCTTGGTGTAGGCACATATGACACGTTCAAAAAAGAGTTTGAATACCCGGATGGCGATACCTTTGATCTGGAACTGCTTGTACCTCCTGGCTCTGACCCTGTAATTGCCGGAAGGTCACTTGATGTCCTTTACGATTCAATTATGTGGATGTATCTCTTCACAGGCCCTGAACAATACAACCAGCCTGAAAAGCGCAAAGAGATCATGGATATGGTCAAGGAGAGAGATCTTCTTAAAAACGAAGGAGAATCCAGCAAGAAACTGGAAAAGATCAGGGAAGAACTGAAAAAGGCAGTTACAACTATTAAACCCGGATACAGGTACACTGGTACTGTCTACAGGGAAATCGGAATGCAGAACTCCAATTTTGGCGGAATGGAAAACGTTGGAAATACCACGATCAGTACCAATCGTATAATGCCGTTCCCTGAGATGACAGACACTGCTTTTGAGTATCTCATGAGAGTTAAGGTGCATGAGTTTTACCACAACCTGAACGGCTCTGAGGTTACAGGATGGAGTCCTTTTGAGATATGGCTTAATGAAGCGGTTACCGTTCACATTGAAAGGATGTATCATGCATACCATTTTGGTGAGGAATACAGCCGTCTTGGCGAAGTGCTTACCCTTCTTGCACCGGGTTCCGGAACCTTTGCACTTGACAGGGGAGCAGCTTCAATGCCAATTATTCCGGATGGTTTCAATGACCCGGACGACCTCATCAGTTCAGTTACATACGTAAAAGCTCCTGAATTTGTGAATATGATACAGACCATGATGGGAAAGGAGACTTTTGTAAAAGCACTGGATTCCTACCACTGCAAGTTCAAACACTCAAATGCCACAAGCTGGGAATGGCTTGATGAGATGGAAAAGGCTTCCGGCATGGATATCAAGGATATGGCAAATATATGGCTGAAACAAACCCAATTCCCGGTACTTCATGTTAATTCTTCATACAGTGAAGGTGAAAGGAAATGCACTTTATCCTTTAAGCAGGAAGTTCCTGAAGGGAAATCCTTCTGGGAATTGCCAATATGTGCAGCCCTTGTGGATGAGAATGGTAATGACCTTGCGGAAGTCATGGAACGTATGAAAGCCGAGGAACAGGAAATTGTGATTGAAAATGTTGACAAACCTGCATTCCTGTCGCTGAACCGTAACTATTCATTCTTTGGAAAAATCGTCCATGATGCAACTATCGATGAATTGATACTACAGGCTAAAACTGACTCAGACCTCATTAACAGGTTCCTTGCATTTTACAGGATAGTGGATTCTGAAAAGATGAAACTTATCAAGGATAGCAACGCAGTGCCATCAGAAGAATTCACAGATTTGTTCCATGAACTCATTATGGACCTTGATCTGATGGAAAAGGCAGGTGCACAATTCCTGACGATCTTTGAATCCGTGGAAGATGATAAGTTCTCACACAGCTACCAGCTGCTATACGAGGTTAAACAGAAACTACTCAAAGCAATAGCAAGCAAACATGAAGAGAGCCTTATGTCATTATACGAGGCTTGTAATGCAAAGATAATTGATAGTTTTGATTACCTTGAAGAGCAGGTTCATGCTATTAAGTGCAGACAGGTTAAGAATAAATGCCTGTCCATTCTTTCAACACTGGATACTCCGGCTATTCATAAGATTATCAAAAAGCAGTTTGAAACTGCACAAAACGCCACTGATAAGTTAACCGCTTTCAGCCTTTACCTTGACAGTTCTGCATCGGATAAGATAGAGCTTATGCAGGATTACCAGAAAGAAGCTGAAAAGAATCCGGTCAGCTGGGAAGCTTACCTGAGAGTTATCGGAGGAAGTAGCGGTGACGATGTAACCGATCTGATTAGGCAGGTTGAAAAGTCAGAAACTTTCAGGATTGAGCAGGCAAATGACCAGAGAGCACTCTTTGCAAGTTTCGCATTTAACAGGAAGAAGTCTCTGCAAACTGAAAAGGGCAGAGAACTTCTAAATGAGATTATTCCAAAACTAGCTCCGGTGAATGAATATAATACTGTTACCATTCTCAATGTGCTTGGTAACATCGACAGGATGGAAGATGAATATCATGTACCACTTGTGGAAATGATGCTCGGTTTCCTGAACAAGCTCGACCCTGAAAACAATCCGAGCGTGTATAACAGGATAAGGAAGATATTGCTCAATACTCCAAATGCTGTAGCTAAGTATGAGGAAATTAACGGGAAAGTTGACCTGAGTTAAGTGATTCTTAAAGAAATATCTCAATTTACTTTTTCAGTATGACTTCAGGGCCTATATCCTGAAGTTTATTCTTTTTTGCAACCCTGCATGTAATTGTTTCAGTATTCAAAACGAGTACTTGGAAATCAGCTTAGAGTAGATTCTCCTGATATTTATTCTATTGAATCTTTTCTGATGGAAATGAAAGAACAATAACTTGTTCTCAAATAATCATTTCATCCCGAATAATAAACCGGATTTTAAATTTAGCACTGATTTTAACGCTGGTTTTCTATTATGAAAATGGAAAGTGTATGTAGGCTACTTGTAGAGATAATAAGACTATAAAAACTAATAAATTTGATTAATAACTATTGACGTAGAATTTAGTAATACTTTTATAGAATAATGTAATATCGACTTCCATTCATATATTCAATTCGAATTACAGTTGATATTTAGATATGTCACAAATACAAGGTGTTATGTAATGGATAAAAAAAGGTTGTTGGTATTATTTTCAGCATTCCTGATATCTCTGGTCTTAATGACAGCAGGTTGTGTTGACCAGAAAAGTACTCAAAACAGTATTACGACTGCAGGCACAGCTACTGTATCAGAGAAAGTGGATGTTGTTCGTTTGAGCGGTGGGGATTATGGTTATCCGCAGCCATTCTCTATCTATCCAAGAGGTCCGGGGTCATCAAAGGTTGGAATGATCTTCGACAGCCTGGTAGAAAGAGATGAGGTTGGTATCATTCCCTGGCTGGCTGAGAGTTGGGAAATAAATTCAGATGGAACAGAATATACATTCTATCTCCGTGAAGATGTAAGCTGGAATGACGGAGAGCCATTCACAGCTAATGACGTCAAATTTACTTTTGATTATGAGCAGGAATATGTGCCCATCTCAGGCGGAATGGAAACAGGTGTTGTAGACAGCGTTCAGGTAGTGGACAACAATACTGTCAAATTCATACTAACTCAACCGGTTTGCACATTCCTTTACAAGATGACCGGTTTTAAGATCATACCTCAGCACATATACAAAGATGTAACAGATCCTGCCAGTTTCCTTGATCCGGAAGCAGTTACAGGTACCGGACCTTTCCTTCTTGAAGAATACAACCTGGAACATGGAACGTACAGGTTTGTAACAAACGAGAACTTCTGGGGACCTGACACAGCAGTTGAAGCAGTTGAATTCATTCCAGTCAGTGATGAGTTAGTTTCTTTTGAACAGGGTGAGATCGATTTCACAAGTGTATCACCAGATACTCTTGACCGCTTTACTTCAGATTCTGATATCAGAGTTGTACAGCAGCCTGCTTTCTGGGGATACCAGTTCTACTTCAACATGAACAAATGTACAGAGCTTAATGAGAAAAAGATCAGACAGGCATTTGTTTATGCTATCGACCGCGAAGAACTTGTAGAAAAGATAGGAAGAGGTGCAGGAAAACCTGGTGAAATGGGCATACTTCCTGAAGATCACATATGGTACAATTCTGACCAAACAGCATATGAATACGATCCGGTAAAAGCCGGAGAATTGCTTGAAGAGGCCGGATGGACTGATACAGACGGTGACGGGATACGCGATAAGGATGGGGAAAAACTGTCATATGTATTGTCACTTGGAAGCAGTGAAGTCCGTATTGGAGAACTTATAAAAGAGAGACTCAGTGAAGTTGGGATCGATGTTCAGTTACAGGCTCTTGAAAGTAAATCCCGTGATGCAAACCTGAAAACCGGAGACTTTGAGCTTGCCATAAGCGGCTTTGGAGGCTGGGGTAAAGATGCAGATTATCTCCGTACAAGGTACTGTGATGAAACTTCAGAAACAAATAGTGTATCATCAGCTGCATCCGTTTTTGGTTATCACAACGACACCCTGAATGCTCTTGGAGCACAGGAATTACAGGAACTTGATGACGAGGAACGCAAAGAGATAGTCTACGAAATGCAGACCGTGCTTGCTGAGGACATACCTGCAATACCACTCTATTATACCACAAGCTATGATGCATGGCACATTTCAAAATATGACGGCTGGATAAATATGTACGACCATCATGCAAGAACTCACAGCATTCTTTCATATATACAGAGGGATGGAATTGCAGCAAAAAGATAATATCAGCAACCTTGTAGATTGCTGGAACAAAGCCTCCAGAAACGGATTGAATATTCTGGATGAAGGCAGGATGGCAGAAGTCTGGAACAAACGTTCTGTGAGCTATGCCAGAACTATGGAAAATGACAGAAGACATAAGAAAACCGACCAGATCCTTTCATTCCTTGATGAATGCGGCTTTAAGCCGGAAGGAGCAAAGGTTCTGGACATCGGATGCGGACCAGGAACCCTCTCCCTTCCTCTTTCAAGAATGGGAGCAGATGTGACCTCCCTTGACATATCTTCCGGAATGCTCGAAAGATTGAAAGATTCCGTAAAGGAGGAGGCGCTCCCAATAGACATCATTGAATGCTCTTGGTGGACAGCAGATATAGATGAGCTTGGATTCAGGAATGAGTTCGATCTTGTAATTGCCTCCATGACACCTGGAATAAGAGACGTTGAGAACTTCGAGCGAATGATGGCCTGCTCAAAGAAGTTCTGTTACTACAGCAACTTCCTGAGAAGAGAAGAGGATAAAGCATACCGTGATATCCGAAGCTCAATACTCGGTGAAAAGTCTGAGAACAACATGAATGGAATGAATTTCCCCTTCATGTACCTCTATCTCGCGGGCTACAGGCCGTCTGTCAAAATCAACCATGACGAATGGAAAGAGGAAGCAAGCTGGCAGGAAACTGCTGACCGTGCAATAGATTTCATAGGACGTGGCCGGGATTTTGATGATGAGACAAAACAAATGATTTTGGATTACTATCAAAACGCTGCGACTGATGGGATGTACCTTTCAGAGTCGGATGTGTACACCGGCATGATGGTCTGGGAAGTTTAAGGCAGGATGATCGTATGAAAAATGACAGGAATTCATTTGTTTTCAGGTTAGTGATAACCCTTTTTGTAATTCTTGTCATTAATTTCTTCCTTCCACGAATGATGCCTGGTGACCCTTTCGCCACAACTTCCGAAGATGATTCAGGAGATGAGGTCATTATAATGACAGAAGAACAGCGGTTGTATTACATGAGCTACTACGGACTGGACAAACCAGTTCATGAACAATTTCTGGTGTATCTGAAGAACCTGCTAAAGGCTGACCTTGGCAGAAGTATATACTACAAAATGCCGGTCAGTGATGTAATAATGCTGCATCTTCCATGGACCATGTTTGTTGTCCTTAGTTCTACATTTATCAGCACGGTTGCCGGCGTGATCCTTGGGACATTTTCGGCAAAGAACCGGAAAAAAGGAAGCGACAGGAGTATGATGACTGGCCTGATAGCTTTTGCTGAGATACCATCGTTTTTGCTTGGCCTGATACTACTTCTGATATTTAGCGTACATCTCAGATTATTCCCGCTTGCAGGTGCTATCACTCCCTTTGCACACTATAGCGGACCTTTGGAACAGCTATTGGATATATTATACCATGCCTGCCTGCCTGTTATGACACTATCTCTGGCACAACTTACCGGTGTCTACCTTCTAACGAGAAATACATTGATCACAGTTACCACAAAAGATTATATCAGGACTGCACGGGCCAAAGGTCTAGGAGAAAAGACCGTATGGACGAGACATGCACTCAGAAATGCACTGCTTCCGGTTGTGACAAGAGCAGGATTCATGATTGGTATCATGATGGGAGGGGTTGTGCTGGTGGAGAGCGTTTTTTCTTACCCTGGAATAGGAATGACTCTTCGAAGCGCTGTCGTGGGTCGTGATTATCCACTAATTCAGGGAATTCTTCTGGTTATTGCAGTTTCCATACTTATCTGCAACCTGCTGGTTGACAAAATATATAGTAAACTTGACCCGAGGGTTACGATATGATGAATAACATCAATGCCTCCGGATATGCCGGAATAATAGCTTATATTCAGGCTTTAAGTATTTACAGGATCAGTCTCAACCTGAATAATACGTTTTCTAAATTCAGCAAAGAAGGCAAGATCGGTGTCATTGGAATTCTTGTAATTATCCTGATGGCTCTTTTTGCCCCGGTGATAACACTTTACCCGCCACAGAAGATTACAGGTGATTCCCTGGAAGCACCGGGAACAGTTCATATTCTTGGAACCGATGAACTAGGAATGGATATCTGGTCACAGATATGCTATGGTGCAAGAATGAGCCTTACAATTGGCCTTGCAGTGGCATTCATTTCAGGTTTTGGTGGTGGAGCTCTCGGTGTGCTGGCCGGATACATCGGAGGACATGCCGATCAGGCACTTATGAGAATTATAGATGTTACAATGGCACTTCCAAGTTTTCCACTGCTTATTGTAATATCTGCTTTTCTCGGGCCGAGCATTCTTAATGTTATTCTAATACTCGTACTTTTCAGCTGGGCCAAACCTGCACGTATTGCGCGTTCTCAGACACTGGCAATAAAAAAGAACAGCTATATCATTGCTGCCTGTAACTACGGAGCAAGTCCATTTTACATTCTCCGAAAACATATCTTTCCGGAGGTTATGCCGGTACTGTTCGTGCTTGTCATCAGCATATCCTCACATGCGATCATAGCCGAAGCGGGACTTGCATTCCTGGGACTGGGAGATCCTACATCCAAGAGCTGGGGTATGATGCTTAACAGTGCAACCAACTTTAAATCCATATATTTTACACCTTACTGGCAATGGTGGCTGCTGCCCCCATTGTTCATGCTTGTTATCCTCCTGCTATGTCTTGCGTTCATAAGCAGGGACATGGAGAGAATACTTGATCCTAAATTAAAGATGAAGAAAGGGATTTGATCATGAGTCTGCTTAAAATCAATGATCTGAAATGTCATTATCAGGCCGAAAACCACACTGTAAAGGCAGTTGAAGGGGTTTCTTTAGAAATTGAAGAGGGAGAGATTCTCGGCATAGTGGGAGAATCCGGAAGTGGAAAAACTACCGTTGCACTTAGCATCATGGGACTTCTGCCTGAAAACACGGCTATTACAGGTGAAATAAAGTACAAAGAGAATGTACTCTCCTCTTTATCTGAAAACGAAATGGACAGATTGAGATGGAAGGATATTGCCATCGTTTTTCAGAACGGACTTGAAGTTCTCAATCCTGTTATGAAAGTCGGGGTACAGGTAATGGAACCTATGATGAAACACCTTGACATCAGCTCTGGAGAAGCACAGAGCAAATGTGAAGATCTTTTCAGAAATGTCCATCTTGACCCAAAATGGATGGATTCCTATCCGCATCAGCTTTCCGGTGGCATGAGGCAGAGAGTTCTCCTGGCAATGGCCCTGTCATGCAATCCTAAATTACTGATACTTGATGAGGTTACTTCCGCACTTGATGCATTTACCAGAAAGGAGATAAGGGATCTTCTGATCGAACTGCAGAAGAAGAACGCTTATACAATGTTGATGATATCACATGATATTACTTTTGTGTCTTCTGTGGCTTCAAGGGTAGCTGTCATGTATTTAGGAAAAGTTGTTGAGACTGGCCCGGTTAAAGATATTCTATTGTCACCCAGACACCCATATACAAGAGGACTTGTTCACTCAACTCCTGATATTTTCGTATATAAAGACCTCTGGGGAATCCCCGGTGATATTTCCATAGGAACTGAATTCAATGGTTGTCCTTTTTTCCCAAGATGTAATCAAAAGATTAAGATATGCAATGAAGCAACACCTTATCTGATTCCTGTTGACGGAGGAAGAGAAATTGCCTGCCACAGAGGAGGTGTTGCTGAGCTTCTGCAGGCTAAAGACCTGAATTTCAGTTATAGTCTCCCGGATGGACAATACCTGAAAGCAGTTGATAATGTTGATCTGGAAATTATGGAAGGAGAGGTGCTTGCAATTGTAGGACAGACAGGCTCTGGCAAATCCACTCTTGCACATATCCTTGCAAACGTGATCATGCCAGAGAGTGGAAACATATCATTTATGGGTGAGAACACATTCAAAGGGTGTTATGGAAACAAGCTCAATGGCATACAGATAGTTTTTCAAGACCCTTTCAATTCTACAAGCAACAGGTTCACTGTGCTCGATGCAATAAAGGAACCTCTTGATATCAATAAGATCGGAAGCAAAGAAGAACGTTTGGAAATGGCAAAAAACGTCCTTGAACTCGTTCATCTTCCGGCTACTGATGCTTTCCTCAGTAAATATTGCGGTGAACTTAGCGGTGGTCAGAGACAGAGAGTTGCACTTGCCAGAGCGATGGTTATGCAGCCAAAACTCCTTATTGCAGATGAGGTTACTTCGGCTCTGGATGTTTCGACATCTGCAAACGTAATGCGTCTTTTAAAGGGACTCCAGAACAGGAGAGGTTTTGCAATGATCTATATTTCACATGACCTTTCCATGACTTTGAAGATCGCTGACCGAATAGCAGTCATGAATCATGGAAGGATCGTTGAGATGGGCAATTCCCATGAAGTAATGCTTTCGCCTTCTGATGAATATACTAAAAGACTTGTTGATTCAAATATCCCTGTTTAAGGCCTTGATTAATAGGAGTGTAATAGCAACAATTACAGGGCTGACTAAAAAAGTTGGATTAGCAGCTATTGCAAACAAAAGTAATGATGTGAAAAAGGAAATTGATCTTTGAATCAATTTCAGCCTTACCATCCTCTATTATATTCCTCATAGCAGGGAATGCAAATATATTCACCATTCTGCACTCTTGCCCTTGATTCAGCCATCATTTCACCGCATTTGGAACACTTAAGAGAATTGAATATCCTTGCTTTTCCAGGAATCTCTACATCTACGAACTTCACTTCGAACATCTCGTCAACGGGAGTGTTTCGCATTGTTACGGAAATTCCGTCCATAGCTTTCCTGAACTCCTTCACCTCTTCCTCAGTTGCAGTGCCTGACATTACTTTAGGACGGAGTTCGCTGACCTTCGGATCGATATTGTCAATATTGAAACTTGCACGGAGGGCCACCCTTACAGCTTTTCCGCTGTCACGACAGATGAATGTGAATACCTGTTTTGCATGATCCTTGTAAATAAGGTTGCCTTTGCCTATTGTGCAGCCTGTCAATACCTGGACTGCATCTACTCCACAGGCATCGTTTTCCACGATGGTGACAAGTTCCTCGTCAATGTCTCTTTCTGTTTCCAGTTTTTCGATGCCAGCTTTTGCTGCGATGTAACCAATAGTAAGACCCGGACAGACGTGTCCGTGGAACTTTGCAGCATCTTCAAATGAAGCAACTTCTCTTGTTGTGCTTTCGGTAGAACAATCTGATGACATGATAATCACTAAGTCTAAACGCCAGTGTTACATTTAATACTTTTCGTGTTATTGAGCTTTACGTGACTATTATAATGACAGCTATGGCAGGATTTCAAATGTAATTTGTCATATTATACATGTGTAACACATTCTATTCATATTTAAGCAATTATTGTTATTTTATGATATATTCGTAATATTAATATATCAAGAATCTCTATTAAGAATCAGACAGGTCGAACACCTACAACAATAACTAGAAAGTTCTCCGAAATTTATTCTATATAACAAACTACGCGGTTCAAAGCGTGACTGCTGTGTTTGACCTGCCTGTCAATATTGGCCAATTATTGTACCAAGACCTTCCATTAAAATTGGCCAATCCTCCTATTCTAAAATTGATTAATTTTTAGAAGCAAAGTAAATTGGAGTTCGTAAATAGTTCTTTCACCGTCCCCCTAGATTTGCACTTCAATCCGGTCTCGCCCACATTCCCTTTTCCTTCAGCTTCTCGATCACATCTTTTTTCTTCTCGAATTCTAGGTTCCTGAGATCTTTACGTTTAATCTTACCACTAATGGTCTTTGGCAGCTCACTTATAAATTCGATATCACGAGGATACTTGTAAGGAGCAGTTATGTGTTTGACATGCTGCTGGATATCCCGGACAAGCTCCCCGGATGCCTCGTATCCTTCTTTTAAGACAACAAGGACCTTGACAACCTCACCTCTTAGCGGGTCGGGACTTGGGATCATAGCTGATTCCAGAACAGCCTCATGGGAATCCACAGCACTTTCAACCTCGAAAGGACCGATTCTGTATCCTGAACTTATACAGACATCATCCGACCTTGACTCGAACCATATGTATCCAGCTTCATCCATCATTGCAAGGTCTCCGGTCAGATACCAGTCACCTTTAAAGCATTCAGCCGTTTTTTCCGGCTGCTTGTAATACTCAGTAAAAAGCATAGGATGATCCCCTGCAACAGCGATTATTCCCCTCTGCCCAACCGGCAGTTCTTCTCCCGTATCTGGGTCCACAATTGCACCCCTGACTCCCGGTGTGAACCGACCCATAGAACCGGGCTTTATAATCATCCCCGGCAGAGTGCAGGCAACAACACAGGTTTCCGTTTGTCCATAACCTTCCCTAACAGATAATCCAAACTTTTCACCAAAGAACCGGACAATACCCGGTGTACAAGGTTCACCTGCAGTCAGGATGACCTTCAGCTCTTCCAGATTATACCTCTTATCCGCATCATCTATCGATGCCATAGACCGAAGTTCAGTTGCGGTCATACACGTCCTGTTAACCTTCCATTTATCAAGTAACTCGAACCATTTTTCCGGTTCGAACCTGCCGGAGTAATGGAAATTAGTGGCACCGGTATTCATTACCGTTCCAAATGGAGCCCAGTACCACTTTGCCCATCCCGGCTCCGTGGTAGCCCAGCATAGTTCGTTTGGTTGAGTGTTCCACCAGTAATGCCTGTTGAGCCTGTCGAAACAATACATTAGTGAATGGGTATGCAGCACACCTTTTGGTGCACCCGTTGTACCGGAAGTGTAGTTAATTGCCAGAGGGTCACTAGCCTTAAGTTCTTCAAGATCGAGACTTCCCGATGCCGAGTCCATTTCGAATCGATAATCTTTCCAGCCATCCCTTTCTCCTGAAAAGAAAAGCCTGATATCCGCAACCTTATCCTTTACAGCATCCACCTCAGCAGCCACCATTGCATCACTTGTAACAAGCGCCCTGATACCAGCATCCCGTATTCTGTATTCGATATCATCCCGCCTCAACATAACCGTGCCCGGAACAACAATGCCACCTATTGCCCATATGCCTATACTCACAACATAGACATCCACACTTCTGGGAAGCATGATCATAACCTTATCACCTTTATGGATTCCCGAATCCCGGAGGACATTTCCAAACCGCATTGCGTTGTCCCATACTTCCTGGTATGTGGCATTTTCAACTTTGCCATCCGGGTGCTCAATTATCGCCAGAATCCTTGTGCTGTCCTTTGCCCAGCCCCTGATAACGTCAACGAAATTATAGTCCGCCGGAATATCCCAGTTGAATTGATCTCTCTCCCTGTCATAATCGAATTCAGTTGTTTCTTTTCCCATTTCATACACCCCTTTTTACGAAAACAGCCTGTCTGAAAAGCCATCTCTTCATCTTTCTTCTAATTCTAATATCACTCTGGCATCCACTGCCATTACCCCATCTTCGTAAGCAAAAAGCGGATTTATTTCAATTTCCCGTATCTCTTTTATTTTCGTAATGATATCAGACACTTTCATAATTACAGACGCCAGCTGTTCCCGGTCTACTGGCTTTGAACCCCGGTATCCCGTAAGAAGTGGATAGCCTCTCAGATCCTCCATCATTGCCATGGATTCGCTTTTATCCAGGGGTGCAAGCCTGAAACTAACATCTTTCATCAGTTCCACCATGACACCTCCCGTACCGAACATCATCACCGGACCAAACTGAGGATCCCTTGTCCCACCAATAATCACCTCCACACCCACAGGAACGAATTCTTCCAGAAGGAAGCCTTCTATCCTTGCCTGTGGAGCATTTTTCTCAATATCCTTTTTCATACGGATAATGGCATTTCTTACATCATCCATATCCCCGAGGTCTGATATCACACCTCCCACCTCTGTTTTATGAAGAATATTCCTGGATACCACCTTAAGAATAAATGGAGGCTCGATGCTATCCACACTAATGTCTGGAAACTCCGATCCCTTTACGAGAACAGAACCGGGTACTGGGATATCCCATTGGCTGATCAGTGTCTTGGCCTCTGTTTCAAACAGGTGATCCCTGCCCTCATTCTGGGCATTATTGATGATACTGTCAACCACTTTCAGATCCATGGTCCTGCTCCTTTCGACATATTATCCCGCACTGTTCCCTTGCCAATCAGAACAGCCGCGGCTCTTACACCAGCCTCCGGAGTTGAGAATACCGGCATGCCCTTTTCCTCGAACAGCCTGTACTTATTCCTCGTGAACTCTCCACCGGGACTGCATATGAGCACTGGTTTATTGTACCTGTTTTGAACTTCAGATATCCCGTCAATTACCCTAGTTGAGAGTGCAGGTGCCCCCCAGAGCACCGTTACAATGGCAAGGTCATAACCGTTCAAGAAACCCTCTTCAAGAGCAGTGAAATAGTCATCATCTTTTGCACTGGCGGTCAGGTCTATGGGATTATCCGTTGCGGAGAATGCAGGAAGCTTTGAACTTAGACGCTTCTTTGAATCCTGTGAAAGTCTTCTGACATCCAGTCCGAGGTCCTCACAAGCATCTGCCATGCTTACCCCGATCCCGCCACCGTCTGTTATGATCAGTACTTTGTTGCCATCAACAATATTATATGCCTCCAGAACCCTGCAGGCATCCTTCAAATCCTCATATCCGTCAACCTCTATAATACCTGCCTTCCTGAAAGCAGCCCGGTATATCTCATATTTCCCACCCAGAGCTCCGGTATGTGATCTGGCGGCATGCATGCCCGCCTCACCTCTGCCGACCTTTATGGCAACAACAGGTTTCTTTGCAGCACACCTGGAAGCAGCTTCAACAAATTCCCTTCCGTTCTCCACCGATTCTATGTACAACAGAACATATCTGGTAGCCTCATCCTCTGCCAGCAGATCAAGACAATCTGCCTCGTCAACATCAACCTTATTCCCATAGCTCACTATCCTTGCGACACCTATGCCTTCCGTTGCCATCTCGTCCATAATCAGAACCGCAAAGGAACCGCTCTGGGTAAGTATCGACAATCCACCTTTTTTTGGCCTCTTCACCTGCTCCACGGGAACCAGAAAAGTATCTACTCCATAAATGGCATCATATATCCCCAGACAATTCGGCCCTATTATCCTGATACATTTTTCCTCAGCAATTCTTTTAAGTTCCTCTTCCAGAAGCTCCCCTTTTTCCACTTCCCTAAAACCTGAACTTATGATAATAGCTCCCCGGACGTTTTCAACCGGTCCTCCAAGGATTTCCATTACTTTTGATGCGGGAAGCACAAATATGGCTACATCTACCTGCTTCCCAATATCAGCGATAGAAGCGTAACATTTCATGCCGTCGATATGATCATATTTGGGATTCACCGGATAGATGGAACCATTATAACCTGTTCTTCTAAGGTTATCCAGTATCACGTGAGAAGCTTTCCCGGGAGTAGGCGATGCTCCGATAATGGCGATGGACTGCGGATCAAAGAAGAATCCCATACCTTTTCCAGTATTCATTCACCATCTCCTGGATCTTCCCCAGTGTTTCTTCATTCCTTACAGGTTTAAAGAGATGAGAGAACCTGCCCTGCTCTTTCAAGTAATCTTCAACCGGCTTGAATTTCTTAGGAACAACTGTGTGTTCCACCTCGCCCGAAATGGATTCCTTCAAAGCCCAGACTCCGGTATCAACTGCTAGTTTTGCAAGCTTGAATGTATGGGAAGGATCGGTAGACCATCCCGGCGGACATGGAATAAGAGAGATGAAGAGCTTTGGACCTTTGTACTGCTCTGCTTTTTTGAACTTGTTAGCCAAATCCACAGGATATGCCGGAGAGATCGTGGCAAGGTATGGAGGTTTATGGCTGTTCCATATCTCAAAGAGGTCCTTTTTTGCAAATTCCTTTCCTGCAGATGTTGTCTTGGTCCTTGATGCAAAAGGAGTTGAACCCGATTCCTGGAATCCTGTATTCCCGTATGCTTCATTGTCATAGCAGATATAGTAGAAATCAAGGTTACGATAGATAGCACCTGATGTGGATGAGAGTCCCATATCATAGGCAGAACCATCACCAGTCAACACCACCACTTTCAGATTTTCGTCCGGGTCTATTTTCCCCTTTTCGAGTAATATATCCAGAGCATCCCTCACACCCTGGGCTCCCGCAGGGGCACAGGCCATTGCCGTGTAGAGCCACGAACTCCTGAAAGGAGTAAAGGGATAGATGGAGAGCAGGGTGAAACATCCTGCAGCATTTACAATAACAACCTTCTCCCCCAGCATCTTCAAACAGTGCCTCAGGGTCAGAAGACCTCCACAACCGGCACATGCAGGAGTGCCGGAGAACATGTTCTCCTCAAGAGGAAGGTCCTTGATAGATTTGATCTGTTCTGTGATCATTCTTACACCCTTCCTGCAATCTCTTTCAGTTTTTGCATTTCTTCCCATTCATGCTGCGTATACAACAAGTGTGGAGTCTCAACTTCGGCTTCTTCTCCTTTGATCAGCTGATCAAAGATGAAAGCGAATTCCTCATGACTTATGTTCTTCCCACCCAGTCCTCCGATAAAGGACATCAGCAGTGGCCTATGTTTTTCATTATAAAGGCAGCTTGCAAGCTCGGAGAAAAGGATACCTCCCTTGCCTACACTGATATTCTGATCGACCACAGCCACTCTTTTCTTTCCCTTCAGGGCATTCCTGATGTCCTCCTCTGGAAATGGTCTCAGGAGTCTTGGCCTCAGAAGTCCGGCCTTTATTCCCTGTTCCCTGGCCCTGTTCACAGCAGCCTTTCCCAGAGTGGAGAATGAATTAATCATGACAAGTACGTATTCAGCATCATCCAGCCTGTACTGCTCGATAGTGTCATATTTACGACCAAATTCCTTTTCAAATTCCCTGCATGCTTCCTTATAGACACCCAGTGCCTGCTGACTTGCCAGATGCATCTGGTATTTGAAATAAGAATAATAGGCACCGCCAAGGACCGCCACTCCCTGAGCCATGGGCTGATCTGCCCTGAAAAATGCATGTGAGGGTTCGTAAGATGGGAGAAATCTTCTGACGCTGTCAATGTCCGGGACTTCCACCGGTTCTCTGGTAAAGGAAAGATAAAAGCCATCAAGATTTACCAGTGCAGGCAAGAGTACCTTTTCATCCTCTGCCACCCGGTATGCCATCAGGACGGAATCCAGAACTTCCTGACAGTTCTCGCAATGAATCTGCAGAAATCCTGTATCCCTTGCAGCAAGGATATCATTGTGGTCCGGACCCAGAGTAATAGGGGAAGACAGACCTCTGGCCACATTGATCATTACCAGTGGTACTCTCCATCCAGCCACGGTATAAAGCATTTCAAAACCATACATCAAACCCTGACTGGATGTTGCCGTAAAGACCCTAACACCCGTAGCCGATGCCGCTCCTGCGGCAGTGATCATCGAATGCTCAGAATCCAGAGTAACGAACCTGGTGCGCATATCCCCTTCCGATATCCAGTCGGAAAGGGTCTCGATTATCTCGGTCTGAGGAGTTATCGGAAAAGCCGGAATGTAATCCACCTCAGCTAACCGGGCTCCCCATGCTGCTGCAGTGTTACCGGTGAGCATCTCCTTCTTCATTCTCCAGTCACCTCCTCTTTATCGGGAACGGAATCCATGATAGCTTTGATACCTTTTTTAGGACATTCCTCTGCACAGATCATACAGCCTTTGCAATGATCATAATCCGGAGATGGGAACCCCTGTTCATTCAATGAGATACAACCCTCAGGACATCTTGATACACAGATCATACACTTGTTGCAGACATCGTAGTCCCAGAATGGCTTGTAAATTCTCCAGTTACCTGTCTGTTTCAAAAGACTGTTAGCAGTTGCTTTTATTGAAGGACTTGAGATACTTGCGGGTTCAAAAGGAATGGTTACAACAGTACTCTGTTTATGGTCAGTTTCAATTGCCTTCATATCTACAGTTTCCAGTGAGTTGAAACAATACAGTGCTGCCTCTATGTTCTTTTCCAACAGCTTCCAATCTGTTATGATACCGGATAATTCCTTCTCCACGGCATTCTTAAGAGAATCTTCTCCAATTCCGATGATCTTTGAAGCTACAGCTCCTGCAAGGGTACTGATGATAGAACTTCCCACAATATCAAGAGCAATCTTTGTTATGTCCTGAGTTATTACCCGGCCATCAATATCATACTCAGCCTTTAACTGTGCAGGACTATCAGGAGTATTGATGAATACCACTCCATTCTTCTTTAATCCTGAAAGAGGTGCAGCCTGCGGGTCAGACAGAATGGTCTGGTCCATTACTATAATGACATCAGGATCAGAGATCACCCCTCTCTCCATAATCACTTCTCTGGATATCCGTGTGAAGGAACTGATAGGAGCGCCTCTCCTTTCTGCCCCGTACAATGGGAAATCCTGAACCTGACAGCCTTCCATAAATGCCGCAGTCCCGAGTATCCGACTGGCAACCTTCGCTCCCTGGCCGCCCCTTCCATGAAATCTCAATTTGAGCATTAGCTCCCCCATTTTAATTTATGCATGACTATAGTATAAACGTACTGCTTCCCTCAACAAACAAGGAATAGAATAGATGAAGGCTTGATACTTCTCGGATAGGTTCCCATCTGCAAAAGTAATTTTAATGTGTATGGACATAATTAGATATGGAGTTAATTATATTAAAGGGGGGTTTTGATGGAAGGTATTTTTAGATTTGCAGATGAACTCGGACCGGCAAAGATTATTCATGTTTATGAGCCGTCGGTTGGTCTAAAAGCTGTCCTGGTAGTTGATAATGTAGCTGTAGGTCCTTCTATCGGTGGTGTACGCATGGCACCGGATGTAAGCACCGAGGAATGTTTCAGACTGGCCCGTGCCATGACCCTTAAAAATGCGGTTGCCGGATTACCACATGGTGGTGGAAAAGCGGTGATCTACGGTGACCCTAAAATGCCCCAGGAAAATAAAGAGAAACTTATTCGGGCCCTGGCATCTTCCTTACGTGAGGTACAGGAGTATATATTTGGTCCTGACATGGGTACCGATGAACGGTGTATGGCCTGTGTGCATGACGAGATTGGAAGGGCGGTAGGACTCCCCCGTGAAATAGGTGGTATTCCCCTTGACGAGATAGGAGCTACTGGATGGGGAATGAGCCATGCAGCTGATGTTGCACTCGAGTACTGTGATTTTGAGATGGAAGGCGCAAGAATGGTCATCCAGGGCTTTGGTGCAGTGGGAAAACATGCAGCTTGTTTCCTCGCCGAAAAAGGAGCTGTGCTGATAGGAGTAGCTGATTCCAGAGGAACGGCCTACAAACCTGAAGGATTTGATATCGCTAAATTGATCAATTTAAAGAAGAACGGCATGAGCGTGGTGGATTATCCAGGCGCTGAAGTCAGGGACCCTGAATCTATTATTGATATCGAGTGTGAGATATGGATTCCTGCGGCTAGGCCTGATATCATTCATGAGGATAATGTACATCGTCTTAACACAAAGCTGGTGATCGAAGGTGCTAACATCCCCATTACCCATGAAGCTGAAAAATATCTTCACGAAAAAGGAGTTTTATGCATTCCGGATTTTATTGCCAATGCAGGGGGAGTAATCTGTGCAGCCATGGAATATCAGGGAGCATGTGAAGCAGCTGCATTCCAGACAATAGAAGATAAACTGCGATGCAATACCAGAGAAATACTGGAGGGAGTGGCTTGCAGCGGAATGATTCCAAGAGATGTTGCAATGGAAATTGCAGTAAAGAGAATTAAAAAGGCTATGTCATACAGAAGATGGTCTCTTTTTTCCTCAGCTCCGCGATTTGTCTGACACATACTAAGCTGGAAGAAAGACTAAAATTTCCAGTCTTATTTTTTTTGTCAGAAGCAATCATTGCTTCAAAAAATAAATAACCAAAAGAGATATGAATTTAAAAAACCGATTTTTATATGTGTAGAATTTTTTGAGCTATGCACGTTAATCGGAATCGAATATTGAGTGAACAAAATACAACTTAACAGGGAGTGAGGAATAAATGTTGTTCATGGACATAATCACGTGGGATCCAAAGGATACCGAGGAAGTACTGAGCCGTTTTGAAAAGTGGGAATACCCCCCGGGCATTGAAGTTGTCAGTGAATGGGATGACCTGTCCACATGCCGTCACATAGTGGTCTATGATGCCAAAGACTCAGAAGCATATCTTGCTGCCACTTTCCCCTGGAGGGATATCTGCTATTTCGATAGTTTTCCAGTGATGGAGACAAATGCCTGTATGAAATGTCTGGCTGATATATGGAGCGAAATGCCCGTATGAAACGTCTGACAATGATAACGAATTGAACCTTAGCATCAAATGGCTTAACATGGTTTGGTCTTAAATGCCCTGTTAAACCAACGATCCTTCTTTTTATCTATACAGTAGCTTAAGCAGTGAAAGAACCCGATGAGATTTTGGTGAAACTTTGAGTTTTTTGACGTGTATCTTTTAGTTCTCGTTGGTCTCTGTGATGGAATATTTTATTTTTTGAGATTGTTGAATTGACCGACTAACTTTTTCCTGTTTTTTGTCCAATTTTGTTACACTAGATATTCCTTGCATCAACAATAGCAAGAAGATTTTCCAAAGGTGTCTCTGGAACCAGGCCACATCCGGGAGCAAGTATATCGATATCTGCATCCAGGCATCTGAAAGCCTCTTTTTTGACATCAGCCGGTGTTTTTCTGTACAGAGTATCTGCAGTTGAAATATTTCCGATCACCGCCGTATTCTTACTGTGTGCACTATCTATCACATATTCCAGATCCTTTACATTCTCTTCGACACTTATAGCACTAAAGCCACATTCAAGAATATCTGGAATTATACTATCCACCTCTCCACATATGTGAAGTATACTATGACCTTTTATGCTTTCATTGAATCTGGTCAGCGCAGGTTTTACAATTCTCCTGAACGCATCAGGACCCATCATCTCTGGAGAGGATAATGCATCTGCAACCACCAATGCATCCGCACCTGAAAGAAAATAGGCATTGGCACAGATTATACATGCATCGATACATTTTTCGACGATGCTCTTTGCAATTTCAGGTTTCTTAATAGTCAATTTTAAAAATGGTTTTATACCACAAAGATGAGAAGAAAGGTCAGCAGCCCCTTCAATACCTGCAACAATAGGTACCTGTAATCCCTTATCATTTTTGAGAAGGGATATTGCTTCCATTACAACAGGTATTCTTCCTCTTTTCAGCAAATCAACTGGTACATCGAAATCTTCAGGTTCTTTCTCAAAAGGATGAGTTATTATTGATGGTGTCCTTGCTTTTGTGCCGATATCAATTTGACATCCGAGTGCCTCGCCGACAACCGTCACATCAAATGGAATGCGTATGACCTCAAACTTTGCAACCGTGTGTAACGAAGAAGCAAGTTTTGCCATTTTTTCCGCATTCCTGTCTGCTTCAGGCCTGCTAACCCCTGAAATATCCATCAAATCAAGTATTGCTGATGTGGTGACTGTACCTGCAAGCGGAAAGTCAACCTTTTTTCTATCAAGTATATCCTGGAATTTCTTTAAAATATCTGATTCAGTTTCACTAATATAATACCTTCCTTTTAAACCTAGCATGTTCAGGATAGCTATATCCTAAATAATATTCTTCATCTTAACAAAGAAATATGTCATAGGAATTCGATGCTGATACTTCCTGCATCTTTGGCAAGTGTACCCGACATGAAACCCGATTCTATACAACAGACATGCATCACTGCACAGGGTACAAGGCATGTAGCAGTACATCTTGCCTCTTTGGCCTTTTCCATAACAATATTATCTTTTATATCGAAAAGATCCATCATGTCGACTTCCAGATGAGACATCTTTTTGATTTTCTCACATGGAGTATCAATATCGACAATTATCTTTTGACCATCCTTTTTTCCCCTGATTATATGGGTGAAACCACATATCCTGGAATTGACCTTTACCTCTGTCATTGATATCCTCCTGCAGCCTGTGCTGCAAGAACCGAAAGTGGTCTATCAGCTATGAGCTTTATTTCCTTGTAGTCAAGGGCATGTACCGGACACATACTCACACATCTTCTGCATGCAGTCCCAAGGCACTTAAGAGTATCATACTCTGCAAGGAAGCGACCGTCTACTTCCTGTATGGATATCGCATTCTCAGGACATTCTTTTTCACATCTGTGGCACATTACACATCCTACTGCCAGTTCTTCAAGAGTAAAACCTATGTCCTCTACCACTTCTACCTGGCCTGTACCGTCCTCACTGATATCTTTCAGGACCTTTTTCTCAAGCACAGGATCATCAACGGGAGCAGGCAGCTCAGGCAATTTAGACATTTTCATAAACTTCCTGTACATCTCCATAGACATGCCCTCTGTCCAGTATCCCAGTTCACAGGCATAGAGCTTCTTGAAGGTTTCACTGGTAGCCATCATAAGATGGTCAGCCTTTATGTTTCCTGCCAATTCGATCAGTTGATCAAGCTTCACCTTTTCAAGAACTATGTCTCTTGCAAGGGATAGAGATGTGTTCCCGAATTGCACTATTTTCTTTGTAAAATCCGGGCATGAGCCTATATTTCTTGCTTTGACAGAGTCTACATAGGTTCCAGAAGCACCGCTCATATACATGGTCTCAAGATCTTCATAGGCGATCCCGGATTCATGTATCAGGGTCAGTTGAGCAGCCCTTATGGCACCTATGGCCTTGCCAGCCTCTTTGATATCTTCTTCTGATACCTCGATACCTTCACCAAGTTTGATCTTACCGTACTTTAGTTTAGGTGGACTGATTATGATTCCTGTTTCAATCGCAAGGGACAATATGGAAATAAGCCCTGTTCCTGTAATACCAGTCGGTACTACATCCGACCTCACAAGTATTGTTCCGCTTACCGGGTCTATGAGATGACCTTTTACAACATCCATGAACTCATTCAGTACAGATATTCTCCAGAATCCATCTTCCAGATCAACATCCGTGATAGCTCCCGGAGCTGCAAGCATTCCACAACTTATACCCTGCCCTTCTATAGCAGGTCCGGCTGCAGCACTTCCTGTTATTATTCTGTTACCTACCTTTATGGCCATCTCAGCATTCGTTCCATAATCTGTAACAAGAGTTGGCACTTCCTGTTCTAGAAAATCCGTCTCCACCATCATGGCAAGCGCATCAGCCCCTATCTCATGCTCAATGGCAGGCGGGACAATGATCTCACAGTTCTCAAGGTATATATTTCCATGAAATATTTCCATGGCCGGGAATATCCTTGCATCGCGGTGTACGTCTTCTATACCCAGTCTTTTTTGCATATTTCTCCCTGCATAGGCCAGATCTCGTATCTCCGCATTCTGAAAAAGAGAAAGCTGTATCGGATTACCACAGACAGCCATCTTTGATATCTGTGATGGATCTACATCGAATCCCTCGATCATTTTCTCGACAGCATCTATGATGATACCATGTGCCACATCTTCTCCAATGGATATGGCAAAATCAAGATGATCGGTTACATTCCCACCTGGCAACGGATGTTTCATTGTCATTGAGGTCTTGACAACTTCTTTTGTTTCCAGATCAATCAATTGCGCCCTAAAGCCGCTAGTTCCCACATCTAGTGCTATTCCATACATATTATTACCTCCGTAATGGTGACTTGTGATCAAAATGAAGTTTCAATAGATGATCTTGAATAGAGCCTCGTTGACCAGCGTTTGAAAACTGATCACGACCCTCCTTCATCAGTAAATATTGTGTCATTAAATCTATATTACATAACTCAGAGTCATATATTGTTGGTATTAATATTATCTGTGTGCATGATTTCATTAATGTCTTTGATTTAATTAAAGAGGCTGATGTGATTATTGTTAACTTTTCAATTTATGTGGATGCAATCACTGATTTCCAAAGAAGTTCCATCTCTTCCGAAGGTGTATTCAGTGGTATCTCACATCCAGTGGATAGTATGAACCCCTTATCGGGGGCTGCATCCATACAATTCTTTACTTCAACTGCGATATAGCCAATCTTTCCTGAACTGAATGCATAGGGATTGATATTTCCCATCAGGCATATTCCTGAATCTGTGAAATCCTTGAAATCCATGAAACAATATCTTTCACTGCAACCAATGTGTTTATGATTGTGGAGTTTCAGGCAATCGACTCCATACTTCTTATCGAGCGCTTCCACATTCCCAAAGAAGAAATTCAAAGCATTGGGTTCAAGAGCTTTTTCAAGTTCATAGAATGCATGATTTGCACAGTTATGTGATATCACATAACCGCCGCTATCCTGTATGTGTGAATATAATCTCCTGGAATAATCAAAACCAAATTCCTTTGCCATTTCCAGGCTGAAAAGGTCCGAAGTGCTGCCACCATTCTCAATAAATGCACCATCAGCTCCTGCATCAAGCATAATGTCTGAAAAGGTGATGCAAATATCAGTGAGAACATCAAGCAGTGCATGGAAATTATCCGGATCCTTCATCATTTCAATGTACATCCTGCTCCCGTCCATTAACTGGGAAGCAAGCATGAGGGGTGTGAGGAGAGCACCGTTTATAAAAACCTCATCTCCAAGCTCTTTTTTGAGGATGGATATGGACTCTGTAATGGTCTTTACCCTTTCTGAGCGCTCTATAGAAACCGGATCTATATTCTCATATTCTTTTGCAGATTTTAAAGGATATTCTGCTATCGAAGGATAAGAATTGCGCTTAATGTTTACTTTAGCTCCAAGAGCTTCTGCTTCCACAAGCAAGCATCCCCATGGGGACATTACATTGTCATGGTGATACATTTCCCTTGCCAATATTTGTGCTCTGGCAATCCCTTTTGAGGAATAGTAAACATCCTCCATGCTTGCATTCATCCGGTCAAGTACCGCATTACCTGCCCCGAACCACAAATAACCCAGTGGTACCCTGTCCACTTCTTTTAATTCAAGGGCGTTGATAAAACGTTCCTTCGAGGTCATTTCATCAGGCATTTTATCTCCTCATTACTTTTTCAATACGATCCTATCAATTCTCAACATATTGCTTACAGCTTCGGTGGCCGCGATAACAGCCATTTGTTTAATGCTGAAAGAATCATACACAGGAGGATTATTGGCAATTATATCCCGGCTAAGGCCGATCCTGCTATCAACCCCTTTCTTATAGGAATTGAGCATTTTTGTCATCGCATCGACTTCATTGAGACCCACGTTTCGTGCGAGTGTTCTGGGAATTTCTTCAAGGGCGTTTGCATATTCGATAACAGCGAGTTGTTCTTTCCCTTCAATGGTGGAAGAATACTGCCTGAGCATCTGTGAGAGGACAAATTCAACATCTCCTCCTCCTCTGACGGCAAGAGGATTTTTCAGTATGAAGGCAGCATTGTTGACTGCGTCATCTACTGCTTCCTCGATCTTTTCAAGACCATACATGAAAGGCTCCCATATCATGATCGTGGATATCAGCTGATCACTGACAGAAAGGAAAAGGAAATGTTCATCGTTCCTTTTCTCTACCTTCGCCTCATCAGCAAAACCCAGATGATCAGGCATTATATCATCCCTGATGGAAAGAATGCTTGCACCTGTTGCCTTTGAGACCATCTCCATGTCCCTTATCTTTAGTTTCTGGAAAAGTAGAATACCATGTTTTGCAAGCGAGCCTTCAACAGATTCATCCACATCTCCTTCACAAAATACCAGATTAGCCCCTGAATCGATTATCTTCTGTGACATGAATCTCAGATTTCTTTCCTTTCCATGAAGTATAAGCTTTGGATCGGCCAGGTCATCTATTCTCAGATTGCGCTGGGAATTTATGATCTTGCTCTCAAATCTCACATTGCCATTGATCATAAGGACGCTTGCATTTTCCAGATGAAAAGGCATATCGGATCTTGCGGGTCTTTCATCCAGTACCATGCCTGAAATAGATTCTATAGAGGGTGACCCTACCTTTTTTATAACTTTTACATAGTCATTGAGATCTATG
This sequence comes from Methanolobus sediminis, assembly GCF_031312595.1. NCBI lineage: Archaea > Methanobacteriati > Methanobacteriota > Methanomicrobia > Methanosarcinales > Methanosarcinaceae > Methanolobus > Methanolobus sediminis. Next base: position 2,360,045 of record NZ_CP133592.1, on the reverse strand, counting down.
TGAGAATCACCATGGATATCCCGTATCTTAGAAAGTGTCTTAAGAACGATGTCAGCTATTATCCGGGCCTGATGCACTTCAATTCCCTTACCCAGGCTGGCATTCTCTATGACAGAATGCAGGTCCCTTTCAGAGCTGATACGAATACTCTCATAATTCAGGATATCATAGGTTTTGTTCAGGGCAAGCTGGTATCCTTTTATAATGGTTGTCGGATGCAGGCCGATATCCATAAGTTTAGCAGCATTCTCGATAAGGGATGCAGCAAGGATGACCGCGGTCTTTGTACCATCACCGCATACCCTGTCCATTGATACTGCAAGCTCTTTAAGGGAAGTGACCACCGGATGCAATACATCTATCTGTTCAATTATCGTCTTCCCGTCACTTGTCAGATAAACATCGTCTGTTGGACTGATTATTATCTTACTCTGTCCACGGGGTCCAAATGATGATACAAGGAGGTCCTTGATGTCCCTGGAAGCCTGTAGCATCTGGTATATCAGACTATCCTCTTCAACATCATCCTTTATCCCGATACGATTACGTACACTCTGACGCAATGCATCCATATTGTCCAATGCATGCATATTTTGTACATGCTCCAGTGAAGTGCTCATATTATCCTCCTTGGAGAGCCAACAGCAACTCCAACGATCTTTGTCTCAAGAGGTATTGTTCCAATGCTGCCTATGTTATTAGATTCAAGATCGAATCTGACATTGTCCATACTTAATCCGTAACCTGCCATATACTCTGAAACTGTGTTGTTGACAAGGGAATTTGCCATATCAAGAGCCTCCTGATAATCATCGAACATGTATCTTCCTTTTTCAGAGAACAGCAGATACTCCGAGCTGCCAGGTGCTTTGGGCCTTATCAGTACCTCTTCTTTGTAGACAACATTGCCGACAAGGGCTCCCACCGCATTACCAACATCATGATGCTTCGGGATTCTTATATCCGCATCAATGAAATATTTCATATCATTCACATATGCAGCTACAGGAGCACCCACCATTACCACCGGAGTCCTTATTGTGAATTTCATCAGTTCTGTGCCATTAAGTATTTTCTCCAGGTCGGCCTTCTTCACTTTATCTGCGCAGTGTGCAATGAGATTGAGTACAATGCCTCTGGCTACGTCTTCTTTGAGTCTGGCACAGAGATTGAAGGGTTCCATGGAAGCATATTCAGAAATGATCGAAGCTCCCAACATTGATGCGGTTGAATCCCATCTGGTATAGTCACCGATCACATGCAGAACATCTGTAGGGGTGAAACCCACCTGCCTTACATATCTTTTCTGAATGAGCCTTCTCAGGATACCTTCGAACATCAGAGGATGCTTATTTGTTCTTGAAGCGATATCTGCTATCGAAGAAGGTTCTTCTGTAATCGAATCGAATATTTCCATCTCTTCAATCTCCAGTTCGGATGCGTGAAGAGAATGGGACTTTGCTCCATTGGACATGAAGAATGTTGTTGGCTGGATGATGTCGTTCATTATGCGCCTGGAGGTTCTTTCAGCTTTCTGCAGTTTGCTTATTATGGACGGGAATTCGGCAGCGCAAAGACATAGAGGTATGACCCTGTTAGGTCCGATATACGTTCTTTCCTTCATCCATACATGACTGTCACCACCAATGGCAGAGGTATTCATCTTGATAGCCTTGACCATTGTATCCCAGTCGCCGACAACAGCACCGGAACTGCTGATAGCAGGCATACCATTCTGGATCATTGAAATATCCGTACTCGTGCCTCCCACATCAATGGTCAGGCAATCCTTGAGTCCTGTCAGATGTGCAGCTCCCAGCAGGCTTGCGGCAGGTCCGGAAAAAATGGATTCAACTGGTTTTTTCAGTGCCTCTTCTATCCTGACCAGCGATCCGTCACATCTCATCATCATCAGGACCGAATTGATGTTCTTCTCCTGCATTACAGACCGTACAGACTTGATAAACTCATCAATTACAGGGATCAACTGGGCATTGAGGAGTGCTGTCAAAGCCCTTTCATAGGCTCCAAGGTCCATGGAAAGTTCATGTCCGCAGACTACCGGAAGGTCTGTCATATCCTGAATGATCTCCTTTATAGTGAGTTCATGTTCAGGGTTGCGTACTCCAAAATACGATGATATAGCAAATGAAGAGACCTTATGCTGGTTCTTTGTTACAAATTCCTTTACATCTTTTAGGTCTCCAAGAGGTTCCACTTCATTTCCATCGGCATCATGCCTGCCTTCTATGGAAAGAATATGGTCTGTTGGAATCTTCCTGGATATATTATAGCCAATAAGTATGAGACCAGCCGGATACCCTTTGCCCTCCAGTGTGGTGTTGGTGGCAAGTGTGGTGGATACTGAAGTAAATCTTACATTAGGAAGATATTCGGCTTTGAGACCATCAATTGAATTTACTATGCCCTTGATCAGATCAGGGTAAGTAGTAAGCGATTTGTTTGAATCTATTATCGATCCATCTTCAAGATCCATTATTACGGCATCCGTATATGTGCCGCCAGTGTCTATGCCAAGCCCGAGATTCATTATTATCACCTTTTGTGTGGAGGATTTGCGGGAATTAATGTGGAGGCAGAGTGGCTTACCCCTCTGTGTATATTGTGGAGCAGAGCGGTTCGCCACACTGTGGATATAGACCTCATAAAATGATCTTCAGATCACGTATGAGTAAAAAAAGGAAAAGCAGGGGGAAGTGATTGTTCCTGCTTATCCGAATATCTGTTTCTGAAGGTCCGGACCCAGTTCCTTCACTGTGTCAACCATTGCCTTCACGGTCGTAAGAGGACCTCCTGGTGGGATCTCACAACCAGATGCCATTACATACTTGGATTGCAGTCCGCTCTCCTTGAGCACAGGAAGTACGCCCTGAAGCAGTTCCCTGGTATCATCCTTTACCTTCTGGACACCTGCAGGAGTATTATCCATGAACTCTACAGGATTGACCTCTCCCATCATACAACATTCATGACCGTACTTTGGAATAAGATCTGCATAATTCTGTGAACCCTTGCCCCTGAGCTTTGGATAGTATGCGTAGCTGTACAACTGAGTACCGAATTTGCTGATCTGGGTGTCAAAGTGTACTGCATCTGCACAGTTGTGTATTATGTAAGGCTGGTCGTATTTTTTGAAGATCGGCAGGTGCTGGTCGTATACGAACTTACCGTCGAACTTCCAGTAGTCCTCCTCACTCATGATCACATTGTTGGACCAGAGGTTATCGATACACAGCGCATTACAGGCACTTTCTTCAAAGAAGAGTTCAGATACCTGGCAGATGTAATCCGTACATTTCTGGACTGCCTCAAGTACTACATCAGGATGGGTCTTCATATCCATCAGGACACGGTCTGCACCCATGAGCTGAGTAAGGGTAAGAAGAGGACCTTCGTGGAATCCGACAAATGGAGTGTTGAGTTCCTTGTTAAGTTTCTCAGTAGCTGCCTTGGAAGCCATAATAAGCTCATAGGCACGGGTACCTTCCTTTACCTCAGGGACTTCTATCTGCTCGTATGCCTCAAGGTGTCCTTCGGATGAAGGTGTGTCATCTTCAGGGTACTTGATCTTACATCCGAAGTCTGATGATGTTGCAGAAAGGTCAATGAGTCCCACGAACATGTCAGTGTCCAGATATTTGGATCCAAGGTAAGCGCTTTCAACAAAAGCATTGATGTCAGTGGCATACTGCTTGTAGTTGACATCAGCAAATTTCCTCAAAACACCGCAAGCAAGAGGATATACAGGCAACCTGTCAACCTTCTTGTCGCCCATTGCTGCCAGTGTCCTGTCCATGTGGGTCATTTCTTCTTTCGTCTTGACAGCTACACTCTCGAAGTCTGCAATGATCTGCTTTGCAGTTTCCAGACCAACATCAGTCTTTCCTTTGACCTTCTTCTTAGCAAGGATCTCTCTGTACTTGACCTTACCAAGTGAGATCTTCTCCTCGCTCCATCTCTGCTCAGCAGGAGCAAGTTTGCTTACTGCATCCTTTGCCCATTCAGTAGCTGTCATGGAATCAGGATGTGTTGAGTCCGCACCAATCTGTTCTGCGAATTCAGGGGAAACAGGTGCTCCTCCTATCATGACTATGAGAGAATCTCTGGCACCTTCTTCCTGCAGCATCTCAATTACTTTTTCCATGTTGGTCATGGTAGTTGTCATCAAGGCACTCATGGAAACAAGGTCTGCTTTTTTCTCTTTAGCCACTTCTACGAATTTCTCTACCGGTACATCGTGCCCCAGGTCGACCATATCGAAGCCGGATGCAGAGAGCATTGTTTTTACAAGGTTCTTTCCGATGTCGTGTACATCTCCCTCGATGGTTCCTATTACACCAACGGAACGTTTTCCGTTGCCCTCTACTTTCATATGAGGAGTAAGGAGGTCCATACCTGCATACATGGCACTGGACGCGATGAGCAGGTGTGGTACAAAGGCTTCACCCTTTTCATACTTGTCACTTACAATGATCATTCCTTTTGCAAGCCCTTCCACAATTGCCTCATAAGGATCAACACCTTCATCAAGGGCCTTTTGTGCAAGTTCTTCTGCCAGGTCGTCGTCACCTTCGACCACAGCTTCCGCTAATTGGTTCAGAATTGCTGTCTTCATAATTTACCTCCAAAATTTAGGTCGTTTCCACAGTGAACCTTCATTTCTCACTGTTAACAAAGAACAGTATTTCACTTTCGATATATATCATAACCGCCGGTAATTTATTAATGATGTTAATATTATGAACTGGGCATCATTTTAAGCAGGACCATAATCCAATGAATGAAGTCCTTAGAATTAACGCCGTTAACCATTGAAATAAACAACAATTAGATTAATGGTTTTAATCAAATTAATGGCTTTGATCTGACGAACGCAAAAATAGAATATATCCATTCAAAGACTTCAGGATAAAACAAGTAAAATATAATCAGGGGAAACATCCCCTACATGAAAAAAGAATCTAGAGACCAGTCACTTCTTGTGCAGTCTGCCTGAAAAACTGATACATATCTTCTCCCCACTTCAATGCATCTGTTTCAAAGCTCATCATAGAATGATTGTGGAACATCCCGTTCTTATAGAACAGTGTCAATGAAAGAAATCTGTCTGTTACTACACTTGACGCAAAACCAATATCCTCTTTACATACAAAGAGTTCCGTATTTTCCATCCCGAGATAATCCTTCAATTGTTCAAAATACTCCGTTTCAAGTCTTTCAAATACAGACTCTGTTATTATGAGTGAGATCCGGACGCCTTTCCTGGCAAGTTCAATGTATTTATAGGGATAAGCAGGGCTGAATGAAGAAGAGATTTCCATGATATATTTTGACTGTATCAGATTATCGGTGAACTTCTTCGGCAATTCATACATACGATTGAGTTCCGGCTCAACAAGTTCACAGGAACCCAGTTCTTCTATGCTCTCAAGAAGATGTGCCGGAATACCCTTTACCCTATGATTTTCCCAGTATTGTTTATTGTCTTCAAAAACCATTAAGGTGTTTAACAGAGGGACCATTTTCTTTACAATAACTTCACCAAAACTGGAAAGCTGGTACTGATCATCCTCATAAAGTATTATACCCTGATCAATGAGGATCTTTATCTGGGTCATCATAGCACTGGACGTGACATTAAGTGTACTTTTGATCTCATCGATATTCATAGGTCTTTCTATCAGCAAAAGGAGAAGATCTTTTCTTTTGTCTGAGAGAAAAAGAGTACCTAACAAAGCCAATTTCATGCCATCATCTCACTTTTGATATTTTGCGTGGAATCTTCTTCCACAACCTCTATTGGAAGTCTTATGTGGAATGTTGTTCCTTTACCTTTTTCGCTTTCGATCCATATCTCGCCTTTATGTTCAAGGATTATGTCCTTGCAGATGTACAGACCTGATTCAAGTCCCTGATACATTCGACTCATTGAGTCCTCCATCTGGTAGAATTTCTGGAAGATATGCGGAATAAGATCTTTCTGTATACCTGGCCCCGTATCAGATATCTTCAAGTGCAGATGACTACTTTCTTCACTTAGATCTATGTTTATTCTTCCGCCTTCGGGAGTGAATTTGATAGCATTGTCTATAAGGATTATCAATGTTTGAGTCAGTTTGTCCTTATCAGATCTTATTGCCGGTAATCCCTCAGGTACATTAATTTCTAAATTAATTCCTTTCTCATCTATTAGTAATATAAGATTCATCAAGGCTTCAGATATTAGTTTATCCATATATGCACTGGAAAAAGTATATACGATCTTTCCAGCCTGCTCCTGACTCATATACAGAAGTGAATTTACCATACGTTTCAACCTTTCTGAGTTGAGTAATACGGAATCGATAGCTTTTGCCTGCTGATCATCAATAGCCATGACCATCTCATCATCAAAGATACCGCACTCTGAGTGTCCATAGCCATATACAGTTTCCAGCCTTTCTGTAATGAACTCGGTCTTCATCCTGTTGATGGACCTTAGTTCCTCATTTGCCATCTTTAGTTCATCAGAATATTGTTTTAAGGCATCTTCTATTTGTTTTCTTTGAATGAGACTCCACATGCCCTGCATCAATAAGGTAAGCTGGCGTACATCCGATTCATCATAATCTTCCGTTTTATTGCCAACACCTGCAACGGCAACTATGTGGTCACCATCAAATATCGGAATATTCATATGTCTGGTAAGTTCCACATGGTCCTCTGGGTATCCCTTTTTCATAGGACTTGGATGAGAGTAATCATTTGTGATTATAGGTCTGCGCTGCCTTATTGCTTCACCCCATAACCCAGTGGTCTTTATGGGATACACGAAACGTTTGTCTTTGATACCACATTCATTCATAGCACTTTTTGACCAGGAATGCATAATAAGAGCTGTTTCATCTGCATTCATGAACGCAAGGTATCCAAGCGTACTTTCAGTAAGCCTTACAGCTTCTTCCCTTGCAAAATCGGTGATCTCACTTAATGATGCACCTGTCATTCTATTTAGTTTAACAAGCGCTTCAAGCCTTTCCTCTTCAAGCCGGCGCTTTCTTTCGGCTCCTTTGCGCTCAGTAATGTCTCTGGCAACTGACAGGATGGTTTTCTTCCCATCATATATTATGAATCGAGCACTCACTTCCAGCGGTATTCTCCTGCCATCCTTGTGTATAGCCTCGGTCTCATATACCGCCCTTCCATCCTTTTCGATCTTCTTCATAAGTTTTGATACCTGACGCACATCTTTTGCTGGAATTATGTCGATAGGATAGGAATTTAACATCTCGTTCCTGCTGTAACCCAATGTATCTACTACAGCCTGGTTAACAGCAAGTGTTTTCCCGTCAAGTTCACTTATATAGATCTGATCGTTCACATTGTTGAGAATGATCTTAAGCTTTTGTTCCGATTCAATAGCATTATCCAATACTCTCTTTTTGCTTATTGCAATAGCTGCGAGATTGGCGTTTGCTTTTAGGATATCAATTTCTTCTTTTGTAGGCGTGTGTGGTTCACGGAAGTAGATTCCAAAAGTTCCAAATATCTCATTATTCGAACTTCTAATGGGTTCGCAACAACTAGCCCTAAGGCCTGCCTGGACTGCAACTTCCCTGAGATTGTCCCAGTATGGATGCTCCATTATGTCCTCTACAACAACCCTTTTCCCGGTGTAAACAGCAGTTGAACAGGAGCCTATACCTTCACCTATGGGCAGTCCTTCGATAGCTTTTTTGTAAAAATCCGGAAGATGAAGAGAAATAGCATGGACCAGATGTTTCTTTTCCTCATCCAGTAACATGACAATACTGATTGCTTCCGGTATAAGTCTTTTAGTTGATCTCACCAGACGCGTAAGAATCTCATTAAGAGTTTCACCCGACGCCAGGCCCTCAAGAATCTGATTGCGGCAATCTATTATTTTTTCAGAGAGTTTTCGCTGGCTTATATCAAGTATAATACCTTCATAATACTGAATATTACCACTCTCATCCCTCCGAATAATAGTCCTGTCGTCAACATACCGCGTTTCACCGGATGGCGTCAATATTCTATATTCCTGAACAAAATTATCAACACATGTCTCAGAGTATTCAGTAACCTCTCTGTGTACACGTTCAATGTCATCAGGATGGATTATATCTTCATACTTTAATCTGCCTGAAAGAAACTCTTCAGATGAATAACCAAACTGTTTGACATTCTCTGAAACAAATTCTACTGGCCACCTTTCTTCTGGCTTCCATATGAAAATTGTTACGGGACTGTCATTAACGACTTTTGCAATTTCCGAATTCACATCGAGTTGTGTCATTTACTACCATCATATAATTGAATCAACTAGCGCTTAAGCAAATCTTAGAAAAATATCAATTACTTAACGTATAATATATTAATGGTCAATGTCCCCTTTTGCATTCAATTGTGAGTAGAACTTCTGTCAATAGTTCATAAAAATGTCAGTATCTGCAAAAATCACAAAATATATACCAGATCATCCAGGTGGTATTAAATACAAGATTCAGTTTGAGTCCAGAAAATACAAAAATTATGATGTTGAAATAAAATTCAAAGAAGATTTTCTACAGAGCCGATTTTTGAACTCAATATTAGTTCGATTTTAGTTTTTATTGCTGCTCGAGCTTTTGATGTGAAAAGGTTCAGACGTTCATCAATGAGAAAAGCTGTCTATGATTTTATCCTTAATCTAACACCTAAAAGAGCAAGGGAACTTGGAATCAAGCATAGGAGCATGTTGGCTTATTTGAAGAAAAAAGCAAAGGAAGGGAAATTGAATTTTAAGCTTAGGAATGTGAAAAGGATAATTCAATATTTAGCGTTAATATTCACATAAAAATGAAAAGAAGTTATCACTTCTTTATCAACCAACCAAGAAGTCCTGTGCTCTGCTTCTCGACCTGTGCGAACGTTTGTAGTCTTGCCTGCTCAGCTTCCATGGTTGCTATCTGTTCCAGTAGCATTTCCTTGACTTCTGCATCCATCTCAGGGTCGCCTTCTATAAGCTGTTTCATTTCCTGTATCCTTTCCTGACTTTGGTTGACGCTTGCTTCAAGATCCTCTGCCGCGGCATAGTCGCCGCCAAACAATAGCCTGCTTACTGAACCCCTGCTGGCCATCCTGTCCTCTGCCTGTGTTGAGTTCTGTGCTGAGTTGTTGAACTCTCGTGCTATTGTGCTTATCTGCTGGCCATTTACGCCTGCAACTTCACTGAGGTCAAGCATGTTCTGGACTGCGTTCTGCACCTGGTTCCTGTATACGTTGCGTGCAGCATCGCCGGTTGCGCTGACGTTTGCCTGTGCCATTGACCTTGACCTGACACGCTCGATTGTCTGTGTCATTTCTGTGGTCCTTGTTGTTATTGCCTCTCCGTTTCCTGACCCGATCATCTCGTCATTTCCAAGAGTACCGTTTTTACTCTGGGATTTGTTTGTTGTATCGATCCCTGCCGCGAATGCAGCGCTGCTCAGTAGTGCGAATACAAAAAGTAGTGACAATATTTTCTTAATCATAGTTTTCACCTTTATAATATTAGAGAGTGTAAGCTTTATTTATAGATTACTTAAAATATTCAGATATTGGTAATATTGATATTCTTAAGGAACATCGCAAAAAGAATATTGAAAAAACCTTTAAAGAAAATAGTTCTCATCTTCTACACAACGAAGTTGTTAAAAATAGGTGTTTGAATTACAATAGTTCAAATACCTACTATCTTTTTTTACATATAGTATAATCTAATATCCTGACGTTGTGATACTAGCGTACAAAAAAACAGACTTACCTGTAACCCAAACTTGCTATGCAAATGCTTAGATTCGACAAAAGAAAAAATCCTATTGATATTATTCCGATTCATCATCTCGATTACGAAGATCATCATCTTGACAGGAGAAAGACTTATTCTTGGTGAAAGGATTACCCTAATAGAAATAGAATCAATTTATATAAAGAATTATCTAATGTTTTTAAGTAGGCCTAACCGGACTATCTAACAAAACTTTATAGTCCTGAATATCTAACATAACATTTCTGGCTCCACTCAGCCATTGACCGGGGAATCTTCCCCAGATCCTTACCTTTTTCTGTCAGCTGATATTCTATTTTACCGATACTGTGTTCTCAACATTTCTTTCGATTATTTCGTATAGGACAAGATCCCTGAGTTTTGAAGATAGCGTTTTTGAGCTTATTGGTTTAAGGGAATTTAGAAGATCATTTAATCGTAATGATTTACATGACAAATGGAACTGGAAGAGACTGCAGAACTTGTGATTGAAAAACTGAAAAGGAAGTATCATGATATTATTCACTTCCTTGATTTGATATACAGCATATTATCAGAAGAGTTATTCACTTAATGATGTTACTAAAAACAGTAAAATGCCAGCATTATTGCTCTTGAGTTGAGGTAAATTGTTAGAAAAATAGTAGAATCAAATGTGAGTGAGTTGGCAGCGATCCAGAGTTCCCGAAGACTCTCATACTTCAGTACAATAAGGAACGCTGGCGGGCTTATCTTCTGTGTTCGGGATGGGTACAGGAATTACCCCGCCGCTATGGCCGCCAAACTCACTCACGATGAACGATAAAGTTAAAGCCAAGATCCGGATTCGAACCGGAATGGAATCGCTCTGCAGGCGATTGCGTAGCCGCTCCGCCATCTTGGCAATGAGCGATACATGGATGGAACCATTGTATAAATACTTTATCAAAAAACCGTGTATACTCTCACACACATATCAGATTTCGCCTGGACAAAGCAAGACGGACAGGCACGGATTATTAGTAGCCGCGGACTGAACACCTCGTTGCCTTGGTGCGTACATCCCGACCCTATCAAACCGGTCTTTTACCGGGACCCTTAATGTAGTCTCTTTTCAAGTCAGATTTCGAGCTTAGATGCATTCAGCTCTTATTCCTTAGCGCGTAGCTGCTCAGCAGTGCCCTGTCGGACAACTGATACACCAGTGGCGCCGCTACTCTGTTCCTCTCGTACTAAAAGTAGCTTACCCTCAGACTACAGACACCTCTAGTAGATAGTAACCGACCTGTCTCACGACGGTCTAAACCCAGCTCACGATCTCCTTTAATAGGCGAACAACCTCACCCTTGGCCGCTGCTGCACGGCCAGGATGGAAAGAACCGACATCGAAGTAGCAAGCTGCCGGGTCGATATGTGCTCTTGCCGGCAACAACTCAATTATCCCCGGGGTAACTTTTCTGTCATTTTTGGCTCGCACCAAGCGAGCTCAAAAGTTCGCTAGAACCGACTTTCGTCTCGTCATCCACTACTGTGCTGAATAACGTCAGGCTGACTTATGCTCTTGCACTCTTCAGTGGGTTTCCGACCCACTTGAGTCAACCTTTGTGCGCCCTTGATATCTTTTCAAGGGCGTCCCGCCCCAGGCAAACTGCCCACCTATCGGGGTCCTCCTCTCGGAGTGAGGGTCGTAATCCTGGAAGGGTAGTGTCCCAATGGCGACTCCATCGATGCTGGCGCACCGACTTCGACGTCTCCTACCTACACTGTACATCCAAAATCACAACCCAACGACAGGCTGCAGTAAAGCTCCACGGGGTCTTCACTTCCCCCTAGAGGTCTCTAGACTGTGCACTAGAAAGTAAGCTTCACCGGACTCTGGCTAGGGACAGTAGAGCTCTCATTGATCCATTCATGCAAGTCGCCAATTAAGCGACAAGGTACTACGCTACCTTAAGAGGGTCATAGTTACCCCCGCTGTTTACAGGCCCTTCGTCCCGTTGAACCGGGGTTTCAGGTACCTGCACTGAGCAGGATTCAGAGATTGTACTAGCCCTTACGGGTTTGCAATCTCCTATGTTGATATTAGACAGTTAGAGCTCTCTTGTCACTGCGACCTGCTATCTTCATAGCAGGCACTCCTTCTCCCGAAGTTACGGAGCTAATTTGCCGAATTCCCTTAGCCAAATTATTCCGACACGCCTTAGCCTTTTCAGCTAGGGGCACCTGTGTCAGTTCTCGGTACGGACCCATGACTCCCTTTTCACGGGTTCCCGGGTGCAGCCAACTTTCGCCATTACAGATTCGCCCGCTTCTCGCCATTACGGCTCTCCACGGGATTCGCTGCTTAGACGGCGCGACGGCGCCGCTTGGCCTGCCCAAAAACGTTGGTTTCACTGTCATGAGGTACAGGAATATTAACCTGTTTCCCTTTTGGCGTACTCGAATTACGGTACGTCTTAGGACCGACTAACCCTCGGCTGACGATCATTGCCGAGGAAACCTAGCCCCTTCGGCGGATAGGATTCTCACCTATCTATGCTGTTACTATTACCAGGATTTTCGTTTCCGCACGGTCCACAGGACTTCACAGCCCTGCTTCTGCCCGAACGCAACGCCTTCCTACGAGATCACCTTACGGTGCTCCGTGGTATCGGTGGTCGACTTGAGCCCCGTCCATTTTCGGGGCCCCAAACCTCGACTGGTGGGCTGTTACGCACTCTTTAAAGGATAGCTGCTTCTAAGCTAACCTTCCAGCTGTCTAGGGCTTAGGACGCCCTTTAGTATTAACACTTAGTCGACACTTTGGGACCTTAACCACGGGCTGGGTTGTCTCCCTTACGGACTACAAGCTTACCCCAGTAGTCCGGACTCCAACCTTCTACGACGACGGTGAGTTTGGAGTTTGACAAGCGGCTGAGGAATTTCTTCCCCGGGACCACCAATCAGTGCTCTACTTCACCGACTATCTCCAGTTAGGTCATGCTACGACATGTTTCGGAAGGAACCAGCTGATGCCGGGTTAGATTAGCCTTTCACTCCGAGACGCAGGTCACACGAATGATTTGCAGATCAATACCGCTTGCGGTCCTCCACGTAGCTTTCGCCACGCTTCAACCTGCCCACGCCTAGATCACCCGGCTTCGGGTCGTATCCTAATGACTCCACGCACTTGTATACGTCGCTCCTCGTCTTACGACTGCGAGCATGTTGCTTTCGCTTCGGCTTCCTATTTAGAAGTTAGCCATCGCCATTTGAATACACTCCCTGGCCCGTTCTTCAAAACGTAAGATATGACATTGGCAATATTACCCGTACTGCAGCCTCGCGACTGTTTCCTTCGTAATAAAGATCCTTTAACGCCATATCGCTCTATCGCCTCCAGGTTTCAGGCACTTTTAACCTCCCTTCTTGGGGTACTTTTCAGTTTTCGGTCACCCTACTAGTTCGCTATCGGTCTCAAGGAGTATTTAGTTTTGGAAGTTGGTGCCTCCCAAATTCACGCGGGAATTCCGACCCACGCTACTCAGGTTATAATCCAGATCCTTTGGTTGTTGTTTACGTGACTATCACACTCTATGGTCTAACGTTCCAGAAAAGTTAAACTTCAACCAAGTGGGACCTTTAGAAAAAACCTACAACACCACATCTCCCACATGTTACCAGTGGGATTCAGTTTGAACTTTACCGTGTTCATTCGCCATTACTAACGGCATCTCTTCGATTTCTTTTCCTGCCCCTACTAAGATGCTTCAATTCGGGGCGTTCCCGATCATTGATGATCAACACACAAAATGTGTTAGGAAGACCCATTAGGAGATCCCGAGATCATAGGCTCCATGCACCTACCCCGGGCTTATCGCAGCTTGGCACGTCCCTCATCAGCTCTTGAGCCGAGCCATCCACCTGAAGGCATATTTACCAGAGTCCATCTCACTTTGTCCAGTGAGCGTCTGATATATGCATGCATATACACGATTTCATTGCAGCTGTTGTTGCTTCAGCCGCTTCATCCTTCCCCACAGACGTTACTCTGTAGGTGCACTAATAATGGACTTGCAGGGATTCGAACCCTGGGCCTTCGCCTTGCAAAGGCGACGATCTTCCAACTGATCTACAAGCCCATAGAAGATTCACTTATTGAATCTTGCCTTTTTTTCTTGAATCTGACAGTCTTTCGATTTCTGACCGGTAAGTGGTGATAGACGTTGTGCCTATCTTGCTTAGGAGGTGATCCAGCCGCAGATTCCCCTACGGCTACCTTGTTACGACTTAACCCCCCTTGCGAAATTTAGGTTCGAATACGGCACTAGTCCATACCCTCACCCATACCTCACTCGGGTGGTTTGACGGGCGGTGTGTGCAAGGAGCAGGGACGTATTCACCGCGCTATATTGAAACGCGATTACTACGGATTCCAGCTTCATGAGGGCGAGTTACAGCCCTCAATTCGAACTACGGGCGGGTTTATGAGATTACCAACCCTTTTCAGGGTAGGGACCCATTGTCCCGACCATTGTAGCCCGCGTGTAGCCCTGGAGATTCGGGGCATACTGACCTACCGTAGCCCGCACCTTCCTCCGGTTTAGCACCGGCGGTCCCCACAGAGTACCCATCATCCCGAAGGATATGCTGGCAACAGTGGGCACGGGTCTCGCTCGTTGCCTGACTTAACAGGATGCTTCACAGTACGAACTGACGACGGCCATGCACCTCCTCTCAGCGATTCAGGTAAGACCTTCAGCCTGACCTACATATTGCTGTCGCCCCAGGTGAGTTTTCCGGCGTTGAGTCCAATTAAACCGCAGGCTCCACCCGTTGTAGTGCTCCCCCGCCAATTCCTTTAAGTTTCAGCCTTGCGGCCGTACTTCCCAGGTGGCTCGCTTCACGGCTTCCCTGCGGCACCTGAAACGGTCGCACCGTCCCAGACACCTAGCGAGCATCGTTTACGGCTGGGACTACCCGGGTATCTAATCCGGTTCGTGCCCCCAGCTTTCGTCCCTCACCGTCGGACCCGTTCTGGTAAGACGCCTTCGCCACTGGTGGTCCCACAAGGATTACAAGATTTCACTCCTACCCCTGTAGTACCTCTTACCTCTCCCGGTCCCAAGTCTGACAGTATCCCCCAGAAGCCTAACAGTTGAGCTGTCAGATTTCCCGGAAGACTGATCAAACCGGCTACGGACCCTTTAGACCCAATAATAGTGGCCACCACTCGGGCCGCCGGTGTTACCGCGGCGGCTGGCACCGGTCTTGCCCGGCCCTTGCTAACACATGCTATTTATACATATGGACAGCCAACATAATATGCTGGCACTCAGTATCCCCTTATCGCGGTTTCCCGCATTGTAAAGTTTTCGCGCCTGCTGCGCCCCGTAGGGCCTGGATTCATGTCTCAGAATCCATCTCCGGGCTCTTGCTCTCACAACCCGTATCCGTCGTAGGCTAGTAGGTACACTACACCCACTACAACCTGATAGACCGCAGATTCATCCTAAGGCGCCGGAGCTTTGAATCACAGAACATTCCAGTATCTATGATTTATCAGGGATTATCACCAGTTTCCCGGAGTTATACCTGACCTTAGGGCAGATTATCCACGTGTTACTGAGCAGTACGCCATGTTCACGAAGAACATTTGACTCGCATGGCTTAGTCGAATACTGATAGCAGTGACCTCTGGCAGGATCAACCAGAATTGTTGATCACACACAAAGAATTGTTTATTTTTGGAAGTCATTTAGGAATCAGTCGGAAAGAACTCTCTTTGAGAGAAAATTTCCTATTTGCACATAAGTTTGGTTAATTCCTTAATTTGTTTGTAGTTATACACTACCGGTCAGAATTAACCGAACTGCCAAATCCAACGTCAGACTGAAAAAACTTCAGTCTCCACTTGTAAGGCGGTGATTGTAAGTGTTTTCGCGCGATTTGCGCGGACTCCTTCAAAGGTTACCATCGTATATAAGGCTTTCGAACACGGGGTTCGAAGCCAAAGGATGGACCTTTGGAACACATGTAATGTCCACTTATTGAGGAGATATCATCAAATATCTCCAAAAGGAGATACATGAAAGCCCTCCAAAACACCTCAGAGGGATTCTGTACATATCACACATAGTACATAAACCTAACCGATTAAATTAATTTTAATGTTCTGTCGAAATCCTCTAACATATGAGATAATCATAGTCGAAAATTACCAGATAATGTTGATTTGGTAGGTTTTCTGCAGAGCCAATAAAATATACCCTTATCAGGCAGTGCATATAAATCCAGACAGTGCACCGGCCTGACTTATCAAAATGCGTTTCGATTTAGTCTTTTTGAGTTGCACACAAAATAACCAAAAACGAATTAATTATTTAGCAGAATAAAGACTAAAAACGTAATTAGGATAGGACTATAATAAGTTTTTAAGTGGGCCTAACCGGATTCGAACCGGTGACCGCTCGGTTATGAGCCGAGCGCTCTAACCTGGCTAAGCTACAGGCCCAATACGAGAAAAGATTGAAGCGCCGCAAACAGGGCTCGAACCTGTGACATTCTGGTTAACAGCCAGACACTCTACCAACTGAGTTATTGCGGCTCTCAGCATGGCGCTCACGCGCGAATCCTTCTAATGCACATATTGTATTTAAACATTTTGATTGCACGGCTTTTTTGGCCCTATTCTGACCCAGTTTTAACCCTTTTTTACTCAATATTTATCCAAAAATTTTACTTCATCATTATGATGATTATAATATATTGTAGAAAATATATGTTCCAGTAGAGACGAAGGGGTGAAGGACAGTATTCGCTTAATAAACAGTAACACCGTAAAGTTACATATGCATTATTTTCAAATAGAATATTTTAGAGATAATGCCCGAACCTGCCCTAAGCATCAGACACAACACTGATCGGACTGCCGCAACGCGGGCAAGTCCGCCTGTCCGTCAGTCCATAAGACTCTACTCCAAACATTCCTCTTTTTATAAGCAATTCCCCACATTCCGGACAAAAAGTATGTTCGTGCTCATTTCCAGAGACATTGCCTACATAGACATATTTTATACCTTCTTCCCTTGCAATTGAATAAGCCATCTCCAGCGCCTCCAGAGGAGTGGAATGAATGTTCTGCAACTTATAATAAGGATGGAATCGCGTAAAATGAACAGGAGTATCTCCACCCAGATTCTCATAGATCCACTTAGACATTTCACGTATCTCGCTCTCAGAATCATTGAGAGTAGGAATAATCAGATTTACAACTTCCACATGCATTCCAAGCTCCCTTGCAAGTTTTGCAGACTCAAGAACCGGTGCAAGTTTTGCACTTGCGATATCCCTGTAGAAATCCTCAGTAAACGCCTTGATATCCACCCTGAAAGCATCAAGATACGGAGCTATTGTCTCCAAAGCTTCAGGAGTTATGTATCCGTTTGTAACGTAAACAGTACCAAGTCCCTCTTCCTTTGCAAGCTTGGCGCAATCATATGTATACTCAAACCATATTGTCGGCTCATTATAAGTCCATGCAATTGACCTTGCACCGGAAGCAACTGCTCTTCTTACAGCCGTTTCAGGACTTATCTCAATAGCATTTGCCTCATCTATGCTTATCTGTGAAATTGTCCAATTCTGACAATGCTTACACCTGAAATTACATCCGATAGTTCCCAGAGAATAAACCATCGTGCCCGGATAAAAATGATACAGGGGTTTTTTCTCAATAGGATCAAGAGCCTCACTTGAAACGACGTTATAGTTCAGCGTATAAAGAGTACCATCCCGATTCTCCCGCACGGCACAGAAACCACGTTTTCCAGGTGATATTCTGCACCTGTGGGCACATAGTTTACACCGGACTTTACCGTCGTCAAGTTTCTCATAGAGCATAGCTTCCTTTATCATCAGAATTCCCCATTTAAAGATTTGACTTCATTATTGATGAAACTAAGCATTGGTAAAAAAGAATGCAACAATCTTCTTTACAACAGATCGATATTTGCGTTGTTATCAGTTTGTAAACAGAAATACTACAGGCATTAGGACAAAAGGTTAAGCCTTGCATCAAAAAATGTCTTTGTCACATTGATCCTGATATCTTCACCGAAACTTCCTTCCAGGAAAAATACAACTGCTGTGTCATTAGAACTGACAGAGTATTCTGCCGCATCAATTCCTGCAGCATCAGCTAATGTTTCAAAATAACTTTCCCAGGACGCGGGATATGATGTCTGAATTGTCATTGTCATATCAGTAAACATGACACCATCCCAATAAAGAGAATCAGAACCATTTGTTCTGAAATTAACCTCCTCTATTGAATTACTACTGATAGCTTTTATGGGACCAATCAGATCAATTACATTAAATTCCACAGTAATATTACTGGAATTATCAGTCCTTCTGATATCCATCTGGGGACCAAGGCGCATCAATGAGTAACTCTCCTGTGCCAGAATGAGAGCTCCGCCCTCATAAACATATTTCTGGTCAACAAAATAATTATTATCAGACTTATAACTCACAGTTCCAAGACCACGTAGCAGAGAATCACTATTATAATCAATCCCCGGAGTAGTCCCCACAATACTGATTCCAAAATCATCCTCGTTTATTGCAAGCCTGCCACTGGATTTCCCGGGACTGAATATAGGTAATGATCCCCCGCCCATTTTGATAGGAACACTTACAGAAAGACTTGTGGAAGGATCAGTTCGGGTAAACCCTGAAAGAACATCAAGTTCATTTTTCATTCCGGACATATCATAAAAGACATCATCCATGTGTGACTGTTCAGCGGAGGTTTTCCATTCAGGAATATACTGGACATAAACAAGTGTGATCACAGATACCACTATACCAAATAGAAGGACAGCAGAGACAGCAGCAGAGATTGCCTGTTCACTGGCAAGGAACTCTCTTAAATCCGTATGCCGCCTCTGACAGGAAACGCTTTCTTTTTTACTCATGGGTCGTCCTCGCATAATAAGCAGCCATATCTGACTCGTCCAGTGTTACATTGTATATCTCTACCTCATCGAGATAACCATGGAAATAATAGTCATTGCTGCCATAGTTCTGCCTGCCCATCCAAAGATCATGATTATTGGGTACAAGTGAGAAGCCATTCATTGGACCTGATTCAACAAATGTAGCATCTTTATAGAATTTCACATCGCTTCCATCAACAACAACAGCTATCTGATACCAGGTATTTTTCTTAAGGCCCATTCCTGATGTTTCAACATAATGATAACCTGCATTTGTCCATTCAAACCTGAGCTCTCCGCCAGTAACAAAGAGATCAAAATTATCCTGATTATCCATTCCTTTACCAATCAAACAATAGGTCTGCTTTTTATCATCAATATTCAGCCAGAATACCAGACTCAGGTCCTGATCAAAATCAAGTGAGTCACTATCTGTAACAACAAGATAACCTGTACCATTAAAATACATAGCTGTCCCGTTTTTTGCGGTACTGGACCAGGATGCATTGTTGAGAGATGCGTCATTATCATCAATACTGTCATAGGCAGTTGATCCTGAGCCTTCATCGAACTTCCATCTTGATACAGGAAGAACAGATGACACAGGAACTGTAACGGTTACGCCTTGAGAGCTACTGTCTGTATTGCCGTCATCGTCGGTGACAGTAAGTGTTATTGTATAGTTTCCTGCTGAAGAATACTGGTGTGAAGTATTCTGATCTGTAGAAATCCCTCCGTCACCAAAGTTCCATGACCATCCTGCAACAGTTCCATCCGAATCTGAAGACTGATCAGTGAAGGTAACTGTTTGAACTGTGTCAGGGTTTGAAGGTAAATATGTGAAATCAGCTACAGGAGCATATTGTGTTGGCGTTACATTGCTTCCTGAACCTGAATCCATTTCTACTTCCTCTCCAAGAAGAGAAACACTTTCTATGACAGCATTTGCATTGGTCTGAATAAGTATCATACCAACATAATCATCCCCATTGATAGTCGTGTTCCAGAGAACATCAGTATCTATCACAATGGTCTGCCCAAGGTGCCAGCTACTGCTTCCAAGAATCTGTTCAAGCTGGGACGAGGAAATATCCCTGCGTGTGCCATTCAGATTAAGAACTAATTCCACGTTATTAAGGTCAATGTTCTCACCGCCTGAATGTCTCAGATAGATAGTGGATGAACTGACATCTACCCAGCCATCTATATCTGCATGTACAGCATCTTCTGACTCAAGATAAGAGAACACAAACACAGCTATTACTGAAAATGCAAGCACAGCTATAGCTGTCAAAAGAACCTCGCCGATTATTTCGGACACTGCATTTTCATCATGGAAAATCTTCATGATTTTTGATCTTACATTATCAAGCTGTGTTCCCATTGATTTCACCTCAGATAAAGAAGGTAAACAGCAGGTAAGCAATCGACATCATCATGATTGAATGCTTGTAACCTGAATGGATGTTGCCACTTCCCATTTTACCTGCAACAAGACCGGAACAGAATCCCTGTATCATAGCTGCATGGAAAAATAATAGAGTATATTTTTCAAGGTCAAAAGTTGTTGACAGGCTTAAACCTGAAATAGCACTTTCAGTTGACGCTGGCATTGCCGGCAGGAAATAAGCTGCCAGTATGTAAACAATGAACAGGAAAACCATGAAGGCAATGTAGATAATAAATACATATACAAACATCTCTGCATTGCGTTCTTTCTTTAACTGTCTCTGGATATCAGCATCATGAGCTGCAATTGTCAATACACTTTTAATGTCACTGGTAGCCTCGTTGGCCTTGATTATCAAATTGATGATACGCCTTGTCATTTCAGTGCGTATCCTGAATTCAAATTTCTTCAGTGCATCGTCAAGTTTTGTTCCCCACGAAATATCGTTGACAAGACGTGTGACCTCTGAATGTAGAATACCTATCTTAAACTGCATGCTCATGACAATAGCATCAACAAGATGAATTCCAGCCTCATTGATGCTTGCCAAGTTATTGAGAAAATCAGGTATGTGGTTTTCAATCTGATTCACACGATGGGTTCGTAACTCATCAAATATGACGTATGGAACCAATAGAATAATAAGTGCAATGAAAACCCGGTCGTCTAATATGCTTACTGTAAGAACATTATAACTGTTGATATAGATAATATTTGCAACGTTAATAGAATTATTGACTGTATGAAATAAATACACTAGTGAGACAGGAACTGTAATAAATAGAACATAAGAGGGATTACTTGCAAAAAGTGAAAACGGATGAATTATTTTGTCCATGAACTTTGCAATTCTGGCATATTTCTGCATCTTTTTCCTTTTGAGTTCTTCACCAGGTTCACCCTCTATTAATGCCACATGCGAAAAAACGTCCAGTTTCTTTTCCACAACGTAGAAATCATTGATCTTAGGATTATCATTTGTAAGTGAATTTAACAGAAGAAGGAAAATAACTGTTCCAATTGGAATTATCACATAAACTATAAGATTGAGAATACTGGCTGAACTTGAATTAACAAGTCCAAGGACTACAAGAATTGTAATCAGGAACAGCGGGCCTGCTACAAAAGCTGAGATATATACTTCTGCAAGTACACTAAGAGTTTCAAAGAAGATTTTCTGTTCTTTAGTAGCTGTGAGGCGATACTGGTCATTCTTAGCCTTAAGATACGAAGTAACATCACCACCACTGGTAACGATTGAAGTCATTCCATCCAGAAAGTCCTTGAATTTCTTGGAAGGAGTTCTCTGTCCCGCACGATCAAATGCCTGAAGCAGATCAGTTCCATAATATTCCATATCCTTTACAATATAACCAACTTCTTCTGCTGCAGCACCATACACGTAATAATTCTGTGCCAGTGATTTCATGATATCAATAAGATTCATTCCCCCACCGTGGCTCATTGCATACAGATATGCAGTTGTATGGGGAAGAGACTGATTGATGAGAGTACTTCTTACATTTGCCTGAATTTCAGGTATTGACATGAAAATATAGTATGTCAGCGATGAAGTGATTACTGAAAAAAGAACAGCTACTCCTATACTGATCAATAAATGGAAATTTGACCATATCCATGGAATTTCAGTGCCGACGCCTAACATATATGGTCTTACATTTCCAAGAAAATAATGCCCGGCAAGAAGGCCAATTAAACCTGCGAATACTGCCATGGCCAGTGAAAAGAAATACGTCTGGGCAATGTATTGTTCGATCAGCATACCCAAGCCGGCTTTACGTATCAGCAGGCGCTGATCCTCATAACGATCTATGTTTTTCCTTACATATTTTCCAAATATAAAGTGGGCAGCTGAGTCGATGATATCCATTCCAGAATCTCCTACATGTTCTGTTCTATCATTGTCTGCAGGGTGTCTGCTTCTATGGCTTCAATAACATCTTCTGGATTTGCATCGTAAGCCTGCACTACCAGGGATATACTAACATAATCCCTCATGTTCTTTTCAAGGAGATACGTGAGTATACGGACTCTTTTATCCAGTTCATCTGCGAGCCTGGTTCTGTCCCATCCCCTGGCAACCATAACCTTGTTCAGTGTGTACGAATCACCGGTCTTAATGAAAGTGTCACTAATAGGGTCCCAGCGGTAAAGTTCATTTATGCGTATGTAGCCGGTCTTGGCATCTATACCCGTAAATTCCACTAGACTCTGTGTCCTGCGAACTCTTTTGTTATTGACGAATGTCTGCACCTGTATACTCAGGATGTCAAGTGACTGAAGCATTACATGAGGAACATTAAGTGGAGGGCTGTCAAGCCTGTTGACAACGGTCTGCACATCTCCCGCATGCATTGTGGAATACGTAGCATGTCCTGTGGATATTGCCTGGAACAGAGTGAGAGCTTCCTCACCCCTGATCTCTCCCACAAGTATATACTCCGGCCTCTGTCTGAGGGCTGAACGCAGAAGATCATACATTGAGATCTCACCTGCAGTGTTTATGTTCAATGGTTTTCGCGTTACACCTGCTATCCAGTTATCGTGGTGTAGGGTGAGTTCTCTCGTATCTTCAATAGAGACAACCTTTGACAGGGGCGGGATGAAAAGTGAAACTGCATTGAGCAGAGATGTTTTTCCTGATGCGGTACCACCTGCAAATATGGCACAATCTCCATTCTCCATTGCAAGCCAGAAATAAGCCATCATTTCAATGTTGCAGGTATTGTAATTCACAAGATCGATAGGTGTGATAGGATCCCCACGGAATTTCCTGATAGTAAAAGAACTACCTCTTGTTGTGATCTCTTTTCCAAGGGTTGCCTGAAGGCGTGAACCGTCAGGAAGGGTTGCATCCACCATTGGTTCACCGACAGAGATGTGCTTACCGCTTTTCTGGCAGAGCTTTATTACAAGAGAATTAAGTTCCTCTTCACTGAAAGAAATGTTTGTCTTGATATTGCGGTACTTATTATGGTACATGAAAACCGGGATATCTATACCATCACATGAAATGTCCTCTATACCTGGGTCCAGCATCAATGAGTTAATACGGTCATGACCAAGGAAATTACGTTTCAGATAATAGAATATCTTATAGGCTGAAGATATTTCCAGACTTGCATGGTACCTGTTGAAAAGAGTGAGAGCATGTTCGATGAGTACAGTTTCCTTATTTCTCTCAGTGCTGACCCCTCCAAGACTGAGAATGTCCTGAAGGTCATCATATACTCTTTCAAGAAGGTCCTTTTCATATAAGGTGAGCACTGGCTCAACCACATGATAATAATAAATATTTCCTTTTTCCAATATAGCGATGAAGGAGTAAGGTTCGTTTACCCAGTAGCGCTCAATCTCTTGATAGCCATCAGGAACTTTAAATTTCATCAGAGGACCATGTCGCGTGGAATCATAATCCGGAAGCGTGGTGCGTGGATGCCTTACGGAATGAATTCCAGACTTGATATTAGCAATTAAAGCGGATAATCCGGAAAGTCCTTTGTTTTTTTTATGGACTTCTTCGTTTTCAACTGGAATTGTTTCTTCAATAATTAAATCCCGGGACACCATCATCGATTATTATATAATCGATAGTATATAAAAAGTCTTTGATTTTTATTTTTACAAATATATTGAAAAGAATTGTTTTTTCAAATATTCAAGCCATTGCAACAGCTACTTCCATAGGAGATTCCGAATTATTGATGAAATTGAAGTATAACTTCTCAGATGAACCCAGTTCTGCAGCTCTCGCTACGGTTGCTGAACGTTCAAAACTGTAATCTCCATCCAATGTCACAACATATCGATGCGTACCCAGAACTTCACTGATATCCGGAGATGCTATAATCTCACCCGGAGATATGGAATAATTCTCACTGAATATCAATGAGTTTGAAGGATCGAATATCTCAATAGAGATGTTATGCTCCAGACTATCTTCATTGCTTATCTCAAAAGTCAAAGGATCAATTGGATACTGTTCATGCCTTTGTTTCTCTTTCTCATAGTCGGTCATGTAGAGAACATAAATAATTTCATTTCCGACCAGTTCCCCTGTAAGTACTATATGATAGGAATGGGTTCCAAGGTCAACATAACAATGACATGTGTCCTCCCCACAGTAGAATTCAGCTTCATTGGCTGCAACTCCATTGGCATATCCACGGTAGTAACCATCTGCTTTGTCAGATTCAAAGATAATGATATTTACATCCTCATCCAGCAACCTGAGACTTAAATTACCACTGTCAAGCGCTTGCCTTAGCTTGTCAACATTCACTGTTACAGCTTTATATTCGTCCCAGTGCGCTTGAACATCTTCTTCAGCTATAGTATACTCTGCATCGTTGATGATTTCATCTTGAACTAGGAAATCTATGTATAAAAGTCCCAAAATTGCCAGAATGACCAATACAATTGCAATTAAGGAAAGAGGAATCTTTTTTGATGCTATTTTACTCCACTCCACATTAATATAATGTGAAATAGTATCTTTAATTTATTTAAAGATTGTCAAAATAAAATAACTATGTGCGGCTTTAATTAATAGACTGCTTAAAAATAAGAAAAGAAAATGAACTATCCTGCACTTAAGCCGGAAGTTCAAGTTTGCCGAAATTCTCTTCATAACGTGCCTTCATGACATCCCATGTCGGAAGGTCGGTCTGGCATCCGATGCTCTGAACAGCGAAAGAAGCAACTGTAGAACCGATCTTACCACATACTTCCAGCGGGTAGCCACGTGTGTATGCAAGAAGGAATCCGGCTCTGTAAGCGTCACCTGCACCGGTCGGGTCAAGTGCTTTCACGGTAACCACAGGTATTGTTACCTCTGTTCCTTTGTTGTAAATTTTACTGCCGCTTGCATCATAAGTAACAACCACGGTCTCGATCATGCTGAGAATATCATCCATTGATTTTCCGGTCATGTCACAGACACGCTGTATCTCGTGCTTGTTTGTAAAGAGAATGTTGGTGTTTTCAAGGATGCTTTCAAGGTTTTCCCTTGAATAAGTCACAAGGTCCTGTCCCGGATCGAAGGAAACGAACTTTGCTTTTTTAGCAATCCTTGCGTTGTATGTTGAATCTGATGTTGCAAGATGTACGAAATCAACTTCCGGAGGGTCAAGTTCCTTAAGCTTAATGGATGCTCCCCAGTGGAAATATGTACTCTGGTGATGCTCCTGGTCTGTAAAAACGAATGCTCTTGTGCTTTTCTCTTCAGGGAACCTGTAGAGAAGTGACAGGTCAACGCCGTACTTCTCAAATTCAGCCTCGTATCCTGAGGAAGCAAAATCTCCTCCGACTGCAGACATAAGCTGAGCATTTCCACCAAGTATTGCTATTGCAACTGCAATATTGGCAGCTCCGCCTCCATAGTACTGGTTGTAATCGATAATAGGATGGGATTCATTGTGGACTGCAATATTCTCAACATCAAAAAGAAGATCAATAGCTGCATGTCCTACAACAGTGATTGCCCGGTCCATATGAACACCTTATTCAAATTCCTCGACATCAACAACAGCAAGAGGAACATCCCTTAATGCACGACCAATAACTGATTTTGAAATTCTGGCTGCGTGCTCTGCGCTTTCTGCATCGAAAACTTTCATTTCAAGAACAAGACCTACAATTGCGGTGTTGGCAACAATAAAAACGCTGCTTAATGGCTCTTCACAGGAAGAACAGAATGTTGTTCCTATATCCACTTCCACGTAATCCAGTTTAGGATTCAGGCGTTTTCCTGCTTCAGAAATTGCAACTCCTATTGCATCATCTGCGGATTTTACGTCTCTAACCAACCAGGCGGCTTCAAGTGTAACATGATAATTTGACATTAGATCTCTCCGATTTATACTTCATTTCTTCTTCAATTTTAGTTCATATTGTAAACAACACGTCATCATCGACGTCAAACAGGCCAAGTCTTGCTCCTGCATCAAGCCATGCATGTCCGTAACTAAAACAGACCAGGGCATTGACAGGGTCATCAATTTCAATAAAATGAAGACCATCATTATAATATGAACTTGCCATATTGCGATAATCTCCGGCCACTGTATACATATGAGATTGCGGGATAGGGGCAACTTTAGCCTTTTCCAGAGCTTCTCTTAATAGTCGCTCATATCTCTTAACTTTTTCATTCAGGTCAGCTGCCATCTCGATCACCCTGTTCAACTGTGCTCATGGTTAATTATCTGTTCGCCCGGAAAAGCTTCTTGAACAACTTTCCCCCGCCATCTGACTCCTCGCCATTTGTGGCTTCTATTCTTGGAGGCCTTGAAGGTTGCCTCTTTGGAGGAGGTGTGAAATTTGTGTCCTGTCCCGGAGAATCGACTACCGGAATATCCAGAATATCGTGTTCATGTGCTTCTACTGTATTTGCAGCCGGCATTGGCCTGCGTACAGGAGTTGGAACTGACGGTTCATGACTTTGACTTGATACTAACTCTGGTGGTGGCGGAGTTACAGTCCTTGCGGCCTTGAGAACATTAACAGATTCACCACCATGCTTGGATTTCCTTATCCTTATATCAACAAGCACTGGTCTTTCAATCTCATTGCTCACAAGCATGGCAACACCCGGAGGCAGGCGCATAAGTTCTTCCTCAACATAGGATGTGACACCCTCCAAACCCTTGCTTATAGCCTTAAGGTCGTTAGGGTTTGTGACTTTCATTATAACCTGGGTTCCACACTGTGACAGCACATTCTTGTCGACCCTTGCAGGTCTCTGGGATATAACCATCATTCCAAGACCGAATTTACGACCCTCGGATGCAATCGTTCTGAGAATATCCGTACTGCTTGTCTTGCTGAAACCTTTTTCAGGTGCATAGTTGTGAGCTTCCTCAACAACAAGCATTCCGGGAGGTATCTGATTTAATTTGCGGGCCTCAAAAAGACTTGAACAAAGGCTTGCAACTATCATACTCTGCAGTTCAGGAGCAACACCCTTGAAGTCTATTACAGCAGCTTTTCCTTTCTGGAACAACTCTGTTATAGAAGTAGGATTTGGCGACAGGATATTTGTATCCCTTATCTGCTCAAGGACATTGATAACATTCCACTTTGCCTTGCTCTTGTCGTTACCAACCTCGAAAATAATATCCTCGATTGTGTATGTTTCCATCTCAGCACGCACTTTCTGGATTGCTTCGTACAATATACCAGTGTGTGTGGTCGAGAAATTATCAGGGAAAATTGAAGTCAGATCCTTTACTGTAAGGTTCATTCCATTAAGCCTGAAAAGCTCATCCGCATCAGGGTTTATTGTTTTGCTTGCAGGAGTATATACTTTAATACTGTTCCCGTAACCCTTTGGCTTGACACCAAAACGCCTGAAATCCTCTTCACTGCCTTCACCTTCTACTTTCAAAGATGAATACTCGCTATGAGGATCAAGAATAAGAAGCGGAATATTATGGTCAAGCAACTCTTCCAGCAGTACAGACGCAGTATATGACTTACCACTTCCTGTTTTTGCAAGGATACTGCAGTGTTTCTGCACAAGACTATTGACACTTAACTGTACTTTGATATTGGTACCTTCAAGCATACCGATACTCATTTCGTTGCCTGTCAGTCCGAGTACTGATCTTGTAAGTCCCTCGTCTGCCGCAAAAATCGGACTTCCCGGACTGAATGGAATAACAGGTGCACGAAGCATTCCGGTCTCATCCCTTGAACCGATAATTGTTACTTCAGCAACTATCTTGTCATCGCTTTTATCAGCACGCTGTCCCTTCATGGCTTCTTCGATGGAAAATGAATCACTGTATCGTTTGATGGCCATTACCTGACCAAGTACCCATGTGTGATCTTTCTCGTCCGATGACGCATCATGCCATACTTTGACGTATGCGCCCCTGTACACTTTGGAACTGTCAAAAACCATTACTTTGAACTCAAAGGTTCCTGTTTCTCCAAAAATAACGCCTACTGAACCTCTTACCATTTATCATCCCTCAAATTCATGGTCTTTGCTATTATGTTTATTATGTATTATTATATCTTTCCTCAGTCATCAAGCCCTTCAAGTATCTCAGACGGTGCACCTAATAAACCCACAAGGGCTTCTGCTTCGATAAAATGAAGGGATGCAGGAATAACCAGTATGTGAAGAGGCTCTCCGAAATCCTCATCTTTTAAGTCATGAGCATATCCTGCCTTAACAACAGGTGCTTCTGAACCTGCTCTGGCAATACCCACAACAATGGCATTCTCCATGATGCCTTCTCCTCTTTTTTCTTCTACCTGAAGAAGCAGGGAAAGTGCCTGGTTCACTGTCATGTAACCTTTGTCCTTATCGATGTCAAGGAAAACAAGGGTATGCATATTGTGCTCTTTGTTAAGCTTAATAGTATCATATGGAGTTTCAGATATTACTGTGACTCCACGACTGCTGGTATATGGATGGGGAATTGTTGATGCTTTTCCAAACCGATAGTTCTGGAGACATGAAAGACCACATATTGCAGAGGCTATGGATGAACCATGTATAAGTTTGGTCTCAATACCAAGGTTCTTTGCACGCAGTCTCAGGTCAACGTGGGTTGTGGAAACCATGGTGTCGCCTCCTGTGAGGAAAGCCACGTTCTTATCTTTAGCCTCGGCAAGCCAGTCCGGGGATATTTCCACGTCTTCTCTTAAAAGCAGGTTTACCTTTTTTCCATAAAGTGATTCCAGTTCTTCCAGCGAGCTACCCATCAGTCTTGATGTGTAGAATTCAGCAAATACCATATCAGCATTTTTTATAGCTTCAAGTCCTTTCAGGGAGATATCTTTCTCATCAAAAAGGCCAAGTCCTATGAAAGTGAGCATAGTCCGCAGATATGTCCTTATGGGATAAATGCTTTGAGAATGCACGGGATATTTAAATAACTGTAGATGTATGGCGATGTGCAACCAGAGGGGCAGCAGAGTGACAGGGGAAGGAAGAACAGACTCGCAATGTTTTTATAGAACCACATACAGTTAGTTTCACTCGTATATTATACTGACAAGTCATACTACTATAATTTATTTATACTATTGGAGGTCCGAAGTCATGGCAGGATATGGAAATCAACCAATATACATCGTTGATCCTAGTAAAGAGCGCACAACAGGTAAAGACGCATTATCAATGAACATCGCTTCTGCAAAAGCAGTTGCAAGTATTGTGAAAACAACCCTTGGTCCAAAAGGAATGGACAAGATGATGGTAAACATCATGGGCGATATAACCCTTACAAATGATGGTGCAACAATTCTTGAGGAAATGGAGATCGAGCACCCAACCGCAAGGATGATCGTCGAGGTTGCGAAGACACAGGAAAAGATGGCAGGTGATGGTACTACCAGCGCTGTTGTAATGACAGGTGCACTGCTTGATAAAGCACAGAAGCTCATAGAAACCGGTGTCCACCCGACAGTTCTTGTAAAAGGTTACGCAATGGCAACCCAAAAAGCCCTTGAGACACTCAATAACTACGCAGTTACCGTTGAGAAAATAGACAGGGATATGCTTGAGAAGATCGCACATACATCCATCACAGGAAAAGCATCTGAAATGGCAAGGGGTCACCTTGCACAGATCTGTGTTGATGCAATCTATGCTATCGAGAATGAAGGGAAAGTCAATGTTGACAAAGACATTGTAATGGCAAAGGAAGTCGGTGGAAATATTGATGATACAGAACTTATCAATGGTATATCCATCAGGAAAGAAGCACTTCACAATGAAATGCCACGCCGTATTGAGAATGCAAAGATAGCTCTTATTGATACTGACCTTGTGTTTGCAAAGACAAACACAAATTCTAAACTTCATGTTGACAGTGCTGAACAGCTTTTTGATTTCAAGGAGCAGGAGAAAGCAAACTTCAGGGCACTTATCCAGAAGATCATTGACACCGGAGCAAACGTTGTATTCTGTTCAAAGAAGATGGAAGATTATGCACTCCACTTTTTCAAGGAAGCTAACATGTATGCAACAAGACGTGTCAAGGATGAGGACATGGAAGTACTTTCATACTCTACCGGTGCAGCTCTTGTAAGGAATGTAAATGAAATCACAGCTGATGACCTTGGTTATGCAGAACTTGTCGAGCAGGAAGACGAGCATGAGGAGAAGACCTACATCAAGGGATTCAAGGATGCAAGAACCATGACGATCCTCATTAAAGGAGGTTCTGAGCATGTCACTGACAACATCGAGCGTGTCTTCGATGATGCACTCCATGTAGTCAAGTCAGTCTATGAGGACGGTACTATTGTTCCTGGTGGCGGTGCTTCAGAGATAGAGGTTGCACAGGCACTCAGGAAATACGCAGCAAGTGTCGAAGGCCGTGAACAGCTTGCAATCAGTGCATTCGCTGATGCAGTTGAAGAGCTTCCAAAAGCAATTGCTGAAAACTGTGGTTTTGACACAATTGACACTATTATCAATCTCCGTGCAAAACACGGAACTGTGAAGAATGCAGGTCTTGATGTGGAGACCGGAGATGTTATAGACATGCTGGAGAAAGGCATTGTCGACCCACTCAGAGTCAAGACACAGGCAATTAAATCCGCATCTGAAGCAGCAATTATCGTACTTCGTGTTGATGATATGCTCCGTGCAAGGGAACAGGCCATGATGGATGTCAAACCTGAGCACAACGTACACAACTACGATGCGACAGGTATGTTGTAAAGAGGTTTACCTCTTTTCATTCATACTTTTTCTGTTTTATTTTTTATCTGTTTTCGAGTTTTATACCTGTTTTAGATTCATTTGGAAATTCCTGTTCCTCATGTTTATCTTCCTGTTCCAGGAAAAAGAGAATGTAAACAGATTATTGGATCTATGATAAATCATATTAGAAATTATTAGAATATATGAATGACATGATTAATCATGACAAATAACGAAACGTATAAATACCATGTGAATATAGTATATCATGATAAATCATGACAGAACACTACTACAACAACAACATTAACCTCAGAAAGTTTGCAACTATGTTGATGGCTCTTACCGCTACAATGGTAGGATACTATTCCTTCATGGCATGATCACGAATCTGCCATGAAGATCTTTTAATTATGTTTTTCCTCTAAACTAATTAGTTGATTTTTGATATAGAATTAATGAACTCATTTTATTGTTATCACATTTATTCTCTGGAAAAACATAATAGATTACAATTGTAAGTTGCTTTTCCGGCTTTTTTAGATAACCTGTTCACAGGTATTTTAATAGAGTCAAAGATTTTTTGCAGAGCTAAGGTAGGCTCTTACACATTTGGAAATGATTAATCATGATGAATTGGCAAAATGTATATATACAATAGATTACTTGTATGTCATGATAAATCATGACAGAACACTACTACAACAACAACATTGATCTTAGTAAGTTTGCCGGAATGATGACCGCCCTTGCAGCTGCAACGATGGTATACTTTTCACTCATGGCATGATCAGGAATCTGCCATGAGAAACTTTTGATTATCCTTTTCCTCCTGCACCAATGTTCCATTCTTTTTAATTTTTTATTATAATCTATTAAAGTTCATCATCTGAAAGACCATAGAATTTCTTATAATCATCAATTGCTTTTCTTGCCTGTTCAGGATACTTTTCAAGCATACAGTTAAGGAACTCATCCCTTGTAGTGAACTCTTTCATCCTGTTAATTATCTTTCTTGCATATTCTTTTGAGGCTGGGTTCTCTTTCTGAATCTCAAAAGTAAGGCATAGTGCATCCTGCGGGAAATATTTCCTGCGAATGTATGGTGCCACAGAACCCAGAAGCACATCGTGGTCAAGTCTGCTAAAAGCCGGCACACCGATGCGTTTTAGCCTGTTTGCACCCGTAAGATCCTCAAGATTCTCTGCAGAATATGAATGAATCTCAATGTAGACATCCGGTTCAAGCTCCTCCACGGCTTCTATGATAGGAATACCAATATCTGAAAAATACCTGTCATCCAGTGTTGAAATGTAGTTACCATTATTCACAAGAGGGATAACTGCAAGAGTACCTTGTTGCGGAGCTTCTATATTTTCAAGGATGTCGGAGGTGTCTTTCCATTCATCACCATGCAGACCTGCCACAAATAGTCTGACGGGTTTTCCTTGTCCAAGTATCCTGTATGACATGCTTATCCCGCATATTTCTTGTGATTGTATTTCCCGGACATCATGCCCACTTGCGCATTAAGCGGTTTTCTGCGCAATTATGTAGATCTCCTGCCTGTCCGAATCCAGTACATCAAGTATTTTTACACCCAATGATTCAACTTTCGCAATTATAGGTTTACTGTTCTTCTCTTTTCCCATTTTGATGACCTGAAGCAATTTACCATTGTCCCTTAGCAGCGGTAACACTCTTTCAAGGGCTGCCAGTGAATCCATTGGTTCAAGCGTCATATCGCTGAGGATCACATCCACCGGCTCCGGTGACATCTCATTCAGAGGAATCCGGAACACATCACCGAACATCACGGAGACATTTTCCTTTTCACTGACAACTTTGCCAAGTTCAGTATCAAAATCCCTGCTGAATTCCACACCTTTTACAGATGAAGCGATCTCAGATGCCATCATCAGAAATCCTCCCGCACTGGAACCCAGATCAAGCACATGGTCTCCGGGAGATATCAAACCTGTTGCATCCTGTATTCTTTTGAGCTTGAAGTAACCTCTTGGCATATCAAGTCCTTCATCCACATCGACCACAGAATCCGCGCTGATATCTTTTGAGGGCTTTTTGACAACGATGTCATCAACCCTGACACTTCCGTTAAGTATGGCAGTCTTGGCCCGTCCTCGTGACTTAAAGAATCCTGTTTCAACAAGATATGCGTCCAGTCTCATGGTTCAATTAATAAGGAAACGTACTATTTATATTATCAGTTCCAGACTATATTAGAAAGTTTTACTCAGAGATGCGGTTCTCATGAACAATACGATGATAAATAAATTCACCTCCCTCTTCCCTGTATGGGCCATTCTGCTCTCAGTTGTAGCCTTTGTTTATCCTTCCCTCTTCTCATCATATAAGAATGCAATAACCCCGCTTCTGGGTGTTGTGATGTTCGGTATGGGTATCACCCTTTCTGCAAATGATTTCCTGCTGGTGCTCAAAAGACCAAAGGTCATTGTTATCGGAACCTCACTGCAGTATATCCTGATGCCACTTATCGCATTCATCCTGTCTTACGCACTGAACCTGCCCCTTGAGATCATGGCAGGAATGGTGCTTCTCGGAGCATGCCCCGGTGGAACTGCATCAAACGTGATCTGTTATCTCGCAAAAGGAGATGTAGCACTGTCCATCACACTCACATTGGTATCAACACTGCTTGCTTTCATCCTGACGCCTGCACTCACCTGGCTTTACATAGGACAGGCAGTGCCCGTAGAAGTTGGAAGCATGATGCTGAGCATCGTAAAAATAGTACTCGTGCCCGTGGCACTGGGAATTATCCTGAACACGTTCTTTGACAAACACATCGAACGCTTCAGGCATGCTTTTCCTGCATTATCAGTTGCTACAATCGTTTTCATCATTGCCATAATAATCGCCCTGAACAAAGAAAGTATCCTCGTTGCCGGAAAACTGGTGATAGTTGCAGTAATCCTTCACAATGGATTCGGGCTTGCCAGTGGATACCTGCTTTCAAAGACACTGGGACTTGACGAGAAGGATGCAAGGACAATCGCAATCGAGGTTGGAATGCAGAATTCCGGATTGAGCGTTGCACTTGCTGTGAAGTATTTCTCTGCACTTGCGGCTCTGCCGGGTGCTTTGTTTAGTATATGGCATAATATTATGGGTTCTGCTCTTGCTGCATACTGGTCATCTGACAATGACAAAACAGGTTTATAGAATGCAAACTGATGCATCCTCCACAATGGTGATGATTTGCTAAAAGCTGTAATATTCGATATGGATGGCGTGCTGGTTGATTCGATGTCATATCATGCAGAAGCTGTCCAGCACATATTCGATGAGATAGGAGTTGAGATGGATAAACAGGACATCTTCGAGAGAGAAGGTGAGAGGACTGTGGACATTGTGGAATTCCTGCTTAAGAAAGGAGCAGGAGATGCATCCATATTTGACATATCGGATATCGTTGAGAGATATATTGCAGAATTTAACAGGATAGCAGAGATTAGAGTATTCGATGGGATGCAGGGATGTCTACTTGACCTTAAAGGCAGGTTCGACCTTGCAGTAGTCTCAGGTTCTGACAGGCCGATAGTTCATGATATTATCAATTCACAATATCCCGGAATATTCAGTGTAATGGTCACCGCAGATGATGTAGAACATGGGAAACCGGAGCCTGACCCATATCTTAAAGCTATTGAAATGCTTGGCATCTCCGGTGCTGAAGCCATTGTGATAGAGAATGCTCCTATGGGAGTTGAGTCTGCCAAAAAAGCAGGCTTGTGTTGTCTGGCAGTACCTACATATCTTGATGCTGAAAAATTCCATCAGGCAGATATGGTTATTGAGAACCACACCCGCCTTGTAGAATTCCTGAATGAACTGGAACCCTCTTATGACTGTTCGCGGTCAAAATTGTAATTGCACTTTATACCGCTTTCATCGGAACACAGGTTGCATGATACACATTTTGCGACCTCTGTCTCTCCATTTTTAATCTTTGCCACCAGATCAGGTTCACAAATGAGAGGTCTGCAAAGAGATACCATATCGGCATATTCTCCATCAAGCATCTGTTCCATTACAGCCTTTGAGCGTATTCCGCCTACAACCATAACAGGAACATCCACTGCTTCCTTTATCATTTTAGAATAATCCCTGTAATATGCTTCTGCATCAGCATTATTGATCTTTGTTCTGAACATCTGCTGCCCTGCTTCAACAATTCCACCACTGACCTCTATTGCACAGACACCGTTTGAAGCAAGGATCTTTGCTATCTCAACGCATTCCGGTGCATCAAGAACATTCTTTGTGCCTTCGGGGAAACCATCGGTTGCATTGAGCTTGACAAGTATCGGGAACTCATCACCTATCATCTCGTGTATCCTGTTGATTATGTCAAGGATGATCTGCGTCCTTTTCTCAGTGGAACCTCCCCACCTGTCCTTTCGCCTGTTTGTGTATGGGGAAATAAAATTGCTGAGCAGGAAACCATGTGCTGCATGTAACTGAACTCCGTCAAAACCGGCTTCCTTTGCCCTTCTTGCAGCGTTGGCGAAGTCCTCGATTGTCTGAAGCACTTCTTCCTCTGTCATTTCCTCAGGAGTCATGCCATTCCTTTTATTGGTCACAGCAGATGGTGCGAGAACTATCGGATACTCTGCACTCATCATGGTCTGTCTGCCACCGTGAACTATCTGGATAACGATCTTGCTTCCGTGTTCATGTACTCTTGAGATAATCTTCCTGTAAGGTCCTATGAACTTATCATCATAGATTCCCTGCTGGAGATTG
This sequence comes from Methanolobus sediminis, assembly GCF_031312595.1. Taxonomy (NCBI): domain Archaea; kingdom Methanobacteriati; phylum Methanobacteriota; class Methanomicrobia; order Methanosarcinales; family Methanosarcinaceae; genus Methanolobus; species Methanolobus sediminis. The sequence continues at coordinate 2,324,349 of NZ_CP133592.1, read as the reverse complement.
TCACTCTTCCCGTTGGGATTCACGTATGTATATCCGGTGATTATGAGCCCGACTTCTCCACGTGCAAGCTCTTCATACATGTCACCAATCCTGTCGGTTGGCGTGCCATCAGGCTCTGCCATCCACTCATGTGTGGCAGAACGTGCAAAACGATTGGGTACTTCCATATTCCCCAGCATAATAGGTTCGAACAACATGCAAGAGTATTGATAGCAGGAACTTATATGCTTTTCTTAAATCGGCTCTGTAGAAATCTTGCCATTAAAATTAAAGGCAAACAGCAAATCGATTTCTCGCATACATGAATAACTGGATTTAAACCGAAGGGTCCGGCGAAGCCGGTGTTTTCCCACAAAACAAAATAGAATAATCTGCACAATAATTTGGAATCCTTTCTTCGCCAGAACTTCTGTAATATTCTATACAAATACAATGATCTTCAGATAAATATCAATTAAGCAGAAAAGGAGTGTGCCGCTTTTGGCGGATGGTTACTTTATTTTTAGAATGCCAATTGTTTTTGTGGAAATAAAAAAGCAAAGACTGTATCACTCACATTAACAGGATTTCTACAGAGCCCTTAAATCAGAAATGCTAGTACTTCATTTCTTCAAGCTCTTCCTTCAATGCTTCATTGTTGATCCTATAAACAAGCATTGAAGCAAATAACAACGCAAATGCAAGCATATTAACGGCAAGTGTCAACTGAAGTGAAGTTCCTTCAAGTCCACCGCCACTGCTTCCATATGAAGAACTGCCGAACATCAGTGGATGAGCTGAACGCCACAGTCTGATTGACAGGAAACTAAGCGGAACAGAGATGAAACCTACAATTCCGAATACAGCCGCAAGACGAGCTCTTTTTTCAGGTTCCTCAAGTGCCTGACGAAGCATCAGGTAGGCAAGATAAACAAGGAACAGTGCAAGTGAGGTTGTGAGCCTCGGCTCCCATATCCAGTACCAGCCCCATGTTGCTTTTGCCCAGATGGAACCTGTGACAAGCACAAGGAATGCAAATACCACGCCTACCTCTGCGGCAGAATGAGCAACGATGTCCCATTTACTGCTGTTTCCTTTCAGGTGCATTATACTGGCTAAGAAAACAACTGTGAACGCAAGATATGATACCATGGCTATTGGCAGGTGGAAATAAAATATCTTAAAACTGCTGTCAAGTATCTCACCGGCATTGCCTTTCATCTGGGGCACATAGAAAAATATCATCCAGATGGCAATTAGCATAACAGGAGCCGTGATGATTGCAAGTATCCTTTCTTTTTTCCTGTCAATGAGCATGATTGTTCTTCTGCCTAATTAAAACTCCTTGTTTAAATGCTTTTCATACATCAAACATGAGGAACGTAATTATTGAAGATTCCCGGAATAACTTGTTATGAACTTTCAATCCTTATGCCCTTTGACTCAACAGCTTTGATAAAAGCCTCAGTATCTTCTACACTAAAACCAATTCGGGTACTTTGAGTTGCCATCTGAATAAAGAATATAAGATCTCTCTTTGGCCTGCCCCAGTCCAGAGGGAACCAGGTCATTAGATTTCCGGAGCCCCAAATTCTCCATTTCCCGGTAGTTAAAGTTGATTGCCTTTTCTCCATCCTGAGTATGTCCTGAAACTTCACAAACTTTGCCTGTCCTAATGGAAAATAGTATTTCTTAAGACAAATGCCTTTATCGTCTACGTCTACGAGTTTATCGGAATATATCAGATCGTTTTGCATTTTTCACCCAATGTAATTCATCTACTGGTACTTATTAAAATCATATTTAGCAGCAACTTCTGACTTTTCCTCTGGTGGAAGTGAAGTAAAATACTTTTTCCAGCCGGGACAAAAATTGATGTGCCAGCGCCAGAATCGTCCGACAAATGACTTCGGCTTTTCATCATATTTTAGTCTCAATTTGCAGTTTGCACAATTGCTTTCAGCCATAAACACACTCCTCCCTGAATTATAGCTTATTATTAAAAGGAGATATTATATCCATTAATTTATATCCGTAACGTTTGAACTGCCCGGCAATCGCTTATAGCAGTTAGGACTGTGTATAAACCGGCGCATGTGACTGACTGCCGGAGTGATTCGTTATGAGTTTTTGACTCATTTCTAATAAGAGCAACTCATTAATTACTATTCGATGAACCCTTTTTCGATACATTCATCAGTATTTGCCATAATTGCCATGGCTGTTTTCATTTTTCGGAATCCGAATTTTTTGTAAAAAGGTTCTTTGCCAGGATTTGCATAAAGCATGATAACATCAACACCGGAATTTTGAACAAGGTATTCTACTATTTTACCCCCTATTCCTTTGTTTTGATATTCAGGCAATATCGCAACATCGTAAATAGCTGTACGCCATACTCCATCAGATAAAGCCCGCCCTGTTCCAACAAGCTTTTCGCCATCGAAAGCAAATACTTTTATCATGCTATTTTTAAAAGCTATTTCTAATTTTTCCGGATCACGTTTCTTTCCAAGAGGAGCAAGCTCAAGAACACGAGCTAGTTCCACCCATGATATGTTCTCTGTGTCACTTGTTAAACGAATATCCATTGCTTAATCCTTCCTTATTCTTACATTGAAAATATCTGTCTGCCGGAGTGAGTCACTATGAGATTTTTTCGATTTCAAGTCATTCAGTATCAATTATGCAGAGCTATTATGATCGAATAGCATCATATCTTAATCCATCACAGTATATTCGAACACAAGCTGCCCCACAACGAAGAATATCAGGTCATACACAATAAGCAACCTGAGTTCTGAAGAAATACCACCAATACCACCATCTGTGAGTATCGTTCCTGTTGCCATAACAGCAGGAATTATCACAGGAATTATTAACGGCAGCAACAGCACTGGAAGCATGATTTCCCTTGCTCTTGTACTTGCTGAAAGTGCTGAAAGCAGGGTGCCCACACTGACAAAACCGAATGTTCCCAGGAAAATTACAAGTGCAAGTCCTGGGATGCCACTGATGTTGTAGTTGAACAAAACTATGAAGAGTGGTATTGTTAGCAATTCTACAATGAACATCAGGACAGCATTTGATATTGTTTTTCCGGTGTAGATCGAGCTCCTGTCAATTGGTGAGAGTTTCAGTCCTTCAAGACAACCATTCTCCATTTCACCTGCGAATGAACGTGAAAGTCCTAAGGTGCCTGCAAAAGTGAAAGCCACCCATAGAACACCGGGAGCAAGCTTTCCTACAAGTTCGGTCTGACTGAGAACATCACCGAATGAGATGCTAAAGATAACTATGACGATAAGCGAGAAGATGAGCATGGAATTGAGCATCTGTTTTGTACGGAACTCCGACCTGAGATCCTTTGCTGCAATGTAGAGGCTTTTCTTCATAATCTCACCACAGGCAGGTTAAACATTACTTATTCCCTCTGCATCGGTATCCTTTTCCACTATGGAAAGATACTGTTCCTTAAATTCATCCACGCTTTCAATTTCAGTTTTTAGTTTATCAAACCGTATTTCTCCCCTATCCATTATGAGCATGCGGTCACAGAGTTCAAAAGCACGCTCTATGTTGTGGGTTATCATTATCCTTGTAACATCAGAATCTCCGGTGCTCATGAGCACACGCTCGAAATTAGCAGCCGCATGCTGGTCAAGCCCGGTATATGGCTCATCCATGAACAAAATCTCAGGCTGGTGCAGCAATGCTCTTGCAATTGAAAGCCTTTGTTTCATTCCTCTTGAAAATGAACCGGCACGCTCATCGGAACGCTGAAGGAGATTTACACTTTTTAGCATGGAATCGACCCTTTCATCAATGTTATTGTTCTCAATTCCATACATACGTGCGAAAAAAACAAGGTTCTCCCTTGCTGTCAACTCATCGTAAAGATAAGTTTCATGAGAAATTGCACCAATCATACCCCTTATCTTTTCAGGATGCTTTTTGGCATCAATTCCATTAACAAGAACACTTCCTCTGGAAGGATTGATAATAGTGGACATTATCTTAAGAAGAGTGGTTTTTCCGGCTCCGTTTGGTCCGAACACAGCAACAAACTCACCTTTTTTGATATCAAGGTTGATATTGTTCAATGCTTTCCTTCGCCCGAAGCTCTTTGAAAGACCAGTGATAGAGATGATACTGTCCATTGGAGCCATTAGAGCTATATTTACGGCTTATATAGATTAACGTTTTGTCCTGAAGTGCTTATTTCAAGACAAATCTCAGGAAAAAAGAAAAAACACCACTGATTTTCAGAGTTATTTCCTCTAAAATGCAGGCCCTCCAACATCAGCATTGTTGTTGAAACCCACACTTTCCCAGTATCCCTTGTAAGGTTCATTGATAACTTCAATTGCAGTTATCCATTTTGCCCACTTGTAACCATACTTATCCTCAGCCACAAGCTGCAGAGGGAATCCCCTGTCAGCTGGCAGGGTTATGTCATTTAACTTGTACGCAAGCATGATGTCATTGTCCACAAGATAATCCAGCTCAAGAGATGTGGAATATCCATCTGCGCAATAGAATATCACCGTTGTTGCACTGCTGTTGACACCAGTATCATTGAACAGCGTGTTCAGGGTGACACCGGTCCATTTTGCATCAAATCCCCAACCTTCAACACAATCCAGACGAACGAACCTTGAAACAGAAGGATAGGCAAGCAACTGGTTGTAGCTCAGGTTTACAGGCTTGTCGACCAGACCATAAATTCTGAGCTCGTATGTTTCCTGATCAATATACTGAGTACCTTTGATACCGTTATTGCGTTGCTCGGATATTGGAGTAAGTTGCTTTCCTTCAAAGACAGTAGCTTCACCGGAAGTATTGACATCCTGCTTTGAGTCTTCAGTGCATCCGCTGGCTGAAACAAGAATCAACGCTACTATGCAGTAAATTAGGACGCGATATTTCCTGAGTTGAACCATATACTCACCTCAGTTCAAATGCAGTCAAGAAGTTCAATTCCTCTGCCTGTCAGGGAATATTTATCCTCGATTATGTTGAGAAACTCACCATTAATAAGGAACTCTGTGTGATACTTGAACACTTTCTCATCAAGCTCAGTACTTTCCAGAAGCTCACTCTTTGTGGCTCCGAATGCACCGATTGCCCTGATAAGCTGACGCCTTACAGGATGTGAAGCTGCCTTGTGAGCAAGTTCATGTTCCGCCTTTACCCTTTCCCTTTCAGAAGGCTGCACATCAAGCAAATCATCAAGATCATCATCCAGCATTTCTTCCTCCTCCTCATTTTCAGTATATATGTATAATGTAAAAAGTGTTGTGCTGAAAATGAATTAATGAAGTTTCAGATCAAAATCATAAATTGGATAATTAGAAAAGAACGTAGACGATAATTAGAATAGAAATAATTGATCTAAAAGAATCCTGATGCTTGCTTTCATATTCCTTGAATATTTAGGTGAATATAAATGCTGGCTTGTTGAAAGCAAACAATTTTGTTATGCAAGAGGATGCATTTTATCTGAGGGGATATTTGGTGCCAGCATTTATATTAATGTGATTAAGCCACTGCTTTTTCTGCATGGTAAACATGTTTAATCTCCATTTCAGATGCTTTTTGTGACTCTTTTGCGACGATTCCCGGGTCAGCAGGCAGGAATATAAGATTTCCATTCTGGTATCTCATTGGAGATCCGATTGCCTTGTAATATTCGTTCTTAAGGCTCTGTATTGCCGCTACCACGGTTTCGTTATCATACTTCGAATTGCCAAGGTTTGCAAATGCTACGCCAAGCAACAAATTATTTGCATGCAAAGCTAGGTGCAAATGCCATGTGTCCTTGTCAACGAACTCATGAATTTTAATATCCATAACCAAATTGCTCTCATTTTCCCTCAAACTTACAATCTCCTTGTAATTGATTGCAATCACTACATTGCATGAACTCATATAAAAGCAGTTTGTTATTATATTTAGAATGATGTGCATGAATAAAATTAGCATGTACTTAATACGGAACATCATGTCCACAGAATCACTCAAACATGCCTTTGGGCATTGGTTCACTATAGTGGACATCCCTTTTCACATAAACTTCATAATTTTCAGTAGCAGTATCGAATACAAATACGTATTCGGTTTTAAAGTATGCCCAATATTTTGCAAAAGGATTGCGGGCATCGCTAAGTACTACTGTGACATTGGAACCATAAGTAGACACATTATAAACCGGATAATCCACCTCACCCGGAAGACTGGAATTGTATAGGAATTGTGCCATTTGTATGTACGGATCAGAAGAACCATTGTCACAATAACATTTATCCACAAATTCTTCTTTTTCCACACCAGACCAGTAACTGAAAGTTAATATCCTGTATGTGGTATCATTAAACTCATAAGCTGAGAGAAAAATCCCCGGTAATATAGGGTAAGAATCCTGATAGCTAATTTCGTGACCTTCGGTTCTTTCAATATCTGATAGTAAAACTGCTTTTGCCAGCGGATTGAAAGCACACCATATAACAAATATTATCAATAGTTTCCTGTAGAGTGATCTGTGTTCACCTTTTGAAATTCCGGTAAGCCAGCTACCATTGCCCTGAAAAAGTGCACGTATGTGACCATTTACCTGTGAAGAGGTATTATTCCCATTAAGGACACCACTATTTTTGTTTTCGCGGACACGGCTTGCCAGAATATAGAACAGCGGTACAAAAGAAATAACTGTGACCAACGGATCAAAGAAATCAATTGCGCCTATTGTTGACGCTTCTTTTATTAAAGGAAAAAACGGCCTCATTTTCCAGCTTGTTACATAATCCAGATAAATATGGCTGAATATGGCAGCACCTGAAGCAATCGTAAGCATACGGTCTCTTTCCCTATACCATATATAGAGAGTTACGATCAAAGCAAAAATGAGTGAATGCATGAACTCTCTGTGACCCATCATATAATAGAGAGCATTATACATCTGGTGATCAAGGTGTCCGTCTATTGCAAGGAACAGCGCATTTAATATGAAATCCAGATCAGGCAGTATTGCCATGAAAGCAACGATCTTGATCTGTCTGCTATTAAATCCTGCAACTGATGCTATCAGTAACCCGATTCCCAGATGGGACAGTGTGTTTACCATCCTGTCATCATCACCCAATATAAAAGATATAACTATTTCTTTTTATATTTTTGCAGGATGCTGTATTATGAGATTCAGAAAAAATCAAAGTGACATTGACAAGCATTCGTTTAATATTGACCCAGGGCTTTAGCCACAAATCTGTGAAAACCATGAATACTTGCACCGCTTCCAAGATACATCATGGGACACTTTCCAGTGATCACATTTAGATTGGGATAATACTCCAGATGGTTGACATCGCATGTATCAGTCTTCCAGTGAACCCAGAAATCAACAATTCCCTTTTCAGCCAGCTTTTCAATTATCCGGGCAGGCTCACGTTTTGTAATACCTATCACCACATTTTTTACACTAGCAGAAACCTCTGATATATCCTGAATTGAACCTTCTATTGATTTATCAGAATAATCAAGCACTGTGAATGATTTGCCTCTTTTTCTGAGCTCATCGATTGTCCACTTCATGGCAGGCTTTGTACCGTCTGTAATAATCAGGAAATTATCTCTTTCCCAGAATTCTTCCTGCTTTGTAAGCATGCTATCCTTCCTCTTTTTACTTCCTTCAGGAAGTTAATATCTCATGATATAAGAGTTCTTTTGCAAAAACAGAAAGGCTATGCCACTGAAACATTGTAAAAAAAATAAAATTAGTTTCAGACAGCAATTGCTGCTGAAACATCTCTGCGAGGGAGATTCAAACCGATTCCCACTGCAATGTAGTAACCTGCATATGAAAGAACTTCTAGCAATGAGGGATTGCCATTGTATCCAAGCAATGATTTCATTACTGATCCAACAACTCCCTTTTCATCAAGTATGTGGTTTATATCCCATACATGTTCAACTACTATTGGGATGACACCGCCTTCCTGAAGTTCATGTACACCATGTGCAGTAAGTCCGGCTGCAAAGAGTATCAGAAATATGCTGGTTATTCTGAAGAATTTGTGGATTTCAGTATGAGAAGAATATTTGAACACGGCATAGGCAACAACCAGGGATACCGCAATTCCCAGCAATCCTCCATAAAGTACTGAAGTATTATCCGTATTCATTGCTGCTGCCCCAAGGAACAATACAGTCTCAATACCTTCCCTGAATACAGAAATAAATACCAGAGCAAGTATACCGTACTTCTTATTACTGTCAACTTTTTGAATGATAGAAGAACTTACATTCTTGCTTTCCTTTGCCATCCATATAATCATTGATGTGAGAATGATGGCTGCAAAAAGCATGACAAAACCTTCGAATATTTCCTCGTTACGTCCTTCAAATTGGATCGCAAGGATGTTGAATGCCACAGCTGCAACAATACTTGCTATGACACCAAGTCCTGCACCGGTGAATACGTGGTGTTTAAGTTGTTCTCTTTTTGTTTGTGTCAGGTAAGCAAGTATAATTCCTACAATGAGAAATGCTTCCAGCCCTTCTCTAAATGTTATCATAAAACTTGTAAACATAAATTTAGTCTCCGTTTTTAATATTAGGCTGAGCTAAAATAAGTAGACATGGTATAAATAGGTTAGCACATAGACAATATTTAGCATACATTCATATCAATCACTCATCAAATAAATGACATAAATGAGATTTATTACACCAGCATAGATGTTTAAATAAAGAAAAACAAAAGAAATAGTATGTCAATTATCTCCAAATATAACCGTGCATCCTATGTTTTTGACACAATGGAAATTCCTATGGAGCACATGTGGTTCAGTAAATGGAGAAAGGATATATTGTCAGGACTATCCGGCAAAGTGCTGGATGTAGGTATTGGAACAGGAAAAAACATACCCCATTATCCTGATGAATGTGAGATTGTCGGAGTTGATATTAGCAACAAAATGCTTTCTCATGCGAGGGAAAAAGCTGCTCATAAGGATAACATTTCCCTTTTCCAGATGGATGCTGAAAACCTGGGATTTAAGGATAACAGCTTTGATTATGTGATCACGACTTTTGTCCTGTGTTCAATACCTGACCCAATTGCTGCACTGAAAGAAATGAAACGTGTATGCAAATCTGATGGTCTGATCATTAATCTGGAGCATATGAAAAGTGACAACAGGATTATTGCTTTCATTGAAGACCTCTTCAATCCGCTTATAGTTGCAATTACAGGTGTGAATATAAACAGGGAAACTGTGGAGAATGTAAAAAAGGCAGGTCTTAATGTTATTGATGTCAAAAATAAAGCCCTGATAGATGTTTTCAGATTAATAAGATCTAAACCCTGAATCAATCAAATATTTCATCCAGATCTTCAAGACAAATATCAACATTGAATTCTTTCAGTTTGTAGAATTTCTTTGCACGATTATCGTTATCCTCAAGCCTCAGATCACTTTCAACAAATCCTGCTTTTTCCAGTCTTTTCAAATGCAACTGGACAACCTGGCGTGAGATATCTAAATCCTTGGCCAGATCATATATATATCTCTCTCTTTCTGAGAGGAGATACAAAAGTTTTAATCTTACAGGATGCGAAATAGCCTCTCCGATAGTTATTATTTGCTGAAGTGTTTTTGTCATCTGAGAACCTGCTTACTTAGTTCTGTAATGTTAAATTAGAGCATAGATAATTGATCTAAATCTCATCAAGTTTTTCTTTGATGTCCTGAACCAACTTCTTTACGTCTTCCACATCTTTTTCAACCCTTGCCAGACGATCATTGTTTTCAGAGCTTCCGGAATTGGACTTATTAAGAACTGCAACCACTACCCATACAATGGCAATGATGATCAGTATGTTCAAAAGAAGACCCCATATACCATAGCCATACATGCTGCTGCCCATCATTTAATTTTCACCTTTAAAAATTATATTTTTAACAAAGAGTATATGGAAAGAAAAGTATTACTACTTTTTGGCCTTCCACACTCGTTTATTGATATGACAGGCATAAATCAGTATCTATAGCCACAGCCACCATAGCCACTATATCCGCTTCCACGCATTCCACGTCCGCCCTGGTAATACTGACCCTGATATGTGGAATCTGTATAGAAGTCTTCTATGACATCGCCGGTGTATGCATCTATACGACCCTGCTTTACGGTATCATCTTCACTGTAGGTAAATACCCACCATCTGCCCATCTGATATACATCTGATTCGGATATCGTCTGGCCTGTTGCATCTTCTGCGATCGCGATAGCATCATTGACATTGTCTACTGCAATATCAACTGTTGCTCCATCAGTTGCATATGCTCCGTATACCGGACAATCTGCATATCCATACCCGTTCATATATCCGTTAGCATATCCGACACATTGTCCTGCCCACCTATACATATGTCCAAAGAAAGTAGCATCATCAGTTTCATCTGTTGCTGCACTTGCCATTCCAATCCCTGCAATTGCTGCAATGAGCATACCAGCAAGGAGTATTGTTGTAATTTTTCTCATTTTTTACACCTTCCTGCATTGCAGGAATTTATTATCCTGCATATGTAGTCTTGACACTTCATATGTATGATAGAGTTTTATTTAAAGCTTGTGTTGAACATCTGAAAAAGAGCTTTTTTCAGCAGTCATGACCAACTAAATGTTAGAGAGAACACGTTGATTTAAAAAAATAAAAGATAGTGACGATAAAACTGCAAAGTATTCTTTTTTTCAGATACAGCTAGCAAAAGTATATATAAAGAGAATCTAAGAGTATTATATTAGAGAAATCAGTATCATGCTGGAGAAACAGTTCAAAATAACCTGATGTGGATGTCAGATGGTTCCTTTCACTTTGACTGGAAACTTTCTCAACATATCTGATTTTTATAAGGGTGGGAAAATGAATAAAAGAACATTATTGATAGCGCTAGCTTTATTTTTATTTACGATTGCAGTCCATAATGCTCTGGCAGAAGAGCAAGAGTTTACAAAACAGGAAGAGTTGGGAAGATTACTATATTTTGATGAGAGCCTTTCCACACCAGAAGGACAGTCCTGTGCCAGTTGTCACGACCCCGGTGCAGGATTTGCAGACCCGGATAGTTACCTTCCGGTATCTGAAGGTGTACTTCCTAACAGATTTGGCAACAGGAACAGTCCGTCTGCAGCCTATGCTGCATATAGTCCGGAATTTTACTATGATTCTGAAGAGGAATTGTACATTGGGGGACAGTTCTGGGACGGACGTGCACCAACTCTCGAAGAACAGGCAAAAGGACCATTCCTGAACCCTCTTGAGATGAACAACCCCAATAAAGAGGTAGTCATAGTCAAGATCAACAAGTCAGATTATGCAGGTCTTTTTGAAGAGGTTACAGGGGTAGATCTCGAAAACCTTTCCGAAGAAAATGTTGAACTTGCCTACAACGAGATGGCAAATGCCATTGCGGCATTTGAGAGAACATCAGAACTAAATCAGTTCTCCTCAAAGTATGATCTGTTTGTGGCTAAAGAAATCAAACTCGATAAGATAGAAAGAGAAGGCCTTAAACTCTTTAATGAAAAAGCCATGTGTGCAGAGTGCCATCCAAGTGCACCTGATGATGGTCTTAATCCAGACCATGCACTGTTCACGGATTACACCTATGATAACCTAGGAACCCCAAAGAATCCGGATAATCCATTCTATGACCTTCCTACAAGCTTCAATCCAGATGGCGAAGGCTTCATCGACTATGGCCTTGGAGGTTTCCTCAAGATGGCCGGTTATGAGAACTGGGAATCCGAAAATGGTAAAGTGAAAGTACCTACCCTAAGAAACATTGCTGTCACTGCACCTTACATGCACAACGGTGTATTCGAGAACCTTACAGAGGTTGTGAACTTCTATAACACAAGGGATGTTGCAGACTGGCCTGCACCTGAAGTTGCTGAAAATATCAATCAGGATGAACTAGGCGACCTTGGATTGACAGAAGAAGAAATTGCAGCAATTGTTGCTTTCATGGAAACCCTGACAGATGGATATGACCCGGAGAGTCAGGAATAAGATACAAAATAAACGTTAGCAATAGACATTATTGGTGCGTGTCCTATACACGCATCTTTTTTATTCGATCCGAAATACTATTTTTCCCGTTCTATATACCAGCCCACAAGAGGTGGTATCCAGCAAAGGTTGGCTGCGATTGCTTCCAGAGCTGTGAAGGTCTGTGTGGTAGGACTGAATCCGAGAAAACGTGCACTTAAAAGACCCATGGGAACAATTAATATAACACCAAGACTTGCAAGCATAACCGGATGATGAATATATCTGTTAAAAGCTTCATCCCATGACCCTTCTTTTCTTTTCAAGAAGAACATGCCTGATATGTTAGCTCCTATCTGATCACTGAGAGCATAGAAATAAGGTATGTAGAATCCTTCAATGCCGTAGACATCAACCCCTGCAAGCCGACTTCCAAGATCAATTACCCAGGGAATAGCAATACCAAAAAGTTTACCCCATCCATAAGCTTCTGCCATTGTCTGACTACTGGGTTTGAAATGCTGGCGTATGGAATAGATTCCTTCAAATATACTTTCTCCTTCACCTGCCAGGGTCCTTACCAGCCATTGTCCTACAGGACTTCGCTGGTAACCATATACATCCAGAAGTACCCCTGCAATCAAACCCACAACATATCCGGGAAGTGTATATTTAATAAGTTCTGAGAAATTTTCAGTTTCGAATTCCTCTTCATTATCTTCTTCTGTTTCTTCAATTTCCTCCACAATAGTCATATTTTGTTTTTTGTATAAGTATTCCATGCATCCGAAAATCTGAAGAAATACAAAAAAATATAAATGTAAATAATTAGCATAGTGGATAAATTATTTTATAAATGATGATTTGCATATATCTTTTGATAAAAAGTAAACTCCGTAGATGAAAAATTATGAATGAAGAAGAAACAATAGAAGCCTATGCAGTCACAGACTCTAATATAATCTACAGAATATCATATTTTTGGGGGATTCCGATAATAATAGTATTTGGATGGCTTAAAAACAAATATGTGAGTATCTTTTCAGTTGAACATGATGCACACAGGCTTGTTGTACTATATTATGGCATCTGCCCTGTAGTAAGAAATGACAGACTCCGTATTGCCGGTTCAATAGAATATGGAGGAAATATAGGTATCAATGGAAAAGTGATGATAGCCTATAAGATCGAGAACCTTTCTACAGGAGACACGTATGAAAAAGTCTAAGAAAGGAAAAAGCAGAGAATGCCACTTTCCATCCTACAATCAACAGTAATCAGAACAACTTCATCTTTTTCCCGATACCCAGCTCCACAGCTTTTGTATAAACAATATTTGCAGTCACAAGATCCTGCACTGCAAGCCCCGTAGAATCAAATATAGTAATATCCTCATCAGAAAGACGACCTTTTTTTACTCCTGCGACCACTTCGCCAAGTTCGGCATAGATATCTGATTCAGAGATAATTCCCTGGGACAGCGGTACATTCACCTCTCCTGAATGGGATGCCTGGACAATATCATCAACAATTATCCTTGCCTTTTTCATAACTGAAGATTCCAGTTCCTGCTTACCCATGGCATCGGCACCGATGGCATTAATATGTGTACCTTCACGAAGCCACTCTGACTTTACAACCGGCTCCCTCAATGGAGTAGTAGTTACAAGGACATCACAGTCGCATACATCCCTGATGCTCTCTTTTCTTGTAAAGTCACAGCTGACCACTTTCTGCATATCCTTTTCAAAGGATTCACAATGAGCAGCATTTCTGCAACTGATCTTTACTTCCTCGATATCCATAACTTCTGACAATGCCAGCAGTTGGGTTCTGGCCTGGCCGCCTGTGCCAACCATTCCGACCACACGTGAATCTTTGCGTGCAAGGTATTTTGCAGCAACTCCACCTGCGGCACCGGTCCTCATGTCAGTCACATGCGTACCATCCATGATAGCAAGAGGTGCACCGGTTTCCGTAGAGTTGAGAACTATCACGGCCATAACGGTAGGAAGACCTCTTTCGCGGTTATCCGGGTGAACGTTGACTATTTTAACACCTGCAATGTCCTTTTCTTCCATAAACGATGGCATGGTGCGCAGATCACCATTGTGCTTATCAAAATAAAGATATGATTTAGGAGGCATCTGTACCTTTTTAAGGCCATGCTCCCTGAATCCGGTCTCCACAGCAGACAGGGTAAGAGGCATATCGATTACACTTCGAACATCAGACTGGTCAAGCCACAGAACATCCATTTCCACAACACTCCTTCTATTATAATATATAAAATATATTCGTATGATAGGATAAAACCCTGTTCATCCGTTTTAATGAATATATATTATATATTATAATGTTAGTTAATTACATAACATATATATCCTTTAAAGGTAATATAGAACTTGTGAAAGATATGTCATATGTAGTTGAATTAAAGAACGCAAGAGCTCGTTTGAAGAGATTAGGTACAGAATATACAATCACATCCACAGGTAGATTTGTTCCTATTTTAACAACAGATTCTAACATTGAAATAGCTGATGGATACATAAACTACTTAGTACGACAAGGGGAAGATGTGATTAAGAAAACTTCAATCTGCAATATGATAGATAGTATGGTTTTTCTTTTGACCAATACAGATTTTGAATTAAGTTCGATATCTGAATCAGACATTGATGATTATTTAACAATGCTTGAAACATATATTAGCAATAGAGGAAAACCATTATCAGAAAAATCAAAAGCAACTCGTAAGATGCATTTACGTGATTTTTTGAAATATATGAAAAAGGATGAACTTCTTAGTATGTTAAAGGTCAGAAATCCAAGGAGTCAAAGGAAGCTACCTGAAAACCTGCTAACTATAGAAGATGTTTATACATTAATTGAACATGAAAGCACAGCAAGAGATAGAGCCTTCATTGCTACCCTTTATGAATCAGGAGCAAGAATCGGAGAAATAATGTCTTGTTTGATATATCATGTTGAGTTTGATAGTGAAGGTCTTGCACATATTCAATTCCCATCAGGCAAAACAGGTTCAAGAAGAGTTAAACTTGTTATGGCAGCAAGTTATCTGCGCCAATGGATTGATGCACATCCTTTGAAAGATGACCCGAATGCAGCATTATGGGTAAGTTTGGATAAAAATATCAAGCCAATAAAGAAACAAGCAATGAGTGACAAAATAAAACGTGTTGCAAAGAAAGCAGGAATCAAGAAACCTGTAAATCCTCATCATTTCCGACACTCAAGGGCGACCCATTTAGCAAATCATCTAACTGAACAACAAATGAAGCAGCATTTAGGTTGGACTCCTGGTTCAAATATGCCTGAAATTTATGTTCATCTATCAGGAAGAGATACAGATAATGCAATAGATGCAATGTATGGAATCAAGAAGCTTGAAGAACAAGTTGACCCATCAAAACCTGTAAGATGTCCGAGATGTAAGGAATATAATAAAAAAGATAAAAAGCATCGGTTCTGTATAAAATGTGGCTATGGGCTTGACGAGAAAGCACAACAGGAGAAGGACAATACTATTGATGAAATGATATCAATAATATTGAAAAGCCCAGAGATACATGAGCTATATGAACGTAAGAAAGCAGAACTAAAACAGTAATTTTTTTTACCGTTCTTCCTATCGTACATCGCCTACATTCAATTTTCTATGCCGCAGTGGTATAATGTATTATTTTAAAAAAGAAATGTGTATGGCGGATTACCATACAGATTTGCGACCTATTCTTTCTATTATATCTGAATCTGTTAATTCCAATACCTGTTTGAACTTTTCCTCTTGTATGCTAATCACTCTTTGTGGTGTCTTCTTACTTTGGTTTTTAATGTAATGTGACACATTTCTCGCACCTGATGGATCATCTTTTGGTTGTCCTGTTTTTCTATCCTTTATGCTGCCAACGGTTAAAATCCCGTAATTCTTCCAATAGTCAATAACATAGCTTGGATTGAAACCTTCTCGTTCTAAGAATTTATCCAACTCGGACTTATTAAAATCAATATGCATAATACCTTTTGGATTTCCATACCAACCATAAACAATATCAGGAGCTTTATCTGAAACCGTAACCCATGTTCTGATGTCGGCTATACTCATCTCATTTATAAAATGACCTGAATGAGAAGACATCCAATCATAAACTCTTTCAAGTGCTACAATTGCTTGGTCTTTAATTGGATTGTTCAATACAACCTCTTCATAAATCTGATTGACAATTTCCAAATGGTTTACAGGTTCGATACCTATTTCCTGATAAACTTCTTCAAGCAACTTACCCGCAACTGCAATTGCTGCAAAATAATCAATCAAACGATTATTGATATCATTGTCCATTACTTCAAACTGGGATTTATATTCCCGAAACCAAACATTAAGTTCAGCTTTGTGCTTGAATACTTTCCTAAGGAATGGTTCAATAATATGACCATAGTTGTTTACGTTTGTAGCTTTAGACTCATCAACAATATCCTTGATGCCTGATTGACCAATTCCACCTTTAAGTGTAATGACCCTTGCATACTGTCCTGTATTTCCTGCATAATTGATAAGCGACTTCTCGCCTGTTGTCAATCCAACGCATTTCCATGATTTAGTTTCCCTTAATCCACCATCCTTCCTAGCACGACCCTTTTCGGTTTCATTTGCAATGGTGTAAATGATATTTTGTGCTGTTTTTTCTGATGTATTGGTTGTTTCATCATAATACAAAGGCAGTCCTGAAAACATCTTTGCATTTTCTTCAACTGAAGCTACTGTGCTTTCACCCTTATGTTTCAATGCTTTTGGATTTCCAATCTGACTGATTGCTGCATCATCTTCTGTTGTCTTTCCTGTACTTGAACCGCCTGTTGAGTCTACTAAAAATGATGAAACATTAAGAGGTTCCAACAATGGTGCCGTCATTGCTGCGTAGCAAACAAACCTTGGTTTTGGAAAAGCTAATAACCTCTTATTGCCTGCTACCCATTCTTCCACTGTACCTTTTGCACTAAGTTTTTCTTCAAGGCTGCTATCGGTTAAGAAGACTTCTTTGTCAACACCACTTTCACAAATCATTCTTGTACCGAAGACAAAACAGGTATTGTCATGTTTCCATCCATTAGAACTTGCAACTATGCCTTGTACTAATGTGTTCGATGCATCATTGACAGTATAGCATTTTCTAAAATACTTGGTTACTCTTGCAGCATCTTTCTCATCTGTAACGAATCCTTGGCTTACAAGATGTTCAAATATACCTTTCTTGGTGAATATTTCCTTCTGCTTTATCCAATAGTGCAACCAATTACGACCATCATGAAATGTTACCTTCAAATAACGTTCATTGTCATCAAGCCCAAGACTTCTACCTGTTATCATGCAAGCACTATCACAGATTTGATAACCTATTGGTATTCCAACTGCATTAAGGACAGGATTATCATTTTCATCTAATCGGATTTCTTTCACACAACGATCTTTTACTTCATAACCGCGAGGAATGTAGAAATCGGTATTGAAGAATGTTTCAGGAATTTCAAATGTGCCATCAATAAGAATCCTCCCTTCCATGTCACCATCAAAATTAATATCATCTTTAGTTATCATGATATTCCCTCTTGATACGGGAATCAATCAGGAACCATTACTTACATTAGGATTCAATTGATTTATTAACTGGGTTTGTCAATTGAATCAGGAGGTTCCTGATTTTTCCTCGTTTCTTCTTTTTTTAGTTGTCCACCTGCTTACCTGCAAAATACTGTTCAACAATATTAGATACAAAAGCACTTCTGGGAATAACTCCACGTTCTTCATCAATCCTGTCATATGTGGTAGGCGTAAAAGAAATGCACATTTGTTTTTTGTTATCATACCTAGCTTGCCTACCCATTCTTACACCCCTGCTGAAATTTCCAAAAATGTCTCAGCAAGTGCCTTTTCTGTTGGGCTACCTGTTGCTGCAAGTGACTCTAATACATCTTTACGGTCTGCAACCAATGTGGTTACTGTCTGATTAATATCGGTTTGATTCAAGTTCTCACGACCTGAATCATAAAAAATAGCGTATCTGTGAAGGCTTTAAAAGATTTTAAAACGGTTTTCAATGCTCGGAAATCATCTAAAAAACGACGACTCTTCATCTGCCCGGTGTCTGTTATCTTTTTATGATTCTTATTTACTTTCAATACTTATATTCATTTTCCAAGTATATAACCTTATGGAGAGTTTGAAGGAACCATATACCTTCATTTTGGAAATCCACGAATATGATTGTTTTTTTGATGAAAAGAAGTAGTCATAAATGATGATAATGATAAGATGTGCATATTTGTAATGTTATTTTACATAATTTCAGCGTGATTTATCCCAGATTTCATAATTTCCCAAGATTTCATAATTTTGCGAATCACGATTAGGCTCCATAAAACCGAATAATAATTATGTAATTATGTAATTATGTATTATACGTATATGTATAGGGTTCTTTTTTTCTACATACGAATGTATTAATATATATAAGAAGGAAATATAATTTGTGCTATTTCATGACATGTATATAGTTAGTTTCTCAAAAATCAATAATTTCATAATTCATGGCGATACATACTGTTTTTCTACATAATTGGGTTCATAATTTCATAATTCATGGCTCTTAATACTTATTTTACACATATCATTTAACTAAAAAAACCATAATTTCAAATAAAAACATGGCACCTAATACTTATTATGTAGTTAATAATTTGTATATTAGATAATGATTATAGTTTGATTGAGAGTTTGAAGGAATGATATGTAGAGATGGTGTTTATTCGATCTTAATCATATTCATTAACTCTTCTGCAATTATTATTCTAACATCAACAAATAAAACAATAAATGTATGAGATAAACTGCATATGACTTTTAAGTAAAAATGGAGATGACCTTTTTATTTGTCCACTTTATTTTGCTCAGTGGGCATTATTGTAGTTCCATATGAATGGTCATATACATGGGAAACACGACAATACTAATTATCGTTAAGTACTATAAAAATAATTAAATATGTATGAGTGGAATGACTATTACAAAAAAACCATTGAATGTTACATTTACATTTCTTGCATTTGCAGACATACTTGGATATACAGGATTATTAAAAAAATGTTCAAATAATCCCATTGAAGCTAATGATGAGCTAAACAAAATTTATGAGGCACTGCATGAAGGGCTAGAATACCTAAAAACACCTGATGAAAAAGGTATTATTAAAATTTTCACTGATAATTTGTTACTGAAATATCCTAATACTAAAAAATTAGAAGATATAGAAGCAAATGATTGTATAGAACTTTTTGAGCTTCTTAGCTATTATCAACTTAGCTTGGCACTTAAAGGATATTTTGTAAGAGGAGCAGTTGCAGTAGGTTATACATATGTTGATGAAGAAATTGCTTTTGGCTATCCAATTGTTGAAGCACATAACCTTGAAAGTGAAACCGCAATAAACCCTCGAATTATTATAAGTACAAAAGTCTATAAGTTAGTTCGGTTTTTTGCTGATCATTGGACTACAAAAGGAGACGTATATACTCACTTCTTATTAAAAGACAAAGATGGTCATTATTTCATAAATTATCTTGCTATTTTGTACTATAACCGCGATGAAACTAATCTACCAAAGGTTTTGGAATATCTAAAGTCCCATAAAACAAATGTGGAAAAGGAATTGAAATCCCCTCATTCTTATGATGTTATATCCAAATATGAATGGGTAGCTAATTACCATGACTTTTTTTGTCAAACTTACTACCCAGAAGATGAAACGCTGTTAATCAACTATGAAAACAAATCAGAATTTGAATTTTTTAGGATTTAAGGTAATGTGATTAACTATTATTGGATGCGATAAATTGTCAATAACCAAAAACGACACCAATAACTACGATAGGCATTTGGATTTCGGAGCAATATATAAGGAATGCAATGAATTCTATAAAGATTACAGTGCATTCAGTAAGTTCAATGAAGAAGACAAAGAACGTTTCTTTGCCGATAACTTAAAGGTGTTTTCGAGGTACCTCTATTTAGTAGATTCTCTAGGAAATAATGACCTAATGGATATGAAAATTATCTATACACTATTTGGTGTAGCTTATGAATATCTTCTCAAAATATGTGCCTTAAAGATTAATTGGGATGAATATCTTGAATCCTACAAATCAATATATGGTAATCGAAATTATAAATTCGTCAAAGAATATGTACTAAATGACTTGGAGGACAAATTAACTCAAGAACAATATGAACGTTCGGAAGCTATTATGGGGTTTGTTCAGCTTCAGAGAAATCATTTTGTCCATAGTCCATTCAAGGGAAGGGATCATTATGGTGTTACAAAACAGATTTATGAACTTATGGCAGTCCTAGTTGTTGTCTACAAATTAAAATTGCCAAAAGAAACTGTTGATACAATAAATGCAAATCTCAATAAACATAAAGTCCTTTCAGCAATGGATTTTGATGATGTTGAATTTAAAGATTATGTAGACTGTTTGGATGACTATGCTGTTGATGTCCCGCTTTTTATTGATTGGTAATATCTTTTTGTCAGCATTCTTTTCTCACAAATCAAGTAACAGAAATAATTGTACAGTAACTTAGATTATCATCTAATTTCTACCAAGGTTACAGTAATTATATTATATACTGCATTACTATACTAATTTGAGATATATGAGTTCTGACAATATTCCAACAGATGAAGAAGTAGATGGATATGAAGATTATATTGAGGAATGTATAGACCAACAACATCGAAAAGAAGAAGAATTAATAGAAAAATACGAAAACGAATTGCATCGGGAATTTTTTAGAGATACTTTGATAATAAATCGTGCTCATGTAGGATGGACTCCAAAGGAAGAACCTGTTGAGGAAGAAACTAAAAAGCATGAAATTAAATCACGTGACAAAATAAATGGTCAAACAATTCTTGATTATCCTGATTCTGCTTTCACAGATGCTTTTAAAGGTACTGAATATCGAACAACAAGTGAAATTGTTGAGATAGTTGGCTGTACACCCGAACTTGCTCGTTTAAGACTTGATAATTTGACGAAGAATAAGGAAGATAGAAAAAGAAAGATTAAAGAACTATTCAAAGACAATGGTAACCCATTCAAGCCAAGAAGATGGCAATTAATAGAGTAGTAATTTTCGTTATCAATCACCATTTCCGATTATATTTTCATTATCATTCACCGTTTCTTATTTTTTTTCTATAATCAAAAACAAAAATCGTCCTATAAGTACTCACGAGTAGTAGTAGAGAATAGATGCGCGCACCTGATTATAACAAAAGGTGAAAAACTATGATAGAAAGTGATAATAAGCTTCTTCATTTACTTAAAAAACTTGAACTTAAAGCACACTTAGCAAGTGATGGGGAATTTAAATTCTTCACTGTAGATGAAGCACACGAAGCATTAAGCGAAGAATTCTTCGTTTTCGATATAGATGAAGCATACAAAGCAATAGGTGGTAAAGGGGATTTAAAAGAATTAATCCAAAAAACGTTGGCATTGAGACAAGAAAACCCTGAAAACTATCATGTTTCAGCAAATTTTAGCTTATTAACATGAGCTAACAGAGATTTAAATAAATTGAGGTGAATATAAGTGATAAATGAAGAAAGAGCCGAAGGCATAGATGATGAAAGCATCGCTCATAAATTGCCAGAGTGGCCACAACCATCAGTCAAGAAAAGTAATGATAGTACGCCTATAAGCATCGACAATGAGACTAAGACTGAAAGCAGTGTCATTGAACCGAAAGATTTTCAGGCACTTATTATGGAAAAGATGGAATCTGAAAACTTGAGTTTCCCAGAAGCAAGAGAACAAGTGCTCAAAGAAAGGAAAATTGATGCTGTAAGCTCCCCTATTGAAATCAATTTAGAGAAGGAAATTCAGACATTGGCTTTTAAACACTATGACCAAACTACTGGGAAGTTCGGATGGAATTATCCTATAGACTTTAAAAGGAAGTTAGAATTCCAATATCCGAATGTCAATTTCAGTCTTCGTGAAATTGAAAGAACCTGCAGTTTGCTGCAATATAAGTTTATTCTATGTGGCAGAAAATATGAAGAGGGCATGAAATACGTCTTTGAACGGAAAAATCTGAAGGTATAGGTCAACTAACCAACCCTATTATACCTTTTTTCTTTTTTAATCCGTCACAAGAGATTGTGCTGAGACTTCATCAGGGCACTATCCGACCACTTGAAGAGATTTTCCATCAAAGTAAGGTCTATTCTTTGTAGTGATCTTCAGGTCAGAAAAAGAGGAATAAAAGATTGGAAATGATATGTTCAGGATATTATCATTCCGTTTTATCAGTGTGCCATAAGTCCGTTACTCTTGTGAAAAGAATAATCCCTTCAATAATGCCGATGGCAATAAACAGCCATGCAAAATACTGATTTGCATAAGTCATTGTTTGGGTGACAACTCCACCAAAAAGAGTTATTCCGCATATCATGTAAAATATCATTGATGCAAAGCCTGTCAGGATATCTGTATAGTTTTCATCATCCTCGACATACCAATTATAGCCCATACTCAGAATTCCCAGAGCTAACATTGTAGCCCACATTTCCCAGGGAATCATGCAAGCACCTCGATTGCATCATTATCATCAAATAGCTTGTTTCTTTCCATAACAATAGCATTGGCTTTTGCCTGCGCTTTCAACCATATTACGTTATGATACAGAACACTACGCTCCGCAACTAACTCGTTTTCCACTTCTTTCAAGTACTTCCATCGTGCTTTTGCTTCTAAGGATTTTGTTGCTCTGTATTCTTTGTATGCCGCTCTGCTTTCACTTTGAATATAATTGAGCTGATTTCTGATTAATTTCAACTCTTTTTCCTGCTTTTCTAAAGAAACGTTGCTATAATGTTTTTTGATTTTAGCTTCTTTTTCAGCAATTGCTTCTCTCTCAGCTTGCTTTTCTGCTTCTTTTTCAGCATCCTTTTGAGCTTTCCTTTCCTGCAATGTTTCTGCCTTCAACTTATCAAAATTATCTCGATAAATGGTACTGTACTTGGTTCTTAGTTCACGAACTTTGCCTTTGCGAATCTGTCGTCTTGATTGAATTCTTTTATGAGCTGATACAGTCCTAATATCATTTTCTTTTTTGACCTTGATACTGCTATACTTACTTTTCTCAAGAATTGTGTCTTCAATATCTTTTATCTGCTTTTCAATTTTATTGATTTCTGAGAATATTTTGGCTTTTTCTCCGTATTTTGGTTTGGCACTAAGAAGACCATACATTTTAGTTTCAAGTCCATCAAGATACTTGACTCGTTCCTCAAAATCAATATCATTCAAACTTGTATTCGATACCATAAACACTCTTATAAAAGTTTTAGGACATGTAAACTCGGTAGATTTCCTGTAATCGAAAATGATAATGTTTAAACTGTTAATATATCATTTTAAAACAGTATATAAACGTATTAAAGTTTTACACTTTTGTTAACTCCTGTTTGTTCAAAACTCTCCATAGCTCTTTATATACCGAATCAGATATGATTTTTTAGAAAGTAACATTTGGTGTTACTAAAATAGGAATGATTCATAAATGATGGATATTGCAGCAGTAAAGAGAATGACCAAAAAGGTCGAAGCAAAGATGGACGAGCAGGAACCTGGAGATGCAGCAGAAGTAACAACAATTATTATAAGAGTAGCTTGTATTCTGATTATTGGCGTTGTTATCCTCAATGGGGTAGTAAGTTCAGCAAGTCTTGATGAAACAGATGCATTCTATAACCTGTCTCAGAGTGTTATTGGAAATATCGAGAGTTGCTACACACTTGCGGCACTTATGATTTTGGCCCTCGGAGCTAGCGCGATTATGAGATATATGGGATTCCTCTAATCTCATAACATTTTTTATGATTGTATAATTATTTTTACTTATTTTTTGCTATATTATTATTTTTTAGCTTATAGCATCAAGCGAAAAGAAAATAACACTAATTGAATGGACGGATATACATTATGAATGGAAAGATATGGCAGATGGAATGCAAGAACAGTAAAGGAGAGTATTAATATGAACGTATCAGGCGGTGCAGTGTTGATAGTATCCCTTGCGATCCTCATTTTTGTAGGAATGTATTCTATTGGTGGCACATATGCAGGAACAGGAATTAACGAATCTGATGCTGCGTATCACTCCATGGAAGGCTCAAGAGCTGTACTATCACCCATATTTACATTATTTGGTTATTCAATCATGGGTATTGGTGCATTCCTCACAATAAGGGCGTTTAATCTAAACTAACTAAAAATACATGTCCTAAGAACAGGAATTTTTAATTGTGAGATAGAGAAGGATTGGATTGTGGCAGATATTATTGCTTCCAAAAATTAGGTTTATTGCCACAATCCAATGATGAGATGCGCATTTCCATCAGAAAAACGAAAAGGTGAAGGTTACCATTCCCTTCATCTACCTCTTAAAAAATAAAGGGTAAGGGCTTAAATCACTTCCACCCTTACCCTTGCTTCAATATCATTTTCCTATTTTCCTATCAAGTACATCCTCTGTAACAGGATTTCTATAATAACGAATATCAATATATCAGGCTACTTTTTACAATCCGTTACATGAGATTACAATGAGTCAGATTTGATGTTGCACTAAAAATGCCATAACTATGAAATGAATATGCGTAAGTTTGGTGAAACATTTAGTTTTACCAAATCTACGAGGTCAAATTAACTGTTTTGACTATCAATATTGGGTCTTAGTTTTGGTATTACATTTTAGAAATTTGGTATTTCTTGGTTCTACCAAGAATAAGACCATCAAAATTTTAATGTCCCGTCCTTCACAATTTTTTAATTATGAAGGCCACGGGTGTTTATCATAAACATAATTATTTGAAGTATCAAATTTTTGATGAAATGATTAATAATCATTTTCCAAGATATGCATCTCCAAACGAGATAGCAGAAATGATAGGTCTTGAACCTGAAAAAGTAAGAGATGGTCTTAAACGTTATCTTAGATATGGATATGTAGGCAGAAGAAGAGGTAAATGTCCTATTATGCATAAAACAATGTGGAAATATAGAGTTACGATGTTAGGCATCGAGACATACATAAAACTTCATGGTCTTTATGTTCAAGGTAGGGAACTTAACCTTAGGAAGAGAGAAAGAGGGAAAGTTCCACAAAAAATAGATTCCTATACAGGTTTGACAAGAGCAGGATATGAAAGAATGATATCAGAAGGCAATGATATGGATAATATTTCTGTTGATTGTGCTGAAATCTGCTAATACGTTAATTATGAATATTTTTATTTTTTGTTGGGAGTATTTACCCTTGCCTCTTCTTGTGCGGAAGATTTGATAATTTTCTAAGTCTATCTTATCTTTCTTCCTCTCATTCTTCTCATGCGCAAATCATTCTGTTGATGAGTGATAGCATTGCCTTTATTCCTTCTATCGCAGTGGCTAATATTATTACAAAGAATACATAAGGAATGTCCTGAATACACTCATTTGGTGATAAACAATAACAAGCGAAGCATAATATCAGAAGTTTTTAATATTTATTAGTTATTTGATGAATAGATAAAAACAACAATCGATTCTTCCCTTTAGCCAGCGCATATTTTAACTATATGATCATGCAATAAGCGGTAAATGAAAAGTACGTATTAATATAAATAGTGGAATAAAAATGAACAAACATCATCTTTTCTGTAAGGAATAATTTCATGCAAAATACAAAAACATTAATTGACGACAAGAATAAGGAACAAAAAGGAGGTTCCGATTTTAATTCAATCCCAAAAGATGGACATTTCGTAAATAATGATTTCCCGTCTTTTATTAAATATATGGGGTCTAAAACTAAAATACTTGATTTTGTTGTAGATGGAATTAATGAAATTTACAATGGAGGAGGAATATGCGATCTTTTTTCAGGCTCATGTAGCATAGCTGGCAGCTTAGGGCACAGTGTGAAAATATATTCAAATGATATCCAAGCATATTCCGAATCAATAGCACATGCATATCTGACTTCATGGAAAAAAGAAGAATCATTCATATCTGGGCAGGAAATTATAACCAAAGC
Source organism: Methanolobus sediminis (assembly GCF_031312595.1). Taxonomy (NCBI): domain Archaea; kingdom Methanobacteriati; phylum Methanobacteriota; class Methanomicrobia; order Methanosarcinales; family Methanosarcinaceae; genus Methanolobus; species Methanolobus sediminis. The sequence goes on along the minus strand of NZ_CP133592.1, from coordinate 2,298,148 downwards.
TGAAAAGATTGTTCAAAAGAATTTGAGCCATTTGCCTGAAGGTCTGTCATATGACGATATAAAAGGTGGGCTTAAAGAGTTTAACTTAGTAGAAGAGGCAAATCAATCATTGATTGATGTTTCTTTTGATTTTGATTGGCACCTTTTTACTAAATATTATTCAGGAACATGGTGGAGTTCATATCAGTGTCTGTGGATTGATGCGATCAGAGAAATTGCGGAAACCCAAAAATCAGAACCTCATTATCATCTAATTATCTCTTCTCTTATGCATGCAATGGCATATTGTAGTCAGGGGACAGGGCACTATGCACAATACAGGGATGCAAAAACTGAATCTTCAATGAAAGATATCTCAAATTATAGACAGAAAAAAATAGCTGATTTCTTCCTTAGGAAATATGATAGTGTTTCTTCAGAGCTTTTGACAATCCCTCCTGAATTTGATCATGAAATTACGACTATGGATTTCAGAGAAAGGCTGGCAACTCTACCTAAATGTACTGTGTATGCTGATCCTCCTTATTGTTTTGTCCATTATAGTCGCTTTTACCATGCTTTAGAAACTCTTGTACTCTATGATTACCCGGATTTGCAGTTTAAAGGTGGCAGCGTTGTGAAGGGAAGATATAGGGATGATAGGCATCAGTCACCTTTCTGTATTCGAACTAAGGTATTAGATGCTTTCAAAGACCTGTTTACAGGTATAACTTTAAGCAGCAGCAATTTAGTTCTAAGCTACAGTAATACTGGGATGATCTCTCTTGAGTGTATATTAAAAACTGCAGAAAGTATCATGAGCGGTTATCACATAGAAATAAGAGAGTTAAATCACAAGCACATGACAATGGGAAGAAAAAATGATCGAGATCGGGATGTTAAGGAGTATACCCTTCTAGCGTGGAAGGAATGAGTGGACAAAAAGGAAGTTATTGAACAAATTCCTATTTGCACCTTCCTTTTTGATAACTCTATTATGAATTATCTACATCCGAAGCCCTTATTACACAAGGAGATTTGATTCCTATAATAAGTAAAGGGCATCCTCCTTGCCTTCTAGCTTTCACTCTAGGTAGAAGTTTTCCCATTTGTGTTGTTGAAGCACCGTATTTCTTCATTATTTCTAAATCATGAAATATATCATTTAACTCTACACTTCTTGTCAGTATTATTCCACATGAAATAATTCCGTTTTCATGAAAAGCTCTAAAAGCAGATAAATCTCTATCAAAAGTTTGATCTTTTGAATTCCATTCTACATCAAAAGCTACTTTATTTTTCAAATGATCAATATTATATCCAACCATATAGTCCTTAATAATGAACTGTTCTTCCTCTTTTGAATTTCTTTTTTTTTGTCTGACAACCAAATCGGCGCTTAGCTTTGTTTCTTGCCATTGTCGAGGAGTTAAAAAGTTCGCGATTTTTTTAGGAATATCTGATTCGTTTCCTCCACCTTTAATAATTTCACTTTCGTATATAACGAAGTCATTTAAAAGATGACATATTTCATCCCATTCTTGCGGATAAGCTTGGGTCAATATCTCAATAGCTGAGCCATAATTATGAATTTCATACTTTTCTTGTAGTGCTGGAAACTTTTCAATTGTTTCTGTTGGAAGTGAATTCGGTTTCATAAAATTCCTCAAGCCTCTTGTTTCTTTCTTCTGTAGAGGCAATTATTCTGTATGTCCCAAGACTATATAATCTTCATCTAAGCAATATGAAAGTAATGTATAATGATAATGAGAGAATCCTTTGTCAGAACTATGGACTAAGAAGTATCTGTACAATAGGTCTGTGACTTCCCTTGCTGCATATACTTGCCAATAATTGTCACAAGATCATTATACTCTAAGACAAGATTACCATTGGTAATAAAGCAAGAGAATATGGGGGTTTAAACCAACATCACACTCTAATGGAAGGAATTAGTATTTTCGTGGTAATAAAGCGTACCACTTTTTCTTGTTTCCTAAATCATCTTCATATGGATAATTTTCTTTCCATATTAGTGGCATGGTATTGTTTGGGATAGCATAGTGAAAACATAGAAGTAAACCCTTATCGAAATCTACTTTGCCTTTCAAGTAATTGTTGATGATTCCTATTTTTTCTTTTTCAGTCTCTTCAAAAATTATGCATTTATCACTGTAAAACTGATGTTCTTCTTCACAGAGAGTCTCACCACAGATTACATTGAAATTTGTACTATTAACAACAGCTTCGATTCCATTTGGAGTGCCAAACAAACAAATTAAATATGATTCATGATGTGAAGTTAAAATTAAATTTAGTTGGTCTTCAATATAGTCGCAAGATTGCTTTCCTGTACCAATTAAATCATCTAAAAATATTATAGTACTGTCGGTTGGTTTTTCAGGGATTTGCCAAGAGTCAATTATTTTATCATCATATCCATCAACTGCATGTCGAAATTCATATAGAATCAAATCTCCACTTTTACCCCTACATCCAAAGCTAGTTATGAAAGTGTTGGGGTGTTGGAAAATTGCTTGGTTTTGTTCTACTAAATCCCTCAAAATAGTCCTTATATCGCGAGAGGAGATAATTCTTAGATTTTCAATTATTTTTATGATTGTTTCTTTTTCGAGGTCTAATTGATCTAGTTGATCAGCCCAATTTTGAACTGAATTATCTCTATAACTACTACACTCTCGTAACTTGCTTTCATATATAGAAAAATCTTCTGTAGAAGTCATTTTAATCAATTTCTTCAAGAATGTTTTCTACTTGGTCATGCAAGGCTTTTATTTGGTTAACAAAGTAATAATCACTAATTAAGTCAGGATTTATGTCTTTAAGATTATTAATTAAATAGCTAGTATATTTTAGTATATTTTGTCTAACTTTATCATTTTCAACTTCAGTAGACATAAATATATCTAATTCACAATCACTATTATTAATGAACATTTCTATTTTATCAATAAATTCTTCAAAATTATTTGATTTTTCATAGTAAGCCATTGATTTTCGGATCTCTCTAAAATCTTTAACATCTACAATATGACCATCTAAGAATTTATCGATCATTTTATCGACTAATCGTTCTGTACCTTCCGAAAAATAGAATTTAGATTCGTGGCTTAATCTCTTTGCAATTGGATGTAACTCTATGAAAAAGTCTGTCGAAATTTTAGCTCCTTTTTCCATCAAGTAATTTCTATATTTGTGTGGGAACCACAGTAGTATCCTACATCTTCGGATTGTACTTCGGTTAACACCCGTAAACTCGTGCAAAGTCCGTTCATTATCCGTTCCTAACTCTCGGATAATCATTTCAAGTTTCAAAGCAGTTGGGAACAAAGCCCATTCCTTACGAAAATGATGAATATTGAACATGTACAATATGTTTTGTGTCACTCCTTCGGGCTCATCAATAATATTCACTGGGATTTCTTCCATTGAAAGTTCTTGAGCACATCTCCACCTTCTTTCACCATCAAGTAGAATATACCTTTCAGGAGGAGTACCTTTTCTATTTTCATATACTGTTAATGGAACTAAGATACCCACTTTTTCAATTGATTTTCTTAATTCAGATAATGCTCCCTCTTCAAATACTAATCTAGGATTGTGAGGATTAGGTGCGATGTCAGTAACTTTTACAGTTTGCAGTGTTTTGTTTTCCATAAAATCATCTGCTTAAATATTTTATTAATATGAGATTACTTAAAAAATAAATCGTTATCACTCTAAATAAAGTTAACTAACGTTTCAAAAAAGAACTTCAACCGTATTTTTATGAAAGCGAGTTTTACATATTGTTAGTAAACATTGTGTTTTTGATTACTACTTCCCCTTCCAATAACTACACAAAGGATTTGATTTGAACCTCGCATACATCCTCTACGTTATTTAGCCCCATCAGCCAATATCATTACCTTATCGTATCAATCACACAGTAGAGCTTTTCTCACACAGTTTACATGAGGAATGTCCCGAATAATTCTTTTCGGTGATAATCAATGACAACCGAAGTAGAGTTTCAGAAGTTTCTTGAAAAAGCAATATGGGAAAAGACTTGGGAAGATGAAGAGGACGAGGATGCAGAAATACAATCATTCCAAGTTCTAACGTTTGAAGATGCAGGTATGCTAACTACAGATAAGGGTCTTGTTGTTATTGCTCCTGACAGGACAACATTTACAGTTACCATTCAAAGGAATACGTGGTAACATGGATGATATTTTTGGTGAGCCGATTTACACCTACACATCTGAACAGGCAGCAGATGATGGAGTCCTTTTTGATATCATTCAAGTAAATCCTGAATGGGCAAAGGGCTTGTTTAGATATGTGACAATGAACCTGATGGAGCATGGCTACCTAAATGATAAAGAGGTCAATATTTCCAACCTAATGGACTTACTTGTTCAATCAACTCTTATCATTAAAAATGCATCAAATGGCTTCAAGGACAAACCTGATACATTTTATTCAGGAGATATAGAACTACCCCGTGGGCAGAAACAGAAAGTCTTCATCTCAATGAACGAATATCAGAAATATACAATTATGCTGCCTGAAGACTACTAATTTTTTTTCATTTTTTCTTGTTCTAATAATTCACGTAGATTTCTTCTTGCAATTTTTTTAGCATTTTCTTTATCAACATACCAACTACTTTGATTCAACTCCTTTTTAAAACCACATCCAGGATAAGGACAACTCCAATTGTATAAACCAAAAAAGTTTTTGTTTTGACATAATTCAGTTTTACATTTTGGACATAATGGCGGAAGTTTAATATCAATATCATCAATAAGCTCAAGTTCATCTTTAGTAGGTATACGGCCTGTTTTTGGGATACGTGTAATCCAAAGAACACCATTATATGGAAATGGTGGGAATTCTTTCCAACCATAACGAGGACTACCCCCTATAATAGAAGGAGCATATTGGTAATCTCGCTTGTTTTTCTTATGGTTATAAATGAACCAAACTACTACAATAAAAACAATTATTTTGTAGTATATTGAAGGTATTTGCCCAATAAAAGAAGGGACATCACCACTAAAACTAATTGATACAGAACTTTTTAGATATTGAAATGCACTATCAAATACTAAAGTAAGAATGTATCCGAGTAAAGAACTTATTAAAAGTTGAGTAACATCATCTTTATTAATGCAAACCCCTTTCCATCAAAACATTGTAACTCGTTTTAATGAGTTTAACAAAAATAAATAGTTTATGATAAGAGTCATATAAGAAGGAAAGTTCACAATTATGCTACCTGAAGATTACAAATTTTTTCTTTTTTTCATTGCCTGACCTTGATATAAGGTATGTAATTCATACATATTATATATTATAAGAAATCTAATATAATATATAATGGAACAGAATCCAATTGACATATCAGGAAAAGATATATCCGGTCTTGTAAACACAGGAGAACAATTACTGGAACTGCTGGATGAGATGTCTGCAAATAACGAGCACGAATACCAGAAAAATCGTAATATTTTCACATCGGAATATGGAAAATGGTATGCAAACTGCCTTTCACTAATTAGAAGTGTAGCACCTGATAAAGCGACCAGATTTGAAAGCCTGTATCATACTAACAAACGTTCAGGAATGAATGAATATACCTACACTGTGCAGGATTTTATTCATGGCATCTATTTTAAGGACAAGTCAAAAAGCTACACAGATGCTATAATCTCAAAAAGAGTGAAAGAACAGATGTCAATTTTACAGGCATCAGTAGTTAGAAACAGTGATTTTACATTTGAAATGGAACAGTTTGTCAAAATAAACCCGATAAATGGACTGGATTCTTCATCTATTGTTAAGCAGAACAAATTGATAGATATTGATTTTATTGATGATCACTACAATTCTATCCGCACGGAAATAAATACCTGTTTTAAACAGGGATTTTACATGGCAAGCCTTGAGCTATCAAAAAGACTCATAAATAGCCTTCTGGTAGACCTTATAAGAAGTAATTTTCCACTTGCAGGCGAAGGTCACAGGTCACTTTACTATGATTATCTGAAGGAGGACTTCAGGGATACGGAAGAATTGTTAAAAGAACTCTCTGAGAAAAACCACGACTTCAATATAAACCCTGAAGCTTTCTATTATTTGATAGAGCTTATCAGTCCGATGGAACCTAAGAAAAAACCGGAATCCCATAGTTTCGGAGATATCCCTAAAAGAGAAGATATTCAGAATCTTAGAATTGAAGAAGCAATTGAACTTATCATCGAAATAATCGACTTTATCAAGAAATAGATCATACATTTTATTTACGAATAACTATGCAAAAGGACAAATTATCGGTCAAGGAACTGCAGTTATCCTTTGCTTCTTTTAAGAAAGGCAAAGAAGAAGAACTCGCCAGACACGTGAACAGCTTCTTTCAGTAAGGAAAACGCTTTTACTTTTACATTGTCCATCTGCAAAAATACCTGACACTTTAGCCTTATTTTAAACTCATTTTAATTGATACTAACTTCAAACCGGTTCGCAGTTTAGGCAACTGTTTTATCTGTTTAAATTCATTAGAGTTATGGGGGAGTGAGGAATCTATGAAAAGTAACAACACATTTGTAGGGATAATAGTACTATTTACGATTATACTGGTTACGATTGCCACTTTTTCACTGGGATGTGCTGAACCACCAGTAAACCCTGATAATGAATCAGTTCCTACTGAAGAAAACAACAGTGACTATGTTTACGGAGATGCAAACGTAGAAAGCATACAGATACTGACACTTGAATCGTTCCCTGTTAAGATACAGGTAACTGCAACGGGATATCTGCCGGATGGCTGTACAGCCATAAATGAGAAAAATGTCTCATATGATGAAGAAACAAAGAGCTTTACAGTTCATATCACAACCATAAGACCTGCAGATGCAATGTGCACCGAAGCATTGGTAGCATTTGAAGAAACTGTTGCTCTTGACGTATACGGTCTTGAAAAAGGCAGCTATACAGTGGATGTAAATGGTGTGACTGATAAATTCGAACTTCAGGTTGACAATATTCTACAAGGATGAGTGTTCAAGCTCATTCCTTTTCTGCTTTTGCTGAAAAATGTTCCACGTTCCTGATACACGAAAGATATTGCAGATGCCTGAACAATGTCTTCTGACAATTCATCTGCAATTACTCTGGGCATTAAGATCTTTGTCTTTAAGATTCAGAGGAACACTGATATAGAACGTAGAGCCTTTGCCCGGTTCACTCTCAACCTCAATTGAACCACCATGCAGTTCAAGAAGATTCTTTACAAGAGCAAGACCTAGACCGGTACCTTCATACTTACGGTTACTGGATGAATCAAGTTGCACAAACGGCTGGAAGAGTTTTACCTGATCCTCTTTGGATATACCTATACCATTATCGTGAATACCTACCAGAAGCATCTGGTCTTTCATTGAAATATCAACATGGATCTCACCGTTTTCAGGAGTGAATTTTATTGCATTACCTATAAGATTGTACAATGTCTGTTTCAGTTTACCCCTGTCTGCATTTATGAAAATACTTCTTGGTTCCATGTTGAATTCAAGCAGAATATCCTTTTTCGATGAAAGTGGTTTCATCATGAGATGGATATCAGATATCAGATCTGAGAAATCAAATATCTCATAGAAAAGTTCCATCTTTCCGGCTTCTATCTTTGAAATATCCAGAATATCATCAATTAGATCCAGCAGGTGTTTTCCGCTATGGGATATATTTGCCATGAATTTATTCTGCTTGTCATTAAGTTCACCGAAGCTTCCGTCAAGCAATAGATCAGAGAAACCTATTACTGAATTAAGGGGCGTACGCAACTCATGGCTCATTGTGGCAAGGAACTCACTCTTAGTCCTGTTTGCAGCTTCAGCATGAATCTTTGCATCAAGGAGTGCTTTTTCGGTATTCTTGATCTCAGTAATATCAACAAAGCTTTCAATGAAAAGTTCACGGCCATATAGATTGACCGTTTCCACAGATTTCAGAATTTGGACCTTCGTGCCATCAGAACGTACAACTACACGTTCAGATTTATCAATGAAATGACCCAGATCGGTAATAGGACAACTTCCAACCTCTGCAGGACAAATGATATGATGACATATACGGCCGATTAAATCTTCTTTTTTGTAATTTACAATTTCCAGAGCAGTCGTATTGACATCTACTATTTCATGAGTATTGGCATCAATAACAACAACGCCACAATTGATATTGTCTATAATAAGACTCAATCTTTCCTGGTTTTCATGTTCCAGTCTTTCAATTTGTTTTCTTTCAGTGACATCACGGATTATAAGCTGAACAGTTGAATCTGTTTCATCCACAAGCGTAGCAGTTACTTCAGCATCGATCAGTTTTCCATTTGCTTTTTTGATCTGGACCTCAGCTTTACTAAAACCATTAATTATTGAATCACTTATAAGAGAATACAATAGTTCCCGTTGATTGTCACTTACCAGATCATTTAATCCTATAGCAATTATATCATGGTCAGGTACACATGTAAACACACATGCTTTGTCATTAAGATCCTGTATTATTCCATCTTTTACGATGAAAATTGGATCATTAGAGTGTTCAAAGATTGATCTGTATCTGCGTTCTTTCTCACGGAGAAGATTTTCAGCCTTTTTATTTTCAGTAATATCCCTGAAACTAAGAATTTGACCGATAACTTTGTCTTTAGCTAACAAAGGAAATGTAGAAATCTCAAAGTAAGTGCCATCTGTATATTGTGCGACGATAACATTGCTTACTCTTGTCATATGATATTTGTGTAGTATGGAAATGAGAAAATCATAATTGACAATTTTATCTTTCATGTGTTCAAATAACTTTAGGCCATCTTTTTCAACAAGAATATGTTCAGGAATATCCCATAAATCAATTAACCTGGATTTGAAATGAGTCATTTTATAATTCTCATCTATAACAATAACTCCATCTGATACAGAATCTATTATAGAAGAGAGAAGACTTTCTCTTGCACTAAGAGTATCAGCCAGATGATCTATACTTGAAGCCAGCGATGATATTTCGTCATTTCCCGGAACATCTGTGCTTTCATATGAGGAAAGATCAGTCTCTGCTGCATCCACATTTTTCTTCAGGATGGATAACCTGGAAAGTATGCCGTTTTCAAGGAATACAGTTCCTGCAGTTCCATAAAGAATACCGGCAAAAACAATTACATATAAAATATATGTAAATGTTTCCTTTGCTTTCTGATATATTGTACGGGGACTCGATACCTCAAGAAGTAAGGCAGGTTTTCCATAGATATCATTGATTACAGTGTATCCAAGAACAGTATTTTCGCTAATAGGCTCAATATGGATATGTTCTGGATCGTTAGTTGCTAATTGTACTTTATTTAACAGGTCATCATCCACACTGTAAACTTGAAGAAGACGATAATTTAATGGAGTGCCATGTACGTCTGAAAATAAATTAGCTATACTCCCGGTAAAGTAAGAACCTATGATCAAGGTTCCATTTGAACTAAAATTATCCCGAGGATCCTGAATCATATGGGATGCAACTATGAGAGGTCCGGCTGGTAATATTATTACACCTGAAAAAGTATTGTCACTGGATGAAGATAACAATAAAGGGTTTTCATCATCGAGAATGGAAAGAAATTCAGCAGGAACTGGAATTTCTGTGTTGGATCTATAATCATAACCCTTTTTATAAACAATATCATTAGAACTATCAAGAACTATGACAAAATTAAGATTATTTTCTTTCTGTTTATCATACACTAAACTCCAAAGACTGTAGTTAAATTCATTGTTTGATAACAGTTCATTAATATCAGGACTGGAACCCATATTCCGGGCTGTTACTTCAAGACCGGAAATCGAATAATCAAAGTAATCGATAGCCTCATCTATATCATCAGTAACATCCTGACGTTCAAGGTCTTTAAAATTATGGAAAATGATAGACCCTGAACTTAGATACAAGGTTAAAATCAGGAAGAAAAGCGTCAAACTGAAAACTAACAATGTCTTTGAGCGTAATTTCATGGCTCAACCTCAAACTCTTACGCAAAACGAGGATCAGTTTGAAGTTTCAAGGTGATATCGGATCTTTTCCTTAAAACTGTGGATATCTATTGGTTTGGAAATGTAATCAATGCATCCGGCAGCAATGAAACGCTCATCGTCACCGCGCATGGAATGAGCTGTCAATGCAATTACCGGAATGTCTTTTGTAGCTTCGTCTTCCTTTAATCGTGAAAGAACCTCTAGTCCGTCCATTTTAGGTAACTGGATATCCAGAAGAATCAGGTTAAACTTTTTTTCTTTCACCTTATCCAGAGCTATGAACCCGTCCTCTGCAGGAGTAACCTTATATCCGTAGGACTCCAGCAGATCCACAGTGAGTTCCATATTCACAGGATTATCCTCAATTACAAGTATGTCGCACATTTTTTCCTCAAGATATTTAGATCCCGTTTTCCTTTTGACCTTAAAACACCATCAATATTCAGGAAGAATATTGAAATGTAGTTATGATACTGACACAGGTAATATATAATAAATCTATAATAATAATGATGTTATTTAGTTGGTTACTCTATAAAAGCGTATCGCACACCAATATTCACTGCTGACATTTTCAAAATGTAGAACAGATGCTTATAAAATACAATAGAACTTAATGAAGAGAAATTAATCAGCAATGACCGAATTCATATATAACACATAATTCTTATCCGGGTTAAGTACTAAAAGAGGCATACTGAATGAAAGATAAAATTATGGATATACACCGTTCACCTTTCAGGATAGTGCTGGCAATAACCGGTGGGGGAACGGAAGCTATCGGGGAACTTCTACGTCATGGCAGTGGATCGGATACTCTTCTTGAAGCTATTGTCCCCTATAGTAAGGAATCATTACAGGACTTGATAGGAAAAGAACCGGATATGTATGCTTCTGCTGAAACTGCAAAGGATATGGCAATGTCAGCTTATCGCCGCGCATTGTTACTGGATTCCAGAACTGAAACGCCAGAACCATTGGATCTGATTGGAATTGGCGTTACATGTAAACTTGCAAAACAAGGATATGAGCGTGAAGGCAGGCAACATGAGATTTATTTTGCAAGTCAGTCATACTACAAAACTACTGTATCAGGTGTTACGTTCAAAGAGAAAGGAAGCAGGGAAGAACAGGAAAGCATTGCCTCAAATTTCATATTAGACAGAATAGCATCCCTGTGTGAACCAGAAAAATGTGCAAAACATAGTATCCGGGAAAATGATACCGGAGAGAAAACACTTATTATTGAAAAGGAAGTTGAAGCCGATAATGAAACTTCAGAGCTGCTTTTAAGGACACTGGAAAGCATTAATTTCGGAAAGAATGTTCCACGAAAAGTGAATCTTAAAATAAGTTCCAACAAACCAGGCATCATTATGTCAGGTTCTTTTAACCCGTGCCATAAGAATCATATTGAAATGGCAATGATAGCTTCTGAAAAATATGGTATGCCCGTAGACTTTGAAATATCCCTTGCCAATGTTGACAAGCCTCCTATTGACTACATATCCCTGAAAGAAAGAGTGGATTCTGTAAGGGTTTGTATGCAGGATATGAGAGAAGGTACGGCAGGAAATATATATCTCAGTAACTCTCCGCTTTTTGTAGACAAAGCTGTCCTGTTTCCGGGTTCAGTTTTTTTGATCGGAACAGATACCCTTAACAGACTCTTTAATATCAATTATTATAGAGAGGGAGAAGACATGCAGAGTCTCATCGATCACTTCAGGAAATACAATACCAGATTTTTGGTTTTCAGGAGAAAGGATGCGGAAATATGCAGTGAGATAGATATCCCGAATATCTGTGAGATAGTCTCATGTGATTGTTACGCTGATGATGGCACCTCTTCTTCAAAGATAAGAAATAAAAGAAAATGTAGTTTCAGATAATCCTGCAGGCATCGTATATGGAAGGACAGCCCCTCATATCATTTGTCTTTATGATATCTGCATTCACTGCATTTGCAAGTTTATGAACGATTCTCTTTGCTTTTGCCACACATTCAGCATCCATATCATCCCACTTACCAGATGATATATTGTCAAGTGTTTCCTTCAACATTAAAAGTTCATCTTTTGATACACATTTATCACTGGTCACACAATAGTCACTTTCTTCACTCAGGTTCTTTAGATTACAGAGTAGGTCATCCAGCTTGGAGCTTGTAAGCTCTTCGCTAAACCTGTGTTCAGACGGAATTACATTTTCTCTCAGATAATGAACTTCCGCAAGGAACAGGAAGCGGTCACACTCGTAGAACCAATCCCTTACATCATATAGTATATTCATACCCACACTATAAGTGATTTGACTTCTATGATATAAAACACTATGGAGTAAAAAATGTATAAAAGTTACAAGATTATTGGCAACGCGTGCACAACCGAATCAAACTCTGAAAAAGAGTTTTTGAATATTACAAGACTTCACTATTCACCTGAAAATATGAACAACAGAGTTTTCCGTCACTGTAACTGAGCATGCTTATCCGTTCCCTCGCCATCAGATCAAAGAGCTTTTCTATACCAGGCGGATAAGAACCCATTGGATTTGAAGGTACAAGAGGTTCACCATCAACCATTTCCACATAATACAAGTCCGAACTGAAATTCCGGATAAAACTGATATCATAGGCAATGAAAACGGCAATAGTATCCTCCATTGAGGCAGGCGGAATGAACTGTTCCATATCCTGTTCGGTCAGTTCTATGAGTGTATTATCCATAAAGGATGAATTAACCATATGCAATAAAAGGAATTTGTTGCAGCTAGTGCAAAAAACGTGTATTCGGCAAGAATAATCTGAAAGTTACAATTTAAATGTTACAATAAAAAAATTACTGATTGCAACTATATGTTCTGTTGTATATTTCAAATTTGAAATATCAAACACCATATGTATGAAATGAACAATATGAACAAATATAAAAAGAATACACAGAATTAGTCATAAATTGTAAGCCATACGCACGTATGAACATGTAAGCCGAAATGACCAAGAGTATGAATATGTAATCATACATCTTATGCTCCACACATGGCAGTCACACCATCCGTATTACAAAATAATACACGTATGAAAAAAATGAAATCAATAGTTGCTGCGATTGCGGCTTTGTTCTATGGACATTTTCAAAACATCGGCTTCCCGTGATCCCACCAGAAGTTTTTTTCCATTTTTAAATTCAAGCAGTATACCCTTGTTACCGCTTATACTATAGGCTTTGCCGTTGCGACCATATCTTATACCCCAACCACCATAATCCCTCAAGGGCCTATAGCGCACAGCCTCAGCAGATATTATGTCATTAATAGGATAATGCCTGAAGGAAAGGTGAATAGGAAAGAACTTCACGTAAAGACCGCTGTTGCGCACAACAACCACCAGACGAATAGACAGCATGAATATCGGGAAAATAAGTCCCATACCAATCAGAATTGCTATCATCCCTTCATCTGACACAGGATTACTGCCAAAAGGATGGCCATATATAAGCTGTTCTATAGCGCCATACCATGTCAGTCCGGTAGTCACAAGCAACAGTACCAGTAACCATATTTGCCTGAATTTCTGGACTTCACGGAAAATGATAGAGTCTGCTGAATCATCGTAAGTCATCAACAAAAATAAGAAACTGAAAATATATAATCATTGTTAATATTATGACTGTGAGGTAAATAATATGTATTCTATCGTGTACACCACAACTTCAAGTAAAGAAGAAGCCAGTAAAATTGGCAGAGAACTTGTGGAGAATAAACTTGCCGCCTGTGTCAATATACATGCCATTGATTCTGTGTATTCATGGGATGGAAATATAGAGGAAGATAAGGAATTTGCACTCTCCGCAAAGACCACAACATCAAGAGTGCAGGAAATAACCGATCATATCAGAAAAGTGCATAGCTACGAACTGCCAGCAATCGTTTCCTGGAAAATAACCGGGGAAAAAGAATATCTGAAATGGATATCTGAGAACGTGAAATCAGATTAAAGAGAAAATGAAACAAAAAACAGAATAAAATGAATCAATGCAGAAAGCCTGCATCAATTCAAAAAACCAAATTCCCTTATTCCGGCTTCTGCTGGATAATAGTCCTGACAGGGAACGGAATTTCGATACCTTCTTTCTCAAACTCAGCATTGATCTTTGTGTTGACTTCGTTTATTACAGTAAACTTCTCACCAGGATTGGTTACCCACATTATAATAGCAAAGTCCAGACTGAAATCGCCATGATTATCAAACCTGACATAAGGTACCGGATCATCCAGTACAAAATTGACACTTTTTGCAATATCAGTAAGAATTCCCCTAACTTTCTCCACGTCTGAACCATAAGCAACACCAATTGTTACCTTGACCATCATTGATTCTTCAGGAGAAGTGTAATTGGTGACTTTACTGTTGGCAATTATGCTGTTAGGGATTACTATCATGTTGTTATAAAGATTCTTGATCCGGGTACTGCGAATACCTACTTCCTGAACAATACCTATTTCACCATCATCGATCTCTATCCTATCCCCTGGCTTGAAAGGCTGATCGAAGTAAATTGAAATACCACCAAATAACTGGGATATAGTATCCTGTGCAGCAAAAGCAACTGCCAGACCTACGATACCTGCTGAAGCAAAAAGAGGGAGAATATCCGCATCCCATACACCTTTCAATATCGCGAGAATACCAAAGAATACAAGGAGCACGTCAACTATGTTCTTGAAAAGAGGTAGTAACTCATCATCCATTTTTGTATCGGTTTTCCTGACAAGATGAGAAAGTACATGCTTGAAAAGGATCTTATTGATCTTAAGGAGGGCAAATATCCACAGAATACTCAGACATGTTAGAAGAAGCCCCATGATAATTTCTATAGCAGCATTTCCAGGGAACACTATTTCTGCAGCTATGAAAGCTCCCACAAATGCAACCGTATAGAATATGGGCTTTTTAAGTGCATCAACAATTAGGTCGTCACAGTCATAACGTGTCTTTGCAGCATAATGCATGAAGACTTTTTCAAATAAAATATCTGCAATAAAAGCCAGTACAACCGACGCAACGATCACGATTGTTGCAGCCACAATATCCGAAGCGAAAGCTCCTGATTGGGACTGCACAAACTGATTGATATAAACAGGAATTGTATTGTTCAGAAACATGCTGCTTGGTTTGAATAAAACGTATATAAACTTTTTTAAACAAATAACAGGTTTAGAGAGTGGAAAAACTGGTAAGAAGAATAATATAGGGAACTGCAGATATTGCGGGCAATGAAAGAACGGAATTCGGATGTTGCAGTTGTGTGGGTAAATAAAGGGCTTAATGAGCAGGACCCTGAAAAAAAGCTTCATTATTTTGACCTGGCACTTGAGCTTGACCCGAACAACCCAGTGGCTCTCAACAACAAGGGCATGCTACTGTATAAGAAAGGAAAACTTCACGAAGCTATAGAGTGTTATGATAAAATACTCAAACAGTACAACATGTCCAGACATCTTCCTGCCCTTTATAACAAAGCCCTGGCATTAAAGAAAATGGAACGCTTTGAGGCTGCACTTACTTTTATGAACAGGGCACTGAAACAGCAACCGGATAGTGAGAAGATCAAACTGCATGTAGAAAACCTTACACGCATTGTTGAAGGGAAAGAAGAAATAAAGCCTCGTGTAGAAACCCGGATACCTATAGAAAAACTTGCTGTCAATCAGGTCTACACCCAATGGGAACCGCCAGCAGTAAGCACACTGCTTGCTTATGAGATGAAATGCAGTCAAAAAGATATCAAATACTACAAAGGCTTTGGTGAAGACCTTGTTAAAGAGAAGATAATTCAGGACAAGCTCAACCGGAGAGTATACTGCTGCGGAACATGCCAATTCCATAAAAAAGAGCTGTGCCAGCATAAAGATACAAAAGCAATGTTGATTTCTCAGAATGCCATATGCAGGAACTTCAGGCCAGAATAAGACCGAATGATAAAAAATAAGCAAAAAAATAAATAAAAAAGAAAGTGAAAAGGTTATCAGAGGATACCCAAATCAGTCAGACGCTCCGGAAGATACCTGTCCGTCACGAAATCAAGACCTTTTCCTGCAAAGGCCTGCTGTTCGGCTTTTTTGTTAATTTCAAGCTGGAGGGTTATTTGCTCTTTCCAGTAATCGCTGGCAAACCTTGGATCTGTAAGTTCACTTCGCAGGGCTGCAACGTCTTTGTCCGTGAGTTTATCAGTAGATAATTCATACTCCACAATATCAGAAGGCTGAACACCAATGAACTGGGCACCCGGTGTTGCCATATGCTCTGAAAGGTGGGCACTTTTAATTGCACCATATGCCACTGATGCAAAGATACGATATGACCATGGGTCACCGTCAGTAAAGACCACTACAGGAATATTCATTTCTTCATTCATTCTCTTGATGATACGGCGTGTGGAACGTGCAGGCTGACCTTTCAGGTGCACAAGAATAGCATCATTTCTTTCGTCAAAACCATTCTCGATAAGCCTTGCATACATACCACCAGTCTCAACTGCAATGATGAATTTTGCATCTGTGTCAAGGAATTCGATATTCTCAACGTTGAACGGGATCTGGTAACCACTTTCTCCTATATCCTCCTGGCAATGGATTACACGGTCACCACGTTTAGTTTCTTCACGCAGGCGTATGGGACCGAACATCGTTGCGCCGTCCTCTTCAGGGCGCATGTGGAAATATTCCCTCTGAAGACCGGAAATGATCTCAAGATCTTCAATTAGCCTGTCACTTTCAGGCTGTTCACGGAACTTTGCTATATCCCAGTTCTCTGAGATATAATACAGCTCTCTTAAAGTAGACCCCCTGTTCTGCCCGAGATGATTCTTTACAAGGAAATCTATTACATGAGATGTTTTCAATAACTGGAAAGCACCTTTTACAGTCTTTGCACTTCTTTCGGTTTCCCGGTCACCATATACCCATACATCACTGTCCTCACTGTACTCTATGTTGGCTTTTGTACGACTGGGAAGAGATACATTGGGAACTACCTCATCAATGAACTGGTCATACAGTTCACCTGCAAGACCGAGCAAACGCCCGCTTGCAATCTCATCATGTTCTTTTTTCTGCGGAGAAATATTATCTGCCATTTATTTACCCCCTGATAGCTTTTGCACCGGTAACAAGTTCTTCATCAAGACCCTCCACTATCAAAGTGGGTAATTTTGCAATTTCCGCTTCACTGAGTGTTGCTACAGAGTAATTGAGAACCTTGGAGGAGCTCGGAGGAATACTTAATTTCCATATGTAATCAAAATCACTACCCATGCTTATCACCTTGGGTTCCGGTACTGCATTTTCAATTTCAAATGGTACCATGTCATGTACATTGAAATCCTGTTTTTTGCTGGTGTAATTCTTAGCCCTGATGGAGATCTTTGCACCCCCATTGCCATCAGATTCTACAATTCGGTCTACCAGAAGATTACCCATAACCTTTGCAACTACAGGATTTATGTCAGGAACATCCCTTTCAAGAGTTTCGGCAAGTTTACTGGCCATCTTTGGCAGCACTTTTGTGATGATGATCTCCTTCTCACGTCTCTTTTTGAGATTATCACGCTTATTGAGATACCTGTTTAACTTCCTGGAAACTTCTTTGATGGCAAGTTCTATCTCATCTTTAATTTCAGGTATTTCTGCAACCGCGTCCTTTGATTCTGATGTGAACGGAACATTAGTTGATGCTACATGAACCAGGATAACCACAGGACCTGTTGGAAGTCCGCCACCTGGCTGATTCAATCCATACTGTTTCCACTTAACAGACTCTATTGCATGAGTGATAACACATCCTCCCTGCTGATACAGAAGAGGGACCCTGTTGGCAAAACGCATGATGTCTACACGATCATCTTTCTGGAGTTCACCACCAAAGGCAATTCCAACTTCAACAATGAAAGGATTACCTGAAAATACAGATGCAGCTCTAGTTGTTGTGGCGATGAAATCAACACTGAACTCCTTCTCAAGTCCCTTATAGATAAGATCTTCACCGATAGGTGAAAGACAATCCGTAGGAGGAGCCATTATCTTTACCTTTGAGAACGCATCCAGAAGCTTACGGGACTGTTCCCTTGTCATTTCATGAGGATCCAGATCAGGATCAAGACCTGAGGCCTTGCATATTTCTTCAGCGGCAAGGTGACCGATCTTTGAGAAAGAGTAACGCAGGAATGGTGAAAGTTTCTGTCTTTCAGTGTACCTCAGCATTTTCATGAGAGTACCAAGCTCAATTCCATGAGGATGCGGTAAAATCTCTTTTGCAGGGACAGGAAGTTTGTCTGTTGCTCTTTCAAATGTCTCCTGGTTCCCATCAGGTTCGATAAGGGTGATTCTTGCATGAGGATTCACGATAGCTGTGGCTTTCAGATACTCATAGATAGACTGGCGCCTTCCTTTTACATAAGAAGCTTCCATTTCCATTTCAATGCGAGTACCATGCGGCCTGTCCCAGTCCACCACATCATCCTTAATAATCTCAGGCTCGTTGGTGCTGGTATTTATCATCAGTTCGTAATAGTGAGCAGGTTTCCCATGACCTATCTTGGATATGATCTTTGTGTGATGACCGGATGTCAGTTGTGAATAAAGTACAGATGCTGATATACCTATACCTTGCTGACCACGGCTCTGCTTGAGAGCATGGAACCTTGAACCATAGAGGAGTTTTGCAAAGACCTTCGGAATTTGTTCCTTAATGATACCAGGCCCGTTGTCTTCTACGATGATTACTACGTTGTCTTTGCCCGAGCGTTCTATGTGAAGAAAAATATCAGGGAGAATCTCTGATTCCTCACATGCATCAAGAGAGTTATCCACTGCTTCCTTGACCGTTGTTATAAGACTGCGTGGGGCTGAGTCAAATCCCAGTATTTGCCGGTTCTTTTCAAAGAACTCTGCAACGCTTATTGATTTCTGGTTTTTGGCAAGTTCTTCTGCAATTGGATTATCCATAAAAGTATCTTCCTCGTCCGTTGTTGGCCACTATCCCTTGTGACCAGAAAACAATAACCGGGAATATATAAAAATGTTTTTTAAGGATCACGGATATGTATTTTCCGAGATCCATTTTTAGAGCAGACTTTACAATTTGCACTGACAAAATTCAAAATTAGATAGAGGGAGAGACCTATTTCAGCTCTGCGCCAACTATTGTCTGGGTAGCAGTGACTGAATCGGTTTCACGTATCAGATCAACTATGCTGTTTAGACTTCCAAGATCATCAACCTCAATGATCACAACAAAGTCATATTCTCCAAAAACGTGATATATGTCCTTAATACCTTCTATTCTGTTGAGTTCGTTAAAAGCTGCTCTTTCACTACCAGGCAGTACATTAACCATAGTTACGCCGATTACCATCTTTTTTACCTCATGGTTATTTATCTAACTAAGACTAGAAGTAGGATGCAAAGTATTTAGACGTTTTCAATAATTCATTTGAGACTCAAATAAGCAGTAAAAATGGAAAAGGTATCTCACAATCGTTAGCCGTTTATCGAAAAACACCTCATAATAATGATGAGTATGTGGACAAAATATATATACCAAGAACATCATACTAATGGTTGATGAGCGGGTTATCCTCTTTTTGACAATAACCCCCACTCCCCAACCCGCTCATACTCCACTCCGCTTTTTAAATACAAAAATAAAGAACCAGATAGCTAAAGCTGTTTTTGCATTTATTAATTAACTATAAACCAATTGATGAATAATTATGACTATAAGGGGTATGAAAAATCACACACGATACTACCTAAGATATATAAAAATAACAGGCACTTTTTTCTATTTATGTTGCGCAATTCATACCAAATAATACAACAATCTAAATAAAAGAATATAATGAGATTCAACTTATAACATCCCCCTATTTAAAGACAAACGTTGCAAATAGATAATTCTATAAAGCCAGAGTAAATCCAAAAGCTCAGGAACAAGAAGACATAAGAAGAACAAGAAGAAGCAAATAAATCGAATCTGGCAACATTACACAAAAGTAAATAGCATTCACTATACATAAATTAAAATCCATAAAATATAGTATACGAATAAAAATAGATGATGCATAATATATAATAAATAATCGATTATTTATCCTGCATATTGCATTGCAAATTATAGTGATGTTGATTTTTTAAGACGGCACAAAGTAACACTGAATTCCCAACCCTGACAAATCAGAAATCAAATAATGTTTTTTGTGGTTTTGCTGCAACTTCCTTTTTAGCAGGTGCTGCCCCGTCATTATTCTTAGCAGAATCCTTTCCAAAAGCGGAATCTAATGAAGTACTGTTTGAAGCTGGCAGTTTATCAAAACTAAGTTGAGAAGGATCTTTCTTTGGTGCAGCCTTTTCAACAAAAAATACAGGTTCTTCCGCGGAAACAAATGCCTGGCGCCGTTTCTGCGCATCATCATAGACCGCCTGAAGTTTTTTGGTCACTTTCTTTGCCCCTGCCATGTGAAGCACCTCATCCATATCAAGACCAAGAATAGCTACTATATCAGCAGCATATTCATCTTCCTGAATAAGGCGTGAATACATACCTGCTACCTCAAGACGGGAATAACGCATTGATTCATTACAATGTGAGCCTATCTTTACAGCAATGTTGTTCCTCATATCTCGCCGGGAACGCATCTGCCCCATCTTACGCCAGAGAGAAGGTGGCTGGTATTTTACAAAGCCCCCACGCATACGAGATTTGGAAACTACAGTTCCGCCAGTCATAAGCATGCCTGCATAACGCCACATGCGATAGTTCTGGCGCCTGCGCACACGTCCGAGGAAGCGGTCTGAGCGGGAAAGATAAGAATAAGCATGGACTATATCAGAAGTCAAGGCTTCCTCACCTTTGCCAGTATACTGGTATGGAAGATTTTCATCGACCCAGTGAATGAGATCCTCGGGAGTTTCATCAAGATTGTAGGTCGCTTCCAGGGCAGATGAAACATCCTTGCCTTTGAATATCCTCCCAACCACTTTGAATATAGATTCTTTATTATCGCGTTCAGAGGTGGAGATATCCTCAATATTGATCTCAGTACGACCCATTGCAATAGCCTGGAGATCATTTACAGCACTTCTGAAATCACCATCAGCAGATTCTGCAATCTTCTCTATAACACCCACGCCGCACATAACACCTTCCTGTACTGCGATCTTTTTTAGTGCCGGGACCATAGAGCGGGACTGCACCGAACCAAATTTGAGCTCAATACATAAAGAACGTACAGTAGATGAAAGTCCGTAAATATCATTAGCTATCAAAACAATAGGCTGACTTGCTTTCTTGATAACATCGACTATGGCACGTGCACCGCCACGGTCACTATTACCATGGAGATTATCAGCTTCATCAAGGATTATGAGCCTCTTATCAGACGTGCCAGTAAGGGTTTTCATTGTGGACGCGGAGCCTGCAACTTTTTCAATAACTCCTGCAGTCCTCTGGTCACTGGCATTCAGCTCAATGACCTCCCAGTTCATATCTCTGGCAAGCGCATGTGCAGATGATGTTTTACCTATACCTGCCTGACCGTGCAGTATTACTGCCCTTTTTTCAGGAATGCCATATTCCCATTGATCACCCCAGTTCCTGAGATCATCTATCACTTTCTTGTGGCCAACTACATCGCCCAGTGAGACTGGCCTGTACTTCTCTGCCCATTCCATCTGCACAGTCATGTTATTACCCAATATTCAGGAAAAGTAATTAATGTTTGCACCACTTTGTTGTTCTGATTGATATTATTGATGGTAGAGGTATCATCCATGGGATCGAATAGTACGGAAAATCTCCTGGGCCTTATAGAAAAAAGGGCATTGCAGAACAGGGCGAGAGTTGCCATAGGAGTACGCAACCCAAGTCCCAAGATGCTGAAAAGTGCCAGGGATGCACATGTAGCGGGATATGCGCATGTGATGCTGGTAGGTAACAAAAAAGAAATTGAAGAGATAGGTACAGACCTTGAGATAATAGGAACGAACGATCCCGAAAGAACCCTTGGAGACCTGCTCAAGTCCAGATACGTGGATGCTGCAGTCAGAGGAACAGCAGGAGCTTCCCAAACACTATCACACCTCAAGAAAATACTAAATCAGGAAAGCCTTCACAGAATCGCATTACTTCAGACAAATGAAGGTACACCTTTTTTCATTGCACCTGTAGGAATTGATGAAGGAAATGAACTGGCAGACAAGATCGAATTCATCAAGCTTGGTGTTGAATACATCAGAAGGTTTAACATTGAACCAGTTGTGGGAATCCTCTCAGGAGGAAGACTTGGTGACCTTGGACGTAACATCCGCGTTGACCAGACACTCGCTGAAGGAGACTTCATTGTAAACAGGATAAGGGAACAGGGAATTGATGCCAAGCATTATACCATCCTTATTGAAGATGCAATAAAGGAAGCAAATTTCATACTTGCCCCTGATGGAATCTCAGGAAACCTGATATTCAGAACTCTTGTATTCCTTGGAGGAGGATACGGGTTCGGAGCACCGATACTGATAGATGATTATGTATTTGTTGACACATCCAGAGTAGGAGGTCATTACACCAAGGCAATAATGCTTGCCAGTGCCCTGGTTGGTAAACAAGAGATAAATGCCGACGGACAATGACACAATAATTTATACAGGATGCATACAATCTAATTTATTAAATTCATTTTATCCATAGGAATGGTATTGCGACAATTAATGATGCATAGGGAATGAGCGATATGGAAGCTGTACTGATAAAAGGAAAAACAATCGCTTCTGCCTGGTCTCAACTTATCCACGAGATCTACGAGAAGGGAGAGGAGCATAAGCCGGACTATAAGACTATGACAAAGAGAGTTCATGCCACCATATATATTGAGGACGTGAACAACAATCAGGTTAGCCCTGCCGTACCCTTTGGAGAGAATCTTATAGCTAAATACAAGGAAGAACTTACTGAAGAATATGCAGACTGGTATAATTCCCTTGAAGATGATGATAAAAGAAAATTCGATTACTGTTATGCAAAACAGCTGTTCAGGTACGGGCAGGCCGCATATGACAGTGTAAATGCAAATGTAAAGAACCTGCGCCCCGGATCAAGAAGACATGTGGGTGTACTCTGGGAAAATGAAGTGCACATCCCTAAATTTGAAGATCAGCCCTGCTGGATCGCCTACAAGCTGGAACAATTGAATGATACACAAGTAAGAATATACCTGCTCTACAGATCATGGGACGCTTTCGGAGGATTCCCTGCAAATATACCTGCAATTGTAGAAGGATTTAAAAAGGTATTCAGAGAAAATGAACTGGATTATGAGATTGAATCACTTATCGCAACAGGATGGGACACTCATATCTATGACGCTGACTTACAGGCAGTGGAAAAAATATTCAAGACAAATGAATTATGCCCATTATGCAAATGCATAGCTCCAAAGCATTCATTCATTCAGACCACTAAAGGCAAGGCTTGCCCGGAATGTAAGAAATCCATGTGATATTACATTCATATTCTTTTTTAGTATTCACACAGCCTGTACTTTTCAAAGACTCATATAATGCATTAGTGTAACGTCTTTTGCAATCATTTTCACATATTAATCATACACAATAAGCAACAATCATATTTTTTAAAATATAAATTAGTTAATTATATATGTATGAATTATGCATACATTAATGTGATTCCACTAATCAGACCTTCAAGGAGAAATGTACCATGAAAAGACTTACTATCAGCATGTCCGATGAGCTTTTTGACAAACTGGACGTAATTGAAAATAAAAGCCTGTTCATCAGAAAGCTCATAGAAAGAGAACTCGAGGCTGTGGATAATTTCTCTTCTGAAGAAGTAATCCCATGGAGCGAAGGTTTCAGCATTCTCAAAAAAGATGTGGATATCATATTCAACCGTCTTGAAGAAATGGAAAACAAACTGGCAGGAGTAAATACTGCACATGAAAATGAGCCTTTGATGCAGGAGTCTTTAAGCCCTATGGCACAGAAAACTCCCGAACAAATACCAGCACCACAGGAAAATATTACACAGAATACTGACAGTAATGAAAATCCAGCATTTATTGAGCAAGTGCCAACTGAGAATTTTAGCACCCCTTACATTAGTGAAGCACAAATTCCAGAGCTAACTGTACCCACAAATATCCAGGAAGTTGTTGAAACTGCGCCTCCGGTTGAAACCATTGCGCAGGAATTCATACCAAAGGAAATTGCCATCACAGAAGAACAAATCACCCTGGATGAAAATACAGTGCTAGTTGAAAATAACGAGGAAATATCTAATCCCACTTTTTCAATTGAAATGGAAAATGCAGTAAATATTGAGACTCCGCACGAACATAAACTCTCTGAACTTGTTGCAGAAAAGATCCATAAGGAGATCGAAGAGGAAAAAAAGGATTTAAAAGAACCAGAAATCTCCCCATTCATGCATTCTGAGCGAGAGACGGCACAGTTTGATTTCCAGATGCCGGAATTTAAACCACCGGAACAGCAAATGCCACAAACAGAATTCCAGATGCCGGAATTTAAACCACCGGAACAGCAAATGCCACAAACAGAATTCCAGATGCCGGAATTCAAACCACCGGAACAGCAAATGCCACAAACAGAATTCCAGATGCCGGAATTCAAACCACCGGAACAGCAAATGCCACAAACAGAATTCCAGATGCCGGAATTTAAACCACCGGAACAGCAAATGCCACAAACTGAATTCCAGATGCCGGAATTTAAACCACCGGAACAGCAAATGCCACAAACAGAATTCCAGATGCCGGAATTTAAACCACCGGAACAGCAAATGCCACAAACAGAATTCCAGATGCCGGAATTTAAACCACCGGAACAGCAGAAGGAACAAACAGTATTTGCGATTCCGGAATTGCAAACATCAGATGTAGTACCATTCCCATCTGAAAATGATGGCGTCATGATGCCGAAAATGAAACCACCTGAAATGGCACCTGCAACTGGAAAGATGCCACCGTTTTATGAAGGAACAGAACCCATTCCGGAAATGCAAAGTGTTGCTCCTCAGATGAAGCCACCTGTTGTACAAAATAATGTAAACCCTACACAAGGACCAAAAACTGACAAACTTGAAACAAATATCCTAATGTACATGCCGCGAGGGGCGAAAGTTAAGAAAGAGATTATTAAAAGTTTAGTATCACGCCAGTTCAGCCAGGAAGATATTGACAAGAAAATACAAGAACTGGTTGCAAGAGAGATACTCATACTCAAACAGGAAAATGGTGTTGAACAGCTCCACAGGTTGAAATAAAACTAGTGACACCTGAATGAGAACATCAGATTATTCCTGACCTTTCGGAAGACATTTCTGAAAAGATTATCCCGGATGAGCATTGTTTGCAAACATTACGAGAGTGATCAAAACAACCATTGCAAACAAGCCTGCCGCATAGACTACATGTATTCAGATAGGATACAGAACCACATATAGCACAAATACCCACTCTATCCATTAAAGAATAGTCATGTCATTCTAAATAAAAAACCGTCGGTCACGTATAAAAGAGAAAGAAAGAACAGACATGATGATATCTGCTCCGAAATGTTTGTAATACCAAAAATATTCAAAAGGCACTATTCTATAATAGCACCTTTGTTTGCAGAACTGACAAATTTCCTGTATCTTGCGAGATAACCGGTAACCTTCTTTTCCAATGGTACAAAGGTCTTCCTGCGTTCTGCAAGCTCTTCTTCAGATACTTTCAGATCAAGCTTTCTTGCAGGAATGTCTATCTCTATTATGTCGCCTTCTTTTACAAGACCAATTGGACCACCTTCCTGTGCTTCAGGAGAGATGTGACCGATACATGGACCCCTGGTTCCACCGGAGAAACGACCGTCTGTAACAAGAGCAACCTTGTCGATAAGCCCCATACCTGCGATCGCAGAAGTTGGAGAGAGCATCTCACGCATTCCAGGACCACCTTTTGGACCTTCATAACGTATAACCACAACATCTCCGGCAACGATCTTCTTTGCAAGGATGGCAGCCATTGCATCTTCCTCACTGTCAAATACCCTTGCAGGACCACTGTGCTTTAGCATCTTAGGGTCAACTGCTGCCTGTTTGACAACTGATCCGTCAGGTGCAAGACTTCCTTTCAGTATGGCAATTCCACCTTCCTTGTGTATTGGAGATTCCATTGTACCTACAATCCTTGCATTGAGTTTCGGATTTACGATGACCAGATCTTTAAGGTTTTCACCAACGGTCTTGCCATTAACTGTATTTTCATCAAGATTAAGACTAGACTGGAGCCTCGACATAATTGCCTGGACACCGCCTGCCCTCTCAAAGTCAAGCATATAATTTTCTCCGCCTGGTTTGAGAGAGATGAGATGAGGAGTGCTTCTGCTAAGCCTGTCAAAGACATCAAGAGTTAGTTCAAGTCCAAAAGCATGAGCAATTGCAGGTAGATGAAGGGTAGTATTTGTACTGCCGCCAATTGCCATATCTACCATTATGGCATTCTCAAATGATTTTAGCGTGACAACACTACGAGGATTGAGACCTTCGTTGACCATAGAAACAATACGTTCACCGGATTCTTTTGCAAGTCTTATTTTCTTTGCGTCTGCGGCATGGGCAGTACCACACCCAGGCAGACTCATACCAAGTGCCTCTGTCATGCAGGCCATTGTGTTTGCAGTGTACATTCCAGCGCATGAACCGGCACCACTACAGGAGCAATCTTCAAGAAGCTTCAGTTTTTCCTCAGATACCCGCTCTGACTGGCATTCTCCGACCCCTTCAAATACAGAGATCAAGTCTCTTGGCTCGTCGTCAACATAACCAGGGATCATTGGACCGCCGGTAACTACAATAGCAGGGATGTCAAGGCTTCCTGCTGCCATAAGATGACCGGGAGTTATTTTGTCACATGCTGTTATCATAACCATACCATCAAGCTGGTGACCCTGAAGGACAAGCTCTATGGAATCTTCGATTGCCTCACGGCTTGGAAGAGAATACTTCATTCCTTCATGACCCATGGCAATTCCGTCACAGATACCAATGGTATGGAATTCAAATGGGACACCGCCGGCACTTCTGATACCTGCCTTTACAGCCTCTGCAACCTTGTCAAGGTGAATGTGACCAGGGATAAGCTCATTCCTGGAGTTCACAACTGCAATGAACGGCTTTTTCATTTCAGAATCTGTTACACCGGTTGCCTTCAAAAGAGAACGGTGAGGCGCACGTTCGAGTCCTTTCTTTGTCTTGTCACTTCTCATTGGAAAAACCTCGTGTGCTGCATTTGCAGCATGCTTACAACTAATATAGGTAATGGAAAAAGGAATATATAAGAAGTATGTGCCACGCAAGATATTCCAATACATTGGAAATGCATTTAGGTAAATTCAATAACAAACACTACACCCCATATTGTCAATAATACCAGAGCATAACAATCCACATTTTGCACGCATTTCCCGAATATTACATATTCCTACGAGTAGGAACTATTTTCAGGAAATACTGAACAATCGTATTTGTATGATTTGTTATGACAAGTTATAATGAGACATGTATGAAAATTAACCGTCGAAGAATCCAGTATGGATACAGAGAATGCACCATAAATTAATCATCTATTCAAACTAATCCGGTTCTGTCGATAATGCTCATGTCATAATTAACGCTAAAAACCTGACATAACAGATGGAATTCAACAACAAAAGAAGTAATTGAAAAGTAATTTGCTATATCAATTTCGCCCATACCGTCTGATTAAATAGTCTTTAAGGCATATACGCAAACATAGTAAACACTGATTGTACACAGTGCATATCATTTCAAAAAACGATATCAATCGTGCATTTCGGATGTCATCTCACTACAACAAGTACAACACAAAATACACTATGAGATATATATAATAAATAAGCAATTATTAAAAGTAAATACTATAGCATATATGATTAACTAAAACAGGCCAGTAAAAACAAGAAGAGAAGCATGAAAGCAGTAATAATTGACGGATACGTAGACGAACCAGCGTGTTTCGGAGTGCCACCTTACATATCCCCTTACATAAGGTACATAGCAGGCGCTTTAAGAGAAAAAGGACTACAGGAAGAGAACATATCTTATTTTACAATTGACAGTCTGCGCAAAGATATCACAGAGGCACCAAGACTCATAAATCGAGCAGACATAGTCATAGTTCTTGCTGGTATGACTGTCCCTGGAAAATACCTGCGTTCAACACCTATCAACATAGGAGAAATAGAAAGTATATTCAGTGCCACCAACGGGACAAAAATACTTGGAGGACCCATTCGACTTGGATTCTCCCTGGAAGGTGGAAAAAAAGCTGAATGTGATATTATAAGCAACACCGATGCATGCATTTCCAGTAAAGACATCGAAGCTTTTGTATTTGATACCACGGGAGACAATGCACAGTCACCTGACGACTATAATCATAGGTTCAGATCCATTGAAGAAATAGGAAGATGGAGTACAAAAGGCAGCTTTATTATCAAAAAACATCCGGATTACCCAAACGTGATGTGCGAGATAGAGACTTACAGAGGCTGTGGACGTAAGCAGCACTGTTCATTCTGCACAGAACCATCATACGGAAGTTCAGATTACCGACCTGTTAAAGACGTAGTATCCGAAGTTGCAGAACTCTACAAGCATGGTGCAAGGTTTTTCAGGGTAGGGAGACAGCCCGATATTTTAAGTTATCATGCAAAGGACAAAGGAGGAGAAATACCTGAACCTGACCCACAGGTCATACTTTCCCTGTATAGAGGAATCAGAGATGTTGCGCCAGACCTTAAAGTCCTTCACATGGACAATGCAAATCCGGGAACAATTGCAACCTACCCGGAACTTAGCAGGGAGATTTTCAAAACCATTGTAAAATATCATACATCAGGAGACGTGGCTGCCCTTGGAATGGAAAGTGCGGATCCTGAAGTTGTCAGAGCTAACGGTCTCAAGGCAATGCCTGATGAGATATTTGAAGCTATCAAAATCATAAATGAAGTTGGAAGAGTCCGGGGAGTAAACGGAATGCCTGAACTTCTTCCGGGAATCAATATTGTTCACGGACTTATGGGCGAATCCAAAAAGACATTTGAGCTAAACTTTGAGTTTCTCAAAAAAGTGCTTGATGAAGACTTGCTGCTTCGCAGGATAAATATCCGCCAGGTAATGGCATTTCCGGGCACCCGCATGTACGGGAATGATGAACTTGTAAGAAAACACAAGCAGCTATTTCTGAAATATAAGGAAATGATACGAAAGGACATCGATATGCCAATGCTGAAAAAGATAATTCCTGCAGGCACTGTGTTAAAGGATGTGATGTGCGAAGTAAATAGTGAAAGGATTTGTTTTGGAAGACAAATGGGATCATATCCTCTTCTTGTAGGAATTCCTGCAAACCAGAAACTTGGAGAATACATTGATGTTACAGTAACAAGGCATGGACATCGATCCATTACAGGAGTAACATACCCACTGAATATCAATACCGCCCCCATGTCGCTTATACAGGAACTCCCCGGAATAGGAAAAAAGCAGGCCAGCCTCATTAATAAGGAAGTGCCTTTTAAAGATGCAAACGATTTTGCCGAAAGGACAGGTAAAAAAGAAATACTTCCATACATCAGCTTTTAAAGCTTATTTCAGGAAATTCTTGATAAAATCAGTATCCTTCAATATCCTGAAACTGACAAAACCGCCTACGAAGAGATTCATATAGAAAGTGAAAGCCCTCCAGGCAATAACCGCTATTCCAAGTAATGATGATGGAATAAAAAGGGAAAAAGCAGTTGTTCCTGCAAATTCGGCAACCCCACTTGAACCAGGAGTTGCAGGTATGATAAGCAGAACCATGACAATAACCTGTGCTGCAAAGACAATAAATGGATCGGGATGCTGGTTCAGGCCAAGTAATATCACATACAGCATTGAAAAATCTACAAACCAGAAAGCCATCGTCTGGAATATTCCAATAGCAAGTCCAAGTCTACCTTCATTGAGTAATATCGAAATGCTGTCATGGAAATGTTCAAACTCGGAGTCAACCCTTAAGATTACTTTTTCCAACGCGGAATCCGTTTTCTTTCCAAGAAGAGGAGCCAGTTTTCTTACAATAAGATAAACTACTTTTTTAGTGGGCTCTGGTTTCCATACTGCATACAATGTAAGAAATAGTATGAATATGAGTACAAGTTCTGCAAAGATGAACATAGCATCAAAATAAGAGTCTTTGAGAACACCACGTATGACATAGATAGAAAGAGGTGCTAAAACCAGAATAAATATACCGTCTAGTATCCTTTCCCCAAGAACAACTGCTGTTGCCCTTCCCAGAGGCATATTTTCTTCATGGAGAAGATGTATCCTCAAAGGTTCCCCGCCCAAAGAAGAAGGCGTGATAGATGCTGCCAATGTACTTGATGTAACTATTTCACAAGCCTTCGCATAGCTAATATCAAAACCCAATGCCTTACAAAGAGAACGTGTACGCATACCCCATACAACATAACTAAGAGCATGCACACATGCAGCTGCAAGGATATAACCAGGTTTTATTTGCATGAGTGAAGACAGGGTGTTAGAATCAAAAGTATATATCACAACTATCAAACCTGATACAAGGCTTATTAGTAATGATACCAGAATCCATTTTTCAATTTTGTTCATGACCCCAACCTGCATATATGTGTGTGAATATAATTACATAAACTCACAATAAGATTATAGTTACAATCAAGTAAAATTCACTCACCAAGCATATCTTCTTTTACTTTAGTTCCTTCAGAGATAGACATTTTTGGCCAGATCCTTACGTTAGAGTGAACTGTAACATCATCTCCTATATTGACTTCGGGACCAATCACCGTCCCATTTTCAAGACTACAATTATTACCAACTTTAGTAGCATTGTCTATGGTAGAGCCGGAAACATTGGAATTCCGACCAATACTAATGTCATTGAAAATATAAGATGACAATATCCTTGTATCGTTATTTATCGTACAGTTAGAACCTATAGTAGTGTAGGGACCTATAAGAACATTATCACCAATTGTAGTGTTCCCGCCAATGACCACAGGACCAACAATAGCAGAATTGGAGCCTACAGTCACATTATGACCAAAGGATACCGGACCCTTTATACGGGCATCCAGTGTCCTGAAATGACCTTCTATGGTAGTGCCGGGGAGCGATTCCAGCATCCAGCGCTGTGCCTGCCTGTAAGCTTGAGGACTTCCAACATCAGTCCACCTACCCCTTGCAAGAAGACCATTGATCTTCCTTTTTTTTGCGAGGATATCAGGGAACAGATCCTTTGCAAAATCATATTGTTTTCCTTCGGGAATCCAGTCAAATATTTCCGGATCGCATACATATATGCCCGTACTTGCAAGATTACTGAATATTTCACCAGGACCTGGTTTTTCGAGGAAACGCCTGATCCTGTTGTTTACATCCATATCCGCAATACCGAATTCACGAGGATCATCGATAGATAAGAGGCCGATTGTGACCAGAGCATCAGTCATCTCGTGGAACCTGTACATCTCCCTTAGATTCAGGTTAAGTACATGATCGCCACCAAGAACTATGAAAGGACTATCACGAAGATATTCCTCTGCATTCTTAACGCCTCCGGCAGTTCCCAGTTTTTTATTCTCATATACATAATCGATATGAACTCCGAATATCCTCCCATCCCCCAGCTGTTCTTCAATTTTTTCAGCCATGTACCCAAGAGTGATAACAATATCATTGAAACCTTCCTTTGAAAGGTGCTCTATAAGATGTACAACTGACGGCTTGTTAAGAATAGGAATACTTGGTTTTGGCCGGGCAAATGTTAAGGGACGAAGCCTTGTCCCCTCACCACCACACATAATACAGGCTTTCATATTTTGTATGAGTGCATTTTTTACATATATTTCTAGCGGAGTATGAAACTAAAGAGAATATGGAGATAATTAAAGAACAGTTACGTCACCACTGTTATCGACCACAACCTCAAGTTCACCTTCGTATTCAGATACCGTTCCAAATATCAGCACCCGGTCATTTACATTAACCATTGAATCGACATCTTTGGAACCGCTGGCTGACGGTATAAAAACTTTAACGATACCTGAACCAGAATCTACATCCATTAGCAGATGGTCACCTGAATAAGTAAAGCGTTTTGTAAGAATATCACCTTCAAGCCTTACATCATCCCCTGGAAGGGAAGATGAACTAAAGGATTTAATATCATCTGCAGGGTTTCCAGAATAAAAAAAAGTATATGCAATGGCCAGAGAAAAAAGGGCCATGCATAGAAGAATAACTACAATCTTTTCTTCTTTTTCCATACTCAGACCATATCAGGCAGCTTCAGGATTGTTTATAGAAACAAGTTCTATGTCAAAGACAAGAGTTTTACCGGCAAGGCGACTATTAAAATCAACTGTCACATTCGTTTCATTGATATCCACGATAAGACCCGGATAACCCTGAACATATATTGTTTCCCCTACAACAGGAGTCATATTTGCTGCTTCAAAGTCTTCAACTTTGTATGCTATAAAACGATCATCCCTTACCTCACCGTAAGCCTCATCGGGCGGAATTGTAACAGTCTTATTTTCACCAACTTTCATACCAATGACAGCATTATCGAAACCTTCTATCATTTGACCGTAGCCTGCCACAAATGATAATGGTTTGTATTCCCTAGCAGAATTGTAAATTCCATTCATCTGAGCAACATCTGCAATCGAAGTGTCGAATACAGTTCCATTTTCAAGCATACCTGTGTAATTTACAGAAACATTATCTCCTATTTGCACTACCCGGGAGTTATCAGAATTACCAGACTCTGTACAGCCACTAACCAGCAGCATACATGTCAAAAGTAAAAAAAAGAATATTTTTTTCACATTATCACCAATTTAGTCAATTAATACATTTCATAACACTAGAAGCAGACGTCATTACCCACATCAAGAATTATTTCGACGGATATACAAGAGTAGAAGTTTTGCTATATAAGGCTACTGAAAAAAATTGATTTAACTATTTTGCTGTTAGTTAGTGTATTTAGGATTGTAAATTGTTAAGAAAAGATTAATATATAAAACATTACAATAATTATTGTGCAATTGTTGCCAGTAATACAACTCATAAATCAATCCACCGGTGAACCTGATGCGACAAAGACCTACATCTAAAAAGTTTATTTCACACACAAATGCTCAAATTGGAATTGGCACCCTTATCATATTTATTGCAATGGTCCTCGTTGCAGCTGTTGCCGCGGCAGTGATGATAACAACTTCCGGAGTTTTACAACAGGAAGCACAGCATACAGGAAAAGAAGCAACTAAAGAAGTCTCATCGAACCTTATGATACAGAAAGTAGAAGGGTTCAGATCAAAGAATAGGTCTACAGATATGGCAAATACTGTAGATCTTCTAAAAATAACCCTTGGATTGAGAGCTGCAAGCGAACCTGTTGATCTTTCAGCCGTTGTGATAAGTATTACAGATGGATACCGGACAAATAACGTGATCTATGCAGGGAACAAGAATAGCCTTGCCCCACGTGCGGACTTTGATGGGAATATGTCAGGTTTCAGTTCGGACAGTGATGTAAACCTTTTCAAACTCGTGACTGAAAACACCACTATAGGAAATGCAGAAATAAATGTAACCTATACAAATGCAAAATACTATTTTACAGTTGACACCATTAGAGACGAAGATGAATCATTCTCACAGAACTCCCCGGTTATTACAACAGGAGATTTTGTCGTAATTTATGTAGCCACGACATCACCTACTTCAGCCAGTACAGGATACACAACACTGAATGGAATGAATGCCACATCATCACTGCAATCTTCGGGCCTCACACTTGAACCACGTGCCACTATTAACATGGCAATAACACCAGAAGCAGGTGCGTCAACAAATGCAGACTTCATCCTCCCTACAACATTTGGAAGCTACGAAGCAGTGCAACTCTATCCATGACGAGAGATACTTTTTCGGAGCAGAAGTTTGAAAATAGTGTGATATACGGACGGGCTTATACTCCAAAACCGTATAAGCCACTTGAGCCTTTTTTTAGACCTCTTCGGAGAGGAGCCTTGCAAGGAGCAGCTAGCCTAAAAATTACAAGAAAATTATCAAGAAGCTCATGAGATGAATGCATGACGATGAGCAACTTAAATGGATAAGAGAAACTTAAACTCAACAGGTCTTGGTCTTACCCTACAACCTTCTGATCTACTCACACAGGGCGAATTTGACAGCCTCTTAGATGCATGTGACCATTCCAGGGATTTGAGCTACCATAGCTGCTATGCCAGACTCAGCTATGCGCGTAAGTACTCTTGCGCCTGCGAGATAAGAAATCGTAGATTTCAACCAATATGAAGGAAATAATCTACATCACCAAATTCTTTGGCCCTGCCTATGATTCAAATCTCCTAGCCATACCAATCTTGTAAAATCCTTGCCGAACTACGAGAGATAAAAGGAACATTAAAAGCCCAACCCCATAAAGTTGATGTTATGGCAGCGTTGCTAAATCATATCTTTTTGACATACAGCAAGGTGCGAATCCTACGGATTAAAACACAACAAATCATAACACTAAAAAAAGCACGCTATTAAAAATATTTTAGTGGACTGGTCGGGAATTGAACCCGAGGCCTCTACCATGCCAAGGTAGCGATCTTCCCCTGATCTACCAGCCCGGAATATCATGTGTTAGAACACATTATCTCTCATAAAGCTAACGCTATAAAATTACAACGAACAGACTCATTCTAAAAAAATTCTTTTGATTTTTCGATTCCGAGCGAAACGTTAAAGTATTTGGATGCGTATTTGGAGTGTCGCGTGATGAAGGCGACACACGAAACACAGGCAAATTGGGCCCGTAGCTTAGCTAGGTGGAGCGCACGGCTGATAACCGTGAGGCCCTGAGTTCGAATCTCAGCGGGCCCACCAATCAAACCTGTAACCTTTTTTGATTAGCTTTTAGATGCTAATACTATATGAGTTATAATCATAATCGTTAATTTAGTAATTCAGCTTATTATCCACACTACCCACACATTCTTCAGCCATTTCTTTTCATAACTACGTCAGATATTTTGATTCTGAATATCTTATTGCCGATAATATATCATCAAAAATAGATGTTATAGACTTACTATTTTAATATAAAAAATATTAATATATAATAACTACTTATAATAGTGGTGAGTGTAAACAATCTTTCAGGATACAGGCAGGATCAAAACACACTATACCAAAATTCCAAAAACATACACGCCTGTAAGAAAAATCCTGAAAGTACGAATCCGAACAAAACGAAATGATTCATATAATCGGTGATTTACAATGAGAGAGAAAAAACCAAGTGGCATGAGTGAAAAAGAGTACGAGATTGTAGAATTGCTCAGAAAATTAGATATAAACAGACCTGTAGCCCTTACTCTTGCCTGCCTCTCCAGTGGAGACGAAATAACCTCCCGTGAAATAGAAAAGAATTCCAACCTCAGACAGCCTGAAGTCAGTATTGCAATGAGATACCTTAAAGACAATAATTGGGTGGACATTCGGGAAGAAAAGAAAACAGAAGGAAAAGGCAGACCGGTAAAACTGTACAGACTTGTCACGCCACTGGAAGATATTGTGCAGAGCATTGAGCAGAGAGTTCTCCTTGAAAGCAGATCCGTACTCAATAATATTGAAAAGCTGAAAAGACTCGCATAATCTTTTGATTTAAACATATTTGCTGCTTTATGCAGCAAAAACTATTTTTTACAGATAGAGCATATCATCAATTATTAATTTGCTTCTATCGAAGATTTTAAGTTAATAAGGTAGTGTATCATCGTTGTTACGCTAATTTGCAATTGTATAATGGAGTTAATCTTTTGAGCACTATAAGTGAGAAAATCTTTAGCCGTGCATCCGGTAAGAATGCGAAAGCAAATGACTTTGTAATCGCAGATGTGGATTTTGCCATGGCACATGACGGCACAAGCGTCCTTGCAGTAAAATCATTCAAGGAAATGGAAGAAGAAAAAGTGTGGAACCCGGATAAGATAATTATTCCTTTTGACCACCTGACACCTGCAAATACAGACATCACTGCTGCACTTCACCATGAGATCCGCGAATGGATTAAAGAGCAGAAGATAAGTAATTTCTACGACGTTGGAGAGGGAATATGCCACCAGTTACTCCCTGAGAATGGATTTGCCCTCCCCGGTAAACTTGTAGTGGGCGCAGATTCGCATTCATGTACATATGGCGCATTCGGAGCTTTTGGAACCGGCGTCGGTGCCACAGATATGTCAGAGATATTTGCTTCAGGAAAACTCTGGTTCAAGGTCCCTGAAAGCATAAAGATAACAGCTGACGGCAATTTCAAGGAAGGTGTTTATGCAAAGGACCTCATACTTAAGATAATAGGCACACTAGGTGTTGCAGGTGCAACCTACAAAGCTGCTGAATTCTATGGAACTGCAATTGATTCCATGTCCATGTCAGGCCGTATGACACTCAGTAATATGGCTATTGAAATGGGTGGAAAAGCAGGAATAGTGCCACCGGATAAAACAACATTTGATTTCCTTGATGGTATCGCAGCGGAAGAATATGAACCAGTTTATGCGGACGCAGATGCCACATACTCAAGTGAATACACCTTTGATGTGAATGAGCTTGAGCCACAGATCGCATCTCCGCATCAGGTCGACAATGTTCATGACATATCTGACATCAAGCCGACAAAACTTGACCAGGCATTCATAGGCACCTGTACAAACGGAAGGCTGGAAGACCTTGAGGTCGCCGCATCCATACTTAAAGGGGAAAAGGTTGCCATACGCACACTTATTGTACCTGCGTCCCGCAATGTGTTGATAGAAGCTGTCAGAAAAGGCATAGTTGAGACACTGCTGGAAGCAGGAGCTGTTATTGGCTCACCAGGATGCGGACCATGCCTTGGAGGTCATATGGGAGTTATTGGTAAAGGAGAGACCTGTATTTCCACAGCTAACAGGAACTTCAAGGGAAGAATGGGTGTAGGAGGCTTCATTTACCTGGCATCCCCGGCAACTGCTGCGGCATCTGCCCTTACCGGTGAGATTACTGATCCGCGCGAAATCTGATATCTTATTAACGCGTAAATTAAGAGTGGAGTTAGCAAAATGGAACTTGATAAGGCAAAACTTGAGCACCTGATGGGACACTGGATAGAACATAATGACAGCCATAGTAAAAGTTTCAACGAATGGGCTGAGAAAATCGAAGCTGCAGGATATGCATATATAGCTGAAGATGTCAGAAATGCTGCTAAGAAAATGGATGAATGTTCTGTTTTGCTTGAAAAAGCCAGACAGAAGCTTGAAT
Source organism: Methanolobus sediminis (assembly GCF_031312595.1). NCBI lineage: Archaea > Methanobacteriati > Methanobacteriota > Methanomicrobia > Methanosarcinales > Methanosarcinaceae > Methanolobus > Methanolobus sediminis. The sequence goes on along the minus strand of NZ_CP133592.1, from coordinate 2,260,561 downwards.
AAGCAGGATGTGTTAATGACAGGTAAATTTCTCACTTTCTTCACAAGCATTATAATGGTGGTATGTATTTTGTGCCTTAGTGGAACTGCAAGTGCCTCCACCAGTGTAAGCGTACTTCCATCAGTTGAAACTGTAGCTCCGGGAGAGGAGTTCGCACTGAACATATACGTCAAACCTGACACCCAGGTTGCAGGTATCCAGTTTGATCTGGAATTTGACAGTTCACTTGTAACTATCAAAAGTATTGAAGAAGGGGATTTTTTCTCAAGTACAGGCTCTCCTGTGATGTTCAACCCCGGAACTTTCGATAACGACGGGGGAACTGCAACTCAGATCTATGGAACTCTTATTATGGGAGATGGAACATCAGAAGAAGGCACATTCTGTAGTATAGCAATGAAAGCTTCCGAAGAAACTGGAACCTCTCAAATCAGAATTGAAAATATAGTCGTTGGAGATGACAAAGGTGATGAGCTGGATGCAGTCACCTATGATGCAATGGTAAGCATCAGCGATGAAATCGATACTACTAACAAAGACAACGGCGATGGTACTGATTTGAAGATTGTTGTCAGACAGGATGAAAATACAGACTCACCAGCCAATGAACAAATTACTCCTGCTGCTGAAGAGGAAACCACACTTCAGAGTGTACAGGATACCACAGACAATACAGATGCGCAGGAAACGGCGTCTGCTCCTGAGACGACAAGCAGCACCTCAAATATCAGTATACTTGCAGTTGCAGCAATAGCATTTTTGGCTCTGGCATATGTCCTTGACAGAAAAAGAAAGTAAGTTCGCAAAAATAAGTAAAGAAAGGGAAATAAGTCCCTTTTAGCTTTTTTTAAGCTGGTTGCGTTTAAAGTAAAAGCTCTGAACTTATCTTCCAAGTTCAGCATGGGCTTTTGCAAGATGACCTGCGGCCTGTGCACCTACAAGTGATATCTCACCTGCCAGCACAGCAGAAGCAATAATCTCTGCAAGCTTTTTAGCGTTAGAACCCGGAGGAGTGCCTGACCCATTAGCACCAAGAAGTCTCAGGCATTCATGCTGAGGTCCAAGATTAGTGCCGCCTCCTACAGTACCTATGGCCATTGCAGGGAGAGTTACTGAACAGTAAATATCGCCATATTTTGTCAGTTCCATGGTTGTTATGGCACTGCTGCCTTCTACCACATGAGCCGGATCCTGTCCACATGCAATATACATTGCAGCTATGATGTTTGCAGCATGAGCATTATAACCCAGAGAACCTGCACGTGCAGAACCAAGAAGGTTCTTGCGGTAATTTACCTCTACCATGATCTCGGGTTTGCATTTCAGACGTTTCTCAACAAGTTCCGCAGGTATTGTCACATCTGCAACAACAGTCTTTCCCCTTCCAAGAATATTGTTTATTGCCGCAGGTTTCTTGTCAACACACATATTTCCCGAAAGTGAGATTGGAATTGCACCGAACTCATCTTCTATCAGACTGAGAACTGCATCTGTGGCAATAGTTACCATATTCATACCCATGGCATCTTTCGTGTCATAGGAAAAACGGGCATATACCGAATTACCGGTCACAAATGGCTTTACATCCACTAACTCACCAAAGCGAGTTGTTTCAGATGCCTTTGCTTTCATTCGAGTTAAAACCTCAGGGTCCTGTAGCCAATCTGCAAATTCCTTTGCCCTGATAACATTCTCCAGCCTGAACACCGGAGCACGGGTCATAACATCCTGGAACACCCTGACATTTGCACCACCGGAAATGGTAATGACAGAACATCCCCTGTTCACACTGGCAATCAGTGCACCTTCAGTGGTTGCAAGAGGCAGGTGGAACTCATCATTAGCAAATTCCCCGTTCACTTTAAGAGGACCTGCTACACCCAGAGGCACCTGGATAACGCCTATCATGTTCTCTACATTCTTTTTTGTTGCATTCTCAACATCAATTGAGAAATTCTGTATATGATCAAAATTAAATCCTGATACTTCCTCAAGAGCAAATCTTCTGATCATAACAGCCGTTTCCTTGTCAGTAAGGCTGTCAAGCTTATGATAAGAAATCTCGCCGGAAATTACTCCTGCAAGTAACTCTTTTTTTTCCCTGTTCAAATCCATTCTTGATGTCATATATAAACTCCAGTGAATTAAACAAACAGCATCCCATTACGTTTTTTATAAATGTGAACTTGGCATCAATAATACAAATAGTTCACGCCCTGTACTTTTCGGCATCTGATGAAGATTTAAGTCCCAAGTTCCCAAGAAATAAAATTAAATACGTGATTTTTTATATTAGGATAACATAATAAACGATATTCTAAAAAGTAAGGATAATAATCAATAAGTCCTATCATTAAAGGACTTACTCATTAACAGAATATGTTTGGGATATGACTATTAGAAATTGATCAGAGAGATATAAAGAGTGGTAATATGACAGATGCCGATCCATCAGAAAGAGTGAATTCCGGTATTTCCGGACTGGATGAAATGTTACGTGGAGGATTCTTTAAAGGAACTGCAAATGTCGTATCAGGTGATTCTGGTACAGGTAAAACGATATTTGGAACACAGTTCATTGTAGAGGGAGCAAAGAATGGTGAAAAGGTAATGTGTATCATCACCTCTGAAGAATCAAAATCTATTGTAAAAGAAATGAAAACATCTTTTGGATGGAATCTTGAAGAATATGTTGAACAAGGTCTTTTGACCTTTGTAGACATCACCGATCCAAGTCTTCGCCTCCAGAAGAGTGTTGAAATAGCTCCATCTGAGCTTATTAAAAGCTTTAAGAAACTTGTTGAAAGCAAGATAGAAGATATACAGCCAACACGTATCTTCATAGACTCCGTGGAAGCACTGTTCCTGGCAATTGAGTCAAATTACAAACTCAGAACACTCATTGACGACGTGTTTAGCGTTTTCCGTAAACACAATGTTACCTCTGTAATAACTGTAGGTTCAATGTTCGGGCTTGATGAAATGGTAGAATACGGTGCAGATTCTGTTATAAAACTTGGACGTATTATGGCAGGAAATAACCTTCAGCGTTCTATCTACGTCATGAAGATGAGGGGATCAGGCACCATTAATGAAGTCCGTGTACTCAGTATCTCAGACAGTGGCATGTCAGTGCTTGCCCAGTCACCATACCTTGAATAAGTGGCATTTGCATTTTTGCCACTTTTTATCTGTTCTTTTGTAGATTTCAACTAAATATTTGCATTTATCTAATAGTCTAATACAGCCTGTTGACTCGATAAAAGTATTTTAGTTAGGAAACTAAAAATATCAGCAATCAGATGATATACCAGTCGTTATCATTTACACTAGTATTTTCTTCTTCTTCTTCTTCTGAGCTTTTTGATTCGGAACAATCCTGAGATAACTCTTTTCCCATAGATGCTGCAATTGCATCTGAGAAATCCTGAAGATAGCTTGTCTGGTTAAGACTACCGTAAATGAATGTCTTGCCTGGCTGAACATGTGAGTTAATGGTTTCTTCTTTAGGAACAATGGTCACTTCAACACCGGATATCTCAACCGCAAGTTCCATTGCCTTTCTGAAGTCACCTATACAATAAGCGATCCGATGCTTGTAGTTGTCCCGGGTCTTCTCAAGATACTCTGCCAGTCTCTGGCTTTCCATCTTGATAAAATCCCTTTTTATTTTGGCAACATTGCATTTACCGAGCATGAACTGATAATCCATGAAAGGATATTCAGTGTCAAGCTCACGCGGAGTTATGCCGCATGTCCCGAATACCACAACATGTACTTTTTCAGGATCCAGCGTCCCGAATATCACTTTATCGAATATCTTGTGAGAAGGACTTTCATGATAAGGCTTCTTTTTTGCACAGGGAACAAATATGCAAAAGTCCCTTACCGGTGGTTTATACTCGGTTAGTATCCACTCATTGGCACGTATCATATCAGGATGATATATTATTTCATCAGTATCCAGTGGAAGACTGGAACGTTCATCTTCAGGTATTATTGTCAAGCAGAGAGAAAATCTGGCAAACTATATATATAATTGACGCAATCTCTATTCGGTTTTGTGCAAACTGTACAACAGTACCGACACAGTGTTTAGAATAAAAATTACAAATAGATGAGGAAAAACATGGCAAGTTCTATACCTGAAATGCTGAGAGCAGAATGTAAATGCGAAGATATGGCAAAGTGTGTTCTCGGTCTGAAAGAGCTTGACATCAGCACCTACAAAGCACTTCTGGAAAACGGCCCCATGACCGCAGAAAAACTCGGGGAACTTCTTGGTCGTGAGCGTAGTACGGCATATCGTTCACTACAAAACCTGATATCAGCCGGTCTTGTTTACAGGGAAACAAAGTCCATATCCATTGGCGGATACTACTATGAATATGTGGGAATCGAACCTGTTGTTGTAAAAGAGATGATCCGCAAGAACATAGACCAATGGTACAAGAAAATGAATGACCTTATCGAGAATTTCGATAAGGAACTGCTTTCCTGATTCTGCCAGGATATTTTAAACCACAGTTAGAAGATATACTTGAGTTTTTACTTTAATTTAAGAGTTAATAACTATATAATATCAGAACATATGTAACTGTTACACATTGTGTTATGTATTGAAGTTGAACACAAACTTGCAATTAATATTCTCTTGCGGTGCGGAATCATGAGAGATGCAGATAAAAGCAAAGAGCAGTTAATTCAAGAACTACAAGAACTTAGAGATAAGTACGAGGGCACTTTTGATGAACATGGGTCCTCATATGGCACTAGAAATGAGAGAATAAATAATAATCTCATTGAAAGTGAAGAGAATTACAGGCAGGTGGTCTCATCTATATCAAGCATCATCTGGAAAGCAGATGTTGATAAAGGTGAATTTACAAATGTATACATATCCCCGGTTGCCGATGATATTCTTGGACTTGAAGCCGGCACGATTTACAATAACTGGGAGACATTTCTTTCTTTTATCCATCCTGATGACGCTGCTACTATATATGGAAAGATAATAAACGGCATCAAGAATAATATTTTAAAAATAAATGTTGAATTCAGGGCTAAAAAAGCAGATGAAACAAAACTATGGTTCTATTGCACCTGCTCCATATTAAAAAACAATGGCACAGCACAGATTTTTGGAAATGCCGTTGACATCACTGAGCACAAAAGAATAGAACAGGAATTGAAGAATAAGAGAAATGAGCTTACCCAGATAGTAAACAATTTCCCTGTTCCTATGTTCGTTATAAACAAGGAACATGAAGTCACCTATTGGAATAAAGCATGTGAAAAGGCGACTGCCATATCCGCCGAAACAATGATCGGTACTAAAGACCCATGGCTGGCATTCTACCCAAAAAAAAGGCAAGTCATGGCTGACATGATCGTCGACAACAACATCGAAAGTATCATGGATTTCTATGAGGAAAAAAACCTTAAAAACTCATTCATTGAGAAAGGATATGAAGCTGAAGATTTCTTTCCGCTTTTGAGCAAATGGTTATATTTCACCGCTGCCCCCCTTAAAGATATAGAAGGAAACACGATCGGAGCTATTGAGACTTTACAGGATAAAACCATCGAAAAGCAAGCAGAGGATGCACTGATAGCTGCCAAGATGCTTGCAGAGAACGCCTCGCGCACAAAAAGTGAGTTCCTGTCCAATGTGAGCCATGAACTCAGGACACCCCTTAGTCTTATTTTAGGATATTCTGACCTGTTGCTTGAAGAAAATAAATTAATGGACGAACAACAGGTGAAGTTTGCAGGGATAATAAAATCGGGTGGTTCAATGCTTCTCGAGATGATAAATTCCCTGATATACATTGCAGAGATCGAAGATGGTAAAATGGAACTAGAGATAAGTGATTTCTCCCTGCCTGATATGGTCTATGACATCCAGAAGGTTGCAAGATCCATAGCAATTAAAAAGAACATAAAACTTGATTTTACACTTGATCCCGACATAAGGACGATCTATGCCGATAAATCCAAACTGAAGATCACATTCCATCATTTGATTACAAATGCTATTAAATTCACACCAGAGCATGGGAGGATATGGGTCGATATAAGGCATAATCATGGAAATGCCTTATTTATTGATGTGAAAGATAACGGAATCGGAATATCCGATAATGACAAAGTTAAACTCTTTGATACTTTTGTCCAGGTTGATGGTTCCCCGACCCGCAGATATGGAGGTAGCGGACTTGGCCTTGCCCTTGTGAAGAAACTGGTAGAGATCCACAAAGGAAGCATCTGGCTTGAAAGTGAACCTGGAAAGGGCAGCACTTTCCATCTGGTAATTCCTGCACAGAATGAGATAATAAAACGAACTAATGCGTTACTACATCCGACGGTAATCTGAAAGAAAATGTACTACCCTTACCTAGCTCACTTTCTACAAAAACATCTCCGCCATGCATTTCAACAAACCTTTTTACAAGTGAGAGACCAAGGCCTGTTCCGTCATATTTCCTTGAGATGGTGGAATCGATCTGCTGGAACGGCATGAAAAGTTTCTCAATATTATCCGGTGAAATACCAATGCCATTATCCACTACTGAAAATTCAGCCATACCACCATTAAGACATGCTTTCAATGTTACATGACCACTATCATGAGTAAACTTTACAGCATTGCTTGCAAGATTGAACAGTATCTGCTTAAAACGAATTTTATCGGCTGTAAGAGATAATGTTTCCGGATCAATGGAAGTATGGAGTTTGATAGCTTTTTTTCTTGCAAATGGAGAAACTATGTTAAGGACATTGCCAAATATCTCATCCACATAGAAATCCTCATAATGTAATTCCATTTTCCCCGATTCTATCTTTGAAATGTCAAGAATATCATTGATAAGCTTTAACAAATGTTTTCCACTGTGGGATATATGACCAAGAGACCTTTTCTGCTGCGCATTGAGATCACCATATGATTCTTCCAGCAAAAGATCAGAATAACCGATAACAGCATTTAATGGTGTACGCAGCTCATGACTCATGGTTGCAAGGAATTCACTCTTTGTTCTGTTAGCCTCTTCGGCCATGATCTTGGAATTGATAATAGCCTCTTCAGCAGCTTTACTTTCAGAAATATCCTGGAAATTTTCAAGGATGAACTGATTTCCTTCAATAAGTATTCTTTTTGAGTTTTTAAGAATTGGAGTCTTGGTACCATTCTTGCATTTTATGGCGGTATCCATTCCCTGAAAACCTTCAAGACCATCCACCCATATAGGACATTTTTTAGATAATGAACCTTTAGGACAGACAATATCACATAGTTGCCCTATTAATTCCTCTCTTTTATAACCTGTAATCTCACAGGTTCGATGGTTCACTTCTTCAATAATGTAATCCTTCCCGATGATAAGAGTGCCACCTGGCATATTTTCATAAAGTATCTTAAAGCGCTCTTCTATTTCCTTAAGAGTTTTCTCTGCCTTTTTACGTTCACTTATGTCATCAAGATAAAGAATAACCTTACTTTCGGCATCAAGATGTACATAAGTAGTAGATGCAATAAAACTCCTGCTGGAAACAGTGCCATCTGCCAAAAGAATATCCATATTTCCTTCAAGATGATGATGATCTTTGCCTGTCCTGAAAGTATCGACCACAATATTACGGATGTTGCACAGTGAACATTCAGAGGTCTTGCCACATCCATTGCCACGAACAGAGTTCACACATAAGAGTACCTCTCCGCCAAGTATACCCGGTACTGATCCCGGATCACGTCCTACAAGATCTGAACCTGCCTTGTTTATCTTTTCAATACGAAAATCTTTCCCGATAATCAGAACAGTATTAGGCGCATACTCAAAGACAGCATTTGTTATCTTTTTGATATCCAAAACGTCAGAGTTTTCACTGGATTTTCCAAGAGGATCATCCCCAGAAACATTAACATTTTCTAAATCCATAATTTATCCCTGTTCAAAGTTATTCCAGATGAATAAAAATCACCATTCATATGAGCCACCAGATTTATGTTCATCTTTTCAGGACAGACCTATACCAAGCAGTCCTATATAATCCTCAAAATGAGAAGACTTTTCTTTTTCAGATACAAACAGCACATAAGTCTTACTATTTTTCATATGTGCTTTAGAAATTATTTTATAAAAACATTGCTATTTTATGCCGATTGTTGACCAAAAATAAAGGTTTGAAGAAAATGAATTTCCAGACATTGTTTGAACAATTAAAAAAATGAGAAAGATCATTATTAATTAGTATTTATTATTATATTAATTGTATAACAACCTCTGGTTTACAATTATCAGTCAACCAGAACATCAATAATTCAAATCATATACTGATCTTCCTGAACATGTAAGAACCCACTATAACCATAAGTATTGTGAACCCTGAGAGGATACCAAAACTTGCAGCAGGATCGATCTGAGATGTTCCAAGCAGGCCGTACCTTATACCTTCTACACCGTATGTAAGAGGATCCAGCAATGTAAGTGACCTTACCCATTCCGGCAGGCTGTCTATTGGGAAAAGAGCGCCTGACAAACCAAATATAGGGAATATCACAAAGTTCATAATAAGCTGGAACCCGTGCATATCATCCATTCTTGAAGCAATGGCAATTCCAAATGCTGTGAATGCCAGCCCAATAAGTGTCATGAAGATTATCGCCACGAAAAATCCTGGAATATTGTTTATCTCCAAACCCATGAAAAGTGAGAGTCCAAGAATGATAAGTCCCTGAATAACGGCTGTTGTAGCTCCTCCTACGGTCTGGCCAAGCATTATTTCAAATCTTGACACAGGTGCCACCAGAGTCTCTTTCAGGAAACCGAACTGTTTGTCCCATATTATCTGTATGCCTGCAAAGACGGATGTGAAAAGAACGCTCATGGAGATGATACCGGGCATGATAAATCCAATGTAACCCTGCTCCATACCAGGCATTACAACAACTGAATTAAGCCCGAAACCAAGCACTAAAAAGAGGAACAATGGCATTCCAAGACTGCCTATGAGCCTGCTTTTTGAACGGATGTAACGCTTTACGCTCCTTAACCATATAGTGTAAACGATATCCATTTTTATCTCCTCCCTGCCTTTCGTATCATTCGCATCTTATCTTTAGAATTGGCTTCTTCTTCCCTGATGGTTCTGCCTGTAAAGTGCAGGAAAACATCTTCAAGTGTTGGTTTGTTAATGGAAAGAGATTTGATTTCAATATTGTTTGCAGATGCAATATTGACTATGTGAGCAACATGTTTTTCAGCATTCTGTATCCCTATGGTTATAGAGGAATCGTGGAGCTCAATGTTTTTGATCTCGGGCATGGATTTTATTGCTGAATAAAGATCATCCCTTTCAGGAGAAATTATAGTGATCACATCACCTCCAATATCATTCTTGAGATTTTCAGAAGTATCAAGGGCAATGATCTTACCTTTGTCAATTATAGCTATTCGATGACAAAGCTTGTCTGCTTCATCCATGTAATGAGTTGTCAGGATTATTGAGATACCTTTTTCCTTGTTCAGTTTGTCAATGTAATCCCATAGGTGGTTCCTTGTCTGCGGGTCAAGGCCAAGGGTCGGCTCATCAAGGAAAAGTACCTGCGGCTCGTGCATGAGACCACGTGCTATCTCAAGACGACGGCGCATACCACCGGAGTATGTTTTCACAAGGTTATCCTTCTTATCGTAAAGCTCCACAAGTTTCAGGAGCTCAGTGATCTTTTTTTGTCTTGTATTTTTAGGAATACGGTAAAGTCTTCCATGGAAATCCATGTTCTCGTAAGCTGTAAGCTCCTCATCCAGACTCTGGTCCTGGAAAACTATCCCTATGGATTTCCTGACATTGTCCTGATTCTTCTGAATGTCAAAACCATTCACTGAAGCTTTTCCCGAACTTGGAGGAAGCATTGTTGAAAGCATGGACATTGTTGTGGTCTTTCCGGCTCCGTTGGGACCGAGCAGACCAAATACCTCACCTTTTTTTATGCTGAAAGACAGGTTATCTACGGCGGTGAAATCACCGAATTTCCGTACCAGGTTTTCAACTTCAATTGCATACATTTTTCATACACCAATACCTTCGAATATGATATCGATCTTTGCTGACATATCCTTTGAAAATGAATAATCGTCCTCCGAATGCAACCAGGTCATAAGGGAATGGAAGTAGACTGCATGGAGTGTCTGTGCTACCAGTTTAGGATCTATGTCAGACTTTATTTCTCCTTTTTGCATGCCTTCAATTGTAAGATCAGCCAGCATGCCAATAAAGAGTTCCTGTTTCTTTTTCCTGTGATCTCCATGCGACAGACTGTGACCTGAAGACATTAAGAGTCTTCTCTGCTCAAAGAACAGCAACCTTAGAAGTTCCCTGTCCTTTTCGTAGTACTCTGCCACATGAATCAGAAAGTTCTCTATCTTTTCCCTTACAGGAATTTCACGGGCCATCTGATCCTGCATTATATTGATAATGAATTCTTCCCTCTGTTCTCTGAAATATGAGAGAAGCGACTCTTTTGTCGGAAAATAATTGAAAAAAGTACCTTTTGCAATACCGGCTTCCTTTGTGATCTCATCAACCGTTGTGCCTTCGAATCCTTTTTCTTTGAACAGGCGGCTTGATGTTTCAAATATCCTGTCCCGGGTTTCTTTTTTCTTTTGTTCTCGCAGAGACATGCAACCTCATTTACGGATATTAAAATGACCGTAGTCATAAATGACCCCAGTCATATTTAAGCGTTGTGAATACCAGAAAGTAGATAAAAGACTTTTCTTAGAATATGTAACTGGAGTGAACAAGATGAATGAACACCCATTGAAAATAATACAGGATAAAGACAACGATTTTTTCAAAATAATTGAAGCAAGTGGGGAGAATGCACTCTCTGAGGGCAGCATACCAATTAAATACAAGTTCCTCATTGCACTGGCACTTGATGCGGACCATGGTGCCGAGAACGGAGTGAAGGTGCTTGCAATGCAGGCTATGGAAGCCGGTGCAACAAAAGAAGAGATAATGGAAGCAGTACGTATTGCAAACTACATAGGGGGTATTGGAAGTGTTTACACCGCGGCTAATGCCCTGAGAGAAATACTATAGACCGAGATTTACAAAAGGAGGAGTTTTTTAATAACCCCTCCTAATTTACTTAACAAATCTTAAACTCACTTTTTTTCAGTTCAGGCGAAGCAAAATTCAATTATTATCATAACTCTGGCGATTTGCTCAGGGATTCAGAACCATGATCCCATAGTTGAGATAAGCTGCGAAGGATACCCAGAGAATGTAAGGTACAAGCAATAATCCCGCAGGTTTTGAGATGCGGTAGAACTGAATAATATTCACAACGATCAAAATCCAGAGTAATATTATTCCTGCAAGCCCCAGTTGCGGTGAACGCAGCCCAAAGAACAGGTAAGACCACAGGAAATTAAAGAATAATTGGACAATGAAGATTGACATTGCTGTTTTTATATACGGAACAGACCTTCCTTTTTGCCAGACAATATAAAGTGAAATTCCCATTAGCAGATAAAGAAGAGTCCAAACAATTGAAAAACTCCAGTTTGGAGGAATAAGGGCAGGTTTTTGAAGATATGCATACCAGGTCGGAATTGCTCTTACGGTGAAAAATCCACCTGATATGCCCGGTATCTGGCAGATGACTATTGAAATTATCAATTGCTTCCAATTTACATTTGAAACATTCATTTTTGAAGCACTCCAACATACAGGTAATATTGAAGAACACTTATAATTATGCATCAAGCAGAAGAAAAGACATACGTTTAATCATATCACAAACGTATGATTACTCATACACTTCATACATCACAATCATACACTGACTTACAAAACCTTACCCCGCATATGAGAATCATAATCAGCATACACTCCCATGAATACTATCATGAAAGTTACTATGATGGAGGACATGTATATCCACAGGAGAACTACAAGTATTGAACCAATGGTCCCGTAAACCGTTGTTATGCTGCTGTAGGACAGATAGATGCCTATTACATATTTTCCCAGCGTCAATAACAATACCGTAAGCAATGAGCCCATAAACACATATTTGATATCCATGGTTGCATCTGGGAGTATTCTGAAAAGGTACATGAAAAGAAGGATAAGAGTAAGGAAGTTTATACCAAAGCTTGCATATTGGATCGAATTTACCGATACTGAAAATGCTGCCTGTAAGGCATCAGATATAACAAAGAATATCATCTCGAACAGAGTGCTCACTGACACTATTATACCAAATGCAAGAGCTCCGATCAAAGCAGATAACCTTGTATGGAAAAACTGATGTAGCCAATGTTTATTTGACGGAGTAAGGCCCCACATTTTGTTAATCAGTTTTTTTATCTGAAAAAAGATATTACCTGCACTCCATAGATATATCAGAAAACTGAATACGATTCCAAAGTTACTGGGGCTGCTCACAGAAAGTTGAGTAAAGAGGGTATTTAATGCTTCTATTGCAACATCACCTGCAAAAACTGATACATCTGTCAGGATGGCTGCTTGAAGTAATTGTTGTTTCAGGAAGATACTTCCAATAAATAATGTGAAAAGGAGCAACGAGGGAATACCTATAAGTGCATGGAAAGAAAGGGATGCACTATTTGTGATCCCATCCTCTTTCGTCCACCTGTCCAGCGTCGTTTTCATTATATCTTCAAATGGAGATAGCATCTGTAAGAATATTTATTCTATAGAATATATTAGTTGTCAGAAGAGAATAATATACATGAATAATAGTCTTAAATAGCAGAAAAAAGAATGTAGAAAGTAATGAACAATACAAGTAAGATGCTTCAGGCACTACTAATGCTTTCCATACTTGCAGCAGTTCTTGTATATGCATTATATCCTTACATAAACGCATTTTTCGGTGCATTTATCCTGTACGTTGTTTTTAAACCTTTATACACGTACCTTGTTACAAAACAGAAGATAAACAAAAGTGTGGCTGCTTTTACGATAATTCTTCTTACTATTGTCCTTATAATGATACCCCTGTATTTCCTGATGACTATAATTATAATCCAGATACAGAGTATGCTTTTTGATACGGACACTTTACTGACCCAGGTTTCAAATATCAATACCTATATAAGTCAAGTTCATTTATCCAGCCTGCCAATTGAGATAGATCTGCAGGCAAAACTGGCAGAGATAGTGACAGCAGCAGCAAACTATTTCAGCATATTACTTTTAAATGCAGTCCAAAGCCTTGGACAGAGGGTTATAGAATTTATTATTATGTATTTCCTGCTCTATTACCTGTTTGTTGGCGCAAATTCAACTTGTTCTGTAAAACTTACAAATGCAATACCTTTCAGCAGAGAGAACACAGCATTATTACAAAAGGAATTTACAAATATTGTCAATGCAACACTTATAAGTTCAGGAATTATTGCTGTTGTACAGGGCGGATTGCTCACTCTTACATTCCTGCTGCTTGGAGTTTCCGGAGCATTCCTCTGGGGATTTGTGGCTATGTTATTATCATTCCTGCCTGTTGTAGGAGCCACGATGATATGGATTCCTGCAGTCATTATTCAGATAGCTCAACATGACTATTTTACAGCCGTAGGGATATTCATCGGAGGAATTATTCTCAGTTCGGTTGATAATTTCCTGAGGCCGATAATACAGGACAAAGTTGGAAGGATCCATCCACTGGAATCACTCATCGGAGTTATCATTGGCCTCAATCTATTCGGTCTTCTGGGAATTTTTATCGGGCCTTTGCTGATATCATACGTTGCCCTTATGGCAAAAATGTTCAATGAAGAGTACCTGTCTGAAAATAAGACAGATACAGATTAAACGACATTTTACAGAGATTGATGTTATTTTTACAATCATAACAGCGGTTATTTTTATATAGAACCTTTACGGAATACAATTGCTGATTTCCGAGAAAATCAAATAGAAAATTGAAAACAAGTATTGTATTCTGAAGTGATCCTGTGCTACCTACAAAAGAATTCCTTGACAGAGCAATAGAAGCAACCTTAGACCTTAATGTCGATGAAGCATGTGAAATTGCATATGAAGCATTGGAACTTGGAATTGATACTCAATATCTTTTAGAGCATGGTTTTCATGCTGCACTCTCGTTGATGAAGGGTCTGTTTGATGAAGGAAGGATTTATCTTCCACATATGATAGTTGCTGCAGAAGCAGTGGAAGCAGCCACCACTGTTTTGATGCCGGCATCTAAAAAGAACTCGCTGATAAAATCTAAAGGTATTGTGCTTCTTGGCACCATAGAAGGCGATATACACTCCATTGGCAAGGACATAGTTGCAACATCTCTTCAAATAGATGGCTATGAGGTAATTGATCTTGGTGTGGATGTGCCTATAGAAACCTTTGTGGAGGAAGCTATAAAGGTTCATCCGGATGTGATTGCAACATCTGCCCTGATGACCATCACTATGACTAATCAGCTAACACTTGAGGAGAGTCTCAAGGAAGCAGGCATCAGGGATAAGTTGAAGACAATGGTTGGAGGAACACCTGTCACCTCCGAATGGGCCAAGGAAATTGGTGCTGACATATACGGGGACAATGCATCCGATGCGGTCAGAAAGGTAAATTCTCTTATGTGGCCTGAAAAAGAAGAAGCATTGGCCATCAACAAAAAGAACTGTTCTGAGAATGTTTGCTACTGATTACCAATATAACCTGATAAAGTTTATTTTTTGTAAAGTAACCAGAAATTGCAGAAAATTGATGTTTAATAGCCGAAGAGTCAGAACGCAGGCAAAAATGAAAGCGTTTTTGAGAGAGATGATGTTAGGGAATGCAGAGGGAATCTGCCTGCGTTCTGTTATTTTAAGACGTTTTTTACGTTTTTCTCTTCAGCGTTTTCCGATGAACACATCGTACCACCTATGGTCAGCAAAGTCCTGGTCAAAGAGGATTTGTGGCCTCATACCATAGTATGAAATAGTTATATATAAATATATCTACATTGTAGTGTATTATGAGACTCATCATTATGAGATTTGATGTTTAGAGAGAAGGTACGTAGAGATTGCAAATATTACAATTTTAGCTATATATTCCCTCGAAACAGATGAGAAAACACAGAAGACACCCGCTGGTTCAAAGCATTTGAGTCCGATCCTGTTCAGGCTGCCTATTATGAGATAGTGGCAGCGTTTGTAATATTCAATGAGATTACAAACCAGCAGGCATCAATAAGAAGCTCATAACCTGAAACTGTTTATGTGAAATCAAATCGCTTTCCCTTAGTCCAGAGGTCGTCGAATTTAGCCTTGAAACGCTTTGTATATGACTCATCATGAATTTGTGTCATACCGAGACTGGTACCCGTGTTGATCTGATCTTCAATATCTAAAAAGAGAGTCTTTGAATCAAAGATTACGAAATCATGCTTTGTTTCCAGAATTCTTATTTCCATGAATTTCTGTAAATTACTTTTGACCGATTCGTTTTCTATTGAATTAATAAGTTCTTTTATTGACGGTAACAGTTGAGAGTAGGAATCTATAATTTTAACATGAATGCCACGTTGTGCCAAACTTAAGTAAGCCTTGCTGAATACTGACATTGAATCATCATATTGTTCTGATACTCCTGGCTTATACTTAGTGGGAGTAACAACACATATTTCATGCTCAATATCCTCAAAAAAGGAATTAACTGTCTCTTTTAGTTCATCATCATAAAACTTGTCGGGCCAGAATATTGTTTCAACATGCTTTGGAGAATCGTCATTGGAAAGTTGCCGTTCAATTTCAGCAAATGCTTCCCGGAGTAGTTTGAGCTCATTGAGTGCTTCTTCTTCTTTTATTTGATACATAACTTCAAAAGCAATTTTCGTATCAACAGTCCTGTATTTTCGTGGTCTTGAAGGTTTTATATCCACAAGGCCATACTTGTTTAAATCACTCAAAATCTCATAGATCTTTCCAATGGGAACTCGTGATAATTGTGATAATTTACTTGCTTCCAGCTCCCCTTTTTTCAAAAGCGTCCAGTAAACGGTTCTTTCATATTTGTTTAAACCGATATTTGCAAGTAACTTTTCATCCATCTTTTCACTACTTTTTAGTTTATCGTAAAGTAAAATTGTTATCTATTCTGCGAGGTATTAAGAATCACTGCTTGAACATATAAATTTGTAAGTATCAATGTACGTATCAATTCAATTATCAAAAAATCATATTGACTTTATTACATAGTTATACAAGCTAAATAAATGGTGAATATAGGTGCAAAAATGGAATCAGCAATTTTTGAGATATTTGATGGGTTACCCAGACAGGGCCCGGGTAGTAATGAATGTACTGAAAAAGCATTTAATATGCTTTCTTCTCTTCCCGCAGGTACTAAGATCCTTGATATTGGATGTGGTGTAGGTATGCAGACAATACACCTTGCGAAGATCTGCAAGGACTGTTATATCACTGCAACTGATATTTACCAGCCTTTTCTGGATAAACTTATGGAAAATGCAGCTAAAGAAGGCCTTGATGACAGGATCAGTACAGTTTGTGCTTCCATGGATGACCTGCCTTTTGAAGCAGGAGAATTCGACGTGATCTGGGCAGAAGGCTCCATCTTTATCCTTGGCTTTGAAAAGGGGATCAGCTACTGGAAACAGTTCCTTAAAAGTGGTGGCTATATGGCAGTGACGGAGAACACATGGTTCACAAACGAACCTTCTGAGGAAGTTGTTGAATTCTGGCAGGAAATATATCCCGGAATAATGAACATACCTGACACTGAAAAAGTTATCACGGCAGCAGGATATGATGTCATTGATAACTTTAAACTGCCAGTTTCTGCCTGGTACGAGTTTTATGATAATCTGGAAAAAAGAGTTGATGAGATCAGTGATAACTACAAAGGAAACACTGAGGCAGAAATGATACTTGAGTTTAACAGAAAAGAGATTAAACTCTTCAGAGAACGCCCGGATGAATATGGTTATGCATTCTACATTTTTCAGAAGAACAAACTCTAATAGCGTATACTTAAACTTATGAAGAAATAAATTGAATTATGGCCGAAGTGATAATACCTATTAATAAAAAATGTTTGAAAAATAGTAATCCGACAGTGATTACTATCTTTATAACTTAATTTGCCGACACATTCCGAATTACATATACTGATCTACCAATATTTTCATTCTTTGTTCTGAAACATCGTCTTTCATTAAAGCAAAAAGTAATCGGTCATGCCATTTGCCATCATTTAACCAATATTTTCTTTGTCGTCCTTCTGACTGTAAACCTGCTTTGATCATTGTTTTTTCAGACCCTATGTTTCCTTCTGCACAATCCCCGGTAATCCTGAATGCATCGATTACATCAAATGCATAATATACCAAAAACTCACAAGCAGCATATCCATATCCTTTTCTCCATTGGCTATCATCAATCTGGTATCCAATAAGGTAATTTCCGTTCGTGAATTCTATTGGAATCAATGCGCATTGCCCTATAAAAGTGTCTGTATCTTTTCCCCTGATGGCGAATACATGAAAATCCGGAATTTTATCATCCTTTAAGGAATCATCTATTGAACTTATCAATGGCAAAAAATACGCCATCGTAACTTCTTCTGTATTCGGTCCGAAAAACAAATATTTGCATACACTCTGTTTTGAAAGCATTGAGGCTATATCTTTTAAATCTGCTTATGCACAATAACTAAAAACAATATTGTTCCTGTTCCATTTTAGCTTCATTTATGCCCTCCAATTTAAAAACGATTCAATGTTCAGGATATTTTATAATTTGGTTATTGTCCTCACTTTCATTGATTTATTTAAATATGATAGAACCACATAATATGTACGCATATACCTTCCTCATATTCCTAGCCTTTTCCTGATATGAGTATTCATAGTAAATATTTTATCAGCTTCAGCATTCTTCTTCATGTAGTGGAGTCTACATTAGAGAATCTCATCTTTTTTTATTGGACACGCCTGAAAAAAACGGAGTTTATAGAGCACATAGATTACATGCCATCGTACAAATTATTTCTTATCACAATTCAACTAAGATTATTGTGATGCATCTAGAGATGATTAGAAAATCAGCTTCATGCGACCTAAAAAAGATAAAAAATCAAAGTACCCTCGCTTTCACAGCCCATTAACAAACGCTTCAATCCTTTCCAGAGCCTTCTCTATCTCGTCTTTGGAAGTTGCATAGGAGCATCTGAGGAAACCTGTGCCGGCTTCACCGAAGACATTGCCCGGGATTGTAACGACTCTCTTCTCGTTCATGAGGCGCTCGGCAAACTCCTCGGAGCTCAGGCCTGTGCTTTCGACTGACGGGAATACGTAGAATGCACCCTTTGGTTCAAAGCATTTAAGTCCGATACGGTTCAAGCCACTTACTATGAGATGGCGACGACGGTCATAGTCACGGACCATTTTCTCCATTTCGTGGTGACCGTTCTTGAGGGCTTCGATAGCGCCTATTTGAGCGGTGATTGGAGCACAGAGCATTGAATACTGGTGAATCAGCATCATGGCACTGATAATCTTTGGGGATGCCATTGCGTATGCCATTCTGAAACCGGTCATTGCATATGCCTTGGAAAAACCGTTCAGCAGGATTGTCCTCTCACGCATACCCTCAAGGGAGGAAAAACATGTGTGTCCACCATTATAGGTCAGGCAATCATAGACCTCATCAGATATCACCATAATATCGTGCTCGCACACAACATCAGCAATAGCCTCAAGGTCAGCTTTGCCCATGGTGGCACCCGTTGGGTTATTCGGATAATTGATAATTACTGCTTTGGTCTTTGGAGTGATAGCTGCTTCGAGTTCTTCAGCTGTAAGCTTGAAATTATTCTCAAGCTTTGTTGAGACAATTACAGGAACACCGCCTGCAAACATCACTGAAGGAACGTATGCAACATATGAAGGCTGTACAACAATGATCTCGTCACCGGGATTGGTGATAGCACGTATAGCCACATCAAGAGCTTCACTTACACCGGAAGTTACAAGAATCTCTGTATTCGGGTTGTAATTGACCCCATACTTTGCAGCATAATAATCTGCCAGTTCTTCACGAAGCTCAATGAGACCGTAATTTGAAGTATATGAGGTTTCACCACATTCAAGTGAGTGGATGCACGCCTCTCTTATGTGCCAGGGAGTCACATAATCCGGCTCACCTACACCAAGGGAAATAACATCTTCCAGACCTGATGCAAGATCAAAGTAGCGACGAATGCCTGAAGGAGGCACCTTGTTCATAACATCAGCTACAAATTTAGAAGGGGTGCATGCTTTTCTCATATATTATACATCCTGTAAATGTGACCCAGCTATTAATTATGGAGTCACCGGTAAACGTGAAACATGATCCTGCTCGTGGAGGATAACACCATCCTCTTTATAGGTTTTCAGGACAAAGTGAGTTGTTGTATGCTGTACCTGTTCAAGAGTAGAGATCTTCTCGGCAACGAAAAAAGCAACTTCCTTCATTGTCTTGCCAGATACTGTAAGTGAAAGATCGTATTGTCCGGAAAGAAGTCTCACAGAACGGACTTCAGGGAACCTGTACAAACGCTCAACAAGAGGCAGGTAACCTATTGATCTTTCAAGACTGACCTCAAGCTCGATTATTGCATAAACATTCTCATCGCCTGCAAGATCCCAGTCAATGACAGTCTTATATTTGCGGATAACTCCGCTTTCTTCAAGCTCTTTTACTATATTATCAACTTCATCTATAGTAAGTCCTGCAAGGGTCGCAATTTCTTCATGACTTATTTTTGCATCCTCTTCAAGACATTCCAGAACATGACGTGTTTTATTATCCATCATTTATTTAGCAACCCCATAAAACCAGACAATCAAATTAAAAAGAAAAAAGAATGCCCGATTACTCGAGCAATACCGCGTTCACAACACCATCCTGACCTGGACGGCTTGTGATCTTTGCACTACCAAGAGGGGTCTTGATAACTGAGCCCTTTGTAAGGATGTTACGCCTGACGTAGTGCTCGTTTGCAGTATTACCGGTAACGGTTTCGATGGTAGTCTTCTGGGTCTTACCCTGTGCATCTGTTACGTTTGCAACGTTGCACTGGAGAAGCCTTACCTTTCTGTTTCCGCCTCTTGTGGAAACATTCTTTCTCTTTACTTCATTGATGTGAGTGTCAGCAGATTCGCGACCAAGCTCGAACTTTCTTTTGCTGCGAGCGGATTTGACTTTAGCACCTGTGTAGGTTCTTCTAGATCTACCTTGCCATTTCATGATATATCCTCTTATGATTGTTATATAAGTATGAATTGAATTAACCTTGTAACTCGGATTAAATCTGGTATGATTTATGGACGTTCCTTTAATAATAAGATGCTATATGAACTTTACGAGTGATGAAGTACATGTACTTCCTTGCTACAGGAACAGCAAAAGTGGAAAGGCGAATCATCTTTCCCATTGTCTTTCATAGACAATTCATAAATAAGTCCAGCGCTTATATCAATGTATGCTTCGCGTAACATTTCTAGGAACAGGAGGGTCCCTTCCAACCCCGGAACGCAATCCATCGGCCATCATGATCAATCGTGAAGGCGAGCTTATGCTTTTTGATTGCGGAGAAGGGGCACAACAACAGATGATGCGGGCCAAAACGGGGATGAAAGCACTATCATCCATATTCATAACTCATTTTCATGCCGACCACATGCTTGGAATTCCCGGCCTCATACAGACAATGTCCTTTCACGGAAGAACAGAACCGCTTAAAATATACGGCCCTCACTGGATTCATGAATTTGCAAGGATACTCAGCTCCCTTGGATACTACAAACTGAAATTCGAGATAGATGCCATTGACCTGTCACCGGGAGATGTAGTTAAAAGAGATGAATACTCCATCGTAGCACTCAAAACCGAACACAGTATTCCAAGCCTTGGATATGCACTGGTTGAGAATATGCGTCCCGGCAAATTCGACCGTCAGAAAGCCATTGAACTTGGAGTTCCACCCGGGCCTCTTTTTTCAAAACTCCACAAAGGAGAATCCGTGGAAATTGATGGAAAGATCATACACTCTGAAGATGTAGTGGGAGAAATGCGGCCCGGAAGAAAAATTGTCTATACAGGCGATACACGTCCCTGCAAAGCAATACTTGAAGCCAGTAAGGACGCAGATCTTCTAATTCATGACTCAACACTTGCCAGTGACCAGCAGGAATGGGCCATTGAGTCCATGCATTCAACTTCAGAAGAAGCAGCAGCCCTTGCAGAAGAAGCTAATGTCCTGAAACTTGTACTTACACACATAAGTTCCAGGTATTCTGATAATCCTGCACAGTTGCTTGAAGAAGCTAAAAAGATATTTGAGAATGTGATCGTCGCCGAGGACCTTATGGAACTTGACGTACCCTATCGGGACAAGGCCTAAACACGATACACATAAAACAAAGATTAAAAAGTGAGAACTTGATCTGTTTTAAAGGAAGGTCCAGTCGAGTCTCTTATCCTTGGAATCGTAAAGTGAGACTTCCATTGATATTTCCATATCTTCGAGATCATATGGAAGGCGTTTGACACCTATATATAGAATATCGCCGGGCATATAATCAAACCCTTCAGGTTTGACCTTACCGAAATACACACGACCGCCAGACTCTACTTCTTCAACAGTGACTCCTTTCCACATAAGTGTGTCAATCACATTGACTATGACACATTCAAAGCGATCAGATTCATTTACCTCAGACATAGCTCTCCGATATATTTTCAGGTTTTAAAAAGATAATCCTAGGAACAGCCATCTTCGTATCAGATATACATCCTGTCAGCGTTTGGTGGCGTTGGAAGATTTTTGAGCTTTTTCACAGAAGCATACAGGTCATCCTGAGTTACGTAGTCCCGATCATCGATTATAACATTGTGAAGAGCCGTCTTCAACACCTTACTTACAAGATCCCTTCCGGAAAGTCCTTCTGTCATCTTTGCAATTGCAGAAAGATCAAGATCCTTCACAGGCAAAGGAAATGTCTTGACATTGGATTCCAGAATCGAAAGACGTTCCTTCTCATCCGGCAATGTAAACTCGATCTCTTCCTCAAATCTGCTTCGCACAGCAGGATCAATAGTATCTGTGCGGTTGGTAGCACCTATGGTACAAACACCTTCGCGCTCAACGATACCGTCCATCTCGGTCAAGAGAGCATTCACTATCTCTGCAACATCGCCACGCAGTTCCTGATGTCTGCGATCAAGTGCAATGGCATCAAGCTCGTCTATGAAAATGATACATGGAGCCATTTCCTGAGCACGATCATACAACTGGTGGATCTGCCTGGCACCTTCACCTACAAATTCACCGATAAGTTCCGTTGCCTTTACAGGAAGAATAGGAACATGAGCTTTATTTGCAAGTGCCTTTGCAAGCATAGTCTTTCCGGTACCAGAAGGACCGTAAAAAAGTACATTTCTTGGTGCCCATTTACCAAACTTCTCGGGCGCTTCCAGAAAACGTTCAATTAATTTGCATTTCTTGCGTGCACTCTGCTGTCCAATTACATCATCAAAAGTAACATCACTTCTGAACTCAACAGCAGGAGTGCTGCTAATCACAGTTTCATTCACAATTATATGCGTATTCTGACCTATGACAGAGCCAGGTGGTTCGACATCAGTTACTTTGTATGCAAAATCAGGAAACATCCTGCGGTCAAAGAGATAATCACCTTTGTGCGCCGTGTAACCTTTCCACTGCTCTCGTGCATAATGTTCAAAAACTCCTGAGTCTGTGATTTCAGGATATTCATCGAGCACACTGGTCATCGGATAACCGGCAGGCTCCAGGATGAGAAAATCAGCCGTACTTTCACCAGGTTCTGAATTTGATTCTCTGCTGGATTTGGTAGTGGTTTTCTGAGCAGTCCTTACTATATGTATCATCTCTTTTATTTTCTAATACTAATTGATTTGAGAAAGCTATTAAAGCTAACCCTTAAACCTATTTTAAGGTTCAAAAGTGAGTTATCACATTTAACAGATTGGAATTCCATTACATATTGCAATCCTGAATTTAAAAGGCACGGTTAAATCAACTCTATTAAATTTTGAGATGAATATAAGAACGAATATTAAATATAGTAATTAATACTATAATATTAAAATAATGATAAATGAACGTACACTGAAAAATGTAAAGATCACCAGTGTCGTAAACACGGTTCTGATCCTGATAATCAGCATATTTGGACTTGTATTAGTTGCACCATTCCTTATTTCAAAAGACACGAATTCCCTGATTGTCAGCTTAGCTTTGATAATGTCCACATTCATAATAATTATCTATGCAAATAAACAGATAGAGAAGAAGAATATGGAACTGGAGATGAAAATAACTGAACTGGACGAAATGCATAAAAAGCTGAATGAGAAGCATAAAGGGCTGGAATATCTTGTATCTCGTAACACAAATATTGAAAACATGATATCTTCATTGATTTCCATGTTCATTAAACCGGGGAACATAGAAGGAACCCTGGATGAAATTTTAAAGAAGACAGCATCTTTCTGTGATGCAGATTATTGCTACCTTTTTTTGTTCAAAGAAAACGGTGAACCTTACATGTCACATACCTGGAAAAGCCAGGGAAAAACTGAAAAGAAAAGTGTTTTTGAATCGAACCCTTACTCCAAATTTCCATGGATAGAAAAAAAGATTGTTCAAAAGCAGATAATACACATCTCAAAAGAAGAACATCTTCTGACCGCGGCTGACAAAGAAAGAAATATCATCTTATCGGATGGAATCCAGTCATTGATGCTAGTTCCGGTAGAGTCCAAATCAAAATGTATCGGATTTATCAGCATCGAAAGCACATCATGTAAAAGCGATTGTAACCCTGATAATATCCAGACATTGAAAGTTTTGTCTGAGATCATGAGTACAGCACTCAATCACAAATCATTCCTCAATGATCTAGGACTTTTTAAAGACCTTATTGACAGGTCCAATGATTTCATTTTTATTATAGATGTAGAAAAGAACCGTATTCTTGATGCAAATGAAACTGCGTGCAAAGAGCTTGGATATACCATAGAAGAGCTTACAGACATGGAAGAAAAGGATCTTAGTTCACTTTTTGAAGATACATTCTGGAAAAGTGATCTTCGAGACCTTGCAGGAGACAGATATCTGCAACCAGGTCAGACACTCACCAAAAAAGATGGAACAATAATACCAGCTGAGATGAATATCACTTTTGTAACTCATGACCACCATAATTACGCCCTTGCTGTCGTGCGTGACATTGCAGCACGTCTGGATATGGAAAGCAGACTTGCAAAGACAAAACAGGTAATGGAACTTGCCATGGAAGGTGCTGATCTTGGAATGTGGGACTGGAACCTCAGAACTGATGAGGTCATGTATAATGAACGCTGGGCAGAAATGATCGGATATGATGTCAAGAATATCGAAAAGAACATAGAAAGCTGGAAAAAACTGATACATCCCGATGATCTGGAAATTGTGAATGATACTATACATGACCATATTAACCGTGAAACACCGTTCTTTGAAGCAGAATTCCGCATGAAGAACAGTAAAGACAGATGGCAGTGGATACTTGCCAGAGGCAAGGTCACTGAATGGGACAAGAATAAGGAACCTTTCAGGTTTACCGGTACTACAATGGATCTTAATGAGAGAAAGAAAGTAGAGGAAGAACTCCGACACTCCAATGAACTCAAAGACCTGTTCACTGATATTATGCGCCATGACCTTCTCAATCCTGCAGGAAACATCAGAGGATTTTCAGAAGTGCTCTGTGAAATGGAAGATGACCCTGAAAAATCAAAGATAATAGATAGTGTGCAGCGCAGTACTAACAAACTTATAGACATGATAGAAACGGCTGCTAAGTTTGCAAAGCTTGAAGCAACAGAAGAACTTGAATTAGAAGGAATTGACATTATGCCAAGTCTGCGAAATGTTATCGAGCAGTTCGAACAACAGCTGTGTGATAAGAACATGAATCTCCATATTCGTGCAGATGGAAGCTATCCGGCTATGCTCAACCCTATTGTTGAGGAAATTTTTGCCAATTACATATCCAATGCTATCAAATACAGCCCTGAAAATACAGAGATCGACATTGATGTTATTGACCAGAACTATACATGGATGGTAACTGTGACAGATTCAGGAGAAGGAATCTCTGATGATGCAAAACCACTGATATTTGATCGTTTTAAGAGAGTGAACAAGAGCGGAGTAAAAGGAACCGGCCTAGGACTTGCTATTGTCAAGAAAATAGCTGAACTTCTTGGCGGGTCAGTTGGTGTTGAGAATAATCCGGAAGGAAATGGTAGCATGTTCTGGGTAAAACTCAGGAAGTACCATGGAACGCTGAGTGATGATACATCATCCATAATAGGCATTGAAGCAACCATTGCAGCAGAAACTATTCAAAATACAAAAACTGAGATTCGCCCTATGTTGCATTAAGTTTAAGGAAGATAATAACAATCAGAAGCCCTTGATATCTAAATATCATGAGGAAATAAGATGGAACTTGATGAACTGATCATAACAAGGGCTATAGTTGATGAATTTTCAAAGGTTTTTCTTGATTACACAGATGTTGATGTGGCACTTGTAGGTGGAGGACCGGCAAACCTTGTAGCTGCTAAATATCTTGCAGAAGCAGGTCTTAAAACAGTACTGTTTGAGAAGAAACTATCAATCGGCGGAGGCATGTGGGGAGGCGGAATGATGTTCCCACGTATAGTTGTCCAGGAAGATGCAAAACATATCCTTGATGACTTTGATATTAATTACCACGAATATGAAGAAGGATACTATGTTGCAAGCTCTGTGGAGTCTGTCGCCAAACTTATTTGCGGAGCCACTGAAGCAGGCGCAGAGATATTCAACCTAATTGATGTGGAAGATGTAATGATACGTGAAAACGACGCAGTATGCGGACTTGTCATTAACTGGGGACCTGTATCCATGGCAAGACTTCACGTGGACCCTCTTGCAATTAAGGCAAAAGTTGTTATTGACGGAACCGGGCATGATGCAGGAATCTGCAATACTGTTCTCAGAAAGATACCTGGTGCAGAGATAGGTTCAGGAATTCCGGGAGAGAAACCAATGTGGGCTGACATTGGAGAACGCGCCCTGATGGATACCACAAAAGAAGTATATCCTGGATTGATTGTTGCAGGAATGGCAGCAAATGCAGTTGCAGGCGCACCTAGAATGGGGCCAGTCTTCGGTGGAATGATGCTCTCCGGCAAAAAAGCTGCTGAAATTGCAATTGAAAAACTGAAAAACAAATAAAAAGCGATTTCATATATAAGCAAACCCGCCTGAGGACACTGTTTAATATGGTTCCAAAGGAAAAGGTTTATGTAAGAAACGGACATCTATAGGGTGCTTTCAAGTAAAGCACCTACTCATGCCGGGGTAGGGTAGCGGTTATCCTGTAGCCCTGTGGAGGCTACGATTCGAGTTCGATTCTCGATCCCGGCCCCATTTTTCATATTGTTTTTGATCTAATCTTAGTATAGATTTTATCCAGGATTTAAATCTCTGTTTTTGCACCAATGATTACTATAAGAATTAAAGATAGATAACTAAAAGAAGTTACGTTTTTCGAAATAGAACAGAATGCCGTATTTACCACCACGCCATTATGACTGTATAAGAAGATAACCCCATCCCGCTACAAGGGGTGGTACATCCTTGTAGAATCTGAGAAGACAGACTCACTTTTACGTTATGTATTGATATTATATAATAGTATATATTTCAGGAGATATTATTATAATACTGCGATTATACAATGTATTAAAAAATATATGGTTCCGGAGTTTGGTATTTGAAATGTATCATTTTTTCGGAAATTCAATCAAAAAATAAAAGAAAAATAATCAAATGAAAATGATAGATACAAAAAATAAAAGTTAAAACTCATTCAGCTTTAACTGCCTTCTTTGACACATTTTTTCACCGGGAATCTCTACTGGGTAAGCACCTGTAAGACAACCAATACATAGATTATCCCGATCTATTCCTATAGATTCTACCAGACCATCAATACTGAGATAACCAAGTGAATCAGCATTTATTACTGCTTCAACACCCTGAATGGTCTTGTGAGCTGCTATCAGCTCTTCTCTGGAAGCCATGTCTATTCCCAGATAACATGGAGCAATGATCGGAGGACTACCTATACGTGCGTGAACTTCTGTAGCACCGGCATTGCGCACCATATCAATGATACGGCGTGAAGTGGTACCTCTTACTACACTATCATCAATAAGAACCACTTTTTTGCCTTTGATATTCTGATTGATAGTATTCATTTTCAGGCGTACTGCAGTTTCACGCATTGCCTGGCCTGGAAGAATGAAAGTTCGACCAATATAGCGGTTTTTCATCAAACTTTCTTCATAATCGATCTTAGATCCTTTTGCATAACCTATAGCGGAGGTTATACCTGAATCCGGAACAGGAGACACCATATCTGCATCCACAGGATGCTCAAGAGCAAGCTTTTCACCTATTCTTTCACGGACCTTATAAACAAGCTGCCCATCTATGATAGAATCAGGACGTGCAAAATAAACATATTCAAAAACACAGTGAGCACAATATTTCTCTTCAAAGAGCCGATGTGATTCAACTTCACCATCACGGAAAATAAGAAGCTCTCCGGGTTCCACATCCCTGATAAGCTTACCGTTCAGCGTATCAATAGCCACACTTTCTGAAGCAACCACATAACCGGAATCAATAGTACCAAAACACAAAGGCTTGAATCCCATCGGATCCCTTACAGCCATGAGCATGTCATCTATCAATATGGTAAGTGAATACGACCCGTTGAGTTGCTTCATAACATTACGTATAGCATCAACAGGATCATGCTTCAAAAGTTCCTTTACCAGAAGATGAGCCAGTACCTCAGTGTCAGAACTAGCGACGAATACATGACCTTCTGCCTCAAGCTGGTCACGCAGGTCACGACTATTGACAAGATTACCATTGTGTGCAAGAGCTACATTGCCACTCTTATATTTTACAATAAAAGGCTGGCAATTCTCTATACGTGAGTCACCGGATGTAGAATAGCGAACGTGGCCGATGCCCACATTGCCTTTAAGACCAACAAGTTCATCCTTGTTGAAAACCTCAGGCACAAGACCCATACCCTTTAAGGTATGAGGCTCCTTGCCATCATGGACAGTTACTCCTGCGGACTCCTGACCACGATGCTGCAGAGCATATAGAGCATAATAGATACGAAGCGCGGAGGGGACTGGATGTGGTTCTTCATCGAACTGTACAATACCGACAACACCGCATTCTTCGCGCATTTATATCCCTAGTCTAAAAAGACTCAATACTTGCACTTTGCCTGCCACTTGTAGCTTCTCATGCGTGAGCTCTTTCCAAAGCCACATGATGTACACTGTTTTGTGTGAATGTTAAGTGAAACACTACCGCAGCGCCTGCATTTTAAGTGTGTGCGCTTTTGTCTTTTACCCATTGAGGGAGTACCTTTTGACATTTATAATCACCTTTGATATGAAATTCCTTAATTGATTAATAATAATTTTGAAGCCTATGAATTACAGCTTGGAGGTTACCCTTGATATTGCTAGTAGTTCTTATAGGTTACGTTCATTTCAGGGAGACACGTAAACTACGTTGTCACCTCTGATTACAACACTACCCAGTTTTCTGACAATTTCTCCTTCCTTAAGTTCCTCTGCATCATCAAGTACAAGGTTCATATGTACGTCATATCCCTGGAGTTTTCCACGGAATTCCCTTGCGCCTTTAAGTCTCACAATTACAGGTGTGTTCAAAGCATCGTTCAATATATCAAGAGGTCTGTTTCCCATTTTAGTCGCCTCAGTTAAATAAATCCAAATAAATTCTACACTTAAACTTGTAGCTAATATCTAGCTTGTAAATTTGTTTATTTACATATACATATTGCGATGCTCAATGTTGCGTATGCTGTATATAAAACTATCGAGATTAACAGTTTTCAGATATCCAGAAGACTGCAGAACTATGAAAATGATTCGCAAAGATATATAGGTTCAATTGACCAACTGTTATATAAGCGACAAGGCATTTAAGAGCTCCGTCACACGTCAAAGAAGAGATGAGGGATTAAATGAGCAAAATACCAGTCATACTTTCCATAGCAGGTTCGGATTCCGGCGGAGGTGCAGGAATTGAAGCAGACATCAAGACAATAGCTTCACTTGGACTCCATCCGGCATGTGCCATCACATCAGTTACCGCCCAGAACACACTGGGAGTCAGAAGTGCCTATGATCTCCCCTGCAATGTAATTATAGAACAGGTCGATGCAGTCTGCGAAGACATGGATATTACATGGGCAAAATCCGGTATGCTTTCCTCATCAGAGATCACATCAACTGTTGCAGAGATGGTTAAAAAACACAACCTGAAAATTGTGGTAGATCCTGTAATGGCAGCAGAGGCCGGCGGTGACCTCCTGCGCAAAGAAGCCGTGCAAACCCTCAGAGATGAGCTCTTACCTGTTGCAGAGGTTGTAACTCCGAACATCAACGAGGCAAACACACTTGCAGAAATGCAGATAGAGACTGTAGAAGATGCAAAACTTGCCGCAAAAGTGATCAGTAAAACCGGAGTCAAATTTGTCATTGTCACCGGAGGACACCTGGACGCATCAGATGTAATATATGACTCCTGTAATGACAGGTATTTTACAATCAAGGGGACTTTTGTAAAAGGCGGCACCCACGGCTCAGGATGTACTTATTCATCTTCCCTTGCATCTTACCTCGCTAAAGGATATAGCATCGAAGAAGCTGCAAGAATGGCAAAGGATTTTGTTGTTGAAGGTATCAAAGGAAGCGTACCTGTCGGCAAAGGTGTCGGACCGGTTAACCAGCTTGCATGGCTCCTGACCAATGTAGAACAATGCACAACGATCAATAATGTAAGGGAAGGAGTACAAATTTTAAAGGAAGCAAATTCCTTTGCAAAGCTCATACCTGAAGTTGGATGTAATATTGCAATGGCACTCCCTGATGCGCAAAGTCCGGCTGATGTAGTGGCCGTAACTGGCCGGATCGTTAAACTCAAAGATAGTACCCATGTTGTCGGCGATATTGAATTTGATGCAAGCAGTCATGTAGCCAGAATAATACTGTCAGCTATGAAATTTGATCCGGCTTACAGGGCGGCAATGAATATCAAATATTCAGAAACTATCCTTGATATTTGCAGAGACATGAGACTTACGATTTCATCCTTTTCAAGAGAAAATGAACCTTCTGATACACATACAATGGACTGGGGAACATCTTTTGCCATTGAGACTTTCAAATCCGTACCGGACATAATATATGACAAAGGCGGAGTCGGAAAGGAAGCCATGATAAGAATTATGGGACAAAATGCCGTTGATGTGGCCGAAACTGCCAGAAAGATAGCTGAACAGTATCAGAAGTCATGATACTAGATAATAATTATACTTGCCCGGAACATACTGTACAGAAGTAAATTCACAGGCATCTACAAGAGTGAAGATAAAATGGAAGCAGAATTTTTCAAAGGCCTTTACCTGTCAAAGGAAATAAGGAAAAGTATCCGTGAAATGGGTTTCAGGAAAGCAACAGAGATCCAGGAGAAATGTATCCCTGCAATAATGGATGGTAAAGATGTTATTGGCCATGCACAGACAGGAACCGGCAAGACTGCAGCCTTTGGCATACCTCTTATGGAAATGCTTGAGCCAGACAAGAGAAAAACTCAGGCACTTGTACTTTGTCCGACAAGAGAACTTGCGATACAGGTAGCTGAAGAACTGGGGAAACTTGCAAAATACATCCAGGAAATGCAAATTTTGCCTGTTTACGGCGGAGCCGCAATGGAGTCACAGGCAAATGGCCTGAAAAATGGTGCACAGATTGTTGTGGGGACACCCGGAAGAATAATTGACCACCTGGAAAGAGAAAACTTCCATACAGACGATATTGGAATTGTCGTGCTTGATGAAGCAGATGAAATGCTTAATATGGGTTTCAGGGACGATATAGAGAGAATACTTAACAGCACACCGACAGACAGGCAGACACTTCTTTTCTCAGCAACAATGCCGGAACCAATACTAAAACTGACAGAGATGTATCAGAATAATCCCGTACATATTAAAGTTGTACAGGAAAAAATGACAGTTCCCCAGGTGAAACAATATTATTTTGAAGTGAAGGACAACGCAAAACCGGAATCCCTTAGAAGACTTCTGGAAGCTGAGAACATCAAATCAGCGCTTGTCTTTTGTAATACCAAGAAAGAAGTTGACAAACTTGTCATCAAGCTGCGCTCCAGAGGATATCCTGCAGATGCACTCCACGGAGATGTCAAACAAAATAAGAGAGAGCAGCGCATGAACAAATTCAGGGATGAGGACATAGGCATCCTTATTGCCACTGATGTTGCTGCAAGGGGCATCGATGTCGATAATATTGAAGTGGTCTTTAATTATGACCTGCCGCATGACCCTGAAATATACGTACACCGGATAGGAAGGACAGCACGTGCCGGCAGACCCGGACTTGCATATAGCTTTGTAACTACAAAAGAAAAGGCAAAACTGGAAACCATAGAAGGGACCACTAATACTGCCATTGATAAAAGGGAACTTCCAAGCAACCGTGACATAGAGGATATAAAAGAGAACAGGGTTGCAGATGAGATTAAAATGCTTATCAGGCGTGGTAAGCTTGATAAATATGATGATTTCGTTGCTGGCATAGCATCCGACGATATGGATTATCGCCAGATAGCAGCAGCCCTTGCAAAGATGCTGCTGAAAGGCGAGAACTGATCCATACTACAAACAGGAATTCAAATAATCAATTATAACTGAGGAAATTCAATGAAAGATTTTGTGATAATAGGACATAAAGCAATGACAAGCGGAGATTTCTCCTTAAACGACCTTCCAGGCTCTGCCGGAAGAATGGACATTCTCTGCAGATGTGTCAATTCAGCCCTTTTCCTTTCACACGGAATGAGGCGTGATGTGAATGTCCACCTTGTGCTTCAGGGAGAACCGGACCCTGCTAAAATAGTCAGGTTCAATGGTGAGAAACTTAAATACCTCAATCCTGATGAGAGAAGCAGTGGCTCCCTTATCAAGAAAGCATTGGAAAAAGATGCAATTGAGTATGAGATACAGTCTACTCCGGGAGTATTTATACGTCGTGCAGGACTGGAAGAGCTGCTCAAAGAATTCAATGAGGCAGGCAGGGATATTTATTACCTTAGAGAAGATGGCGAGGATATCAGGGAATACTCCGAACTTAACGCTGATGCTGTGTTTGTCCTTGGTGACCACATGGGAGTTACCGAAGAGGAAGAGGAAATGATAGATAAGGTTGCAAAATGCACCCTTAACATAGGACCCATTTCCCTGCACTCAGACCATTGCATGATAATCATCCACAATGAACTTG
Organism: Methanolobus sediminis; assembly: GCF_031312595.1. NCBI lineage: Archaea > Methanobacteriati > Methanobacteriota > Methanomicrobia > Methanosarcinales > Methanosarcinaceae > Methanolobus > Methanolobus sediminis. The sequence goes on along the minus strand of NZ_CP133592.1, from coordinate 2,228,006 downwards.
ACAGGAAAGAAGCATAAATAGTCAAAAAAGGTTATATTACATAGTACCTATTTCATCAAACCCTAAATCTTCCATATAATATACTACAAAGTGATCCAATGAGCATACTTGAAACCGCTAAGAAAATAATTGAAGAAGGCCCCATCTGCGACCATTGTATGGGCAGGCAGTTCGCCAAATTATCCACTGGCCTTACCAATGTTGAAAGAGGACAGGCTATAAAGCTGGCCCTGGCTATGGAAGGCGATGCAATGTTCAAGGAATCAGGTGATGATTCCCTTCTTGAAGAACTGGCAAAGAGCAGCAAATATGCCAGAAAAACATTGAAGATAGAAGGTGAGGATGAGAAATGCTGGGTATGCCTGGGGATTTTCGAAAACCTTGACTTGTGGGCAGACAGAGCGGTGGAAAGCATCGGAGACAGGGAGTATTCAACAATCCTGGTTGGTACAAAGGTCAGCGGGCTCATTGGGGAAAACGAGGAAATACTCTGGAGCGAATGCGGCGTTACACAGGCCGAGCAGTTCAAGACTGAAATGAACCGTGAGGTCGGCAAGCTTATTTCCGCACGCATCGGCAAAGAAGTGGAATTTGAGAGGCCGGATCTTGTTATAACCCTTGATATCGCGGAAGAAAGGACAAGTGTGCAGGTTAAATCACTCTACATACAGGGAAGATACAGGAAACTTGTCAGAGGAATTCCACAGACAAGATGGCCATGCAGAAACTGTGGCGGCAGGGGATGCGAGCAATGTGACAACACCGGCAAACAATATCCTGAATCAGTGGATGAACTCATAGGCAAGGAACTTATTGAGATGACAGAAGCAATGGATTCTAAGTTCCATGGTGCCGGCAGGGAAGATATCGATGCGCTTATGCTTGGTACCGGAAGACCATTTGTAGTAGAAGCCGTTAGTCCGAAAATACGCAGTATAGATGTCTGGGAACTTGAAAAGAGGATTAACGAGTTTGCAGATGGGAAAGTTGAAGTTGAAGGGCTTAAAATTGTAGAGAAGGCAGTAATTGAGACCCTGAAATCCTCAAAGGCGGATAAAGTTTATAACCTTAAAGTTACATTCAAAGAGCCTGTTTCCACGGACAAACTGGAAGATGCTATAAATTCACTTATCGGAGTGCAGATACATCAGAGGACTCCGCAGAGAGTGGCCCATAGAAGAGCGGATCTTGTCAGGAAACGATATGTTCACAACATGAAGCTCGTTGAGAAAACAGAGGAATTCGCTATCATTGAAGTGCATTGTGATGGCGGTCTGTATGTCAAGGAACTTACATCAGGAGATGATGGAAGAACAGAACCGAGTCTTACAGGACTTCTGGGCATTCAGGCAAAGGTTGATGAACTCAACGTCATTAAAGTAGACATATAAATGAGCCATAAGGACTCACATACAATTCATATATTAAAATCATATTTTCAATGGAGGAAAATAATCATGGCAACATCACACGGTGAAAAACACTGCACAAGATACAAGTTAAAGAAGACCTCAAGAGAAAGAGGACTTTCACCAGTAAGCAAGGCAATTCAGGAATTCGACTGCGGTCAGATGGTCCACATCGACATCGACCCAAGCGTACAGAAGGGAATGCCACATGCAAGGTTCCAGGGAAAGACAGGAAAAGTTCTCGGACAGCGCGGACGTGCCTACATCCTGCAGATAAGGGACGGAAACGCAATGAAGGAACTTATATCCCTTCCACAGCACCTTAAACCACAGAAATACTAAATTCATAGAAAATTCAGGCATTGTACCTGGATTACCTTTATTTATCGTTAGATGTATCTTTACTGCATATATTTAGCGATAATATTTTATCCCTGGATTTAATCTTGTAATCATATGCCATTCCAATGTGGCCTAATCTAACTAATGCATAGAGTGTATATCAATGATAGTAAAAGAAGTTCTTAGTGAAGAGTTGTTGACCCTGTCTGAAGTAAAGGGTATGCTGCACGAGATTATGGAAGAACGCCTCAACAATGAGGAAGAGTTGGGCTATGAACTACGCAAAGCTATCAACCATGCAGAGATGTTCTCAAAGACAACACCGGAAAAAGCAAGGGATCTTGTAAATAAACTTCTTGAACTGGAAAAAATGAAACCTGAGATTGCAATCAGAATTGCAGATATCATGCCACAGTCAAGAGATGAGCTCAGATCACTTTACGCAAAGGAAAGATTCACACTTACAGAAGAAGAACTCGATGAAATGCTAAACCTTGTTGAAGAAGCAATGGATTAGATTTATATTCGATACACCCCTTTTTTTACATCGAGAGAAGTTGCAGCAGTAGCAGCAGGTATGCCACAGGAGGGAATGAATATATGCAAGCAAGGGGAAAACCACCTGAGAAAGAAGAGTACGCATGGATTTTAGATTATCTTCCATATGGAAGCGCCGACGATAAACGCCCTTCATATCAAAAGAAACCTCTTGTCCAGGCAGTCGGAGAAAACCATTTCGTTCTGATGGAGCTTGTGCCAAAGGAAGGAAGAGTACCTGACATACAGTCAAGAGTTTACATAGGTGATGGTGACAGGGATCTTATTGACCATGTAAAGCACCGTATCACATATACAGATCTAAGCCACGGAGCTCAGCTTGAGTTGCCGTACATTCTGGAAATGACCATTAAACACCACGAGGACAGGTTTGTACAGTTCTTTAACGATGCACATCCAATCACAAACAGGCTACATATGCTTGAATTACTTCCAGGAATAGGGAAGAAACTTATGTGGGCCATTATAGATGAAAGGAAGAAAGGAACTTTTAAGACCCTTGCTGAACTGCATGAAAGAGTGGGAGGAGTTCATTCCCCTGAGAAGGTCATTGTGAACAGGATAATAGAAGAGCTGAAAGATGAAAATATCAAATACAGGCTTTTCACAACCCCTTCACGCCGTCCACGCACTCATTAAAAGGTGTTCGTTCCTTGGTTTATGAGATACTCAGAAAATATGGCATCCGTGGTGGATACCATGACCAGCATTTTTTGATCGACGAAAGAATCCTTGACAGGATTGTCGATGCCGCAGACATACAACCTCATGAGACCATACTGGAGATCGGTGCAGGTATCGGAAATCTCACTGAAAGACTTATGGCAAAAGCCGGGCATGTCATTGCAATCGAAAGAGACCCTGAGCTTGTTTATGTACTAAAGGACCGTTTTGGCGAGCCTGAGAATTTCACACTCATACAAGGAGATGTGCTTGACGTTGATTTCCCGCCTTTTGACAAAGTTGTTGCTAATCTTCCTTACTCAATATCATCTGAAATAACATTCAAGCTGTTCAAATACGATTTTAAACTGGCAATCCTGATGTACCAATATGAATTTGCACAGAGACTGGTATCCCATGCCAATTCAAAGGATTACAGCCGCCTGTCGGTCAATGCACACTATTTTGCAGACACTTCAATGATAATGAAGATACCAAGAGGAGCATTCTCACCCCCTCCTGAAGTGCTCTCTGCTGTTGTGGAAATAAAACCACGTCCTGCTCATTTTGAAGTCCTGGACGAGAAATATTTCCTTGATTTTGTCACTGCAGTTTTCGGACAGAGACGAAAGAAGATGAGAAATTCCATTCTCAGAAACAAGCAGCTTCTGGGTATTGACGATATGAAGGAATTCATTAATGAATTACCACAGGAATTGCTTGACAAAAGACCGGAAAATCTTGAACCGGAACAATTCGCAGAACTTGCAAATATAATGTTCAGACATAAACAGAAATAACATTTATCCATGGTTACGATTGAACACAGAAATGCAAAGGTAAAGTTAGCCGAGCAGGTTTATGAACCCGCCGAAGATTCATATTTACTTGCAGATACTGCTCTTGAACTTGTCAAAGACGGAATGAACGTCCTGGAAATTGGAACAGGAACTGGTTTTGTATCTGCAGTCCTGAAAGCCAATAGAAATATCATCCTTACAGCCACTGAGATAAGTCCTATTGCAGCAAAATGTGCGAAGTCTAACGGAATAAACGTGATAAGAACGGACATGTTTGCCGGTCTGAAAGGGAAAAAACAATTTGACGTTGTGATATTCAACCCCCCTTATCTTCCTACGGCCGAAGATGAAAAAGTACCAGGATGGCTGAACTATGCCTTTGACGGTGGTGTTGACGGACGCAATGATATAGAACCTTTTATGCAGCAGGTCAGCAACTACCTCAAACCTTATGGATTCATTCTTATGCTGGTCTCATCACTTACAGGCATAGATGAAGTGATTGAAGAAATGGAAGAATACTCATTCAAAGCACAGGTTATTTCCAGCGAAAAATGCTCTTTTGAAAAGCTGGTAGTTATCATGGCAACTACAGCTACTGCCGAATAAAATATCAGCATATATTTGTATCGTTTAGTATTATATAATATGTTTACATAAAATACCATCATGATTTCTCTCTTGAAATTGTCCACAGCAAGGGAATAACTGGTAAAAATGATTAAAGTGATAATTCTCAACTTTACAGATAAAAGTCATGGTCGGCTTAAAGGAGAACTAAAGGAAATACCCTGTGAGTTTTCCATATGTAACATGAATAATGGTAAGCCGGAAATTCCTGTATCGGGAAATGACTTCGTATTCATTACCAGAGTTGAGAACAATGATCTAAAATATGCAAAAGAAGCAATAGAAATAGCATCTGCCAGCAATTCACCTGTTCTTTTCATAATATCAAACCCTGATGAACACTTCTTTGAAACTATTGAGGATAAAGAAAATGTATGGTATATTAAAGAACCATACTCAAAAGTCGAACTCAAACATGCACTTGACCATCTTGATTCCCTGATTGAAAAAAAAGAGGATCTGTTCCGCTTAATCACAGAAAATGTAAATGATGCTATTTTTGTAATGGATATGAAAGGGAACTTTTCCTATTTCAGCCCCTCCATCGAAAAGATCTCAGGCTTTACACAGGAAGAAGCCCTTAAGAAGAATCTTTCTGAATGGATAACAAAAGAATCATATGATTATTGTGTCGACATGATCACATATTTTGCCACGGAATTGGGCAAAGGCATCGTAAATGGGCCGCCTATTTTCGAAATAGAGATTATTTGTAAAAACTCTGAAATTATATGGGCAGAACTTACTGTCAATCCTATAGTCGATGATAAACTGAATTTTAAGCATTTTATAGGAGTTATCCGCGACATCAATTCCAGAAAAAGAGCAGAAGAACGCTTCAGAATAGCTGCACAATGTGTTAGTGACCTGATATATGAGTGGGATATGAAAACTGACCATGTTGAATGGTTTGGCGATATTGATGAACACCTCGGCTATGAGCCAGGAGAGATCAAAGAAACACTTGATTCATGGTCTGAGCATGTTCACCCTGATGATCTCTCCAGAGTAATGGAGAGAATTAATAAGTACCGCATAAACGGGAATGTCTTTGATACAGAGTACAGGATGATAACCAGAGATGGACAGACCAAATACTGGACCGAGTATGGCCTTCCGGTTTATGACAGAGATAACAGAAAAATCCTAAGAACCATTGGCGTCTGCTCCGATATTACTGAACGAAAAGAAACAGAGAATGCTTTGAAAAAGAGCGAAGAAATGTTCAGGCTCATAGCAGAGAATGCCAATGACGTAATCTGGATGATGAATACTAATGGAGAGCTCCTGTACATCAGCCCTTCTGTAGAGAAACTAAGAGGTTATACACCTGAAGAAATATCCAGACTGCCTATTGAAAAAAGAGTCGCAAATGAATCCGGTGTTCAGGTAATGAAAAACTGGAATAATTTTACCCGGAAATTCAAAAAAGGAGCTAACATACATACTCCCAGAATAGTAGAAGTTGAGCAGCCATGCAAAGATGGATCTACAGTCTGGACTGAAATACACATCAATCCAATACTTGATGGTGAAGGCAATTTCAGATATTTCCTTGGAATTACCCGTGATATAAGTGAACGTCGGAAAAATGAGCAGGAACTTATAAAACAAAAAAATATGCTTGACAGTATTTTCAATCTTGCTCCAATACCCATGGTACTGCTTAATGAAGAAGCAGTTGTAGAGAATATGAATAATGCTTGTGTAGAAGTTTTACAGCGGAAAAAGAAAGACCTGGTCGGGTTAAAAGCCGGATATGTGTTCAACTGCATAAATTCAGTAAAAGGAGAAGGTTGTGGAACTAATAAAGAATGCATCAAATGTATATTTAAGGATTCAGCCATTGAGACATTCCTAACTAAAAAAAATATACATAAAAGAGAAGGTAAAACTACCATCCTTACCCCGAATGGGAAAGCCATTGAACTTAATGTACTGATTTCAACTGCGTATATAGATCTGCCAGATGAACCTAAAATAGTTGTCAGTGTGGAAGACATAACTACGAGAAAAAAAGCAGAAGAAGAAACCATACGTTCAAAAATAGAAGCAGAACAGGCAAACCGTACAAAAAGTGAGTTTCTGGCAACAATGAGTCATGAACTCAGAACACCACTCAATGCAATTATAGGTTATTCCCAGATGCTTCAAGATAGTGATTTCGGAAGTATGAACGAGAAACAGCAACGTTTCGCAAACCACATATCTACAAGCGGAAAGCATCTTCTAGAACTCATTAATGATATTCTCGACCTTTCAAAAGTGGAAGCTGGAAAAATGGATCTTCACATGGAAACATTTGACGTGAACGATGTTCTCAAAAATGTTTACAACATAATTGATCCTCTTGCTGTAAAGAAAAACATAGAGCTCAATTTTGAAATTAACCAGGACATCTCCATATATGCTGATAAAATCAGGTTTAAGCAGATACTCTACAACCTTATGAGCAATGCAATCAAATTCACACCAAACGGCGGGCATGTTACAGCAGACATTAGTGCAAATGAAAACTTTTTGAAAATATCAGTCAGTGATGATGGAATAGGAATTTCCCAGGAAGAGCAGAAAAAACTCTTTACACCATTCTATCAGGCAGATTCATCCACAGCGAGAAAATATCAGGGTACCGGCCTTGGTCTGTCTATTGTAAAAAAAATAGTGGAACTCCATGGAGGTACCATTTCCATGGAAAGTGAACCTGGAAATGGAAGCACATTTACCTTTACATTACCCCTAAAAAAAGAAGAATAAAGAACGGCTCATATGAAGCCGTCCATAAGCTCATTCACTTTTTCTGTTGCTGGAGGGTTTTTGTAAAGCGGACCTGATTTAAGGACATCCAGATAGTCCTCAAAACTTGGTTTTTCATTTACATAGAAAACACCAAGAGGGATCTTTTCTCCCCATTCCATAGACCTTTCGAATGCTTTCACACGGTCATCCAGTTCATAACCAGTATCATCCATTTCGTAAACCCTTTCAGAATACCACTTGAAAGTGTTCAGTTTATTGAAGGATACGCATGGCTGAAGCACATCAACAAGTGAAAGACCTTTGTGTGAAATGGCTTTTTCGATCAGGGATGTTAAATGTGAGACTTTTCCGGCATATCCACGAGCCACAAAAGAACAATCCAGAGATATTGCCATTGACAATGGATTCAACGGCATATTGAATACACCATGAGTCTGCACTTTTGTCTTCATACCGATCTCACTTGTTGGTGATGCCTGACCTTTTGTCAACCCATATATCTGATTGTCATGAACGATCATGGTTATATCCGGATTTCTCCTGACTGTGTGCAGGAAATGATTACCGCCTTCACCATAACAATCACCATCACCTGTCACTGCAATGACAGTCAGCTCATGGTTGGCTATCTTGGCACCTGTTGCAGGCGGCAGTGAACGGCCATGAAGTCCGTTGAAACCATTACAATTGAGGTAATGAGGGGTTTTGCTTGACTGGCCGATTCCTGATGCCACAAGTACTTCATGTGGCGAACGTCCCAGATTTACAAGTGCCTGCTTAATAGCTTTCAGGATTCCAAAATTACCACAGCTCGGGCACCACGCAGTTTCAAAGTTACCGTAATCCTCTATGCTGACCATTCAGATCACCTCCTTTTCCTTAAGGGCAGCAATTATGAACTCAGGACTGAAAGGTTTACCATCATATCGAAGAATAGTTTCAGTTAGTTTCACATCAGTCTCCAGCTTGAGATGATGAGCGAACTGGCCCGTTGAATTATTTTCAACACATACCGTCTTTTTCGCCTTTGAGAACAGTTTCCTTGTTGCTTCCACTGGCAGGGGATGAATATGTGTGAAATGAACAAGATTTACAGACTTGCCCTGAGCTTTTAGAATATCTACCACCTCGGCAAGTGGACCATAGGTCGAACCCCAGCCAACGAGGGATATTGCAGCATCCAAATCACCATATATCTTTGCAACAGATATCTCATCACGAAGGAGTTCCAGTTTCTTCATGCGCTTGTCATTCATCTTTATGCGGTTTTCAGCATCCTCGCAGATGTGTCCGAACTCATCATGCTCGTCACTGTCTGACAGGACAAGCACACCTTCCTGCCCCGGAAGAGCACGCGGAGAGATTCCAAGAGGTGTTATTTTATAGCGTTTGTAGTCTTCTTTTTTGGTCCTCAATTCCGAATCTGAAAGAAGGTGGCGTTCTACGGTGATTTTAGAAGGATCGAACCTTTTGCAGGTGAAAAGCGAATCTGCAAGATACTGGTCACTCAACACAAAAACAGGAATCTGATACTTGTCAGCAATATTGAAGGCTTCTGCAGTCAGATAGAAACACTCTTCAGGAGTTCCGGGTGCAAGTATACATCTTGGGAATTCACCCTGGGCAGCGGTCAGGACGAACTGGAGATCACCCTGCTCTGTCATAGTTGGAAGACCTGTTGCGGGACCCGGACGCTGACACAGGAAAATAACAGCCGGAGTTTCGGTCATGCCTGCAAGTCCAAGAGCCTCGGTCATAAGAGCAAATCCTCCTCCTGAAGTGGTGGTCATGGAACGAGCTCCTGCATAAGAAGCTCCAAGTACCATGTTCAATGCAGCAATTTCATCTTCTGCCTGCTCTACAACAACATTGAACTTATCAGCATTTGCTGCTACATAAGTCATCACGCCTGTTGAAGGAGTCATAGGGTAAGCAGCAAGGAACTGTACTCCTGCGGCAAGGGCACCAAGACCCACTGCTTCATTACCACTTATGAGCATCAGCTTTTCCTTTTCTCCGGATTCATTAACACTGAACTTGCATCCACCGGGATAATTCGTCTTCACATAATCATAACCTGCCCTTGCAGCATTGATATTTTTCTGTATGATCTCTTCACCTTTTTTCTTAAAAGAAGCTTTCAGTATTCCCTCAAGATTAGACATATCAAGACACAGAAGACCGATCACAGCGCCCATGGAAACCGAATTGGAATATATCTTGTCACCGCAAACTTCCTTTGCTATCTCCAGCATGGGAACATGGAATATAGATTCCGATGAACTGTTAACCTTTACGACATCGGCATCAACTACCACAACACCATCACTTAGTTCGGAGAGGTGCCTGTCAATTGATTCGGAATCCAGCGCAAGAAGTAGATCCACATTCTCATTCATTGCAGCAATTGGAGAATCACTAATGCGTATTTTGAATGTGTTGTGTCCGCCACGTACCCTGGAAAAATAGTACTGCGTTGCAAAAATATGGAATCCACTTTTCTTTAGTGTCTTGGCAAGAGCTATGCCGGTGGTCTGAAGGCCCTGTCCGGCTGCACCCCCTACTTTGATATTGAGATCTATGGTCACAATTATCCCCTTTTACAATTTATATTAGATTTGGAAGTGATAATGAAAATCCCTTCACCAGAGATTTTTATGTATCACTTGCAACCGAAATATGTTCTAAACACTAATTGGAAAACTGCTTATTTATACAGTTTGTTCTATCCAATCCCATCTTATTTTCGAGGTTACTATATAAAAGCATTCGCAAAAAACTGTATATAGCCATTCAGAAATTCGCTTGTTAATCACCATTTATACATTTACAATGTGACATCAGTTTGTTAGAAAAAAATAGCTACTGAAGTCTTTCGAGAATATATTTATATAATATATTATCATTATAATATATAATTCGTTGAAAGTAGATAATCATACAGTCTGGCGTGATATATATGGAAAGAATGCCTACGGGAATAGCAAACCTTGACAAAAAAATAAGTGGCGGTTATCCGAAAGGTAAAGGAATTCTTATCACAGGGGTTCCTGGTGCCGGGAAAACCATATTTGGACTACATTTTCTGCATAAATCATGCATGGACGGTAAAAAGTGTATAATGATTGCAACCGAAGAGACTCCAGAAGACATACTGGAGCAGGCTGCAATACTTGGTCTTGGTTTAGAATCTTTTATTGAGAAAGGGCAGCTTGTTATTAAGCAGGTCATTGAGTTCCGAACCAGATCTATTGCCAGGGAAGCTCACCTTATTGATGATTTCAGCGATACAGAGATCGAGATAATTGAAGAAACGCATCTTGACAGGCATATCAGGCCTGACCGGGAAGACTTCAACATTGAAGAGATCGACCTTATAGACCTTGTGAGGTTGATACCTGAAGGCACAGATGTGGCCGTCATTGACAACATAGGTGTCCTTGCATTTGGCTTTAAACCAAAGGAATTCAGAGATAAGTTTGATACCGTCAACCGGATGCTTGCAAAGCAGAAGACAACAACTCTCTACATCATGGATGAAGCCGCATATGAGATGACACATAAGATAGCAGATTATTCTACTTACGGTGCTGTCAAACTTATGGTCAAAGAGAATCCATATACAGGTAATAACGAACGTTTCCTGAGCATTCCAAAGATGCGGAGCACAAAAATATCCCTGGATATTACGATATTTGATATAACTTCTGCCGGAATAAGTCTGAAAGGCTCAAAGGCTAAACTTGTTGAGCTCTGATATGACCTCTTTTTGAAAATAGCCGATGGCATCTTCAGCAAATATTTCAGGAACCATACCTGAAAACCCATTAGATATTTATAATAAAAAATTAAATATATAATTTAACTATAAACTAGTTCATACTACCAGAGAAAACGCACCAGGAGACCTTACTATTACTCTTACCGATAATCCAAAAATACTCATCGTTGACGATGAGATCATGAACATAGAGTTGCTCAAGGCATATCTTGATGATGCTTACTCAGTGATATCAGCCACAAATGGCAGAGATGCACTGGACCTAGTGCCAACGGAAAAACCCGATGTCATCCTCCTTGATGTCATGATGCCTGACCTTAACGGATATCAAGTATGTGAAGCATTGAAAAGTGATCCTGAAACCCAGTTCATCCCTGTGATAATGGTAACTGCACTTTCCGGCAGAGATGACTGGATAGCAGGCATTGAGGCAGGTGCGGATGAGTTCCTCACAAAGCCAGTGAACAAGATGGAACTTCTAACACGTATCACTTCATTACTAAAATTGAAAAAGATGCATTATGACCTGCTTGAAGAAAGAGATAAACTCAATCTGCAGAACAAGATCAGATCTGTGCTTACGCAGATAATCCCTACCTTACTTCGCACACTTCCTGCAGAGCAGAAAAGTGTTGTCATACACCAGATGATCGACATGGTGGTGGAAGCCATTCTTGAGAATACAGACCCGGAAGAACGTGGGGACAGACATGAAGGAATAGGAGAGATCTGCTGCAATATCATCAACCAGCTGGGTGCTAATTTTGATGACGAGCCAGGAGAAAATGAAAACACAGTATTCCTTATCAAAGGACACGTGTGCCCATGGGGTAAAGAAGAAGCTCAACTCAACCCTATATTATGTACTCTTTCAAGAGGAATATTCTCAAGGATAATTGATATATACGGACAGGATCTTGAGGTCGATGTGCTCGAAACCATGGGAAATGGAGACGAACAGTGTTTATTCCAGTTAAATAAAATAGAATATTAGATCAGATCCAATATTCTTATTGCCAGATGGGCGGCGTTTGCACCGTTATCGACACCAACACTTGCCACAGGTACGCCAGGCGGCATCTGCGCTGTTGAAAGCAAGGCATCAAGACCCATCATTTTTGAACTCACAGGAACACCAATAACCGGTTTCTTTGTCTTTGAAGCAATGACACCTGGAAGTGCTGCTGATAATCCTGCTATGGCTATGTATACTTTTGAATCGCATTGAGAAATGTACTCATCCAGTTTGTCCGGGTTGCGGTGAGCGGAAATTACCTGAACATCGTATGAATAATCTGTACCGTCAAGCACTCCTGTCACTCTGTTTGCCACAGAACGATCGGATTCAGAACCCATTATTATTGCAATATCAACCATTGTATTCTCCTAAGGAAGATTACCTTCGCCTCTCAGCTCGTGCTGGCGCTCTATGTTCATCCTTATCAATATATCGAATATCTCTTTTACAGCAGAAACATCAAGATTCAATTCGATCGCAGCATCTGCTGCACGATCCATAACTACTGTGTTCTGGGTTGGATCGTTAATATTGATCTTATCATGCTTCTTGGCCTCAAGTACCTTAGCAGCCATACCTACCCGCTTATGAATAAGCTGCATGATCTCGCTATCAATCTGTTCTATTTCTGTACGTACTTCTTTGATAGTGGACATGTATACCCCGCATGTAAAAATATCTATTTATTACTACAATTTAAGAATGTGATTTTTGATCTGATATTGTTATTTATTGCTGTTTAGTGATACGTATTTGAGCTATGCTGTTTCATGGCATGCTCCTTTATGAGCACCACTATTATTTACTTTTGTCCTTATCACGTTTCCGCTGACATTGTAATCTTTCCAGGCATCTTCAAGCATACCTGCCTGTTCATCGTTTACAAGTGCAACAAATGAAGGACCGGTTCCTGAAAGTGTTACTCCTTCAACGCCTATTTCAAGGGCACGCATCAGGAATTCCGTGTCAAAACCAAGGGCACCGCAGTAAAGAAAACCATTAAGAGTCATAGCCTTTTCAAAATTGCCTTCCATTGAAAGGTCAAATGCCATATCTACCCAGGGAGCTATCATCCTTGAACGGTCTACATTGGTACCTGAACTGAATGATTTCCTGTCAGGTGCAAATATCAGTACCTCATACTCGTGCTCTGTCCTTTTCAAAAGCTCCATAGCCTTGTTGTCGGTTACTACAAAACCACCGTAAAAAGAAGCACATGCATCGTCAAGAGCACCGGTAATTGTCACTTTTGAGTCAAGAGCAGCCCTTACACCCATTTTAACAGTTTCAAAAGGATCAAGTTCTTCACCAATAGCATCAAGTGTTGCAAGGATAGAAGCATTTGCTGCTGCACTGCTACTCTTCAGGCCGCTTGCAAGAGGAACTTCTGACCTCGTTGTAACGGTTCCACCCATCTCAATTCCAAAATGTTCAAGCACATAGGATACCGATCTTTCAATAAGCTGTGTGTCTGCATCAGGCATTCCATGAATAGTACCACTAACAGAACCGGCCTCATCCGTAAGTTCCACATCGGCAAATGTTTTCAGATCGATACCAAAAGCCGCACCTTTCCATGTGGCTATTGCGTTGATTACCGTACCTGCACCGAGTGCATAAGCACTTCCTTTTGCTACCATTATGTGATCCCTGTTAACTTTTAAAATCCAGGATGCAGAATTGAATGTTACAACTCTGCGAAACCCTATATTTTACCCATACCAGTACTGTAAACTATTAAAGAATAATGTTTACAGAAATGAAAACAGAAATACCACACTAGACTTATGAATTTGCCTTTGGTGACAGGATCGTAGCTTTCAATCTGTTATAGTATACTTTATGCATTTCTTCCAGTTTCTGAGAATCGGCTTCTATACGAGATTCTCTTTTTTTTGCCGAACTGGAAAGGCTTTCATCAAGTTCCTCTTTCAAATAAGCAGTATTGGTATCATCTTCTGACAATAATTCCAGAGCGAATTTACGGTTGTGGAAATCGATTCCTTCTTTCTGTAGAAGTCTCCCGCATGAAGTAGAGTACATCAATACACCATTAGAGACCGGTCCATAGAACTTTATTTTTTCACACGTCTCATTTTTGAGATGTTGCGGGGACTTGTAAACATTATCATCCTGAAGTGTGACAAGCACATTGAAACCTTTACTTTTCTTAAGTCCTGGAGGGATTGTCTCCGGATACAGCAGTCTTGGTTTCACACCCATGTGCTTAAGATCCGACACCAGCTCAGATGAGCTGGAATCATCTACAACAATGATGTGCTCTATTGTCTTATCCTCAGCCAGTATTCTGGCAATTTCTTTTTCGTATTCCATGCAACCTATTATACTCATTAAAGGCACATTACCATCTCCTCACAAATGAGGGTATCACAAAAATATTGCAAAAACGATCAATGATCGATCATGTAAACTAAAAGCAAAAAATTTCGCAGATCAAATATTATACCCCATATACTATGGGATAATTAGTAGTATATAAAACCTACGAGAAATATGGATTCTATTAAAATATTTAGTATGAATGTTGGCCAATAGCAGGGACAGTCGAAAAATACAAACGATAACAACGGATACAAACGATACTTTTATAACAAATACGCGTCACTATATTTTACAATTCTCGACCCAATGGGCTGAGACTTAAGTAAAGTGACACGATCATTGAGAATCAAGATTGTTAGCGAGTATTTCCGGAAGGCTCTTTGCCCGATGTAATGCTTGTTGAAAAAGGCGTATTCATGCCCGCAAACACAAAAAGTGCTTGATTGAGAAATGTTCTTTAGTGGCCTCAGTAATACTGATATCTGCATTCTTTTTTCTGCAGAACCGCTGCAATCTTTCACAAGACATGACCTGGAAGCATTTGTACTTATAGGCAGGATTACGGAGAAGATCAAATGAACGAAGTAGTGTTTGGAGTAAAAGACGACAAGCAACTTGAATACACTCCTGAGAAGTGTATCGGTTGTGGAACGTGCGTTATGGCATGTCCTAAGGGTTCATTAGTTATCGGTTCAGTAGGAGCCGTGGCCAGAGGACTTATCGACAAAGATTTCCTTGAGAACCAGACAGAGCTCTGCATTGTTTGCGGAATCTGTGCAAAGACATGCCCTACAGGTGCACTCGAACTGAAACAGGCCGGAGAGTCTGTAAATGATAATGCTTACATAAGCGTTGCACTTAAGGACACAACAGTCAATGACAACTGTGTACACTGCGGACTCTGTGAACAGATCTGTCCTCAGGGTTGCATTGAGGTCAAACAGTGGCTTTCCAACGATGGAACTGCCAGTGTTGACGGTGAAACTACTATTGACACAGAATGTTGCATACACTGTGGATGGTGTGCATCTGTTTGTCCTGCTGAAGCAATCAGTGTTGAAAAACCATTTGAAGGAACATGGTTCAGAGATGAGAATGTCTGTACCGCATGCCGCAGCTGTGTAGACACATGCCCATGTAATGCACTGTTCAACCCTGACTGGGAATCTGGAGAAAGAGTTGATAAAGTTGCACAGCGTGCTGATGCATGTATCTATTGTGGTGCATGTGACATGGCATGTCCTGTCGACGCTATTACTGTTACTAAGACAGCAATCATTCCAGAAGTAGACAAGAAGACACTTCTTGAGAAGAAACTGCTGAATGCTGAAATGAAGAGACCTACACTTACATCAACTCTTATTATCGATGAAGCTTCATGTCTTGGATGCGGAAACTGTGTAATTGTCTGTCCTGTAAACGCAACTGATGAAGAAGTCGGAGCAGGCTACCTGAACGAAGTAGATGCCAAGAAGGTTCTTGAAGTCAGGAACGGTGTGGCAAAGGTCGTAAACCAGGACCTCTGTGGTTCAGATGGTGCATGTGCTATGATCTGCCCGGTAGGTGCCATTACACTTGAGAAAAGGGAGGTTTAAAAATGGCAGGAACTATTGCAATCAAGAACGGTTACGTTTATGACCCGCTCAACGACATTAACGGCGAAATGATGGACATCTTCATCAAAGACGGAAAGGTTGTCACAGAACTTTCCGGCGCTGACATGAAAGATGTAAAGGAAATTGATGCAAAGGGCAAGACTGTCATGCCTGGTGGTGTTGACTCCCACTCCCACGTAGCAGGAGCAAAGGTCAACGTAGGTAGGATGATGAGGCCTGAGGACCACTACAAATTCTACCAGAAGAAAACACCGCTTACCCACTCTGGCTGTGGATACAGTGTACCATCCGTTTACCTTGGTGGATACGAGTACTCCAAGATGGGATACACAACTGTTTTTGAGGCAGCTGTCCCACCAATGGAAGCGCGCCACACACATGAGGAAATGCGCTCAACCCCTATGCTCGACATGGGTGGATACCTTGTACTGGGTAACAACTGGTTCCTTATGAGATACCTCAAAGAAGGAGATATCGACAAGGCAGCAGCATACGTCTCATGGATGATGAGAACCCACAAGACCTATGGTATAAAATGTGTCAACCCTGCCGGTGTAGAGAACTGGGGATGGGGAGAGAACATTGGAGCTCTTGACCAGGCTAACATCCACTTCGAGGTCACACCTGAAGAGATTATCAAGGGACTCACAGAGCTCAATGAGAAGCTCGGAATCCCAATGCCTGTTCACCTTCACGCAAACAACCTTGGTCACCCAGGATGCTGGGAGATCACAAGAGACTCACTCAAGATACCAAAGAACGTCAAGGCAAAGCCAAACATGGACGTTGAGTGGGCAGAGACAAAGAAGAATGCTAAGAGACACGAATCTGTTTACCTTACACACTGCCAGTTCAATGCTTTCGGCGGTACCTCATGGAGAGACTTCGAATCTGGTGTAAAAGGAATTACTGATTACGTCAACAGCAACGACCATATTGTGTTTGACAGTGGATGTGTACCATTTGGTGACGCAACTGTCATGACCGGTGACGGTCCTGCAATCCATGATCTTTACGTACTCACTGGCCACAAATGGTCTAACACAGATGTGGAGTGTGAGTGTGGATCTGGTGTACTTCCATTTGAATACTTTAAGAGTAACCCTGTACACAGTGTACAGTGGGCAATGGGTCTTGAAACTCTCCTATACGTCAAGGACGCATGGAAGACTATCATGACAACCGACAGTCCAAACGGTGGACCATTCATTAAATACCCACTGGTAATTGCATGGCTTATGTCTAACAAGGCAAGGCAGGATACATTTGCAGAATGTCACAAGTGGGCACAGGACAGAACCGACCTCGGTGCAGAGACAAGGGAAATGGATCTCTTTGAGATCGCAACCATCACCCGTGCAAATCCTGCAAGAACAATCGGTATGTCATACAGGAAGGGTACACTTGGTGTCGGTGCTGACGGTGACGTCGCAATTTATGACATTGATCCAAAGAAGCTTGAAGTTGCTGACTATGAGAGCATCATAAGAGGATTCGAGAACACTGCATACACCATCAAGGCTGGAGAAGTTGTCTCTCAGATGGGTGAAATCGTAGCAATCCCGGAGAAAAACACATTCTACTCTGACATTGCAACCGACGCAGATGACGAGAAGAGCATGCTTCAGGATGTCAAGAAGTGGTTCAAGTACTACACACTTGGTTTCGACAGATACCCAACACCTGAGAAGTACCTGGCAAACCCAACACCTATCCAGGTCAATGCGGAGAAGTGATTTTAATGGCAGACGTAATACTTAAACCAACAGGAAATTTCGACCTTACCGTAGAGGCAGAGGTTGTCACACCTGACAACTTTGCTGGTAAAAGTGCCGATGAGATTGGAAAATTACTCGTCTGGCAGGGCCCAACAGAGTACCCACTTACAGACTTCTTTTCAGTAGAAGGCAATGGTGGAAGCTCAGCAGAAGATACAACTATCATCTTTGATGGTGATGTCTCAAGAGTAAAACGCATAGGTCAGGAAATGACAGCAGGCAAGATCCTCGTGAAGGGCAGTGCAGGAATGCACGTTGGCTCTGGAATGATGGGCGGCGAAATTGTTGTCGAAGGCGATGCGGACTCATGGGCAGGAATGGAAATGAAAGGCGGTTCCATCCACATTAAAGGAAACACAAAGGACCACGTCGGTTGTGCATACCGTGGTAGCTGGAAAGGAATGTCCGGCGGACGCATCACAATTGACGGAAATGCTGTCAGCCAGGTAGGCGGTGGCCTTACCGGTGGACAGATCGTCATTGGCGGCAGTGTAAAACACTTCTGCGGAATACGCATCAGTGGCGGCCTTATTGTCGTAAAAGGAAACGCTGTCAGAACCGTTGGAGCAGAGATGACCGGTGGTACCATTGTTATCGGTGGTTGCATTGAGAGATTCACACCAGGATTTACAATGGAAGGTGTTGAATCAGACCTTAAATTCGATGACATCGAGTGCCCTGGAGAATACAAGAAGTTTGCAGGTGACTACGCAATTCCACAGAAAGGAAAAGGCGTATTATACGTTTCCTGTGACAACAACGAGTGTCTGTGAGGTGTTTAATCATGGAAGCATTACTCAATACAGGTAGTACCATCGATGAAGGAAGACTTGCAAAAGGCGGAAGCAAGTATACCGATGACTACACAAAGGAATGTGCAGTCTGCTGGATGTGTGCAGAAGACTTTACATCCCTCGGCTGTCCTGAAAAAGTGGCAGTCATATCAAGAGATAGAAAATACTCAGTTGCAGTTAAGACTAAAGTAACTGAAGCAATGAGATCAGGTCAGGTATTCATACCAAGGTCCATCTGGGCAAACGTAGTTGTTGAACCTGACACATTCTCAACAGGTTCACCACGTTATAAGGGAGCTCCTGTTTTTGTTGAACCTACCGACGACGAAATCCTCAGTGCAGAGGAACTTGTCATAAAAATGTACATGGGAGGAAAATAAAATGGTCTATAAGAACATTATCTGTCCTGTTTGCGGAGGTTCATGTGACGACGTTCAGGTGAATCTCGATAAAGAGAACGGCACAATAGATGTCCAGAATGCATGTAAAATGGGTTCTGCCAAGTTCAAGGAAGTTGTAAGCCACCACAGACTCCTTAAACCAACCATCAGGGAAAATGGTAAGGTAAAGGACGTAAGCTGGGATGAAGCACTTGAAATGGCAGCAGATATTCTTGTAAATGCAAAGAAGCCATTCTTCTTCCTTGGAAGTGAGACATCCTGTGAAGCACAGGAAGTAGGACTTCACATTGCTGAATACCTTGGTGGAATAGCAGACTCTAACGCAACTATCTGCCACGGACCAACAGTTATGGGTATCCAGGAATCCGGTATGGTCGGAGCTACAGCCGGTCAGGCAAAGAACAGAGCCGACATGATCGTGTACTGGGGTGTCAATGCACTGGAATCCATGCCAAGACACATGTCAAGGTACGGTGTATTCCCAAGAGGATACTGGACAAAGAGAGGAAGATTTGACAGGACAATGGTCACAGTGGACCCAAGGGTAACCCCTACAGCCGCTGCATCAGACCTGCACCTTCAGCTTAACCCTAACTCCGACTACGAGCTTCTCAGCGCACTGTTCACAATCCTGAATGGCAAAGAGCCACACCCATCTGTTGAAGAGATCACAGGAATCCCAATTTCAGTGATGAAACAGACAGTTGAGATGATGAAGGAATCAAACTTCGTAGCTATCTACGTTGGTCTTGGTGTTTCATCCTCATACGGAAAGCACAGGAACATTGAGATCGCACTGAACTTCGTCAAGGAAATGAACAACTACACCAAGTGTAACATCGGTGCTCTCAGAGGTCACTGTAACGTAGCAGGATTCAACCAGCTTGCATCCTACCTCTACGGTTACCCATTCGGTCTTGACTTCACAAAGGGATACCCAAGGTACAACCCTGGAGAGACAACCTGTGTGGACCTGCTCAGGGAAAAGGACGTTGACGCTGCATTCGTTATGTGTGCAGACCTGATGGACCATATTCCTGCAGACAGTGCACAGTATCTCGCAGATATCCCAATGATCTGCCTTGATATTGCACCATGTCCATCAACCACTGCAGCAGATGTCGTTCTGCCTGGTGTAATTGATGCTATGGAATGTGATGGTACATTCTACAGGCTGGACAATGTGCCTGTATACTTCGAGCCATTCACAGATTCCCCATTCTCTGAAACAAAGAGCAATGAGGACACCCTTAAGCAGCTCTTTGCAAAGGTAAAGGCTAAAAAGGAAGCATGAGTGAGCACTGGTACTCAGAAAGGAACAGGAAGACTGAAGTCTTCTTCAAAGGCGAGGAAACGATTTCCTCTCCCTTTTATGTCCCAATAGAGTGCCTGGAAATCACTGAGAACAGTAAACAACACATTACTGTGGACGTTATTGTTGAGGAAAAGTTTGAGCTTTTCGTGAATAACGTTCACATAACTACTTTTTTTGCAAGCCCCTGCGAACTTGAGGAGCTGGCATTGGGATTTCTGGTCTGCGAGGGGTTCATTGAACCTGATACACCGGTTGATTCAATAAAGATTGAAGAAAAATCTATTTTCTGTGAAATTGAAATTAACACTCCTGAGCTGGAGGAACTAACACATCTTGAAAGATGCGGGACAACATCATACCGCAAAGATGTTATCAAACACATTAAGTCAGATACAAAATTCAGCACCGAAGCAATTGCTCATGCCGTCAGCCAATTAAAAGAACTTGGAAGAGCATGGCACAGTACCGGCGGTGCACACACATCTATTATCTACAACAACCAGGGAGAAGTGCTCTATTTCTGCGAGGACGTTGGCAGAGCATGCTCAGTGGACAAGGTTGTGGGTAAAGCTCTGATGAATGGAACTGATCTTTCAGAATGCGGTCTTGCCACTACTGGCAGGCTGGCATCTACCATGGTTTCAAAGGCTATGAATGCAGGCATACCTCTTATTTCAAGTAAAGGTGCCACTGTACGAGAATCAGTTGAACTGGCTGATAAGGCAGGGATGACGCTGGTAGCTTTTGTGAGAGGGAAGAATCTGTATGTTTATGCAGGTGAAGAGAGAATCAGGATATAATAATTAGCTTCTTCACACTGCTATCCTAATGCAAACAAAAACCATTATATCTCATTAACACCCTACTACCCCTGCAACGTAACACAAATACTGTTGAGAATATTACTTTATATAATAAAGAAGGTTACATTATGAGCGAAAAAATAGGAATTTTGGCTATTGGACACGGCAGCAGATTACCATACAACAACCAGGTAGTAACCGAGATCGCAGATATGATTGCAGAGAACCACCCAGAGTACATCGTAAAGGCAGGATTCATGGAGAACAGCGAACCTACCGTAGAAGAGGCACTCATGTCATTTGAAGGTACAGGTGTAACAACCATCGCTGCAGCACCAGTATTCCTTGCATCAGGCATCCACATTACAGAAGATATCCCTGCAATCCTTAAACTGGACCCTGAGACTAACGAAGGTGAACTTGAACTTGACGGAAACAAGGTAAAGATCGTCTACGCAAAGCCTCTTGGAAGTGACAAGCTCATCGCAGAACTTATCTTCAAGAGAGCACAGGAAGTCCTTTAAACTGTGTCAATTACACAGTCACCTTTTTTTCTTTTTATTTACTCATACAATTTCCAGCTTCTTATCAAATCCTATTGTAACTGGAATCGAAACCAGTAAATAACCAGCTTACTAAAATATTATTAATAAGAGTTTATGAGGAGTTGGAAACATGGACAATGCCGAGATATCAGATAAACTTGTAAAGCTCCTTGGCCTCAGGTATGAACCGGTTGCTGTAAAAGTAATAAGGAAAGGCGAAAAGATTCCGGAAGGATTCAGTGAACCTGAGAAAAACATCCGACACTGCCAGTCAATAATGAGGGCAAGGAAAGGAGAATCTTTTGTAATTCCCGCAGACAAACATGCGTGTATGGTTGGAGCCTCAAGTCTTGGACTTGTGCCACTGCCTCCTAAAGTAAAGGAAGGGGAATTCCATGCGAATCTTGGAATGTTTGATTGTTCCGATGCTGCAGCGAACATGATATGTCAACGCTCAGCATTTGAAGAAGAGAGTACCATTGCTACAGTAGTCGGACCTTTGAAGGACTTCAAAACAGAACCAGATGTAGTTTTACTAATTGACCTTCCTGAAACGCTATACTGGCTTATCCCTGCAGCTACATTTTTTGAAGGTGGAAGGCAGGCATTCAGTACTGCAGCATTCCAGGCAACATGTGTTGATTCCACTATAATACCAATTACCAGTGGTAAAATGAATATGAGCCTTGGTTGCTATGGATGCCGTCGATCAACAGACATCCAGAATGATGAAATGATAGCAGGAATTCCTTATAAGAATCTGGAAAAGATGATAGAAGCTCTCGAAAAAATAAGCGATGGTCCAATGCAAAAGGCAAGACAGAAGTGAAAAAATAAGTTCTGAACAAAAGCTTATGCCACCATATATTTTAACTCATATGAGAGAATATACCCTCATACATGACCTGATTTCAGGTCACCAGGTGGTCTCTGAATGAAATGCGCGTATTGCGATGATAAAATGTGCCGGGAAGGCAAGGATTGTGCAGGCATAACCGACGATATCAGTTATGAAGGGAACGAGCTTGAATCTATGAAAATTTCTGCTGCCATTGAAGCCCGATACTATATGCAGAAAACAAGGCTTGAAGAAATAATCCTGTATGCGCAGGAGATGGGCTACAAAAAACTCGGGCTTGCTTTCTGTGTTGGCATGGAAAAGGAAGCAGAGATCATAGAAAAAATCCTGGAAAAGCATTTTGATGTATTTTCCGTATGCTGCAAAGTTTCAGCAATCAGCAAAGAAGAGTATGAACTTGAAAAATTATACCCTGAATCCTTTGACCCGACATGCAACCCCATAGGCCAGGCAATGATACTTGAAAAGAAAGCCACAGAACTCAATATCATTATCGGCCTTTGCATAGGACATGACATAGTTTTCACACAGCATTCAGCAGCGCCGGTAACCACATTTATTGTAAAGGATCGTGTGCTTGCACATAATCCTGCAGGAGCCATTTACTCAGGATACTACCTGAAGAAAGTGTTTGGAATTACAGACTGAGGTTCCGGTATGAAACTTACAATTGTCTATGATAATGATGCAGGAGAAGGTCTGAAATGTGGCTGGGGATTTGCCTGCCTGATAGAAACCGAATCAAACAATATACTGTTTGATACCGGCTGGGACGGACACCTGCTTCTTGAAAACATGGAAAAATTAGCAATTGACCCGCAGAACATTGATACACTTGTACTCTCCCATCAACATTGGGACCACATTGGAGGAGTTACAACTTTCCTTAACATAAATCCGGATGTTGACGTGTATGTCCCATCCGGATTTTCCCCACGCCTTAAAAAGGAGATCACCTCGCGGATAAAAAGGAAACTGTACGGGGTAGCTTCCCCACAGGAAATCTGCGATAAAATTTACACAACTGGTGAATTAGAAAAAAAAGGCACCGGCATAAAAGAACACTCCCTGATCCTGGAATGCGATTCCGGAAATTACGTCCTCACAGGTTGTGCCCATCCTGGACTGCTCTTAATTTTGGAAGCTGCATCTTCTTTTGGTAAAATGGACGGAATAATCGGAGGGTTGCATGATAGTCAGGAATATGGCTCATTCAAAGATATGCAACTTATCGGAGCAGGACATTGTACATCCCATAAGGATGTTATAAGAAAAATGTATCCTGAAAAGTTCCGGAAAATATTTGCCGGATATTCAATCGAGCTTTGAAATTAAATAAGAAAAAGTAAAAAAGTATCCAGTACCCAAAAGTACTGAACATTTGTTTTTGATTAACAGGCGTATGTGCCAAACATGGCCTTTGCAGATTCTACAAGAGCAGGCAACATGTCTACAGGTACGCTCATGATCATTTCCTCATCCTGGATCTCAGTGTACTTTCTGCTGCCACTGCAACCGATAGTAACACCAGCCTCACCTGTAAGATATGGATATGAAACACCGTCTGCACAGACACTCTGTTTACCGGCAAATCCTGCATTCACACGTCCGCCATTCTTCTGGAGCAGGGCCTGTGAAAGCTCCATAACTATCCTTGGCTTTGCAATGACAAGGATAACATCAGGCATGAAAGTTGCCTTCTCAAGAGGAGCATAGAGTACAGCCTTGATGGAATTTGCCTCCACCATTGGAACTCTGTCCATAGTTGCTTTTGCAGCTTCAAGAGATGCAAAGTGATTGAGGTTATAATAGACCTCGCCGGACTTGAGCTTTGGACTCATCTCTGTAAGTCCCATTACGGATGCGCCACCCTTGCACATCTGGTCATCAAGTGTTGAATAGAACTGGGTACCAAGCCTTCTTACGTTGTCGACCATCTGACAGTGCCTGGTTGTCTCACCGATATGTGGAATGTCAGCAGGGATCTCCTCATCGGTTCCTACAAGATGCACGGCAACCGGAGACGTGGTCATTTGAAGTACTTCTTTGAGTTCGTTACCATATTTCTGGATATCTTCGTTGTTCATAGGGAATCTCCTGTAAAGAAAAAGATCTATTTTTCGGATGTGCACTTATTACGCACAACTGGTATATCAAGCTTACCATTTGAAGCGAAAAATCGCTTGACAGAGGCATGAATATTTAACGCCCGTGAACATCTTCAAAAAAATATTATGCATTAGTATTAACAAAAAACATAATCAAGCATCATACTCATCCGGATATATCTTTCTCAGTTCATTGTAAAACTCAGTCAACACCACTTTATAAATAATATACACAGGTATTGCAAGTATCATACCCAGAGCACCAAGCATATCCGCGAATATGAGAGTCAGCAGAATACTTAACAACGGATTCACATTCACTTTACCTGAGATCATATACGGAATAAGATAGAGGTTGTCCACAAGCTGGGCAATCACAACTGTTATTATCGCATAAAGTGCAGTTGTCGGGCTTACAATAAAAGCTATTATTATAGCAGGAATCGCACCAATCACAGGACCAATGTAAGGTACTATATTAAGCAAACCTGCAAGTACACCTAAAAAGAACCATCCGTTGATTCCGGCAAGATAAAAACCGACACAGCAGATAAGTCCTACAATAACACTTTCAAGAATCTTTGCAGAGAAATAATCCCGGAGCCGTTTTCCAATATCCAGCATTGAAGAGGATACACAATCCTGATATTTTACCGGGAAAAAACTAACGATCTCAGAAGCTATTACGTTCTTCTTTGAAAAATAGAGACGGAACATCATTGGTATTATCAGCAGGCCGGTGAATACAAAATACGATAACCTTGAAATCAATGAAGAGAAGAAACTGAAGATATAATCTCCAATTGACTGCATGTCCGTACTGGATACCAGGGGACCTGCAGCCATATTTCCATTGGCAGCTGCACTCATGTTTCCACTCACATTCCCAGAAGGAGCACCTGATGGAGCTTCGCCAACTATTGGACCCATATTAGCATTATTTTGTGAAGAAAGGAGATAACCATAAGTAGAAAAGATACTTGAAATACCTGTTTCATACTCCTCCTGAGAATTTACAAGAGAATTCATGTCTGACAACTGCCCTATCATTAATAGAGATACCAGCAATACGCCAATTACAATAAGAGATACAGCATAGATTCTCCTTGCCCAGAGAGACTTATGACCAAAATGCCGGTTAAACTCTATAAGAATACTATCAGTCAGGAGTACAAGTATACTTCCTATTATCAGAACGATGAATATATCCTCAAAGTGAAACAGCACAACAAAGAAAATTGTAAGGAATAAGGATACTATGAGCATTATGCTCCATACCTTAGAATTAGTTGTCAGTGCCACATTTATTCTCCCTGTAAAATGTTAAGTATTTACAGGATTTCTTTTTATAAATAATTCTTTCATGGATCTAAGTACGGAATCAAATGCATTTTCTGAATTAGAAGCATCCTCTTCTTTTTTGGGATCAGGATCAGCACCTGAAGAAGTCTTAGAAGAATCACTGCCCATATCGATAACTACCACATCATCCTCTGAACTTCCGTTCACCTTTCCGGTTATTGCAAAATTGCCAAAGCAAGTAGTTGTTGAAACAAAAGTGATGTTTGAATTAGAATTATCCGATGAATTTGAGCCTTCCAGAATCTTTACAGGGAAAGTTTTCCAGCCGTAGCTGCTAAACAGATTCAGACGTACAGAATCAGCATCAATATCGTTATCATCAAGCCACTGCTGACTGACGTTAAAAAAAATACGAGTATTACTTATCTTGTTATCAAGACCTGTCCTGTCAGGGTTGATATTCACATAACAGTAAACCTCATCATCCGGGTCTTCTGACACAAATGAAGAATGATTCTTCAATACCTCAAGTGACATACGTACATACCCTGCGTTGACAGATGAAGTGAACTCAAGAGAGCTTATAGGATTACTCACTTCATTGAATGTAAACTTAGTAAGTACATTTTTATTGAGTATCTGCATGCTTACTTCTTTCACAAGAATATTCTTGTAATCCTCACCGGAAGAAACAGAACCTGATGAACTACTACCTCCGCTTCCACCAGAGATAATCTGAGATGGGGTTGGAGTGGCTACCCAATACCACTGGTTTTCGATGCTCCCATTAGGATTTGAAATATAGGCAACAATACTATAATTTCCAGTTCCTGAGACATCAGGAATATAACTGCTGTTGTAAATACCAGTATAACTTGCTACCTCATCATCATCGACATACCAGACAACATCAGATTCTTCACTTACATTTGCCCTGAAAACAGGTTCTCGGTCAAGTCTTGAACTTATAACCATTTCATCTGGTGAAAATGAAATATTGAATGCAGGAGCGACAGTTACAGTCCATATTTTACTCGATACATCAGTTGAACCTGATACAACTGCTGTTAAATTATAAGTTCCAGCTTCTGCTTCAGAGAATGAATAGGATGAAGAAGTGGATGAAAAACTCTGTTTTACAATTACATTATTCAGTAACCACATAATATTGGAAGAATCCTCTGTTGATACTGAAAATTCAAGTGAGCCAGTAGTTGATACATAATTTGATTGTGCAACTGGATCAAATGTAACACTATAAACTGCAGATGCAGGAATAATTGCCAATATCATAAAAACAGCGGAAATTATAAGCTGAACCTTAATATTGCGTTTAGTGAGTAACAAGATTAAAACCTCATATCACATATTTTTCAGAGATTTCCCATTTAGCGCTTAAAAGATGGGAAATTACAGAAGAGAATTCTGCACCATTAGTCCATACTGCAGACAGATCGGCATCTCCATCTCCATCTTTCAGTATATCAACAAGCATTTCAGAATTATCAACAACAATAACAAAACTCTTCATTTTTGAATCGGCTTCTTCAATGGAGTTTACACGTACAGTTGCCAGGGGAACCAGATTCTTGATCTTCTTTGCTTCATCCTCACAGGAACTTATGACCCTTACACTAATGCCTTCTTCACCGGCTTTCCTGTTCATGACACCTATTATAGTAGTATAATCTTTTTTGAGGGATGCATGGTTTTCTGCAATTGTCCTGAAAGGTGTTGATGAAGCCAATATAAGAATGTCCTTTTTTGCAGCTTCCATCATCTGGATTACTTTAGAAGTAACATTTCTAACACCATTGATGTTCCAGATAAGTTCTTCAGTTGTTTCTGTTGTAGATTCACCATATATATCATTTAGTTTTTCAAAGGCAATATCACATTCCTCTGAATAATCGTTCTTTAACTTGGCCATGGCATCCTCGGGCGGAATACACCTGTAACGCATTGGTTTTGTATTCTGGAATTCGATTATTCCTCGTTTTTCCAGTTTTTTCAAAGCACCATAAATTGCTGAATTCGGAACCCCGGAATCATCATGCAACGTTGAAACTGTTGCATTCTCATTCCTGACAAGAGCCACGTAAACCTTTGCTTCATAAGAAGTAAAACCAAGATTCTGAAGAGATGTGAAAATCATAAATATTGCCCCCGATTATAAAAAGAGAAGAAGATCAGTTATCTTCTTCTTTTTTCACAAGGAATTTCTTAGCACCAATTGCAGCCACAACTACAACGATAAGCACTACAACAATACCTACATACGCTCCTGAGCCAGAACCTGATGATCCTACTGGCAGAACTTCTGTTGTGATCTTCACAGTATCAGAAGTCTGGCTGTGACCATCCATATCTTCGTATTTGACTTCACTGTTGATCGCATATGTCTTTGCAACACCGGTCTCGTCTACCTTAAGCTTAAAGATAGCTTCTGCAGACTCCCCAGGTTCAAGTGAACCTATGAATGACTGGTCATCGGTTGTGCTGAAAGGATCGTCTGCACTTATTCTTACAGTTGCGTCCTTGACAGCCTCTTCGCCAACATTCTTGTAGATCACATGGATTATGCCTTCTTCACCAAGAACAAGTTCACCAGTGACGTTTGTAATTTCAAAGTCGGCCTCTTCATCAACAATGACACTCACCTGATCCATCTGCTGGCCTACTGCATACCAGAGACCAACTTCCATATTAGTGATACCAAGATCAGTTTCATTGTCACCGTTGATCTGGACATTTTCCTGATAACCGTAGTAGAGAGTCAGGTTAAGTGGATATTCACCGGCTGGTGCATTCTTTGAAATCTCAATATTGAACTCAAGCGGCTCAGATGTCTGTTCACCTGATGAAAGGGTTCCTGCTTCCTGCGGACCGGACTTTACCCTTACATTAGGATCATCGGAAGTAAGGATCGCAACAATACCGATTGCTGTTGTTCTCTGTGCTTCATATCCCATTTCGGTCTGCTGGATCTTCTGATCCAGTTCTGATAACGGGTCATTATCCTCTTCGGACTTAAAACCTGTAATGACACCTTTGTTCATCAGGTTGACCTTAAGAGTGACATCGTCGCCTCTTGAATATTCATTATCTCCTACCAGGGTGGCAGATACATCCGGACCACCATAAACTGTGTAATAGTTCTCATCAAAATTGAAGAAATCAGGAAGTTCCAGATCCATTGTGGACATGGTATCAGCACTTGCAGGCATTATAAAGAGCAAGCTGAGGATCAATGATACTGAAACCACCGTTTTAAAGTTAATATTTTTAATCATAAGAATTCCTCTTAATTGTTATCAGACGCGTTTTTCCTTTTATTTTTAACAACCAATACAATTATTATCACAAAAATGCCAGCAAGGGCCAATCCTGTTACATTAAGTTCTCTTTCAGGTTCCTCAAGCGGCAGACTTACTTTCATACTTGTTGAGAAAGCATCGTCACCATCTTCATCGATGTATTTGATCTCACTGTCAATACCATAGCTCTTTGCGAGTGTACCAACATCAGAAGTGATTGTGAAAGTAGCTGTTCTGCTTTCACCGGGCTCCATTGTACCAAGAGCACGAGTTGAACGTTCAGAACTTAGAGGCTTCATTGCAACTATCCTTGCAATAGCATCTTCAGCAGTAAGTTCACCAGTGTTGGTGTATGTTACATTCACAACACTTGTACCGCCTGATACCAGAGTACCTGTAATATTCGTTACTTCGAACTTTGCTGCAGGTTTAACAATAATAGGTATCTGAAGAGTCGTTTCCACATTCGTGTAAATACTTGTGTGGTCAAGATCCGGCTCACCGAGGATTATAGATTCACCTGCAGTCATCCTTACCTCACTCTGATATTCATAGCTCAGAGGTAATTCCAGTATATACACACCTGCCGGAATATCCTCTGACAGGGTTACAGTGAATTCCATTGGATCATCAGGTAAAACCCCGGGATATAATTCATCCAGAGTGTGACTGTTTGTTTCAGGATCGATATCTATCATATCCGTTGGAGAAACAAGACTTGCCTTGATACCATATGCAGTTGTCCTCATGGTTTCATACTGCAATTCATCAAGTGAAAGCTGATGCTCTGTTTCTGAAGTACCTACACTCTTGTCTGCCTTGAAACCATATATCACACCACGATTTGCAAGGACAACTTCAATAGTTGCAGTTTCTCCCCTATCGAATTCTGTATCACCAAGCACGGAAGCCGAAATTGAAGGCTCACCGTAAGAGTTGTAGAAATTATTTGTATATTCATAAGTAGGAGGCAAGTATTCTTTTGCGGCCACAGAAGGTACTGAAGCTACAAAAGCAATAGAAAGCAGAATACATACCACCATAAGACTAGTATATTTTTTAAAACCACTTATATTACTATATCTCACATTCATTGGTAATTGCCTCCTGAATGCTTTTTAAAATATTACTTCCGCCTGAACCGGACTTATTGTGTGATTCTAGGAAGTGTCTCCTTTTTTCCCTGTATTTATCCAGTGAAACTATGATAGGAGGGAAAATTACAAACGTTGCAAGTAGTGCGAGTATTACATCCATTACCGTGATTACTCCGAAATTACTGGTAATTGAGAATGGTGAAGCTATAAGCGCACAGAAACCAAAAACAGTGGTTGCACCGGATGTTACAATAGCTTTTCCAATCTTGACACTTGCTTCCTGCATTGCTGCTTCCGGATCTGCACCTTTGTCCCTTTCTTCAAAATAACGCTCCATCATAAGGATCGCATATTCCGAACCAACACCAAGGATCAATGCACCCAGTGTTGCAGTCATTGGAGTATATTCCATTCCTGTATAGTACATGAGTCCGCCAGACCAGCCCACAACCACAACCATGGTCAGAACAGGTGTGAGAGCTTTGAGCATATCTCTATAGATTACCAGCAGACCTCCAAATACCAGCACGATACCAAGCATTGTCATGAAGACCCTGCCTGAGGTCAGAGCAGATATTACCGCAACATAAACCATAGAGTGACCGGTTATTGTTACATGTACACCGGGTGGCGGAGCCATCCATTTAAGATCCTCTTCCACAATATTTGAAAGAGCTTCGACTCCTTCAAGACCAAGCTCACTCATTGCATTGCCAATGTTAAAGTTAAGCATGGTTATTGAATTTCCATTTAGGTAAGCATCTCTCTGAGTGTCAGAAAGCTGATCATAAATAGCCTGTATTTCTTCAGAACTATCCGGGATCTCACCGGAATTTGCTGCTTTTACAATATCTACGATACTCGAAGCTTCCTGTATGTGACTTCTGCCAGCAACTTCATGTTCAGAGAATTCATCGATCCATTCCAGAAGTTCCGGATCAGCATTATCATCCGTCTTTATGATAAGATTTAGCTGATCATCTCCTCCAAGTATCTCACCCATATGTGCGAGATCAAGAAGAGCGGGCATATCCTGTGGAACAAAAGTTTCAGTATCTGTTTGAATACCTACAAGATTATCTGCATAAAGACCACCAATACACAGTAAACCTGCAATTGACAATATAAGGACCGGGTTTCTCATAGAAAATGTAGAAATTCCCTTCAAAGCCTTTTCAAGGAAGTCCGGCTCATGTTCTTCATTAATAATGGCATGAGCATGAGTTTCATGGTGTGCTGTTTTCTTTTTCAGACCAAGTCTGGCAAGTATATTCTTCTTGGAAAGCTTGTCGAAACCATAGATCACTGTGACACCCAGGAACAAGGATGCAATGAAGCACATAACAATACCTATCATCAGAAGCTTCCCGAAATCCTGGATCATTGGAACTGTGGATGTGAACAATGAGAAGAATCCAAGAGCTGTGATAATAAGTGCGATCAATACTGCCGGACCGGTGTGCTTTATAGTATCAATAACAGCCTCTTCATCAGATTCACCACGTGCGAGTTCTTCTTCTATCCTATTATGGAACTGAATGGCATAATCAATACCAAGTCCGATAAGAACAGGGAATGCAGACATTGATACCATTGACATTGGGATATCAAGGAAACCCATTGCACCGAAGGTGAATATTATACCTACCAATACAATTGGAAGTGGAAGTAGTCTCCATCTGACATGTTTGAACACCAGATATAGTACCACTATCATCAGAAGAACAGACAATCCCAGCAATAGTCCCATACTTGAGTTCATCTCATCATTCATTGCAATCATGAATGCTGGCTCACCTGTGACAATAACATTATAATCAGCAGGGAAATTTGCAAGCTCAATTGAAGTCTCAGTTTCCCTGAGAATGTCCTCCTGAGTTGAATCCGATGCAGTACCTTCCATGACAACAGACATTATAGCATGCGTGTCATCAGGCATAAGAGCACTTGGCATTGATGAAGCAATTATCCCATCGATCGTTTCCGGGTCATCCGGAATCACACTTCTGCCAGTCATCTGATAATTTACTTCTTTAAGAACAGTCGAGGGAGAAGTTACTTCCACCACACCTGGTATGTTCTGAACAGAAAGATAAGCCCTGTCAAGAGCTTTTAAAAGCTCAGGGTCCGTAACATCACTACCTTCAACCATTACCACAATGGACTCAGTACCAAAAAGATTCAGGTATAGATGGTCATAATTCTGATACAGTTTTGAGCTTTTATCAACAAACGTATCCGTACCAGATGCCATACCAATTAACTGAGCACCCTGAAAAGAGATGATTATCAGAAGCAGTGCGATCATAATTATTGGAATTGTATTGTCTTCTATGAAAACACCCAGTTTTTGAAAGATGTTTTTTATGATAAACACTCCTTGTGATTTATTATTAATACAAAAAAACTCTGCGCGAGTTGTTTTAACATGACGATAAATATCCAGTTTACTATATAAGGATTTTACCCTGTAATAAACTAGTGAAAAGTGTATTGAGTAACAATTTTCCGAAACAGCATATTGATTGACCTATTTTTAGAACAAATAAAGAACAGGGTTGAGACATCCTGCAAAGGATGCCTCGTTGGGGGTTGGATAGGGTGGTACTAACATACACGCATTGCATGTTGTTGATGGTACACAAAAATATGTACAGCATTATTAGTAAATAAACCTTGCGATAAATAGACAGAATAGATTTTTTACATACTAGTTCAGAGCATAGAAAAACATACTTGTATAATAGAAATATAACTATAACATATACAGGAGAGTGTTTTATAAAACATACAAATGCTTGATAAAAAGACTTTAGGATGATTTTAACTTTGTATATACTGATCAATATATAAGACTTTCACTCTGGAAAAAACATATAATAAGTTATATTGAAACAATATTCACCTCTGATTGTTGTAAAAATGCCTGGAAGAAACTTTAAAATCCGACTCATAATGCTTATCTTCCATTAATGAATTCAAATCAATCTTGTTTTCATGAATCCAGTTGTTATCAAGACATTTAACAGAAATCTCTTCAATATGAGATTTTAATATATCAACTGAAGACATCTTAGGAAATACATCTAATTTTTGTTTCATTTTGAAACACCTTGCAAAGTAATTGAATGCTACAAATACCTGACTATATATCGTCGAGTATGACTACGAGCGCATGGAATATAAATCTTACCAGGAAAAACATCTTTATAGTTGTTTTAATAAAGAAACTGTAATATACAACTTTTGAACTAGAATAATAAAACGTGATAACATGGACAATGAAGGATCATTAAGAGATCTTGGGCTTACAAAATACGAAGCCTCTGCATACTCAACATTGCTAAAAGAAGGAGTTACCGGAGCACAGGAATTGTCACGAAAATCTGACATACCTGTTGGAAAGATTTATGAAGTTCTTTCAAACCTGAACAATATGGGACTGGTTGAATTCCAGAGGTCAAGACCCCGTAAATACAGAGCAGTTAAACCATCTATTGCCTTGAACAACCTTTACACCAAAAAAGAAGAGGAAACAAAGAATGAACTGGAGAACTTCAAACTGAAAGTATCGGAACTTGAATCCAAATTCTGCGATATGACCCAACCTGAACATACGGAACTTCAGTTCTGGGCCACCTCCATTGGTGAAGAGGACATCATTAAAAACATCAAGAATATGCTTGATGAAGTTGAAACCGAGATATTGCATGTAAAACCGGCAAAAATGTCAAAGTTAATTTGTAAAGATAAAACTATTGAACCCAGCACATTTATGCCTACCGTTGTTGACGAATTTGTCAAAGCTGCAAAAAAAGGAATTAAGATTAAAATTATTTTCCCGGAAGAGATGTTTACATATTTATTAAAAAACCGGTTTGAACATATCAAAGATCCACTTGATAAAGAAATGATCAAAAAGAACATCGATGCAAAGGCTTTAGATTGTGATTATGATTTCAGACTTATTGATGAATATATAACACACATACCAATTCCTGACCCCTTAATTCCTGATAAAATATTTGGCGAACTAAAAGTGTACGATAAAGAATATGCGGCAAAACTGAAAGATAAATTTGAAGAACTCTGGGTAAAGGGAAAAAAAGTGAGTTTTAATTTCTGAATACTTTTTGAAAAATATCTGCCATATTAATATACCATCCAATATAGGTAAAGCATATATTATATCCCATACATAAAATTAACAGAGTCCTGATTTTTCGGAGTGGAAACAGGATATTTGTGGGTTTACTCTTTGTAAAATAGTGGTGCATGTAAACTGAGTCATCACTTCGGAAGGATATCAGGGAGAGGACAGGAGGAATAGATATGGCATGGTATGACGTGGTATTAGGAGTAGCAACGGGTGGATTATACACAGCTGGAAAGGCTATCTACCAGGCAGGAAACGCAGCGGATGATATTGGAGGAGCAGCTGAAGAAGCAGGTATGGCGATTGCAGTCATCGGTTCGACCATACAGGCTGTAGGCGAGCAGTTGAATTCAACATTGAAAGAGGCAGAAGAGCTTCTTACCATCCAGAGACTGACACCAAGAAGTGAAGCTGATCTCTGGGACGAGGAAAAAGCAAGACTTGATTCGTTGAGACAGGAAAAAACACGTCTTGAGAACAAGC
This sequence comes from Methanolobus sediminis, assembly GCF_031312595.1. NCBI lineage: Archaea > Methanobacteriati > Methanobacteriota > Methanomicrobia > Methanosarcinales > Methanosarcinaceae > Methanolobus > Methanolobus sediminis. The sequence goes on along the minus strand of NZ_CP133592.1, from coordinate 2,193,128 downwards.
TCAAAGAGAAAGGAGTCAGTAATACAGGCAACTTTGATTTTAATTTCTGGGACATAATATCCAATCTCAGTGATGTAATGGAAAAATTCCAGCTTATGGCAAAGCTTGCCAGCGTGAATCAGGAAATTCACGACATATTCTATCAGGAACCAGGAGTTCTTACCACAGGCATCTATAACGCCAAGGAAACTCTTGAAAGATTCAACACTATCGAACAACCAATGATCGAGGACATACTTGCATCTCTTGATGACAATCTGGATGTGAGTGAAGAAGTCCTTCAAGAAGTTAAGAAACTCTTTGTCACCAAGAAGAAAGTTCCTGTTTCAATAGCTGAACTCAGTCCATCAATCAGGGACCAGCTGGATATGATCCAGATTGACAAACTCTACTATCAGGGACTCATCTCAAGGAAAGATACGGTAACTGCACAACTGGGGGAAATCGTAAAAGTACATCCGGTAAACAAGTTTGAGATAGCTGCAGGCAAGATCAGCGTTCCGAAAGATAACATCTATGCAAGCAGCGTACTTGACGATGTCATCAGTGCTGCAAACATTGTTGATACAATAAACATTGCCGATTCAATAAAAGACAACATCAGTGTTGCAGATGTTGTTGATAAAGACATAACTGTAAGTGAAAGTGTCGGAAGAACAGAGATTGCAAGAGACAATATAAGAACTGTTGACGCAAGTATAAATGAAAGAACTGTAAGAAGCCTTTCAAGTTCACAACCAACAATAAGAGCAACTGCAGCTAGCAATGTCGAAACTGCAAGTACAACCGCAAGTTCAGCTGTGGCAAAGAAAGCAACAGCAAGCATATCTGCAGCAAACGTTGCCAGACTTGCAACCTCCATCAAGAAATCACCCGGCAATTCAATGTCCATGATACAGCCTTACGGTGCAAAGATATCAGCATCACTGAGTACAAAATTTGATGGATACCAGCGCAATTACGACCTGATGAAGGCACAGAAAGCGTTCTATTTCAGACAATCGCTCAAAATGGAGAAGAAATATGAACTCCTTTCAAACAAGTGGGTCGAGGAACCGGGAATCATTCCAAAGACACTGGATGAACTTCACGGAGTACTGGAAAATGTCAGGACAGAGGAACAGCCTCGCATCGACCTGCTGCTTGATAATGTCAACGCGACCATAGAGGAAGCTAAAGGAACCGTGGAGAAAGCCAATGACACCATGGACTCAGTGAAGAATGCACTGTCAATACTTGACTTTGACACTAAATACCTGAAACTGGGTGGAATGGTTATTGGAGGACTGATAGTACTTGACCTGTTTGTTGGATTTATAGTGCTCATTAGAATGGCACTTGGATTTTAAGATATTAAATAAGATTAAAAAAGTGATTTACCGGTTGCTTAATTGCAACCGGAAACTGTTTTTGTGACTTTTGTCTTTATTCCGCAGACCGAACATCCACAGTAAGCTCTGCACCATTGCTGTCAACGACCACTGTTGAACCTTCCGGCACGTCGCCTGCAACAATGAGTTTTGCAATCCTTGTCTCGACCTCGTTCTGAATGACTCTCTTAAGTGGCCTTGCACCAAAGGTTTCACTGTATCCTGCCTTTGACAGATATGCCTTTGCTGCATCTGTAAGCTCAAGACTGATACGCTTGTCCTTAAGCCTCTCTACAAGATCGGCAGCCTTGATGTCAACGATCCTGACAAGTTCTTCAGGCTTGAGTGCATGGAAGAGAGCAATCTCATCAACACGGTTGAGGAACTCCGGCCTGAAATACTTTCCAAGCTCGGTCATTGCACGCATCTGCAGTATGTTGTAATCCACATCCTGTGCATCCTCCTCGGACTTCAGGACTTCTGTAAGATCTCCTGCGAAGATGTTGGATGTCATGATTATCAGCGTGTTCTTGAAGTCCACGGTCCTGCCCTTGGAATCGGTCAGGCGACCGTCATCAAGTATCTGAAGCATGACGTTGAACACATCAGGATGCGCCTTTTCGATCTCATCGAAGAGTACAACTGAATATGGTCTTCTGCGTACTGCTTCTGTGAGCTGTCCACCTTCATCATGTCCGATATAACCGGGTGGTGCTCCGATCATCCTTGCAACGGTGTGCTTTTCCATGTACTCGGACATGTCAATACGCACCATGTTGTTCTCATCATCGAACAACTCTGCTGCAAGGGCTTTTACAAGCTCGGTCTTACCGACACCTGTCGGACCAAGGAAGATGAAACTTCCAATCGGACGCCTTGGGTCCTTGATACCTGCGTAGTTACGTATAACCGCATCTGCAACTGCCTTTACAGCTTCACTCTGACCTATGATACGGTTGTGCAGGTTGTCTTCAAAGTGCACAAGCTTCTCACGCTGCCCTTCCATAAGCCTTGTTACAGGTATGTGGGTCCACTGGCTGACAACATCGGCAATATCCTCTTCGCCGACTTCCTCATTAAGAAGCATCTCACCCTGCATATCCTGAAGCAGTTTTTCCTCTTCAGCATACTGGTGTTGCAGTGGAATGAGAGTTCCGTACTTGAGTCTGGAAGCAAGCTCAAGGTTGTTGTCGTTCTCAGCAAGTTCAAGCTGGATCTTCGTGTCCTCTATCTCCTGCTTCAGTGAACCAAGCTTTGAAATCGCTTCCTTTTCACGATCCCATCTTGCTCTCATTGCATCGGATTCAGCCCTGATATCAGCAAGTTCCTTCTCAAGAATTTCCAGACGATCCTTTGAAGCAGCATCCTTCTCCTTCTTCAATGCCTCGCGCTCGATCTCAAGCTGCATGATCTTACGGTCAGCCTCGTCAAGTTCTGCAGGCTTACTGTCAATTGCAGTTCTCTTCTTTGCAGCAGCCTCGTCTACAAGGTCAATCGCCTTATCTGGAAGGAACCTGTCTGCAATGTAGCGGTGACTCATGATCGCAGCAGCCACAAGTGCAGAGTCCTTAAGACGTACACCGTGGTGTACCTCATATTTCTCCTTCAGTCCACGGAGGATGGAAATTGTGTCCTCTACTGTTGGCTCCTCAACGAATACCGGCAGGAACCTGCGTTCAAGTGCAGCATCCTTTTCAATGTACTTACGATATTCATCAACAGTTGTAGCACCGATACAGTGAAGCTCACCACGTGCAAGCATTGGCTTGAGGAGGTTTCCTGCATCCATTGCACCTTCTGTGGCACCTGCACCTACGATTGTGTGGATCTCATCAATGAAGAGAATTATCTGACCTTCGGAATCTGCAACTTCCTTAAGTACAGCCTTGAGCCTCTCTTCGAACTCACCGCGGAACTTGGCACCGGCTATCAATGCACCCATATCAAGGGCAATGATACGCTTGTCTTTCATGGCATCAGGAACATCCTTCTTGGCAATACGCTGTGCAAGACCCTCGACAATTGCAGTCTTACCTACACCAGCTTCACCGATAAGTACAGGGTTGTTCTTCCTGCGGCGTGAAAGTATCTCAACTGAATGCCTTATCTCCTGATCCCTTCCGATAACTGGATCAAGCTTACCCTGAGCTGCAAGTTCTGTGAAGTCTATACCGTACTTCTTTAATGGTTCCATTGTGTCTTCCGGATTCTCTGAAGTTATTCTTCTATTCCCCCTTACCTGCTTTATCGCTTCAAGAAGTCTGTCACGTGTAACGCCTTCACTTGCAAGTATTTTACCGCACTGGTTGTCCTTTTCTTCCACCATTGCAAGCAGGAGGTGTTCGACACTTACATATTCGTCCTTCATCTTGCCGGCTTCCTGTGAAGCAGCATCAAGGACGCGCCTCATGGTCTGAGTCATGTATACCTGATCGCCGCCAGGCCCTGACACCTGAGGAAGACCTGCAAGCTGAGACTCAACTTTCTCCTTTACGCGGTCCACCGGAACTTCCATATTCTGAAGTAAGGTTGTTACCAGTCCCCCACTCTGTTCCAGCAATGCAAGAAGCATGTGTTCGCAGTCTATCTGCTGGTTTCTGTATCTTGCAGCAATTGTACTTGAACCCTGGATAGCTTCCTGGGCTTTTTGTGTGAAACGATTAAGATCCATATTATAAACTCCCCGGGATTGACATTTCCCATTTATTATTTTTTGATTCTAAGTTAAATCCTTTTTGACACGTTTTTCGGGGTCATGTCTGAACCCGGAATGAGTAAATAAAAAACCTGATAGCAAGCGGCCATTGCCCCAGCTATGCAGGAATGTTACTCATGTATGGACCCATCTATTCGATGGGTATCTTTTTGTTTTCTTCTATCTGCAGCTTTGGCAAAGTAACAGTAAGCACACCGTTTTCGAGTTTTGCCTTTGCACCTTCTGCAGAGACTGTGTTTGGTAAGGTCACAGTTCTTGAGAATGAACTGTAAGTCCTTTCCCTGCGCAGGTATCCTTCGTCCTTTTCTTCTTTGTCTGAACTGCGCTTTGCAGATATTGTCAGCATGTTATCGCTGACATCAAGGTCAACATCATCTTTCTCCACTCCCGGAAGGTCGGTTGTGACAAGTAATTCGGAACCTTCATCCTTAACATCCACAAGAGGTGCAAGAATTCCAGGTTCTGACCATCTGTCCCCGAAACTTCTCTCTTTAAACATGTTGTTTAACATATCCTGCATCTGCACTATTTCTTCCATTGGATTCCATACTCCACTTCTTGCTGGCGTTACTTTTGTTAAACCAAATCTCATATTATCACTCCTGTTCTCATGGATATTCTGATTTTTTTGGTCGTCCGGCGGTTCCGTTTGTTTTCTGTTTTGTAATTGTTGTTTCATGATAGGAACAGGATAACTCCTGTTAACTGAACAATTATATTGTGGATTTCCTATTTAAATCTTTTGTAGAAAATAGCTATTTTATCGTTTTTATCGAGATGATATCGATAAAATACAAGTAAGCTATATATACAGGCAATTCAATAGAGTAATACTATGCCACAGCAGATTATCCTCGTAAATCTGGAAAAACCCAGAGAAAAGAGACTGGAAGAAGATATTCGCTGGTTCTGTGACAGTTTCGGATTATCTTCCGGCCGTGATACGGAAAACCTTGCTACACAGATAGTCCTCGATCTACTTCAGCAGCTGGCAGAAAACCAGGATAAAATATCATCAGATATCATAGCCAGGAGTATTGAGGTCAACCAGTCCAGAGTGAACCACCACATAAGGAACCTTATCAATTCAGGACTTATCTATAGAGAAAAAAGAGGACTGTACATTCGTGGAGGAAGTCTTAAGGCTGCGGTACAGGAAATGAGAAAAGATTCCGAGCGCATATTCCAGGAACTGGAAGAAATCGCCGAAGAAATAGATGAGCAGATGGGACTGAAGAACAGATAAAACTACCTCAACCCATTTATTGTAATGCTTTTTTCCATTTTAATTCAGAGCTTGTCGTGAACCCAGAAATCACCTTCAATGGTGTACTCTTTTTTCCAGATAGGAACATCTTCCTTTATACGCTCAAGTGAATCGACAAGTGTCTGGAAAAGCTCCTGCCTGTGAGCGGCAGCCACAACTATGTAAACGATATCCTCACCCGATCTAATAAGTCCTGTTTTGTGATGAATGAGTACATCAATTATGTTTTCCTTTTGTTTCATGTCAATGCATATCTTTTCAATAGCTCTGTCAGCAACACCGTCATATTTTTCAAAATCTATGGCAGTCGTTTCCACATTATTGTTGATACGGCGGACTATTCCGGTGAATGTTGCGATACCGCCTGAAAGACGGATGTTTGGATTGGCTCGCACCTTTCTGATAAGAGAGTCAAGTGTTACCCATTCAGGTTGATCATGGATGAGTTCAACAAGAGGAGCCATATGCCATTCAGATCTTACAGGCAGTTTGACAAGTATATTGGAGATCTCATCAGAGCCTTCCGGCTCACCAAGGAAGATCTTTGGAAGATCACTGCTTTTTGCACCTTCAACTATTGCAAAGTCTGCTCCGTTGTCTGCAAGAGAGTCCAGAGCATCCTCCAGAGTAGGATCACGTTTAATGGTTACAAGCTCAGTATCTGTTATCGCCGCTACCAGATCAGCACCTGCATCGAAATGTTTTCCCGTATCAGTGTCCTGCGGATTGAAACGGTGATGAAGCATCTGTTTTACAGTTCCAACCTTCCCGTGTTCGGAAAGAGCTTCAACAAGGCGGGTAACCAGAGTTGTTTTGCCTGAATTCTTATATCCTGCAACACAAATGACTTTCATAAAGGGAATTATGGAGAGTCATTCTATAAGTACACAGCGCAAACAGTATCCTGCACGTTCATAGCAACTATTTTTTAGATAAAGAGTAAATTATAATAGATTAATTACGATTAATTTATATTCTTGAATTTTGTAGCCATTTCAATGAGTGATTACAAGATTAGTATCCATGACATGCCAATGGATGAAAGGCCAAGAGAAAGACTATTGAAATACGGTCCTGAGACACTCTCAAATGCGGAACTGCTGGCGATAATCCTTAGAACAGGGTCGCAGAAAGAGAACGTTATCAACATGTGCAGCCGTATTTTCTCAGAATACAATATCAAACAGCTCAGCCAGGCAAATATCGCAAATCTCACTAAAATTCATGGCATCGGCACTGCAAAGGCTGCACAGATAGCTGCCATCTTTGAACTTGCCCGCAAGCTGGAAGGATTCAGCGATGAGCCTAAAAGAAAGATAAGATCACCTGCCGATGTTTATTCAATTCTCTATCCGGGAATGAGAGAACACAAGCGCGAAAGACTTGTAGCCCTTCTGCTCGATACAAAGAATCAGGTCATACGTGAGGAACTAATTTCCATCGGCAGCCTGAATGCAAATATCGTTCATCCAAGAGAAGTATTCAAGGCAGCACTTATGGAGTCATGCGCTTCAGTGATTCTTTCACACAATCACCCTTCAGGCGATCCCACACCAAGCAGGGAGGATATTGCAGTTACTGAGAAACTTGTAGAAGGCGGTAAGCTCCTTGGTATCGATGTGTTGGATCATGTGGTTATCGGTGATGGAAGATATGTTAGTCTGAAAGATGAAGGATATGTAAGATAACACATGACAAACAAAACATTTAAAGTATTGACTTGCATTTAAGTCCCAAATGAAAGAGATTGAACTTAGTGACCCCTATATCACTCCATACAGGGGCATATACGCAATATGCGACAGTAAAAACGAATACGCTGAGGTCATCGAGCATTCGAACTGTTATGGCGGTGCTGCATGGTCTAAGTTCCATTATTCTCACTCGCCGCTTATTCTGAACACACGTTCCATTGGGAACATGATCAGATACAAAGTAAAGACAGGTACTTCAACCCTTGAACTGAAACCATCCACTGCAGCAGCAGGAATTGAGTCTGTTATTGTGGAAGGAGATGAAGTCCATATTACATACGCAGGACTTGGAGGAGGAGGAGTGGGTGCCACAAAATGCAGGGCATTCGCTGAAGGCGTACTTCGCTGCAATTATACCGAATCCGGCGGTGGCCGTGCTGCAAAAGGCACTATCGTAGTTCCTAAAAGAGAAAGAGTGCTCATTGGAATCGATGACACCGACACCAAAGAAGAAGGCGCTACCTGGACATTAACTCATAATATGGCAAATGCACTTGATTGTAATGAGTCTATTTACCTATCACACTCACTCGTACAATTGTTCCCGGTATCCGCAAGAACCCAGAACTGTGTTTCCACAGTACTGGAATTCGGATGCGTGGATGAGAATGCAAAACAGGAACTCCTTGAAAGCGTGAAAGCAGCTCTCCTGAAATATAGTGTTTCAGATGAGACGGGAATGGTAGTGCTCTCAGACTTTGATGCAAAGAAGATCAACGAGTACAGCACTAAATGCCGCAGTGGAGAGCTTACAAAGGAATATGCCCTCCAGTATGCAAAAGATAATGGTGTTGACATCTGGCTTGATGGCAATGGAGTCATTGGTGCACTTGCAGCGCTGGCATGGTTCGCACAACCAGATGATTCAGTTAAACTGAAAGCCCAGATCGAATAAACAAGTAATCAAATTATGACTAATACAAAGGATACAACCGGCCTTGAAGCAATTTACCTTGCAGCACTTGACAGCAATGTAAGGTTCATTACTGCTGTAGCCGGATATCCCATGACTGCAGTTGCAGACTACTTTTTTGAGAAGAAAGAGTTTACTAATTATGATATTCACTGGTTCACCAATGAGAAAGCTGCCTTAGAAGCAGCATTGGGTGCATCAGTTACCGGACGCCGCTCAATGGTAATGGTAAAACATGTTGGAATGAATGTGCTTTCCGACCCGCTCATGACAGCAATGATGCACACTATCGGCTCAGGACTTGTGATACTTGCAGGTGATGACCCGGCAGCAAAAGCATCACAGAACGAGCAGGATTCCAGATTCTACGGAGCAATTTCAGAGACCGCCACTTTTGACCCTGCAACACCGCAGGACGCATACGATTCACTTAACCGGGCTTTTGAACTCTCAGAGGAAACAAAGGTTCCCGTAATTATGAGAATAACTGACCGACTGGAGAACGAAGAGCAGGAAGTCAGTCGATCACAAATCAATTCAAAGGTAAAACAGGAAGGAAAGGTTTTAGACAGGAATATCTGGAAACTTACCATGCATGGAAAGCATCAGCGCTTCCATATTGAATCAGAAACTCTCCTCATCCATGAAGCTGAAAACTCACGGTTCAATCATTGTTTGATCAAAGAAGGAAATGTTGGAATAATCTCATCCGGCTACTCTTCATTCATTGTAGACAAGATACTTTCCACACAATTAGTTTATTCTTCTTATTCACACCTGAGTCTTGGAATGGTGACTCCGTTGCCGGAGAAACTTGTAAAACGTTTCATAGAACAACATGAACGCATACTTGTTGTGGAAGAAAGCGAGCCTTTCATTGAATCTTACATAAATACATGTTGCAGCAAGATTCTTGGAAAAAGAACCGGACATCTGCCTTTTGGGATAATAGAAAAAGAACATGTTGAATTTGCCTTCGAGAACATCGATAACGATGAACTCTCAAAGTACATCGATATCCAGACTATCCTTAATAGAGGTTCAAGACCTATTTGCAGCGATTGTCCGTTCATGCCACTCTACAATGTACTGCACAATATTCAGCCGGTTGCAGGAGATATGGGATGCTCCATACGTACAGCACCTGATCCTTTAAACGCAGTTGACACCGGATTTGCACTTGGTGGTGCGATATCTACAGCCTGCGGATTTCCCGGAAAGGGCATAGCAGTCATCGGAGATTTCGGACTTGCGCATTCTGGCATCATTGGACTTATAAATGCAGTAGACAGTGGTTTTGATATCCTAGCAATCATACTTCAGAATGATGTTGCTGCAATGACAGGCGGACAGAGTGCACCGGACCTGAAAGAAGTCGTAAAGGCACTTGTACCCGATACAACCTGCATCAATATCGATGAGCTGCAGAAATTAGAAGGAAAAGAAGCTTGCTCAGAGAATATCCAGGACATGATACAAAAGAAACTTGATAATAAAGGAGTTTCTGTAATCTACATTGAAGGCAAGTGTACAAAACACTGATCGTTTGATGTTTCAAATTTGTTGTTTAAAACTAATAGTTTATAATTTATAGTTTTAAGTTTATAATTTAAAATTTCAAACGGAAACTATTTATCACTTATTTTTGAAATTGACCTTAAGACCCAGGATCTCACTTGAACCTGAATTAATATCTCTTGCAATCTCAGCACAACCAATGGCTGCACTCCACCTGTCAAGAACATGAGCCTTTACTCCAAGATGAGCTTCTATCTTCTTTACAACATCAGGAACTTCACCTACGGAACCTTCGATGATAACTTCACCAACTGAACCATAGTCCTTCATCAGAAGCTGCATTCCTGCAATTTCCATGGCAGCAAAGAGCGCCACACTATCCATGGCAAGCACAGCCTGAGAATCCCCATCTGCTGCCGCTTTAATGAGTTCATGTCTATCTGAGAAAGAGGTGTGTTTAAGAACACCTGAATTTACAAATGCTTCATTTGCACTTATTTTTCCTGCATCCACATCCCTGAGAGCCTGCACATCCAGTGGACCGTGTTGCAATCCCGGAGCAAAGATACAGGCATCTATGGCACCAATGAGTTTTCCATTTGCAACTGCAACAGTAACGGTGTTGGAGCTAATATCAGAAAGAACAAAATCATGGAATCCAAGTGCAAATGCATGATAGGCAATTCCTATCTTTTCAGGACTGGTGGAATGTGAGAAAATATTAAGACGAGAGTCTGTATCACTGTTTTCATGGATACCGGGAATTACAACTGCAGGAATGCCGGATGATCTTATAGAATCAAAAACAAGTCCGCCACCACCTGTCTTCTTTCCTGCACCTTCTATGCTTTTGACACCGCGATTCTCAACAGTGGTTATGTCCTCTATATCCTTTATACCATCACCCATGGAATAGGTCACAGCCATAAGAGAAATGTCAGAAGAATTTATCCCAAAAGCATCTTCCATTGAGGATATAAGCTGGGACTCTGTCATCCCGGCAGCTTCAGTTCTTGGAATCTCAAGTTTCAGCACATTTCCGTCAGGAAAGAGTGCAGCAAAGCGCATTGCAGTTGTACCATGATCTATTCCAATGAACATAGATTTCACCTTAGATATCAGATAATAATGAATTAAGTTCTTTCATAATGTCTTCACCTTCCTCAAAACTGCCTACATTCGTGACAATACGCAGTTCCTGGAAAGATGTACCATGTGAAAGAAGAAGTCGCAGGTTTCCCCTGTCATCTGGTCTTTGGATTTTGGCAGTAAGTTTTCCGCCGGAATTACCTTTTCCTTTTACAGCAATTACAGAAGGAATTACTTTTTTGACAGAAGGATGTTGACTCAACATGGACACTATCTTTTTACCTGCACGTCCACCAATAATAGTAGTATGCGAACCGCCGAGTTTACACTCCGGTTTGTGAACTCCTTTTGAATTGATAGTATCCGTCATTTCAATTGGAATGACAACAGGTCATATAAAATATTAGTGGTTCGTTTTAATGATCCGATCCTGCAACGGCTGCGAAAACCGGAAGAGAACATGAATATGAAATAAGTAGCAAACAAAAGTGTAGTAAAAAAGAGTGATGGTTTTAAAACAAGATAGGTAAATAAAATAAGTAGTATTCAGAAAATCAGATTTCCTGAATATCTGCCATATCGATGAGCTTTACACCTGCACCGTCAAGGACCTTGATAGCCCCCTCGATGTCACTTACCCTGAGAATAAGAAGTGCCTGCTCAGTCTTTGTGACAAAAGCATAGGCATAGTCAATATTGATATTCTGCCCACCAAGCACATCAGCTATCTTACCAAGACCTCCGGGTACATCCTCCATCTCGATGCCAAGAACACTGGTTTCGGAAACTGTGAATCCTGCATCATGAAGGACTTCGTGTGCAAGGTCAGGCTTGTCAACTACCATCCGGATGATGCCGAAATCTCCTGCCTCAGCAATCGTAAAAGCCCTTATGTTGATACCTGCCTTTCGGAAATTAGTTGCAATATTAGCAAGGCGGCCTGGCTTGTTCTCAGCGAAAAGTGATATCTGCTTGATTATCTTTTCTTCCATATTAACACCTGCATTTTTATTAGAAGTTATGTTGCATAAGCGTTTATAGCTTTCTGTTATCTATCACTTTCTTGGCTTTACCCATTGAACGTGGGATGGTCCCCTTCTCAACAAGCTCGACCTTAACTGCCAGATTAAGCACGTTCTTAAGAGCAGCCTGAACCTTCTTTTCAAGACCAATGATATCAGTGACCTTGTCACTGAATGCCTCATCTGTCATCTCTATCTGGATGGTCATAGTATCAAGTTCATTCACCCTGTCTACGATAATCATAAAATGCTCGCCAACTTCAGGGAGGGTCATCAGTACAGACTCTACCTGACCAGGGAACACGTTGATTCCACGAACGATAAGCATGTCATCTGCACGGCCAAGTACCCTCATGATACGTGGGTGTGTACGACCACACTTGCATGGCTCCTTGTTAATGATAGTAATATCACCAATACGATACCTGATAAGTGGAAGTGCTTCCTTTGCAAGGGTTGTGATTACAAGCTCCCCACGCTCACCATCGCCGAGCTGTTCACCTGTTGCAGGGTCAATTACTTCGAGAAGGAACATGTCAGCCCAGATATGAATACCGTCCTGGAACTGGCATTCAGTACACAGAGGACCACTGAGTTCTGAAGTACCGTAGATGTCGTAGGCTTTGATACCTGTTGCTTCCTCAATCCTTGTCCTCATTTCCTCAGACCATGGCTCTGCACCGAAGATTCCGGCCTTAAGCCTGGTGTCATTCTGTATGCTGATTCCGTTCTGGTTTGCAACCTCGCTCATGAAGAGGAAGTAAGATGGAGTACAGGCAATTGCTGTGCTGCCCAGATCCTGCATAAGATCAAGCTGTTTTTCAGTGTTACCTGAACTTGTAGGAAGAACAGTGGCACCCACTTCTTCAGCACCATAGTGCAGTCCAAGACCACCGGTGAAAAGACCATATCCATAACTCACCTGAATAATATCCCCACGACCCAATCCAATTGAGGTTAGAGCTCTTGCAAGAGATGTATTCCATGCATGGATATCATTCTTTGTGTAACCTACAACAGTTGGCTTCCCGGTGGTTCCTGAGGACACGTGGAAACGTGTGAGCTGTTCGTTGGGAACACAGAACATTCCTGTTGGATATGTATCTCTTAGATCGGATTTGTATGTAAAAGGTAATTTCTTCAGGTCAGCAAGCGTCTGGATGTCTTCAGGTTTGACATCTGCTTCATCAAATCTCTTTTTGTAGAAATCTGAGTGCTGGTAGACATAGTTAACCAGACTTCTGAGTTTATTCTCCTGCATCTTCTCCAGTTCACCAACTGGCATCCTTTCCATCAATGGGTTCCAGTATTCTATCATCTAATTGCCCCTTTATCGATTATTCAGATTCGTGACATTCATCATTCAGTGAATCACATATAGAAGGATTGGGTTTGCCTTTGAGAATACCACGTATCCTGTCTTTGCATTCACCTAAAATAGTATCCATGTCGGCAACTACATCAATTCCGGCAGCTCCCGCATGACCTCCTCCGGTACCATCATAATTATGGCTAATATCTTCCATTATCTTTCCAAGATTGACACCTGCAGCGACAGCTTCACGTTTAGCCCTTCCACTGACCCTGATATTTGCATCACGGGAAGTTCCTATAAGAGCCACATCAGCGCCAATGTTGAGGAACATGGATGATGCTGCACCACCGAATGAATTCACATGAGAATCCACCAGTAACCAGTCATCAACCCTTTCAATGTTTGCACGGGTAGCACATTTTAACATGGCTATACGCATGGATATATCCTGCGGGGTTGCTGCCATCATCTCCAATACGTCTGCATATTCAACACCACTACAGGCAATTATTTCAGAAACAGTCTTGAATGTTTCCTGTGTAGCGTGCTTAAAATGGCCGGTATCGGTTATTATTCCAGTGAGCAGACCCATAGCAGTACGGCGCATTACAGGTGCACCCATTGATACAAGAATATCAAAGACCATCTCGGCAGTGGATGTTGCATGACGATGCAAATAGAACTCTGCATTTTCGATAAGAGCGGTTGTCGCGTGATGATCAATCACACAGTATTTGCCAAGTTTAATGTCATTAAGCTGAGAACTGGTTGAAGTGTCAACTACAAGAGTAATATCATATTCTGACGGATCAGGTTTCTCGACCACGTCTATGTCAAGTTTATCAATAAGAAGAGAAGCAACCCGGTTACATCCATCAACAAGTCCTATTGTACCTCCGATGGCTTCAGATAGCGCAAATGCACTGCTTACAGCGTCCGGATCGGCGTTCCGATGGCAAAGATAAAGGATATTATTATAATCCAGAAGCTTATTGTAAAACTCCGTTTCTTCAACTCGCATGGAAACCTCTGAACATAGCCGGCGCTTATACCGGCATGTCATCAGTAGTAGAGAACAGGCTTACTGTGCCTGGTTCCCCATAGACTGTTCGATCTGTTCCTGAAGTTGTGTGAAACGTTTTGATATCCTTTCTTCCTGTCTGGAAATGGATTGTAACCTGAGTGAAAGTGTTTCTACTTTTTCATTCAGTTTGGACACAGATTCTTCCTTGCTTGATTTGATCTGCAGTTCACCTACACTGCGGAAAATTACAACATCTTCAGGCAGTTTATCCAGCTCTTCAAGTGCCATTTCAGCTTCTTTCTGCATGGACTCGATCTGGGATTTCTGCATAGCAAGGGACTGCGCCTGCTGCTGAACCTGCTGCAACTGTGCAAGCTGGTTCTGTATCTGTGGGGGTATTTGCGTACTCATTTGGTTTCACCTGGCATACCAATAAACCTGAAGTGATTTTAATGTTTCTATGTGCATTAATACAAAAACAGGAATGAAAGAGAGAATCTGATGCAGAATAATTGTTACAATTGCAGAAATTATCCCGTATTAAACGAGACAGTCTGCAGTCTCGGATGCAACCTGTATTAGGCGCAGCCATGTATTAAGAGTCGAGCGCATGGCAACAAGGTCATCAGACCGTATTTCCAGATAGAGGGTTGAATTTTCAACTTTTATGTAAACAGAAGAACGATCTGTCACCTGACTTTCAAGCTCTGGTTTAAGTGATCTGTAAATACGTGAAGCTGCAGGGGTTTCAAAAATAGAATGCGAAGTTAACAGCACTCGTCATCAACCTCAAATACCTTGTAGCTTTTCATCCTGAGACTGAAAAGTTCTTTCTCACCTTCTTTGAAATCCAGCTGATTTCCTGAAATTACAAGAGACAACACTGTTGAAGATGTTGAATTTTCAGGATTTATCAGATCATTGAGTAAAGGTACCAGCTCATTGTCACCTTCAATTAAAGGAAATGAATGAGATCTCTTTGGATAATCAGAAGGAGCTTCCAGTACGGAAATGTAAATTGAAAGAGTACAGAACCCTTGTCCGTCATAAAAAGCTAAACTACCTGGATTACCATGATATTCACCGACAATAAGAAGTGGATTATCATGAGAGAGGTTTAAGACCTCACCCATGCCCATCTTACCTCGGTTAAAGTAATCAAAACCGAAAAAAGATGCCAAATGCTTACATAAAGTACGCGTTCCGGCAGAAGGTTTGCGAGAAGAAGTGATATACATCGCTTCTTACTCTGCTTTGATGCGCTTGATAGTTGTTGGACGCTCTTTCACAAGGATACGGTGTCCACAGTATGGACAGCGAATACCTGTATACTCGTAATCGATCTCAACGTTTCTCTTGCATCTTGTACATTTATAGGCCATACTCACCTACTCTAATGCTTCTGTAGCCTTCTTTACTGTACGTGCAACTGTCTTTCCGACGTTGGTCTGAGGCAGGAATGTGCCACCTGCAAAAGTGTAATCACATTTGGTACATTTCCAGATACCTGTACCTGCTCTCTTTACGTTAGGACGTGCACATCGTGGGCACTTGTGTGGCATACGCATCTTTTCTTCAAGATCTGCCACAAGTTTACGGTCCCTTCTACCATAGCGAGTACCAAATCTACCGGCTGACCTGGATACTCGGCCTTTTCGTGTATATTTTTTTGCCATGAATCTTATCTCCTTGAAATGGTGTAAATATTATATGATATTGATTTTCTGCTCAGATATTCAACAGGTGAGCTTCCCTGAGTTCAGATGCTTTCTGGCAGGCAAGTGACACAGCCTTTAACAGCTTTTCCTCGGTAAGTGCGCCATCGCCGCTCTTCTGCATTCCTGATATAGAGCCATCCTGATTTGAAACAATGGTTATGCGGGTGTCACAAACAGTTTCTTCATCAAGGTCAGGATCAACCATCATCTCACCGCCGATGTCTACCAGCGTAACTGAAATAGGCATATCCCTTATAGGCATTGGCATGTCCTCACCACGGCCTTCGCGTTCACCAGGAACAACGGCAGTCAGAAGGGCAGCTATTGCGCCCAGAGAGGACACATCCTGAATATTACCCTCATTGTTGAGAACATGGATATCTATGAATACCATCCAGACTTCTTCTCCCTCCGTAATACACAACTTGTTTAAATCAATTGCGCCTGATTCACGGATTCCCCTGTCGGTGACACGGGCCATTTCAATGGCATTCTCTTTTGGAGGACCTGCCTCAAAATCAGGAGAAGCTATCGGATTTAGTTCCATACTTGTAATAATGACACCCTGATCAGCAGAGTCAGGGAAAGGTGTACCTACCTGTAGTTTTACTCCTACAAGGATCTCGGTACCACCCATCTTTATCCAGGCGGAACCTTCAGCTTTTTCTATAACATTGGTTCTGATCTCAATATCCCTTATCTCATCAAAAGCACGTCCATCAGCACGCTGACCTTTGAGCATAAGGTTGTAAATGTAATCTTTCTTAAGTACTGACATTACTTCGTTGCCCATGATCTCACCTCAGGCCTTCTCTTCATCATCTTCATCCTCTGTGGCATCCTCTTCATCCACATCAGTGAAAGACTCTTCAAAATCCTCTACCAGCTCGACAGCTTCGAAATCAGAATGAGATTCTACTGAATCGAGGTCTTCATCTTCATCGTCCTCAGATTCAGGTACATCTTCTTCTTCATCAACTGAATCCTCGTCAGCATCTTCAATCTCTTCTTCCTGATCAGCATCATCGTCGGATTCAACTTCAATTTCGTCCTCATCTTCAACATCATCCTCGGATGGTTCAAGAGTGGATTCCACAAGGGCAGAAACATCAACGTCTTCATCATCATCAGAGATCTCTACATCATCAAGTTTTGTGAACTTGTTTCTAAGAGTCTCCTTCTGTATCTCCATAATCTGGCGACATCCTTCCTTGCACATCTCAATTGCCTGTTTGAACTCTTCAGGAGTAACGTCACCGTCCATCTGAACAAGAGTAATCTCGCCATCAGATGTCATAGCCATTGGGATGTCAGCATCACCATAGTTGTCTTCGGGCTTGTTAAGATCAAGTACAAGCTGTCCGTCAACCTTTCCTACTGCACATGCAGAGACAAGCCCTTTCATAGGAATACCTGCATCAGCAAGAGCCATACAGGCTGCGTTGATAGCTGCAGTCCTTGTACCTGCATCAGCCTGGAGGACCTCAGCAAAAACATCGATCACTGCACCAGGATAAAGGTGAGTAAGCACTACAGGCTCAAATGCCTCACGACTTACCTTTGATATCTCAATACTTCTTCTGCTTGGACCTGGTCTTATACGGTCCTCTACAGAAAAAGCTGCCATATTATAACGGTATCTTATCAGTGCAGAATCAGCTTTCTGCAATCTTCTTGGGTGAAGTTCCCTTGGACCATAAACAGCCGCAAGTACCTTGTTCTTACCCCATTCTAAATAACATGAACCATCAGCCCTGGAGAGTACACCTATCTCCATTTTCATTGGCCTGATCTCATCAACACGTCTGCCGTCCAGACGTAATCCATTTTCATCAATGAACTTTTCAGGTTTATCACTCATATTAATTCTCCAATATTCTCACATTCTCCCTGATCAAAAAGAGTTACTCTGGTCAATCATCATCTTCCAGAAGAGCATCCACTTTTCGGTAGGTATCTTCCCTTATCTCACTTTCGTTCTCTGCGTCTTTTTTATCTTCTGTGAGATCTTCTTCTAAAACAGCTTCATCCTTCTCAGAAACAGGTTCTTCCTCACCTTTCAAAAAAAGAGATATCCTATCTGTCAATCCTGATGTGTGAGAATGTTTCATTATAAGCTCGATAGCCTCTGTGAGAAGGTCCATTTCACTATCTTTTCCATTTATCCATATTCTTCCGTTCTGGCCTACGAATACCTCACAATTTGTCTCTTTCTTAAGCATAGATACCATAGAACCACCATGTCCTATGATACGGGGGACCTTCGTAGGAGTTACTTCAATAACACGGCCAGTACCAAGAGCTCTCAGACCGCGTTCTCTCATGGTCAACTCGACCTTCATGGATGAACTTACATCTTTTACACGAAGCAAGACAGATGTGCCTATGCCCATGTACTCCGCCATCTTTTCCTGTTCAACACGTCTTGGATATTCAGACACGTGCAATAAACCGTCATATGGCGATCCAATATCAAATATCCAGTTAGAGGGGGTTACATCTATAACCGTACCAATAACGTAATCCCTGGAAGAAGGAATATACTTTCCGGAAAAAGGAATGACTGACATCTTCTTCTTGGAATTCTTAACTCCGTATAAAAGAGAATAGACTTTTCCGTCCTTTACATATGTACCAGGACCTGAATCCGCCTTATTTTCAGACAAAAGTTGTCCAGGAATTACAATTTCACGTTCCATTATGGGGCCTCATAATAATTTAGTTTCAGCATCCCCTTTTGTAAGATGATTCACAAGGCCATAGAAATCATTCTGCAGGCCAGCAGGCATTTTAATCACGGCTACCCATGAGCCGTCACTCTGCCATTCATTCTTTACAAGGGTTGCAAAGCCGGCAATCTCTCCATAGGATTTTGCCGCATATTCACCCGGAATCTTTACAGCTACATCGACCTCTTCAAACCTTATAGGAATTATCGGACGAATAGCTTTCATTACAATATTTACCTGCTCATCTACGCCTTTCAAAGGATCGATGTGAATCTTTGCCTCTTCCATCGCCTTTTCAATTCTGGCAGGTGGATGAGGTGCCCTTGTCTGGGGGTTAATAGCATTTTGTGCAATAATGGTTATGACCTGTCTGGTCTTCTCTTCAAGAATCTGTTTTCTCTGCTCTTTTGTGAGCTGGAGTTCACCATGCAATATAATTTGCCTGGCAACATCCATGACATCACTAGTTTCAAAAGCATTTAGAAGTTCAGATTCCCCGGCATTGTCTCCCTGCGCAGCATCAGTAAATACTGATTCTACAGCAATGACATCTTCCATATTGACATCTTCGCCTCTTTTCAGTGAAAATGCACCTTCCGGATCAACTAAAACCTCGAAATGATGCTTACCTTTCTTGAGCCTCGCAATAACAGCCTCGTCAAGAGATACCATGTTAGTTCGCCCCAATAATTGCTTTAATTATTCCTCAGACTCCTCGCTTTCAGAGTCTGCACTTTCTTCTTTCACATTATCCTTAAGCTCTTCGCGAACCCTGGAAACAAAACCAGCAACCTCCTCTTCAGAAAGCTTTCTGAACTGGCGGTCATCAAGTGTTACAACACCAAGCTCAAGGGTAGCTGCATCAACCTTTCCTTCTGTAGAAGTGTAAAGGGCCTTCATACCAAGCATAATTGCAGCATCAATGTCCATATCTTCATGATAATCTGCCTCAAAGATCTCCATGAAAGCGTTCCTTCCCGCACCAATGGCAGTTGCCTTGTACTCAAGCAATGCACCGCTTGGGTCACTCTCAAAGAGACGTGGGCGTGAATCATCAACACCTGCAATAAGAAGAGCTGTACCGTATGGACGGACACCACCATACTGTGTGTACGTCTGCTTGTGATCGCAGATCTTCTTGGCAATAACTTCGACACCTATTGGTTCGTCGTATGAGACCATGTTTACCTGAGCTTCGACTCTTGCCCTGTCAACAAGAGCACGGGCATCAGCTACAAGTCCTGAAGTGGCAACACCTATGTGGTCATCTATCTGGAAGATCTTCTCAATAGATTCTGCTTCTATCAACCTGCTTGTGATTCTTTTGTCTACAAGCAATACCACACCATTCTTTGCTTTTACACCGGCTGCGGTTGTGCCTCTCTTAACTGCTTCTCTTGCATATTCTACCTGGAAGAGACGTCCGTCAGGACTAAAAACTGTGATGGCTCGATCATACCCCATCTGTGGCGTCATTTGCATCTTCACTTCATCTCCTGATTTATTTATAAATAACAGAATATATACGATAACTAACTGAAATACGCTCTCTACTCATTTATATGTGACTGTTCTTCGGGGTTTAATACATCGACACCCTCTAAATACTTTTTTGTTGCACCAAGAACAGTGCCTGATACTCCAAGAACATGGAGCAGAACTCGTTTTCCTTTTACATTTGTGATAGTGGCCATAACAGCCCTTGTCTGTGATACATGATCACGTTCACAGCTTATTACACCTTTATTATCATCAAAGGCAAAAAGCCATATATTACACTCGCTTGAACCAAGGTCACCAAGAAGACTTCCTGATGCTGAGAATATCTCACGGATAAGTTCATCCCTGCTTATCATTGAATCTCCTTCAGCTATAAGCTCAAAGGCGAGATAACGCTTATTTTCCCGCATGGTCGGAGGCAGTATTTTCATTGCCCATCACCTTCACCAATAGCATCTCCCGACATACCATCTACAATTTCCACACCCTCAAATACATAATTGGACGAGGGGCGATTCCTTGAGATAATGCTTTCCGGAGTGTCAGACAGTCCACGGACAGCTTCCTCCTTTGTCATCCCAAAAAGTTGTGCAAGAGCTATTAATTCCCTTGGTGCACGCAAATCGTAGCAGGATCTTGCATTGGACGTTAGTATAAACGGAACATCGTATTTACGGACAATTGCCAGATCTTTTCTGAAATTGGACAAAGTCCTGACCCTTCTCCCTCCACGCTGGCTGATAACTTCACCAAGATCAAATGAAATTGCAACATTGTTATCACTTGCAGATTTTGCAAGAACATGATTAAGACCATTGTCCTTCATTGATCCAAAACCACAAAGAACGTCCACATTGGAGTTCTCAACAGCTGCACGGTTAATATTTTCACTACCACCGTGTACAACAATAACATCGGTGTTCTTACGATATTTTCCCACCATACCATGTAAGCGGGAAGGGTTATCTACCCTTATCTCAACACCACTGAAAACTTCAAGATCATTTACTATCTTCGCCTTTACAGGTTGAGAGCTACCGGAAGGATTGGTAATGGCAATTCCAGAAAATTCCAGTCTGGAAGAAAAAGCAGCCATTTCTTCGATCGTGTTCTTACCTTCTGGTGCAGAGTAAACGTTCAGATCATAAAAAACAGGTCTAGCCAAACAATTCCTCCACTATCAGCCCCGCCTGAAGACGGTTCTTCGGATAAGTGGCTATTTTTACTTTGACAGTAATGGCATCGGATGACGAACTAAGCACCAGTTTCCCTAGGAAAGCTGCCTGTTTGTCAAACCTCATATGGAATAACTGGTCATCATCTAGCCTGTCAGGCATTTCACTGCGCAGGTCTTCTACATCTTCAGGGCTCATGTTTTCCCTGATAAACCTGGCAAGTTTTACAGAATCCGATTTGCGTGAGATCTGCGAACTGAGCATCACAGACGGATTACCATAGTGACCTTCAATATCAGTTACGTCTACAAGTTCATCGGTAACATCATCGTCGGACATGCCGGTGGCATTCCGTAAAAAGAAGTCCAGGGCACCACGTACCCTGGAAAGATCCTCAGTAGAGTGCGCGATCACGCGCAAGTTAATATAGTGGATCACTTGCCCCTGTTGAGGTTGGATCTCAGGCTTGGCCTGGTCTTTTCAGTACCGGTTCCACGGGTCATCATACCTCTGCCCTTGCGGCCTGCGCTGGTCTTACCGCGGTGTGCACGTCCCTTGTGGGTGTTGTCACAGATCCAGTTGAGGTTCTTGTCACTCTTGATTACAGGGTGGCTTGGGTCTACAAGGATAACCTCGTACCACTTGGATTTACCGTCGTCGCCTACCCAGTATGAGTTGAGAACTTCCATGTTAGGGAATTTCCTGTCAGCACGCTGTTCAGCGATTCTCTGAATGCTCATTCCACCAGTGATCTTGTTCTTACCCATGCGCTGTGTACGTCTTCCACGGATGTATCTGGACTTTCTAAGACCTCCTCTGCGTACCTTTACACGAGCTACAACGATACCCTGCTTTGCCTTGTATCCAAGGGAGCGGGCACGGTCAATACGAGTTGGACGCCTGATCTTTGTTACAGATCCTTCTCTTCTCCATTCCTGAAGTCTTTCCCATCTAAGCTCACGGACATATGTGTTGTCCGGGTCTTTCCATGCGTCTCTTACGTATGAATAAAATGATTTTGACAAATTAGTTCACCTAAGTTTCATTTCTAGTTTCACGGTTCAACTTTTGAAAATTACAAAAGCTACATTCCCACGGGACTAATCCCGACAATGAAACAGGACTACTACTTAACCCAATTGAATTTAAACCTTTGCACAATTCAGAGATAAAAATGCAAATTACCAGCAGAGAAATGTAAATTTATATAATGTTGACATGGTATTTTAGTAAAGACAATTCCCAGAGGAAAAAGATGAACATATCAAAACTGAACTACTATGTCGACATCTTGCTGGCTGTATTATTCATTGTAGTTGCCATTACAGGTTTTGTATTATACCTTGTCATCCCTTCAGGAGTACGACAGGGAAGATATCAGGAATTTATAGGCATTACCAAAGTAACATGGACACTTATTCACAACAGATCAGCCATACTGCTTACATTACTTACTGGTCTTCATTTCGTCCTGCACAAAAGATGGATGTGCTGCATGACAAGAAACCTGTTCAAAAGAGAAGGAGACCGGAAAAACACCGAGTGCGAGATGATAAACGTTTAAATAAAAAGCTCAGGATTCTAATTACTCATTTCAATTACTCAAATTTACTCAGATCTTCCCCTGAACGCAGGATACCGGTAATTTTACCATCGTTATCCATCAGGACAACATCATACCAGCGCATAGGGATTTCTTTTCCATCTTTTGCAAGGACAACGTGCTCGGCAAATTCCTGTGGTTCGGATTCACCGGAAATAATTTCAGTAAACTCATCCCGAAGTTCGGAACCTTTTCCTTCCGGTACAAGGAATTTAATGAAATCATGGCCAATAAGTTCGAACTCATTGTAACCCAATACTTCGTTACCTTTACGGTTCACAAGATTGATCTTCATATCACTGTCAAGTACAAAAACAACAAAACCTGCAATATCAAGATAATTCATTGCCTCGTTCCTCTCTGCAAGAATCTTATCCTGAAGGTGCTTTATACGCAGGAGAGATTTTACCCTTGTCACAAGCTCAAGACGGTTTACAGGTTTTCCGAGGAACTCATCCGCACCAACCTCAATACCTTTTATACGGTCATCCTTGCCAGACAGTGCAGTAACCATCACCACTGGCAGGAATTGTGTCTCCACTGACGTCTTTAAAACCCTGCATACCTCATACCCATTCATATCAGGCATCATCACATCAAGCAGAATAATATCCGGCTTTTCGGTTTTGACCTTATCCAGCGCTTCCTGCCCGCTATATGCAGGAATAACATCATAATCTGATTTAAGGTAAAGTCCCATTAGCTCTACTATAGCCTGCTCGTCGTCAACAATGAGTACTTTATCCCTGTAGTGCATGAATCATAGGCTCCTTTTTACACGTAAATTAAATAAATACATTGCAATATAAATTTAATGGTAATTGTCCCATCTTGTTGTATTATATAAGTAAAATTATTTTAAATTTTACTATTAATTATATAGTTCTATCTACATATATAGTTTAGGCATAGAAAGAGTTACTCGCCCTGTTTTAGGACAACTAAATCAAGAAAATAGATGGGGTTGGTGAGATTCGAACTCACGATCGACGGGTCTCTCCGAACAGCTGAAAAAACAGCTATAGTTCTCATGAGCACATATCAGTGCTCCAACGGTTCCTCACAAACCAACCCCGTCGGGTTAGTCTCAGTAGACCCGTTGTTCATCATTTATCCGCTGGAGCCCATCGCCATGCCGGGCTAGGCCACAACCCCATAAATTCGGGTAGTATCCCCTGAATACATCTTATCAAAGATATATTTAGCGGTACTACACGCCTACGCTTATATATCTTCACCGGCAACCCGGGCGAGATCCCCGAATTTGCACAGCTCATCACAGAGTTGCTCGATCTTTGAGCGTAACTCTTCCATTGAATATCCATACATGGCCGTGAGGTAAATAGCGCCACCTGCACCTACACCTTCTTTCACAAAACCTACCTCATATTGCTGCAGACCTTTGAATGAAGACTTTCCAAATTCAGGATCTGCTCCTTCATAATCTGCACCAATCTCAGTTACCAGTTCCACAAAGTTGGCAGTTTCATCACGAACCACATAACTTGTAGTTACTATCTTTACGTTGTCAGTAGGATATCCCATGTGTTTAATGGCAGCGAATATCGATGCCATCTGAGTGCCGCCTGCAAGGACCACAGGTGTGTCACCAAGTCCTGCAGTAATTCCTGCAACTGCAACCATCATAGGATCACCTACGGAAGCTATTGCCTTAAGAGGATCATCACTCAGAGAACCAAAAGTGATTCCTGATGAGACCAAAGCATCCCTCACAACCTCTTTTTTAAGTGTCAGAGGATTTGCATCGGAACTGCTGCTAACGTTCCCATCATAACCAAGTGCCTGCAATAATGCATTTGCAGTGGTTGTTCCCGCAGGGATACTTTCACCGATCATGATGAAGTCATGTTCCTTTGCAAGCTTCTCTCCAAGCTTGAAAGCGTTATCAAAAGCTTCCTGTACATTGTGCACAGCAACCGGCTTTCTGATGTCACCACCTGGCTTCCCTCCGATATCTACAAGAGGAACCTGTTTAGCCGGAAGCACCTTCAGACCTGAATTCACAAATATATGAGGCACACCTGTTATCGAAAGTGCTGCACGTGTGATGAGTGCAGGTGTAGGTGTGTCATATGGAGGTGTCATAGGTAAGATAGGAATATCAATAATAGTTCCTGTCTCAAGAACCTCTGCATCACCGGCAGGCGTATAGTCTGTCAGTTTTGCAGTCTTTCCTGCTGCGGAAAGACCTTCGATATATGCAGTCTCCGTATTTCCAAGGACACAGACGAATAACGGTTTTTCAGGTAACCGGACTTTTTCAGGTGATAACGTATCCATACCAATCGCCTAGATGTATTTTACAGGGAGTATATGACTTTTTCCTGACAAACTCAGTATGTCCTTGCAACATACACCTTGGTGCTGGCATCTGCGCCACATACAGGACACTTGCCCTTACACTCTTCCTGATCAGTTGGTATTCCAAGTATTCCTGCACCAATCTCATCTTCCAGTTTCAGGCCACATTCCTTGTTGCCACACCAGAAGATCTTTGCAATACCTTTTGGAAGATTCTCTTTGACACCATCAAGGTCATCACAGTCAAAGACACGTGAATAGACACTTTCCTTTGCCTTTTCATAAAGTGAATCATGAATATCATCAAGCATTGAAGACACATCATCAACAATTGTATCCAGAGAAAACTGCTGTTTCTCCCCGGTATCACGACGTGCAAGCATAGCCGCATTGTTCTGGAGATCCCTTGGACCAAGTTCAAGTCTTACAGGCACACCTTTCATTTCCCACTTGTAATACTTGGCACCCGGACGGTCGTCACTTGCATCCATTTTGACGCGAATTCCCACTGCCTCGAGTTTACTCATTAACTCTTCACATGCTTCAAGTACGCCTTCGGCTTTCTTGAAAATGATAGGAATAATGACAACCTGAACAGGAGCAATTGCTGGCGGAAGCACAAGACCCTTGTCATCTCCGTGCATGGAAATAAGAGCAGCTATGGAACGCTCGGAAACTCCATAACAAGTCTGATGAGCATAGACCTGTTCGCCTTCAGCGTCTTCATAAGTAATATCAAAAGTTTTTGCGAAATTGTCACCAAGGTGGTGGGCAGTACCTACCTGGAGAGTCTTTCCGTCAGGCATCAGTGCATCGGTTGCAATTGTATAATCTGCACCAGGGAATTTATCCCAGTCAGGCCTTTTGGATGCAAGTACAGGTACAGCAAGCTGACGATAGAACTCAGTATATATTCTGATAGCTTCATCGACCTGTGCTGCCGCATCGTCCCATGTAGCATGGACTGTGTGAGCCTCTTTAAATGAAGTGATCTCACGGAGCCTGATAAGAGGACGTGTGTGTTTTGTCTCATACCTGAAGGTGTTGACTATCTGGTAGAGCTTAAGTGGCAGGTCTGCATGTGACCTGATCCAGAGCTTGTACATTGGATAGATTGCAGTCTCACTGGTTGGACGGAGTGCAAGCTTCACATCAAGCGGAGTCAGACCACCATGTGTTACCCAATAAACCTCATCTTCAAATCCTTTGATGTGCTCTGCTTCTTTCATGAACTCATTTTCAGGAATAAGGAGTGGGAACATTGTTTCCTGATGATCTTTGTCAAGCAGCCTGCGCATGATATCATAAACATTTCTTCTGATGTTGAATCCGAATGGGAACCATACATAAAGTCCCTTTACAGGATAACGTACATCCATGATCTCGCCCTTTAAGAGCAGATCGTTATACCATTCACTGAAATTCTCTTTAGAAGGAAGTGCAGCATCTTTTTCTTGCTCTGCCATTTATTCACCTTATAAGTTTCATACTTGATTTGGCTACAATAACTAATACATTGCTTATAGCCATTTCCTTTCATAGCCGGACTGAGGCAGATGGCACTACTGACCTGAAATTCTAAAATCAGATATAAAAACAACTATTCGGATTGAACAGAAATTTCTGATAGGAAGGAATAAAAAGAAGAATTAAAAGAAAAATGAAATGGAAATCTTAATCGATTAGGTTTCAATCTGTAATGCGGTGCTCTGAATCACTTGCATCCAATTCCATCTCAGAAGAATTTGCATCAAAGACGATCATGCCTGTCTTAAGACAGCCAGCCTCCTCAGGAGCAAGTACACAAGATTTCACCTTTTCAGAAATGATTGCACTATTACCGAATGGATCCTCTATGACAACGGTTATTTGTCTTTGCCCTTCAATTGCATCCCTGAGGAATTCCTGGACTTCAAGACCACGTAATCGTTTTTCTTCATCATCCTCACACCATTTGGTTGCTGTGATAACCACACTGAGAATTCTGTCAAGTATACCCTCAATATTGGTAATGTATGATTCTGATATTGAACCCGGTTCAACATCAATTCCAAGCTCTGGTATCCTGATGGTACCTGAAGTAGAACGTACTACCCTGCTGTTGAGGTCTTCAAGACCCTCCACCAGCAGTTCATAACGCATTGGCTCTTTCTGGGAAAGAATAAGAGTGTCAGCAAACCTGAAACTGCAACTGCATGATGCGGTGATGTACATTACCTCACCAAAATAAGGAATTTCATCACCCTGCCAGCTGATGATCAGCTCTTCATGGCAGAGAGGACATGAAGTCCTTGTTACAAATTTCTGACAGGAATAGTTTTCGCTCAATATCTGCCACCAATGATCTTTGACCTGTCGATCTTGATACCTGTTGGAGTTACAAGAACCTGGTCTTCCTTGATACCGGCGATATCGCCATGAACATCCATTACTACTTCCTTGAGATCCTTCAAAGCACGGTCAAGTAATAACTTGTCAACCTTGATGTTTGAGATGTCTATCATTACGATGTTACCGTCATATATCTCTTTTTTGAGTGCGGTCAGCTCATTGAGGTTTGTAAGTTCTGCAACACGGATGTAAGTCTCTGCAGGCTCGTCATCCATTACCTCTTCGTACTTGGTAAGGTCAAGTTCAGTATACTCATCCTCAGTGGTTGAGCTTTTGCTGCTGCCACCAAACAATTTGTTAACAATATTTGCCATAATTCGCCCTCATGTATTCAAAAACACTGTTATATTAATAGCACTAATACTTAAAATGTTACCGGATTGGATTGCGTATACCGGACCATGTCAGTATTATCTGCCGGTGATATTTAGTTACTGCTATTTAATGGTATTAACTGACAATTATATTTAATCTCATCCTATTTTAATGATTTCTTTTAGATGTCAAGATTCCAGAGCTTGTCGCCTACATAATGAATGGACTTCACACCTTTTCCAGTGTTCCCTTTCATCTCAGCACCCGGAATCAATGCAGTTCCAATGGCAAGAGGTTTGCTGTGAGCTTCCTCAATAATGATGACCGGATCGCCTTCCTGAATATTATCATCTGCAGCAACTATACCAGGACACATGATATCAGCACCATTTACTACAAAACGCACGGCACCGGAATCAACCGTTACCACATTCTTCATCAGACCAAGCTTCAACACTCCCCTTACAGTAGGAAAGTAGAATTCATTTATCTGGAAAAGCAAAGGTTCACCGTCAACCAGTATCAGAGACAGATCATCTATGTTTGCGGTTTCAAACTTACTATTTTCCAGTTGTTTTACATCATCTCCGAAAACAGATGTAATATCACTTAAAAGCTGGTTCTTTGCAGACTTCCTTAACTGTACCCTGGACTTTATTTTCAACTTATCACCTGTCAGATAAGATATTTTGAATTGGATTGTTTATCGATAGTAATCTTGTAATTAATAGATAACTCTATTAGTAATTCAATTGATCTTACTAATTATACTACGAAAATAAGTAAGGGATGCTTTAAAAGAGTTATGTGGAACACATAAAGCATCCTGAAACAGTATTTACTGAATATTCCTTATCGTTGCGATATTATCGATATATTATCTGATAATCACAACAGGAATTCCGCTGATGTCAAGAACATCCACAGCCCTTCCTGCAGAAACTACCTCTTTCTCGATCTCCACGCATTCAGGTTCAAGCTCGATAGTCTGGCCATCTACTTCAACGACAACCTTACCATTTGCTACCTCATCTGCAACCTTCTTTGGATTTGCATCTGTAAGTGCATTGATAATTGCCTTGGCCTGTCCTCTGAATTTAGGACCGATCATACCCATGTTTGGCTTAACATTCACAGGTACGTGCTCGAAGTCAGGTTCACCGTCGATCATCTCTACAGGAGAATTGGTAGCTCCAAGTACGTCTGTAAGGTCATCAAGACTTCCGTATATCTCGATCTTTTCAAGAGGAGCGTTCAGTGCCATTCCATGCTCGGACTTGTAGCGTCTTACATTACTTGCAATCTCTTTGATGAACTCTCCGGATTTCTCCACATCTTCATCGATAAGTGAATCACAAACTTCAGGCCATGCCTGAACGTGAACACTACCCTCACCAATGCGTGAGAACATTTCCTCCGCAAAGAACGGAGCGAACGGTGCAAGCATGCGTGAAAGCGCATCAATAGCCACATACAAAGTGTACCTTGCTGCCTTCTTTCCAGCTTCATCATCACCATAGAGACGTGCCTTTACAAGCTCGATATAGTTGTCAGCAAGGACATCCCATGTGAAACCCCTTACAGCCTTGAAAGCTTCATCGAACTGGTATTTTTCCATTGAATCGGTTACTGAAGCTATGAGCCTGTTAAGGTTGCTCAGGAGCCATTTGTCAACGATCTTAAGTTCTGAAACATCAAGGGCACTGTGTTCATATTCCTCAAGGTGGGACATGCTGAACCTGTAAATACTCCACATCTTTGCGAAGAACCTTGATGCTGAAACGACATCTTTCCAGCGGAACATTACGTCTGAACCTGGTGAACCACCGATTGCAGCCCACTGTCTGAAAGAGTCAGCACTATAATCTTTAATTACTTCTTCAGGTGAGATGACATTACCAAGTGACTTACTCATCTTGTGCCCATCCTCACCAAGAACCATACCGTTGATAAGAATAGCATCCCATGGCCTCTTGCCCTGAATTGCCATTGACCTGAGAATTGTATAGAATGCCCATGTCCTGATAATATCGTGACCCTGTGGGCGTAACTGAGTTGGAAGCCTCATTTCGTGGTCTGTGAGCCAGCCTGAAACATGTAGTGCTGTTATTGATGAATCCATCCATGTGTCCAGAACATCTTCTTCTGCCTCGAAATCTGTACATCCACATTTACAGGCTTCCGGTGGCTGCTGTGTTGTTGGATCGATTGGCATCCACTCTTCCTTTGCAACCATTGTTTCGCCACAGTCCTTACAATACCATACAGGAATCGGGGTTGCGAAAAGCCTCTGACGGGATATACACCAGTCCCATTCCATAGTGTTGTTCCAGTTGTCAAGCCTGACCTTCATGTACTCTGGCAGCCACTCGATCTCATTTGCTGCCATTGCGATCTCTTCATTAGGAATCTTAATGAACCACTGGCGTTCGGAGAGGATCTCAATAGGAGTGCTGCATCTCCAGCACATACCGACATTCTGATCCAGTGACTTCTGATCATAGAGATAACCTTCGCTCTTGAGGTCTTCGATTATTGCCTGCTTACATTCTGGAATTGTCATTCCCTGGTACTTGCCTGCAATCTCGGTCATAAGACCCTGTTTGTCAATTGCCTTGCGCAGTGGAAGACCGTGCTCCAGCCACCATCTGACATCCTGTTTGTCACCGAAAGTACAGATCATAACAACACCTGTACCAAATGTTGGGTCTACAGCCTCGTCCCCAATGACCTTTACCTCATGTCCAAAGAGAGGGACTTTCACAGTTGAACCGATGTGCTGTTTGTAGCGTTCATCTTCTGGATTAATCACAACTGCAACACAGGCTGCAAGTAATTCCGGTCTTGTGGTTGCTATCTCAAGACCATCGAAGTGCAGGAAATTGAGCTTTGTTTCCCTTGCATCATATTCAACTTCTGCAAAAGCAATAGCAGTTTCACATCTTGGACACCAGTTTACAGGGTGCTCAGACTGATAGAGACGGTCCATATCGTACATCTGCCTGAAAGACCTCTGGGTCTTGGAATAGTACTCAGGTTCCATTGTCACAAACTCGTTGCTCCAGTCTGTGGAGAATCCGAGGTTGAGCATGGTCTGTCTCATCTTCTCGATGTTACCAACTGTGAGTTCACGGCACATATTCCTGAACTCTTCCCTTGGAACCTCATTCTTAGTAATGCCGTGGATTTCCTCTACCTTTACTTCGGTAGGAAGACCGTGACAGTCCCATCCCTGTGGGAACATCACATTAAACCCGCACATACGCTTATATCTTGCAACAAAATCGATGTAACACCAGTTAAGAGAGTTACCGATGTGGAAATTTCCGGTAGGATATGGTGGCGGAGTATCAATGAGGAACTGGGGTCTGCTGTTATCTTTCCAGTCAAAGTGATACATGGTCATATCCCATGAATCGCGCCATTTAGGCTCTATAATGTGTGGGTCATATTCTTTAGGAATTGTCATTGTGACTCTCCGGTAAATGCGATAAAATGTAATTAGATGTATTTGATATATGTGTGAAATTCATCAATTCATTGAATGTATTGATTGTGTTTTTATCCTAAGTGGTGTAAGATTATTTAAATTATCTGGTTAGACCAGGAATACCGGAGCATGCTGATAAACATATTTATGCGAACCGGAAGGAACATGATAATAATCTTACCTCTTTTAAAAAGAGGCTGCCCTTGCACAAAAGAGTATCTTGCAGAAAAGAGTATCTTGCAGAAAACTCCACGGACAAGAGGTCATTGGTGTACGATCGAAAGCAAACATTTCCTTGACGAATGGGTGATGATACCGTCTGGAACATATGCCCTATATTCTGCCCGGTTATGTGCAAAAGACAAGCCACCCACTGTGACGAGAATTTAGTATATCAAATTTACGATTTTATTTTTACAATATGCACAACTGCACACAATAATACACAAATAATCGTAGACATCAATCTGTAAACCATTGCAGGCGTGGTACCTCCGTATTTTGAATGAAAATATCAGGAGACCGAAAGCACTTTATAGAAATCTCTTCAATTGTATGCAGGGGAAGCAGAAGGGTTAATCCGGTGATATAATGACCAGAAAAGTAGCTATTTTTGCTTTTAACGGAGAGGAGATGTGTTTCATCCATTCCCTGATGAATGCACTTGATATGAAAGATAAAGGATATGATGTTAAGCTTATAATCGAAGGTTCTGCGACCCGTCTTGTGAAGGAGGCAGAAGGTGAGAAAAAACCATTTACTGCCCTATACCTCAAAGCAAAGGAGGCAGGACTTATCGACTGCGTATGCAGAGCATGTGCATCCAAAATGGAAAGCCTTGAAAGTGCGAAAAATCAGGAACTTCCGCTATGCGATGAAATGTTCGGACATCCAAGTATGGCTCGATATATTAATGACGGCTACGAGATAATCGTAGTTTGATCATTTATACATATCAGAACAGATAGTGAAACAGCATTAAGAATGGAGATTGAAAATGTTAAGTGAAAAGATGATAGCAGCCCTCAACGGGCAGATCAATAAGGAGATGTATTCCGCATATCTTTATATGGACATGTCAGCTCACTGCACATATGAAGGGCTTGACGGTTTTGCCAACTGGTTCATGGTTCAGTACCAGGAAGAAATGACCCATGCAATGAAGATATACGATTATGTGAACAACCAGAGTGGAAAAGTTGTACTTGAAGCAATTGAAAAACCACCTGAAAGCTTTGGAACTCCGTTAGAAATGTTTGAAGCGACACTTAAGCATGAACAGTTCATTACAAAATCAATCCATGATCTTGTGACCCTTGCAAACGAAGAAAAGGACTATGCCACACAGATATTCCTCCAGTGGTTCGTGACAGAACAGATCGAGGAAGAAGCTAATGACAATGAACTTATTGCAAAACTCAAGCTCATAGGAGACGATGGAAACGGCCTCTACATGCTTGACAAAGAACTCCTGACAAGGGTGTTCACACCACCAGCTACAACAAGCGAGTAAACAGAATCACAGTTATCAAAAACACAAAATCTGACAAAAGGTGAGATAAATGGAATTTGAAGAAGCACTTAAAGGAAAGGAAGTTGAAGGTAAAGAGAAGCATGTCCCTGAGATTGATATCATCAGAGGACATGGCCAGGCAAAGGCAGACTTTGTACGTGTAACTGTCGGAAAGGAAGTAAAACATCCGAACACTGTTGAGCACCACATCGAATGGGTCGAGCTTTACGGCATTACAAAGGATGGTAAGATGGTAGATTTTGGAAGAATGAACTTCGAGCCTGTTTACACCGAGCCTACAGCCTCATTCCATGTCAACAACATTGATGACTTCAAAGCATTCTGTGCACTTGAATACTGTAATATCCACGGCGTGTGGAAGAACTGTATTGAAGTTTAAATAATTGAGTGAAAAATCTACAATTTGTGGTATCAGTCGCCACATCTTTTTTATACTTGTCCATTTCCATCTTTTACAAGAACATCATGCAAATGAGTTTTTAAAAAGAGGGAAAACAGTGATCAGAAAACTTATTGGAAAACTTGCATTCCTTGCCATTATAGTCGGTATCATGGCAGTGATTATACTAAACTATGTAACACCCTACATGCATGCATAAAAGAAAAAAGGTTACTTAAGAATCGTCGTAACCTATCTCTTCCTTGGTAAGATAACATGCAGGATCGTCTGCCCAAGTGTTGCCATAGATAGCTTCCGCCCTTACACGGAAGTTCCCGTTACAGACATCTAACCATTTACAATGGGCACACCTGTCAGCATTTTCCTTTATCAGAGGCTTACGGTCTTTTAGTCCTGCCATGAGTTCATCGCTTGTATCTCTCCAGATCTCGCTGAACTTGCGGTCCCTTACATTGCCAAATGTGTAGTGTCTCCAGAACTGGTCAGGATGTACTGAACCATCCCAGGATACACATCCAAAGCCAATTCCAGTGGAATTGCCCCTGTTCATGTTCAATAGTTCAAGAACTTCAGCGGCTCTCTCTGGATCCTCTTTCAGAAGACGCATGTAGATGTATGGACCGTCACAGTGGTTATCCACAGTCAGTACTTCAGCTTTGAAGCCTTTTGCATGAAGCTCTCTTGTTTTGTCCATAAGCAGGTCCACAGTCTTGCGACTCTCTTCAAGGCTCAGGTCTTCATTGACCATCTCAGAGCCACGGCCTGAATATACCAGATGGTAGAAACAGATACGTGGAATGTTTTCCTTTTCCATCAGGTCAAATATTGCAGGAATATCATGGACATTATGGCGATTGATGGTAAACCTGAGTCCTACCTTGATGCCTTCTTTCTGGCAGTTGTGCAGACCTTGGAGTGCTTTGTCAAAAGAGCCTTCAATACCACGGAACTTATCGTTTGTTTCCCTCATGCCGTCAAGAGAAATACCTACGTAAGAAAGACCAATATCCTTGAGCTTTTTTGCCATCGCTTCTGTGATCATGGTACCGTTTGTTGAAATTACAGCCCTGATGCCTTTTGAACGTGCATAGCCTGCAAGTTCAGGCAGGTCTTTCCTCATTAGAGGTTCGCCGCCTGAGAAAAGTATTACAGGACAACCGAAATCTGCAAGGTCATCTATGAGAGCCTTACCTTCCTCGGTAGTCAGTTCATTTTTGTATTCTATGTCTTTTGAGTGAGCATAACAATGGACGCAGCGAAGGTTGCAGCGCTGGGTGACATTCCAGACTACAACTGGTTTTTTATCCTTTGAGAACTGGAGCAAATGTGATGGGAGTTTTTTAGAGTCACGCCCATATCTGAGCGCGTCCGAAGGCTCCACGGTTCTGCAATAAAGTTTTGAAATTCCTATCATAATCGGACTCCGAATAAAAGATAAAAGAAGATTGTTCTATTATATGCGAAACTCCTATACCATCATCCTATATTATATCTATGGTATAGAGAACTTTTTATTCAAAAAATAAATAATGGGAAATGCTAATTCAGCATATCCTGAACTTTTTTGAGAATATCCTCGAATGTGAATTTTCCAGGAGTCACTGAAACCTTCACACCGTAACCCTCAATGGTCTTTGCAGTTGGTATGCCGATGGCTGCAACGATGGAATTGTTCATGATATTTATCACTTCATCCTTTGAAGACTGGTCCACAGCATGCTCAAAGAAATTGCGCACCATCATGGAACTTGTAAATGCGAACACATCAACCTCACCTGCAAGTACCTTTGCAATGAATTTTTCCTGCTCGTTACCTTCAGGTTTTGTCAGTGTGTAAACATTTGTCTCGTGCACCTCAGCACCGCAGTTCTTCAGGCCTTCAATCAGAAGCGTTGAACCGTAGAAACTTCTTGCAGTATCAATGACTTTACCTTTTACATCAGGACAGAGATACTCCACAAGACCCTCTGAACTATAAACTCCCGGCATGCCAAGTACGTTTATATCCATGTCATCCAGCGCCTTGCGAGTAGTTGGTCCTATGGCAATAACTTTTGTGGAATTAAGGGCAGCAATGAATTTCTCATGCTCATCGGCGGGGATCTTATCCAGTGTGAAATCTATGCCGTTTGCACTTGTGAATATCACATAATCCGATTTCCCTGCCATTACCCTTTCAACAAAGCTATCGAAAAACTCATCCTTCATACCTTCAAGCTCAATCATTGGAACTGCAAGCGGTTCAAAACCCATATCCTGTGCAAGTTCCACTGAATCTTTCAGGTAACGTTTTGGCCTCATTATAGCAAGTACAGGTCTTTTGGACTTTTCTGTCAAAGGTAACACCTTCTAATCAAAATAATTAGAGACCTGTTCGCCAAGAATATCGTGCAATGATACAACATTACCAATTATGGTAATTGCAGGTGCCTTTACACCTCTCTCCTTTGCAACTTCTGCTATATTCTCAAGGACACCAACGGTCACGCGCTGGTCAGGTCTTGTACCTCTCTCAATAAGAGCAACAGGAGTTTTTGGATCCTTGCCGAATTTCATAAGTTCACCGACATTCCTGCCAAGCATTTTTACACCCATGAAAATAACAATGGTACCATCGAATTTTGCAAGTGTTTCCCAGTCAAGAGCTGTTTCCTCTTTAGTAGGATCTTCGTGACCTGTGATGAAAGTCACCATTGATGCATGATCCCTGTGGGTAACAGGTATGCCTGCATATGCCGGAACTGCCACAGCTGATGTAATACCTGGAACGACCTCAAACTCAATCCCTTCTGCAATGAGTTCCTCAGCTTCTTCTCCACCACGGCCAAACATGTAAGGATCGCCACCTTTGAGGCGTAGTACGTTCTTTCCTTCCTTTGCCTTCTGTATGATAACAGCATTGATCTCATCCTGTGTGAGTGTGTGATCACCTGCATGTTTACCTGCATCGATCTTTTCAGCGCTGTCAGGAATGGAATCTATTATCGCCTTACCCGGAAGCTGATCGTATACAACTACTTCAGTTGTATCAAGTAACCTGCGTGCCTTAACTGTCAATAATTCCGGGTCACCCGGGCCTGAACCAACCAAATAGACTTTACCATATTTCTGGGCCATGTTAGTGAGATCCTCTTAATCTTTATCAGAATGGTAATGAACTTACCAAGTTATAAATATGCATCGTCTTGAAAAGACGGAAAACAAGGTAACTTTATAAGTAGTCTAAAAAGCAGAACCTGATAGATAAACAAAACCAATGTGACAAAAAGATTTGAATAAGAAAAATCAAATCTTAATAAATATAAATGGAGTGCCGTACCGTTAGATACCGCACCTTTTCCAACCCTAAAAATCTATTTTTTGCTCAGTATGTAGAACAACATTTCTTTATTTAGTTTACCTTCGCGCTCAAGTTTACTTACTATATCCTCATCAGACATGCCTTCTGATTTAAGCTCTTTGATCTTATCAAGCAGCGCCGGAGCGATACTATAATACTCGTTGATGTCTTTCCTGTGGCCCCAGACATCACCTTCAATGAGCTTAATACCCTGCATTTGCATGAACATCTCGATGGACTTTGAGACTGTACGCCTGTAAGAACTCGGGATCTGGATAACTTCCACTTTAGGACAGGTCTGGACCAGTGAAAAAATATCCTTGTTCGATGGTCTGAATGCAAGATGGATAACCTTCTCACCTGGATTCAGATGTGGTATCTCCTCTCGCGAACTTACAACTCTTATTTTCATAAGTCTCCCTCACCTCCAGTTCGTTGAGAACTTATTAAAATAATGTATGTATTCACCTATTAAATAATTACCGATTTAAAAATCAAAAAAATAGAAAGGTAATTTACTCGAACCTTGTTCTAACGGAATCTGCATGTGCCTGCAGACCCTCTTTTTCAGCAAGAGCAATTACAGGCTCTTTCAAAGTTTCAAGTCCCTGCTTGCTAATTCTCTGGATACTTGCAGACTTCATGAAGTGCGCAAGGTTCAGTCCGGAATATATTCTGGCATATCCTGCGGTAGGCAACACGTGATTTGTACCTGATGCATAGT
Organism: Methanolobus sediminis; assembly: GCF_031312595.1. Taxonomy (NCBI): domain Archaea; kingdom Methanobacteriati; phylum Methanobacteriota; class Methanomicrobia; order Methanosarcinales; family Methanosarcinaceae; genus Methanolobus; species Methanolobus sediminis. The sequence continues at coordinate 2,155,899 of NZ_CP133592.1, read as the reverse complement.
CACCGACAGGAACCGGGGCGTAGTTCCCAACGAATATGGAACCTGCATGTTCGATACCTTCAAGGACCTCATCATCGTTTTCCACCATGATCTCAAGGTGCTCGGGTGCAAATTCATTTGAGAACTTGATACATTCATCCATTGAGTCTACTATAAGAATTGCGGCATTTGCAAGGGAAGTATTCACAATCTCAGTCCTGAGGGTCTTTTCTGCCTGTTTAAGTACTTCAGCTTTGACATCTGCAGCAAGTTTCTCGGAAGTTGTAACAATAACAGATACTGCATTAGGATCGTGCTCTGCCTGGGCGATCATATCTGAAGCTGCCATCCTGGCATTGCATGAATCGTCAGCTATGATAAGCACTTCACTTGGACCGGCGGGGAAATCGATCTCAGCCATATCTCTCACCTGCATCTTTGCAGAAGTGACAAAAACATTGCCAGGACCAACTATCTTATCAACCTTCATGACGGTTTCAGTACCGTATGCCATACCGGCAACTGCCTGCACACCACCGATCTTATATACATGATCTGCTCCGGCAACTTTTGCTGCCGCAAGAGTGAGAGGATTTACTTTCCCGTCCTTGCCCGGTGGAGTACACATAACAACATTCTTAACACCGGCAACTTTTGCGGGAACTATGGTCATTAAAGCTGTGGAAGGATATGATGCCCTGCCTCCCGGCACATAGGCTCCGACACTTTCAAGAGCAGTAAATTTCTGTCCAAGTTCAATTCCCGGTGAGACTTCAATGAACCATGTCTTTTGTGGCATCTGGGCCTCATGGAACCTGCGGATGTTGCCAGCAGCGAATTCAAGGTGCTTCATCAGTTCAGGATCAATGCTTGCCGCAGCCTCGTCAATCTCTTCCTTTGTAACTTCGACTGCCTCAATATCAGCACCATCGAACTTCTTAGTATATTCACGCAGGGCTGCATCACCATTATGCTTTACATCTTCAAGGATAGCTGCAACTGTATCTTCAACATTTGCAAGATCTCCGCCACCACGTCCTATCAGTTTGCTCTTTTCTTCATCGGTAAGTTCGGATAGTTTCTTGTAAAGCATAGTATTTCCCCTGAGGTTTGTAAATAGTTAGTAATGATGTGTTTAAAGATAATGATTATTTTCTGATGCTTATACCTGTTCATCATATATAACGCTTAGAACATGCACTCGTTCAGCCATAAAGACCAATAGCCTATTTTTCAAAATCACTGAAAGTGCTCTGCTCTCTTTCCATAAGCGAACTCATGGTTTCGGACTTTATGCCATCTCCTGAGCCGGATGGCCTCAATCCTGAAGTAAGACCAAGTTCCTCAAACAGTTTCCTGGCAGTCTTTGGACCTATAAGTTCGGAAACAGTTCCAATATCTGAGCTTTTGATGGCCTGCACTGTTTTTAGTCCACTGTCATAGAGCTTACGTGCACGTACACGACCAATTCCACGGATGCTCACAAGCTCGATAAGATCGGAAGAGGCTCCATAGTGTATCCTTTTTTCCAGCAGGGCAACATGACTGGAAATGTCTTTTGCCATTTCGGGAGCAATGAGTCCTGCAAGTCTGGAAGTTGAATGCATGAGCCACTCTGCAATATCGGCAAATGCATGGACATCACCCTCACCAACACCGAACTTCTTTGTTATCTGGTCAAGAGACTTCTCGTTAATCCAGTCCTCTACCAGAAGAGCAGTTTTCACTTCAGCCATGAACCACTCATAATCAACTTCCTTTGACCTTGGAGGAATCTCCACAAACTCATCGCTGCGAGCCATGATAATATCATTGATTACTTCATAATCACTGGCCCTCATGTAGAGCTGCCTCATATCCGGTGTTTTGCATATAAGATGCAAAAGAGTCATGTCTGTAATGTTCTCAGCTTTGGCTTTTTTCAGCCCGTCGACAATGTAAGCACCAGAAAGTGGATCGATATAGAGTGTTGATACAAGTCTTCCAAGTACTGTTGGCAACAGAGTATCTTCACCCTCAAGCATACCATGGATTCTCAGGAAATCAAGACACTCATCCACAACATCCATGATTCCCCATGTGTCATTCTGGTGAGCAAAGAACGTGGCTTCTATAAATTCAAGAAGACCATCCCTTGTTGTTGCAAAACCGTTGACGATTGTAGAAAGAATATGGGTTCTCAGTGCGTTCTCTGAACCAAGCTTGGACCAGATATCCTCTGCATCAGCATCAATATAGTTGTCAAAAAGCCCTGTCATTTCATTATAGGATTTTGCGATAAGGACGGATTCACCATAAGGATCAAGATGCGGCCTGCCTGCACGACCTGCCATTTGTTTGTAATCAAGAACAGGGATTGGCTGCATACCATAATTTGGATCGTAACGTCTGTAACTTCTGATAATTACCCTTCTTGCAGGAAGATTAAGTCCTGCTGCAAGGGTCGGAGTGCTGGAAATTACCTTTATTTTGTTAGCTCTGAATCCATCCTCCACAATTCTGCGGTGTGCAGAATTGAGCCCTGCATGATGGAAAGCAGTTCCGTTCCTGACGCACTTTGCCAGTTCATTGGCTGCTTCGGTCTCACCATTCTCTATAATTTCCTCAACAAGTTCATCAAGTGCTTTCCTTGTTGGTTTGTCCAGAGTTTCAGCCACCTTTGTGCCTGCCCTTTTGGCAAATGAAACACTGTTCTTGCGGCTGCTTTCAAAAACAAGGCACTGACCGCCTTCTTCTAAGGTGTCAAGCAGAATGTTAACTGCATCATCCTGTGATCTGGCCTCGATGCGTTTCTGTGAACCATGGAAATTGATATTTCCATTAAGATAGACACCTTCCTGGAGGCGTGTTGGTCTCCATTCACTGAGAACAAGTTTTCCTTTCAGCCAGTCTGCTATCTCATAAGCATTGCCCACGGTTGCTGAAAGAGCGATTATCTGGCATCCTGGATTCAGTTTCATGAGTTTTGTGAGAGTTACTTCCAGTGTCGGACCCCTGTTGGCCGAATCAAGCAAATGCACCTCATCAACTACAATTGTGGTAATCTCCTGCATCCAGGAAGTCTCATTACGCAATAGAGAGTCTGTTTTTTCAGATGTAGCAACTATGATATCATTGGAACCGAGCCATTCATCCCTTGATTCAAAATCACCTGTGGATATGCCAACCCTCAGACCTCCGTTTCCTTCTCCTTTTACTGAAACTGATGAGAATGTTCTGAAACGGTCGAACTTCTCACTTGCAAGTGCACGCAAAGGAACTATATAAAGAGCCTTTCCTCCATTTGATATTGCTTTTAGCATTGCAAGTTCTGCAAGAAGAGTCTTTCCTGAAGCTGTAGGAATCGCAGCCAGCAGGTTTTTTCCTTCAAGTAACCCTTTTTCAATTGCCTCGGCCTGAGGAGGATAGAGTTCTTCTATGCCGGAGTCAAGGTAAAAACGTATAACAGATTCCGGCAGATCCAGGGATTCAATCTTCATGATAACTCTGTTTTAAGAGAGGGTTATATCTAATTAAAATTGCCCTGATCATGGATTGTAGAATGTGATGTCAGTTGTAATTTCAGTTTTTTGACCTCAAAAAAAGAAAGCAGCAAAAATGCTGCCAATTTCAGTTATTTTCCTTGGCATCTGCCACGTAGTCATAAAGCAAAGCTGCAATCACAGCGCCTGCGATCGGACCGATTATGTAAATTGGGAACTGCCACCAGAGATTCGACCCTCCAAGAAGGAAATCTGCAAGATACGGTCCGAAAGTACGTGCCGGATTCAGGGATGAGCCGGTTATATTTCCAACTACGATAATGTCCGCAGCTACCACAAGACCGATTGCAAGCCCTGCAAAACCTGCAGGTGCCCTTTTATCCACCGCAGAACCCATAATTGTCAGCATCAGGAAAAAGGTTGCAACCGCTTCACATAGTATAGCCTGGCCGTAACTAACACCATCAAACATCGCCGTGGCACCAAGACCTGTGGCAACTGCCCTGCTTCCCAGTATTGCAACAATAGTGAAAGAAGCAAGGCTTGCACCGATTAGCTGGGCGACGATGTAACCAAGCATATCTTTTGCAGGGAAACGTCCTGTTGCCCATAATGCAATGCTTACAGCCGGATTGATGTGTGTTCCTGATATATGGCCAAAGGCGTATATCATTGCAATTATCGCTATGGCAAAAGCAATGCCTATGGCAAACCATGCTGCGATATCAATACCCACGTTAAAAGTATTGCCAGGTATTGAATCTGTACCCTGAAGAAGTAGGACGGTTGTGACTACGGACCCTGTTCCCAGGAAGACCAGCACATATGTCCCGATCAGTTCGGCGATGGATCTTTTTAATAGACCCGGTTCTGACATGTAATCACCTGCCTGAAAACAAAATGTGCCTTAAAAAGGCACATCTGTGATCAAACTGCCTCCGTCCAGTTGCAGTACTTGCACTTATAGTCGAAGTAGTTAGCTGCACAGAACTTACAGGTACGTGCAGGTGAATGTGGTTCCGTCTTGTGCAGGGCTATGATATTCGTCATCATGGTAGCAGTGACAGGCTCACTTGTAAGCAGACATGGGAAATCAGCCAGCCGCATAAGGGCTGAGAACCTGACTGTGATAGCACATGCAGGATATGTGTAACGCTGTGGGTTGTTCAGAACCTCATTCTTCTCAATCGGGCTCAGATCGACAGGTATGCCCTGGACTTTTCCACCCATTCCCCTTGGCTTGTGGTCAATGATACGCTCACCCTTTTCGATAAGATCGATAAAGTCCACATTGTGAAGTTCAGCTGCTGCTCCTCTTGTTGGATTGTTAAGTACAAGGTTGTGGTATCTCTTGACCAGCAGATCAAGTACCATCATTGTCGTGAAGCCATCCATCCAGAGGATCTTTGTGGTGGCGGCAGCGGCAGCGTCCGTTGCTATTGTCAGTGGTGAATACTCATCTTTGAACTTGCCCATAGCATTGTTCATGGTACCATCCATGACATCGGTTACAGCATTAATAACAGCCATAACAACATCGTCCTTTGTCATGTTAAACATAGACTGGGAGATGTGATGAGCAACATCACCTACACCATATGCAGGAACAGTTACGATATTTCCGTAGAATACATCTGCATCCATGGCAGCTTTGACAGTTTTCTTCATCCTGTTCTTGTATTCGCTCATATACTTCTTTACGTCAAATGATATATGCCCTGCCTCATCCATAAGCTTGGCCTGAGCAGCCATAGGTGCATCATAGACCATCTGAAGCATTTCGATTTCTTCTTTTATAGCTTCAGAAGGAGTCTTACCATTTTCAATGGCCATCTGGAATTTTGCACCAATACCATATGATGTGTTCATACCCCATGATTTGGAAGAAAGAATTGCTCGCTTGTGATCCACAGGAATATCTGTTTTCTGAAGTATCCTGTTGACTACATTGCTGGTACTTCCCGGGACAAAAGCAAAGTCTACAACACAGGTAGGACCGTAGAATCCACCATACCTTCTAATGGACTCTTTACCGATGAGAGCCTCCGACCTACCAATTTTATCAATGAACTTTTCCACTGATGCCCTGAATGCAGGGTCCTCCTCATACAATATATCAAGAATAGGTGGTGTCTGATAATGTTCGACAAATGGGTCATCCTCCGGCCTCACGCTGTCTGTTAAGCCGGAAAGGACATCATAATGTGTATTTACAGAGTTGACATGAAGGTCAAACACTTCTTTACACTGCTCGCCCTTCGGTTCCATCTTGTTAACTGCATCAACATAAGGTTTTGCATCCTCTACCTTAAAAGCGGTGCCTCTCTTCTTATTTATAGTGCTGACAACAGCTTTTTGTGCATTCATGGCCTCTCTTGCCATTTTGTCGTATATCTCTTTCATGTTAGCCCCTTTTATTTATTGAAAGTGATAACTGGACCTGAAAGAAGTGTTCAATCAAATTCAAATAATAGTTTAAAAATATATAATGACAAACAATCTAGCTACCGCTAAGAATGCTTGTTTTTCCCAAACAACACTCCTTCACCAGGATGTTAATTCACTCCTTATAACAATCTGAAACTATACATTATAAACATTTCTAAACTTAAGAAATGTTGTTGAAAGTTTTTGAGAAGTAACAATAAGCTCATATCTATTCAATTACTAATATGTTACAGGGTCATATGGCTGATATCTTATCAATACCAGAATGGGCAACATGGAAACTTGTTAACCTGCTAGTTGTTATCACAATTATATTACTTACTATTTTTCTTGCAAGATTCGTTGACAGATTACTTATAAGGCAATTCAACATCGTAAGCAAAAAAATGAATGTCGATCTTACAAGTTACAGGGTTGTAAGGCACACTATGGTTGCTGCGATATATCTCATTGGCATAATGATTGTCGTTAACCTTATACCCTCACTTGAGACTCTTTCCATTACTCTTTTTGCCAGTGCAGGTTTTGCAGGTATTGTTCTTGGTCTTGCAGCACAGAGTACACTGTCAAATATCATTTCCGGTATTTCTCTGGCAGCATTCAGGCCTTTCAGAGTGGGAGACCTAGTAACAATCAAGGATGAATACGGACGGATCACTGATATCACACTCAGGCATACAGTGGTCAGAACATGGGATAATAGAAGGCTCATTATTCCTAACAGCGTGATAAGTGAAGATGCAATAATCAACTGGTCCATCGAAGATCCAACGGTCAACTGGCCAATTGACATCGGTGTGAGTTATGACGCGGATATTGATAAGGCAAGGCAGATAATGATATGTGAGGCCAGAAAACACGCAAACTCCATGACTTTCAGCCAGATCAAGAAATATCACCCTGATATGAAGAAAGATGAAGTCGTTACTGTTCGTGTGAGGGAACTTGGAGATTTTGCGGTTATTCTCAGGCTACTTATCTGGGTCGATGACAGGGATATTGCCTATGATACCGGATGCGACATCAGGGAAGCAATCAAAAAGAGATTCGATGCCGAAGGAATTGAAATACCATTCCCATACCGTACCATTGTGTACAAGAAGGATCTGCAGGCAGAAGTCTCTGCAATAGAGGAAGAATCAGTATCTGTATGAAAGTAATTAATTGAGCTCTTCAATAAAAACAGGATTTGTGGCATGTAACCATGCCACCTTTTTTAGATTTAATATTTAATATTTAAAATCACTCGTTAGTCAGCTCGCCGCTGAAGTACTTGTCATAGGAAGCCATATCGAAGTGACCGTGACCACTGAGGTTGAACAGGATGGTCTTCTCTTCGCCTGTCTCCTTGCATTTGAGTGCTTCATCAATTGCACATTTGATAGCATGTGATGACTCTGGTGCAGGAGCAATTCCTTCAGTACGTGCAAATTGAACTGCTGCATCGAATACCTCTACCTGATGGTATGAGGTTGCTTCCATGATTCCGTCTGCTACAAGCTTACTGATGATTGGTGATGCACCGTGATACCTGAGACCTCCTGCATGGATTGCAGGTGGTATAAATTCAGAACCGAGTGTGTACATCTTAAGGAGAGGTGTCATCTGTGCCATGTCACCGAAGTCATACTTGAACTCTCCACAGGTGAGAGTTGGACACGCAGATGGCTCGACTGCAATAAACCTTGTGTTAGTGTGACCTGCAAGGTTGTCCCTGATGTATGGCAGACTTACACCAGCGAGGTTACTTCCACCACCACAGCATCCGATAACTATGTCAGGATAATCCTCTGTCTTGTCAAACTGCGCCTGGGTCTCAAGACCGACTACTGTCTGATGCAGACTGGTGTGGTTAAGGACACTACCGAGAGCATATTTGGTGTTGTCATTAAGTGCTGCATCCTCGATAGCTTCACTAATGGCTATTCCAAGACTTCCTGTTGTGTCAGGGTACATTTCACGGATCTTTCTTCCAAACTGTGTGTCCGGACTTGGGGATGGAACTACTTTTGCTCCCCAGAGATTGATAAGTGACTTTCTGTACGGTTTCTGGTAGAAGCTTGAGCTTACCATGTAGACCTTACATTCAATGTCAAAATAGTTACAGCAAAGTGATAATGCACTACCCCACTGGCCTGCACCGGTTTCAGTTGTGATCCTTTCGGTGCCTTCTTTCATGTTGTAGTACGCCTGTGCGATCGCAGTGTTTGGCTTGTGGCTTCCTGCAGGACTGACACTTTCATTCTTGTAGTATATCTTTGCAGGTGTTCCAAGAGCTTTTTCAAGCCTGTGTGCCCGGTGCAGAGGTGATGGTCTCCAGAGTGTGTATATTTCCCTTATCTCTTCTGGAATGTCAATGTATTTTTTGGAGCTGATCTCCTGATTGATGAGTTCCTTTGCAAATATAGGCTCAAGATCTGCAGGATTCATTGGCTCATTGGTTGCAGGGTTCAGTGGTGGTTCAACAGGCAGGTCTGCAAGTATGTTATACCACTGTTTCGGCATTTCATTTTCGTCAAGTAATATCTTAGTATGCTCCATAGTATCTACCTCTGTAAAAAAGTGAATTCAACAATGTATAATTGAGTACATTTAAGGATATTTAATGTTTTTGATTTATGCAGAAAGCAAAACCACAATTAAAGAAATAAACTGTTTAATCAGCTTACTTCTATCGATTTTAGAGATGGTTTTTCCCAATCACTGAACTTGTGTATCCTTATTGAGATAACTTTGATTTCGCCAGGACCTAATTCAGCATTCATTGAAGCTTCATAATGCCTGAAAGTCGACATGTCATCATCAAAAGATACATCTGCAGAAATCTTGTTAATATAGATCCCCGACGTTTCAGTGTTTTCAAGCGTGATCAGTATTCTGTCAACAGCAATTTTCCATTCTTTCACCTGAATCCCATCAGGAACTATGATAGTTTCTCCAGATTCACCATACTGCTGTTCAATAGAAAATGAATCTGTATCGGTACTTTCAAGTGTTTCTATAAGTTCCTCAGTCTCAGTCCCATTTTCAGTACAACCGGACAGTAAAACAGCTATCAATATTACAATTAATACTTTGAGTGTAACCACACACTTTCGTTCCAGCATTCAACCACCACAAACAATTGAAGTGGCATAATTAATAAAGATACCTAATATTGACATTATAATTTGCAAAAAGAGAATAAAACATTGATTAGAAGAGAAGAACATTCATTTCTTAACTAATCGAAACTGTAAAATATACTACATTTATACTACCAGACATATTAACATGAAATACTGATTAATCTTTCAGATTAATCATATAGTAAATCTAGAATTCACACTTATCAGGTTGACACAAAATGAAGATCACTAAACCACGAGGAACACGTGATTTCCTCCCTGAGGATACAAAGAAAAGAAGATATGTAGAAGGCATACTGCGCCAGGTAGTAAAGAACTGGGGCTTCAATGAAATAATCACCCCTACATTTGAGAATCTCGAACTATTTACTCTCAAATCAGGTGAGGGAATAATCGGGGAACTCTACAATTTCACAGATAAAGGTGATAGAGATATGACCCTGCGTCCTGAATTGACTGCACCTGTCATGAGGATGTATGTCAATGAGATGCAGGCATATCAACAGCCTTTGAAATTATTCTACTTTGAGAACTGTTTCAGGTACGAGAGACCGCAGAAAGGACGCTTCAGAGAGTTCTGGCAGTTTGGCGTGGAACTCATAGGTAGCAGGAAAATGGATGCTGATGCCGAGGTTATTGCACTGGCAACAGAAATGCTCAGAGCAGTTGGTATCAAAGGTGATTTGAACGTAAACAATCTTGGCGTAATTAGGAATCTTCTCAGTGTACTGGAAACAGAGCATCAAAGCAAAATAATGAGACTTGTTGACAAGAAGGACTATGAAGGTCTTGATGATTTCCTTGAGGAAATAAATGCTCCTGCTGATCTTCGAATGAAACTTATTGAGCTGATATCCCTTACAGGTAATGATGCCATTACAAAAGCAAGAGAAATTATAGGCGATATACCTGAAATTGAAGATTTCCAGGAACTTCTTACCATGCTGGATGCTTATGGTGTAGAGTACACAATTAATTTTGGAATTGCAAGAGGACTTGATTATTATACTGGCACTGTTTTTGAGATTTACGCAGAAGGACTCGGTGCTCAGAATCAGGTATGTGGTGGAGGTTCATATCAACTAATTCAGCTCTTTGGTGGAGGAGATGTCCCATCAACTGGGTTTGGTCTTGGATTTGACAGGATTATGGAAGTATGTGAACTAGAAGCACCTGATGATGTTCCAGTCGTGATTATTGCCAAAGACACTACCCGTCTTGATGCAATAAAGGCGGCTAATGAACTCAGGAAACATATGCCTGTATATAATGACCTGATGAAAAGGAACTTCAAAGCTCAATTATCACATGCCAACAACATTGGTGCTAAACACGTTATCATAATAGGTGAAAAGGAAGTTGAAGCTGGAAAAGTCATGTTAAAGGATATGACAAGCGGCGAACAGGAACTTCTGAGTATCGAGGAAGTTATTGATAAATTCACTTGCTGATAAATTAATATCATAATCAGGTGACGAAAATCTCATATTTGGAGCAGTGCTCCATCAATCATAACATATATATGAGATGATTGACTTCATAGGTAGCACTTCGCCAATCACATTAACATTTTATCGAACCGACTCCCAAGTTCAAGAGTTCGATAAGGATCAAAACATCAATTCTATATTGAATCCTATCTAAATTCAATATAGGCTAAATTAATCAAAACTTGAATTAAAACTTGAATTACAATTATCAGGAGGAAGATTATGGCAAAAATGCACACCCGTAGGAAAGGAAACTCTGGACCTACAAGACCACTTCGTACAGAAGTACCTTCATGGTCAACAATGACCAGCGAAGAAGTAACAACCGTAGTTGCTGATCTCTGGAAGCAGGGAGTAAGCACAAGCGAGATCGGAATGATCCTCAGGGACAAGTATGGTGTACCTGATGTAAAGCTTGCAACCGGCAAGAAGATCACAAAGATCCTGAAAGAAAACGGTGAAAAATTCGCTGTACCTGAAGATCTCTACAACCTTATCGTAAAGGCAATCGGAATGAGAAAGCACATGAACTACAACCACAAGGATGTACACAACAAGCGTGCTCTCCAGAACACCGAATCCAAGATCAGAAGATTGGTAAAATACTACCAGTCCGCAAAGGTTCTTCCAGCTGACTGGAAATACAAGCCAGAAACTGCTGAGATGCTTATCACCAGATAAACATATTTCAGATTTAATTACAAACTTTTGTTTGGCCAATTGGTCAAACACAACTTTTCTTTTTTTCATGATTTTTGGATTTCAGCGTTAGCTCTGTAACGAATATTTCAAAATACAGAAATCTATTGTTATCTCAAACACTTATGAAGGCAACTTATAAATTGTTTTAAAGAGCATTATATTCCATGAAAGCTGTCATACTTGCAGCCGGTGAAGGGAAAAGATGCCGGCCTCTCACACTTACAAGATCAAAGGTAATGCTTCCGGTGGCAAACAAGCCAATTCTTGAACATATCATCAATGCTCTTGTTAAGAATGATATTAAAGAGATAGTTCTGGTAGTCGGTTACAAAAAAGAGCGTATCATGGACTATTTTGAAGATGGGATCAACTTTGGTGTGAAAATAGAGTATGTGGAACAAAAAGCACAGATAGGAACAGCACACGCAATTCTTCAGGCACGCGATCTGATAGGAAAAGATGAGGACAAATTTATTGTTGTCAACGGGGACAATATAATCGGATCAGACGGTATTGCAGACCTGATCAATGGTGAAGAAGGTGATGCAACATTACTCACATGCAAAAAAGATAATGTCAGTGGCTATGGAGTAATAGTTGCCAAAGGAAAGAAAGTTGTTGAGATCATCGAAAAACCAAAGACCCTTATAAGTCATCTTATCAACACTGGTATTTATCTTTTCAAGAGTGATATTTTTTCCATGATTGAAAGAACAGCCATATCAACAACTGGTGAGTATGCAATTACAGATACTCTTCAAATGATGATCGATGAAGGCATGTCTGTCACAACAGCAATAACAAATGCAGAATGGCTTGATGCAGTTTATTCATGGAACCTTCTGGAAGCGAACACAATTATTCTCGGTGACTCTGAAACTGATGTTTCAAAAGCAAAAATCGAGGATAGTGTCAGCATAAAAGGAAGTGTTTGTATTGGCAGGAACACAACCATTCGGGCAGGATCATACATTGTGGGACCCGTGATAATTGGTGACAACTGTGATATTGGCCCAAATGTGGTCATTTTGCCCTCCACCAGCATTGGTAATAACGTATCTATTGCCTCATTCTCATATATCAAAAACAGCATATTGATGCAAGACGTGCGGGTCAGTACACACAGCAACATATCAAGCTCCGTTGTAGGAAGTAATGTCACAACAGGCCCTAACTTCATCACAGAAGAAGGGGAAAAACTACATATAATTCTTGAAAATGAGCTTAATGAAGCTGAAAAGTTAGGAACTGTAATTGGTGATGATACAGATATTGGTGGAAACGTGTTAGTTCGTGCCGGAAAGATGATCTCATCTAACTGTCGCATCGGTTCTGGAAAAACAATTGCAGAGGACGTACCAACTAATGCACTTATAAATTAGGTTCAGGGTGAAAAAATGTGTGGAATAGTTGGATATATTGGTGATGGACAGGCAGTACCTATATTGCTTGAATCGCTTAAAATGCTGGAGTACAGAGGTTATGATTCTGCCGGTGTAACTGTTTTTAACGAAAAACTTGAAACATATAAAATTGCAGGCAGAATAAAGAACCTGGAAGAAATTATTCCTGAGAACGTATCAGGAAATATAGGAATCGGTCACACAAGATGGGCTACACATGGAAAACCGGAAACAAGGAATGCTCATCCTCATACATCATCAGACATATCAGTCGTTCATAATGGTATAATTGAGAATTATCTGGAACTCAAGGAAAGACTGATAGATCAGGGATATGAGTTTAAGTCAGACACAGACACCGAAGTCATTGCACATCTTTTACATTCCAAAATGAGCTGCGATGATAAAATATGTCTTCTTGATGGCCTTGCACAAACTGTAAAGGAACTTGATGGCTCGTATGCTATTGCTGCTCTTAGCAATAACGATCCGGATGTTATAGCATTTGCAAGAAAAGACAGTCCCCTTGTAATAGGAATTGGCAATGGCAGCAATTATGCAGCATCCGATGTTACTGCATTTTTGAAGCACACAAAAGAAGTCATATTCATAAATGATAATGAGATAGGTCTTCTCAGACCTGATTCAATAGAAATATATGACCTTGAAGGAAACTCTGTTTCAAGAGACACAGAAACAATAGAATGGGATCTTGAAGCTGCGGAGAAGGCAGGTTATGAACATTTTATGCTCAAAGAGATTCACGAGCAGCCAACTTCCATACAGAACACATTTGCAGGTAAGCTTTCTGAGCTCGAAGGAAACGTCACACTTGAAGAGATATACCTGAAACCTGATGAAGTAAAAAGACTAAGAAGAGCCACTATTATAGCCTGCGGAACTTCCTGGAATGCCGGTATTCTTGGGAAATACCTCTTTGAGAAACTTGCGGGCCTGCATACTGATGTTGAAACTGCGTCCGAGTTCAGGTACAGTAATCCGGTTCTTTGCGGAGAGGAACTCACAATTGCAATCACACAATCCGGTGAGACAGCCGATACTCTTGCAGCAGTCAGGAGTTCAGCATCTTACGGATGCCGCAGTATCGCAATTACAAATGTAGTTGGAAGTACAATAACAAGGGAATCGGATAGCGTGCTCTACACCAGAGCCGGACCTGAAATAGGCGTTGCTGCAACAAAGACATTCACAGCACAGCTTATGGCTCTCTACATGCTTGCCATAAATCTTGGAAGAACACGAGGAGTTATCAGTGCCAATGAAGCAAAAGACCTTATAGTTGGCATTAAAAAGCTTCCCGGACAGATACAGAAAGTGCTCAGCAGGAAGGAAGAAATTAATGAGTGTGCGGTGCAGTTCGCTGATAAAAGGGACTACTTCTTCATTGGACGCTACCTGAATTATCCTGTTGCTCTTGAAGGAGCTCTGAAGCTAAAGGAGATCTCATACATTCATGCTGAAGGTTATGCAGCAGGTGAGCTTAAACATGGGCCACTGGCACTAATCACAGATGAGACCCCGGTTGTGGCAATAGCTACAAAAGGACACACATACGAGAAAATACTGAGCAATATCAAGGAAGTAAAGGCACGTGATGCAACTGTTATTGCAGTTGCAGATGACGATGACACAGAGATTGACAAATATGTGGATGTAGTGATACGTGTGCCACCTACACATGAGTTACTCTCACCCGTACTTTCCTCAGTGACACTGCAGTTGCTTTCATATTATACTGCACATGCAAAGGGATGCTCCATTGATAAACCAAGGAACCTTGCAAAGAGTGTGACTGTAGAATAAATTATTTTATTTTTAGAGAGGATAGCAAATGAAGTTATTTGGTTCTTCAGGCATCCGCGGACTTGCAAATGTAGAAGTTACCGTAGACCTGGCACTGAAAGTTGGAATGGCTCTTGGAAAATCAAAGAAGACTGCTGTTATTGGCAGGGACCCAAGGGTAGCTGGGGAGATGATAGAGCTTGCAGTAATTTCCGGTCTGATGTCTGCAGGATGTAATGTTGTAAGAGTTGGTCTTGTAACAACTCCAACACTTGCATACGCAGCTAGAAATTATGATTGTGGTGTAATGATCACTGCATCACACAACCCTGCAACAGACGTCGGGATCAAGCTCTGGAATCCTGATGGCATGGCATTTGATTCAGCCCAGCAGGAAGAGATCGAGGACATCATTGAGAAAGAGGATTTTGTTTATGTTCCCTGGAATGAGGTGGGTGAAATCACCACATACGGAAATGCTGTAAGGGACCACATGGACATGATACTCAGTCACTCCACTGGTGCACCTATACGTGTTGTAATTGATTGTGGAGGCGGTGCAGGAGGTACAATAACACCTTTCCTTTTACGCGAAATGGAATGCGAGGTTATCACGCTTAATTCCCAGCTTGATGGTCATTTCCCGGCACGTAACCCGGAACCCAATGATAAGAACCTCTGGATGCTGAAAAAAGCAGTAAAGGAATTCGATGCAGCTCTTGGTATTGCTCACGATGGTGATGCCGACAGGATGATGGCTGTGGATGAAAAAGGTGGTTTCCTTTCAGGGGACGAAATGCTTGCAATCTTTGCTCGCTTTGAGTGCACAGGTAACCCGATGATCGTGGTTCCAGTTGACACATCAATGATAGTTGATGACTCCATGCCCGGTTCTACTGTTGTTCACACAAGGGTTGGAGACGTTTATGTTGCCGAGGAAATGAAGAAACTTAAAGCTGATTTTGGCGGCGAGCCATCTGGAAGCTGGATTTTCCCGAGAATTTCCTACTGCCCGGATGGAATCTATGCAGCAGCCCTGCTTGTTGATATTGTAAAGGAGAAGAAACTTTCAGAACTCAGAGATGAGTTGCCAAAGTATCCGACACTCAGAAGCACGGTTGCATGTGATAACGATAAGAAGTCTGCAGTAATGCAGGCTGTCAGTTCAAAACTTGAAAGCATGGGTGAGGTTTCCAGTATCGATGGTATCAGGGTTGATATGGAAGGCGGGTGGGTGCTTGTAAGACCATCTGGAACCGAGGCAAAGATAAGGGTCACAGCAGAAGCAAGGCAGGATGTTGAGAAACTACATGCCAAAGTTGAGAATATAGTAAAGGAGTGCCTCAAATGAAAGTAGTAATTCTGGCTGCCGGTGAAGGTACACGCATGAGACCGCTCACCGCTTCAAAACCAAAAGTGATGCTTCCAATTGCTAACAAACCAATGATGGAGCACACTATCAGTGCGGCAATTGAGGCAGGAGTAAAAGAATTCCTGATCGTGACAGGTTACCGTGAGGACGCTATTAAGGATTATTTCAAAGATGGTAGCCACCTTGGAATTAGTGTTGAATATGTGCGCCAGGAAGAGCAGCTTGGAACTGCAAATGCCATTGGTTGTGCAAAAGGCTTTGTGAAAGGTCATTTCATAGTACTCAACGGGGATATGCTTGTAAGTACAGAACATATTGCTCATTTAATATCAAGAACAGAAGATGCTATTCTCAGTGTCAAGAAGGTAGAAAATCCTTCCCATTTTGGAGTAATCGAAACCGATGAGAATAAGGTTACACGCATCATTGAAAAGCCTAAAAATCCACCTACAAACCTTGCAAATGCAGGCATATACCTTTTCCATGATGCTATTTTCGATTATATTGCAAAGACCGGTAAATCATCAAGGGGTGAATATGAAATTACTGATTCCCTTCAGATGATGATTGACGATGGTCTTAATGTTGGTTATGAAGTTCTTGAAACCGAGTGGATCGATATTGGGAGACCATGGGATATTCTGGACGCAAATAAGGTTCTGCTCGAAAAAATTGATAATACCTGCGAGGGAACAATCGAACCCTATGCAACATTGCATGGTAATGTGAAAGTAGGAAAGAACACCATTATCAGAAATGGTGCTTATATCATGGGCCCTGCCATTATAGGTGATGACTGTGATATAGGTCCTAATTGCTTTATCAGGGCTTCAACTGCAATCGGTAATGATGTCCGTATAGGTAATGCTGTTGAGATAAAGAACACTGTGATCATGGATGGCACAAATGTCGGTCACCTCAGTTATGTCGGTGACAGTGTGATAGGAACTAACTGTAATTTCGGTGCCGGGACAAAGGTTGCAAACCTCAGGCATGACAATAAGAATGTGAAATCTGTTATCAAGGGCGAGGTTGTGGATACCGGAAGAAGGAAGCTTGGTGTAATTATGGGCGATGATGTACACACAGGCATCAATACCAGCATCAATATCGGTACTGTGATGGAAGCCGGAAGTTCTACCATTCCCGGTGAAGTCCTGATGTACAGAAGAAAAACTAATTAAGGCTCGTTGCCATCTTTATTAGGAGATTCGGATGAACTTAAATATCGAGATGCAAAAACTCAAGGAACTGGCACGGGAAGCGGCAGACGTAATAGAGAAATACGAACACGTACGTGTAATTTCCCATAATGATGCAGATGGCCTGACATCAGCCGGCATTATCTGCCAGGCTCTTTTAAGACAGGATATTCGTTTTCATACATCTATTGTACCACGTCTTGATAAGTCCGTTGTTGAAATGGTCAAGGAAACCACAGCAGATGATGACCTTGTTATTTTCTGTGATATGGGCAGCGGCCAGTCAGATGTAATCTCCGAAATAAAGCAGGAAATAGTTGTACTTGACCACCATGTTCCTGTAGGTGAATCTCCTGCAAAGGTGCTGGTAAACCCGCATATTGTGGGAATTGACGGTGCAATGCACATATCAGGATCAGGAGTTACTTTTTTTGTGGCAATGGAAATGGAACCTGCAAATATTGACCTGGCGGGACTTGCTATTGCAGGTGCTGTGGGTGACAAACAGATTTTCAGTACACTTAACGGTCATATTCTTGAAGAGGCTGTGAATGCTGAAGTCGTTTCAATAAAGAAAGGGCTCAAAATCGGTGACGGTGATATTGCAAAGGTGCTTGAATACACGCCTGAACCTTATCTAGATATAACCGGTGACAGCGAAAAGATAGCCCAGTTCCTGGATTTCCTTGAAATTGAAGGAAATATCGAGGACCTGAACCCGGACCAGACAAAAGCACTTACTTCAGCAGTTGCACTCAAACTTGCAAAGCATGCAAGTCCTGAGGCTGTGGATGCTGCAATCGGTGATGTTTACATATTGAACAATGAGATCGTTCCCAATGTCTATGACCTTGTTGCAATTCTCAATACCTGCGGTAAGGCTGAAAAATATGGAATGGGACTTTCCATATGCATGAAAGATAAAAACCATCTGGAAGAAGCAAGAGATATGGCAATCTCTCACCAGATATCCATTGTGGAGAATATCAAAAAAGGCATGGATATGGTCAAAGAAGGAAAAAGCATCGGTTACCTGATAGGCACTGACATGGAATCTACAGGCATGATTGCCAGTACTTTTGTCAGATATGTAAATCCCGATATGCCTTTTGTTGCAGTAAACCAGGTTGATGATCTTGTGAAAGTTTCTGCAAGGGGCACCCGTGCACTTGTGGGGAAGGGACTTGACCTTTCATTTGCACTCCGTGAAGCTGCAAAGTTAGTTGGTGGAGAAGGCGGAGGACACAATGTTGCATCAGGCGCATCAATCCCACCGGGAACTGCCGAGCAGTTCATTGCCAAGGTTGATGAGATAGTTGCAGAACAACTCCCTAAGCAGGAGCAAACTCAATGAAAATTACTACAACTATTGAATTCAAGGATGAAGGCGCCATACATGTGGCAAAGAGAATTGCAAATTCACTAGCTCCTGATAACCTGACAAATATGTATACAGAAGTCAAAGATGACAGCGTATGTATTCATATTTCCACGGAAAAGATAACTTCACTTATTGCCACTGTGGATGATCTGCTGATGAATGCAAAACTAGCTGAAGAGATAGCAGAAGACCTTGAAAAATAGGTTTGTATCTGGTATTAAGATTTCTTCTTTTACAATTCTACCGTTATCCCCAGAGATGCCTGTTATTATCAATAAGCGCGTTCTGTTCCTCAATTCTTGAGCGCTGGTAAATAAGTGCTGCAGGATGGTATATTTTCAGAAGAGTATATTGTCCACTAACTTCTTTTGGAACTCCCCACTCTAGTTTTTCACCATCACAAAATGCTTTCTCAGCGGTGTTTCCAAGAAGTATGATCACTTTTGGATTTAGCAATTGAATTTGTGCTTCTAAAAATGGCTTGCAGGCTTTGATCTCGCTTTTGAGCGGATTACGGTTTTTTGGAGGACGGCATTTGATAGTGTTTATAACAGCATAGTCATCGCCTGAAAGTCCCATGTACTCGATCATGCCATCGAGGTTCTTGCCTGCTCTTCCGCAGAATGGAACGCCGGTTTCATCTTCGTTCTTTCCTGGAGCTTCGCCAACAAAAACAACTCTCGGAGTTCTGGAGCCTTTACTGATTACTTTATTGGTTACAGTCTCATGAAGCTGGCAGTCTGTACATTCAAGTATTTCTTTTTCAACAGCTTCAAATCCCTGCTCCACAAGTTCACTTACCGACCTGACTGCCATATAATCACGATTCCAATACTAGTTTCAATATTAATTTCAAATTTAGTTTGTAATCCTTATTCCTGTTTCAGCTTTTCTGCCTGCAATGCTTCCATGAAGCGAATCTGCTCTGAAATGAATGTGTTGTATGGTGCATCAATTCCAAGTTTCTTTGCCCTTGATACTATTGCACCGTTGAGAAAATCAATCTCAGTCTTCCTTCCCGATGTGATATCCTGATACATGGATGAATGATGTTCTGCAGTATTTGGGAGCTGGAAGTCATGGAGGAAAGCAAGGTATTCTTCTGCTGTTTTCCATGGAAGTACAACACCTTCGGCTTCAGTGACCTTGAAAGCCTCATGAACGATGTTCTCAATAATACTCCATGCGTGTGAGTTCTCAAGTTTACCGTATGGAACTCCCATGACAGCACCAAGTGGGTTGAGGGCTGAATTATAAAGGACTTTTGACCAGACAGAACTCATGATGTTCTCTGAACCACTAACCTGAATTCCGGCACTCTTTACCAGTTCAACAAGCCTGAGGACACTTTCATCGAGTCCTGAAGGGAATCTTCCGAGGTTCATTGGTCCGGTTTCTACAGACACATGTATCTGTGCATCTCCTGCCCATTCAAAACCGGTGATTATGGTACCTCCGATTACCTTATCGGTGTATCTGGCTATGATCTCCTCGTTGCCAATACCGTTCTGCATACTGATAACTTCCCTGCCTTTAATGATATCAGCAAATTGCTCACAGATTGATTCGGTCGCAGTGGACTTGGAAGAAATGAATATATAATCGTAATCATCTTCGGGGGCATCTTCCGAACAGCTGAATTTACAGGTAGCTTCGCCCCAGATGCCTGTCATTTTAAAACCATCTGATCTTATTTTGTCAGCATGCCTCTGACGGCATACTGCATGTACATCACAAACAGAAGATAATTTTGCAGCAAGGGTCAGACCCACTGCTCCTGCACCTAATATCAGGATTTTCATAGAGCACCT
This sequence comes from Methanolobus sediminis, assembly GCF_031312595.1. NCBI lineage: Archaea > Methanobacteriati > Methanobacteriota > Methanomicrobia > Methanosarcinales > Methanosarcinaceae > Methanolobus > Methanolobus sediminis. The sequence goes on along the minus strand of NZ_CP133592.1, from coordinate 2,135,698 downwards.
CTTTTTTGCCTTAGACGCTTTTTTCCGTTAAAAGAATAACTCTTGGAGGCTGACCAATTAAGAGAAGCTCTTAATTAGCAAAAGATACATCTTGCATAAAGTAGCCTGAGGGCTGGAAATAACAATAACGTTCATAAGAAGCAGTTATAGCTGCTTGATTTTCCCTATCACAATCATACAGAGGAATGGAAATCTATGGAAGCAAAGAAAAGAGATGAATGCTGTCCGGCAGATAAACCGGAAGGTGCAGGAATTGCAATTGACTTCAAATTCAGGCTGGAGTGTTCAATTAAGACAAGTGCAGATGCAACACCGGCCACAGATGTTGTTGACAAGTACATCCATGAAGCTAATCACAGTATTCTTACCAAGGGTGCACCGGAAGGACAGGGTGCAAAGGTCACAGGATGGAAAGTAGATGGTGACAGGATAAAACTCGTTATTGAATCCGGCAGGTACGTGCGTGTCCATGATGCATTGCTCCGTATGAGAAAACCACTTGCAGGAAAACTTGGAAAGGAGTTCAAAATAGGAATTCGTGGAATCGAGGTAGAGTCATTCACAATTGAAGTTCCTTCTGAGAAAGAACTTCCTCCAATGAAGATCCCTTATGTTGCAGAAATGACCTACAACGATGGAATTATCAAATTAGTTCTTGATGTTGATGAGTCTGCAATGTCAAACCGTGTTCCTGACAGGATACTTTCCCTTATGGAGGACAAGCTCGAGCAGCAGTCCTATGGTGGAAAGACCGAGCACTGGAACATTCTCTGGCAGAGTGAGAAAAAAGACCACAAGTTCAACGAAGATCCGACCAAAGCAATGGTGGATGCTGGCTGGCTTAAGAGAGGTGCCAGCAGAGGTCAGTGGATACATGGTCCGCAATCCACAAGGATGTTCAGGACTTTTGAGAGAATTGTTCTTGAGGAGCTTCTTGAACCTCTCGGATACAGGGAAATGATCTTCCCGAAACTTGTACCATGGGAAGTCTGGCAGAAATCTGGACATGCAAAGGGTGTCTATCCTGAGATCTATTACGTATGTCCTCCAAAGACAAGAGACCCTGAGTTCTGGGAGGAAGTTATTGATCATTACAAGGTGACCCTTGAAGTTCCAACTTCACTTATCAAGGAGAAGATCGGTGACCCTATTGGTGGAATGTGCTACGCACAGTGTCCTCCATTCTGGACATACCTGCAGGGTGAGACCGTACCAACCGACGAGTTCCCGATAAAGGTGTTTGACAGGTCAGGAACCTCACACAGGTATGAGAGTGGTGGAATCCACGGAATGGAACGTGTGGATGAGTTCCACAGGATAGAGATTCTCTGGGTTGGAAACAAGGAACAGGTAATTAAGACCGCAAACGAGTTGCATGACCGTTATATGCATATCTTCAATGAGATACTTGACCTTGAATGGAGAAAGGCATGGGTAACTCCATGGTTCATGGCACAGGAAGGACTCACAGGAGTTTCCGAGCAGACTGAAGCCGGTACAACCGATTATGAAGCTGTACTTCCTTACCGCGGTGAGGACGCTGAATGGCTGGAATTCCAGAATGTCAGTGTAAACGGAAACAAGTATCCATCAGGATTCAATGTCAAGTGCCAGTCCGGTGAGGAACTCTGGTCAGGATGTTCCGGTGTTGGACTTGAAAGATGGGCTTCCGCTTTCTTTGCACAGAAAGGAATTGACCCTGAAAACTGGCCTGAGGAATTCAGGAGAAGAGTAGGAGAGATGCCAAGAGGAATTAAATTCCTCTGATTAATCCTTTTAAAATTAATCATAAATTTGGAAAAAATAGTTAATAAATGTAAGGAACAGAGTTCCTTTAATTTATTTCTATCACAACTTTTCCTTTCACACTGTTGTCCCGCTGGTATTTTAGAGCTTCTGCCGCTTCATCCAGTGGGAAAACCCTGTCAATATACACTTTTATCGCCCCATCATCAAAAAGTTCTGCCAGTTTCTTCAGGCTATCGCTGTTGGTCTGTGTGAATTGCCCCAGGGCATTAACCTGATATTTGTTCATCAGTTCAGTATCCGGCTGCCCGAGCATCGATACGATCACACCACCTTTTTTCAGTACCTTGAACGATCTTTTATATGTATCTCCGCCTACCGTATCGAAAACTGCATCATAGTCCTTTAGTATCTCTTCAAATACCTCGTCTTTGTAATCGATGATCTCGTCGGCACCTAGGTCTTTAAGATACTGCACCTTATCCTTTCTGGCAGTTGTGGCCACATATGCTCCCAGATGTTTTGCAATCTGGATTGCCATTGAACCAATTCCACCGGAACCACCATGAATAAGGATTTTCTGGCCTTTTTCCAGCTTAATCTTATTATAAATTACATCAACTGCGCTTACTCCTGTAAGAGGTAAGGCCGCAGCTTCATGATTGCTTGCATCCTCAGGTTTTTTTGATATTAGATTAACCCCGGTAACTAAGTATTCTGCAATGGCTCCTGAACCTCCCATCCTGACACCGCCGGAGCCATATACATTGTCTCCTTTTGTATATTCTGTTACATCTTCGCCGACTTCCTCAACCGTGCCGGCGAAATCATCGCCTACGGTCAAAGGAAAATTATCGGATAGTGCCTGACCCAAATATCCTTCTGTTATCTTCCAGTCAATGGGGTTCACACCTGCTGCATGTACTTTCACAATGACATTTCCGGATGAAAGTTCCGGCATCTCTGCATCTGGGTTTATTTTTACTACATCTTTTCCGTATTCACTTATCTGAGCGGCTTTCATAGTCACTCCCTCCTCCACTATTAAACCATAAATACAAATCTCTGACATTTACGAAAAATGTCAGTTTTAGAAAATAGGTTACTGTAGGTTAAGTAATTTTGTAATCTGCTGAAAAAAAGAATAATTTAAGCATTTTTGAGGGTTTATCCCTCATTATCAATTAAAATGATATCAGTTTCCATACATTATTGTTGTATAACCACCCACCTGTTTTTTACAGATGCCTGCATGCATTTCCTCATCTTTTATCAGTTGTTCCATATCATCAAGAAATTCGTTCACATCACCTTCATTAGGAAATACTTGACTTAAGACAGCAGGATTGGTATTCTTCATATCTTTATAGGCATTCATTGCAAGTATTTCATATTTCATTATAGTCTTGAACATTTCCTGACTTGAAGAACCAGTAAAATCAAATATATGTTTTGGAAGGCCGTGAGGCGCTTCATCTGGTATGGAAATGTTCCCTTTAATTAGCCACTTTTTTATGAGCTCCCCATGTCTGTCTGAATCATGTGATAATGTCTCAAGTGCAGCAATATTCTCATCCATCATTTCAATACGAGCCTCCCAGGTGCCAAGTTGTTCCATTTCCGCTTCTATCCAGTACATACGCTGAAGCATTTTTTCAAGTGTTATTTTATCTTTAATCACTGGCAAAATTATCCCTCATACACAGTATATTATTAATTAATAAATATATATTCATGCAGAGTTATTACCTATGAGGTTTTGATTCGTTTATCTCAAAACCAAAAAATGATTGATTCTATGCTATTTAGAAGCATAGATATTTTGAAAATATTTAAAAATATAGCCAGAATTCAAAATACAGGTAGCTACTTCAGAGATTTGATCCTTTGTATCAGATCAATGAATTCTCTGGTTTCTTTTTCTACATCATCACTGCATACAACAGCAGAAATAGCAACCAGACTATCAGCGCCACTAACAACTACACTTTCACTGTTTTGCTTATTGATGCCACCTATAGCAACAATAGGGATTTTAATACTATCTTTTACAGCTCTGATGCTTTCAGGACCTATGCCATTTCCAGCATCCTTTTTAGTAGAAGTATTGAAAATAGGACTGAGACCAATATAATCTGCACCCATTCTTTCTGCTTCAAGAGCCTCCTCTACATTATGAACTGTAAGACCTATTATTTTGTTAGATCCTAGAAGTGCTCTTGCAGTATCTATTGGCATGTCATCCTGTCCGATGTGTACACCATCAGCATCAACGGCTAAAGCAACATCAACGCGGTCATTTACAAGGAAAATAGACTCGCTGCCACATAGTGTCTTAATTTGTGCCGCTTCAAGTATCATGTCCTTTGTACTGATGGACTTTTCACGATACTGTACTATTCTGCATCCTGCTGCAACTGCTTTTTCCACATCTGAAAGAGTACCTTTTCTGGACAGACCGGAATCTGTCACAAGGTAAAAATCAATTTCATCCAGCAATGCTCTTTTGTCAGTCATCGGCTTCATTGTTCTTCAAAGTTCATCATGGACTGTGCTCTTTCATCGGAAAGGTTGTAGACCTCATCATAGAGATACATCTTAAAGGTACCGGGACCTGCAGACTTTTCGGCTGCGAGCTGTCCTGCAATTCCGAAATAGCAGAGTGCATCTTTTGCAGCTTCACAGAGGTCTGAGTTTACTCCTGCAAAAGAACCTATTATTGATGCAGCCATGCAGCCTGTTCCTACAATTGAACCCATCAGTTCATGCCCGTTCTTGACAACGAATGTTCTTTCTCCATCACTGATAATATCTTCAGCACCTGTCATTACAACTACACATGACCTGGCTTTTGCAAATTCCTTTGCAACCTTCCTTGGATCAGCTTCAATTGATGTGGCCTCTACACCTCTTGTAATTGCATTTTCACCTGCAAGTTTTGCAATCTCGGAGTAGTTTCCTTTGATTATATCCACACGAACGGAATCAAGTATTTTTGCAGCCATCTCATCACGGAACTTTGTCGCACCGACTCCTACTGCATCGAGGACTACAGGCATGTTCTTCTCATTTGCAGCCTTTGCAGAGAGGATCATTGCATCGATAAGTTCTGTTGTAAGGGTTCCGATATTAAGAACAAAAACTGTGGAAATGCCGGTCATGTCTGCACATTCTTCCGGGGCATGAGCCATAATTGGAAGAGCGCCGAAAGCCCTTGTGATGTTTGCGCAATCATAGATGGTTACCCAGTTTGTTATGTGATGTACCAGCGGTTTAGATTCCCTTATAGATTCAAGCGGATTTTTCATTGAAGTGCCCCTTAGTTTTTTGATGATGAGTTTACTACATGCAATTATTCAATTACTATTGCCATAGAGAAGTATTTATTCATAAAATACTTTTTTGTAACCATTATTGCCTGAATGCAAATTTGATGCAGATACTTTTTAGATCGGCCTAACCGATTTGTTTATATATGGATATGCATACTATAGAGAGCCAATTTATCAGTGCATACATTATCTCATAATTATTTATGACAGCTCGTTGAACAATTACAGATTACAAATATTCATTAAATTATATCATTAAATCACACTCATCTGGAGGAATTATTACTTGGCAAGGAAAGTGCAGAGAAAGTTAGACAAATGGAAGTCAAAGACATGGTACAACGTAGAAACACCGGAATTCATCAGCAGGACAAACATTGGCGTTACACCTGCAGAAGAGCCTGAACAGCTCATCGGTCGTGTCGTTGAGACCACAGTCGGCGAAATTGCTAACGATTTCACAAAGCATAACACAAAGCTCAGACTCGAGATCAACAATGTCAGTGGTGACATTGCAAACACAAGATTCCTCGGTCACGAGATCACAACAGATTACCTTCGCTCAATTGTAAAGCGTCAGACCTCAAGGATCGACGCAAACCTTGACGTAACAACAAAGGACGGATACGTCATCAGAGTAAAACCAATATGCTTCACCGTAAAGAGAGCAAGATCAAGCCAGATCAAAGGCATCAGGGAAGTAATGGTCAAGATCGTCAAGGAACGTGCAGCAGAGCTTAACTTCGAGCAGTTCATCGAAGAAGCTATCATGGGCAAGCTTTCCGCAAACATCTACAGGAACGCAAAGTCCATCTACCCACTCAGAAGGGTAGAGATCAGAAAGACAGAAGTCAAATCTGTCCCTGCAAAGCAGTAAATCTTAGACTTAAAACAATAGGTGGTTAAACCACCTGTTAACATCTTTTTTCTTAATTTGTTTCACTCAGCAAGCGTAGCTTTAGATTATTCAGAAACACGTGCCTTACTTTCGTATTCGTCACGTATCAGTTTCATCATTTCCAGGTTCGCATCAATGACAAAGGCACCTATATAACCACAATACTTACAGTGGTAGAGACCTTCAGTACCGCCTGCTTCATAATAGAGTTCCGGACTACCACATACCGGACAAACTTCTATCAATTCTTCATCTTCATCAGATTCCTGAACGTCCATCAATTCGATATCATTATTGTCTTCCACGATAGCATCTCCTTTAGATTTCCCACGTGACATGTACCGACAATATAATATGGAAATTCAAAAGATATGAAAGTATCTGATGTGGGGGCACTTATAATTATAAGGTATTATTAAGGAATTAAAGCCCATAAAATCATCAAAACTAAACAGATAACTCCGGTGGATACGGGCAGAAAAGTGTCTGCTTTGAAAGATACTCCACATTATATGTATCTGCCATTAACATGAACCATTTTCTTAATTCAAATATCACGGAGTCATCTGTCCGCAACTTTTGCAACTGCTGCATGAATCCGAATTTCTCAGCGGCACTGAGATGTCTTGAAAAATAACCGAAGGCATGCATAAAAGCATTGATAACAGGGCCACTTTGTGGAGCTTCTGATAGTATCTGCATTAAAAGTCCGGTGTAATCCTCATACACTTTTTCAGCCGGTAGATTCTCCCGGTTGGCAACTATGTTTCCCATAGCAGTTATTATCTGTTTATTATAAGCCATGAAAAGCAGCTTATTATCAGTATGGAACCGTACCAGTGAATGAAGTTTGCATGAAACAGATGCATCCCTGAAAGATGCAAGTACAAATACCCGTGTCAGAAAATAATCTCTCTTTATCGGGTCTTTTATCTGTTCCTCGTCTATGACAGGGATTTCTGAGTAATCATGAAGCACCGTTTCTGCAAAGAATCCATTACCTTCATGATGGGTATATTCATCTGCCTCTGCATCAGGAAATACTTTAGTAGTACCTATACCGCATGAAGGAGATTTTGATTTGAGGATGAAACCATCAAAATCATCCAGTTTTTCAAGATAAAAGCGGGAAAATGATTTCATTTTATCAGTAAGATCAAGTCCTGTTGCAGGTTGTATCAGTTTCCTGTTACTGCCGTCAATATCCTCAACAATGAGTATAGGTTCTCTAGGAATCCCGAGGCCAATATCGTACTCCGGACACACATCAATAAATTCAACAAATGGTTTCATGGCTTCTGCTAAAGGAAATTGAACAATTTGCCCATCATATCGGCAATTATCAAAACCGAGACATCTGCTGATAACAATTTTTGGGCGTGAAAAACTGCATTTGGGAAGAGATTCCATATTATGTAAAACAGTGAACTGGAAAAAAGACTTTTTGGATGAAACTATGAAAATAAATCAAAAAATAATAGGGATTTGAAGTCCCCTTTTCTTTTTTACTTATGTGTGTAATAAGCCACAACTTCACTGTCAACTGAGTCGATGCGACAGAACCCGAATCTTTCGAACTGTACGATCTTATCAAGCTCAGTTGTAACCTGTTTTTCACCAATACCTGTAAACTCTCCGTCAGGTGACAAAACTCTTACAGGAATTCCGTCCATAGGAGCCCAGTGGATGATCTTCATCTTTTCCTTTTTCACTGACTCAATGGAATCTCCGATATGCTTTGCCTGCAGAGGCTCTATAGAAGTGACCTCTAAATTGAAAAGGTCCTTGAGCCTGAGCTTTGAACCGACCTGTAGTTTTTCAGCATCCTCACTGCAGATGTAGACCTTATCGGCAACTTCTATCTCACGGCATCCCCTGTCTTCTGTCGGATGCAATGAAGGATTTACTGTACATGCTTCTGAATCTGTTATTTCAATCTCAACAGGGTCCCATACGAAGAAATACCTGTTTGCAATAGGGTCAACAAGCTTACGGTTCTCTGCGTAAAGTGTGTCCATACTAATGCTGATATCTGTCTCTCCTACACCCATCTCGATGAAGAACTTGCGAATGGCTTCAGGGAGAATACCCCTTCTGCGCATTGCACGGAGTGTTGGAAGACGGGGGTCGTCCCAGCCTGAGTATTCGCCATCCTCAATGGACTTACGTAATAAACTGGTACTGAACTTACCGAACTCGTGCATCTTTACACGACCCCAGTGGGTTGTTTTCGGATATTTCCAACCGAGATAATTGTAGATATATGTCTGACGTTTCTCACTGTCCATCAGGTCTTTACCCCTGATGATGTGGGTCATGCCGAGTTCATGGTCCTCGATTGCACCTTCAAAGTCAAGAAGTGGCCAGACACAGTACTTGTCATCCACTTCCGGACGTGGGTGAGGGACCTTGACGATCCTGAACGCTCCGAAATCACGAAGCGCAGGGTCCTTGTGAGTAATATCGGTCTTAATACGCAGGACAGCGGATTTCTCCTCATACTCTCCGGCAAGCATCTTGTCCCAGTGCATAAGGTTCTCCTGCGGACTTACGTCCCTGTGAGGACATGCTTCCTTGGCATCCTTGAATTTCTTGAAATCTGCACCGTCACAGAAACAGACGTATGCTTTTCCCATTTCGATGAGCTTTCTGGCATAGTCATAATACATTGGAATTCTGTCTGATGCAATGACAATCTCATCAGGGTCAGCACCAAGCCATTTACAGTCATCCACATACCAGTCGTATGCTTCAAGCATCGGACGCTTGGTCTGAGGGTCAGTATCATCAAAACGTATGATGAACTTGCCACCATATTTCTTCACATATTCTGAGTTGACAACGATACCACGGGTACTTCCAAGGGTTGGAGGGCCATTTGGATTTGGTGCAAAACGCATAACGACCTGCTGTCCCTCTTCAACATCAAGTGCTTTAAGACCTTTATCAGGTTCCTTCTTTGTGTTGAGTTCCTCAATAAGTTCAGGAGCAATAGCCTCTAGACGTGCCTGCCACTGTTCAGGGGTTTCCCTAGCAACTTCTGCAAGGATCTCCTGAATAACAGGCCCGACTTCCTTTGCCATTGGACGCAGGTGGGCACATTCACCCATCACACGACCCATAACTGCACCGATCTGTGGTGCCTGGCCGTATTTTACAGCATTCTGCAGTGCATATTTCTCTATGGTCTTTTTATCGTCGTCAGTTAAAGTCATTATAGATCTCCGGGAAAATCAAATATGAGCATTAAGTGTCAAGTGCCGGAATAACATGAATTTCGTAGTGGAATTGCTATTGTCCGACAATCATCAATATAGTAGAGTGAATTATAAGAACTGAACTTAAAAGATATGGTCAGATCATAAATAAAACAGAAATTCTTTCAGAAAGAGTCACCTATTTCCTTTACTTCCTCAGCCCTGTCAATCAGTTCCTTGATGTTCTTTTCAAAATCAGACAGGAACTCTTTTACTGCGTCTCCTGCAACCGCGCCGTGTGATGAAGGCTTGATCAGTTGTTCCTGTTCAAGCACACGCAAAGAATAGCGTACTTTGTGAGTTGGCATGCCTGTTTCCTCTGCAAGTTTGAGAATACCAATTGGCCCTCTTTCAACAACTACTTTTAAAACCTCTAAATGACGCTGGGAAAGTTCCAGCTCTTTGTTAACCTGATCGAATAGCATTATGCAACCTCGTTGACCAAAGTTCCTATTCCTTCAATTTCCACTTCAACAACATCTCCGGGATGAATCTCACCTACTCCGGGAGGAGTTCCTGTTGCAATAATATCTCCAACCTCCAGTGTCATAACTCCGGTAATGAATTCCAGCAGATAAGGAATATCAAATATCAGGTTGCTTATGTTAGAATCCTGCTTTACCTCACCATTTACACGACTTACAATAGAAGCGTTCTCAGGATCAAAATCTCCAACAGGTACTACAAAAGGACCCACCGGTGCAAAAGTATCAAAACTTTTAGCCCTTGTCCATTGACCGTCTTTTTGCTGCAGGTCACGGGCAGTCACATCATTAAAACAGGTAAAACCTGCGATCACATCACAAGCCCGGTCATAAGTTATATTCCTACACCTTTTCCCTATAACAACAGCAAGCTCTGCTTCATAATCTACATGCTTGCTTATTTTCGGGTACATTATCTTTCCGTGGTTTCCGATAACAGCTGATGGAGGTTTTATAAACAATATTGGTTCTTCGGGAACAGACATACCAAGCTCGATGGCATGGTCATGATAGTTCAAACCCACACATACGATCTTTGATGGATTTGAAGGAGGAAGTATTTCCAATTCGGAGAGTTCGCACTCCATGAAAGAGCCTTCCATGGAAGTAACTTTATTTCCATCAACCTCTCCGTAAAATACATTATCGTTATACCTGAATCGTCCGAACATTAGTGGGACTGTTTTGTTTTCATTCTAGATAAGGATAAGTATTGAAAGTACACGGGAGCAGAGTTCTAAGTAAAATATTTAAGCAAACCGGCAGATTTGAAGCTACAGTGATAATACCATTAGTGATTCTAGCCGTTGTGTTCTTTCTTACAGCCGTAAGACAGGTTGGAAATGTGAGACTTGGCATCTGGCAGATAATGTCACTTGGTGCAGCCGCAGTGCTTCTGACAGGCCAGATCTCAATAGCTTCCGCCATTAAAGCTGTCAATATCGATGTTATACTATTCCTTTTTGGAATGTTCACTATAGGACAGGCTCTTGAAATGAGTGGTTATCTTTCCCACCTTTCGTATCGATTTTTTAAAACCGCAGGTTCCGTTGATCTGGTAGTGCTGTACATCCTTTTTGGAATGGGATTTGCCTCAGCTTTTCTTATGAATGACACACTTGCTATAATCGGAACTCCAGTAGTGCTTTTGCTTGCAAAGGACCATCATATTGATCCAAAACTGCTTCTTATGAGCCTTGCTTTTGCAGTGACAACTGGAAGTGTAATAAGCCCAATAGGTAATCCCCAGAATCTTCTGATAGCAATTGAAAGTTGCATACCGAATCCATTTATTGCATTTATGGAACATCTGCTTCTTCCAACTGCCATTAACCTATTAATTGCATACTTATTCCTGAGAATTGCATATCGGAAGAATTTCACTTCAACTGTGCTGAGCCATTCAAAGCAGGTTATAAGCGATCAGAAACTTGCAGGACTTTCCAGAACTTCACTGGCACTTGTATTGCTCCTTGTTTGTGTAAAGATACTACTGGCAATAACCGGATTGACAGAACTTTTCGACCTGAAACTCACATACATAGCTCTGATAGCTTCAATACCGATTCTCATTTTCAGTGAAAGAAGAAAAGAAGTACTGAAAAATACGGATTGGCACACCCTTATTTTTTTCGTGGCCATGTTCATACTAATGGAAAGTGTATGGGACAGTGGATTCTTCCAGAATATTATCTCTTCATCCGAAATTGACATCAGCACAGTGCCAATGATCCTTACAATAAGTGTAACGCTCAGCCAGTTAATATCCAACGTTCCACTGGTGGCTCTTTATATACCCATACTTTTGCATGCCAATGCCAGCACCGGGGATTTTGTGGCACTTGCAGCAGGAAGTACTATTTCAGGAAACCTGTCAATCCTGGGTGCTGCAAGCAATGTTATCATCATACAGAACGCCGAACGCAGGGGTAATATCTCACTTGGATTCATTGAATTTGCCAGAATTGGAATACCTCTCACCATAGTGCAGATATTTGTTTACTGGATATTTATCGGATGAATAATGAACCAAGCATTTTGAAAAGCACGTTTAAACTTAAGAAAACATAAAAAAGAATAAAGATATCCTGAAAACGGACATCTCTGTTTTTAATTGGAATTCCTTAAACCTGTGATATTACAGTCTCAAAGTATCCTGGAGAGAATCAGGACAATAAGCATTGCCACAACGCCGACTGCCCAGAACTTGAGAGTTTCATTCAATGGTATCCTTATGTCCACAAGATCAGCTCCTGAAATTGCAACTGGTTTAGAAACTGCTATACTGCCGGAAGGTGCTTCATATCCTGATGTTTGTCTTTTTGGTGCTTCTGACGTTGGAGGAACTGAAGCGGTTACTGGAGTGCTTGCTGGAGTGCTTGCCGGAGTGCTTGCCGAAGTGCTTGCAGATGGAGACCATATTGATTTAGGCTTGGATCTTCCTATGATATTCTCATCAGCTGTATTTGAAGAAACAGGTTCTTCCGGTGCTGTAGAGGATGGGGATGAGAATGTATCCTCCCTTTCTTCCATAGGTTCAGGAGATGATAATACAGATGGTTCATCTCTTTCAGCAACTGATGGAGAACCTGAGATCACATTATCTTCAGTGGGTTCTGATGAAGAAATAGAACTACCTCCGAAAACAATCTCCTCTGGTTCTTCACGGGATTCATATTCTGAATCATGTGCAGCAAATATTTCAGGTTCTGTGTCGATTTCTTCGATGAACTCTTCTTGCTCTTCAACATGATCTTCATCTGAATATGATGGTTCATTATCAGAATCATTATTTGATATCATGTTGCTGAATATCGATTCATCACCAACAGGTGGTCTATATGAGGAAATACCCTCATCTGAAGGTTCTTCAGCGTCAATGGTCTCTGGCTCATAAATGAATTCTTCTTCCATCAGTTCTTCTTCAATTACAGATTCAGGAGGTTCTACCTCATTTAAATCCTCTTCAACTAATAAAGAGGAAGGAACATCAGCAGAAGGTTTGTAGGAACCTCCGATAAGACCCTGATAATCCGGGTCGACTTCTATGGCAAGATCAAAGCTTTTTTTGGCTTCTTCAAAGCGTCCCATTTTTTCAAGAGCTTGGCCTTTCTTGAACCATGCTTCAGCACTGTAAGGATCTATATCCAGTGACTTAGTGTAATATTCAACCTGTTTTTCAATCGTTTTGGCTGAATCACCCATTTTAATCCAGTTCTCAGCAGCTTTCTGCTTTTTCTTTGATTTTACGTCATCTAACATTCCCATGTAAACACCTTTTTCAAACCGGAAAGCTTTCCGGATAGAGTGAAATAATCAGTACCTTTAACCCAGTTATTAAATTGTTTATCTATTTAATAACTGTATTTGCATTTTTAATGCATGTATGAAGTATATAAAAAGATATGCCTTAATTAATGACTTAGTTGAGACATTAAAATGTGAAGTTCAGTCCTTTACTTCTTCATATTCAAAAGCCCACATGGGAAGTCCTTCTATTTCCACATGTTCCAGATGTTCCATCTCATGTGCAGCATAGAATGCAGAAGGACCGGAGAATGATACTGTTTTTTCAGTTGATTCTTTTACGAAGATCTTCTTTTTTGCAGTGCTGATTGAGGCAACTATTATTCTTTCAGCCTTGAGTGTAACTGAATATGGTCTAGTAACAAGAGAACGTTCATCTTTCCCACCACATTTTTCCAGCCTGTGAACAATTCCTTCCTTTGATATCCACTCAGGATTCAGTAACAACCAGACTTCTTCAATAGTATGACCTGTTTTACTCTCTTTATCGTAATCCGTGAAGACTTTCATCACAGAGATGCTTTTCAGGTCATCTGTGGAATAGCTCCATGCACCTCCAACTTTCAGTGAGAGGATCATGGGATAGAATGCATCCTTAGGAATGTCGAATCTTCCAAATATGGCTTCCTCTCTTGAACTGAATTTCAGGATGGCTTTAAGGTCATTGATCTTCATGTTTCAAAATATGATTGACTCTTAGCGATAAATATGTTACCAATCTGGAAAAATTCGTTTGAAAACTAAGTTTATATCCTACTACCTGCATTTATCCCATTCCTAACTACCGGAGCAGACTTTATGAAAATAAAAATGGTTAAATGCAGTGATGTAGGGATCGATGGCTGTAACTATATGGCAATTGGAGACAGCCTTGATGAAGTTGAGCAGAATATGTTTGAGCATATTGATACTGAACATAAGGACATTCTTGATGATATGACCGAGCATCAGGTTCACCACCTTAAACACAGGGTTTCCACATTCCTCGGGAGAAGCTGTGGCTGTGGCCACCACCATTAATAGATCTTAGTATATATTGTTCAATTTTAACTGAAATTACAGAACCTGTGAATAATCAGATTTCTGTAGTGCCCTTCTCTTTTTAATGAATGCGAACTAATTTATATTGATTCTTATAGAGTTCCATCTATTTGATATATTTTGAACTCCCATTTACTTATGTTAATACAATGTTGATCAGACTTTGGGATTGAACTTAAACATTGTATGTCAGTTTATTTACGAAAATTAACCTGTGGGAGTTTTAATATGGATAAAATGAAAAAGGTCGGTCTTTTAGGAGCAGCAGCACTTATCGGTGCAGGACTTGCAGCACTTTCAGAAGAGAAGATCAGAGAATTCGTTAAAGAAAAAGTTGATTCCGGAAAACTTAGCAAGGAAGAAGGAAAAATACTTGTTGAGGATCTTGTCAGTGAAACAAAGAGACAAAAACTCAGTCTGGAAAAGAATATTCTTGAAAAGATCCACGATTCTGTAAAAATGGCAGACAAGGAACTGGACGAGCTTACCGATAAGATCGATGAGCTGAAGATCCAGGAACTTGAGGCTGAACTTGAAAGAATGAAGAGTTTGAGGAAGGGGCAACAGTAGGTTGCTTCTTTGTATTTTTTACTAAGTGACTATCAGATTACACGATATTGATCTGGAAATAATAATAATAATAATAATTTTTAACTAAGTGAAGGATGTCGAAATATCGACAAGATAACGCATAGCGTCTCGGGAAAAAGTACGTTGATATATGAGAGGGATAAGAAGAACAGAGGGAAGAAGTGAGATTTAAATTTTCAGGTATTTTCTTTCAAAATCCAATACCACAACGGCACATATCTAACTTTCTTCCCATCAATCTCATTCTCTCCAAACTCACCGGATGTGATTATTAATCCTTCATTCATCCTGAAGTTCTTCATGCTGGCGAGCAGACCGTTTAACTCACGTTCTTTTTTATAAGATAAATTTTCTTAAAAGCATTAAGGCAGAGAAAATTAGTAGTGATCACTTATTTTGCACTTAGACTATTTAACCATGAAAAAATGCTAGCGTATTACTCAATGTTGTAAGCAGGCCAATGAAAGCAACAGAATATCGTGTTATGTTCCAGTAATACCGGTCAGCATTTTTGTAGACATGATACATTACAAGCAAAATAGCAATCTTCAAAAGAATAAGTGAAGTAAATCCATATGTGTGGAAAATATTAGACAATACAGGATTAAACTCATAGAAATGACCTGTCTTTAAAGCATAAATAGTAGTAAAGGTGTCACCCAAAACATAGAGAAGC
This sequence comes from Methanolobus sediminis, assembly GCF_031312595.1. Taxonomy (NCBI): domain Archaea; kingdom Methanobacteriati; phylum Methanobacteriota; class Methanomicrobia; order Methanosarcinales; family Methanosarcinaceae; genus Methanolobus; species Methanolobus sediminis. The sequence goes on along the minus strand of NZ_CP133592.1, from coordinate 2,120,366 downwards.
AACACTGCCTTCATGTCTTTCAGGAAAGACATAATGGACCAACCCCTGGATCTATAAAAAGACTGCTATCTCTCAAACCTGATTTACAAAAATAAAGCTCACATGCATTATTTTTTGCATATTCCATATTGTACACCGTAGGTTACATTTGGTTATTGCAATAATATATTCGTAGTTTTGAGGTATAAATCTTACCACATCTTTTCATAAAGTGTGGAGAATAAAACATATAGTATTTTTTAATATTAATATTAATATTAATATTAAAAGATGAATAAGTAACTAATAATAAAATCAACTCTTGTTTCTGAAAATGGATAAAAGCAGCAAACTCAACTGCAAAGCTTAACTGCCTTTTTAATGAATTAAACTCCCTCTATGAATTGCATCATCATTCGACTAAAATCCTGTTGCAATTTTTCAGAAATATTAGCCTTTTCAATATCAAAATCATTTAAAGTACCTATACTACGGTTGCAGCCTTTTACAGTCTTTTCCCATGACTTATTTTTACCGGGCTTACTATCCTGATTGCAGATATACCGCGTGTATTTACAAGTCGCTTCACCCAGATCAATATCTGCAGATATGGAAACATCATAAGATTCGGCTTTTCCGGTTAACCATAAGATAATCACTTCCAGGATTTTAGAAGCCAGAGTTTCCACTTCATGTAGCAGTACATCTGGATTCTCACTCTGATAGGATGCTGTACGAATCCGATTCAAATCAGAGATAATGTCCCCTTCTATCGTCTTCTTTTTGCAATCTTCAGATGTGCAGGCTTTTAGATGAAGTTTTGTAATCTTACACGAACCAGGCTTCAGGCATATTTCCTTAAGACAATATTCTGTACCAGGAGGACAATCTTCCAGACATTTTTCAATTGCTTTTGCCTCCCATTTGAGTTTTACTAACCTTGGGTAGAGAACTAAAAATCCACCGATAACTGCAATGGGAAGAATGATTCCCAATAAAATATCCAGATCGTGCCACTCTGGTTGAGTCTCTGGTTCCAGGAGATCATCGGAGAATTCATCTATCGGTGCCCTGCCGATACTCTCATCCACAATCATTTCCTGTGACCATGCATTGTTGCTCTCATCAAGCTCTTTTATTGTATTATCAGGATCAACAATGATATCGATATTAGATTGTCCAGGCAGGCCATCCGGTATTTCCAGCACAATTTCCAGAGTAATATCTTCACCGGGATAAAGACCATCGACTACGTTTTCCGAGTAAGACCACTGGTGAGAAGTCTCTGATGAAACTGTAGAAACAATAAATGAATCCGCAAATGCGGTTCCATGATTTGCAATATCAACATAAATCTCCAGATAATTTTCAGTAACATAAGAGCTGACATCTGTGATTACCAGATCAGGAAGAAGCTCTGGAATATAGATAACAGGTGTCTCTATTAGGTTATTGTTCTCATCCATCTCTGAGATGTAATTCTCGGGATCGATTTCGATGGCAAAATTATGGGTTGTTCCATGCAGTTCTTCAGGAATGTATACTTCAATTATTACAGTTACATCCTCCCCGGAGTCCAAAGCCGGAACATCGGTTTCAGCTTCAATTTCAGGCCACTCAGGATCCATTATTTCAATGCGGACTGAAGTGCTATCTGAGGGAATGAAACCCTGGTTGAGAATGTCTAAATATATAGAAAGATATTCTCCATTCTCTGTTAAACTCCATCTGTTGGCAGATACTATCACCAAATCCGGCTTGTAAACTGAAATATCCACAGGTTCATTGGTAAGGTAAAACTCTAAGTATTCTGATGAGTCTGTTACTACAAACCTAAGTTCATCCATAAGTTCCTGTACCGAGCCTGAGCTCAGTGTTATTGGAACATTGTTTTTCAGAATAAGGTCACAACTATTCACAGGCAGATTCTCTACTTCAAATACGCCATAAGTATCACCAGTCACAATCTCAATGCTATTTTTGAAGTCAGTCAACCAGATGCCTTCTACTACCATAAGGTTGCCAGCTTGACCCTGAAATGCATCTGTAACACGTATTCTCATTACTTCGGCATTAGTTTTAGTTGCAACATTTATTTTGTATACCCACGTTGCTTCCCCGTTTGAAATATCAAGGGTTTCAGCATCGATAAAATTACCATCTTTTGAAAGTTCGAGATATACTGTGCCCATTTTTGCATCTATTTGTCCTGGTGTAATCGTATACCCTTCACCAAGTTTGAATGATTGGCCTTCTATTATTGTATATCTGTTTCCATCATCCATTATTAATCTGGCAAGCTGGAGTGAAGTATCAGCTTTTAATGGAACATATACATCCCCAAAAAGACCCATGACATAATAGGAATCTGCTTCCCATGCTATGCATTCATAGTCTGCGGACATTATAGAACTTGTGTATTCGAGACCTTGTTCGTTAATAGTCCTATCTGAGACATAGTTTCCACCATAGATCCTGAGATATTCTGTGGAAATTCCCCCGTCAACGTCATAATAGAATCCCCGGAAATTCTTTACGTTCATTTCTATAAAATCCGATGAAGAGTCACCGATTATATCTGTAAGATCATTACCATTGTATATCGGTCCTTTGGCTTCTATGGCATCAGCTATTGTCACACCTGAAACCAGTTCCTGAAAAATAAAGAGTGTTGCAAAACAAATGTGTATGATTTGTTTGATTTTCATTATATCCCCCACCTGTTAAAAGATAGGGATTCTACTATAAAGTACATTTATTTTGAGAGGAAATATATGTTTCGAACTAATGATACTGAAAATATGTCATAAACATTGGAATTGCAGTTTTTAACTTGGCAGTGGTTTATAATAAAAAAATCAAGCTAAAAAGTATAATAATATCTGATGCTGATGAACTTATTGGCAAAGTTCTCAGGGAACGATATTCTCCCGGTAAAGCTGTAGAAGGAATTCAGTTTGAAGCTAATGAATATCTGACCATTCTAAAGGAAATGCCCAAAGGGTTTACAGATATAGTGGAGACAATAAGGGGTTACAGAATAGAAAATCTGGAAGTTAAGAGCAATATTGTTCGAAAATACGGACCCATAAAAGATCTCTCGAAAACTTTGTTCCTGCTGGCCCTGTTAATTCTCTCTGCATACTTAATGATAAGAGGAGAAGGAATTATTTCTATAATAGGAATAGTGGTTTTATTGTCGGAACATTAACAGGAATCTATTCCATAATACGCTCCTGATAGTGTTTTCTCAGTGAAACAATATGGACAGATAAGTGGCTCCAAAGATAATTGCTCCCATGGACAGGTACAGGAATACGTTTCTGTATACTACCTCTTTCTCAGATCCTGCTGTAATCCCAAACCCACTACAGCAACCACCTTTTCCACATGTACTACATGCTGGATTCTCTTTATAGTTCGCTTCTGATGCTTTGTTCAGAACAGGAATCATTTTTGTTTCTGTCATTTTATCCGACCTTTGAAATAGATTTAACTTCAGACCTTATATGGTATTTACTTCAGTTTTAGATTTTTCTATTTGTCCCTATTCTAAACCCCATATTAAGAAACTAAAAACAATATAATACTTAACTTTGTAGAGAGTAGTTCTATCCATTACCTTTCAATGAATAATTGCAAACTTCAGGATTTTGAACTCCATAACTTCGCTTCCCCCAGATAAAGTAAATTTTGATAACATAATCTAAGTGGTCATTGAGCAACACAAAAATAAAAGAAATAGAGAGATGATTGCTAAGCCTAAAAATACAAAGTCATACTGACACATGCTTGCAGTATTGTTTGTGCATTTTACCGAGAGTTGTAATTAACCCCACTACAATATAATTTCACATATAATGGCATTAATTCTATTAAGTATATTTATATATTATTCATTGATACAACTATATAAGAGCATGCATCCTGATTGGTATACTTTACAGATATGGAATGACTTGAGATTGGTAACATCTCTTATTGTTAACTATACTGTACGTTTTTCAAATAAATTGAAATCACATAGATTGAATAATAACATTTCAATGAACCTGAATGTTCTAAAAAGGCATTTAGTACCCTTAGTTCAATACCTTTTTCAAATCTTGCACTTAATCAGTTTTCAATTGTATGGAATATTAGATGCATCCCATATTGCACATAGAAACAGCCGATTTAGTGTGTATATTCATGCGAAATTGTTTCATATATATCTGGAGCATGCTAGATGATTTTAAAAAAGATAAGCATTTATCATAAAATACTGATAGTATCTTTGTTATTAACGATATTACCCGTAATAATTGTTGGATTTTATGCTTACGACCAAACAGAAGCTGGTACCTGGTCTCAATTAGATGAGTATTTGAATGACCAATTGTTCCTTGAAAAAATTTACATTGATTCTACTTTTTCCCTTGCACAAGACAAAGTAAATAGCGATCTGGGAGTTGCAAGGACCGTTTTCTACTCAAAAGGAGATCCTGAAATTGTTGATGGACAGATGGTACTCGGGGAAAATTATGTTGTCAACAATAATTTTGAGATTGTAGATAATGTCAAGAATATGGTAGGTGGGACAGCTACTGTATTTCAGGTAATGGATAGAGAAGCTGTAAGAATCTCTACTAATGTTATCAACGATGAGGGAGAAAGAGCAGTTGGTACCACAGTGTCACAACCAGTGTATGATACAGTTGTCAACAAAGGTGAAACGTTCTACGGAAGGGCATGGGTGGTCAATGCCTGGTATTTGACCGCATACGAACCTATCAGAAATGGTGCTGGTGAGATCATAGGTATTCTTTATGTTGGTATTCTTGAAGATCCATTTATCAATACGATAAGGGAGCATATAGGTGAAATTGTTGTAGGTGAGACTGGGTATCTCTATGTAATGGACTCTGAAGGAAATGTTGTTATTCACCCCAGTATGGAAGGTGAGAATGTCTACGAGTATGACTTTACAAAAGATATTATCAATAGCAAAGAAGGCATTATTGCTTATGAGTGGGAAGGTCGAGAAAAAATTGCAGGTTACACGTACTATGAGCCTAATGATTGGTACATAATATCAACTACTTATTACGAAGAGTTTGCAGGTCCTCTACTGGCAATCAGAAACAGTTTAATAATGGCTGTTTTAGTCTTTGTAATTCTTGGTGTTTTAGCTTCATTCCTTCTAAGCAAATCTATTTCTGATGGAATTCAAAAAATAGTTACTGAATTTGATGACATAACCAATGCTACTCTTCAGGGAAATCTAGACAAGAGAGCAAATGTTGATGTCGGTATTGATTTAGAGGCGATACCCAGGGGTTTCAATCAGGTACTGGATGCTGTGAAAGTGGCCGAAGGAAAAGTAACAGAAGAAACTATCAGGAGACGTATCCTCTTTGAACAATCCAATGATGGAATTGTTGTTGTTAACGACAAAGGTGAAGTAGTTGAGGCTAATCAGAAATATGCGGATATGCTGGGATATTCCATAGATGAGGTACTCCAGTTACATGTATGGGACTGGGAATACATTTCAACACCTGAAGAGATAATTGAGATTGTAAAGAATATTGATGAATTCGGACAAACATTCGAGACATGCCACCGTCGAAAGGATGGGACTTTACTGGATGTCGAAGTCAGTTCGAACGTAGCAAACATTGGCGGCCAGAAAGTGGCTTTTTGCGTATGCAGGGATATTACTGAGCGTAAAAAGGCAGAAATGGAATTGCGAAGGAAAGAAATGCAATTACGTACGGCTCAAAAAGTGGGACATGTTGGAAGCTGGGAGTTCAATTTCAATTCTGGAATGGTTGACGCTTCAGAGGAAGCAAGAAGAATATACGGAGTTGGAATAGATGAAAAACTGACAATAAAAAGAATACAAAAAATTCCATTGTCAAAATATCGTCCAATGATGGACAAGGCATTGAATGACCTTATTGAAAGAAAAGAACCTTATGATATCCAATTTGAGATATCCAAATCAAAAAACGAGGAGAATCGTATCATCAATGCTGTAGCAGAGTACTTTGAAGAAAGAAATGTAGTAATAGGCACAATACAGGATATAACTGAGAGTAAAAAGGCTGAATTAGCTCTTCTTCAGGCAAAGGCAATTGCAGAAGAATCAAATCAGATCAAATCAGAGTTCATTGCGAACATGAGTCATGAACTGCGTACGCCACTTAATTCTGTCATTGGATTTTCCCAGATTCTGACAGAAAAGATGTTCGGTGAGCTGAATGAAAAACAAATGAGTTATGCCTGCAATATACTGAAAAGCGGCAAACATTTGCTAGAATTAATAAATGATATACTTGACATTTCAAAAATAGAATCAGGTAATATGGAATTTACACCAGAGACAATTGGTTTACAGGAAACGATCGATGAGATCACAACATTAATGGACCCTCTGTTCAAAGATAAAAACATTGATTTTGAAGTTTATAAGGAATTTGAAGAGCTAGAAATAGATGCTGATAAACTGAAGCTTAAACAAATTCTATATAATCTTCTTAGCAATGCAGTCAAATTCACACCTGAAAATGGAAAAGTTTGTGTTAGTTCTAAAATAATGAACAACAGTGTTCAGATCTCTGTATGGGATAACGGTATTGGTATTCCTCTGGGAAAGCAGCAAGCTATATTTGATCCATTCAAACAGGTTAGTTCATTTTCAAACCGCACTCACGGCGGAACGGGATTAGGACTTTCTATTGCGAAATATTACATCGAGATGCATTCAGGAAAGATCCATGTTGAAAGTGAAGTTGGCAAGGGAAGTAAATTCACATTTACAATACCGATTATTCAAGAAGCAATTAATCACAATTCATAGAATAACGGCTCTGTATAAACCCCATCGTGGGAGGGTATCCAGATTACAGCCTAAGCGGCGCCTGAGCGTCAACTCCAAACTGCGTTTCCAACGCCTCAATAAGTCCAAGTGGCGTTTGAACGTACTACAAAAAAAAGCATCGCATTTTTAGATTATAATATTGCACGGATGCGAGCCTGTGAGCATCGGTGCACCAGCCACCTTAAAGCACTGTGGTCCGAGCACCAACCGGAGCACAGGACGACAGTGTGTCAAATACCAATGCAAGGCGGTGCTCCGCCCGCAGTAGCACGTGGGCATCGAGGACGGAAACCGCCAAAATGGCCTTATCCTAAGGATAATTGTTACTTTACTCCTTTTTCTGTTGTGTGGAGCAATTAATGAGTTAATGCTGGTGTTTTTGTTCGGAAAAATAAGCATTGAAGATTGAAATACTGAGTAAAAATAGATATACTTATAGAGAATTTTCCTACAATATTAATCTGTAAAGATTGAGAAATGATGAGATGAAGCACTCAATCTGACAGAAGAACATGAACTAAAAAGGGTATATCTGCTATGCATGTAGTGTCAATGTGATAAATGAACTAACTTCCGGCTCTGTAGAAATCCTCTAAATTCAAGTGATTATACTAATCAATAAAATGTTATATGTTGTCCTTAATAGAGATTATTTTTTCCATATTTCCGAAATCGATAGTGATTTCGATAGGTATTCTACATAGCCGAACTTCCAGCTGTTTAAGTTTTTAATGTCCAATTTACCGTCTGCTACTTGTTGGATGCAATAACACCCAAGGAACATAATAGGCACATCAACACAGAGAAGATAAAGGAGTCCAATATATCCAGATAGTCCAAAATAGGAGTTTATAGTCTCCATGATTGAAAGAATAGGGCCATGAAACAGATACACCGCATAAGATGAATATGCAATATAACTGAATACATTAGTTACCTCAGTAGGGATTTTCGATGTATAGGGGTTGAATTTTGATAAAGCACGCGCTCTGCCTGCAAATATCCCTGCAATAAAAACAGGATAGTACATATAAATACTAGAGGGGAAAGAAATTAAATGCATACTCAAGAAGATCAATAGCGAATTTCTTAAAATATCAAATTCAGAGTTAGCATATTTTATAATGAGTACATATAGAACATAGAAAAATAGTATGGCTCCTATATACCACAAATAAGGCACTGGTGGAAAGTCTAAACTAAGTTCATGAGCACCCATCATGATAGCTATGTAATCGGTAATACCTATTGTACTTAAGTTGTTAGTGTCTGCCTTGATTTTTAAAAATCCAAATATGATGATATATGATATAATAGCAGTCCAATAAAGAGGATATATTCGTTTAGCACGTTTAATTAAGAACGTTTCTATTTTATTATCATCTGAGAAATTATTATATTTTGATAGTGTGTAGGAGGATGTAAAAAAGAAACATGAAAGCCCCAATGGGATTGCAGATTGTGCATACGGTACTGTTTGTATATCCGAAAAAAACACGGGCAAATGCACATAAATTACAAAGAAGATTCCAACGCTTTTTAAAATATCAATTTCAACTAATTTATTACTGTTCATATGTTTCAAAGTACTCCCGTAGCTATACAACAAAATATAGTAAAAAAATATATAAATATTGTTATTTGAATCCAATATATTAGGGGTTATTTAGTAGTATACAAATGTTCAAGCCACTGAATACAACAAGATAATCACTACTTCTTCAAATTAACATCTTAAAAGAGCAGTATCTTGTATTTCGCTATGCTGACATCTTTGAACTAACAACAATTGGTAAATTGATTGTAGAAGAGATGCAACTTTTAATAGATTCTATACAAGTTTCAGCTATAGATATTGATTATTAAGGAACACATAATCAGAATTGTATTCCACTTCATCTTTAAAAAAGAACTAAAGAAAAGAACTTAGGTGAGAAATATTGATTTGTCAAATTATATTTAATCCATATTGTATATAGATATTTAAACAGTCTTTTTGTAATTTCCAATCAATAATACAAATAGTATATATATAAATATATCTTATATTGAAATTCGGCGTTACATAGATTCAAAAAATAAAATGCATGGGACGAGATTCGAACTCCTACGAGAATGAGTCCTAAGCCCATCGCCTTTGGCCAAGCTAGGCAAAGCTCAAAAATATTACTTTACGGATGTAATAAAAATAATATGGGGCTTTTAACCCCGAGATTTCAAGCCTCGGGTGGGATTTGAACCCACGGCCTCGTCCTTACCAAGGACGCGCTATACCCCTAAGCCACCGAGGCACGAACAGAATATGGGGGTGCTCTCCCCTAATATACAGAATCAATTAATAAGCTTTCGGTTGGAAGAGCAGTTATTTATAAGCACCAGCGTGCGTCAACAGGAAATTTCTCATTGATCCACATCAACACGCCGCTGTGATGGACAATACGATAGGAACGTGAAAGCAGTTTTTGCGCTCCGAACAGAGGCTCATCTTCAATAATCTCAATGTTTTCAAAATCCCTGCGAGTCTCAATATCGTGGTCGCGAAGAATCCTGCCTATCGGAATATCAGCCTTCATCATATCAGCACGTACACCTTCAGGCATCTTTTCAATGGCCGATAGGGAACGGGCGAACACATATGGCACATCACCTGCAGTAAGAGTTACCACACGTTCATTGATATCCGCACCCACGCTCACATCAAACAGTTCAGCCATTTGCTCATCCGCAGGAATAATGTGCTGATACTCTGTAACAACAGCAGTAGGATGCTTGGTCATAATCTCCAGCAGGAAAGTAACCGAACCATCCGTTCCTGCACAGACCCTTAGACAGGTTGGAATATCAAAGCTCTTCAGTTTTTCGAGAAAGTCCATACTAATGACTCCGGGAGCTAAAAAAGAAGAAAATTAATTGGAAACTTCCTTCTTTGCCTGCTTCAGACGTTCCTTAGCAGTATAACCTGTAGCTGCGTAAAGGAAATCCCTGAAACGCTTGTTAGAATCAAGAATAAGCTCATCATCTGTCATGGAAGTGTCAGACTCAGTATCAACAGCCAGTTTCTTATTTTCTATCCACACCGTAATTTTGGAAAGAACACCATAAGAAGTTACATACTTCCCATCTTCTTCCTTTATGTCACTTGGAAAGCTCTCTGTAAGACACTCGTAAATCCTATCCATCTCAGGTTTATAACCACGCTTTAACTTGTATTCCTGCATTTCAATCAACCCTATATAACATTGTTTAAACGAATAAATGTACCGGTTTGCATTTATAAAAAGCAACCTGAGACACAATAAAATAATATAAAAATTAGTTTAAAAGGATTCCGAAAAATCCTCTCAACTCTTCAATTCTACTTCTATTTTGTCAGCACCAGTTTTCCCCTGTCTCCTACAAGCCTCACCTGAGAGACTTTTTCAAGAACCATGTTTCCAAGTTCTTTTAACTCACTCCACAAAGGGGTCGGCGTATCATGACCCATGAAAGGAAGGTCAAAATCAGGATTGCTCATGAACTGGTAGAGCATAACTTCTGAAGCGCCCTCAAGATCTGGCAATATGCGAGGCATGTTTTCAGCATTAACATATTCAGGAATCACTCGTATCCATATCCTGAGCCATTTCTTTTTTGCAATAGCCATGGATTCACTCAGGAGTTTCAGGTATTTCTGTGTCCTCTCCTCAGACATCCCTGTAACTTCCATCACTGCCTTTACATCATCTCCCGGTGCTTTGATCTCAAGTACAAAACCATAAACAAATGGAAGGGCTTTTTCAAGTACATCGGGCTTCATACCATTGGATTTCAGGATGACCTGTTTTCCCATATCATGCAATCCCTCTATTAGAGGAAGCAAATCTTTCTGAAGGGTTGGTTCTGCACCTCCAAGGTATACGTTATCTGTTGTGGACTTACTGGCATAATCCAATACTTCATCCAGAGTCCATTCTTTTACAGGCTGATGTATATGAACGCAATAAGGACACTTCATATTGCATCCTCCAAACTCAACCCTTATCTGTCCTTTTGCATCGGATAAATCAATTAATCTCATTCATACACTCCTTCACTCAATATCAATTTTAAAATGATCATAACTATCTACATTTTTATAACTAACAGTATTAATAGTTAGACCCCATAAATTCGGCATTTGCCCTGAAACAGACATAGCGATTACTATTTATGTGTATCACACCATCAAAGCAGAAAGACGGTGATCACATTGACAAGGAAACTTACTCTTGAAGATCTTGAAAGATCAAAAACAAAGAAGGAAAACAAACCGGAAGAACAGGATCTTACAGACCTCTATGACCTTATCATACCACCTGGAACTCCTTCATACATTATCTATGACCTCGTAGAAGAGTTCGACCTCGAACCTGTTGAAAGGAAGATAAATGTACAAATTGTGGATACTGATGAAAGGGAACTAATTGCTCTCAGAGGAAAATTGGAAGTAGTACAGGCTGCTGAGAAGTTCCTGCATGAAGAACTCCAGGCATGGATCGAGAGTTAAGTAAAGTGCTCTCATTATTGATCCGCAATTGTTATCATTTTCTTATCGCAAACTTAGATTCAAAAATAAAAGTCAGGGAAAAGACAGCATTTTGCTGTCAATTTATATTCCTGTAATTCCGCTTTCCTTGAAATCAAAGACAACAGCTTTGCCGCTGTCATTATAAACATCAATTACCTGGCTGTCATTGATCTCACCGATTACAGCAGCCTTTATACCTGCATTCTCAAAAATCTCAACACACTCATCAGCGTGCTCGGCCTTTGCAGTGACAACATAACCGGTTGCAGGATATATCTTAAGCCACTGCTCAAAATCAAGACCTTCAGGGCATGGAATCTTGCTAAGATCAACTGAAGCACCAACCCTGCTGACCTCACAGAGCATACCGAGAGTGCCGATTGTTCCCGGATTGCTTATGTCTTTTCCGGCAGTTACCAGCTTCTTTTCTCCAATCTCCTGCATGACCATGAAACGCTCACGAACAACATCAGCATCCTTAAAAGATGTGGTATCCCAGCTATATGGTGAGTTCTTTCCTACACGACCATCCATATCATAGGCAACTATTACAACATCTCCGGGCTTTGCACTATCACTTCTGATAACGGAGTCCTTCTTTGCAATTCCGATTATGGCAACTGCAAGTGAGTTGTATGGAGTGTCAGGGTGCATATGACCGCCAACCATTGGAACTCCGAACTTACTGATACCATCGCGGATTCCTTTCATGATCTCTTCTGTGGATTCAAGGTCACTTGAAGCCATCACATTGACCATTGCAAGAGGACGTCCCCCCATTGCGGAAATATCGTTCACATTGACAACAACAGAAGTATAGCCTGTCCACCATGGACTCTTGTTGACAATCCTGCCCCATATGGCATCGGCTGCAAACAGAATTACATCATCGGTGCCAATATCGATGATCGCTGCATCATCACCAAAATCATCTATGACCTCGCCATACTCTGAGCGAACAGTCTCAAATATGCTTACGATATCTGCTATCGGTTTTTTTCTGGTAACGCCTTCAAAGTTCCTTAAATTTGCCGCAAGCTCTTCGATATTCAAAAAAAACACCTGCAATTAGTAGAATTAATAGGATAAAACGACGAAATAATATGAAAAGGTTTCAGTGAAAAGGACTTACTCCTTTCCACATGAACCCTTCTTTTTCATATCAAGCTTAATAACGTTCCTGCGTTCTTCACTCATCTGTGACATGTCCTGTCCGATAAGACCGTATGCATCGGACCTGCACTGGCGGCAGTGTCTCATCTGCTGGACATAGGGTGCACACCTGTCCTGAATAGCCTTACACTCTGCTGGTGTTGGTGCTGTCCTGTCAGCAAACTTAGCCTGAGTGATAAGTGGCATCACATTCATTATGAAGACACCAAGTTCATTGATCTTCTGGGCAAGCTCAACAATATGCTCATCGTTAATACCCGGTACAAGAACCGTATTGATCTTGACAACAAGACCTGCTTCCACAGCCATCTTGATACCTTCAAGCTGATTCTTCACCATGATCTCAGCAGCTTCAAGACCTCTGTAGATCTTACCCTTGTAGGAAATATGACCTATGAGCTGTGCTTCGATCTCAGGATCGATTGCATTCATGGTCACTGTAAGTGTGGTTACTCCAACCCTTAGGAGATCAGGCAGCCTCTCTGGAAGAATCAGACCATTAGTACTGAGACAGAGTGTTACATCCGGGAACTCTTTCTTGATGAGTTCCAGCGCCTCAAAGGTCTCATCGTTAGCCAGTGGGTCTCCAGGACCTGCAACACCGACAACCTTGATGAATGGATAAGCTTCCAGTACCTGCTTTGTTTTCTCAAGTGCAGCCTGAGGACTCAAAACTTCACTGGTAACACCCGGCCTACTTTCATTCACGCAGTCAAACTTACGATCACAATAATTACACTGAATATTGCATTTCGGAGCTACTGCAAGGTGAATACGGCCAAACTTGTGCTGGGCCTCTTTGGAATAACAAGGATGTTGTGCTATCATCCTCTTGACATCTTCATCCTTGGAAACTTCTATTTCGCAAACGTCTTTCTCATTTTCCATTTTTATAGCTCCTATGGTTCTGAGCAGCTCCAATAAACACGGCTCAATTTAAGGGAAACTAGTAGATATACTTTTGTATAAACTTATGATAAAATTCGATTAACAAAAGTACTCCCGCTGTTTTTTAATAAGTACTTACCTCACACCACTTACCATTGCCTTCCCACATCCTGACTGAAAGTGGGAAATCAAGTCTTGAAGAAAGATTTGCATGCACATGCTCACACAGATTCTCAACACTTGGGAATTCCATTATGTCATTGAGAAGCACATGGTCGTACTCCTTGAGAACTTCCTTTATAACTTTCTTTATCTCATAGAAGTCCATGACCATGCCGGTTTCTTTCTTTTCACCTTCAATTACAATTTCTGTTTTGTAAGTGTGTCCGTGAACTATGCCACATGTCTCGTGCCCTGGCAAATAGTGGGCACTATCAATATAATCAACAATTCCAAGTCTCATTTTCTTCATTATAAACAACCCCACATCTTATGTGTCTGAGGTATTATTCGTGTATCAATTTCATTAAGGAATGATTCCTGTAATTTCAGCAAAAATCCTGGTTTCGGCTGCATAGATTTCTGTGTCACAGGTTGCAGTATCAGACAGGAGATATATCCGGAGATAGCTCCTACAACACCTTCAATATCGTCTTCAGGCGTATCCTTTGTTACAACGATCTTACAGAAACAATCCCTGTCTTTAGTTACTTTAAGCGTCCTGAAGCACTCAATTGTACTTTCAAGATGAAGTTCAGGATCCTCAAGCAATTCTGGAGGTAGCAGCTTCACATCACCGGAAACATAGGATACCTTGTCCTTCACTTTTTTAGCCATGCGTGGAAGTGTCATATTTGACTCCAGATACAGCGGAGCTTCAGTTTCGAGCAAATTAATAAAATCTGCATTCATTAGTGGCTCTCCACCAGTCAATGATACAGAGTGTAAACCAGAATACGAATTGATTATCTCACTGACCTTTTCAGAACTCAACGGATTTTCAAGTTCCTGGAACTCATCCGACCCGGGTACAGCTTCAAACTTGCAAACCTTTGTAGTTTCAACAGGAGTATCGCAATAATTGCATTTCAGGTTGCATCCGGTAAAACGGACAAAAGCCTGCCTGCATCCTACATATGGACCTTCACCCTGTACTGAACAGAACACTTCACTGAGAGAAGTCTGCATCATATCACATCCAGTGGTCTGGATTTCCTGAGATCTTTCTCAATATCGATGAATTCATTGTAATATTGTTTTGCGATTTTTTCCATTACACCTGCAACATCATTGCTTCCAAGTCCAAGGTCTTCAAAACTTCCATAGAAATCATGGACAACATTGATTCCAAAATGTATCTTCTGTGAAACCGCTGATGTGCTTGCAATAGACACTGTTAGCTTTTTGTCATCTACAAAAAGATCATCACCCTGCCTTACTATGTCACTGCGATACTCGGAAAGTATCTCTTTGACTATTGCAGTGAACAGGCGTTGTCTTGCATATACAAGTTTCAGATCGGTCGAATCAAAGTGCTCTATGATAAAATGAACCATGTCAGTGGAGAATATCATGTCTCCCTGTTTCTTATCCTCAAGGTCGATCATGTGCTCGATCTTTACGTCACATCCCCCTCTGAAAGCTATGATAGAATCTTCCTGGATGTCTGCAAGATTGTAAGCCCAGAGAGATGAAATCTGGCTTCCATCATAGTCCGTTTTTTCATCAAGAATTAAGCATTCCATTCGTAACACCACGGAATAAAAACTATTGTTTACCAAGCCTTACAAGCAGAGGGTCTTTGGCACCTGCAGCTTCAAAAGCTCTTCTTCTTCTGGTGCAACTTTCACATTCACCACATGGAGCATCAGCACCATGGTAGCAGCTCCAGCTATATTCAAGCGGAGCTTTCAGCTCAATAGCCCTTGCAACTATCTCTTTCTTGTTCATTCCAATGAGCGGCGCAAGCACTTTAACACCATTCTGTGTTGAATATGAAAGTGAATCATCAATTGCAGTGATAAATTCCGGGGAATTATCAGGGAATGTGACAGCTTCCTCTTTGTTGAAACCTACAATAACATACTCACAGTCCATACTTTCAGCATATGCTGCAGCGATGTTTATGAGAATACCGTTCCTGTTTGGAACCCAGACAGCTTTGGCAGATTCAACTGTTATAGAAGGGTCAGCATCTTCGGATATCTCATCCATACTGAGCTTTGGAACGTCAGTATTCGTGTTCACAAGTGATGTATTGGTAATCTCCTGCATCCAGGTAATATCGAGAACACGATAATCTAATCCAAAGTGTTCGCATACTTTTATGGAATTCTGTATCTCACGCTTAACAGCACGCTGCCCGTAATTGAATATAAGGGCCATTTTTACATCAGTCTTTTCGAGGACTGCCGCAACGGAAGTCACTGAATCAAGACCGCTACTTAACAAAGCAATTGCAGTAATAGGGATTCCTCCTAAGAGAGTATTTGACAATGAGTAATACTCGGATAATACTGAGAGATTGTCTAAAGAATACTAATATATAAATAACCATCGCTGCAAAGAAACAAAACATTAACAGCAATAAACAAAATAGCGCAAAAAACTGCTTCCAGAGACGTTGTGTTTGAAATACATCCAAAAGAATGATGCTGTAATACCGTTAAAAACCACAGTAAACAGAAATAAAATAAATAAAAAAATAGTTAAAACCGTAAGATAACGGTTTTAATCAGATGTTAGTTTATTGTCTTCTGCTGAAGATGAAAGCCATACCAATGATTGCTATCATTGGGATTGCAATGGTTGGGAATTCAGGAACTTCCTGTGTTACAGGAGTTTTCTCTTCAGAACCTCCTTCCTCTTCACTGTCACCTTCTTCTTCTGCACAATCATCTACAGTTATAGTGAGAGTTGCACTATCAGAATAAACTCCATCGTAATCACGAGAAACTGTTAAGTTCACAACATAGATTCCCGGATTTACAAAAGTATATGCAGGATCAGCTTCACTTGAATTTGCACCATTATCATCAAAATCCCAATATACCTTATCTATAGTACCTGTAGAATTATCAGTGAACTGAACTGATAGCGGTGCACAACCTGATGTGACATTAGCACCGATAGCTGCAGACAGCTTAACAGAACTGACAACCACACTGCCTCCATCTTTATCATCATCGTCAGTAGTTCCACCACCGCCACCCATACCCAATAACGTAGGAGTTGAAGCAGGAGCTACCTCTTTAGAAGCACCGTCATTTATTGGTTCAGAGTCCTGAACATTTGTTTTTGGACTGTCCTGAACGACAGTTTCCTTGTCTCCGATAACAGGAGCAGGGGTCTCATCAGGGACTTCCTGGGCATAACCTGTCTGGAAATTGATCAGCCCTGCAAGCAAGAGAACCGACAAGAACATAATTATAACAGGTAAAAAAAACCGTCTATCCATAATCATACCACCTTTTTTTCTTATTCAAATTAATCGTACTATAATAAATCAATAAGATAGAGTTCTATATAAATTTTTGTGCACAGCCAAAAGTCATAATCATAATCATATGTGGTTTTTTCAAAGTTAAAACACAAAGCATGAGCAAATAATCAGTAAAAAGAATCATAACATAAATGAGTATTATAAATGAGTTTTATACATGATCAGTTCTTCTAGTCATATGGGTACATATACGTTATACACAAATAACTATTGGGAGTAATAGAGTGAATAATAACAACATGCATCATAATGATAAATACAACAGACTGAAAGATGAAAAAAGTCCCTATCTGCTACAACATTCACAAAATCCGGTTGACTGGTTTCCATGGGAAAATGAAGCTTTTAATAGAGCAAAGAGAGAAGACAAGCCAATATTCCTGTCCATTGGTTACTCTACATGTCACTGGTGCCATGTAATGGAAAAAGAATCTTTTGAAAACGATTCTGTTGCAGAACTTTTGAACGAATCATTCATTTCTGTAAAGGTTGACCGTGAGGAAAGACCTGATATAGATAATATATACATGGCAGTCTGTCAGGCGATAAACGGCAGAGGGGGCTGGCCACTTACAATCGTTATGACACCTGACCGGAAGCCATTCTATGCTGCCACCTACATTCCCAGAGAAAGCAGATACGGCGTACCAGGAATGATTGAGCTGTTACCTGCTATATCCCTGCTCTGGAAAACTAAAAGGCATGAACTTCTTGACAGTGCTGAATCCATAATAAATGCAGTTTCAGAGAAAAACAGAGAAGAGAACAAAAACATAAGACCAGTCAATAAAGAACTGCTCAGAAAGACATTCGACCAGCTTTATAGTATTTTTGATGAAGAATATGCAGGTTTTGGCAGAGCTCCCAAGTTTCCCACCGTGCATAATCTGACATTTCTCCTGAGGTACTGGAGAAGAACCGGTAATGCAGTAGCTCTGGAAATGGTTGAAAGAACACTGGAAGCAATGCGCATGGGAGGAATATATGACCACATAGGCCATGGAGTCCATAGATATTCCACAGACAGGCACTGGTTACTACCTCATTTTGAGAAAATGTTATATGACCAAGCTATGATGGTGATTACCCTTACTGAAGCATATCAGGCAACTGCAAACCTCGAATACAAAACCACTGCAGAGGAGATACTGAGCTATCTTGAAAGGGATATGACATCTTCAGAAGGAGGATTCTATTCCGCAGAAGATGCAGATAGTGAAGGTGTGGAAGGAAAATTCTACGTGTGGACAACAGCAGAGATAGAAGAAATACTGGGGAAAGAGCATGCTGAGATTTTCATGAAGATATTTAATGTCAAAAAAGAGGGCAACTTTGCAGAAGAACACAGCAATGATCTGACAGGAAAGAATATTCTCCACACAACTGAGAGCATGCAGAATATCCGCATCTGGAATGGAGAATATGGAGATTATATCCTCCAGTCCATTGAGAAATCGAGGGAAAAACTATTTGCAGAACGTGAAAAAAGAATACATCCATCCAAGGATGATAAGATACTCACTGACTGGAACGGACTGACAATTGCTGCATTCTGTAAAGCTGCACAGGCATTTGATAATGAAGATCATATGAAGACAGCTATGAAAACTGCAAACTTCTTCATGGAAAATATGACTGATAATGAGGGAAAGATGAAGCACAGGTACCGTGATGGTGAAGTCGCAGTTGATGCTTTCCTGGAAGATTATGCTTTCTTCATATGGGGACTTATCGAACTGTACCAGACTACTTTTGATATAAAGTACCTTGAACATGCTCTGAAACTGAACGATTACCTGATTGCACATTTCCATGACAATGAAAATGGTGGGTTCTTCCATACATCTGATGAAGCGGAAGAAATGATATTCAGAAGCAAGGAAGTTTATGATGGTGCAATCCCATCCGGTAACTCGGTATCAGCCATGAACCTGTTGCGACTTGCAAAGATAACAGGTAATCCCGAACTTGAAGAACTGGCAGACAGAACTCTCAGGGTTTTTGCAGAGAAAGTCAAATCTGCACCGGCAGGATATACGCAGTTCATGTCAGCCGTAGACCTTGCACTTAACGGCTCTGTAGAAATTGTAATTGCCGGAGAAAAGAATGATAGCGATACTACAGAAATTGTCAGTTTCATCAATGAGAGATTTATTCCTGAAAAAGTAGTGGTATTGAAAGATATTAATAGTTCTGACAGGATAAGCAAAATTGCACCGTTTACCAAAGACATGGTGATGTCAGACAATAAAACAACCATTCATCTATGCCAGGATCATAACTGCAAACTTCCTTCCAATGACATCGAAAAGATAAAGGAACTGATAGAAGCACTGTCACATATCTAAGGAGTAATAGACATGACAACAGGAAAGTTCTACAATCCGGAAATTGAGACAATGGAAAGATCAGAGCTTGATTCTTTGATCGATGAAAGGATCAGATATACTGTAAATTATGCTGCTGAGAACTCATTGTTCTACAAAAAATGGTTCAGGGAACATAAAATAAAGCCATCGGACATCAAGTCTCATGAAGACCTTCTTGAGCTACCCATTATATCAGGAAAAACCATTCGTGAAAATCAGCCACCTGTTAAAGATGATTTTGGATTCAAAACTGTGGACTGGAAAGATGTTTTCACTATACATGAAACAAGTGGTACCAGTGGTACACCCAAATCATTCTTTTTAACATGGGATGACTGGGAAAGATACGCGGAAAAATATGCCAGATGTTTTGTTTCCCAGGGATTCAGAGAGCATGACCGTGTTGTTGTTTGCGCTTCATATGGAATGAATGTAGGTGCAAACACCATGACACTTGCAGCCAGAGACCTTGGAATGACAATAATCCCTGAAGGTAAATGCACATTCCCTGTCAGAGTCCTGGAATCATACAAACCGACTTCCATTGTTGCCAGTACATTCAAGCTTTTACGCCTTGCAAAAAGAATGGAAGAAAACGGCATGAAGCCAGATGAATCCGGCATAGAAAGACTTGTCATTGGCGGAGAAAGCTTTGCAGAGGAGACCAGAAAATATGTTGCTGAGATCTGGAACTGTGATGTTTACAACAATTACGGAAGCACAGAGGGAACAATGTGTGGAGAATGCAGCGAAATCAATGGTCTCCATGTACCTGAAGACCTGGTGCACCTGGATGTTTACGACCCCGGCATGGACAAATTCGTAAAGGATGGAGAATGCGGCAGACTGGTACTTACCACTCTGCTGCCAGTGGGAGCAAAAAGTGGGAACATACTTCTCAATTATGATACGGAGGACACAACTGTTGTTGTTGACAGAGGTGGATGTGCCTGTGGAAGAACACATATGAAAATAATGACTCCTGAAAGGGAAGCAGAAACATTCTGGACAACAGGAACCCCTTTTAACCGGGTAGACATCGAAAAAGGAGTTTTCCAGAGAGAAAATATGGAGTACCTTACAGGAGAGTATGAAGCATTCCTTTACGGTGGAGATGAGGAAGGAGAAACAACACTCAGGGTAAGTATGGAATGCAATGAACCGGAGAGATGCAACAAAGAACTTATAAAGGAAAATTTCCTCAAATCTTTCTTTGCCTACAAAATGAATCTTGAAAACGCTTACATTGATGGCAGCTTGAACATTCTTTTCAACTATGTAAAACCCGGTGAACTGGAATTCTACCACATTAAAGGCAGACCAAAACGTGTTGTTGACAGGAGATGAATGTTCTTCGTCCTATGCAACACACATGAAAATCATATAATAGTGATTCCTTTCCATAAAGTAAGATAGAGAGTGGATCCACCCAGCAATGTCAGCACCCAGAGAAACAGGGTTGGCTTCATCATTTTCAGTGGCGGAACAGGTGAGGGAATCTTTCCATTGAATGCCAGTTTGATGTATATCGAAAGCACGATAACAATCAGACCCAATATGTGATGAAGATACATTAGGGTAGTAAAGTAACCTGTCATTATTATGCCAGACAAAGAGTACATTGAAGGTGCCATGAATATAAGTACTGACAATATCTGTACTGCAATAGCAATAGTCATGAACTTGCAGTGTTCGTCATAAGAATCCCTGTATGCTTTTATCACTGCGAAAATGAGCAATATAACTACAGTTAGCTGCAAAAGCAAATTCACATAAAGCATGTTGAAACCTGTAAACATATCTAATAACCCCTCTGATAGTCACCATATGTTTTTGCTTAAAAATATAAATATTTAGCTTAAAGCCGGATTCGGGGATTTGAGATTTTTAGGAGAGAAAATTTGCATTAAAAATTGCCTTTGTACACTTTTAGTCCGTTTTCGGATACAGCAAGGATCCAGGGTTCCATACTGTGTGCCGTAGCACGCATTTTTCTTACTCTCATGTACCTGTTGGCAACATTACCCTTCAGGTGCAGGCCGAGTTCAATAATCCCATCTGCAAGATAACCTTCCATACCTGTGGAAGGGTTAGACATATCAGACCTGTTTTCTTCTTCCAGTATAAGGAAAGTTGTAAGTTTCTCACGCCTCAGTGTTTCAAGGAATTTGTACATCTTTTTTCTCAGGTTATGGGAATCGGCATCAAGAAGAGAATAAAGAGCTCCCAGAGAATCAACAGCTATACATGTGCATTTCTCGCCGATATGTTCCTTGAACTGAATAATATTCTCCTCGAGAATGTTTATTAAATCATCTGAAAAATCATCATACATTACACGATAATCACTGAAATCAGATATATGTAGCTTATTTGATAACGCGATTCCCATGCTTTCCATGTTCAGAAGATGGTTTTCCTTGCTTTGTTCAAATGTTATGTACAGACCATACTCATCCTGTTCTTCCAGGTAATTGGACAATAACTGAAATGTAAAACCTGATTTAAGTGTACCTGCCGCACCGGTGACCAGCACTACACTGTTTTTGGGTATATCTGTCTCAAAGACATCATTCAAACCATCTATGCTATCCACAAATCTCATAATACCCCTCATTCTTTCTATTTTTCAAAAAGAAGTAAAGGATAATAGTGTAAAAATAATATATATCTTTAATGATAGTGATAAAAATAGTAGTAACAAATCTAAATATTAACTGTTTTTAACGCTGCATTTGCCAGAATTATGACATACAGTATAGATATATCCATCCGTTTTATTAAATTATAGAAGAACGATATATATTTCTATTAATTCTTGTCCTGAGGAGGAACATCTCCCGCCACGGGCCTCATCCATCTCTTTAGAAGATGGAATTCTTTTTTCTCAAGAACATCAGGGTCAAGTTGAAGCACCATTCGGGAACTTGATGCCATAATTGTATCATTGGTCTGTTCCAGCAGTTTGACCACCGAAAGGAAATCATTGTCAAGTACCAGATACTCCAGACCATCCATGAGAACAACACCGTCTTCAACCTTATTGACAAAATCCGCGATAGTAGGATATATTCTGAAAAGCTCCGTGGAATCGATTGACTGCTGACCAGCGATTTTATTCTTGGTCAGCCATACAATAGGAGTTTTTGCGATACCATATGTGTTTCTTATCTTATCAGGGTTCATTCTGGTAATGCAAAGTCCGGGCTTTCCGCTTTTAACAAGTTCGGAAAATGCATTGTAGCTCTGGCCGGGGTCCTCCGAACCTGAAAGATAAATATATCCGCTTTCAAGTTCGATGTCTGCCTGATCAGAATCTTCTTCAATGTCTTCGGTAAGAGGGGTAATAAAAAGACCACGGAGTCTGGAACGATCCTGAAGTGTAATCACAAGACCTTCTTTTCCACCGTCATCTGGAAGCAGGGATGTTGAAACGTTCATACGGACTTTTTCTTCATGTTTGGTATAGAATACCATTTCAAAGTCATTTTTATCTGCAAATTCCAGCAAGTCTGCATTATCTACAAATTCCCTAATGGGTCTTGCAATTATCTCACTGACCTCGTAACCTAACAGATCTGCTGCATTTCTGTTAGCAGTAACAACTCTTTTTTTATTGTCAAGGGCTAATATGGCAATCGGGGATGCCTTCAAAAGATTATCAAGATATTCATTGGCCCTTTTGATCTTGGATTCCGCTTCTATCCTTTCTGTAATATCTTCCCCGGAAACAAGCAGGCCGTTTATGCCACCTTCTGGATCACGAAGTACAATATTGTTCCAGCTCATTATCCTTTTCTGCTTATTACTGTTAAGGAAAGGAACCTCAAAATAACCTGTACTTTCAGTCTGGGTAGAACGCAGCTTCTCAAATCCTATTCTGGCATTTTCCCTGAAAAGTTCAGGAACGTAACTCTCGAACCAGTCATTCCCAAGGATCTCATCTTCCCGGTAACCCAGTATTTCGCATCCTTTCCTGTTAATGACTTTAACAATACCATTCTCATCGAGAACAAAGAGCATTACCCCTGCAAGGTCCAGATAGTTCTGTGCCTGGTCCCTTTCGGATATCAGTTCATCATGCAACTTTTTGATCCTGAGAAGTGAACCGACCCTGGTCTTAATCTCCAGACGGTCTAAAGGTTTTGTAAGGAAATCATCTGCACCGGCATTAATACCTTTTATACGGTCTTCAAGGCTAGATAGTGCTGTGACCATGATAATAGGAATAAAACGGGTCTTTTCAGAACCTTTCAGAATTTTACAGACCTCATAACCAGTGATATCCGGCATCATGAGGTCAAGGAGAATTATATCGGGGTTATGTGCCTCCACTTTTTCCAGTGCCTCCACACCACCATAGGCCGATATTATCTCATATTCATGCATGAGATAAGCATCCAATAGCTTGACATTCATTGATTCGTCGTCAACTATCAGCACTTT
This sequence comes from Methanolobus sediminis, assembly GCF_031312595.1. Lineage (NCBI taxonomy): Archaea > Methanobacteriati > Methanobacteriota > Methanomicrobia > Methanosarcinales > Methanosarcinaceae > Methanolobus > Methanolobus sediminis. The sequence continues at coordinate 2,096,598 of NZ_CP133592.1, read as the reverse complement.
TCCCTTTTTATGCTCATCCATCCAGGTCACTCACAAAGCCAATTCACAATTATATTTTGAGTAAGAGAAACATGTCTCAAAGTCACAAAGCAGTATATATTTAAAGTATTTAAATAAAACCCGAATATAATTAGACGTTAACTAGTTTAAAGAAAAAATCAGTGTTAAATAATAGCTGATACCTGATGCCAGAAAGCAGATATGTTATAAAAATCCAGAATATTAAGAATGAAGATGAACAGAGAACAAAAGCTGCGGAAGATATACGCTACTTACTCGAAAGAGGTTATCGCAGGGACAGTGCCATCCGCTTTGCAGGGGATCATTACGGACTGGATAAAAATGAAAGATACATACTGGCACGTACAGTATTTTCCTGTTCAACAGCAATTTCACGTCAGAAAAAGAAACTTGGTACCCATGACCTGAAAGACAGAAAACTGCTTGTCGACGGGTATAACGTACTTATCACACTGGAGAGTTTGCTTGATGCTGAAGAAGTATGGATAGGTGATGACTCATTCCTCCGTGATATAAAAGGAGTGTTCAAGAATCATTCAAATGGAAATACTACTTACCAGGCTGTTGAGAATATGCTGGATCTCATAAAGACATCAGATGTTGCAAGTGCTGAAATATTACTGGACACGCAAATGAAAAACAGCGGTGAACTTGCAGCGTTAATAAGGAAACGCATGGAAGAACTCGCAATATCAGGTGATGCAAGGACATCAAAACATGTGGATTTCGATCTGAAGAACAGTTCATCTGATTATGTTGTAGCCACTGCAGATGGAGTAATTATCGATACTGTAAAAAATGTAATAGATATTCCAGGATGTATTGCAGCAGGTTTGGATCAGTAAGGATGAATTTGCAGAGAAACTTGCAAGCAACAGTTCTAATAGTTCATAGACACTTAGAAAGCGTGGAAAGAATATGAAAAAACTGGGAATTGTTGTAACTGATCCGCATGACTGGACTGCTCAGGCACTCATGCAGGAAGCGGAAAAAAGAGGATTTGAAACATATTATCCTGATCTTGGACAGATTGAAACATCCATTGGAAGAACTATAATCCACAGAGCAGGCGATATCTGTCTTTCAGAACTGGATGCTGTCATTATCAGGGATATGGGGCCGGGAAAGAATGATGCTCATATATTCCGCTTTGATGTACTGAGAGAACTTGAACAAAGTGGCGTACTTATAGTAAATCCACCGGCAGCCATACAGAATGCTGCTAACAAGTTCTATGCAAGCTGTCTGTTGGCAGGTGCAGGAATTCCGACACCTGAGACTTTTGTAAGCCAGGAAACCGAAAAAGCCCTTGAGATAATTGACAAACTAGAGGATGCTGTCATAAAGCCTGTTTTCGGATACAAAGGTATAGGTATCAACCGTATCAAAAATGGAATTGTCCTTGCACCAGATGGAACTGAAGAAAAAACAAATGCAGAAGACATTGTTAATCGAATCCTTGATGAAAAAGGAATGCTTTATATACAGGAATTCATAGAAAACTCAGGACAGGATATTCGTGCATTTGTTGTTGACGGCAAAGTTATAGGTGCAATTTACCGGAAAGCACCTGAAGGATGGTGGCTGAACAACCTGAGCCAGGGAGGCACACCAGCAGCATGTGAACTTACGGCAGAGCAGGAAAGAATGTGTATAGATGCTGCGGAAACTATCGGAGCGATGTATGCAGGAGTGGACATTATAGAAAGTGACAAAAGATGTTTTGTCCTGGAAGTCAATGCAACTCCTTCCGGGGCAGGTATCTATAAATCCCTGAATATCAATGTTGCAGAACACATCATAACTGCTATAGATAGCAGGCTGGAAAAAACGGGGCTTTAAAATGACTGAATATAAACAATGCATTGTTATCAGAGACGACCTTAAACTATCAAAGGGCAAGCTTGCCGTACAGGTTGCACATGCAGCAGTCTCTGCTTCAGAGTGGGCTGACCGCTCAACCCTTGACAAATGGAAAGAAGGTGGACAGAAAAAAGTTGTCCTCAGGGTTCCAACACTAAAAGACCTCTTTGAGCTGAAAGAGGTTGCAAGAAGACAGGGACTTCCAACTGCACTTATACAGGACGCAGGACTTACAGAAATTGCTCCCGGAACTGTTACAGTACTGGGCATCGGACCTGCAAAAACCGATGATATCGATAAAGTAACAGGAAATCTGAAACTTGTCTGAGTCCTGAATTAGTGGGAGTTTAGCATGAAAAATGAGAAAAAAACGAAGATGCTAAAAATGACTTTTATGGTCCTCTTACTTTCAGGAATAATACTGAGCTCCGGATGTATTTCGGAATCCGTAAAAAAAGTGGAGGATATATTTGATCCCTCATCAGTAACCCTCTTCCAGAGTGATGATTACTATACACTGGATTCCAGTGAGCTGACCATTCCTGTAGTTCCTTCTCAGAGTCTGAATATCAATGATGGAAGTCCGGACAGATACACAGAAAAAATGCCTGGTTTTGAGATATCCAGTTCCTATTATTACACCGAATTCTTTGAAGGTACAGAAGCTGTTATCAGCGTATATGTGCACAACATGGGAGATTCTCCTGTTTACATCTACCATTTCGGTTTTAAGTTGAACGGGGAAAACGAAATGGTTTCCCATGAGGCAGGAATTAACGTGGAACCTGGAGAAGAAATACGTGTTGGCATTCTATTCATAGAAGTTCCAGAAGATTCCACACAGATAAGACTTGACCCTGTTATATCACTCCTCGTCCAGACAGATTCCGGCAAGTGGCACGATTACGGAGAACAGGATTTCGAGAATATAAGTATCGAAGTATCCGATAAAATGGATGCACAGAATCCGAAATACTCTACAAATCCGGAACAGCTATTCACTCTGGTTAACGAGAAAATTGACCCCTATGATGTCCAGGTACGTACCATGGCAGCAGCTTCTGCAAAGAAATATCCGGGACAGTACAATATATACCAGCTATGTTATCTTTTCGATGACACAAAAGAGAATATACAATATGTAAGTGACCCGAGAGGAAAGGATCTCTGGTCAACTCCTGGTGAGACAATTACAGTAGGAGCTGGTGATTGTGATGACTACGCTATTCTGCTGGCATCACTCATAGAAGCAATCGGAGGAACCTCAAGAGTCTACCTCACGGATACCCATGCATTTACAGCAGCATACATTGGAAATGATACAGAAATTATTGCAGATGCCATCGGAGAATATTACGGACCAGTGCCTATCTATTATACTACAGATGAGTATGGATGCTGGCTCATGATGGATCCTACATCAAGTATCTATGCGGGAGGACTTCCCGGAGGAACAGCACCAACTGAAAATGGGTGGACTTTCCTCAATACCAGTACGGTAACTGTGATTGACATAGCTCCCCAGACTTAATATGATAATGGATGATAATTAATGATACCGGAAATTGAAAAGAAGATGGGAATCGAACTTTACAGCACGCATACCGAAGGCATAGGCGGTGTGCTCAGGCAGGAGCCTGAAGATTTTATTGTCAAAGAGATAACAAACCGCGAAGAAGGTGACAGCGGTAAAAATCTGATACTTGAACTTACAAAGACAAACTGGGATATGCATCATCTTGTCAGGGATATGTCCCGTAAACTTGGTATCAGCCAGAAAAGGATCGGTTTTGCAGGCACCAAAGATAAGAGAGCCAAAACCACCCAGAAGATAAGTATTTATGATATTTCCGAAGAAGATATTGAAAATTTCTATCTCAAGGATGTTGAACTAAAGGTTATCGGAAAATCAACAAGATCCATTGGTCTTGGTGACCTTTATGGAAATGAGTTTATCATTACTGTCAGGGATGTTGATATGAAACCTGACGAACTTAACAAAACTCTTGAAGCCACCACTAAGGAGATTGCTGAATACGGTGGTGTTCCTAACTTTTTCGGTGTCCAGAGATTTGGAGCTGTAAGACCTGTTACACATCTTGTAGGTGAACAGTTACTTCGTGGAGATGCGGAAGAAGCTGCCCTTATCTATATAGCAAAATCATTCCCTGATGAAATGAACGATGTTAAAGAGGTCAGAGACTTCGTGTGGGAAACAAAGGATTTTGCGGAAGGACTGAAGACATATCCACTTCGCCTCAGGTATGAGAGGGCAATGATGCATTATCTTGTGGAAAATCCTGGAGATTATGCAGGTTCTTTCAGTGTACTTTCCCCGAATATCAGGAAAATGTTCATTCATGCATACCAGTCATATGTATTCAACCGTATTATCTGTAAAAGGATAGAAAAAGGACTAGCACTGAATGTTGCTTCTTCAGGTGATATTCTATGTTTCAGGAATAAAGAAGGGCTTCCTGATACAGACAAGATGCAGGCATCAACAGATGAGAATGTCGATGGCATGAACAATCTTCTCAAAAGAGGCAGGGCTTTTATAACCGCACCACTTGTAGGCTATGAAAGTGAGTTCGCAGAAGGAATTCCCGGTGAGCTTGAAATGAACGTATTCCATGAGACAGAAATGTCACAGGAAGTTTTCAGAATGAAAAAGATTCCTGACCTTGCTTCAAAAGGACTTCGCAGGGAAATACTACTTCATTGCAAGCCTGAATACGTTACAGCAGAAGACGAACTTAATCCTGGAAAAAGCAAGGTAACACTTACATTCTCCCTGCCAAAGGGAAGTTATGCAACAACAGTCCTCAGGGAATACATGAAGACTGATCCTTTAAAAATGAGTTAGGCCCACAAATGTGGGCTTTTTTGTTATTTCCAACTAAAATTCTTTTTTGATTTAATTCCTGATATCATCAGAGCATAGACTCAATGAAAGCCTTAAATGGTGGTGAAGGTCTTCCCGGCCTGGATTTGAATTCTGGATGGAACTGGGATGCAAAGAAGAACTTCTTGCCAGGGATCTCAGCGATTTCCATTCTGTTGCGGTTCTTACCTGAGAACACCATACCGCTGGCTTCGATCTTCTCAACATAGTTCGGATTGACCTCATATCTATGTCTGTGACGCTCTATTATTTTGGATTGACCGTATATCTTCTCAGCCAATGAACCTGATTTTAGGTCTGCCTCATAGTCACCTAGACGCATTGTTGCACCCATGTCGACCACATTTTCCTGCTCAGGAAGTATGTCAATTACAGGATAAGGGGTATCCTCGTGGAATTCAGTACTGTTGGCACCCTCAAGACCTGCTACATGTCTTGCAAACTCAATAACACATAACTGCATTCCAAGACATAGACCGAGATATGGGATATCGTTTTCTCTTGCAAACTGGATTGCTTTTATCTTGCCTTCAATTCCTCTTTCACCAAAACCGCCCGGTACAAGGATACCATCGTATTCAGATAGTGATGAAATTGTTTCAGGATGTTCTTCGAAGGTTTCAGCATTTATCCAGCAGACATCATAATTGACACCGCACTCTATTGCAGCGTGTTTGATAGATGCACTGATACTGAGATATGAATCTTCAAGGTGAGTGTACTTTCCGACAATACCGATCTTTACCTCGCCTTTCAGGTTGTTCATCCTCTCTACCATCTTAGCCCATGAATCGTCTTCCGTTCCTGTTGAAGTTAGCTCAAGGTGTTTCATCAGATAGTCAGTCAATCCCTCTTTTTCAAGCATGAGAGGTACTTCATAGATGTCCTTTGCATCATGGGCACTTATTACTGCTTCTTCCGGAACATCACAGAAAAGTGATATCTTGGAAACAGTAGCCTCAAGAAGTGGTTCAGGACATCTGGTTACTATAATATTAGGTTTCAGGCCAAGTTCCCTCAACTCTTTTACTGAGTGCTGTGTTGGCTTTGTTTTCTGGTCACCCTGTGGGTCCATTGGCACAAGTGTCACATGCACGAAAGCAAGATTCTCTTTTGGCTCTTCTCTGGACATCTGCCTTACAGCTTCAAGGAAAGGCATACTCTCGATGTCACCAACAGTACCGCCAACCTCAATCATACACACATCTGCACCGCTCTTGGCAGCAACCCTGCGAATGCGGTCTTTTATTTCATTTGTTATATGAGGAATGATCTGCACGGTCTTACCAAGATACTCGCCTCTGCGCTCCTTGGAGATAACAGACTCGTAGACCTTACCTGTTGTCAGGTTGTGCTCTCTTGTGAGTTCAGTATCAAGGAAACGCTCATAATTTCCAAGATCAAGGTCCACTTCTCCTCCGTCTTTCAGAACAAAGACCTCTCCATGCTGGAAGGGGCTCATAGTACCTGCATCAATATTGATATAGGGGTCGATCTTTATGGCTGTGACCTTGTAGCCCTTGTTCTTCAGGTTCCGCCCTATTGAAGCAGTGGTTATTCCTTTTCCAAGCCCACTCATTACACCGCCGGTAACTATGATATATTTCATATTATTCACCATGATTATCTTTTAGATTTAGGAAGTCTCATTAACAGATAAGCCATCAAAAATGTCAGCATGATCGAATAGAGAACAGAATTATAGAAACTAAAGAACTGTTCAAGATCAAGTGACAGTATAAATGAAACGAATAAAGCAACTAATAATAATAAAACAACAAATTTCAGGATTCCACCGGAATATGGGGAAATTGCCTTGAAAGCAGAACTGAACATTTCAGCAGAAATGGATGGAAGCTGAGCACTCCAGTGATCATCTCCGAACATGGAAGAAGAAGATGATTTAGATGATGATCTGGATGATTTAGAAGATTTTGATGTAGATTTTGGCTTTTGAGATGAAGATGCAGGTTTGTAAAGAGATTCATCAACATCAACCGTAAAGCTAGCTTCATTTGGTCCCGGATGACCAAGATTCAGGTTAAAACCCTGTCTTTTGGAACCGTAACCTACAGTAATATATACCTGTCCTTTTGTGTAGAGCCTGCCATCATATGGAATTCGTGCTATCAAAGGTATGTATTCCTCATGCTTGACATAAGGATTGTCTTCAAGAACCGTGATATTCTCTCTAAGAGCATCGCTTACAGACAGATTGACATGTGTGGGAGCGCCATAGTTTATAAGCACAACCTCAAAACTGCGTTCCTCGCCTGGAGATAAAGGTAACTCGACAGTATCCGTGTCGAATTCAATAGAATTTACTCCAAGTCTGTTAATATGAACCTGCTGCAATTAAAAATCCTCACCGGTTTCATTCCCTGAGATCAGGTGGAAGCATATTCGGAATACCTTCCTCTATGGGATAGTACTCATTACAAACAGAACAATACAGTGTGCCTGAAATTACCTCGTTAGCATCTTCCTTTTCGATGTTCAGGACAAGGTCTCCTTTGCAAATCGGGCAGGCAAGAATATCCATAAGATCCTTTTTCAGTTCGATCACCACCTTTCAATACGTTACAATAAATATAAGGTTTTTCTATCGCCTAAACTATAAAAATAGAACAGGTCAACCAGAAAAATAGCATGATAAAGAGATAATTTAATTTATAACCTGAAATGTACAATACTTCATGTTCTCGATCTTTCTGAAAGTACTCGACTTTGCCATACCCATTCTTATTATGATCTTTGTGGGATTGTTCGGTACCGGAATTCTTATCGAGATCGGGTTCATGCAGAAGTTTTCCGGCCTTGTCAGGCCGCTTTTTAAGTATACGAATCTCCCTGACACATGCGCATCCTCATTTCTTGTGTCCATGGGATCAACTGTTGCTGCTAATAGTATGGTTGTCAATTTCAAGGAAAATGGCTGCATCAACGAAAAAGAGACAATGTTGTGCGCTGTGCTTAACAGCACTCCTGCATACATAAGGGAAATAATCACATACCAGATACCTATTGTTCTCCCGGCCCTAGGACCTGTAGTTGGCGGTTTTTACGTAATGGTATTTATAATAACAGCAATTGTGAAAATTAGTGCAGTGATCGTACTAAGCAAGATATTTCTTGAAAAGAACAATTGTATGTACAATGACAAAATTACCGATAAAAAGGTCACTTTGACCGAAGCTATCAAAAAATCCTTTAATCGCAATAAGAAGCTGTTCAGGAAAATAGCTATTATTTACTTATCAATGACAACACTTGTATTTTACCTCAAGGAGAATGGCGCATTCGAGATATTCAATGTGTTACCTCTTGCAGAGCTTTTCGGCATTCCTCCGGAAAGTATTGTGCCACTTACCAGTTACGTTGCAAGTCCAATTCTTGGGATATCACTTCTTGGACCAATGATAAGTAACAATGGCATCTCAAACATACAGGCCATGATAGTACTGATGCTTGGAAGCATGTTCATGTTACCTGTTTTCAGTATCAGGACATTACTGCCAAGATATGTATCTATTTTCGGACCAAAAACAGGTGTCAAAATAGTAGCATTTTCAACCGGGATCAGTGTAATTGTCAGATTTTGCTTTCTCATCATTTTGCTGACGATCGCAAACTGATTAATGATTATTAAATGCTGATTTTTGATTCGTCAACCTATAGAGTACTCAGTATATAGAGATTAATATATTACAAGAAATATTATATATTAGTTATCATATACATAAATGCATAATTTGCACAGGCGATATTTTTTAGCCTCCATAAATATGGAATTATAAGTGTGAATTGTCTCTTTAAATAATATTGTCCAAAGAACAATAAATTAATATAATATATTACTCTCTATATAATAACGTAGAAATACAAACCATATTCTACTCAAATATAGTGCAAGTTTTGCACCTGTTATCCAATACCAAACATGGGAGATATGAACAAATGGTAAAAGTAATGATTGTGGATGATGCCGCCTTTATGCGTATGGTCATCAAAGACATATTAACAAAAAATGGTCATGAAGTAGTCGCCGAATGTGTTGACGGGCTTGATGCTGTAAACAAATATCCGGAGGTAAAGCCTGAGCTTGTATTCATGGATATTGTCATGCCAAACATGGAAGGAATCGATGCGCTCAAAAAGATAATGGAAATGGACCCGGCTGCAAAAATAGTTATGTGTTCATCCATTGGACAGCAATCCGTTGTCACTGATGCACTAAAAACAGGTGCTCTTGACTTCATCGTCAAGCCTTTTGATGCTACAAAAGTTCTTGAAGTAATTGGAAAAGTAGTATAAATGACAATTAATGCACTTGTGGTCGATGACTCCGCACTCATGCGAAAGGTCGTCTCGGATATCCTGAAAGAAGACCCGGGAATAAATGTAATAGCTACGGCCAGAAACGGTCTTGAAGCTGTTGAAAAGGTCGAACAGTTCAGGCCGGATGTGGTGACCTTGGATATTGAGATGCCTGTTCTTGACGGATTGCATGCTCTTGGATATATCATGAGTGAATGCCCAACTCCGGTTGTCATGTTAACGGCGGTCGACTCCAGGTCTGCGGAAAGTACATTAAATGCATTTGAATACGGAGCAGTAGACTTTATTCAAAAACCTTCAGGAAACATAAGTGTTAACATTGCAGATATTGCTGAAGATATCCGCAAAAAAGTAAAGATGGCTTCTAAAGTGGATCTGAAGAAACTCGGATTCATGGAAGAACACGTGAAAAAATCACGGGAAAATGAAGGGAAACCCTTGCCAGTTAAACCAAGGAAAACAATTTCAAAAACCATACGCCATGCAAATGGTCAGATTATTGCCATTGCATCTTCAACCGGTGGTCCTCGCGCTCTTGAACAGGTTGTACCTAAATTACCGGGCAGCTTAAAAGTACCCGTAGTAATTGTCCAGCACATGCCTGCAGGATTCACAGCATCTCTGGCACAAAGACTGGACGGTCAGTCTGCACTAACCGTCACTGAAGCCAAAGAAGGAGATGTACTCCACCCCGGTCATGTGTACCTTGCACCAGGAAATTATCATATGGAAATTGCATCTGTTGAAAAAAGTGGAGTTCACCACGAAGTTGTGAAACTCAACCAGAAACCTCGCGAGCAAGGAGTAAGGCCCTGTGCCAACATCCTCTTCAAATCACTTGTACCGATCTATGGATCGAACATAATTTCAGCAGTTCTGACAGGAATGGGAGCTGATGGTGCTGATGGTGTGGAAGAGATCAAGAAAGCAGGAGGAAAAGCAATCGCTGAGGATGAACGGTCATGTGTGGTATACGGTATGCCAAAGGCAGTAGTACAAAGAGGACTTGCTGACAGTGTAGTGCCTCTTGAGAGAATTTCTTCCGAAATAGTACGAATGCTGAACTCATCCGGTGATTGAAATGTGTTTGGAAAATGAGAAGATCAGTATGATCTCAGGGTTGGTGTGACCATGGATATGTCAGAATACAAAGAAATATTTAGAGCAGAGTCGGGAGAACATCTGCAACAACTTAACGATTCATTACTGGGGCTTGAACAAAACCCCAATGACCTGGAATACATCAATACCATGTTCCGTTCAGCACATACCCTGAAGGGAATGTCCGCTACAATGGGTTTTAACAGAATATCAGAACTTACCCATGAAATGGAAAACCTGATGGACATGGTCAGAAAATCACAGGTCGAAGTAAGTAACGGATTAATAGACATTCTTTTTGAATGCCTGGATACACTAGAAGCACTTGTTGAAGCTGTCGACAGTGGTGAAGAAGTAGACATTGCACATCTTCAGGCAACTCTTGCACAGGCTATGGAAGGAACCATGCCAATACAGGAGATTAAAGGATCTGTAACTGCAAGTATTGATACTATTCAAAATGAGATTGGTAACGAAATTCCAGACTGTTCTTCTGAAACCGAAACAACCACAGAGGTTGCTTGTGTTATCGACAATATTGAATTATCAGATAATGAAAAGCAAGCAATACAGGAAGCTGTTAAAGAAGGCAACCGTGCTGTTTCATTGAATGTCATTCTTGATGAATCATGCGTTCTGAAATCTGCAAGATCAACTCTGGTACTTATTAATGTCTCCAGAATGGGAGAAATTATAAAATGCATCCCTACGGAAGCTGAACTTGAAGACGAGAATTTTGATTTGGATTTTACCGTGATCTTCACAACAAAATCAGCTGATGAAGACATCGTAAGTACCGTTAAGAAGATTTCAGAGATAAAGGAAGTACTTCCTACAACCATCGCTGAGAGTTCGGTAACTGAGGAAAAAGTGCAGGATCAAAAAACAGAAGAAACAGAAGAAAAGAAAAGTGCTTCTGCTGTCAAGAGATCCGATGCGGTCAAGAGTATACAGAGCGTGAGGGTCAATATCGAACGTCTTGACAACCTGATGAACCTTGTAGGAGAACTTATAATCAACAAGATCAGGCTGAACCAGCTTGCATCTGACCTTAATGCAAAGGAACTGGATGAATCACTTGCAAATCTTGACAGGCTTACAAATGAGATCCAGACCGAAGTAATGGAATCAAGAATGGTTCCAATTGACCAGATCTTCAGCAGATTCCCCAGAATGGTAAGGGATCTTGCAAAGTCTGAAGGAAAACAGATCAATCTTATTATAGAAGGTAAAGAAATCGAACTGGACAGGACCGTATTGGACGAGATTGGCGATCCGCTGGTTCACCTTCTTAGAAATGCTGTAGACCACGGAATAGAATCCGAAGAAGAGCGTAAGCAACTCGGAAAACCTGTTGCAGGTCTTGTAAGACTGGCAGCTTCACGTCAGAGGAACAGTGTACTCATTGAGGTGGAAGATGATGGTAAAGGAATGGAACCCGGACACCTTCGGGATGTTGCCGTCAAAAAAGGTCTTCTTACCAGAGATGAAGTCGATAAATTATCAGACAATGATGCGCTGAATCTCATTTTCATGCCTGGTTTTAGCGGAGCGAAGGTGGTTACCGATATCTCTGGAAGAGGTGTCGGAATGGACGCGGTCAAGAACAAGATCGAAGCTCTTGGAGGAAGTGTCAAGATCAGTTCCGTCCCGGGTCAGGGCAGTATAATGAAACTGCAACTACCACTAACGGTTGCAATCATTCAGTCACTCATGGTTACTGTAGCTGATGAAACTTATGCTATTCCTCTTGGAAATGTTATCCGCGATGTAGGAATAAAAGCCAGCGACATAAAGACCATAGAAGGAAAAGAAGTTATCATGCTAAGGGGAGAAGTTCTTCCATTACTCAGATTGCATGATGTACTCGAATGCCCCACCGAAGAGGAAGATAAACATAATCTCATCGTTGTGGTTGTCGAAAAGATGGGAAGTAACATAGGACTGGTAGTTGATGATCTCCTTGGCCAGCAAGAAGTAATCATCAAGACGCTTGACAATAAACTTTTGAAAAATATGAAAGGATTTGCAGGTGCAACAATTCTTGGAGATGGAAGTGTTGCGCTTATCCTTGATATTGCTACATTAATCTAAAGACGAGGGAATAATATGACAGAATTAGACGAAATGGCAAGAGGAGCATTTCAGGAGGCCGGAAACATTGGAATGGGACATCTGGCCACTTCTCTTTCAAAAATGGTGAGCAGGGATGTGAAAATCGATATCCCTGTTGTAGAAATGCTCAGTCTGGATGAAATAATCGCAAAAAGCAATGAAGAAGGCAAGAACAAGAGTGTAGTTGGAATTCACCTTCATATTACAGGTGACGTGTCAGGAGGAACCCTCATACTGCTCCCTAAGTTCTCAGCACTATCATTTTCAGATCTGTTGATGAAAAAATCAATCGGAACTACTAATAAAATAGAAGAGCCGCAGATGAAGAAACTCCGTGAGATGGGTGTGAACCTCTGCAGTGCTTATATGCGTGTTGTTAATGAATTCCTCGGAATAAATCTCAACATTGGAGACCCCAGTATGGAGGTTAACATGGAAGGAGTAGGGGATTTCATCAGAAAGGAAATAGGACAGGTTGCAGATGAGTTCATTGTTGTGAAAGGTGAATGTCTAATACCTTCTACAAACTCAAAAAATGAATTCAACATGATGTTTGAACCCGGTGCCACGGACATAATTATGACAGCTATTATGAAGAAGATGATGGGATAAAATGAATATTGCCCATTTTGCCCTGGATATAGGAACAAGAACTGTTGTGGGACTTGTTACAGAAGATGGGAACCTCAACATAAAAGCTGCATGTGTTCATGAACACAACGAGCGCAGCATGCAGGATGGGCAGATCCATGATGTTGAAAAAGTTGCAAAGGTTGTGGACGAGGTCAGAAAAGATCTGGAAAAGCAAACCGGATGCAAATTATCAAAAGTTGCCGTAGCTGTTGCAGGAAGAGCACTTAAAACATCAAAAGTTAATGTTTCAGTAGAGATGCCTTACAGAGAAATAAGCCGTGAGGACATCTCAGAACTGGAATTTGAAGCAGTGGCACGTGCTGGTAATGAACTTGGAAATGGAAAAGGATTCAATTGTGTCGGATACTCGGTTGTCCACTACGAATTGGACGGTCAACTCATTTCCAACATAATCGGACAGAAAGGAAGTTCTGTCACAGTGGAAGTACTTGCTACATTTTTACCGGAAGCTGTTATCAGCAGCATGTTTGCCGTACTTGACAGATGCGGACTTGAAGCATCAAGCGTGACCCTTGAACCAATAGCCGCCCTTAATGTTGCAATCCCTGCTGATATGCGTAAACTCAATATCGCACTTGTGGATATCGGAGCAGGAACTTCCGATATTGCAATTACCGATAATGGAACTGTAATTGGCTATGGAATGGTCCCTGAAGCAGGGGACGAAATTACTGATTTTATATGCGATCACTATCTTGTGGATTTTAAAAAGGGAGAAAATATCAAAAGATCCCTCACAAGCAAGGAAAGGATAGAACTTGAAGACATCTTTGGTGTTACCACTGAAATCCCGGTAAGTCAGGTGATTGCCGACATTGAACACGAGGTGGATAAGCTTGCAATGCATATCGCCGAAGAGATCCTTACTATAAATGAAAAAGTTCCAAGAGCAGTGGCTCTTGTAGGTGGAGGATCACAAACTACAGGACTAAAAGAGCACATTTCAAAGCACCTTGGCATACCTGTGCAGAGAATCGGTTCACGTCTTCCAAAGCAGATAGAAGGTCTGTCCGACAATACTGGTGTTGTCAACGGTGCAGATATGATAACACCACTTGGCATAGCCCGTATGGCAATTCTTGAAGAAGGAATCGAATTTATTGACCTGACTGTAAACGGTCTGGAAATACATCTGATGGATATCAACGGACTCTCCATCATGGATGCACTTGTAGCTGCAAAAGTCAAGCGCCTCTATCCACGCCCCGGAATGGCACTTAGCCTTAACATCAATTCCGAATTCAGAACCATTGAAGGAGAAATGGGCGAACATGCCAGCATAGTACATAATGGGAAAAAAGCAAGTCTTGGAGACCCTGTACACAAAGGTTCTGTCATTGAATTCACAGCACCTGTGGATGGAAAAGACGCTCACCTGAAAGTTAAAGACCTCATAAGGATGCAGGGACTGAAAACTGCGTACAAGGTCAATGTCAATGGCATGGAAAAAGAGATCGGACCTTTTGTTACAATTAATGGAAAAAAAGCGTCCATCGGAGATAAAATCCCTGACAGAGCTGATATTAAGATACATGCTCCTAATCTGGAAGATGTTCTTGATATGGAGTTTGGAAGAGATGAACGTGAAAAGATATCAGTAATAGTCAACAATAATATCCGATACTTAGACCGGATAAATTACACTTTTAAACTGAATGGCGATTCTGTTGACAGAAAAGAACTTTCACAACAGCCAGTCAGTGATAATGATATAATCCTTATTGAAAAATCAGAGTTTGATTACAGGATTGAGAATATTCTGGGCAAACCTGAAGAAGGCAAAAAGATCAGTGTACTTCTCAACGGCAGCGAGATCGTATTTGACGGGTCAATGCCTCAAATCAGCCTTAATGGAAAAAGGGCATCTCTTTCTGAAGGAGTTAGTGATGGGGACAGCATCGTATTAAAAATTGGAGAAGAGGCAGAGCCGATACTGTCAGACCTATTCGAATTTATGGACATTAAAAAGGAGGAACTTGTAGGCAAGCGAATGAGGCTTCTTGTGAACAATGTTCCTGCCAGATTTACAACCCCTTTGAGGGATGGGAACAATGTGACAATAGAATTTGCAGAGGTATAAACATGCTTAAAACTGTTGGGAAAAACGAAGATGAATATTATGAAATATTGAAGAACCTGATCCAGAAAAACCTTGGATTCAATTCAAACCAGTACAAAGACTCGCACTTCAAGAGAAGAATCGATGTCAGATTACGTGCAACAAATGTCAATACTTACAAAGAGTATGTGGAACTGCTGCAAAGTGATAAGAATGAGTATCCTGAACTCATGGAAACACTGACCGTAAATGTTACGAATTTCTTTAGAAATCCGGAAGTGTATGATATTGTAGAGAAAGAAGTACTGCCAACAATAATAAAAGCAAAGAACAGTGGCCTGCGTTCAATAAGGATATGGAGTGCCGGATGTTCCATTGGCGTAGAAGCATATTCCATAGCCATGTTATTAAATCATTTACTTGGCAATGATTTTAGTAAATATAACATAAAGATAACTGGAACTGATATCGATAAAGAGAGTCTCTTAAAGGCTCAGAACGGCATATATTCCGATGCAGAAATGAAGGATGTAAGACCTGCTTTTCTTAATAAGTACTTCACCAAGGATGGAAATAAGTACATAATTTCAAATGAACTCAAGAAGATTACACAGTTCAAAAAACAGGATCTGATATCAGGACCGAAAATGAGTGGCTTTGATGCCGTATTCTGCAGGAATGTTACTATTTATTTCCAGAAAGAGTTGCAAGAACAGCTATACCTGGATTTTTACAATGCACTTGGAAAAGATGGTTTCTTTGTAATGGGTAAGACCGAGACACTGATAGGACCATCAAAGGACAAATTCAAACCCTACAATTCCAGAGAGAGAATCTACCAGAAATGACATGCAAATAGAATCATGAAATTACATGGGCAAAACGTAATCATGGAGTTTACAAATGAAACATAAGATATCAAGCCTGAGCGAGTTGCAGATAAGCGCCCTAAGGGAAATTGTGAACATTGGTGTTGGAAACGCTGTAACCTCGCTTTCCAAAATGATTGAAACGGAAGTGAAGATTGAGGTTCCTGATTTCAAAGTGGAACTTATTGAGAATGTTCCTGAGGTTCTTGGAGGTGCAGATAATGTTGTTTCAGGCGTGATAATGCAAGTAACCGGCGATGTTGATGGATACATTATGATGATGCTTCCTGAAGAAGCAGCTCAGACAATCTGTGGGATCATTACTCATGAAGAGAAGGCGGATATACTTACACCTTTTAATCAATCACTCCTTGAAGAAGTAGGGCATATTCTGGCAGGGTCTTATGTTAGCTCACTATCTGATTTTTTGGGCCTGAATATCAAAATTTCCACGCCCATGCAGACTTTTGACATGCTTGGTGCCGTAATTGACCAGATATTAATAGAAATGAGTCAGAAAGTTAAGTACGCACTTCTTTTTGACACTTTGTTCATAATTCAGGGAAACAGAACAGATGGATTCTTCCTTACAATGTTTGACCCTGATTCCATGGACACAATAATTGACCGTATTGAAAAGATGATCTGACAGGAGAGAAATGAATGAACATAGTACTTGATAAGTTCTATTACGATGCATTAAATGAAGTGGGAAATATCGGAATGGGAAATGCAACAACCGCACTCTCACAACTTGTAGACAAGTCCATACAGGTCAGTAGTTCATCCCTTACATTGCTCAAAGCCCAGGATATTTCTGAGAAACTGAATTCAGAGAAAATAGGCGCCATAGTAAGAGTTATGGGAGATATGAACGGCGGATTCATACTTATCCTTGGAAAGAATCATTCGGAAGTTCTGGCTGATATGCTTCTTAAGGATATTACTGAAGACAATTATATGAAAAAATCCGCATTCATAGAAGTTGCAAATATCCTCGCTGGCAGTTATTATAACGCACTCTCCAAGTTTCTGAACCTTTCGATCATACCTTCGATTCCTGTCATATCTGAGGGCACTAATGATGAGATATTCGAAAAATCAAAAAAACACATGAGTGGAAAAATAGAACACATCTTCGGCCTGACAACCTTGTTTGAGATTAAAGGTGAAGATGAGTACCATAGTCTGAGCGGTGATATGTACATGCTTCTGGATACAAATTCTTTGCAATCTGTTATCGACAAGATAGAAGAAATGCGTACGAGATAAACATGATAATAGTGGGAATGGCTGACAGTGCTGTTGCAAAAAAACCCGCAAAACTCACCACTCTTGGACTGGGATCCTGTGTGGGAATTTCGCTGTATGACAAAAGCACAGGCGTTGGCGGTATGGTGCATATTATGCTTCCAAGCATAGAAAATGCAAGAGCAAAAGACAATATTGCCAAGTTTGCAGATACAGGAATCTCTGCACTTCTGGATGAGATGGTGGAGACAGGTGCGTATAAACACCGAACCACTGCTAAGATCGCAGGCGGTGCAAGCATGTTCTCATTTAACTCAAAAACCCAGCTCAACATAGGAGAAAGGAACGTATCGGCTACAAAGGATGCTTTGAAACAACTTAAAATACCCATTATTGCTGAAGATACCGGCAAGAACTATGGACGCACCATTGTGCTTGACACTGAAAACGGAGAACTTACTGTCAAAAGCGCACTAAAAGGTATAAAAGTATATTAATATATACAACTTAATAATATATTAGATTGATGAATAATAGGTGACAGCAGGATGTTAACTCCGGAAATTACATTAACACACATAATTTTTGTATCCATAGCGTTAGCGTGTGGATTGGCAGCCATATACTTCTGGGTAAAAGTATATTTTGAGACAAAAAAAGGATCTATTGCCTGGTTACTTCTTGCACTTACAGCTATATTCCTTATCACATCCTCAATATTCCCATCAATCGCTATCGGTTCACAGGATGAAGATATTACTGAACTGATCTTCCTGTTCCTTGGTTTCTGGAGTGCTGTCTACACCAGCGTATTTGCCGCTGCCGGATTTTTGATGCTTCAGGCATTTAAGACTATTCCGAGGGAAAAGCTTGGAGATTTCCTTATTGAGGGAATGGTATTCACAAAACATGTTGAATCCGAAGATAATATGGAAGAAATGCCGGAAGTAGAGCAGATGTCAAAACTCCTCAGCAGGTCTACACTTATTGAATACACACCAAAGACCCGATATGAGGATTCTGTCATAGAAATCTGCCTTCGTCTCTACGGAGAAATGGTGAACACTGTTCTGGTATCAACACAACCACGTACTGAAATGTACAAAGAGAAAATTGGAGATCTGATGGATATAGGCGCAATGAAATTCATAGAAATCTCATCCACAAGTAAGCATGTCACCAATGAAGATGGAATTGTAAAATTGCCTGCAGATGAGATAGAGAAATTCTTTGAGCTTACAAGTAAGCTTCCTGAAGGTTGTGCTGTTATCTTTGAACCTATTAGCCAGCTGATCCTGACAGACGGTGAACAGAGAACCTATGAATTTATGTCTGAAATGGTAGAACGTTTCTCTTCAAGTCAGTTACTTCTGGTAGGTCTGATCAATAAGGATGCACATGACTCACAGACCGTTTCCAGATTTGAAGGTCTATTCCTGAACCTTGCAGAAGAGAAGGATGCAAAGATCCGTGTTATAAAAGGCGGAAAAGAGGAATATATCCGGTTCTATGTAGGAGAGAAATTCTTTATGGAACAGGATGTAGAGGTTATACTCGAGGAAAAAAAGGTTGAGTTCTAATGAGCAGACAACTTGACAATTTTCTGATTGATGCATTCAAGGAGATAGGCAGCATAGGTATGGGAAATGCTACTACTTCCCTGTCCAAGCTTATTGAGAAAAGAGTGCAGTTAAATCTTTCAGATGCACGTTTGTTTGAGCCGGCTGCTCTTGTCGACATGATACCGGACTCTATCACAATGACCAGCATAATGATTCCCATCCATGGTGATCTGAATGGTCTTGTAATGCTGCTGTTCGAGTTTGGAAATGCCGTTTATCTGAGCAACCTGCTGTTGCAAACTATCGAGCATGATGATGACCCCAGTATTTATGAGTCTGCTCTTCTTGAAACAGGAAACATTATTGCAGGATCATATCTGAATTCCCTTTCATCTTTCCTTAATCTAAAAATCATGCATTCTGTGCCAGACATAAGTATCGGCAATATTGAGGATATACTGAAAAAGAGCCTCAATAAGATGCATAAAGAACCGGAAGGAATACTGAACATGGAGACGATGTTTATGGTATATTCATCTGAAAAGGATGTAGGAGCCGGTACTATCTATGGAGATATGTTCCTTCTGCTGGAAGAAGAATCGCTTGACAGGATGCAAACTTCCATTCAGGAAATGCTGAAATGATTTTACAATTACAAATTAGGTTTTACGGTTGAACTATATGAAAAATATCTGGACACAGCATCTGGAGCGATCAAGAAATGATGATCGAAACAGGGAAAACACGTTTTCACGCATGTTGTACTCTCTTGTCAGAACAGAGAATGAGGACTATTTCCAGACAGCCAGAACAGAAACTTCAGGCAGTGGAAATAAAACGGATAAAAATACCCCTGACAAGGCAGAGACTGAGATCCGCACATGGGTGGCTGAGAGCCATAAAGGATACGAACTGGGAATAGATTCCCTGATAAAAGATAGTGTAAGGCTTATCATGATAGAGGATGGAAGACTTTTTCTCAGATATGATGTTGCCGGTGAAACACCTTTTGAAATGGCTGTGAAATCTGAAGATGAAGCTCAGTATATTATTGAGGAAGATAATGCGACAACTGAACAGCTTTATCCGGATAAACCAGAGCTTAAATGGATTAAAATAACATAACTTTAATATATATAGATAAATTCTATGGCAAAGAATAAAAACCATTACAACAATTAATATATAAATATAGTATATAACTAATCGGACCCGATAGATAAAGGAGACCTATAATTATGATGGACATTGCAATTTACTCGCTTGTTGATGACATGGTCAGCAAAGCAGGAACAGAAGGTGTCGTAGAATACTGGCTTCGTGTAGGTGAGAGCTATGCAGAAAGGATGGGCAAAGAAGCATATGTCGGATGGCCTGCCTTTAATGTGGCAATGAAGGACGGAAGGACATCTCTTACTGTAGAAGGTGATGTAAATGTCCAGACTGACCTCGCTATCACTGACAAGGATGGAGATGTTATTGGATACGTCTATGCTTTAAAAGTGTGCCCTATGGCACCTACCATGGGAAGATACATTTCCAGAATAGGTCCTATTCCTGATTCTGACACTGATGTGGCTGACAGCTATAACAACCGTGTCAGAGACTCAGCTGTTTCTAATTACTGCATTACCCACCAGAAATTCAGGGAAGTTGCAGCTAATAATATTACTGTTGCAAAACAGGCTCTTGAATGCCTGCATCTTGCAAATAAAGGAATGACCGGCGAAGTTAAAATGGTACAGGAAAACCTTGCAAGAATAAATGTGGATGACAGACACATTAAGAGTATTCTGCGAAATGCATCCTGTGTGTTCGCTCTTATTGTGAAAGGTAAGAGTGCGGGCGAGGAGATAATTGATTAAAGGTGATAGTATGGCTGAAAATATAGAATCAAATCCTTTTGTTGATGTTTCAGTATTCCTGTTCTTTGAGGATATTTCCGATAAGCAGGGTGTTGAAGGTTTTACCAACTACATGGTCGGCCAGGCAGAATCACTGGCTAAATCAGTTCCTGAAGAAGAATACCGTACATGGGATGACTTTGCAAATGCTGTTACTAACGGAGAATCCGTACTTTCATCATTTGAGAGTATCGGACAGATCAGCAAATACGGTTTTGTTACCAATGTATGTCCTTTCTCCAAGGCTATCAGGGAATACATTAAGAGAATAGGTAACTTCAATCCGGTTCACATGGAAGCAACCGATCATTATAATCACACAATACAGCCTTCTGCTGCGCACAGTGCATGCATGATGCACCAGACTTACCGCAAGGAAGTTGCAAAGAGGATTAAGATCGGTGGCAAACCACTTCAGTATGCCCAGATCGCAGCAAAGGCATACACAGGAAAGATCGCTCTTCCTCCTGAATCATGGAAGAAGGTCCTGCTTGAAAAAGCAGGAATCACTGAAACCCAGGGATTCATGGAAATGAGGGAGAACAGTTGTCTGTATCTTCTTTATGTTGAAGAATAAGAAAGAAACATTTTAGAGCAGTAAAGTATATACTGCTCTAAAACTGATTTTCTATTAATGGAACCTATATTCATATTTATTTTTTCTTTACTTCTAATCCTTATTCTCACTGCAAAACTTAGATTACATCCTTTTCTAGGACTTATTCTCACATCTGTCATCACCGGAATACTTGCAGGTGAAGCATCTACAACGATAGAAACAATCACAACCGGAATGGCAAAGGTTTTCGCACATTTTGCAATAATAATTGCTTCCGGCAGCATTATTGGCCTAATTATACACAGAACCGGTGGTGCAAGACTCATTGCCAACGATATAATAAATATATCAAAAAAGCCACTTTTCGGACTGAATATCCTGGGTTTCATCTTTGCGGTTCCACTTATGTGCTGCATCCTTGCCTATGTGATATTCATCCCGGTTGCAAGAGAGATAAGAATCAGAGAAGGATTACCAAAGGTTCTCACTGCATCAGTACTTGTTTTTGGAACTTTGGCATCCTATAATCATGTTTATCCATCTCCAGTTGTTTATTCAGCTATCAATGAATTGGGAATAAATTCCAGCGATGTACTGATTCCCGGAATCATAATTGCACTAATTGTTTCTATTACAGGATACGTCTATGCTATGAAATTCTGTAAAAATGGAGAAATTGATGATTTTATAATTGACACTGAAACAGAAACTGAGACTAATGATCTGTCTGGCAGGATTGCTGCCTACTTCCCTATTACTATCCCTGTTGCATTAATTTTTGCAGATGTATTCACAAACATAGCTCTGTTTGATATTCTGGGTGAACCTGACATGGCATTGCTGATCGGAGTTGTCATGGCGATATTCTTTGCTTACAGGCAATACACATTTAATTCTGTCAGGGAATGGGTGGAAAAAGCCATCAAAAGAAGCGGTGTGGTCATCCTTGACATGTGTGGAGGAGGCGCCCTGGGTGCCACACTTTCAATGACAGGAGTCGGACAGGAGATGGGAACCCTTCTTTCAAAACTGCCTTTGCCTGCCATTCTAGTTCCATTCCTCATTGCAGTTGCCATACAGAGCGTGCAGGGTTCCCGTGTTGTTACAATGCTGGTTGCACCCTCTATTGTGATACCTCTTGTACCGGTTCTTGGTCTGCCACCTGAGATAGTACTTTTTTCAATGGCATCAGGAACATTTCTGATCTCACACTTCAACGACCCGTTCTTCTGGATATATAAGGATCTGGCAGAACTGGAGACTTCAGAGGTTCTGAAAAGTTATACACTGGGTGGTGCTGTGATGGGAGTAACAAGTCTGATGCTCACTGGTGTAGCATACATGCTGTTCTACTAAAGTACAAAAAAGATCAAAATAAATTCGAAAACAAATTAATCCAAAAAAGAAAAGAGCTGACCGGCAAAGCCGGCCTTCTATTTTAAAATTTAATGATGTGCGTGTTCGTCTTCAGCCTTCTGCTTTTCCCATGCTTCGTGTGCTTCGTTGATTGAAGCAAGACACTTCTTGCAGATGCCTAGTGTATCAGGGTCAGCACCTTTTGAGAATGAAGGTCTGCTGATCGTTACATCGTGCAACTGTGCAATTGCACCGCAGAAATCACATACACCTGCTGTTCCGCAGCTAGGAGACTCTGCCAGTGCATCATGGGCTTTTTTACCTGCATTGAGGCATCCTTCACAAAGTCCCTGCCACATTCCGTGAGGATATGAATGCTCGTACTTTGGTTTGAATACTCTGACAGGAACCACTGTTGGAATTCCAACTCCGCAAAGATCACAATCTGTCATTTTACATACCTCCTGGAATCAGTACTGATGCTGCTTCCATTGCCCAGTGGACAAATGGCTCTGACCAGAAACCAATTGCAAGTACACCGATTGCTGCAACTATAAGTGCAATGGTGTATGGGAATGGTTCTGAGACCTTATCGCCGTCTGTTGGCAGGAAGTACATGTACTTGACAATCTTTGCATAGTAGCCAAGTGAAATTGCACTGTTAAGAATTGCAATTACTGCAAGCCACACAAAGCCTGCCTGGATAGTGGATGAGAACAATACGAACTTGCTCATGTAACCTGCTGTAAGAGGAATACCTGCAAGAGCAAATACAAATATTGTCATACAGAGAGCAGTTATTGGCATTCTCTTTCCAAGACCTCTGAAGTTATCAATGTGGTCCGGGTCAGCTGAATCCTTGTTCTCTGAAAGTACCATGTATGTCACAGCTGCTGTTGCAATGAAAGCTCCTGCCTTCATGAAACCGTGTGACAGTGCATAGAATATTCCACCGCCGAGTGCAAGTGGTGTGAGTACCACAAATGCCATTGTAATGTAACCTGCCTGTGCAAGTGAGGAGTATGCAAGCATTCTCTTGACACTTGTCTGTTTAAGGGCTACAACGTTACCGTATGTCATCGTGATGACTGCAAGTATTGCAAAAGCGATCTGCCAGTCTGCCTTTAGAGCGATGAGTGCAACCACGAATACCTTGAGAGCTGCTACGATACCCATCTTCTTTGAGCCTGCTGCAAGCAGTGCTGATACAACTGATGGTGAACCCTGGTATGTATCAGGTGCCCACATGTGGAATGGTACAAGAGCGATCTTGAAACCGAAGCCTGCCAGCAGAAGAACTACTGCAACAATTCCCATTGGACTTGATACAAGTGTAGCGGAATTTGCTGCAATTTCAGGGATGCTGGTTGTACCGGTTGCTCCGTAGACATATGAGATACCAAGAAGCATAAGTGCTGCTGAAAGTGAACCGATGATGAAGTACTTCATGGCTGCTTCCAGTGACTTGGCGTTCTTCTTCTCAAAACCTGCAAGTGCGTATGTTGCAAGACTTGCAAGTTCGAATGCCACGAAGAGTACCATAAGGTCGTTTGCTGATGCAACGAACATCATACCGATTGTTCCAAACAGTCCAAGAGTAAAGAATTCCTCAGTGTGACTGTGACCTTCAGTATACTTGATACCTGCAATACTAAAGAGTAATGCAACCACAAGGAAGACTATTTTGAAGTACTGGGACAGGGCATCAATTGTTACAGTGTTATTGAACAATGTTGCTTCTGTTCCAAGACTTGAGATCGTCAGTCCAAGTGCTACAAGGACACCAAGTGATGCCAGATAGCCAAGAACTTTCTTTGAGTCTGTTGGAAGGAACAGTCCGATAAGCAATACTGCCAGTCCAGTAACTGCAATGACAATTTCAGGTGCTAATAACATTATATCCATAATTTACACCCCCATTGCAGCCATAAGGCTGACTATGTGATCAGAGTTCGTAATCATCATATCAAGTACCGGGGTTGGATGAAGTCCGAAGTATACTATGAGTATTGCAATGACTCCCATTGAAAAAGTCTGGAAGACATTGATATCCGTTACTGTACCAAGTTTCTCATTATAGACACCAAACATAGCCCTCTGGAGAGCCCAAAGGTGATATGCTGCTGTTATCACAATGGCCATTACTGCGATTATCACATATGATGGCAGGTTCACAAAGCTTCCTGCAAGTACGGATACTTCAGCAATGAAACCAGTGAGACCTGGAAGTCCAAGGGATGCCATAAATGTCAGTACCATAATGACTGCCAGCTTTGGCATTTTCTGTGCAAGACCACCAAGATTGTTCATTATCCTTGTACCTGTTGTGTTGTTGATAACACCACATGACATGAACATAATGCTCATGATAAGTCCGTGTGAAAACTGCTGGAACATTGCTCCTGATACAGAGAGTGATATCAGACCGGCTGCACCGAGTGTTACGTAGCCCATGTGGCTTACACTGGAGTATGCAACCATTCTCTTCATGTCCTTCTGTGAGAGTGCAAGGAATGCACCATAGAGTATACTTACGGAACCAAGGACTGCCATGATGGTGATCATCAGGTTTGGTGATGCTGTGAATGGCAACATTGGAAGCATGACCTTAAAGAGACCATATCCACCGATCTTGAGCATGACAAAGAGCACACTTCCGGCTGTTGGAGCCTCAGTATATGCATCTGGAAGCCATGAGTGGAATGGGAAACTTGGTATCTTTACAATGAAACCGAAGAGCAGTGCAAGGAATATCATATCCTTTGCAATTCCAGATTCAATGAACTGGAACTGACCAATCAGATATGGTATATCAAGGCTTGGTGTTCCTGTCAGATCCCATGCTGCAAAGTAAAGTCCGAATATACCGAGCAGCATCACAAGGGAAGCTACATGAGTATAGATAAAGAACTTAATTGCTGCTTTATGTTTATTGGGTCCTCCCCATATGCTCACCATGAAGAAGAGCGGTATGAGTGTAAGTTCCCAGAATACGTAGAACAGGAAGAAGTCCAGTGCGGTGAATACACCGATTACTGCACCCTCTGTTGCGAGTATAAGTGCGTAGAACTTGTTTGGTGATTTCCTGTCATCGTTCCATGTGAAGAGAACGAGAAGTGGAAGTACAATTGCATTGAGAAGAATCAATGGCATTGCGATTCCATCAACACCGAGGTGGTAGGTAATTCCAAGTGATGGTACCCACTGTGCAAGTTCCTCGAATTGGTTATCTGCTATAGTGCTGTCGAAGTTAAAGTACATGTATACTGTAAGTAACAGTACAATAACAGTACCGGCAAGTGCTATTACTCTTGCCTGTTCCTTTGTTTTTGTGAATAATGCAAGTGCTGCGAATATCAGAGGTATCAGCACGATCATTGAAAGTATCGGCATCATTAGAGTACCTCCATTACCACTTTAACAAGAATAATCAGAAGACTTACTCCGGTTATTACTGCTGTGGCGTAATTCTGTACTGCTCCTGTCTGGAACTGACGCAGTGATTCACCTGCTTCCAGTGTAACGTCGCTGAACCATTTGACAATCCAGTCAAATCCTCTGTCAACTGCACGTCCTGCAAAGGCAAAGCCTTCGTAGATTATCTTGACTGAGACAAAGTTGGTGAATATAGCGTTCTGGTAGTACCTGTTGTACAGGAGTTTGTAAATTGGGTTGTTTCTTGAAACAATGCTGTCCATGTTGACAATCTGAAGTCCGTAGATCAGGAATGTAATTACAAGACCTGCAAGTGCCATGATGAGTGGTAGCCAGAGTATAAGTATTGGCTCTTCACCAGCATGTTCTGCAAGGTGATAACCACCAAGTGTTGCCAGACTTGAAATATCCATGTTTACGAAATTGTTCACAAATGTCTCGCTTACAAATGTATTGAATGTCTTGGATGTAAGTCCACCGAAGACCAGTGCAAACAGTGCAAGTATTGATAGTGGGATTGTCATTGATGCAGGGGACTCGTGGCCTCCATAATCTGTGCGTGGCTTACCATAGAATGTCATGAAGATAAGCCTGAAGATATAGATAGAAGTCAGTAGAGCTGCTGCAATTGAAAGTAAATATGGTATCCATGATCCTGTTGTTTCTCCGAAGAGGTATGCACTCTCTATGATTGCATCCTTACTGAAGAAACCGCTTGTACCTATGGATGTACCTGGAATACCCATTCCGGTAAGCGCCAGTGAAGCAATGATCATTGTAATTGCTGTAATTGGCATTACCTTTGCGACTCCTCCAAGCTGTCTCATATCATGTGTACCAACTGCGTGAATAACACTACCAGCACACAGGAAGAGAAGAGCCTTGAAGAATGCGTGGTTGATCAGGTGGAAAAGAGCAATACCTACTGCTTCAGATCCTACTGCTGCACCAACACCAAGTCCAAGCATCATGTAACCGAGCTGACTTATGGTGGAGTATGCGAGTACACGCTTAAGGTCGTTCATGACAATACCCATTGTTCCTGCAAACAATGCAGTGAAAGCACCTACATATGCTACAACCATGAGTGAGTCAGGAGCTGCGATGAACATTGGGAATGTTCTTGCAACCAGATAGACACCGGCTGTAACCATTGTTGCTGCGTGTATGAGAGCAGAAACGGTTGTTGGACCTTCCATTGCATCAGGGAGCCACACATGAAGTGGGAACTGACCTGACTTACCAACAGCACCACCGAAGAACAGGAGTGTTATCAGAGTGATGTGGCTGACTTCCATTCCAAAGATGTTTGCATTAATTGCTGCAATATCAGAAATGTGTGCGAAGATCTCGTCGAATCTGAGTATAAAGACACCATCAGGGATGGTACCGTTGAATATCTTGTAAAGGTCTGAGAACAGGACAATAATACCTGTAAGGAACATTACGTCACCAATCCTGGTTGTCAGGAAAGCCTTCTTTGCTGCTGTTGCAGCGGATGGTTTCTGGAACCAGAATCCAATGAGAAGATATGAACAGACACCTACAAGTTCCCAGCAAATAAAGAGCTGGAGGATGTTGTCTGAAAGAATCAGACCAAGCATTGAAGCTGTAAACAGTGCTGTCTCGGCAAAGTACCTGGAAGGTGCCTTGTCGTGTGACATGTAACCTGTTGAATAAATGTGGATAAGCAGACTTACGAATGTAACCATCGTAAGCATGACTGCTGCCAGTGGGTCAACAAGGATACCTATGTTGAGCATGGCAAACCAGCTGTATGACTGGCTCACAACTTCTTCAGGATTTGCAAGCAGGTTCAATGTAATTAATAGTGAAATTACGAATGATGTAGCAATAGCTGCTATTGGAATTATTGCACCGCCGGTTGGCAGTTTCTTCCCAAGGAAGAATGTAAGCACAAAGGCCAGTGCAGGCAGAACTGGTATTAAGAATGCAAGATTTTCGACTGCCATTTTTACCACCTCAGTACGTTAATATGGTCAAGGCTGATCGTATCCTTCATTCTGTAAAGGGCCATGAGTATAGCAAAGCCGACTGCTGCTTCACATGCTGCAAGTGCAATGGAGAACAGTGCAAATACCTGTCCAGTAAGATCATGGTGATAGCTTGAAAATGCTACAAGGTTAATGTTTGCAGAGTTAAGCATGAGTTCCACACACATGAGAATACGAATACCACTACGCTGTGTCATGATTCCATAGAGACCTATAGAGAAGATAATTGCTGCAAGAGCAAGATAAAGTACAATTGGTATCATTTGTTATCATCTCCTTTTGCCATGTAGATGGCACCCATCAATGCGGACAACAATATGATTGATAGTATTTCGAACGGAACCACGAAATCAGTGAAAATCATCATTCCGATACCCTGGATGTTACTCTGGTCAGCAATATCCTGTGGAAGCTGATCCATTATCGGCCAGCTTGTAAAGGCAACTGACACAATAATCACTGCCAGGAACAGAGCTGCGATGATCATTCCAAGTATTCGTGGTTTAAGGTAGTTATACACAGATGTGATAACATCCATTGCTGTAAATGATATTTCTTTATTCAGCATCTGTACCAAACTCCTTCTTAGTAAGCATTACAGCGAACAGTATCAGTACACCGACTGCACCAATGTATACAAGTACCTGGACTACTCCAAGGAACTGAGCATTGAGCAGTATATAGAAAGCTGCAACAATGAACATTGTTACTACAAGTGCAATGGCTGCTCTGACTACGTCTTTAGCTGTTACTACAAATATTGCGAACACTATCGATACAAGAGCAAGGATCGCAAAGACGATCAATTCAATTATTGAGCCTATTGTGGCGTCCATCTGCTCACCTCTTCACCAGCTTCTTCTTCAGCATTAATGTCAACTTCCCTTGCCAGCATGTCCGGTGTAAAGAGAAGATCCTCATGGTTCCAGCGGATTACACCTGTCAGGTATACCTTTGAACTTTCCAGTGCATCCTTTGGACACTGACTGATACAAAGACCACAGAACAGACAGTGACCTATGTCAATCGAAGGGAACCATCTCTGCTTGTTACTGTCAGGATTGATACGTGCCCTGACGATCTTGATACAATTGTTGGGACATGTGTTGGCACATATTCCACAGCCTATACATTTCGTTTTATCCAGTACTTGTAAGCCTCTGAACCTGTCTGAAAGTTTTGTTGGTTCTTCCGGACACATTCTTGTAACAGGAGGGCCGAAATAAATGTTCTTTACTGCTGTTATGATATTTTTAATAACCATTTTAGTATACCCCCAGCAGACCAAGTGCAATTACCCATCCAAGGTTAAGGAGGGCCAATGGCAGAAGTTTTTTCCAGCTCAGGTCTACTACCTGATCGATCCTGTACCTTGGAACAGCCCATCTGATCATGATGATAAAGAGAATCACCAGTGCCACCTTCAACAGGAAGAAAGCAGTTGGGAGGATTATACCAAGGATTGTGATATTAGTCAGGAATGCAGGGAGATTCCATCCACCAAGGAACAATAGTACAACAAGCATTGAACCAAGGATCAGGTGAATATATTCTGCAAAGAAACAGTAACCGAATCTCATACTTGTGTACTCGGTCATCCAACCTGCAATGAGTTCTTCCTCGGACTCGTTCTGGTCAAAAGGAAGACGACCCATATCAGCCATAAGAGCAATGAAGAATACAATAGCTCCAAGAGGCTGCATTATTATGAACCAGAGAGGGCTCTGAGCCTCAGCGATCTCTACTATGTTCAGTGAACCTGCCATGATAGCAACACTCACAACACAGATACCGAGAGGAACTTCATATCCAATCATACGTGCAAAGTTCCTGAAAGCTCCGAGAACAGAGAACTTGTTGTTAGCACTGTATGCAACCATGAAAATACCGATAATTGAGATTGCAGACATTGCTTCAATATAAAGGATACTTATATCCATCTCTGTTGCAGCGAGCACATAACTCTGACCATCTATAATGATAGCACCAAAAGGCATTGCAACAAGCATCAGGAAAACTGATCCCATAAGAAGGATCGGTGCTGATGTGAATAACAATTTGTCAGCATTCTTTGGTATGATATCTTCTTTCGTGAACAGCTTGATAGCATCTGCAACAAGCTGAAGTAATCCGTGTGGACCTACTCTCATAGGACCGTACCTCTGCTGAACATCTGCAGAGAGTTTACGCTCAAACCAGACAGCTACACAGGCACCACCGAAAACTGCACCCATGATGCACAATCCAAAGATACCCCTCAGGATCGGGTTATAGATTATTGCTTCTATATCCATCATCATGATCACCTGTCAACCTCACTGGTACATGTGTCCATACTACCGGCAATTGCCACAATATCTGCAACTGGTACTCCTTGAAGAAGTGGTGGCAGGGTCTGAAGTGTTGGGTACACAGGTCCTCTTATCTTTACACGGTATGGTTTATCTGAACCATCGGATACCATATAGAATCCCATTTCTCCTCTTGGGTCCTCCACACGGTGGAATACCTCTCCGGCTGGAACTCTCATTACAGGTGACCTCTTTCCATATGGAGTTCCCTCCGGGAAGAGTGGTCCTGATGGAATCTGGTCAAGACACTGCTCGATAATGTACATACTTTCGCGCATTTCATCCAGACGTACCTGGATTCTTGCGAAAACGTCACCATCAGTCTGTGTGCATACCTTGAAATCAAGGTCATTGTAGACGAGGTAAGGTTCATCCTTACGAATATCGAAAGCAACACCTGTCGCCCTGAGTGGTGGTCCTGATACACCAAGATCCTTTGCAACATCTGCTGTAAGAACTCCTATACCCTTTGTTCTTGCCTTGTAGATAGCATCGGTCCTGTACAGTTCTTCATAATTATCAATAGCCTTTCTCAGGTTTCCAAAGACATATTTTACATCATCCTTGAATCCGTCTGGAAGGTCGTCCTTTACACCACCATAACGCAGGAAACTGTGTGTGACACGTGCTCCGGTAACGGAGTCAATAAGAGACATCACATCTTCCCTGTCCCTGATGGTATACATGAACATACTTACAAATCCTACAAAAGAAGCATATTCTCCCATACCGAGCAGGTGGCTCTGTAATCTGGAAAGTTCTTCCATAATTACACGGATATACTGTGCTCTTTCAGGCACTTCGATACCTGCAAGCTTCTCAACACTACCAACATAAGCCTCTTCGTTGGTCATTGCTGCAAGGTAGCATATCCTGTCAACAATAGTAATGCCCTGAAGGTATGTTTTGCTTTCAAGGATCTTTTCAATTCCTTTGTGGATCCAGCCCATCTCGACCTCAGAGTCCACAACGGTCTCACCCCTAAGTTTTGCATTCAGCCTGAATGGTCCTGGCATCATGGGGTGCTGTGGGCCAAGGTGTACTATCATTTCAGAAGGTCCAACTGTTTCATCCATAATTAACCCTCACACCAAATTCCTTGCTGTCTTGTTGGGGAAGCCTTTGTAATCCTTACGCAGTGGCCACTCACCGAGCATCTCTTTTGGAAGTACAAGAGGTTTAAGGTCGGGGTGGTTAAGGTACTTCACACCAAACAGTTCGTACGTTTCTCTTTCGTACCAGTTAGCATTCCAGTAAACAGGCACCACAGATTCGACCTCCGGGTTGTCCCTTGGAAGGATCGCCTTCATGGTCAGGACGACCGGGTGTTCGTAGGAACCTATTACGTATATTACTTCGATCTCATTCCTGTCCGGATAGTCTACTCCGAATTCACAGCAGAGGTGTCCGAAAGAAAGGTCTTCCTTGAGGTAGCGGCAAACTTCCACTACATTTTCCGGCTTCACTTTGGCAACGATCCTGATCTCAGATTCGATATTTGCATCGAAGATGTCTTCAGGGAACTTGCCTGTAAGTGAAGAGATAATAGAATTAGCGTCCATTTTTTTCACCTCAGTAATCAGTACCTTTGTCCTTCTTTGCTTCGATCTTTTTCTGAAGCTCAACAAAACCCTGAATAAGAGCTTCACATCTTGGAGGACATCCAGGAACAAAAACATCTACCGGGAAGACATCATCTACATTCTGATGGGTACTATATGACTCATAGAAAGGACCACCGCTGATAGCACAATCTCCAAAGCATATTACCCATTTAGGTGCAGGCATCTGATCCCATATCCTTTTCAGAGCTGGCAGGTATTTCTTTGTCACATAACCACTGATGATCATTACATCAGCATGCCTTGGGGAGTTACGTGGGATGATACCAAAACGGTCAGTATCGTAGTGAGCCATACCAGTAGCAAGCAGCTCAACACCACAGCAACCCATTGCATTTACCATGAACCATAATGAATTCTTACGTCCCCAGTTAAGAACATCCTGAATCTTTGTTTTCTTAATGAAATCAGCGATAGCATTTGAGTCGGTAAGCATTGTTCCCGGAACGTCAGTATATCCAACATCCAGAACAGCATCTTGTTCGACATTCGTCTGCTCTATTTTATCCATTTAAGAGCCTCCTTCTTGATCAGATAAACGTAGCCAAACAATACAATAAAAATAAAGACAAGCATTTCGACAGTTGCTATAAAATCAATACCATGTCCCTTGAAAATCGTAGCCCAGGGATAAAGGAAAAGGACTTCAATATCAAAGAGAACAAAAGCAATGGCATAAAGATAATACTCAACATTGAATTGAATTCTGGCATTTCCTATTGGTAAGGAACCAGCCTCATATGTCGTGTACTTTGCTGATGCCTTACTCCTCGGACTTAACAATTTAATGATAAGCATTGTCATGGGAGGCATCACTAATGCCACAATGAGAATTATCGCAACCGGTATGTAACTATTGGCTATGTTACTAATATCGATTATTCCTGACATAATATATTCTCCTGAAAGTTATAATGATACATAGACTATTTGTATAAAACACCTTCGTGCGAGTGATTATACAAATAACTACTAAACATGTGCATATAGACAAACAATATCTGTCGATATATTTTTCAATAGATAGAGTTCTAATAATTGATAATAATTCATCATATTTAAATTGTCTTAATTAAAATACCGCAGGCTGAAACCCGGCCAAAAACTATAATAGGAAAGAGAGTAGGAACTCCGGTTAATCTGTACATATAAGAAAAGAAACTGCGCCTGAGAACAAATAACTTTAGTAACTTCCGCAGACACAGCATCATTTTGGATTTAGTCAAGTCTTATGAATTACAATTATCCGATTCGTTCGCATACATTTATGTTAAACACTTTTGAAGGAGAAATATTTCTTAATTACCGTGTCGCACTCTGAACAGGAAATAACCATCCAATCACCAACGTCCCTTCGCGTGTATTTATCAAAAATGGATGCACCACATTCCGGACAAACATAGTAATCTTTGAAATAATAATGGTAAAAGTGAGGAGTTGCCTCCAACCAGTCAAGTACTTTCTGCATATGCTCAAAATAGCGCTTCTTTGACGGATGACTATTACCATTTTCCAATGCATCATGTACTTTTGCACTGACATCCCTGGTGTGCTGACCTGATTTCTGCGCCAGCTTCTTGTAATCAGAAATGTATTTCGTAGTGTTGTTTAGATAATTCAAGTACGCAGCGTGAGCTTTAGGTTCACGCTTCCAGATTGTGCTAAGGAAGTACTCACCCATAATGTCTTCCATAATGTCTGCACACGTAGTGCATATATTGTAACCTTCAAAATGTTTGAAGTCCTGCAATTCACCACATATCATACAAGTTTCCATGTAATCAACCCTCAGAGGGAACGTGGTGTCATTGCTTCACGTGTGAACATAATTGGGAAAATATTGAGGACTGCAAGAAGATCACCTTCCCTTACCCTTCCACTTTCCTGGCCAATAATATAGGCAGAATTAATGACACGTTCACTATCCACAGGTTTAGCGCCACCTTTTGCACCGACCTTGATCAGAGAAACAACTGCATGGTGTGAAAAAGTACATGGAAGTGCTACCATATCAGGATCCAGATATATCTCTTTTACATTGACCTTCTTGAATTCGCCTGCACGGATCTCCACATCCTCATCAGATATTACCATTTCCCATTTTGCGCGAGTTGCAATGGTAAACTCGTAAGGTGCAGCCTTAACCTTCCTGGATGTCAATTCCCCATTATCCCTTGAAACTACCTGGATCACTTCTTTCTTCATAAGTTCACCTAAAAAAGTAACTGACATGATGGTATATAAAAGTTCGTAACAACTGTCATGAATAATCATGATACAAGTGAGGAGATGAATCTAACAAGTAATCCTAAATAAAACAAAAACATAAATGTGCTCACACTACTAGCACACCATCAGAAATACGTTATCTTTTAAGAATCACACAACTCTTTTCTTTATGACATTTAGTTGTCAGTATGCTTTGGGAATCTTTAATACCATCCATATTACCCAACACCTGCAGAACATTTTCTTTTAAAGAATGGATATCAAAAGTCCGCACTTTCAAAAGCAGGTCATAAGGCTCTAGCAATTCATAGATTTCCAGTACATCTTCGATTGCCTTCAGGCGGTTGATTATATTAATCCTCTTACTCTGCTCGATATTAACACCGATGAAAGTTGTGACGTTAAGACCAACTTCGTTAGTATCCACCTTGACAGTAAATTCTTTGATTATCCCCGTTTCGCGCATCTTTTCAATTCTCTTATGCACAGTGGATGTCGCAAGGTCAAGAGCTGTTGCAATCTCAGTGCTGTGCATACGGGAATCTTTGCAAAGGTATTCTAATATGGCCAGATCAACTTCATCCATGATAATATAATTATTACTCGATAATAATAAATATTTCCGTTTGAATCCCCTGATGACAAAAATGTGTAAGATATTGAAAATAATATTATCTAACGTAACTCATCATGCTCCATAAAACAAAACAAAGAACAATAAGACTTTTTATTCTTGAAAACATTATACAATGAAATCCGGTGAATGTAATATGAAAGTAAACGAAAACTGTGTAGGATGTGGCCAATGTGCTGCTTTTTGTAGATTTGGAGCCATTGAGATCAGAGGAAAGGCGAGTTTTACTCCTGCCTGCATAGAGTGCAGAGCATGTGCCGCATACTGTCCGGTTAAAGCAATAGAGGCATAGGATGAAAGCAATTATTATCGGTTCAGGACTGGGAGGGCTTTTGAGCGCAGCAAAGCTTTCAAAAGCAGGATATGAAGTAGAGATATTTGAACGCCTTCCCATTATAGGAGGAAGGTTCACCAACATCCCGTATCAGGGTTTCCAGTTGAGCACCGGTGCATTGCACATGATCCCACACGGACCTGCCGGACCCCTTTCCCAATTATTGAGAGAAGTAGGAGCTAACGTAGAAATAATCCGCAAGAAACCAGTTTCGGTCATAAGAGTTCCACGGACCAGAAAAGATACGGATTATAAGTTCGGCTACAAGGATATTCTTTTTGAGGACTTTAAAGCTCCATTCTCACTTATAAATCGCCTTAAACTCATATATTACGTTATAAGTACCAGAAAAAACCCTCCTACAGGACAATCTTTTGAGGATTGGTGCAGAAAACACATCCCTCAGGACTGGACATACCGTATTTCAGATTCATTCTTTGGATGGGCACTCAGTTTGAAAGGTGCAGACGTACCTGTGGAAGAAGCATTTGCGATCATCGAAAATCTATATCATTTCGGCGGACCGGGAGTCCCAATGGGAGGATGCAAAGGAGTTACCGATGCACTGGTAGATATTATCACATCCAATGGTGGAACCATATACACATCCTCAGAAGTTACAGGTCTTAAATTAGACAATGACAAAGTAACTGCAGTTATCGTAGATGGCAAAGAACATACTGCTGATCTTGTTATTAGTGATATAGGACATCCTGCAACTGCAAACCTGATAGGAACCGAAACAAATGTTAGTGGAATGGATGAATACGTACACAAATCAAAAGACCTTAAACCATCCGCAGGAATAAAGATATGTCTGTCATCAGACAAGCCACTTATAGGACATGGTGGCGTGCTCCTCACACCTTACGCAAAAAGGGTTAACGGTATTAATGAAGTGACAAATGTAGATCCCTCTCTTGCACCGGCTGGAAAACATCTTACAATGGCACATCAATGTGTTCAATGGAAGGATCTTGATAATCTTGACAGGGAAATCGAACTTGGACTTGAAGACCTTAGTGACATTTTCTCAGGAAAAGAATATGAAGTACTTCTGATACAATCATATTCAAATGATTGGCCTGTGAACAGATCCCCCTCAGGTGCAGACCTTAAGAACAAAACTCCAATGTCAAACCTCTACGTAGTAGGAGATGGAGCTAAAGGAAAAGGTGGCATTGAAGTAGAAGGTATTGCTCTGGGTGTTAAGAACTGTATGCATAATATTATTGCAGAGTAAAATATATAAAAAATCATTACCAGTAAAACTTATGTAATGGTTACTTTAAAACAAGGAAGTAACAATGGACGAATTTGTAACATTCTGCCGCAATGTCTTCGTACCCGTCACAAATATTTGCAGGAATAAATGCAGGTATTGTACATTCAGGTGCGACCCGGATGATCCGGATGCAAAACTTATGAAGATAGATGAAATTTTGCCGATCCTGGAAGATGGTAAAAAAGCAGGATGCACAGAAGTTCTTTTTACATTCGGAGAATATGCGGAGGAAGTTCCCAGGTATAAAGAATGGCTGGAGGAATTGGGATACAGCAAAACAGTAGACTACATATATGAATTGTGTAAAGTAGCCATTAATACAGGCCTTTTGCCACATACCAATGCAGGTGTACTGAATTATACGGAACTTGAGAAGCTAAAACCCCTGAATGCCAGCATGGGATTAATGTTAGAGACTACAGCAGACGTAGCTGCACATGAAGGCTCTCCCGGAAAGATACCTTCAAAAAGAATTAAAACGATACGTTACGCTGGTGAGCTCCATATACCCTTTACAACAGGCATACTCATAGGTATAGGTGAGACACTTGATGACAGGATCAATTCCCTGATCACCATTGCCGAACTACATGAAGAATATGGACACATACAGGAAGTCATAATACAGAACTTCACTCCCAAACCGGATACACCAATGGCGGATATGCCTTCCCCTACCGATGAAGAGATGATGCAGGCCATACTGATAGCAAGGGAGATACTCCCGGACGATATAGCAATACAGGTTGCGCCAAACCTGATTGACCCATATATCCTTATCCAGTGTGGTGCCAGTGACCTGGGAGGGATCTCACCAACCACTATCGACTGGATAAATCCTGAAGCCGAATGGCCAAGTGTGTCTGAATTGAAGGAAATGGTGCATGAGACAGAACTTAAAGAAAGACTTCCAATTTATCCGCAGTACATTAAGAAAGGGTGGTACAGCGAAAATCTGAAAGACCTGATCAACAGTCTTGCAGACGATGATGGATATCGGAAACTTTGATTTTCTATCGGGCACACATTTTAAATACAAAAGAAAGGTATCAGTGTGAACTATGGACCCTATTATTCCGGAAGATATCATAGAACGAGCCTACCAGGGCAAGACCACAAAGGAAGATGCGCTTTTTCTATTAGAAGTGCCACCGTTCAAGCTGTTTGAACTTGCGGACAGGTTGCGCCAGGAAACAGTAGGTGAGACAGTGACCTACGTGGTAAACCGCAACATCAATTTCACTAACCGCTGCATTGGAAACTGTGGATTCTGTGCGTTCTGTGATAACACCGGCTATATTCTGGACATTCAGGATATACTTGAAAAGGTAAGGGATGCGGAGAGTCAGGGAGCAACTGAAGTATGTATCCAGGGAGGACTACTTCCAAATGTGGATATCAATTTCTATACAGACATAATCAAAGAAGTCAAGGCAGAGTTCCCACATATCCACACACATGCATTCTCACCTATGGAAGTATATCATGCTGCAAAACAGACAGGTATCACCGTTGGTGAAGCTCTTACGATGCTCAAGGAAGCGGGACTTGATACCATGCCAGGTACTGCTGCGGAAATACTGTCCGACAGAGTAAGGGACATAATTTGCCCTGGCAAGCTCAAGACGGATGAATGGGTTGATGTTATCACACAGGCACATCAGACCGGCATTAACACTACCGCAACGATCATGTACGGACATGTAGAGACTATTGAGGAGCGTATTGACCACATAATGCTTATCAGAGAGATACAGAAGAAGACCGGAGGTTTTCTGGAGTTTGTACCACTGACATTCATGCCTTACAATAACAGGATAGGAGAGGAGATGATCAGGCAGGGAAGATATGCAACTCCCGGAATGCAGGACCTCCAATTATATGCGCTTGCACGTATTATCCTTAATACCCACATTAGAAACATTCAGGCAAGTTGGGTCAAGCTGGGAAAGAAGCTGGCACAGGTCGCTCTTTTCTGTGGTGTTAATGACCTTGGTGGAACCCTTATGGAAGAGAGGATTTCAGCATCTGCAGGTTCTACAAATGGTCAGTTCATGTCAGCACAAGAACTGGAATGGTTTATTACATCATCAGGAAGACAACCATTGCAGAGGAATACAACATACAAACCAATTCTCAGCAATGATTCAGAACAGATGAAGTTCAAAATCGCCTGAGGAAAGGATGTACTCTTTTATTAATGACGAAATTATAGAGAATGCAAGAAACGGTGAAATATCAAGAGAGGAAGCTCTTTCCCTGATGTATATTGACCCTTTTGCACTCTTTTCTTTTGCTAATGAATTGCGTAAGGATGTTGTTGGTGACAAGGTAACCTATGTAGTGAACCGCAACATATACCTTACTAATATGTGTGCTGGAAGCTGTGCTTTTTGCGCATTCAAAGCGAAAAACGGGTACATTCTTTCAACGGAAGATGTACTCAAAGAAGTTGAAAAAGCACATGTTGCAGGGGCCACAGAGGTGTGTGTGCAGGGAGGATACATTCCACAACTCAACATGGATTACTATGCAGAGCTTTTTGATGCCATAAGGTCGAATTATCCTGCAATAAATATGCATGCACTTTCACCCATGGAAGTACATTATGCTGCAAGCATGGATAAGATGGCTCTGGAGGAAGCATGCGGAATTCTCAAAGATTGTGGAATACTGACACTAACAGGCACATCTGCAGAAATACTTGTTGACCGTGTCAGGAAAATCATCTGCCCGGACAAGATCACAAGGCAACAGTGGATAGATACTATTGAAGCTTCACATAACGTTGGCCTGAGGACTAATTCTACGATAATGTACGGACATGTGGAAACCGTTGAAGAAAGACTGGAACACATATTCACCATAAGGGAAATACAGCAACGTACTGGTGGTTTCACAGAACTTATACCCATGCCATTCATGCCATATAATAACAAAGTAGGTGAAGAGATGATGCAGTCCGGAAAGTTCATGACCACTGGCATCGAGGATCTACGCCTGCAGGCAATAGCAAGAATAATATTAAACGGGCATGTTGATAATATTCAGGCAGCCTGGGTAAAACTTGGAAAAAAGCTGGCGCAGACAGCACTTTACTGTGGTGCGAATGATCTTGGAGGCACACTAATGGAAGATAAGATCACCACGGCATCAGGGGGAACAAATGGAGAGTTTACTCCTGCTGAAGAAATGGAATGGATGATTCGCCAGACAGGACGTGTGCCTGTTCAAAGGAATGCATTGTATGAGGAAATACGATGAAAGCATTGATACCTTATAAAAAGAAGAACGCTAAATCAAGGCTTTCACCTGCGCTTACTTTGGAAGAACGTGAGGATTTTGTAGAACTCATGCTAAGAGATGTTATTTCAAGTCTAAAGGAAGCGGGCATAGATGAGATAGATGTACTGACAACACCCGACAATGGTGTTCCTAAAGACCTGGATGTTAATGTTGTTCTTAGCGAGCATGATCTGAATGAAGCCATCAATGCTTATCTGGAACAGGAAAATAAGCCAATATTCATCATAATGGCAGACCTTCCACTGGTTAGGGCAAAACACATAGAAGACATTGTTTCAAGAATGGAGGATGTCGTAATAGTCCCTGGCAAAGGTGGAGGAACAAACGTCATTTTCATAAAAGACCCTTCCAATTACTATGTCAAATATTACGGCTCAAGTTTCCTTAACCATTGCAATATTGCAAAAGACAGAGGATGTTCCGTTTTCATTTATGATTCATTCATGCTCAGCACTGATATTGATGAACCACATGATCTGGTAGAGATAATGCTTCATGGACATGGGAATTCACAAAAATATGTAAATGAAAGGTTTGATATGAAAACAGGCAAGGCCAGAGCAAAGATAAATGCTGCAGGCGATGCATAAACAACATATATTCCTTTTACTATAAGGGACTCCCTAATTACTGGTTCAAATACAAAAATTAGAAAGATATATTTCCTTTTAAACTATTAGTGACAAATTATACAAATTAATAGGTGATAATGGTGACCATCAACGTAAATAAATTCAAATGCGGATATTGTGGGGCATGTGTTAGTGTATGCCCAGCCGGAGCACTTGAATTGGTTGAAACCTGGATCGAAGTAAATGAGTTATGTACTTCTTGCGGCATCTGTGCTAAAATATGCCCTGTCGGAGCTATTGAGGTGAAAAAATGAAAAACGAATATGATGTTGTGGTCATAGGTGCCGGCCCAGCAGGATCAATAACTGCAAAAACAGCCGCTGAAAAAGGTCTCAGTGTCTTATTGATCGAGAAAAGACAGGAGATAGGCGATCCCGTAAGATGTGCCGAGGGAGTAAGCAAAGTATGGCTCAGAAAGCATATAGAGCCTGACCACCGCTGGATATGCGCAGACGTAAAAGGTTCACGCATCTTTGCCCCTGACGGGACAATGATAGAAATGGCAGAAGAGATTGCAGGCGGAGAAGTCGGATATGTTCTCGAACGTAAGATCTTTGACAGGGCCCTTGCCTACGAAGCCTCAAAAGCCGGTGCAGATGTAATGGTAAAAACCAGAGCCACTGATCTTATTATTGAAAATAATTTTATAAAAGGCGTGAAAGTATCTCATCTTGGCCAGTCCTATGATATCAAAGCAAAGATAGTCATTGGTGCCGATGGAGTAGAATCAAAGGTAGGAAGATGGGCGGGAATTGACACTGCAATAAAACCAGCAGATATTGAAACCTGTGCCCAGTATCTTATGAGCGGTACGGGTATTGACCAGAACTATTGTTACTTCTATCTCGGTAATGATGTCGCACCTGCAGGTTATGTCTGGATTTTCCCTAAAGGAAATGATATGGCTAATGTTGGTATTGGTATAATGGGTAACAAATCAGGTAATGGAAAACATGCAATTGATTACCTGAACGATTTTGTGAATGACAAATACCCGGATGCAAAAATACTGGAGGTCGATGTTGGTGGAGTTCCTGTATGCGGCAGTATTGAAAAAACCATTGCAAACGGACTGATGTTAGTAGGAGATGCAGCCAGGCAGTCTGACCCCATCACAGGCGGCGGAATCATCA
This sequence comes from Methanolobus sediminis, assembly GCF_031312595.1. Lineage (NCBI taxonomy): Archaea > Methanobacteriati > Methanobacteriota > Methanomicrobia > Methanosarcinales > Methanosarcinaceae > Methanolobus > Methanolobus sediminis. Next base: position 2,055,065 of record NZ_CP133592.1, on the reverse strand, counting down.
ATGCGATGGAAGCTGGAAAAATTGCTGGTGAGGTAGCATACAATGCCATATCCAAAGGTGATGTCTCTGCAAACGCGCTTAATGAATATGAGATAAAGTGGCGGGAAACTATCGGTCGTGAGATTGACAACAGCCTGATAGTAAAGGATACATTTGTTAAATTTACTGACAAGGAACTTAATTCACTGGGACATTCTCTGGAAGGAGTTAATTTCTCAAGCATGAGCCTGATTGAGCTCCTTTATGCGCTATTCAAAGCAAATAAGAAACTCCTCTGGGATTTAAGGATACTTTTCAAGAACGTAGTCAAGTATGAACTTGACTTTGAAAGATAATAAAGTGACCATATAATCACTTTATCCCATTTCTTTTTTATTTTTATCTTACTACCTGCTTACCGTCTCCAGAATTCAGGAGTAAGCATCACTATCACAGTGAAAACCTCAAGTCTGCCAACCCACATATTGCCTATGAGCAACATTTTTCCAACAAAAGGGACAACATCAAAATTAGCCATTGGACCTACAAGATTAAAACCCGGACCGATGTTACCCAATGTTGCAATTGATGCAGTGACGGAACTTAGAATATCCATACCCATTAGGGAAAGAAGACCAGTAGATACTGCAAATATCATAAAGTAGATCACTACAAAAGAGACTATTGCCTGCATTACATCATCAGGGACGGTTTTGTTATTGAATTTGATAGGCTGAACGGCTCTTGGGTGAATTGACTTAAAAAGAGCACGCTGTCCGTATTTAAGGAGAAGAAGGAACCTTACAACTTTAATACCACCGGAAGTTGAGCCTGCACAACCACCTATGAACATTACAGCAAGCAATACGATCTTTGCAGAATCTGTCCATAAATTGAAATCCACTGTTGCAAAACCGGTTGTTGTCATGATAGAAACAACCTGGAATACTGCATACCTGAATGATGTTAATATTGTCTCGCCCATATCATTCCAAAGACTGAATGTTAGTATTGCAGTTGCAATGAGTGTAACTGCAGCATAGAACTTGAACTCATCATCTTTCACAAGGCTGTTCCTGTCAGTGTACAGTGTGCGGTAGTGTAGAGCAAAGTTAGCTCCGGAAATGAACATGAATAGTGTAATAATACCTTCAATAAGTGGACTGTTGAATGCAGCAACACTCAGACCGTAGGGGGAAAAACCACCACAAGCCATTGTCGTAAACGTATGGGTCAATGCATCATAAAAGGACATACCTGCGAGCAGCAGAGCAATGACCTCCAGCAAAGAAATTGAACAATAGACCAACCATAGTATCTTAGCTGTTTCTCTGATCCTTGGTTTGATCTTATCTTCCGTCGGACCAGGAGCTTCTGCCCTGAACAACTGCCTTCCCGCAACACCAAGTTTTGGAAGAATGGCAATGAAAAGCATGATAATACCCATACCACCCAGCCATTGTGTAAGACTACGCCAGAAAAGTATGCTTCTGGAATGAGCTTCAATATCAAGAAGGACTGTTGCTCCGGTTGTTGTAAAACCGGACATGGATTCAAAAATCGCATTTATTGGGCTTATGCCATCAAGCATGAAAGGAATAGCACCAAATATAGCAGCTGCAAGCCACCCCAGTGCAACAATGGCAAAACCTTCCCTGGTTTTCCATTCTTCCGATGATTTATAACGTGCTGAAAGCAGGATGCCTGTAAGCCCGGTAATTACCACAGCAACCAGAAATGGATAGAGAGAATCCCCATAATAGATTGCCACCAGTAAAGGAAGAATCATTATGGCACCCAGAAACCTGAGGAGACCACCTAATACGTTCAATATGACTTCGTACTTCAAGAACACACCCCTTCATGAACTACTTGAACAGCCTCTCAACTTCAGCGTTTGCGGACTGGAGACAGAAGACAACTACACGATCTCCTTCCTTAATAACATATTCACCACGTGGAACAACTGTATTTCCATTGTGGACAACCATACTAATAATAGCACCAGAAGGGAATTTTACATTTTTCAGGGGTTTGCCCACAATCTTTGACTTCTTAGAGGCGGTATACTCTACGATCTCAGCCTTTTCACCTTCAATAGTAGTGATCGACTCAATTCCCTGGCCAAATGTCAGTTTCAGGACTTCATTAACTGTGGCCTGCCTTGGACTTACTGCACTGTCAACGCCCACCATCTCAAACAATGAAACATAATCTGAGCGATCTGATCTGGCAATAACCTTTTTCACACCGAGCTGTTTGGCAAGCAAGGCACACAAAAGATTCTTTTCGTCACTATTGGTCACGGAAATAACAACATCCATCTCAGAAATACCTTCTTCCTTCAGGAGATTGATATCTGTTCCATCACCATTAAGAACTAATACATCGGGGAGTTCCTCTGCAATTTCAAGGGACCTGTCCTTATCGGATTCAATAATCTTTAGATCGAATTGACCATTCAATTCACTATTTGCTACCATTTTAGCAAGGTAGAAACCAACTACACCACCACCGATTATCATTACTTTGCTTCTTTTACCCGTCTTTTCCCCGAAAAGATCACGGACTTCTTTCATGGCAGCAGGTTTACCGATAACAACTATGTGATCATTACTTTCGATTACATCCCCACCATGTGGAATGATAACCTCTGCATCCCTGAAAAGCGCACTTACTATGCAGCAATTTGCAAGATGAAGATCCTGCATTTGTTTCCCGACAATCTTATGGTCAGATGGAACCACAAATTCCATCATTTCAACCTTACCGTCGGCAAAAAGTTCTGCATCGATAGCAGAAGGAATAGCAAGGATCTCTGCAACTTCTGATGCAAGAGTTAGCTCCGGGCAGACCATGATGTCAATTCCAATCTTAGGCCTTTTAGCCACAGGCTTGTCAATATAATCAGGATTGCTTACCCTTGCAACTGTTTTCAATTTAGTAGCATCGTGTACAGTAAGCTTTGAAGCCATACATGCAACGATGTTCACCTCATCCGAACCTGTAACAGCAACCAGAAGACCTGCATTTTCAAGAGCTTCATGAAGAATGGAAACGTTGGCACCATTGCCATGAATTACGTGGACATCAAGCTCATCTGCACGTGCACATGCTTCCTCATTCTGGTCAACTATCACAACATCATTCGTCTGGTAAAGAGCCTTAGCAATATGATAACCAACCTCACCAGCACCAATAATCACGATCTTCATAATAATACCTTCAAAAGGTCATAAATAAGATATTTGTTGATACGGAAAACAAAACCGCATAATGTCCTTATTTCTTATTATATCTTACCCACAAAACAAAAACTGGTGAAGCAATATAAATAGATGCCCTAAAAAAGAGATAAAAATAAAATACGAAAGAAAAAGAGAAGGGACTATGCCCCTGCTTCAAAAGCACCTTTTACCTTCTCAAAGATACCTTTTCCGCCTTTAGTAGCCTTTACATCAGGTCCACCGTCAAGTTCCTGAAGCTTTTTGAATAAATCCTTCTGCTCGTTTGAAAGCTTTGTAGGCGTCTTAACGATGATCTTAACAAGCTGATCACCGTGAGAATGTCCGTGAAGATGAGGCATGCCTTTGCCCTTAAGGCGCAATATGGAATGAGTCTGTGTACCTGGCTTGATGTTCATTTTCACTTTACCGTGAAGTGTCGGTACCATTACATCCCCACCAAGTGCGGCTGTTGCAAAAGAAATTGGCTGTTCGTATACAATATCATCGCCAACCCGCTGGAACTTGTCATGGGGCTCCACATGGACAACAACATAGAGGTCACCTGATGGTGCGCCAGGACTACCTTCTTCACCTTCGCCCCTTACTTTCAGGCGAAGTCCATTATCAGCACCCTTTGGAATTTTCACAGAGATCTTGCGAACCTTCTTCATCTTACCCGTACCCTTACATGCAGGGCAAGGATCATCAATAATCTCTCCACGTCCGTGACATGCATTACAGGTACTTGTTGACATGAATGTACCGAAAGGTGTCTTACGTGCCTGGGTCATCTGACCGGAACCATGACATGTAGGACATGTCTTTGGACTTGTGCCCGCTTTGGCACCGGTTCCATTACAGGATTCACAGTTTTCTGCACGAGGAACATTAATGGTAGTTTCAACACCTTCAGCAGCTTGCTCAAGAGTGATTCCAAAATCATAACGCAGGTCAGAACCTCGCATCGGACCCTGTCTTCTCTGGCCTCCACCAAAGCCGCCGAAACCTCCAAAGCCACCAAAGCCGCCGCCTCCGAATATACCTCCAAGTATATCACCAAGATCTGCAAAATCCCCGAAGTCAGCATTCCTGAAAATATCTTCCTGACTGTAGCGGCCATCAATACCTGCATGACCGAACCTGTCATACTGTTCCCTTTTCTCTGAATCGGAAAGTACAGCATAGGCTTCTGATATTTCCTTGAATTTTTCTTCAGCGCCTTCGTCCTTGTTCTTGTCCGGATGATACTGCATTGCAAGCTTTCTGTAAGCTTTCTTGATCTCGGACTCTGTAGCATCCTTGGATAAACCTAAGATTTCGTAATAATCGCGTTGGGTGGACATGGATGATTCCTGTTATATCTGGATATATAATTATATGATCTATTGTAAAATTAAAGGTAGTAAGATACTTTCAGATTAAAGTACCTTACCCGACATATCCATGTATTGATTACTTGTCATCATCAACTACTTCGTAGTCTGCATCCATAATGGTGTCATCACCAGTGTCTGATCCTTCCATATCTTCTGCGGCAGATGCTGCAGTTGCAGCTTCTTCCTGTGCCTTCTGGTACATTGCAGCAGATACATCGTAGACAGCAGTCTGAAGAGCTTCGGTCTTAGTCTTGATATCCTCGATGTCATCAGACTCGAGAGCAGCCTTCAAGTCACTGACAGCAGCCTCAACCTTTGACTTCTGCTCAGCGGTTGCAATCTCATCAGCTTCCTTGAGAGTCTTCTCTGCGGCGTTTACAAGGGATTCAGCTGTGTTCTTGACCTCAACTTCGTCCTTGCGCTTCTTGTCCTCTTCAGCATGCATCTCAGCATCCTTGACCATCTTGTCGATCTCTTCATCAGTAAGACCACCTGGCTTCTGGATGGATATGGACTGTTCCTTTCCGGTTCCCTTGTCCTTTGCAGTTACGTGGAGGATACCATTTGCATCGATATCGAATGTAACCTCGATCTGTGGAAGCCCTCTTGGTGCTGGGGGAATTCCATCAAGTGTGAACCTGCCCAGGGACTTGTTACCAGACGCAACACCTCTCTCTCCCTGAAGTACATGGATCTCTACAGATGGCTGGTTGTCAGCTGCTGTTGAGAAAACCTGGCTCTTCTTGGTTGGGATGGTTGTGTTCCTTTCGATAAGTGGTGTTGAAACTCCTCCGAGTGTCTCGATACCGAGTGTAAGCGGGGTTACATCCAGCAGAAGTACATCGTGAACCTCTCCGCCAAGTACACCGGCCTGGATTGCTGCACCAACTGCTACAGCCTCATCAGGATTGATGTTCTTGTATGGATCCTTTCCTGCTGCCTTCTTTATAAGTTCGGTTACTGCAGGCATCCTGGTGGAACCTCCTACAAGAAGTACCCTGTCGATATCAGATGCTGATACCTTAGCGTCCTTCATTGCCTGGTTGACAGCCACAAGTGTCTTGTCAAGCAGATCAGATGTCATCTTCTCAAACTGTGCCCTTGTAAGGTCAATATCAATGTGTTTTGGCTGACCATTTGCATCTGCAGTGATGAAAGGAAGGTTGATGTTGGTTGAAGTTACACCGGAAAGCTCGATCTTTGCCTTCTCAGCTGCATCCTTTAGACGCTGGAGAGCAGCCTTGTCCTTTGAAAGATCGATGCCCTCGTTCTTCTTAAATTCATCTACAAGGAAGTCAACGACTCTCTGATCAAAGTCATCTCCACCAAGGTGTGTGTCACCAGCTGTTGAAAGCACCTCGAATACTCCACCACCAAGCTCAAGGATAGATACATCAAAGGTACCTCCTCCAAGGTCATAGATGAGTATCTTGTGGTCTTCCTCATCCTTGTCAAGACCGTATGCAAGTGATGCTGCAGTAGGCTCGTTGATAATTCTCATTACCTCAAGACCTGCAATTGTACCGGCATCCTTTGTAGCCTGTCTCTGAGAGTCATTGAAGTATGCAGGTACAGTAATTACTGCTTGTGTGATGGTCTCACCGAGATAGGATTCCGCATCTTCCTTCAACTTGCGCAGAATCATTGCAGAAATTTCCTGTGGTGAGTATTCTTTTCCGTTAAGTGTTACTTTATAGTCACCTTCACCAATGTGCCTCTTTATAGAGCTTACACTGTTTTCGGAGTTGGTGATCAGCTGCCTTTTAGCAACCTGACCTACCAGTTTCTCACCCTTCTTAGAGAAACCTACAACAGAAGGAGTTGTTCTTCCACCCTCTGCGTTAGGGACAATAGTAGGTTCTCCACCTTCGATCACAGCCATACAGGAGTTTGTAGTTCCCAGGTCAATTCCCAATATCTTTCCCATAATATTACCTCTTTTATATGAATTAATAATAGTTTAATTGTAAATTATTGATTTTATTTGTTTTGAAGATATCCTCTAAAGATAAATCTGAAATCTGTCCTTTTATTTTTCAGGTTTCTTCGAAACAGTCACCATTGCAGGTCTTATTACCTTTGTGTGCAGGCAGTAACCCGGTTTGCAAACATCTATCACAGTATTATCATCATGATCAGGATGTTCCACATGCATCATTGCTTCGTGGAGGTAAGGGTCAAATTCAGCACCTTTGCACTCGATCTTTTCAAGACCTTCTTTCTCAAGTATTCCAGTAAACTGTTTGAAGACCATCTCGATACCAGTGATAACAGATGAAATGTCTTCAGTCTGCTTTGCAGATTCTAATGCACGCTCGAAATTATCATAGACTTCAAGAAGCTCAATTATAATCTGCTCAACTGCAAACTTACGATATTCTTCTTTCTCCCTGGTGCTTCTTTTACGGAAATTATCAAATTCCGCGGTAAGCCGTAGGAGCTTATCACGAAGCTGTGCAGCCTCATTTTCAGTAGTGGTTTCTTCAACTTTACCTTCATCAACTGTTTTTGAATCTAAATCGTCACAATTCTCTGGTCCATCAGCCATTCTCAATATCTCCGCATATTCTGTGCGCGGTAAAGTGTAGTCGAACTAGTGATTGTTTGAAGTTCTATAAATAATTTTCGCATATGTGTCTTGTTTTGGCGAAATGAAGTGTACAAAAAAGAGAATTAATGCATATTTTATGCTGGACTTTAACATTATAATGCTTAAAAAGCATTGCTGAACCTATGCTGCAGAATACGTATCAGAAGCATGCTTGCAATCATACAAACTGCAAGAGCGGAAATTACCTGATCAAATCCAATCTCAGTAATACCACCACCAATAGCAAATCTTACACCACTGAAAAATGCAGTTGCAGAGACAGTAGCTACCAGACCTATGATTGCACCACCGACAAGAGAACCCATATAATCTGCACCTCTTGATTCAAAAAATACAGAGCCTGCTATAAAGATCACTGCAAAGATAAGAAGCATAACGGCCATCGGAACCGGAGTGCTACCTTCGCGAGCCATGCTCATTAGCCCAAAAGCCACGCCGATCATGAAAACTGCCATCGTGGTTGATACAACCAGTGCCTGCACAAATGGGTTTTCCGTATTTACATCCATATTCATCCCAGTCCTCTATCAGTAATCATAGTATATAGTCATTTTTAATATAAAGCAAGAAGATATACATGTCACATAAGTGCCAAAACAGGATGAAAACTATAACTACGATAAAACAATAACAGAAAACATATAGCACTATTAAAACAGATTGCTACCAAGTAATAAGAAGAACAAACCATTGTGTCCTAAGTGTACCATAAACACAACGGTTTCTTACTCCTCTACTCACTTACTTCCGATACGTGCCTCTTTTCTTTGTCAAAATAGTATCTTATCGGGAAAGATACTATTTATATACCCCCGCCGTAAACCGGTTAAACCCGGCTCCAACCCGACGCACCTTAATTGAGATAAACTCTCAACCCTACTTATCAAGATATTAGTTATAGTATATAACACAAATTCGGCGAAATTTACTACCGCCCATCAAATTTTAACGTCATTGAAATTTCAAATGCCATTACAACGAAATAATGAAAAGTATCCTGTAAAAACCGGAGTATAATATACAATAGTAAAGGATATATCAAATAAATGCAGTTGCATCCAGCATGAAAATACTGCTTGCTGAATACGCTATGGGAATTGGCCTGAGTGGAACATTGTTGCTGGAAGGCAGAGCTATGCTAAGTACCCTTGCTGACAGTTTCACACGCCTTGGACATGAGGTTACCTACCTAACCGCGCAGAGCAAGCTAAAATGCGGAAATGCTGTAATATCTGACGAGAACACATTTGAAGATATGCTGGAGAAAGTTTCAAAAGAAAGTGATGCAGGTCTTGTTATCGGCCCTGATGAACTACTTGGCAACCTCACCGGAATAATAGAAAGAAACACAGTAAACCTTGGTTGCTCCTCAGGATCAGTGCGTTTGTGTGCAGATAAACTGACTTGTACAAATACGCTGGAATCAAATTCAATTGCAGTTCCAAAAATAATGGACATGGGTTCCAAAGGGAAGTATGTTATTAAACCAAGGTTTGGATGCGCTTCCGAAGGAGTCAGACTCAAACCTGCAGAAAATATGGATGAACAGGCAGATGAGTACATTGCAACTGAATATGTTGAAGGAGAGCACCTCAGTGTCAGTTTGATATGCGGACAGAAGTCCCTTCCTTTAAGCCTTAACAGGCAATTAATCGATATAAAAGAAGAGAATGGCGAAACCATTTTTGATTACAAGGGAAACCAGGTACCATACAGAGCGGACTTTGAAAATGAAGTATTCATCACTGCAAAGAAAACAGTTGAAACCCTGGGATGCAATGGGTACGTGGGAATAGATATAGTATATGGAAATAAACCATATGTAATAGATGTGAACCCAAGGCCTACCACTGCAATATTCGGACTTGTCAGGACACTTGGATGTGAAATTGGAGAATTACTACTAATGAATATGTTTGGAGAGCTTCCTGAGTCAGTTGAACTTACAGGGGAATGTTCTTTCACCAAAGATGACATTGAGGACATCATATGATAATAATAGGGATCGATATTGGCGGTGCGAATACTAAAATAGCTTCCGCTGACGGAAAGATCATTGAACTACATTACATCCCGTTGTGGAAAGATACAACTCTGCCGGAAGCACTTGAGGATATTGCTACCGAACTTAAACCGGACATGGTCAGTGTGGTTATGACAGGAGAGCTGGCAGACTGCTTCGAAGACAAACTTCAGGGTATTCAGTTTATAATGAAGTCTGTTGACGAGGCTTTTGATTGCAAGACTATGTATATAGATAGCAATGGACACTTCTATGATGAATCATCAAGCCTGCGTGAACTTGCAGCAGCTAACTGGGCTGCATCCACAAGACTGATAGGGGCTGAGATCGGAGACTGTATTTTTGTAGATGTTGGAAGTACCACCAGTGATATAATTCCCATCAAAGACGGAAAACATGTTGCAGGGTTAACTGACTTTTCAAGACTTGTGCGCAGCGAACTTTTTTATGCAGGGACCTTAAGGACAAACCTTGCTTACCTGCTGGATAAAGTAAAGGTTGCAGATGGTGATTGCAATATTTCTTCAGAGCTTTTTGCAAACACCGCTGATGCATACCTGCTACTTGGAGACATCACGGAAGAATTGTATACCTGTGAAACCGCAGATGGTGCAGGCAAGACTAAAAATGATTCTATGAGAAGACTGGCAAGGGTAGTATGTGCAGACCTGACAGAAATATCACCGGATGAGATTTACAATATTGCAGCCCAGGTTAAAGAAAAGCAAATAAGCCTTCTTTGTGAGACCATCTCTGTTGTTGCTGAGAAGAATGGACTCAACAGGATAGTTTCCGCAGGATTGGGGGAATTCATGATAAGGGAAGCAGCAAAGCGACTTGGTTTTGAATGCATTTCCGTTGCTGAAAAATGGGGAACTGACATCTCCAAGGTTTTCCCTGCATACGCTGCTGCAAGGATATTGGAAAATGAGACCTCACAGCCGGGAAAAGAATAAGAACTCAGAGAAGATACAATTAATAGGTACATCAATTACAGATAAGGATGATATTGCAAATATCAAACTTACCTGAAAATATATTGGGAGCAGACTGTTATGAGAACGGTTGTGAAACTGGGGGGAAGCCTGATAAGACACTCGGCTTCTATCATTAGTGCCCTTGAGGAATATTTTGGAACTTGCGGACAGGGAGACGACCATTCTATTTTGATCGTCCCGGGTGGTGGTGTGTTTGCTAATTCAGTCAGAGACATCAGTGAAAAATGTTCTATTGGTGATGATGCCGCTCACTGGATGGCAATTCTTTCCATGGAACAATACGCATACTTCCTGATAGATAAGACAGGTATCAACTCCGTAGAAAATATACATGAATTTCCTGCAGGTGTTTCTGTGCTTATGCCATATAAAATGCTGAAGGAAACTGACAGGCTACCACATTCATGGAACGTCACATCTGATACAATAGGGGCATGGATCGCAAAAGAGACAGGATCACGTTTTGTTAAAGTGACTGATGTTGATGGTGTGATTGCAGATGATATCATTCAGAAATGGATGACTGCCCTTGAACTTTCAAGAATGGGAGTTACATGTATTGACAGTTCACTACCCGGATTTCTGATGGAGAATATGATGGACTGTGTCGTGGTCAATGGAATGTATCCGGAAAGGGTCATTGATGCCGTTATTGGAAAAAATGTAATTGGCACTCACATCAAGGGGAATATTTAAATTATATACTGCGTATGTACTGAAATCACTGACATGCTGATTTTCAGTATTATATTGATCATATATTACTCACAGTAAGGAGATTTTAAATGGCAAATAAAGTTGATAATTGTACTACATGCAACAAGAGCCTTGTGGAAACAGGTTACGTACGTTTCCCATGCCCTGTTTGTGGTAATGAGCTTGGAAGATGTGCAAGCTGCAGGCAGCAGAGCAATCCATACGAATGCCCAAAATGTGGCTTTAAGGGAGCATAAGGTGAGCTAAATGGGCGAAGTTGCAGCAACAATGAAGATTATGCCAACTGGCGTGGATGTAGACCTCGAGAAACTTAAGGACGATGTTATCGCAGCACTTCCAGAAGGTGCAGAATACGGTACACACGAGATACAGCCAATTGCATTCGGACTTAAGGCAATCGTCATGGTCGTCATTGTAGGTGACGGAGAAGGCGGTACCGAAGCAGTAGAAGAAGCCTTTGCGGCAGTAGAAGGCGTCGAGAGTGTTACAGTAACAGATGTCGGAAGACCTGTTTAAACCTCTCAACCACTCTTTTTTTTATTAATTTTTTAACTTTGTAACTTTATTGGGCTTGTAGATCAGAGGGAGATTGTCACGTTCGCAACGTGAAGGCCGCGGGTTCAAATCCCGCCGGGTCCATGAGCAAACAGCATTTAGATCTTTAAGATATAATGTAGTGCCCACTAGAGTTACACCGGAAATTCATATTATAAGTTGACCTCTACTTATCCTACCCTATATAAGAAACACATCCCATAGACACATACATAACTAATTTTGCACTGATATAAACCTGGCATATCATTATAATAAGTATTATAATACACCAAACTATACATATATTTAAATATAATAAAAATAGCAGCTATAATTATACACCAATAAAAAACAGACAAACGGGTGCAATCCAAAACCAGTTTTAAAACAAAATAGGGGTAGTATAATGATAAAAACAAAAAACATATGGCTGCTAACTTCCATATTTATCATTTTTACATTTGCATTTTCAGGCATAACTAATGCCAATGAGAATAATATGACAAGAATACTTTATGTAGACCAGACCATAGATGTTGGTACTGTCAACTTTTCAAACGATACAGAATATCTCTACGTCACATATGAAACCACAGGAGATTGGACTATTCAGAAACTTAGCCTTGGAATCTCAAATAGTTTTAACAGTACGCCAATTAACAAAGGTGGCAATATAGTCTACGGACAATTCGATTACAGGGACGTTATTGAAGAAACCACCATATATACATATGAGATTCCACTTGAACCATATCTGCCTGCTGAAAATAATACACTGTACATTACAGCATCTGCAATGGTCAATAATGGTCGTAATGAAGTGGCCTGGGCAAATGGAACAATAATCAACGAGCGGACCAGTGATGCAACCTATTTCACATATATCATATCAAAAACAGATGAAGCGGATGAAGAAAATCCGGATGATTTGAAGATTAGCATCAATAAGACTGCCGATTTCAACGATGAGAATGATGATGGATATGCCCAGGAAGGGGAGAATATCACATATAAGTTCATGGTAGAGAACACAGGAAACGTTACACTGACAGATGTGAATGTAACTGATCCAATGTTCACACCCAGTGAGATAGAAGCACCAAACGGGTTCAATGGAACTCTTCTGCAGGGAGAGAATGTAACATACATTATCAACTACACACTGAGCCAGACGGACATAGAAGCAGAATGGGTGAGCAATACAGCAACCGCTGCGGGCATAAGTCCAAGGGGTACAATTGTCACTGATACGGATACCGTGGACTTCGAGATACCAGTGAAAGAAGGGGGCGGCATTACTGAAGAAAATCTGGATGATTTGAAGATTAGCATCAATAAGACTGCCGATTTCAACGATGAGAATGATGATGGATATGCCCAGGAAGGGGAGAATATCACATATAAGTTCATGGTAGAGAACACAGGAAACGTTACACTGACAGATGTGAATGTAACTGATCCAATGTTCACACCCAGTGAGATAGAAGCACCAAACGGATTCAATGGAACTCTTCTGCAGGGAGAGAGTGTAACATACATTATCAACTACACACTGAGCCAGACGGACATAGAAGCCGAATGGGTGAACAATACAGCAACAGCTGCGGGCATAAGTCCAAAGAGTACAATTGTCACTGATACGGATACCGTGGACTTCGAGATACCAGTGAAAGAAGAGGGCGGCATTACTGAAGAAAATCCGGATGATTTGAAGATTAGCATCAATAAGACTGCCGATTTCAACGATGAGAATGATGATGGATATGCCCAGGAAGGGGAGAATATCACATATAAGTTCATGGTAGAGAACACAGGAAACGTTACACTGACAGATGTGAATGTAACTGATCCAATGTTCACACCCAGTGAGATAGAAGCACCAAACGGGTTCAATGGAACTCTTTTGCAGGGAGAGAGTGTAACATACATTATCAACTACACACTGAGCCAGACGGACGTAGAAGCAGAATGGATGAACAATACAGCAACAGCTGCTGGCATAAGTCCAAGTGGTACAATTGTCACTGATACAGATACCGTGGACTTCAAGATACCAGTAAAAGAAGATGATGGCAGTACTGATGAAGAGGAAAAAGAAGACGAAGGTAGTGGTAACTCAGGTGGATATGGTGGTTCATCTGGCTCTGTAAGTTACAGCAGAGAAGTAACAACAACTGATGACAAAAACAGATTCTTCAGTGTATCTGATATTGCAGAAGAGAATGAAACTGTAATGTCAATACCTGACCCTATACCGGAACCTTCTCAGCAGGAGTCATCCATTCCTGATCTCAGTGTACTCAAAAACCTACCCTGGTACATAGTCTGGTTGCTTCTGAGTGCTATTTGTGTAATGTCCGGTTACGGACTGACACAGCCATAAGGATCAAACGCATAAGAATCCCTCTTTTCAAAAGAAAAAGAGGGAAAAATCCTTTTTTTACTTGTTACCATAGATTCCTTCTGGTTTTTACTATTTATCCAAAGAATAAGATTTGTCACTTCAGACATAGCTTTTTATATTTATCCGGCTTATCACAACATAGACAGTTAACTTACTTGCGGGTTAAGAAAGGGATAATTTCATCTGGCTACTTCTTTTAAGTTAATCGTTAACAAGAGAGCGTCGTATAGATTGCGGGAGAGAGGTTCCCGTCTCAATGAAAACTGCTATAGCATCACAACAAAATGCCCGCCAGGCATTATACAATCATCTGTATCCAGTAGTTGTGACTATGTTCAGCTGCAACAATTGTAGACTTGATAAGAATCAAAATTGAACGAATCGTGCGAATGATCTTGACCCGAAGATAACTGATCAAATAAACAACAAAGGAAAATAAATATGAGAGACGATAGAAGCAGTGGTTTCAGAGGCGGTTCAAGAGACGGAAATGGCAGAGATGGCGGATTCAGAAGAGGTCCAGGCGGCAGCGGTGGAAACCGTGGCGGCAATGGCGGTGGCAGAGGAGGAAACTTCAGGCAGAACAGCGGCCCAAGAGAATTGCACAAGGCAACCTGCTCAGACTGTGGACAGGAGACAGAAGTCCCATTCAAGCCAGCAGAAGACAGACCTGTTTACTGCAGGGAATGCTTCCAGAAGCACAGACCAAAGAGATACTAAAACATTTATCAAATATCAGAACAAGGGGCAGAGTTTTTACTCTGCTTCAATCTGATATCCTTGTTTATCCTTTTTTTCAGATTTAAAATCTTTAACCCTAAACATCCGTAGGTAAACCATCATTGCCATACAAATAACTAATATATTGCATGGCGTTCATCCATCCATTACGATAATGAGGGAATTATTTCCAGGAAATCAGGTTCGTAAGCCTGCATGTATTCTCATTTCGGAAATACCCCACAACTTTAATGTATGGAGAAGTGTCGGCTGAATCGCCTGAATGTGAAATGTGTCACCACCCTTCTGCAGAAGGATTTACTACTCATGTCATTACTCCTTCAGAAGCATTCACGCCACTTAACCTGTCAGCAGAGATTTGTGAAGAGTGCCATACAAAACCCCCACCATGTAATCTATGAAGAATAGGACGAGTACAACAATAGTGACTATGATCCTATTTCAATGAAAAGCCACTCCGAATCCTCTGTAACTGCAATTGCCATATCAATATCAAAGAGGAAAATAATAAATTAGATCGATTCTGAGTCATCAGTCTGCTTTTCGGGCTCAGGTTCAAGGGCAGAATATATACGACTGACACCTTCCATGACCTTGAAGCCTTTTCCGGTTATCATATAGTCACCTCTTTCGTGCCGCTGGATGATCATGCCCTTTTCAACAAGTTTCTGAAGATGGAACAGAAGATTTCCACCTCTAAGACCAGTCAGGCCTGAAAGAACAGAGAAACTCTTAGTTTCAGCGGAGATTGCCTTGAGAATCTCAAATCGTTTCTGATGACAGAGAGGTTCCAGTATATCAGTGACAACCTCTTCTGGAGGAAGCTGGCTAAGATCCTGGCGTTTGTCCTTATTGGTCTCATAGATGCGCATGGAACGCATGAGAGTTACCTGTCTGGAAAGAATATCAGATGCTTCTGCAAAGCAGATATCACATTTATCGTAAGGCACCATTGTACGAAGCTGTTTTAATTCAAGGCGATTTTCCTCTATTGCAGCCTCGTGTACCGTTCCGTTTTTTATAAGACCTGCGTTTTTCTGCAGTACATTTGAAAGGAGGGTCTTGCAGTCACCACGCATCTCACACTTTTTGACCATATTCTTTTCAAGCCCTTTACTCGCATCATCCATAAGATGCCTTACAATAACGCCGGAGTAGTCATCTTTTACATTTCTTATGACTGAATCAATATACTGGTGATTTGCCGAGTCCATGAATGATCTGATGTCATTATGAATATCAGAAAGCATGTGCTTGATATCATCCAGCTCTGACTCATATTCGGAATCCTGACTCATACACATATATAGGGAATTATTGATTAAAAGGTTTCTGCATATCACTATAAAGTTAGTGTAGTGTACTGAAGAATACTAAGTATAGTACAGTGCAGATTAAGTATATATCAAAGACTATCATATTAGATATTGCTGATACGCTCCGGAGAAAAGCAGCAACAATAAACCTAAAAAAATATTACAAAATTAAGGAGACAGGAAAATATGAGCGTAAAAGAAGATATACACAGCCAAATCGTCGGTGGACTTGCAGATGCAACATTCCCGATTGAGACACCTGAAAAATTACTTGCAGCATTCCCTGCAGGAGCAGACACAACCTGCAAATCAGGAGATGTATCAGTGACAGCAGGTGAAGCAGGTGGACTTCTCACGGCAGAAGACTTTCCATTCAAAAATGCAACAGAAGTTGCAGATATAATCGTAGAGAGAGCAGGACTTTAAAATACTGTCCAATTTTATCTTTTTTTTGGCACATTTTGCCATAAACTGTATACATTATTTTTCAAAAGGTTTTTTTTAGTAACAAACAGATTCAATGTAGGGTAAAGTGATACTAAAATGGACCTTACACTTTTCACAGAAATAGAAATTATCTTCGGACTGTCAATATCCATACTCCTGTTATTCCACAGATTGCATTTGTCCCCTGTGCTTGGCTTTTTAGTAACAGGGATCATTACTGGCCCTTATGTGCTGGGTGTTATCCAGGATACTGAGCAGGTAGAGATACTTGCAGAGATTGGAATTATCCTGTTGCTTTTCACAATAGGAGTTGAAATGTCCATAAAGGAACTTTGGGACATTAAAAGATTCGTGCTGCTAGGAGGAGGACTACAGGTGGTACTTACCTCAGCAATAGTCTATTACATTTCCCGATATGGCGGATATAGTTTCAGCACCTCGATATTTCT
The DNA here is from genome assembly GCF_031312595.1 of Methanolobus sediminis. Taxonomy (NCBI): domain Archaea; kingdom Methanobacteriati; phylum Methanobacteriota; class Methanomicrobia; order Methanosarcinales; family Methanosarcinaceae; genus Methanolobus; species Methanolobus sediminis. The sequence goes on along the minus strand of NZ_CP133592.1, from coordinate 2,038,240 downwards.
TGGATTCCTTGTATGTCTTAGCAGTACGGCAATAGTTCTTAAACTGCTTCAGGAAAAAGGGGAAATGTACACACCATACGGTAAGATAGCCCTTGGCATCCTCATATTTCAGGACATAGTTATCGTCCCGATGATATTGCTTACACCCATACTTGCAGGAGTATCTTCCACTTCCGGTGACAGCCCATTCATATTTATCCTGAAAGGCATTGGAATAATGCTTTTTGTGATTATCAACGCAAGATGGATAATGCCTTTACTGCTGTTCAGAATTGTAAAGACACGTAACAGAGAACTTTTCCTTGTGACTATAATCTTTACTGTTTTGGGAACTGCATGGCTTACTTCCAATGCCGGACTCTCACTGGCACTGGGAGCTTTCCTGGCAGGCCTTATCATATCCGAATCAGAATACAGCCACCAGGCCATAGGTAATATGATGCCTTTTAAGGATGTATTCATGAGCTTTTTCTTTGTATCCATAGGAATGCTTCTGGATGTTAACTTCTTTATAAATAATATTACCATTCTGCTTGTACTTGCTGTCGCAGTGATATTGATAAAATCAGTTGCATCAGGACTTGTTACATTCCTTCTTGGCTACCCACTCAGAACCACAATCATAACAGGAATGGCACTCGCCCAGGTAGGAGAATTCTCATTCGTATTGTCTAGTTACGGCAAGGAATACGGACTTCTGAACGACAGCTTATACCAGAGTTTCCTTGCAGTCTCCATAGTCACAATGGCTTTAACACCCTTTGTCATGAGCTCTTCACACACAATCTCACATGAAATCCTTAAAAAGACAACTAATCGCGTACTGATCAACGGCATTTACTCAAAGAGTATGGAAACTGCAGAAGAGGAAGAAGAACTACATGATCACCTGATTATCATAGGTTACGGCTTCAATGGAAAAACCCTTTCAAATGCTGCAAGGACAGCAGGCATTCCTTACGTGATAATTGAAACTAATCCTGAAACAGTACGCAAAGAAAGACAGATGGGAGAAACTATCCACTATGGGGATGCCACTCATGAGATCGTACTTGATGCCGCAAACATAAAATCTGCAAGAATACTGATCGTTGGGATTTCAGATTTCATTGCCACCAGAACAATAGTACAGGTTGCTAGAAGAATGAATCCTGAATTATATATTATCGCAAGGACACGATATATGACTGAGATAAAGGCACTCAGCCAGATGGGAGCAAATGAGGTTATTCCTGAAGAATATGAAACATCCGTAGAGATATTCAGTCGTCTTCTTAAAAAATATCTTGTACCCGAAGAAGAGATCTACAAATTCACAACAGAGATACGTGCAAACGGATATTCTATGTTGAGAAGACACTCCTTTGAGGGAAAAAAGGAAGATTTTAACCTTAAAGATGAATTACCAGGTGTTGATGTCACATCTTTCAAGATCAATGAAGATAGTGCCCTAAATGGATGCACTCTTAAAGAGGCAAATCTCAGGAATATATATGGTACAACCGTACTGGCCATCAAAAGAGGAGACAGTATTATTGAAAATCCCACAGGTGACACGTTGCTAATGGCAGGTGACCAATGTATAGTACTTGGAAAGCCTGATAGACTATGCCAGCTGAGGATATCTCTTGAAGGAGAAATAGAAGGTTTGTCACAGAGCTGTACCGTCTAATTCAGAAACTCAGACAGTGACAGAAAAATCACAAAATATCGATTCATCACATTTATAGATAGAGCAGAATGAGATTCTATCGAATTTACTTACGAAAAAGGTAACAAGATTCCGGTATAAATATTCGAGCCAAGATTTATAACATTTAATGATGACTATTGACATATAAAAAAGTATTGGAACATAAATACATATTCTGCAATCAAGTTGTGAAAATGACCCAGAAATACTTTCTGCTCACCAAGTATCAGAAAAAATAATAGAATATGTAGATTACATGCGTTTACCTTATATGGGAGAAAATTAGAGCATTAATTGAACAGGAAGACCTCACAGAAAGGTCTGAAAAACAATAAATCAATTAATGGAGAATAAAATATGGAATGGAAGCTGTCTAGAAAGACGCAACAGCGTTTCAGACATTTCAGAGTCTGGAAAGATTTCGAACAAATTGATGCAAAGCCCGAGAGCTACAAATGCATGGCATCAAAAAAATCGACTTGCGCTGTAGGATTTTTAAGACCTTCCATCAGTACAATGTACTAGTGAACAAAACATAAAGACTTACTCTTATCTGCTGACAGGTGAGAGAAATATTTCTATTTTACTGTTCTCAATGAAAAATACTAAATTGATATAAGCTGTAAGCTTATTTAATGTTCAGAAAACATAGTGAATCTGATTACAAAGAAGTGCTTCCCGGAATCAAGATGAAAACAATCGTCTACGGGGAAAAAACCCTGATGACTGAGTTTTTATTACAAAATGGAAGCCACTTACCTTCACACGAACATATTCATGAGCAAACTGGTTACATGGTGTCCGGGAAAATGATACTGACCATAGGTGATGAGACTCATGAAGTAAATGCCGGGGATTCATGGAATATACCATCTAATGTCTCACATGAAGCAAAGGTAATTGAGGATTCTGTTGCTGTTGAAGTGTTCTCTCCATGCAGGGATGAATATCTTGACTGATTTTAATTAAGTTTCCATTAAAACTTATTTTTAATTCTTTTATGACGTTACTTTTTCATAATGTCCGATTATTACTTTAGAAGAATACTATATATTTGCACAGATACAAGTAAGGTTTATGTAGTAATTAATCACACATAAGAATCCGGTGTATGATTACTCATACAAGAATCGACTTGTAAAAACCATACTGAATTGAAAGGTGAAAAAATGAAAGACACATGGGAAAAAGTCTTTGAATATGCATCTTCCCCACTTCATGGAACAATGTCCAGGAAACTCAGGGAAGGAGTAAACATTCAGGTCAATGAAGGAAAAGTTTACTCTAAAGTAGTCCTTTTCCTTGGGGAACAGTTCGTACGTGTTACAGAGGATGAAGGCGGTCAGAAAATAAACACATACTATGACTGGGAAAAGATCGAATCTGTAAGAACATATAGTAAAGGAGAGTAAACATTCTTTATTATAATCCCGAATAATGGATAATGGAATTATCCATTTATTTTTTTTGGATATTTAATGATTTCATTAAACGGATATTTCATCTTTCAACTGCTCATAGCAACGTACAAGTAAATCAGGACTTGCCTTCATTTCGATAATATTAAAATCAAAAAGCCTTGCAAATTCTTCTACCATGGATTCGAACTGCTTCTCATAACAAAGTCCTGTGTCCATTTTAGCCACATTCTTATATCCTGCATAATCAAAAACGAACTTTGAGAGCTTGATATCATCCGGATCAGGAGTCATACCTGCAGATACAACCATCTCACGCCAGTGAGCTGCCCACATAGGTGTCATGAAAAAGGTACCCACACCTTTAAAACTCTTAAGTTTCTCAAGATATGCAGCCCTGCTACCAAGCACGGCACCAATGCAGTCATCTATCACATCCCCGTTATCCTCTTTCAGAATCCGAACCGGACAGGCAAGATCAGCAAGTTCAGTATCAACCTTTCCAAGAACATTTCCGCAAAGACCATAAAAAAGGAGGATGCCATCTGAATATTCTGCCATCTCACGTGCCTTGCCATAAACAACCTCTTTGAGATGCTCAGGCGTGGCATGCAAAGCAAGCTCAAGCATTTCCACAACAAGAATAAGAGTTTCCGTTTCTTGCAGAAAATCTGAGAGCCTGTTTTCTTTTACCAGAGTAAAATTGCAACCCGAATCCTTCAGTTTAGCCACAAGCCCGCCGCAATCTGCATTATCAACTACTAACAGATCCTTTATGGAATCGTCAGTCTCAACAATATGAACTATCTCATCCTCAAACATCCTACAGGCAATGAAAGTAAGTACAGGCATTTGTCCACACTCTCCATAAAAAGAAATGTGATTTTATCTGAAACCACATTGTATTAGAAACTACTCCTTTGATAGATGAACAGGAATCGTTCAAATCAAACCGATAAACGGAAATATGAACTCACATCTCAAATCGAGTGACTACTCCATGAAGTTTGTCAGAAGGAAGCTTGTAAAACTGGACAAACGAAGGAGATAATTTCTTCATCAGGGCAAATATCCTCCAGATTATATTGTCAGTAATAATTTCTTCTTCACCATAAAATATAGTGCGCTCATCTATTCCTTCAGTTTTAAGAATCTCAACCAGATCGATGACTTCCATATATCCCATCTTGATCTCAAATACACGCAGACCTTTTGAGATTTCTTCTTTAAACATTTTAGAAATACCGAACGGTTCTTCACTCAGGGAAATCGAAATTACGACATTGTCTTCATAAATGATCCCATTATCAAACATCGTATGTGTAATGTACTGAGGAACAAAAGACATGTCCCGTGCAAAGAAAAGAGCTGTTCCTTTTATTTTAGATGCTCTCATGTAAAACGCATTATACTCCTTGAGAAAATCATTGAGCTCCATTGGTTTCAGCAATCTGTATAGTCTTTTCTGCCCTGAAGTATAGATCAGTATCATACTGAGAAGGATAGCTGCTATGGTAATTGACCAGTAGCCCCCATGTGGGATCTTGTACATATTAGCCAGGAGGTACACAAAATCAACAACAGTCACAAGGAATGCAATTGCTGACTTCAACATATCTTTTCTTATATAAAAGATCAAAGTCATCATAATTCCTGTTATTACCATACTTCCGGTTACAGTCAACCCATATGCTGCAGCTAGTTTATGAGATTCCTTGAATTCATACATAACAAATAATACGGAGATCAGAAGTAACCAGTTTACTACACTAATGTATATCTGGGATTTCATTTCTTCTGAAGTATAGTCTATCTTCAAAAGAGGAGCAATCCTTGTGCTTATTCCCTGATATACTATTGAGAACATGCCACTTATCATAGCCTGTGAAGCTATAATAGTGGCAAGGACACTAAGAATCAGGAAAGGAATATATATTACAGGTGCCTGCTGGTAAATCATTTCAAACAAAACATTGGTTGATTCAGGATTACGAAGCATGAATGCTCCCTGACCCAGATAATTCAGAACCAGTGCTACAAATACTATTTTCCATGCTTTTACGATTGGTTCTTTACCCAGATGCCCCATATCTGCATAAAGCGCCTCACCACCTGTTGCACAAAGAATTACTTCAGATAATACAAAAAAACCTGTCCATCCGTTAGTTAGAACGAATTCAACTGCATAATAAGGATTTATGGCTTTTATCACTTCAGGCGTAGAGAAAATAGAAATAACACCAGAAAAAGCAAGTGTAGCAAACCATATAACCATCAATGGCCCAAAGACCCATGTTATCTTTTCAGTACCTTTCCTTTGAATTGAAAAAAGACCTATTGCAATGATTCCGGCAATCAAAATCAATGTGTTCTGGGTAATGGATTCAAGGCCCGGAATCACACGCAATCCTTCCACAGCACTTAAAATACTGATTGCGGGAGTGATAACACCATCACCCAAAAGGAAAGATATACCCACATAAGATAAGAATGTAATAACAGTTACCGATCTGCCGGATTTGAGCAGCGGAACAAGAATCTCTTTTAGTACAATGGTTCCGCCTTCACCTTTTTTACCCAGACTCATTGCAAGCCAGGAATATTCTATTGTCACAAGTATGATGAGTGTCCAGAAAATAAGAGAGAGAACACCCAGTACGTGTTCTTCTGTAAGCTTAGTAATGATGAATATAACTGTGAGAGTATATATTGGACTTGTACCGATATCTCCAAAGACAAGGCCCATGGAGTTAATTATCCCTCTGAAATCTATGTTTTTAATCATAGAATGATTTCCTGTAATTGATGTACTCCCTGATAAATACAAGGCTAATACAAAAGCATTTGGTTTAAAATGCATGTTATAGTTTATCTCATAGCTTCAAAAACTTCATTTGTTTGAAATACCGATAAAATCAGTAGATTCTCTGCGAAAATGTAATAACTTTTAATAAAGAAGTATAAAATAAAAGATATGAGAAATTATGAGCTATCTTTACCTGGCATTTGCCATCATTTTTGAGATATGTGGTACAACATGCATGAAACTTTCTGAAGGCCTGACAAAGCCTCTGCCATCCATACTTATTTTTGTATTCTATGGAATAAGTTTCATATCGTTCACTATTGCCCTGGAAAAAATTAATGTCAGCATAGCCTATGCAATATGGGCAGGACTCGGTGTTGCCATGATATCCCTTATAGGTCATTTTGGATTTGGCGAACCCATGCCCCCTATCAGAATTGCATTCCTGGCTCTCATTATAATAGGCGTGATAGGGCTGCACCTGAGCAGCAGTGTAAACTGAAAAACTCAGGAATTCCTAAGCATTTCTTTTTTGAACATCCCATACTCATCAAAACCTCTGTATATCAGGACAAGCACACCCAGAAGTACATTCACCATGGTTGTAACATATATTGCAAGCATGATGGCAATCTGATATTTTATTGCAACAAGAGGGCTTGCACCGGCAAGAATCTGACCGGTCATCATTCCAGGAAGGAAAACTATTCCAATTGTAGCCATGTTTGCAATTGTAGGCTTTAGTGCAACCCTGATGCTTTTACGAAGATAAGGAACAAGTGCCTCGGTCTTTTCAGCACCCATTGACAGGCGAAAGAGATATCTATTCTCATTCCTCTGTATCTCGCTACAGAAATTTTCCATTCCAATTACATTGGCTTTAAGAGAATTGCCCAGCACCATGCCAGCTATGGGTATGAAATATCTTGCATCAAAAAGATCAGTAAGGTCTATTATGAATTTATTGAAGTAGAGCAACATAGCATAATTTGTCACTGCCATGAAAATAGTAAGCAATGGCAGCAGACTTCGTGTTTTCAATTCCGCATTTTTCAGAACGGTGTGCGAAGCCACAAAAACCATGACAAGCACCCACACAATATTGAGTATTGGATTATTCAGGTCAAACACAAAAGTTAGAAAAACACCTACAAAGAGTAGTTGTAGAACCATTCTTACTGCACTTTCAAGAGTTGATGAAATGAGCTTCAGACCCAGATAATAGCTTATTAGAACCGGTATAAGGAGCAGGAAGAATGAAAAAAATATGCCTTCAAGACTGATATCATACGTTACCATCAGTTCACACCACAAGAGAAATCAATTACCTTTATTGCTTTACTTTCCCATTCCCTGTCATGGGAAATTGCAAGAACTGTCCACTGCGGGTTATCAAAAAACATATCCACAACTTTCTGTTTCAAATCTGCATCAAGCTCCGCTGTAACTTCATCAAGAAGGAAGATCCCTTTGCCTGAAAGCAGTGCCAGTACAAGAACTACTCTTTGTTTTTCACCGCCAGACAGCTTCGTATATTCTTTATTCAGTATGTCAGGGGAAAGAGATAACTCATAGAGGATTTTCTCAATATCACTCCTTCCATTATTACTTTTGTTAGCTTTAAATGAAAATACCTCATCAACAAGATCATTTACCTTTCCTTCAGCTATGTCTGTGTCCTGGGAAACATAAGCAACTTTTTTTCTGATATCCCATATATTACTGGCATCAACCGATATACCTTCAAGAGATATGTCACCAGAATCATACTTTCCAAATCCCATAATCATTCTGAAAAGTGTTGATTTTCCAATTCCGGATTTTCCTTTTATCAGTATCTTCTCTCCTTTTGCAACTGCTAAATTAAAATCGGAAAGAATTGTTTTTCTATCATAACTAACAGAAAGCTTTTGAATATCCAATAGCCCCATTGTGATTTACTCCAGTAATACGAATCCATTATTTACGTTATTGCCATAAGCTGTATGTGGATATAACCTTCCAATATAGAATATTGGGTTCTATTTACATAATATAGCTCAGATATATATAGAGCTATTACTTACTAAGTTGCGGGTTGGTCTGACATATACTTACAACTCTGCCCCCGATAAGAAGCCAACCCAAAATCTCTTTTGCAGAATAAATCACAGACCTTTATTTCTTGCTTAAACTCTTTAAATGAAAACACACATAAGATAGAACATGAGCAAGAATTCACTTACAGAAGGACAAAAAGCTCCTGATTTTTGTCTCCCAGACCAGGATGAAAACAATATATGTCTCAAGGATCTTGAAGGTAAATGGGTAGTTCTCTACTTCTATCCTAAAGATAATACATCAGGATGTACAAAGGAAGCACAGGATTTTACAGCCCTGAAAGCTGATTTTGAATCCGAGAATGCAGTAATTCTTGGAATCAGCAAAGATAGTATAAAATCCCATATAAAATTCATTGAGAAAAAGGAACTTGGAATCACACTTCTTTCAGACGAAAGTACCGACATCCATCAACTTTACGACGTATGGAGATTGAAAAAGAATTACGGCAAAGAGTATATGGGAACCGTAAGAAGTACTTTTCTCATTGACCCTGAAGGCAATATTGCAAAGATTTGGGATAATGTAAGAGTAAAAGAGCATGCTGAGAAGGTGCTTGAAGTTTTGAGAGAGATGAAAAACTAGATCTTTTTTGCTTTTTTTGATGGTACATCTGCGGAGAAATAAAAGCAGGTGTGCTAGTTAATTTTTATTGATTTAAAAAAAGAAATGCATCCCCGGGCTAGGGGGATGCATATGGTTTATTCTTTGTATTTAGGCGAGATTAAGCATCTGGAGTGGTTACTGTAGTAGCGCCTGCTTCAATCTCTACAGAATCAACAGTTAGAGCTGGAATGCATATCCTGTGCCATCAGCTACACCTGTGTATACTACAGTATAGTTACCATCACTGTTGTCAGTAAAGCCGGAGAATGGTGAACCTGAGAAGTCCACTGCTGATCCACCGTCTATTACTACTGTAAAGTCGGTTGCTACATAACCCGTGAGTGCATCGCCTGCTGCATTCTGAACAGTTACATTCAGGGTTACTTCCTTGCTACCAACTGCTCCCAGTGTCTGACTGGTTATTCCAGATGTTGTAGCACTTGGAGTAGTATCCGTAGCAGCCCTATTTACAGTCAAATTATATGTTTTGGTAGTAATTCCATCCTCTGCGGCTACTACAACTGAAATTACAGTTGCTTCCCCAGCAGCTTCAAGTGTTACAGATTTTGCAACTGCACTGGTTGCAGCTTCTCCATTGATCATCAATGATGCGTTAGAATCTGATAATGTAGCTGTAACATCGATTGAACTTATATCATATGTCACATTGACAGTATAATTTGTTGTACCTGAGCTAAAAACTGGGTTTAATGATCCAGAACTCACTGCTAGAGCACTAAGATCTGCATCATTGTTTAGTAATGAAGTGAACCTTGCAGTTGCTTCATTACTCGTAAGTTTTGAAGTGTTAGTTGCATTTGCAGTGAAATCATATGTGCCTGAACTGCTTATTGCTTGTGTACCCAGAGCCAGTACAATTGTCTGGTCCTTGTTTATATCGACATTAGAAATGGTCAGTATGTTACCATTATATGCAGCATTGACATTAGTTGCAACTGTTGCAGCTGCGCCTGCAATGGTAAGATCATCAGTATCAGCTATAGTAAATCCAGTTGGCACGGTAATATTAACCATTCCATTGGTAAGTCCTTCACCAAGTGTATATGTTATTACCATGTCAATATTATTGTTATAAATTGCAGATGTAGGTGAGAGTGAAAGACTACCACGAGCTGTCCTCTCAGTAGGAATTACACCAGTGACATTTATAGTTCCGGCGACAGTCACATTTGCTTCTGCAATAAGTTCTAGTTCCTCATTACCAAGGTTGTCAATGTCCGAACCTTCAGCACTTCCCTCTACCGTAATTTCAGGAAGGCCTGTAGCAGTTGCATTTATTACCACCCTGGATGGTTCAGTGAGACTGACACCACCTGAAATATTTCCTGCAATGAACTGGAAAGTTGAATTTTCAGCATCAATTTCTACTCCATCGCTGACATTTCCTGATATGAAGTTAAATGTTGCATTTTGTGCAGACATGATAATGCTGTCTGCATCGCCATATTGGTTCCAGGTATGAACGCTGACTGCCTGGATATCAACAGTACCCCGACGGTTGCATAGTTGTAAACCGTGGCACTTGGTGTGTTTACAGTTAGGTCACCATTTACAGTAAGTCCTGCTGGAAGTGTAATAGTACCGTCAATAGTTCCTGTAATTGTTAGGTCGCCGGAGATGGTTCCATTAGGTTCGGTATAGTCACCATATTCTGGCTTATTGAGTGTCCTGCTCACATCAGGGCTGGTAGACGATGAACTGGAACTACCACCACTTGAAAAATGAGGGGTAACACTATAAGTTTCATAATCTTGAGTGGTGGTTACATTATCTGTACCTTCTGATGAAACACCAGCATCTGACAAATCCCCAGATGTGCCACCTTCAATGTTCTCAGCTGTGTTAGAAGAATCAGAGTTGGGGCTTAAAGACTCTGTATCATTTATTTGATCATCTGAATTAGAATCCAGACATCCACTTGACATTATTATAGCTGACATCAATAGCATTAACAGCACTAGAAGTAGGCTATAATATTTACTTGATATATGATTATTTTTTTTATTATATCCTCAACCACATAAATAAATTAAATGAAATACACATATACAGTTCCAGGAGTATAGCACACAATGTATATAATTATAATGATGAGAAAAATATAATTTGTATATACAATCAAATAGAGGAGCGGCCATAGAATAGCAATAGGTGATGCGGATTTTAAATACCAATCAAGGCCATATCCCACCTCTTAGAGTTGAGTTTGTATAATGGCTGAAAATAAAATAACTTGTGCCAATATTTCTTTGCACTATTTTGCATAGAACTTAAATCTGCTATAATTATAGTATTGTTCAGCAATTCCTTAATTGCTTTATGCCATATTATAAACATACTGATAAATTGAAATCAGTCACAAAGTATAATGAACATAATGCTAAAAAATAGTGAATAATCAAATTATATTGGCAACACATGCCTTATTTTTGTAAATATAATGAGATAACCCATTATCAGCATTAAAAGTGATATTATCCATGCCCATCTGAGAATTCTACCAAGATTCTCAGGTTGCATCATTTTTAGAAAAAAACGATCGACCGCATTTGGTCGATCTTGTGGAACATCATTCATAAAAAAAGATTATCAAAGGATTATCCTTTGATCCTCTTGAGTCTGAAGGTGTTTTCCCTCTCCATCTCTTCGAGACGGAGCCTAATGAAGACCTGTGCTTCCTGAAGTTCAGGTATGACCTTGAACTCGAGAGCATTGACACGCCTTTTTGTCTTCTCGATATCATCAAGAAGCTTTTTCATGGTTGTCTCTATCTCTGCTGCAAGGATGATCTTTTCTACGAGATCCTCATAAGCATCTGCTGCCTCATCGGTGTATGAACTGGTACCAAGGATACCATAACCTCTTTCGTTTATGGATTTCTTGACACTGGATGACTCGATCTTTGGAACGACAACACCCATGATGTTACGGCTTTCCAGCTCAATCTCAGGCTTGCTCTGAAGTGCAAAAGCTGTGGATTTGACGGTAATAGTACCGTCAACAGCGTTTGCAATACCGATCTTACGGGAAGCTTCTGCATAGGCGGCATCCAGCTCAGATCTGACATCCTTAGCCTTGCTGAGAATCTCAAAGAACTCAAGGATAAGACCATCCCTCTTCATTTTAAGCAGCTTGTGACCACTCTGAGAGAGCTTGATCTTCTTCTTGATCTCAATAAGTTCTGATCGAGTTGGTTTTACATCTTTCACGCCCATGTTGGATCACCTTTCAGTTAGTTGCTCTTGTGAGCAGGGTGGTACTTCTCGATATACTTGTTATCGATCCTGGTAAGCAGAGCTTCCGGAAGCTCAGAAAGAATGTCCCAGCCAACCTGGAGAGTGTCTTCAATTGACCTGTCTTCATCCCTTCCCTGACGTACGAATCTGTCTTCGAACAGGTCAGCGAATTCGAGGATTTTCTGGTCCCTCTCGGACAATGCCTCTTTACCTACGATAGCCACGAGACCTCTGAGGTCACGACCTTCTGCATAACCAGCATACATCTGGTCAGATACTGCTTTGTGGTCATCTCTGGTCTTTCCTTCACCGATACCTGAGTTCATCAGACGTGAGAGTGATGGAAGAACATTGATTGGTGGGTAGATACCCTTCATATGAAGTTCTCTGGAAACTACGATCTGACCTTCTGTGATATATCCTGACAGGTCAGGGATCGGGTGAGTGATATCGTCACCAGGCATGGTGAGAATTGAGAACTGAGTAACTGATCCTTTCAAGCCTTTGATAACACCTGCACGCTCGTAGAGTGATGCAAGGTCAGTGTACATGTAACCTGGGTAACCACGTCTACCTGGTACTTCTTCACGGGCTGCACCCATCTGACGGAGTGCTTCACAGTAGTTTGTGATGTCAGTAAGGATAACAAGTACGTGCATATCGTGTTCGTATGCAAGGTACTCTGCAGCTGTAAGGGCCATCCTTGGTGTGATGATACGTTCTACAGCAGGGTCGTCTGCAAGGTTAAGGAAAACCACAGCTCTTTCAAGAGCACCGGTCTTCTCGAAGTCCTCCATGAAGTACTGGGCTTCTTCGTTTGTAATACCCATTGCAGCAAATACTACTGCGAAAGGTTCATCGGAACCTGGAACTTTTGCCTGACGTGCGATCTGAAGAGCGATCTCGTTGTGTGGAAGACCTGATCCTGAGAAGATAGGAAGCTTCTGTCCACGAACGAGAGTGTTTGTTCCGTCAATGGTAGAGATACCTGTCTGGATAAAGTCCTCTGGTGGCATCCTTGAATATGGATTCATTGATGCACCGTTTACATCTACTCTGTCTTCAGGAACGATGCGTGGTCCACCATCAAGTGGTTCACCTGCACCGGACAGGATACGACCGAGCATGTCCTTTGATACAGGGAGCTTAATGGTCTCACCAGAGAACACTACACCAGACTCTTCGTTGAGTCCACCTGTACCTTCGAATACCTGAACTGCTACAACGTCAGCTGAGGTATCAAGAACCTGACCTCTTTTTGTTGTTCCGTCAGGAAGATTGATGTGAACGAGTTCATTGTAACCTACAGGTTCTGTCTTCTCGAGGAAGATCAAAGGACCTGCGATTTCTGTAATCGTCTTATATTCCTTGGTCATTTTAGTTGCCTCCAAGTGCTGCAAATTCCTTGTCCATCTTGTCCAGAACAACATTCAGTGCGCTTTCAAAGTCCTCTTCGAACTTGACCTTTGCAAGATCGTCCTTTGACTCAACTGAAAGGATATCCTTCATTGGTATGCCTGATTCCAGTGCTGCCTGTGCCATATCACTGTACTTGGAGATTGCTTTGAGCAATTTGTACTGCTTGTCGAATGGACAGTATGTGTCAACAGGGTGGTATGCGTTCTGCTGGAGGAAGTATTCCCTGAGCATACGGCAGATCTCGAGAATAAGCTGCTGGTCTTCCGGAAGTGCATCGGAACCAACGAGCTGTACGATTTCCTGAAGTTCGGATTCCTGCTGGAGAAGATCCATTGCATTGTCTCTGAGTGGTACCCAGTCAGGTGCAACATTCTCTCCAAACCAGTCAGAAAGACCCTGGGTGTACAGACTGTAACTTGTAAGCCAGTTAATTGATGGGAAGTGTCTCCTCTGTGCAAGTTTTGCATCCAGCGCCCAGAACACTTTTACAATACGGAGGGTGTTCTGTGTAACAGGCTCTGAGAAGTCACCACCAGGTGGTGATACTGCACCAATAACTGTGATTGAACCTTCTTCTGCTGAAAGTGACTTTACTGCACCTGCACGCTCATAGAACTCAGAGAGCCTTGCAGAAAGGTATGCAGGATAACCTTCTTCACCAGGCATTTCTTCAAGCCTTGAGGAAATTTCTCTCATTGCTTCTGCCCATCTGGATGAAGAGTCAGCCATAAGTGATACATCGTATCCCATGTCACGATAGTATTCTGCGATTGTGATACCGGTGTAAACAGATGCTTCACGAGCTGCTACAGGCATGTTGGATGTGTTTGCGATAAGAACTGTACGTTCCATGAGTGGACGACCTGTTTTAGGGTCCTGAAGTTCAGGGAACTCGTTCAGTACATCAGCCATCTCGTTTCCACGTTCTCCACATCCAATATATACTACAATGTCAGTGTCACTCCACTTTGCAAGCTGCTGCTGTGTAACAGTCTTTCCTGAACCAAATGGACCAGGGATAGCTGCAGTTCCGCCTTTTGCTACAGGGAAGAGACCATCAAGAATTCTCTGACCTGTAATAAGAGGTTTTCTTGGAATGAACTTCTTCTCTACTGGACGTGGCATTCTTACAGGCCACTTCTGCATCATGGAAATTTCGGTACCGTCTGTGAGTACACAGATTGTTTCGTCTACCTTGAACTTTCCTGACTTTATTTCTTCAATTGTACCGGAAACTGTTGGTGGCACCATGATCTTGTGCTCAACGTTCATTGTCTCCTGTACGACACCTATTGTCTGACCGCCCTTTACGGAGTCACCACTTGTTACTACAGGCTTGAACTCCCATACTTTTTCACGGTCAAGACCGTTTGCAGTTACACCTCTGCTAATGAAGTCTCCCATCTTTTCCTGGAGAACTTTCAGAGGTCTCTGAATACCATCATAAATACTTTCTAATAAACCTGGACCGAGTTCTACAGAGAGGGACATTCCAGTGTTCACTACAGGCTCACCTGGCTTGATACCAGATGTATCCTCGTATACCTGAACAGTAGCTTTGTCACCTTTAATTCTGATAACTTCACCCATAAGACCTTCGTGACCAACGTGCACCACATCGTACATCTTTGGCTTGATACCCATGATAGTAACGACAGGTCCGGCCACACGATAAATTTCACCTTTCATTTCCACAGATCTACACCTACCGATTGCTTTATTTTTTCCCTTAAGTTCGAACTTTCACCACTACCACCGAGAGTCACAACAGTTGGCTCAACAGAATCGCTGATAGTGTTTCTCAACATCTCCGGTAGTCCACTCAGATCATCACCGTGCATTATCAGAATGCCGACTTCTCGATCCTCAAGTATTTTCTCTACAGCAGGCTCAAGTTCGCCATTATTAACTTCAAATATCTTTTTGACACCAGCAAGCCTGAAACCTGTTACAAACTCACTTTTGCCGACCACTGCTAATTCCATCAGATCACCAACTGCTCTTTGATTACATCATCTTCTAGGTTGGCAGCTTTTCCACGAATAATGATCCGTAAGTTGCTTATCTCGTTCTGCTTACTTAGCATGTAGTCCATGATTGGTACAATTGAATTCGGATAAACATGTGAGAAGCTTGCTGCAGATTTAAGCCTGTGCTTTTTCAGCTTGGTCTCGACATCAAGCAATGAAGTCATATCAGGTTTTACGATATCTGAAATAACATCCCAGTAAGGATTACTTTCCAGCTCAGATACAAAATCTGCAAAGGAAAGTGGCAACATTTTTCCAGTTTCTTTAAGGTTGCACTTTAATCCACCTTCAATCATCAAATCCATTGCTTCGGAGTCAGTTATTCCTGACTTCTTCAAACGGAAGAGAGTAATAAGGTTTTTCAGATCAATACCCATCCTGGTGAATTCCTCGAACAGCTTGCGATCTTTAGACTTTGATCCACCGACTGCTTCAAACAAACCGGCATAGTACATTTTATCAAGCTTATTCTCAATCTCAGAAAGATTAGTACCATCATAGTTCTTTAATATCGGGTAATATTCCGTATTTGCAAGCTCAGAGATGACATCCTCATAAGTTGCTTTTGCTGCAAGTTCTGAAAGGTAAGTATAATTCAGCCTTCCTGCTGCAACAATTGCATCAAGAATCTCTTCTGTAGATGCATTACAATATTTACCACGCAGAATGGTTTTAATATTCCAGATATCATACTTTTTGAGTTTTTCGCCTATAAGGAAATTCACATCACCTTCTGAAATATTGAGTAACTTCGTGAAGGTCTCTGCGAGATTCCTGTTAAGGGCATGCTCAATAAGATCCACGCCTTCATATTGCCTTGCCAGTTGATCGATATCCACTTTATACTCAGATTCTTCAATGAATCTGGTAATTTCGTCAATGCTCATGTTCATGAGCCTAGGATAGGTCTCCTTTGGCAGAAGCTTACTTTTCATTGCACGTACACGTGCTACGGTATATGCATAATTCGCATGACCCTTTGACAGGGACTTTTTGGAATTACCACGCTTAAATTTCTGCAACAGCTGCATTTAGAAATCACCCGAATAAGATATCAGATGTCTGTTTCAACAACCGCTCATTCACGCTATTAAGGAGAACATCGTAAGTATAATCCAATCTGATAGTACCATCTTCATTCTCGATAGCAACGCCACCGAGACAATCGATGTTACCTGCGTATTCGAGAGAAGATAACTTCTTGACAAGCTCCTCGGATTCAGCATTAGAATAAATCTTACTACCGTTTGCCTCATATTCTGTAATGAGTTCCTTGAGGAGTTCTTCATTTTTCTCTGGAGAAAAACCAGATATGGTTTCTACAGCCTGGACATATACTTTTTCGAGTATTTCCTTGCGTGCATTGAGCAATGTGCGCTTCACTTCAAGATTTGCACTGGATATATCTTGCTGCCTTATCTTTTTAATATCATCTTCTGCTTTTGCAAGACGTTCACCCATAATTCGTTTGGCATTCTGTTTTGCATCATCCAGAATCAAGGCTACTTCTGCATCTGCTTCAGAATCCAGTTTGGAAACTTCTGCGTGTGCAGCATCCATGATATCTTTAACAACAGTTTCTAGTCCCATGCTCAACACCTTTGGAAAATTTAAGAGCGAAAAATACGCCCTTAAATTAGCTGATCAACAATGCAACTACCAGACCAAAAATTACAATTGTTTCTGGGATTACAGTCAGGATAAGACCCTTACCGAAAAGGCTCTCGTTCTCTGCCATTGCTCCTACTGCTGCGCTACCAATATCTCTTTCTGCGATTGCAGATGCAAGACCTGTAAGTCCTACTGCGAGTCCTGCACCAATTGCTTTTAATCCTGCGTCGCCCATAAAGGCTACTGTTTCTGTTGCCATATTCTTATTCCTCCGTGTATTTTTTAATATATCCGAATGGATCGTATTTGCGTCCCCCACCTTCGTAGAATTTTCCGAAGAATTCTACATACTGCAACCTGAGTGCGTGTAAACCGGGGGCCATAATACTCAGAGCAGTATTTAATCCGTGTCCACCTAAGAACACGATAATTGCGAATATTGTTGTTGCACCTATTGGAGTTCCTGGTTCCCATATCATCTCGAAAGCGATAAGGTTCACAGTTGATGCAATATAGATAGATGATAATCCTACAGCTATAATACGAGTGTAAGACAGTGAGTTACTGAGAAGTGACGGCAACTCGACAGGTCCTTTGATACCTTCTCCCTTGAAGAGCATGATCAAACCTATTACGAACACAACAACACCTACCATCGTCATTGCTGAAGGAAGGAGTGCTGCATATCCGAGAATACCTAATAGAAGTCCAATCTCAATTACAAACCAGCTGCCCTTTTCAAAAATAGCTGCTGACATTCCATGTTTCTTGTTCTCATTAATGAAACCAAGCAAATAACCGATATTGATATGTATGAAACCTATCAACGCGGTGACGACAATCATGGTCATCACAAGATGAGTCCTATGAACTGGGAAAGTTAACAGTTCGTCACCAACTATAGAGAAGTCAAATGTGTGTGTCACGAACCCAGGAATTAATCCAGCCTCTTCTATATGACCAGTTTCATGGTCAACAATAGCTGCAAGAGGGAATCCAAGGAATTCACCATACAACACACCAAATATCATAGTAGATATCTGACACCATATAAGGATGTTCATGAGTGGCTTAACTGCGTCAGAAGAAACAATCTTCTTAATAGCTAGTGCCATTGCAAGCAATATCAGTGCATAACCGATGTCCCCAAGAATCATTCCATAGAATAGTGGGAAAGAAATGAACATCAATGCAGTCGGGTCTAGTTCTTTGTATACAGGCCTTGCATAAAGATCCAAGATTTGCTGGAAAGGAGAAGTAATCTTGGAGTTGTTATACTCTATAGGAACTATCTTTTCATCTGCCTTTGTCATCTCCTGCTTGGAGACGAATGCACGACCATTTGTTGCTTCCTTGACAACACGTTCAAGTTCAGCAAAGTCATCGGCAGGAACCCAACCATCAATTATGAAAGTACTATCTGAAGTTGCAACCTTAAGTGGAGCCTCTGATTTCTGTGCCTCTATTGAAAGAACTTCATTACTGGCCATGATAAAGTCAGCATATTTGTCCTTAAGAGAGTCCATCTCTGCATCTATAGATGCTATCTTTTTCACAAGGTCTGCTTCCTTAGATTCATAAGTAGAAAGCAGGTTAGATGGAACACCTGATCCACCAGGGATACGATACTCCCTGAAACCAGATCTTACAAGCAAATCAGCAACCTCTCCTGACTTTTCAGCGGTTACGAACAAGACCAATGTACCTTCTTTAGCATCATAGAATAACTCATATGAAGAAGTAATCTTTGAAACTGAAGGTCCTATATCTTCTTTGATAGCACCTGCAAAAACAGAGAGGTGCTCATAACCACTATAATAGTCCAGATCAACAGGAATATTTGCAAATGGGAGTAATTCTTTTTTAAGAGAATCGAGTTCTTTGAGCTCTGCTTCAAGCTTGCTTTTTTGTCCAGCCTTGACATCAAGTTCAGCATCAAGCTCTTCAAGAGTATCATCCAGAGAAGAAAGAAGTGCTTTCTTGTCTTGCTTTTTAGCTGCAGCATCCTTGATACCGAGCATACTTGCAATGGATCTTATCTTGATAAGTTTCTTGGAAACTTCATCTACATTCTCAAAAGGTCTACCAATACGGAGACCAGAATCATCTTCATTGTAATCTTCGATCTGGAACAGATTTGCTTTGTGCAGAGCGTCGACCGTCTCTTCAAAAATACTTTTATGACCAACGATCACAGCACGGTTCATCTGCTTTAGATCAAGCATGTATTGCCCTCTCGAATTCGTTTATAAGTAACTCGACAGCTTCATCTACCTTGGAAGAAGCAGCGGATGCTATAGCTTTAGCTTCACTTTCTCCACCTTCGATGATCTTTGCTTTATCTGAAGCGATTGACTCTTCTGCAGATTTCATTGCACTTTGTGCAGATTTTTGTGCATCAACCTCGGCCTGTTTTATGATTTCCCTGGCCTCGGCACGTGCACTGGCGATACGGTCATTTTTCTTTTTCTTACCGTCGTCAACCATTTTGCGTGCATTGTCTTCTGCTTCTTTGATTTCCGACAAGATTTTTTCTTTGGCCATGCTAATCCTCATGTGATGAATTGCTAATTATCCCGAATAAATCAACTTCTCCTATTGCTAGCTCACATATAAAGTATTCGGTTTTCCAGACACTAGCGAGCCATCAATAATCATGATTTATCATGATATAGGAAGATTTTACAACAGATTCTATCTAATAAATAAATCCTCCTGATTGCGATAATTATGTAATCATAATGAATAATGATTACATACAATTAATGCATAAACTTATCTAGCCTGACCGGAAGCTGTGTTCCTTCCGGTATAGTGTGGATATATTTGCTCCGGAATTCAGGGTTGCGCATCATACAGTAATCTGCAGAGCAATTATATGCTTCATGCTTGCCCATTCTTTCCCATATAGCAGCAAGTTTTTCCTCACGAATATTCCCGAATGACAGAGGAGTATAAGCACATGGTAAAACATCCCCACCTGCTGTTGTATGCATCCACCTTCTACCTGCAAAACAACCAAACTCATCAGGACCCATGAAATTAGGGAACGAAGTTACTCTTGGACCATCCTTTCTATTGTTCATTGATTTCTGGAATTTTCCAAGCCTGTCAACATCCCTGGAACTTATTACCTCGTCTTCATGTTCCAGCCAGCGTCCCACAGCGATGATCTCATAGATCGACATTTCCTGCATACCCATATCTGCTGCAAAATTGTAGAAGCCATCGAGATCATCAATATTGTGAGGTGAAACAACTACAAAAAGATCTGCAAGAATACCAGCATTGACAATGTGCCTGATACCATTGACAGTGTTCTGGAAAGCCCCTTCACGATTCCTTACACGATTATGTTCTGCCTCATCAGGACTATCCAGACTTAAGTGTGCTGAAAAAAGACCCGCTGCTTTCAGATCCCTTGCTCTTTGCTCAGTCAGACTGAAACCTGATGTGAAACACGAAACTATTGCACGGGACTTGTCCACCTTAGCAATCATTTGCTCAAGGTCTTTCCTGAGCAGAGTTTCTCCACCATCAAAAGCAATATAATATGAACCAAGATCAAGTGACTGGGCAATAGCACTATTAATTTCATCAGCAGTCAGAATTGGGTCTGCCACAGTACCGGCTGCACCACAGTGAATACAATCATAAGGACAATGAGTGGTAATTCCTATTGAAAACTGATCAGGCACTCTCTTCTTTAATATAGAAGCTACCTGGGCACTGATCATCCTTTTAAAGATGTCACCCGGCATCGGAGGAGCCCACGTAGAGAATATTATATTTTCCTCATCGGAGTATATGGGTTTCTCTTCAAGAAAGATCTTGTTGATGCGTTTTATAATAGGTTTTGCAACAGGAGATAGCGGACCCTCTGTGTCAAGGACCACTCGTCCGTTTTCAGTGCTGGCATTTACTTTAATTACTGATTTATCATAAACCCTCATGAAGTCACCTGGTAATTGAATAAAATTGAATAAAATTAAAGGATATCAATAGGAAGCATATCTACTGTAATAAGGTCAGTTATTAACTCCAGTTTATTCCTTGCATCAGAAGGTGGGAATGTGGCAAGGATATCTTTTGCATTTTTAACACAAATACGGACCTGTTCTAAAGTTTTCTCTACAGCCTTATCGTGATCCATGGATCTTCTATAAATAAGAGGCAATGTAACTGATTCATAAGTAGAACTCTTATCTTCAAGTTCATTTAGATACTCAAGCAGGTCATCAACTATTTGATATGCATTACCTACATTTTCACCAAAAGACCTTAATTTTTTGGCAGTCTCAGAATCCGCTTCTGCAACATAAGCACCTATTGCAGCACTGGCAGCAAAAAGGGAACCGGTCTTTTTACCAATACACTCAAAGTAGTTCTTTTCCCTGAATTCATCATCAACGCTTGAAATATCAATGGTTTCACCTTCAGCCATATACATTCCAGCCCGACCGAATTCATTTACTGCATTGTTTCCGTAACCGGAAATAAGAGATATTGCCTTGGATATAAGAAAATCACCACATAGTATCGCTGCAGGGATTCCATATTTTTTGTGTGCTGATTCAACACCACGACGCACAAGACCTCCATCAAGCACATCATCATGAATAAGAGATGCAGAATGAATAAATTCAATCGCAAGTGCAGCCTTGACACCTTCCGCAGAATTACCCCCGCACATTTCAGTACATAATATGAGCATAACAGGACGGATATTCTTTCCACCGGAACTGCATATGTGCATAAGCATCTTTTTCATCTGGGAACTATCATCCATAGAATGAACTATATCATCCTTGGCAATCTTAATCAGCTGATATTCGTCCAGATCTTCTATTTGCACCATAACCACGCCTGTTTATTCTGAATATTTTGAAGGACAACTCATAACTATCTGGCTTGCTTCAACCATGGTTGGAGAAAGCATTTTTCCGCTTATACTAACACTTTGCCCCTCTGCAAGATTGGCCGGGAGAGAACCGGTATATTCCACATAAATCTCATAAGAAGGTTCTTCAAGATCCTGAAGTGCAAAAAAAGTGCCATCAGTAGAAATATCAAGAGTTCCATTCTTGATCATGCCCATTGTGTTGACATCATGCCCTACAAACTCCGCTGAGTTCTGGGATATATCAGATACCATATGATATCCCTGTGAAAGGTCAACATTCCAGAGACCTACAAAACCAACAACGGCAATGAAAGCAACTGCAACTATCGTTTTTTGTGTTTTATCCATAGGAAGCACCCTACAATGATCGATTATCAGGATAAATTTTCTGTCTTACTACATTGAAGCACCAGCTTTCTGCGGGAACTAATAACATATACTGCATACGCCAGCAATGTAATCCACATAATTGCAAATGCAATCTCTAACGCGCCTATAAAGAATCACCTCTATATCAGCCTATTTGTTCGTCATAGGCATTAAGACGAACCCTTCCATCAATAATCAGGCACGAATAGACCAATTTATAGATTGATGGCTCAGCCTGATAATCAAGTATTAATATGGGTGTGCAGTAGTATAGTCCCATCCTATAAATAGGTAATATAAGTCGACATACGAACAAAAAACATTCATGATCAATTATGGTAAAACCTCCAAGACTCATTGCCTGGGAAACAACAGCAGGATGTAACCTTTCGTGCAAACACTGCAGAGGTTCATCCACTGAGAAAAAACCTGAGGGCGAACTTACAACTGAAGAAGCACTCCATTTAATAGATGAAATAAAGGAAATGGGAAACCCAATACTCATACTAAGTGGTGGGGAACCACTGGTAAGGGATGACATATTCGAGATTGCAAAATATGCCACGGAAAAAGGTCTGCGTGTTGCCATGGCAACAAACGGAACTTTGGTCACACCAGAAATGGCAGACAAAATCAAAAGTGTTGGCATACAAAGAGTAAGTATAAGCCTTGACGGTTCAAGTTCCAAAACGCACGATGACTTCCGTTGCATGCCCGGAGCATTTGATGGTGCACTGAATGGCATAGAGAACCTTAAAGACGCAGGCATAGGCTTCCAGATAAACCCAACCATCACAAAACGCACCATTGATGAAATTCCATCCATACTGGAAATGGCAAAGGAACTTGGTGCAGACGCCCTTCATATCTTCCTGCTTGTACCAACCGGCAGAGGTAAAGAGCTTGAGAATGATGAAATCCCGCCAGTAGAATATGAAAGGATACTCAACTGGTTCTACGACAGACAAAAGGATGCAGGCATTCAACTCAAAGCAACCTGTGCGCCCCATTATTTCAGGATAATGCGTCAGCGTGCAGAGAAGGAAGGAATTGAAATAAGTGTCAAGACCCATGGTTACGAAGCAATGACAAAGGGATGTCTTGGAGGAACTGGCTTTTGTTTTATATCAAGCACAGGAGACGTTTACCCTTGCGGATACCTTCCTGCACTTGCCGGAAACATAAAAGAGCAGAGTTTTAAGGATATCTGGGAGAATTCTAAAGTATTCAACGACCTGCGTGATGTCTCAAAACTCAAGGGAAAGTGTGGAATATGCGAATATAATACAGTATGCGGAGGCTGTCGTGCACGTGCTTATGCTGCCACAGGCGACTATCTGGAAGAAGAGCCATACTGTATATATGTACCTAAAAAACAGTGATTTGAATGATATTTCTTGATGATACCGATAAAAAGATACTCAATACTATCCAGTTTGATTTTCCCCTGGAAACAGAGCCTTATAAAAAACTAGGAGAAGAACTGGGTATTAGTGAAGATGAAGTAATTGAAAGGCTTGACAGGCTGCACAATGAAGGTGCTGTCAGGAAGATCGGACCAATAATCAACCGCAAAGGAGTAGGGGGTACAAGCACGCTTGTAGCTGTAAGTGTTCCTGAGGAAAAGGTTGACGAGGTGGCAGAATACATCAACGCATATCATGAAGTGTCACACAACTACCACAGACCAGAGAAATTCAACGTGTGGTTCACCATTTCTGCAGTTAACAGAGAAAGGATAGATACGATATTAGAAGAGCTGCAGGAAAAGACCGGACTGGATTTTGTTGACCTTCCAACAAAAAAACTGTTCAAGATCGGAGTCAAGTTCAACATTAAATGAGAGGTGACAAAATATGGCAAATAATCTGGATGACATTGATGAGAAAATAATCAAAATGACACAGAACGGCATCCCGCTTAAAAGATCACCTTTTACAGATATTGCCAGTGAGCTTGGAATCAGTGAGCAGGAAATAATAGACCGCCTCAAAAAGATGCAGGAAGAAAATGTTATCCGCAGGTTCGGTGCATCAGTCGGACACAGAGACATTGGAATCGTTGCAAATGCAATGTGCGTCTGGAATGTACCTGATGAAAGGACAGAGGAAGTTGGTACGATAATGGCAGGATTCTCCGAAGTGACACACTGCTATGAAAGACCACGAGCCCCTGGATGGGATTATAACCTGTTTGCAATGGTTCACTCTTATACAAAGGAAGACTGCGAAGAAGTTGCAGCAAGGATATCCGAGGCAACTGGAATCAAAGATTATAAACTTCTTTTCAGTGACAGGGAATTCAAGAAAACTGGAGTTAGGTTGTAATCGCAATCTTTAACTAATTTTACCGGGAAAAGCAGAAGGCAATCATTTCCGGAGATGGAGATATGAAAGACAAGAACCACTTCCTGCCACTGCTGATAGATATGAGCGACAAGAAAGTCGTGATATTCGGAAGTGGATCTGTCGGGGAAAGAAAAGCTAACCTGTTCTCAGAGTATGCAAAAGTTACGGTAGTCAGTCGTAGCTTTAATGATGTTTTTTTTAAGCTTGAAGAAAAATACGGCATCAAGCTAATCAAAGCAGATGCAGGAAAGCTCACCGATGAAGAGATAAACGATATCATCAGAGATGCATTCCTTGTAATTCCTGCCACCAACGACAGAAGCATAAATGAAAGAATTGTTATTCTGTCTAAACCCTTCGGGATACTGACAAACGAAGTAGATGCCATTGGTGATGTCACTGTGCCTGCTGTGATAAAACGTGGAGGACTTACTATAAGTATATCCACCACCGGCTCAAGCCCTGCCTTTTCAAGATTTACACGCCAGCAGGTGGAGAAGATCATTACACCTGAATTTGCTGACATGATCAAAATCCAGGACGAAATGCGGACTTACCTAAAAGGCGAAGTTCCCGACCAGAAAGACAGAAAAGAGATTTTGTGGGACATTCTTGAGAGTGAGGACGTGTGGGAAGGGCTTAAAGAATCATATGAAAAAGGGTTTAATACAGCACAGGGTATAGTAAGGAAGAAAATAAGCGAGAAAGTCAGATGAACATGTACCACAGACACCGCTATTTGAATTATTGTAAAACACGAGGTAACCATGACTGAAATAACCAGTATGGTGATAACCCATTCCAAAGCAACTGTCGAGGAGATCGAGGAAGCATGGGAAGGGGACATAGAAAAAATGCTCAAGGACCTTCATTCTCTTGATCTTGTTTGTGAGTGTGTTGTGCTCAAGACCTGCAACCGCGTGGAAATATATGTTGTTTCACCGAAAGGCAGTACTGTCCTGTTCCAGTTTGCCAAGAAAATGGGACTTTCTTCTAATATAATAGACTTTTTTGAGCACGAAGAATCCATCATGCACCTGCTCAGGCTTGCATGTGGTCTTGAATCTATGATAATCGGTGAAGACCAGATCCTCGGTCAGATTAAAGACCTCTACCTTGTTGCCAAGAAACTCGGAACCTCCGGCAAAATGCTTGATACAGCATTCAGTAAAGCCATTCAGGTAGGTAAACGTGTCAGAACCGAGACCGAGATCAACCGTGGTGCACTTTCAATTGCATCAGCATCAGTAGACCTTGCAGAAGACACCGTTGGCGACCTCAAGAACAAGATGGTACTTGTTATTGGTACAGGAGAAATGGGGACACTTGTCACCCGTGCACTTTCCCACAGGGAGATCGAACTGATGTACATTGCCAACCGTACATACGAAGCTGCAAAGAACCTTGCTGATGAGATGGGAGGACATGCAGTACACTTTGACCAGATCGATGAGAATCTCAGAAGAGCTGATGTCGTTATTAGTGCAACCGGTGCACCCCACTATGTCCTGAAATATGAACAGGTCGAAAAGGCAATGAGTTTCAGGGAAAAAGAACTTCTTCTAATTGATATAGCAAACCCCAGGGATATTGACCCTTCAATCGATGATATCCCACATGTGACTCTCTATAATATAGATAACCTGAGAGTCATAAATGAGAAAAATCTGGAACTGAGAATGGAAGAGGCTAAAAAAGCCCAGTCCATTATCGATGAGGAATTCGATCTTCTGATCAAACAATACAAAAGACAGAGAGCAGACACACTCGTATCTGAACTGTATGCCCAGTCATACAAACTCCGTGTGAATGAAAAAGATAAAGCCATCACAAAACTTGGTGCTTACCATACGATTGGTGACACTGAAAAACAGATCATAGAAGACCTGACACATTCAATTATCAATAAAATGCTGGCAGAGCCTACCAAAATTATCAGGTATGCAGCAGAAATTGGTGACGACGAGCTGCTGGAGTCTGTTGCCAGAGTATTTATCGCTAATAGATCTAACATTAAAGAAGAGAATGAGCTGGTAAAATGTTCCCCGAGCACAGAATGAGAAGGCTGAGAAGCGGCAAGATTAGAGACCTGGTACGTGAGACTTCATTGTCCGTAGATGACCTGATATACCCTGTTTTTGCCAATGAGACAATAGATGCTCCGCAGGAAGTCGCATCAATGCCTGGCATTTATAATCTGCCGGTTGAGAGAATTGCCGATGAAGCAAAGGAAGCTGCCGACCTTGGCATACCTGCCATATTACTTTTCGGCATCCCGGAAAAAAAAGATGAACATGGAAGCTCTGCATGGGGAGATGATGATGTTGTGCAGCGCGCCATACGTGAGATCAAAAATGAGCTCGGCAAGGATATGCTTGTAATAACCGATGTCTGCCTGTGCGAATACACCAGCCATGGCCACTGTGGAATGGTCGATTTCGATACTGAAGAAATAATGAATGACCCCACACTTCCACTACTGGGAAAAACGGCAGTCAGTCACGTAAAGGCCGGTGCTGACATGGTGGCCCCATCAGGAATGATGGATGGTATGATATCTGCGATTCGCAGCGCACTTGACGAAAATAATTACTATAATATCCCAATTATGTCCTATGCTGCAAAATATTCATCATCATTCTACGGACCCTTCAGGGATGCAGCAGGTTCAGGATGCTGCTTTGGAGACAGATCCACACACCAGATGGATCCTGCAAATTCTGATGAGGCACTCATGGAAGCAGCACTTGATATAGAGGAAGGAGCTGACATAATCATGGTCAAACCGGCGCTTCCATATCTTGATATATTATACCGTCTCAAGACCGAATTTGAAATTCCAACGGCAGCCTACAATGTTAGTGGCGAATACTCAATGCTTAAGGCAGCAGCACAAAATGGCTGGCTTGATGAGAAAAAGGTGATGTATGAGTCACTGATGTCTATCAAGCGTGCAGGTGCTGATATGATAATTACCTATTTTGCCAAGGAAATGGCAGAGATGTTAAAATGATTAAGAGCTTTCTAATTATCGACATTCATATAAAGTCAAAACTACTAGATACAAAAAAGAAAAAGAAAGCGTGTTTGCTATGGTAAAGAAAGATATTGTCCAGATTAAAAATCCAAAATCTGGAAGGTATGTAAAAATAGACAGGGCTGCCGGGAAAATATTAGACCATAAGAAATCAGAAGGTCCTTACAAAAATATACCAATTGCAAGAAAGAGGAACTGATGATTCTTTATAGGCCAAATGATGGTGATGTACACACCAATCATATAAATTATCGTCCAAGGACCTGTTTCATAATGACTAAACTTGGTGAGCCAGTTTCAGGTGAAATACTGACTATTAGAGATTCACTGAGGAAAGTATTGGAGAAATATCAGATAGAGGATATTGATGCAGAAAGTGTGGTTACGGGCAAAGATTTCCTTATGAAAATATGGAACCTAATAGTAGCAGTTCCCTTGGGTATTGCAATCATAGATAATAACATGCCACCTCTCACTTTGTCCAACATATTCTATGAAATAGGCCTTATGCAGGCTTATGGTAAAGAAACATTAGTAATTAAAACAAAGGAAGCGAAAGTGCCATCAGATTTTGTCAGGACCGAATATATCGAATATGGGCAAAAATTCGAAGATAAAATGGATAAATTCTTTAATACATTTTTTGAATTGCCAAAATATTATGATTCAATGGCAAATGAACTTGAGAAAAATCCACTTCTTGCCATTGATTATTTGAGAAGAGCGTACCTTATAGCAGGAGATTCAAGCTATAGAGATAAAGCAGAAGAGATATTCAATGAATCAATTGAAGGAAGAGCAAAAAATAGTGTTGAAGCTTTACTGGCAAAATTCTGAGCTCATAAGAGTTAAAACAAAGAAATTAAGGCGTATTTAATTTAAAAATCACATCCTTTTACTCAATAACAAATATGGTGTTTTTATGTCATTAGATAAGTCCAGAGATCTATACAACAAAGCAAGGACACTCCTCCCAGGAGGAGTCAGCAGTCCGGTAAGAGCTATCAAACCATACCCATTCTACACAGAATCAGCAAACGGTTCTAAAATAAAAGATATCGATGGAAATGAATACATCGACTACTGTCTTGCATACGGACCAAACATTCTGGGACATGCAAACCCAACAATCAAGCAGGCAATAATCAACCAGCTTGAAAAAGGATGGCTCTACGGCACACCAACAGACCTGGAAGTTAACCTTGCTGAAAAGATCGTTTCACTTTATCCAAGTATCGACATGCTCAGGTTTGTTTCAACAGGAACTGAAGCAACAATGAGCGCACTTCGTGCAGCAAGGGGATTCACAGGCAAGAACAAGTTCGTAAAGATAGAAGGTGGATTCCACGGTGCACACGATGCAGTACTTGTTAAGGCCGGATCAGGTGCAACAACACTTGGTAAACCAGATTCACTTGGAATCCCGGAAGATTTCACAAAGAACACTCTTCAGGTACCATTCAATGATATTGAAGCTCTAACACAGGTAATTGAAAAGAACCAGGATGATATGGCAGCAGTAATACTGGAACCAGTCATGGGCAACATCGGTCCTGTACTTCCGGAAGGAGATTTCCTGAAAGATGTACGCAAGGTCACAGAGGAAAATGATGTTGTACTCATCTTTGATGAAGTTATCACAGGTTTCAGGCTTGCGATGGGTGGAGCACAGGAATATTTCGGCGTTACACCTGATATGACAACACTTGGTAAGATCGTTGGCGGAGGAATGCCAATTGGTGTTTTCGGAGGAAAGAAAGAGATTATAGAAATGATAGCACCTTCCGGAAGCGTATACCAGGCAGGAACCTTCAGCGGAAGCCCGGCTTCAGTTGCAGCAGGACTTACAGTAATTGATGTACTTGAAAAAGAAGAAGTACACAAGAACCTCAATGCAACCGGTGATATGATGAGAAGCAGGTTGTCCGAGATTGTTGCAGACCTTAATCTCGATTATAACGTAGTTGGAATTGCTTCAATGTTCAAGATATTCTTTGGAGACAAACCACTGAACTATCAGGATGTTCTCAAGTGTGACAAGGAAGGATACCTGAAGTTCTTCTTCAAGATGCTTGACAGTGGTGTTTTCCTGCCACCATCACAGTTTGAGACAAATTTCATTTCAACTGCACACAGCGAAGAGGATATTGAAAAGACACTCTCCGCATACGAAGCAAATCTTAAATGAACGGTGAATTCATATGATAATAGGAACCCGTGGAAGTGCCCTGGCTCTTGCACAGACAGAGACCATTGAAGGCATGCTTGCAGAACTGGGTGTCAGCACAACCCGGAAGATAATCAAAACATCCGGTGACACTTTCACAGACAGACCACTACACGAAGTTGCAGGAGTCGGTGCCTTTGTCAGGGAACTGGATGACAGGATGATCGATGGAGAGATAGATATATCAGTTCACTCCATGAAGGACCTTCCGACTATCAGACCTGAAGAGCTTGCTACATCCGCGGTGCTAAAGCGCGATTCACCATATGATGTACTTCTTACGACTGACGGAACAAGGATAAATGAGCTTCCTGAAGGAGCAGTCCTTGGTACTACATCCATGCGCAGAAGAGCACAGATTCTCAGATACAGACCCGATCTCCATGTACAGGATCTCAGAGGAAATATCAACACAAGAATAAGGAAACTTGAAGAGGGACTTTACGACGGAATTCTGCTTGCAGAAGCAGGTCTTCAGAGAATGGGCTGGGAAATGGATGTGGAACGTCTTGATCCACAGTTCTTCTGTCCTTCCGCAAACCAGGGAACAATAGCTGTTGTCACACCTGCCGGAAGCGAGGCGGAAGAAGTAACTTCTAACCTGGACCACCAGCAGACCCGAATTGAGACAGAGATAGAGCGTATAGTTATCACCGATGTAGAAGGTGGATGTACTGCACCAATAGGTTCCTTTGCTCAATTTATCAACGAAGATGAGATCAGTGTGTGCTGTGAAGTGCTTGCACTCGATGGTTCTGAACATGTCCGTATAGAAGAAGTCATCCTGGCTGAAACTTATCAGGAACATGCCAGAATGATAGCAAAAGAACTTGTACAAATGGGTGGCAAGGAACTTGTGCAAAGAGCAGTCTGCCAGTTGAGTGCAGGAACAGCCGCAGAGGTGCAGGGACAATATGATTAAGATTACCGGAATTGAACTTGAAAATCCAACCATACTGGCAGCCGGCATAATGGGAACCACCGGTGCATCCCTTGCCCGCGTGGCAAAGGAAGGAGCTGGTGCCGTGGTTACAAAGTCCATTGGACCAGAACCAAAGGAAGGGCACAAGAACCCCAGTATGATAGACCTTGGTTATGGATTTTTGAATGCTATGGGATTACCAAATCCATCATATCCTGATTTTAAGAACGAGCTTGCGATTGCAAAGAAAGAAACTGACACCCCGGTTATTGCAAGCATATTCGGTGGAACTGAAGAAGAGTTTGTAGATGTTGCTCAGGGCCTTCTTGAGTCAAATCCTGATGCTTTTGAACTGAATGTAAGCTGCCCTCATGCACTTGGATATGGTGCATCTGTTGGAAGCAACCCGGATGCAGTTGAAAGTATCACAGCCGCAGTAAAAGATGCAGTAGACATTCCAGTATGGGTGAAACTAACACCTAACGTCACAGACATAGTGACAATTGGAGACGCAGCTCAAAGAGGAGGAGCTGACGCAGTTGTTGCTATAAATACTGTAAAAGGAATGGCTATTGACATTGAAAGTGGATATCCCATTCTTGGAAATAGATTCGGCGGACTTTCCGGAAAAGCTGTGAAACCAGTTGCAATCAAATGTGTTTATGACCTTTACACAGCCCTCGATATACCAGTCATAGGTGTTGGAGGCATTTACACCTGGCAGGATGCCATTGAAATGATGATGGCAGGAGCAAATGCGGTCCAGATAGGTTCAGCAGTTCATGAAGGAATTGAGATCTTCAGCTCAATTGCAACCGGAATTGAGACGTTCGTCGCTGAAAGAGGATACAAGGATATAACAGATATCATCGGACTTGCACATGAGAGGATATAATGTACCCCATTAACGTCAAAATTACTAAGATCATCAAGGAAACTCCATCCACAAGGACTTTTGTTTTTGACAAATCCTTTGATGAAGCCGTACCTGGACAATTTGTAATGGTATGGATACATGGAGTTGATGAAATTCCCATGGGATTAGCAAGCAAGAACTCCATCACTGTGCAGAAGGTAGGAGATGCAACCGAGAAGCTATTCAAGCTCAGTGAAGGAGATACTCTTGGAATTAGAGGACCTTTCGGAAAAGGTTTCACACTTCCGGATAAAGATGAGAAAATACTGCTCATTGCAGGCGGAGTCGGTACTGTACCTATTGTAGCTCTGGCAAATCATGCAGCTTCTGAAGGCGTGTGCATAACTACTATCCTTGGAGCCAGAAATTCTGAAGAACTGCTTTTTGTGGATAAATTCTCATCTTGTGGCGAACTTCACATAACAACAGATGATGGTTCTGCCCACAGGTGCGGTTTTGTAACTGACGTGCTTGGAGAAGCAGACATTTCTGCCTATGACAGAATCTACACATGTGGTCCTGAAATGATGATGAAATGCATCTTCAGTATGCTTGAAAAAGAAGATGCACTTGAAAAAACAGAGTTCAGCCTTCACAGGTATTTCAAATGCGGAATAGGAGTATGTGGTGCCTGCTGCATGGATAAGAAAGGCTTAAGAGTCTGCAAGGATGGACCTGTGTTCAATGGTTTAGAACTTGTTGATTCCGAACTTGGAAAATATATGCGCGGACCAAGCGGCAATAAGAAGGATTTTTAAAATCCTTAGTTTATTTCTTGCTTTCATCTTTCATTAAAAGAAAGAGTAAACTCTGATACATTCGATTAAACAAAAACCAATGAAGCTTTCTAGCTTCATTTTTCTTCTTTTAAAAAAAACAATATTATGCAGAATATTCCTGCACCATGATCTTTGTGGCCATACCCATGCCCAGCGCATAGTCACAACCGTTTATGGACACAATAAGAGAACCATTGACACCTTTTTTGACTTTGAGCAGAGTATTCTCAATAAAGCCCATTGACCTGAGACGATTAATGAGACATTTACCTGCATTAATAGAAATGATCTTACTATCTTTACCTTCAGGCATCATAGCAAGTGGTATTATTGGAGCCATTTTTTACCTCATTTGTTTTTTAGAAGTTGTCTGAGGAATATGAGTTTAAGTTTCCTCTTGAAATTAGGCAACCCTAATATTACTTGATATTGCAATATAGTGTATTATAGTATATATAAGTTCCCGGCTTCGAACAAAAATTGCCATTTAAACAACCTAACTTGATTTCCAACACAAATGATTTAAAGCTTAATTTGAATCCATACACCAATGTTCAAGGAATCTAAGAAATCTGAAATACCCGAACTTATAATGGGTGTTAGAAATTTTGCAGCTCTCAAAGCATGCCAGCAACACGCAGATGCAGTTTATTTTTCCCTGGACAGACTCAGTCTCAGGTCACGGGCACAGGAGATAACTACTGAAAACCTTGCTTCTTTTATTGATGAAATTCATGCTCAGGGACTTAAAGGTTATATGGCAGTGAACTCCGTAATATATCCGGATAATCTCACCGAACTTGATGAAGTATTAGAATGTGCAGCCTCTGCAGAAGTAGATGCTGTTATCGCATGGGACCCTGCCACTATAACCAAAGCAGCAGAAAAGGACCTTCGTGTACATATATCGACGCAGGCAAATGTCTCAAACCAGATTACAGCAGAGTTCTACAGGTCACTGGGAGCCAGCCGGGTTGTACTTGCAAGAGAACTTAGCCTTGAGCAGATTGCAGAAATCAAAAAAGACACAAAGATGGAACTTGAAGCATTCGTACATGGTGCAATGTGTCAGGCAATATCAGGCAGATGCTATCTTTCAGCATACCTACTTGGAAAATCAGGAAATTGTGGAGAATGCAGCCAGCCGTGCAGATGGGAATGGTCCCTTCATTCAGATAACGGTGCAATAGTCGATATTGAAGGAAAATACCTTATGAGCGCAAAGGACCTTTGCATGATCGAGTACATACCCGAACTTGTAAAAGCCGGAATTGACTCATTCAAGGTTGAGGGAAGATTACGTAATCCGGGATATACTGCAACCGTATCTGAGTCTTATCGAAAAGCCATTGACCTGTTCAAAGAAGGGAACTTTACCAAAGACAAAGTACTTCCACTCAAAGAGAAAATGGCACTTGAGTACAACAGAGGATTTTCAACTGGATTCTATTTCGGATATCCGGGACCTGATAGCCTGGCATTTGATTTCGACATGAATGCATCCCCTGTTAAACGCGAAGCTGTGGGAATAGTAACAAACTATTATCCAAAGCAGTCTGCTGCAGCAGTTAAACTTCTTGAGCAGGGACTTGAGAATGGCGATAGGATCATTATCGAGGGTAGTACTACATATCTGGAACAGGAAGTCACATCCATTGCCCTGGAAGGCAAAGCAGTAAATTCTGTGGAAAGAGGAAATGAAATAGGACTTGCTGTTGAGGATATTGTACGCAAAAATGACCGTGTTTTCAGAATTAAAAAATGAGAATTTAACTCCTACTTTTTTTAAACCTCATTCATATATTGAGACTATATATTTACATGACAGATATATAATTCTGGTAGACAAGATTCTTATGACAAATGAAATATAGAGAAGGCCGAGCAGGAACACCTGTTTAGAAAGCAAACCTTTCAATTTCAAAGAATAATGTCTGAGGAATGATGAAATCATGAATGATAATGATTCTGCAAAGAGAGAGCTTATCAATAAGGCTAAAAATTCTGTAATTAACTTCAACGATGCTGAAGCAACAAATGTAGCAATGGAGACAATAAGGTCAGGCATTGATCCGGTTGATATCATTGAAGAAGGATTTATTGAAGGTATGAAAACAGTTGGTGATGGATTTGAATCCGGAAAACTGTCACTCATGGATATACTTACAGCATCAAAGACAATGAACAAAGGAATATCACTTCTTAAACCGGCAGCAATCAGCGCCCATGAAGACAGCTGTTTCTTTGGAAACTTAATGTTATCTCTTTAAAAACAAAAAGTATGCGAGAGCATACATTCAAATTTCTGTTTTTCTTCCATTACTTTTCTTCTGTCGATCTTGATCCTATTTTCCCTTATTCCTGAATGATAATTAATATATTAGTCCGAATCATATTACATACTCTGTAAGACTTGAAGAGGAATATTATGGACGAATTCATGCAGGTAGCTATTGATGAAGCTAAAAAGGGACTGGAAGAAGGTGGAATACCTATTGGGTCAGTCCTTGTGAAAGAAGGAAAAATAATTGGCAGAGGTCATAACAGAAGAGTTCAGCAGGGTGACCCTCTGGCACATGCGGAAATAGACTGCATACGCAATGCAGGAAGGATTGGAAAATATCAGGGAACTACAATATACTCCACACTAATGCCATGTTATCTCTGTGCCGGAGCAATTGTACAGTTTGGTATAAAAAAAGTCATTGCTGGTGAATCAAAAACATTTGATGGTGCTGCAGAGTTCATGAAAGAACACGGTGTTGAAGTAATTGACCTCGATATTGATGAATGTAAAGAACTCATGGAAAAATTCATTCATGAAAAACCAGACATCTGGTATGAGGATATTGGAAAATAACCCCCTCATGCTTTTTTTACTGTTGCCCAGAAAGAACTACCTTTTCCTGAGTGATTGTCTTCCACACCTATACCCCCACCGTGTAGTTCAACTATCCTTTTTGCAATAGCAAGGCCGAGTCCTGAGCCTTTAACAGCCTTCTTTTTCTCGGCAAGACGCTGGAAACGATTGAAGATAAGATCTTTATCCATATCAGGAATACCTTCACCCTGATCAGATATCATAATTTTCCATTCATCACCAATATCCATGATATCCACAGTTACAACGCTGCCAGAAGGACCATATTTGATAGCATTGGAGATGAAATTAGTAAAAACACCACTAATAAGAGGATTTATTACTGCAGGATAAGTCCCGGAAGCTCTCATATCAAGAGTAATATTCTTTGCTGAGAGTTGTGGTTTGAGTTCCTTGACAACATTGGAGAGAATCGGACCAATATCCATTGACTTGAACTCCAGCTTATCCATATCTTCAAGTTTGGCAAACTTTGCAGCGGATTCTATCATTTCAATGAGGCGGGTTATATTGTTATCAATAAGTTGAATCTTATATCTTTTGTTCTCATCTTTTTCCTCGTTGAGCAACATGTCAGAAAAACCTTTTACAACGCCTGCCGGATTTAATAAGTCATGACGGAGAATATCAGTAAACAAGTCTTTGAGTTCGTTGGAGCTTTTGAGCCTAGCTGCATAGTCATTCAGCTGAGACTCTACTTCCTTTCTTTTGGATATATCCCTTACAACTGAGATCAGACCTTTATCAAAGGCTGTCAGTGATATTTCCTGGAAAAATGTACTATCATCCTTTCTTCTACCAATCAACTCGCCCTGCCACTTACCTTTCTTTTTGAATTCCGGCAAAATAGTGGATTTGAACAAGCTAACCTGAGATGGATTGTAGAGCAGATCCCATTTTTTACCAATCAGTTCTCTGGGATTATCATAACCGAATATACGGGCATGAGCAGCATTGACATAATTGTAAATTCCTTTTTCATCAAGAATTGCCATGCCATCTACAGAAGCTTCCATGGCATGCGTCTGCTCCCTTAGCTTCTCTTCCGCTTTTTTCCTGATAGTGATGTCCTGGCCTGAAAAAAGAACACCAATAACCTTACCGCCTTCATCAGTGAGTGGCTTGGAATACCAGTTGACCATTCTCTCTTCACTATTTTTAGTTATTACCGGACACTCATAATAAGTGCTCCCGGCACCTGAAGCGTTCAATGAATTTAAGAAATGGATTTCCATCTCAGACCTTGAAGAATCCGGAATGAATTGTTCCATAAGATTCTTTCCGATAACCTCTGATTCCCCATAACCCAGAATCTCAAGTCCTCTTTTATTAATGAGAGTTATATTCTGGCTGCAGTCAAGTGCAAGCATCATTACAGCTGCGACATCCAGGTAATTCTGTGCCTGATCACGCTCCATAATCACGTTGTCATGAAGACTTTTAATACGGAAAAGAGACTTTACTCTCATTTTAAGTTCAAGCCTGTCAACAGGTTTTGTAAGAAAATCGTCAGCCTGTGACTCAATACCTCTTAAACGGTCTTCCCTCCCGGAAAGAGCAGTAACAAGAACCACGGGAATGAACTGAGTGATCTCAGAACTCTTAATCTTTTCACAGACCTGATAACCATTGATATCAGGCATCATTACATCAAGAAGAACAATATCCGGCAACTCTTTGAAAACGATATCCAGTGCTTCATGACCATTATAAGCAGGTAAAACTTCATAATCTTCAGAAAGGTAAGCCTGAAGCAACTCAACATTCATTGGTTCATCGTCCACAACTAGAACCCGGGGTTTATCTGAGAGTGTCATAATTAATTATATGGATGGTTAAAACAGTAACATTTCAACATTCTGAATAGGCATTGCGTCGTTTGTCAGAGTTTACAATATGCAGATTAATTAATAGTTTGATAGGCGTATAAATAACTAGACTTAAACAGTTTAGCAACTGGTCTAAATAATTTTGCAGTCTCTTTTTAAGTGTTTATCTAATACTTAAGCATTACTGAGAACAGTAATAATTCAATAATACTAATGTTTGCAATATTGCAGTAACTAAGACACCATGTATCTAAAAAGAATCAATGAGAACAGGCGAGTAGTCGTGATTTATGAAAGAAAAAAGAAAGAACACTTTTAATCAAGTGTCTGGAACTTTCAGAGAGATATATCCCTAATTGGCCTTAGGCCACATTTTCTTATTTGAGGGTTGTTCTACGAAGAAGAAACACAAGTGAGATTGAAATTACTGCAAGTGGTAATTCAAACCCCGGAACTGAATTTTCAACAGCTTTTGTTTCAATAGCAGAAGATCCGTTGTCATTTTCAGATGCACTATTGGTATTACCAGATATATCGGATCCGTCATTTGAATCTGAAGACATATCAACAACCACTTCATCCGAATCAGAGGAGGATTCATTGACAGCTGTATCTTCAGCTTTGCTTACAGTCATTGAAGATGAGTCTTCTACAGTAAGTACCTTTACAGGATAGAAAACATAACCACCGTTACTACCTTTTCCTTCATCAGATGCCTTAAAGTACAGGTCTCCTGTAATTGGAGTTGCTGTACCTGCATTAACGTTGATAGAGATGGAATTGCTATTTGATAATTTTAATCCGCTTGCAAATGCTTCATCAACTTCAAAGTTCCCAAACTCGTCACCAGATGAAACTTCCATATAACTATCCTTATCAGAAAGCCATGTATACTTGAGAACTGCAAAGTTATCTTCCTTTCCTGCAAAAATAGAATCCACATAAGTCAGGAAATATATATGATCGGAACCGTCTGAACATTCATCTTCAACAAAGTATATTTTATCATCATTACTTCCGTCTGTGGAAACCACACCAGTGTCAAGCACCTCGCCATTCTTGTACAATGTCATATAGCACTTAGAACCGTCTACATCAACAGCATTCATCACCAGTGAGTAACCGTTCTTCATTGACCACTCTTCACCACTTTTCATGGTCTTCTTATCGTTATCACTTTGCTGCATCAAAATTTTTGCAAGCTTTGTAGCATCATTATCAACTGCACAATACATGGTTCCGAATAATGAAAGAGTGTAAAATTTGGTAACCCTGGTAATGTTAGATACTTCAGAATAGACTTTGTATTTAGAAGCTACCTGCTTTGTAGTATAAATCAGCTCCCCTTCATCAATTACATTAGCATTCGGATTTGCAGAACCAAGAGAAAGGCTTCCTCCGTCATCATCATTTTCAAAGTAAAGGTGTTCCCCGGCACCTGCAGAAAGTTGAGTGTATTTGTTAGCAGCAAAATATAATCCAGGGAAATTGGAATAGTCCCAGGATATATTGCCTGCATCAATAGCTCCTGTGTCAATAGCTTCGCCTCTTATATCGACGGTTGTGGCTGAACAGGGTACCACAACTGCCAGAAAGAGCAGAAGTGCCATACCAACAAGGATGTTTTTTTGAGATTTGTATGCCATTTTTAGCCTCCAAGTATTCGTCCATTCCCATTAACTATCATGATTTCTAGCGTTATGTTCTAACAAACATAATGGTATTTATAGATTCCTATTTTAGAAATTGCCATGGAAAACAATTTCGACAAAACTGTATACAAAAAACAATATGAATAGCAGGAATAAATGATAAGATTAGAAAATAAGAATGTTATTTCCACGTTATATCCGCAGGATTCCTACCGGGAATACTGTGAACTTCATACTTTGGATAACCAAACATCAAGGCATGCCTGACAACATGATCTGCTGGCAAATCCAGTTCATCTCAGCTCATCCGGCACAAAAGGAGTGTTTGAAGAAGTTCTATCTCCCTCAAATATAATTCCAAACGGACATGTTACTATACATGTTCTACAATTTGTACATAACTAAGAATCAAAAGATATAATAGCCGTATTATCAACCCATTTAATATATTGGATACTGTTATAAAGATTAGTAAATCAGAAGACCGGTCGAAGAATATGCGAAATATCTATCAAAGATAATATATCCTTTCAGGGAATATGAACATCCATTATTTAATCTGAGATTAACTATACGAATTACTTTTCTGATACCGGGAAATACCATGGCAAGCCAGAAATTATTGGTCAAGGACGTCATAAAGAAAGCTGATGTCCTTCTTGAAATTGTAGATGCACGTTTTCCAGATGAAACAAGGAACAGCGAAATCGAAAAGGATATTGCACGTGCAAAGAAGCGTTTTATCATTGTACTGAACAAGTGTGACCTTGTCCCAAAGGAAAAACTTGAAAAAGCAAAATCCAGAATGGCAAAAATAGCCCCAGCTGTATTCGTTTCTTCGAAAGAGAGATTCGGAACAACCATGCTCAGGCATAAAATACTGGAAGTCGCAGATATACAGGGAAGAGACATACAGGTTGGTTGTATTGGTTATCCGAATACCGGAAAGTCTTCTGTAATAAACGGAGTAGCAGGTAGAGGAAAAGCCTCGACTTCATCAATATCAGGTCATACTAAAGGTGTACAGATAGTGAATGCAGGTTCACGTATTGTATTCCTTGACACTCCTGGTGTATTTCCTCTTGATGAGCATGATGAATATATACAGGGACTTCTGGGAATAAAAGATTCAACTCATATTAAAGACCAAATTGGTGTGGCCTTGAAAATCATCGAAAAGCTTGTTGAAGAGGACAGGGAAATACTGGAATCATTCTACAAGATCACATTCACTGATGAAAACTCTTATGACTTGCTTGAGATGATAGGACTTCAATGTAATTTCCTGAAGAAGAAAGGTGAAATAGATGAAACCAGAGCTGCCATCAGAATCATAAACGACTGGCAGAAAGGACTTCTTCACCGGGAAAAAACGGACTTAGAGTGAAAATCCCAAAATTCTAATAATACCAATATCAATTACTGAGAGATGGTGCTAAAATGGTAGAATGGAAAAAAGACCTTGGGCTTGAAGGAAGAATGTTATTGACAATGTTCCTTC
Source organism: Methanolobus sediminis (assembly GCF_031312595.1). Classification (NCBI taxonomy): domain Archaea; kingdom Methanobacteriati; phylum Methanobacteriota; class Methanomicrobia; order Methanosarcinales; family Methanosarcinaceae; genus Methanolobus; species Methanolobus sediminis. Next base: position 1,997,936 of record NZ_CP133592.1, on the reverse strand, counting down.
TGGCTGCAGTATATCTGGCATTCCTTGTAGTCCTTTCCCAGTATGCATCTGCAAGCTTCATGCTGCTGTTTGTTATGCTGTTTATGGGAGCACAATATTACTATTCTGATAAACTGGTGCTATGGTCGACCGGCGCACATGTTGTTTCCGAAGCAGAAGAACCAAAGCTCCATGAAACAATTACAAGACTCTGCGTTATAGCCGGTCTTCCAAAACCAACTGTTGCAGTTGTAAATACCTCCGTACCAAATGCTTTTGCAACCGGCAGAAGTCCTAAAAAGGCTGTAGTTGCAGTTACAACAGGACTTATGCATAAACTTGACCAGGGCGAACTGGAAGCTGTGCTTGCACATGAGCTAAGCCATGTCAAAAACAGAGACATGGCAGTTTTGACAATAGCCAGTTTCATTTCAACACTTGCATTTTACATTGTAAGATACAGTTTATATTTCGGAGGCTTTGGCGGAGATCGCAGAAATTCAAATGGAGGACTTATAGTTGTATGGATAATTTCAATAATCGTATGGGTAATAAGTTTCCTGCTTATCCGTGCACTTTCAAGATACAGAGAATTTGCAGCAGACAGAGGTTCCGCACTTATAACAGGCCAGCCTACACAGCTTATTTCAGCACTTAGAAAAATTAGCGGAACTATGGCAAATGTCCCTACAGAAGACCTCAGGAAAGTTGAAGGAATGAATGCATTTTTCATAATACCCGCAGCTGTTTCAGGATCTGTCATGAGCCTGTTATCAACTCATCCTTCCCTGGAAAAAAGAATAGCTGCCCTTGAAAAGATACAGAGGGAGATAGAGTACTGATGGGTTTTCGCGATCTAGTGGGTTCTGTCCTTGGAAGCAGCAGAGTACCTAAAGCGAAGACTGATAAACTCTTTGCCATATCAACAGCAGTGATTACACTGGAACTTAACCTGAACCTTAAACCATCTGCTGTTGCAGCTATTTGTTTTAAGTCCATGGACATGTCAAAGTACGAAAATACCAGACATGAGATCGAAGAGTTATTGCAATTCAGTACTAAAGAAACAGGCACTGATTTCAGTATAGAGAAAGATGAATATAATTTCATGTGGGTGATTCTCAGAGACAAAGATTTCGAGGATCTTGTGACCAACATTCACATGATCTCCGAGACACTTGTTGAACAGGGATTTGGTGAACAGATACTCTGTGCAGTATATCGTTTTGAGAGTGACGGACCTGTATACTGGATATATAATTTCAAGCAGGGAAATTACTATCCTTTTGCCCCAAGAGGAAAGAACAACAGGGACAATAATACGGAATTCAGGCTCAAATCTTTGATGGAAAATGAACTTCCAATAGAAAAAGATGTGGGGAAATGGTATCCCCTTTGGAGTATGCCTATTTAAGGACTAAAATAAATTAGTCCTCAAATATACCTTCACCTTTGAAAACTTCCTTAGCTTCCTCGAATGTCAGATCCTCGGGTGGGACAATAATATCTGATTCAACTATTTCGGTATCATCGATCTGGCTTCCACATGACTTAATACTGTCTATGAGTTTTGTAAGCTCGGATTTGTATCCTTCCTCGTTTCCTTCTGAAACAAGATCTACAATCTTATTGTCAATGACATTCAGTTCATCATAGAAGCTCTCTGGAACTTCATACTGACCTGCACCAACTATTCTTATGATCATTTACCTGCCTCCTTCTTTAGTTGTTCAAGTTCAAGATCAACGGTTGTTGCTGAATTGATCTTTGCAAGTTCTCTGTCGATATCATCACCGCTGCTTGTCAGATCATCAAGTGTGCCTGTATCGATAAGTTCATCGAGTGCAGATGCACGGGCTTTCATCTGTTCGGTCTTATTCTCAGCTCTTTCAATTGCAAGACCTACATCAGCCATTTCTTCACTTATACCTGACACAGATTCATTGATCTTGACCTGTGCCTCGGCTGCGGAATACTGCGCCTTTATAGTTTCTTTCTTGGTCCTGAAAACCTCTACCTTGGTTGAAAGACGCTTTTCAGCAGCTACAAGTTTCTCCTGCTCTTTTTCAAGTTCAGCTATCTGCTGATCCAAACCCTGTATCTGGATATTAAGAGTACTTTTTCTTTCAAGAGCAAGACGCGCAAGGTCTTCACGGTCTGCTTTAATGGCTTCTTTTGCCTGCCCGTCAAGTTTCTCGATATTCTGCTGGAGCTTTGATCTCTGCAGTTGAAGTCTCTTTTTAGATGTGGTAACTTCAGCAACACCTCGCTTTACATCCTGGAGCATTTCAAGCTGTTTTTCATAGGAGTAATCCAGTGTTTCACGTGGGTCTTCCATGCGATCCATAAGTTTGTTCATTTTAGATTTCACTACTGTTTCCATTCTGCCGAATAAGCCCATATTATTCCTCCTTATGACTCACAAATAATCATATAAAGTGCACACTTGCATAAATGCCTATCTTTCAGTAAAAATACCATAAATGCAATTAAAGATGAAGAATAAAAGTAAAGCCATGTCAGGAAGGTACAACTTACCGGATCCCCTTACACTTATTCATCCGCGTTCACTGAAGAACCTGAACTATCATCTTCAGGAGCTTGTGAAAGGAAGACTCTGGTTAAAGATCTTAATAGGAATGGTACTGGGCATTATTACAGGACTAGTACTTGGGCCATCCACTGGAATATTGAGTCAGGAAATGTCTTACACTATTGGTGAATGGCTGGCACTTCCAGGATATCTTTTCCTTGCGCTACTTCAGATGATCGTTGTACCACTTGTTTTTGCATCCATTATTCGCGGAATTGCAGCCGGAGAAGATATGGAGCAATTAAAGAAAATTGGCCTTCGAACCGTAGGCTATTTCCTTGTTACCACAGCCCTTGCAATTCTTATAGGACTGATACTTGCACTTACAATTAACCCTGGAAGTTACATCAGCACTGAACTTGTTCAGGGAACCATGGCAACCAACACGACACAGGCCGAAAGTAGTGGACTTGGTTCTTTCGATGTAGCTGAACTTCCAGGAATGATAACTACAATTGTTCCAACAAATCCCCTTGGATCACTTGCAACCGGACAGATGTTACAGGTAGTGATATTCTCCATAATTATTGGAGTAGCTCTTGTTTCCATGCAGCCCGTACAATCAAAGCCACTGCTTGAGCTGCTGGGCTCCCTTCAGGAAGTCAGCATGACAGTTGTTCGCTGGAGCATGCTTTTGGCACCGATTGCTGTGTTTGGGCTTATCAGTAAATTCACTTTAAATCTGGGAATAGATGCACTTATGGGAATGCTGGTATACGTTGGTACAGTGTTGCTTGGTCTTTTACTGATGTTGATCGTGTACATGCTTATCATTCTTTTAGTTACAAGAAAAAATCCATTGACTTTTCTAAGATCTATTCGTGATGTGATGTTACTTGCGTTTTCCACATCAAGTTCTGCTGCGGTTATGCCGCTTTCAATAAAAACTGCAGAGGAGAATATTGGAGTGAGACCTTCTATATCCCAATTTGTGATTCCACTGGGTGCTACTATCAATATGAATGGTACGGCTCTTTACCAGAGTATAGCGGCAGTATTTCTTGCACAGGCATTTGGCATAGAACTCAGTTTTGGACAACTCCTACTAATCATGATAACTGTAGTAGGAGCTTCTATAGGAACTCCGTCAACACCAGGAGTAGGTATTGTTATCCTTGCAATGATACTGAATAGTGTGGGCATACCTACATCAGGTATCGCACTTATAATCGGAGTTGACAGAATACTTGACATGAGCCGTACCGCAGTTAATGTAACAGGTGACCTTGTGACCTGTGTAATTATGGATAAATGGGTTGCAGGTAAGAAAACAGCTAATGAGGAGTTTATTGAAGTTGCTAAACATGAGGCACAGAGAAGAGTTTATGATGAGGATGTAATTGTGGCTTCTTCTGAAGAATAAGATTTATTTTTTAGTATTATTACTGTGTGCCGCGCTTTGCGCGGTGCAGTGAGTCTTTAGGATAGTACTAAAATCAAAAATAGCCAAAAGCTCAGGACAAGTTGTAATCAAAAATATAGTATTTAGAAAAGTAGAATCAATTGTGAGTGAGTTGGCAGCGATCCAGAGTTCCCGAAGACTCTCATACTTCAGTACAATAAGGAACGCTGGCGGGCTTATCTTCTGTGTTCGGGATGGGTACAGGAATTACCCCGCCGCTATGGCCGCCAAACTCACTCACGATGAACGATAAAGTCAAGCCAAGATCCGGATTCGAACCGGAATGGAATCGCTCTGCAGGCGATTGCGTAGCCGCTCCGCCATCTTGGCAATGAGCGATACATGGATGGAACCATTGTATAAATACTTTATCAAAAAACCGTGTATACTCTCACACACATATCAGATTTCGCCTGGACAAAGCAAGACGGACAGGCACGGATTATTAGTAGCCGCGGACTGAACACCTCGTTGCCTTGGTGCGTACATCCCGACCCTATCAAACCGGTCTTTTACCGGGACCCTTAATGTAGTCTCTTTTCAAGTCAGATTTCGAGCTTAGATGCATTCAGCTCTTATTCCTTAGCGCGTAGCTGCTCAGCAGTGCCCTGTCGGACAACTGATACACCAGTGGCGCCGCTACTCTGTTCCTCTCGTACTAAAAGTAGCTTACCCTCAGACTACAGACACCTCTAGTAGATAGTAACCGACCTGTCTCACGACGGTCTAAACCCAGCTCACGATCTCCTTTAATAGGCGAACAACCTCACCCTTGGCCGCTGCTGCACGGCCAGGATGGAAAGAACCGACATCGAAGTAGCAAGCTGCCGGGTCGATATGTGCTCTTGCCGGCAACAACTCAATTATCCCCGGGGTAACTTTTCTGTCATTTTTGGCTCGCACCAAGCGAGCTCAAAAGTTCGCTAGAACCGACTTTCGTCTCGTCATCCACTACTGTGCTGAATAACGTCAGGCTGACTTATGCTCTTGCACTCTTCAGTGGGTTTCCGACCCACTTGAGTCAACCTTTGTGCGCCCTTGATATCTTTTCAAGGGCGTCCCGCCCCAGGCAAACTGCCCACCTATCGGGGTCCTCCTCTCGGAGTGAGGGTCGTAATCCTGGAAGGGTAGTGTCCCAATGGCGACTCCATCGATGCTGGCGCACCGACTTCGACGTCTCCTACCTACACTGTACATCCAAAATCACAACCCAACGACAGGCTGCAGTAAAGCTCCACGGGGTCTTCACTTCCCCCTAGAGGTCTCTAGACTGTGCACTAGAAAGTAAGCTTCACCGGACTCTGGCTAGGGACAGTAGAGCTCTCATTGATCCATTCATGCAAGTCGCCAATTAAGCGACAAGGTACTACGCTACCTTAAGAGGGTCATAGTTACCCCCGCTGTTTACAGGCCCTTCGTCCCGTTGAACCGGGGTTTCAGGTACCTGCACTGAGCAGGATTCAGAGATTGTACTAGCCCTTACGGGTTTGCAATCTCCTATGTTGATATTAGACAGTTAGAGCTCTCTTGTCACTGCGACCTGCTATCTTCATAGCAGGCACTCCTTCTCCCGAAGTTACGGAGCTAATTTGCCGAATTCCCTTAGCCAAATTATTCCGACACGCCTTAGCCTTTTCAGCTAGGGGCACCTGTGTCAGTTCTCGGTACGGACCCATGACTCCCTTTTCACGGGTTCCCGGGTGCAGCCAACTTTCGCCATTACAGATTCGCCCGCTTCTCGCCATTACGGCTCTCCACGGGATTCGCTGCTTAGACGGCGCGACGGCGCCGCTTGGCCTGCCCAAAAACGTTGGTTTCACTGTCATGAGGTACAGGAATATTAACCTGTTTCCCTTTTGGCGTACTCGAATTACGGTACGTCTTAGGACCGACTAACCCTCGGCTGACGATCATTGCCGAGGAAACCTAGCCCCTTCGGCGGATAGGATTCTCACCTATCTATGCTGTTACTATTACCAGGATTTTCGTTTCCGCACGGTCCACAGGACTTCACAGCCCTGCTTCTGCCCGAACGCAACGCCTTCCTACGAGATCACCTTACGGTGCTCCGTGGTATCGGTGGTCGACTTGAGCCCCGTCCATTTTCGGGGCCCCAAACCTCGACTGGTGGGCTGTTACGCACTCTTTAAAGGATAGCTGCTTCTAAGCTAACCTTCCAGCTGTCTAGGGCTTAGGACGCCCTTTAGTATTAACACTTAGTCGACACTTTGGGACCTTAACCACGGGCTGGGTTGTCTCCCTTACGGACTACAAGCTTACCCCAGTAGTCCGGACTCCAACCTTCTACGACGACGGTGAGTTTGGAGTTTGACAAGCGGCTGAGGAATTTCTTCCCCGGGACCACCAATCAGTGCTCTACTTCACCGACTATCTCCAGTTAGGTCATGCTACGACATGTTTCGGAAGGAACCAGCTGATGCCGGGTTAGATTAGCCTTTCACTCCGAGACGCAGGTCACACGAATGATTTGCAGATCAATACCGCTTGCGGTCCTCCACGTAGCTTTCGCCACGCTTCAACCTGCCCACGCCTAGATCACCCGGCTTCGGGTCGTATCCTAATGACTCCACGCACTTGTATACGTCGCTCCTCGTCTTACGACTGCGAGCATGTTGCTTTCGCTTCGGCTTCCTATTTAGAAGTTAGCCATCGCCATTTGAATACACTCCCTGGCCCGTTCTTCAAAACGTAAGATATGACATTGGCAATATTACCCGTACTGCAGCCTCGCGACTGTTTCCTTCGTAATAAAGATCCTTTAACGCCATATCGCTCTATCGCCTCCAGGTTTCAGGCACTTTTAACCTCCCTTCTTGGGGTACTTTTCAGTTTTCGGTCACCCTACTAGTTCGCTATCGGTCTCAAGGAGTATTTAGTTTTGGAAGTTGGTGCCTCCCAAATTCACGCGGGAATTCCGACCCACGCTACTCAGGTTATAATCCAGATCCTTTGGTTGTTGTTTACGTGACTATCACACTCTATGGTCTAACGTTCCAGAAAAGTTAAACTTCAACCAAGTGGGACCTTTAGAAAAAACCTACAACACCACATCTCCCACATGTTACCAGTGGGATTCAGTTTGAACTTTACCGTGTTCATTCGCCATTACTAACGGCATCTCTTCGATTTCTTTTCCTGCCCCTACTAAGATGCTTCAATTCGGGGCGTTCCCGATCATTGATGATCAACACACAAAATGTGTTAGGAAGACCCATTAGGAGATCCCGAGATCATAGGCTCCATGCACCTACCCCGGGCTTATCGCAGCTTGGCACGTCCCTCATCAGCTCTTGAGCCGAGCCATCCACCTGAAGGCATATTTACCAGAGTCCATCTCACTTTGTCCAGTGAGCGTCTGATATATGCATGCATATACACGATTTCATTGCAGCTGTTGTTGCTTCAGCCGCTTCATCCTTCCCCACAGACGTTACTCTGTAGGTGCACTAATAATGGACTTGCAGGGATTCGAACCCTGGGCCTTCGCCTTGCAAAGGCGACGATCTTCCAACTGATCTACAAGCCCATAGAAGATTCACTTATTGAATCTTGCCTTTTTTTCTTGAATCTGACAGTCTTTCGATTTCTGACCGGTAAGTGGTGATAGACGTTGTGCCTATCTTGCTTAGGAGGTGATCCAGCCGCAGATTCCCCTACGGCTACCTTGTTACGACTTAACCCCCCTTGCGAAATTTAGGTTCGAATACGGCACTAGTCCATACCCTCACCCATACCTCACTCGGGTGGTTTGACGGGCGGTGTGTGCAAGGAGCAGGGACGTATTCACCGCGCTATATTGAAACGCGATTACTACGGATTCCAGCTTCATGAGGGCGAGTTACAGCCCTCAATTCGAACTACGGGCGGGTTTATGAGATTACCAACCCTTTTCAGGGTAGGGACCCATTGTCCCGACCATTGTAGCCCGCGTGTAGCCCTGGAGATTCGGGGCATACTGACCTACCGTAGCCCGCACCTTCCTCCGGTTTAGCACCGGCGGTCCCCACAGAGTACCCATCATCCCGAAGGATATGCTGGCAACAGTGGGCACGGGTCTCGCTCGTTGCCTGACTTAACAGGATGCTTCACAGTACGAACTGACGACGGCCATGCACCTCCTCTCAGCGATTCAGGTAAGACCTTCAGCCTGACCTACATATTGCTGTCGCCCCAGGTGAGTTTTCCGGCGTTGAGTCCAATTAAACCGCAGGCTCCACCCGTTGTAGTGCTCCCCCGCCAATTCCTTTAAGTTTCAGCCTTGCGGCCGTACTTCCCAGGTGGCTCGCTTCACGGCTTCCCTGCGGCACCTGAAACGGTCGCACCGTCCCAGACACCTAGCGAGCATCGTTTACGGCTGGGACTACCCGGGTATCTAATCCGGTTCGTGCCCCCAGCTTTCGTCCCTCACCGTCGGACCCGTTCTGGTAAGACGCCTTCGCCACTGGTGGTCCCACAAGGATTACAAGATTTCACTCCTACCCCTGTAGTACCTCTTACCTCTCCCGGTCCCAAGTCTGACAGTATCCCCCAGAAGCCTAACAGTTGAGCTGTCAGATTTCCCGGAAGACTGATCAAACCGGCTACGGACCCTTTAGACCCAATAATAGTGGCCACCACTCGGGCCGCCGGTGTTACCGCGGCGGCTGGCACCGGTCTTGCCCGGCCCTTGCTAACACATGCTATTTATACATATGGACAGCCAACATAATATGCTGGCACTCAGTATCCCCTTATCGCGGTTTCCCGCATTGTAAAGTTTTCGCGCCTGCTGCGCCCCGTAGGGCCTGGATTCATGTCTCAGAATCCATCTCCGGGCTCTTGCTCTCACAACCCGTATCCGTCGTAGGCTAGTAGGTACACTACACCCACTACAACCTGATAGACCGCAGATTCATCCTAAGGCGCCGGAGCTTTGAATCACAGAACATTCCAGTATCTATGATTTATCAGGGATTATCACCAGTTTCCCGGAGTTATACCTGACCTTAGGGCAGATTATCCACGTGTTACTGAGCAGTACGCCATGTTCACGAAGAACATTTGACTCGCATGGCTTAGTCGAATACTGATAGCAGTGACCTCTGGCAGGATCAACCAGAATTGTTGATCACACACAAAGAATTGTTTATTTTTGGAAGTCATTTAGGAATCAGTCGGAAAGAACTCTCTTTGAGAGAAAATTTCCTATTTGCACATAAGTTTGGTTAATTCCTTAATTTGTTTGTAGTTATACACTACCGGTCAGAATTAACCGAACTGCCAAATCCAACGTCAGACTGAAAAAACTTCAGTCTCCACTTGTAAGGCGGTGATTGTAAGTGTTTTCGCGCGATTTGCGCGGACTCCTTCAAAGGTTACCATCATATATAAGGCTTTCGAACACGGGGTTCGAAGCCAAAGGACGGACCTTTGATCACACCTGCCATGATGAAATGAAATTTATTACTTCATCTTCTACTCTGCGATTAGCTTATTTTCGTGATGTATTGACCGCATCACCGGGCTCCTCGCGAGCACCCTAACATATCAGGGTTACTATATAAGCGTTGCGGAGAACTGGCTAGGAATAACCAACACTTACTAGTTAAATTTGATGTTTTACCAAATTAATGATTGAGTATATTGAATCATTTTTAAAATTAATCATAAATTGAAAGATGACAATAATTCCACCTTTTCAAACAATGTATTTACGTAAATTAGCACAATTACACAATTACAGCCAGTTTCAAAAAATGTATTAAAAACAAAATAACATCGCATATCATCATTATCACGATTAGTAGATTTTCGATACCGGTTACGTATATATACCCATACAGGTTAAAAAAAAACATATCAGGTATGCAAAGATAAACTGTGCATTGTAGCGTGATGTTTAAAGACCGTCGCCTAAACGGATCTTAACATACGCCCTAAAAAACAAGATCAGGAGTCTAATGGAGTATGATAGGATCGGGGGATCCACACAACACCAATAGCGGTGGCTATACATATGCAAGCAAAGCACTAGCGACTTTGCTTTCTATTTTGATATTATGCACATGCAATGTTGCTTCTACTGAAGAAACCGGCACATATTACGGAATTGAAAATTCACCTACATCTGACACAATACTGGATGTCCCTTACTATAATCAGGGAAACACGAACTGGTGCCTTTATTATTGCCTTACAATGATGTTCAATTACAATAATCAGGATATTGAAACATGGGAAATAGCAGATTACTTTAACTCAGGATATTACGGCACATTCTCAGAGCAATACGACCCTTCGGACAGATCCCTTGAAAATTATGCTAAACAGGCATGTTCTCTCCAGATTAAAAGAACTATTTGGGGACTGACCATCACAGACTTCGATAATGAAACATTTGACGACCTGATCAAAAGTAATATCAATAATGGTCAACCAGTCCTCATGGCATTCCAGTACATGAATTCAGATGGAGAAAAGGAAGGCCATGCAATACTCGCAGCAGGATATGATGATCAGTTCATTTACCTGACAGATTCCAGCGGTGCAATAACAAAAGGTGTCTTTGGAAGTGACAACGGCTACATTGCAGTACCTGTAAGCTGGGAAAAATTCAATGAAAAACTTGTTAACAATATTTCTCCCTCAAATATGGCATATACCATAGAGATCATAAGCGAAGCACCCGAAAACCCAACTGAAGGCTCCATCTACCTTACAGACCGTAGCGACAAAGGATTCAGCTGCCTGACCTTCACTAACAGATACGAAGATAATGATACAGGACTGCTGAGATTTGACGGCAACTATGAGAACGGATACTGCATCGTTGACAGTAACGACCTGTCCAGCACCAGAAAGCCACAGGAGTCCGACAGCATGTCTGTGTATTTCACAGTGGCAAACCCCACTTCAGAAGAAGGTAAATATACAGTAACATGCCAGCTTGAAGATGCTGAAACTAATGAGTTAATTGATGGTTTCAATTACAAGACAAGTTTTGACCTGGCAGCATACAATACTATTTCTAAGGGAGTGAATTACTCGAACCAGTTATATTCCGTGGATTCTGATAGTTGCAGGGTCGTAATTAGTCTTTTTAATGAAAAGATGGAAGAGATTGATAGCATTGCAATTGATTTGGATTAATCACTTTTCAAGACAACTGAAATAATCATAAATGAAATCCTAAATATTACTAAAACTGGTGCGGGAGGTTCGATTCGAACGCACGAACTCCTACGAGACAGGGCCTAAGCCCTGCATACAGGGTCACATAATATTTGCAAGTATATAAAGCATATTAAAAAGTATGAAATATGTACCAGAGGTCAAAGGAGAGAACAAAGAAACCCTAGAAGACCATGCCAGGAGCCTTGACCTTAATAACTTCAAGGAAACAATAATCAATACCAAGCTATGGAAAGTTATACCTTCCTGAAATACTGCAATAACAAAAATGTCAATCATATCAATAAAAAAGATATTGAGAAATACATCCTCTACCGAAGGAAGAACAACAAACCAAAAACTGTTCACAGTGATAGCATGGACCTGAGACTTTTCTTCAAGTGGCTAAATCCTGAAAGTGACTTCTTTGAGAACATAAAGGTAATAGAGCCATTGTCATGTCCTTGTGAGATAGTGCCGCAAAAGCTAATGAACTCCCGAACCTAAACCTTGGCCACGTGGAGATGGACAATTACGGAGCTTTGATTGTTGTCGACGGCAAGACAGAAAAGGTAGAAAGAATTCAATGTTTTTCCTCTTAGGTATATATATATATCTATACTTATATCTACATCGATTATATAGAACACACCATTGGTTTCTCATCCGTGACAAAGGCATGGGTTCCTATACAATACTGGAATAATCTGAAAAGTAGCTGAGACAAGGAGAAAGCATATCCATAAAGACAGGTATGAAACACAGGCTCTCAAATACATACAACATACCACTTGAAATAATTGAACAAAAACCTAGGGATTATGAGAGAGGATTATATTGTTCTATTCAATGATGCGTATGAGAGAGAATAATAACGGAATATAATTACAAGGAGTACTAACCATGCCTACAATATCCATAGTTATGCCTTCAATGAATGAAGAGAATACAATTGGAACATGCATAGAAAAAGCTCAAAAGCTTTTTGAAGACTATGGAGCAACAGGAGAAGTAGTCGTTGTTGATAATTCTACAGATCGTACTCCACAGATTGCAAGTTCAATGGGTGCAAAGGTCATTCATTCTGTAAATGGGTATGGAAATGCATACATAACAGGTCTATCGCATTCAAAAGGTGACTACATCATCATAGCTGACGCAGATGACACATACGATTTCAAAGAACTGCCTGCTTTTCTTGACTATCTTATGAATGATGAGGCAGATTTTGTTATCGGAACCCGCCTTAAGGGAAATATCAAAAAAGGAGCAATGCCCTGGTTGCATCAATATATAGGAAACCCGTTTTTGACATGGCTCCTGAATATCCTGTTCAAGGTAAATATATCAGATGCCCACTGTGGCATGAGGGCATTCACAAGGGAAGCTTTCAATAAAATAAACCTCAAGACCCACGGCATGGAGCTTGCATCAGAGATGGTCATTGAGGCTGCTTATAAGGGACTGAGGATCAAGGAAGTCCCGATCACATACCACACAAGGAATGCACCATCCAAACTTCGCTCATTCGAGGACGGATGGAGACATATCCGTTTCATGATGTTATACCACCCGGTCCCTTTCCTGTACATCCCCGGAGCTTTTGTATTTCTGCTGGGTTTCCTTACAACACTCTCCCTTCTTTTGCAGGGAAATGCGGATAACAGAGCACATTCATTTATATTAGGCAGCATGCTACTCGTAATCGGTGGCCAAATCCTTGCCACGGGTACCTATATGAAGACTTATGGCATTATTCATGGAGTATATAAACGAAAAAGTCTAAGCGACTATAAATTTTTGAACTACCATTCCCTTGAAATAGAATTGTTAGCGGGTGCAATCATACTCATTGTAGGAAGCCTCCTTGGAGCAAAGGTTGTCTATACATGGATAAGTGCAGGGTATGGATCCATATTAGAGATAGAATATGCGGTGATGGCGATGGTCTTTGGTGCAATCGGTGTTCAGCTTGTATTCAGCGCCATATTCCTGAGTGTGATTCTCCTTGATGCAGATACGGATTGGTGAGTTTTATTTGAAGATTGCCTTTGTCTATGATGCGGTGTACCCTTGGGTCAAGGGTGGTGCAGAGAAACGCATATATGAGATTGGAAAAAGGCTTGCTGAAAAAGGTCATGATGTGCACCTTTTTGGCGTAAAGTGGTGGGAAGGGAACGACGTTATCGATTATGAGGGAATGGTGTTGCACGGTGTCTGCAAATCCAGAGATCTGTATGTCAATGGGAAACGCTCGATTTCCGAGGCAATGATATTTTCAGTGAAACTTTCTCCACACCTTTTGAAGCAAAGATTTGATGTTATAGATGTGAGCGTGTTCCCTTATTTTTCCTGCTTTACTGTGAAAGCAGTGTCTATTCTTAGAAGTACCCCGGCTTTTTTTACATGGCATGAGGTATGGGATGACTATTGGTATGAGTATATGGGTAGGATAGGATTTTTTGGGAGAATTATTGAAAGGATAGTGTCAAGAATATCATCAAATGTCATTGCAGTATCAGAGATGACAAAAAAGAACCTTGAGTCTTTGGGGCTGGATGGTCAGAAGATTGCCATTGTCTCAAATGGTATAGATCTTGATAGGATCTTGGCAAGTCCTCCTGTCAATGAGACATGTGATATCCTCTTTATAGGGAGACTTATCAAAGAGAAGAATGTAGACATGCTCCTAAAATCAATGACAAAAATTAAAAAAAAATGTCCTGCAGTAAAATTACACGTAATTGGGCAAGGGCCTGAAAAAGAAAAACTTTTGACTCTTGTTGAAAATTATGACATCCCGGACAATACTAAGTTTTTTGACTTTATGGAGTATGAAGAACTGCTTGGAAGAATTAAAGCATCTAAAGTATTAGTCCTACCATCGAGCAGAGAGGGATTTGGAATAGTAGTTGTTGAAGCATTTGCATGTGGAACTCCTGTTGTCACTGTCAAAGCAAAGAGAAATGCTGCCCAATACCTAATCAATAGCTCCTGTGGATGTGTTGTAGAACTTGAACCGGATGCTATTGCAGATTCAATCAAAAAAATACTACAAAATAATTCAATTCATCAGGATATGTCCAGAGCAGCAGTTGAAAAATCAAAAAACTATAATTGGAACAACATTGTTCCAAAACTTCTGTACACATACGGTGAATTAAAATGAAAATCGTCATATTCCATGACTATATCGGAGCCATTGGTGGTGGAGAAAAACTTGTTTTGACCCTTGCAAAAGAACTTGGTGCAGATGTTATTACTACTGATGTGGATAGGAGTTCCGTTAAAAAAATGGGATATGAAGATATAAACATAATAAGTATTGGAAACACTGTCAAAATCTCACCTTTAAAACAGATATCTGCTTCATGGAAATTTGCACACTGTAATTATTCATATGAGTATGATTTTTTTATTTTTTCAGGCAACTGGGCAGTTTTCGCAGCAAAAAAACATAAACCAAATATGTATTACTGCCACACACCAACAAGAGCCTTTTACGACCTGTATGACATCTACAGAGAAAAACATAATATATTTGTGACTACAGTTTTTTCAATATGGGTGCAGTTCCATAGGAAATACACTGAGAAATACATAGATCATGTAAACAAAATTGTTACCAATTCAAAGAACACACAGAAAAGAATCAGTAAATATTGGAACAAAGGGTCAGAAGTTATTTATCCACCTGTTGATACTTCAAGATTCAAATTTAATAAATTTGGTGATTTTTGGCTTTCTGTTAACAGACTATATCCAGAAAAGCGAATTGAACTCCAGATAGAAGCTTTCCGTAAAATGCCGGATGAGAAGCTCGCGATAGTAGGAGGATATTCCCCCGGTGACCATGCATCTGAATATGCGAGTAACTTGCTTGAAAATCTTCCTGACAATGTTGAGATACTTGGAAGCGTTTCTGAAGAAAAATTACTTGAACTCTATGCTGACTGCAAGGGACACATAACAACCGCAATGGACGAGGATTTCGGTATGACACCTATTGAAGCAATGGCTGCAGGTAAGCCGGTTGTTGCGGTGAATGAGGGAGGATATAAAGAGAGCGTACTAAATGGCAAAACAGGGCTTCTTGTTGCAGCAAACACTGAAAGTATAGAACAAGCTGTTGAATTGATATCAAGCGATCCCAAAAATTATAAGTTTAATTGCCAGGAAAGAGCGAAAGTATTTGACGTTAATGAGTTCATTAGAAGAATGAAAGAGGAAATGAAGAATGATTAAAAACATCTGGAATTACAGACACCTCGTAAAAAGACTTGCTATAACTGATTTTAAAGTAAGGTATAAGAATTCCATTTTAGGATTTTTTTGGTCCTTATTAGAACCATTACTTCTATTACTCGTACTCTATGTAGTGTTTGCACATGTGTTCCCAAGTGTCCAGGAAAACTATCATCTGTTCCTTCTAATTGGAATAGTTCTGTGGGATTTCTTCACAAAAGGGACAAGTATGGGTTTATCGAGCATAATCAGTAAACCCGGAATGGTCAGACAGATATACATCCCGAGGGAGGTTCTGATATTCAGTTCTTCTCTGACAGCTTTGATGATGGCAATTCTCGAAGTAGCAGTATTTGGTTTTTTTATGGCAGTCTCAGGGGTGATGCCAACATCAACAATCGTTTATTTCCCTCCGGTCTTCATCGTACTGTTCGTATTAGTGTTTGCTGTTTCCCTTATTCTTGGAACACTCAATACCTATTTTAGAGATGTACAATACATCTGGGCAGTAGTCCTTCAGGCAGGTTTTTTTGCAAGCGGCGTCTTTTTTGATTTTGAGACATTACCAGAAGATGTCAGGACCATATTATTCTTGAATCCTCTTGCAAGGATTCTGCACATGTCCCGACAGTCAATACTTTATGATACACCTATTTCCCTTCAGGACTTTATATTTGTTCTTTTGATATCAATATTAATGCTTCTTGCAGGCTATCTTCTTTTCAGAAAATTAGAGCCGGGATTTGCAGAGGAGGTGTAATTTATGAATGTCATTGAAGCAAAAGATGTATGGAAAAAGTATAAAATTCCACACGAAAAGAAAACAACATTGTTTGAAACGTTATATGGAAACTTGAAAGGTAATACAAGCTATGAATCCTTTACAGCATTAAAAGACATCAATTTTACTGTAAAGAAGGGGGAATGGTTAGGAATTATCGGCCATAATGGAAGTGGAAAGAGCACTCTTTTAAAAATAATTGCCAACACAATCCGACCTACCAAGGGAGAAATGAAAGTTAACGGTAAAATAACATCATTTCTTGAACTGGGTGTAGGATTCTCGCCAGATCTAAGCGCAAAAGAGAACATCATAGTATATGGTGCAGTCATGGGTTTGAACAGTAAAGAAATTGAAAGCCGCATAGACCACATACTTGAGTTCGGTGGACTGACCCGATTCAAGGATACAAAACTCAAGAATTTCTCGAGCGGAATGATTGTCAGACTGGCTTTTTCGACTGCAATCCAAATTGAACCCGAAGTACTTCTCCTTGATGAAGTGCTTGCTGTAGGTGACCTCGATTTCCAGAAAAAGTGCTTTGAAGTCTTCGATAGATATAGGAGTATGGATAAAACAGTAGTATATGTCAGTCATGATTTGGGTACCGTACAGAGATTCTGCGATAAAGTCCTTCTATTGAATCATGGTGAACAGGTCGGAATAGGAGATTCTGAAGAGATGATAAATGTGTACCAATCTTTAATCTAACTAACTACATAAAGGAAATATTTGTAGACACTATACAAATTCAAGTTTTCAAATATAAATTTCATTGAGAAGGATCAATTATGTTTGGCAATACTGATAGTGAATGGGAAAATTCGGAAAATGTGACCCGTATTTTGGTGTTATTTCTGATGAAAGGTATAAGAACTCTAAGCTAACGGCTCAGAAAAAAGAAGATTCTTTGCATCAGGATACAATTACGTAAATATTGTTATTTCAAATGTTAAAAAACATCTTTATCCAAATTTTGCTATAAAGAATGCACTGGATTTCGGTTGTGGCGTATAAAGATTAGTTATTCCACTTGCCGAAATTACAGAAAATGTTATAGGTGTTGATGTTTTGGAAGCGATATTAGAAGAAACTCAAAAAATTGAGATGATCGTTCAATTAAAAATACAGAATTTATCAAGATAGATGATTAACTTTCTTCTTTGAATGACAAGTATGATTTTATACATTCTGTAATAGTTTTTCAGCATATCCCTGTAAAAAGAGATTTAAAAATTTTTGATAACCTATTACAACATCTTGAAGAAGGAGGAGTTGCTGTCATCCATTTCACTTACTCAAAAAATCACACAATAATTATGCAAAGCGGGAGTAAAATTTTAAAATATTTGTCATTTGCACATAATCTTTCAAATTTAATCAGAAATAGACCTTTTTTATACCCTCAAATGTAAATGAAGTAATATCACCTAAGTAAAAGTTTACATATACTTCAAGTAAATAATATTATAGAGATTTATGCTGAGTATACAAATCATGGAGGAGAATTGGGCATCATTATATACTTCAAAAAAACGGGCTCTGTAGGGGATTCTCATTTGAATTATAGTATACAACCTTGACAGACATATCAAGGTTATTTGCCTTGCTCAAATTAGAAGTTCTACAGACTACTGTCAAAAAAATCAATTAATTTAAGTGGTTTGTAGTTTTTGATTTATGATTTCAATCAAAATACCAGCCCTTTGTTCCCATGTGTTTTCTTTTGCCTCCTGACTTAATAGATTTAAATATTTCTTGTCATTTTTAAGGTCAAGAGCTATATCAAGGTTGTTGACAAATTCATCATATGTTTTTGAATTCATGACACTATTATATATTTTACACTCATCCATATTGGTTGTTACAATCGGTTTTTTACCAGCCATATATTCAAACAATTTAACGGGGGATGTAGATCGTGTAATACTATTAACTTTAAAAGGTATAGTGGCTACGTCAAAATAATGCAAGTAATCAGGTAGTTCCTCGTACTTTTTAACTCCCAAATGGATTATATTCTTATGTTTACTTAAGATGGAATTGAATTTTTTATCTGATATTGGGCCTATGAAGACAAAAAGATACTGGGATCTTTTCTCTGCCATGTAATCAATCAAGTCATAGTCCATCCATTCTGCTATAGCTCCATAATATCCGATGACAGGTGAATCAATGGATGGGAAATCAGATGGACGACTAAAAGTTTTTTTGTTGAAGTGTTCATAGTCAACTCCATTGGGGATTAACACAATGTCATCTCTCAACTTTTTATATTTGGCATGTAAATTTGTTGCTGTTGTAATAACAATGTCTGCTTCAGATATCATTTTTTTATGATAATGTAGTGCCGTTTCATTTTCAGGAATATCCATTTCAGTATCTGATTTACTGTGTATATCGATATCATCTAAAATATCATAAATGATATAAGCATTCTTAAACTTTTTAACTTTTGCATAATTATATGGATAATAAATATAGAGTATTGGTGCATCCAAGTATAAATCATCATCCTCAGACATTATTTGGAGATGTTCGGAAGAGAAGTCTCTTTCAGCCTTACCATTTTCAGAAACAAAAAAAGTCTGAATATCTCTTTTTGCCAAGACTTCACACAATTGTTGAGGCCTTTGTTTCATGCAATCCCAACTTATGCCTGGTGTTCCAACGTGAACAAATACTTTATCAGCTTCAAACTTATTTACCATTGTTTTGCTTTTAGTTAAATTCTTAGACAATATCTTCTTCCACTTTTCAATCCATATATCCTTACTGAACTGTTTGGAAACTTTAACAGCATTATTTTGGATTTTTTCCCTCAAATTTTGGTCTTCAATGAGGAGCTCCAATTTTTCCTTTAATTCATTACTTTGAGGTTCGATAAGTAGACCGTTATAACCATCGAGGATCAGGTTAGGCAAGCCACCAACGTTTGTAGCTATTATCGCATTTCCACTTGCCATGGCTTCTAAACATGATAAAGAAGTTCCTTCACTATTTATAGTCGGTACAAGAACAATATCTGCAATATCATAAGCTTCGTGCATTTTTTCAGGCGGTAAGTTATACCATTTTATGTTATTTGGATATTTTGTTGTTAATTCAAGGACTTTGATATTTTCTTTTTCATCTGCTTTACCAACAAAGTGGAATTCCATGTCACCATATTTGCTTATGAAATACTCTATATTCTCTTCAACAAGCCAGAAACCTCTTGGCTGATAAAGACGTCGTGGATAAAGAACAACTAAGTTTCTTTTGTTTGTATATTTTTTTGGAGAAAACTGAGTTAAATCTACGAAATTTGGCACATATGCAAACTTTTCACTTTGGACAAAGTCTATTGCTCGTACCCAATTAATAGTATTAGTATCTACTGAAACCATTGTCTCACAATTTTTAATGGCACTTAATGCTTTACTAATCTCGTTGTCATCTTTGTTAAGTATCGCATTTCGTTGGATGCATTCATGATCCCAATAAATTCCATGACTAATGCCTATAGAATTAGAATAACAACATGGATATGCCAAGAAAAATGCCAAATATATAGTAAGTTCAGCTTGAGGTATTTCATGATGAAACAGTTCGTTCAATAAAGTTGAATTTCCACCAGAATTAAGTCCGAAGACTTTTATATCATTATAAAATCTTACCCAATTGAATGTTCCATTTTGATAAACGTTTACCTCATAACCAAGGCTCCTACACAGTCCAACAAGTTCTATAATATAACGTTCTGCACCTCCAAAAAACATATCATTACCTGAAAAATTAAAAAAAGTTGGAGCAACTATGTTGACCACACCTTTTTGAATTTCATTAGATTGAATGACTTTTACATTCTTGCTGCTTACTTCAGGTATCATTGAACTATTTGTCTTTTCAATTTTGGCAACGTTTTCAATCAACTGCCTTTTAACTTTGTTAGGGACAATTTTTCCCGCACGAGGGAGTAAAAATTTTCTTGACTTCCGAGGAATATCTATCAAAATAGAGTAGGGTTTACTAAAGAATACAATTACCTTCCAAGTTTTTAGAGAGTGTATTCTTTCTAGCTCATCTTCCAAAGACTTTATGTATATGTTGATATCTTTCTTTTCCCTATCCACGCAAAGAATCATATTGTGTTTCTCTTCCAGTTCTGAACTTACCTTTTCAAGGTTAGTTTGCAATTCTAAAACCCTGGAATCTTTATCATCCAGTTCTGAAATTACCTTTTCAAGGTTAGTTTGCAATTCTAAAACCCTGGAATCTTTATCATCCAGTTCTGAAATTACCTTTTCAAGGTTAGTTTGCAATTCTAAAACCCTGGAATCTTTATCATCCAGTTCTGAAATTACCTTTTCAAGGTTAGTTTGCAATTCTAAAACCCTGGAATCTTTATCATCCAGTTCTGAAATTACCTTTTCAAGGTTAGTTTGCAATTCTAAAACCTTGAAATCTTTATCATCCAGTTCTGAAATTAAGCTCTGATTTAAGCCTTGAACTTTCTCAATGCAAGATTTAAAAGCTCTACAATCAAAATTGTATGTATTATTTTCAACGAATGATTCCTTTTTAACTACATTTTCAAGATGATGCGTATAATCAATATCGATATTTTGTTTATTGTGCCGGGCAATCAAAGCTATCAAGTAATTTTGACCGGTTGGGATCAATTTCTGCTGATCTATACTTTCATATTCCTGACCAATCTTCGAATTTACATAATTCATGTGATCATATGAAAAATTTTTACCAATATAGAGTTCATCAACTACATCAAGACCTGCGACTTCTGCTAAATGACTAAGAGAATCACGTAATAATTCTCTACCCCACACCCATTCGTTATTTTCCATTGCATGTTGTCTGAATAACAGATAAGGAATACTTTTTGAATTTGGCACTAAAACTATGACGTATTTCTTAGCAACATAACTCATTTTTTTGAGAATATCAATAACCTGCCAGCCATTAAGATGCTCAAGAACTCCCGAATTCCATACTACGTCATGTTTCTCCAAATTTTCTGGAGACAGGTCAAACATGTCAAGTTGAATGAATTCACCAGTCAGATCATTGGATTCATAGTATTTTTTTGCCTTTTCAAGAGCTACACTACTAAAATCTAAAAGAGTTGTTTTGAAGCCCTTATCAGCAAGATAGCCCGACAAATGACCACTGCCACACCCAACTTCAAGCAAAGATGAACCTGAATCAATTTCTAATTCCAATAAAATCTGCTGGATTTCTTCTGCAAGTTTGATTTCTGAAATACCTGGTGTGTCAGAATAATTTTCTGCTACTTTGTCCCAAAGTAGAGGTGACTGAGAATCTACATTTGATTTTTTGGGGTTTATTTCAACATACATAACATAACCTACACATTATAAATATATCAATTATGATTCAATTCTGCAAGCTTCTTAACAATTAAATCAACCATAGTTTTCGTTTTTCGTTCCCAAGTGCATTCCTCCATTGTTTGGAGGGAAGTTTCTATATTGTTTTCCTTGTCCATTATCAAAGGAATCAGTTTGATAAATTCGCTTGAGTTTTTCGCAATATAGGCGTAATTCTCAAATGCTTTTATTTCAGGCAAGTCTACTGAAATCACTTTTTTTCCAGCTGAAAGATATTCATAAAACTTGATTGGATTTGAACTCAGTGTTAAATTATTGACTTTAAAAGGTATTATGCAAATATCAAAATGCCTAAGATAATTTGGCAAAAGTTCATATGGTTTTTTTCCTAAAAAATAAACATTTGGTAGCTTTTTTAGATAATCAATATCACTTTTTACATTTGGAAGCTGCGGACCCACCATTAAAATAGACATATTTGGATGTTCTTTGGAAATTTTAGCTATTATGTCAAAATCAACCCAATCAGCAATAGCTCCAATATAGCCAATTATTGGCTTCCTTATTTTCTTTATGTCTTCTGGAACAGGAAGTTCTTCAAATGTTTTTTGGAAATGGTCGACATCAACCCCGTTTGTAATCAAAAATACGTCACTGTTTTTATATTCAAATACACTTCTGTACAAACGAGTTGAAGATGCAAAAACTACATCAGACTGATCAATTAATCTATTCAAATAAGAGTTCATCCATTTTGGAACGTTTGAAAATGCAAGTTTATCGTCAATATAATCAAAAGCAACCATTTTCTCATTCAATTTTCCTATCAAAGAAGAGAATCTGGGTTCACAATAAAACAGAACTGAGCATATAAATTTTCTTTTTTTCAAAACCACGCGAAGCCAAGTTAAGATAAAAAAATCATTGATTTGCCTTAATCTTCCTATCCTATCAATTATAGGAATCAGAGGAAGAGACACGATAGTAATATTATTTTCTTGCCTTACAAACAATCTCCTAGGTTCTTTTAGAAGAACCGGAATTGATGTCGGTTCAATGAAGAGTATTCGCCAGTCGGAAGGAAATCTGGTCAGCAGATGGTGGTGTCTCTGCCATAAGGCATCCCAAAAAATATCCGAAAAAAATACAATATCGACTAACTGATTTTGGGATTCTACCATCGTTTTACTCCAAAGCGATAATTATCTTTTCAGCAGCCTTCCCGTCTCCAAAAGGATTATCCCATGTGTTTTCCTTGTCAATCATCATTTTAGCATATTCAAAAATTCTATTAGAATCGACTCCAGCCAGAAGATTGGAACCTACTCTCAGTGTTTCCGGCCT
This sequence comes from Methanolobus sediminis, assembly GCF_031312595.1. NCBI lineage: Archaea > Methanobacteriati > Methanobacteriota > Methanomicrobia > Methanosarcinales > Methanosarcinaceae > Methanolobus > Methanolobus sediminis. The sequence goes on along the minus strand of NZ_CP133592.1, from coordinate 1,975,071 downwards.
TTCAGTGTTATCTCTTAACGTAACACATGGCACCCCCATAATACAAGCCTCCTCCTGCAATCCGCCGCTATCTGTAAGTATCAACTTCGCACCAGCCTCCAGCTGTAGGAAGTCAAGGTAGCCGAGGGGATGCACTATGCTTATGCCTCCAGGCACACTCAGTCCAAACTCTTTGATCATCTTGACCGTTCTTGGATGGGCTGGAAATAGGATTGGTAGTCCAAGGTCCTGGTAGACCTGCTCAAAGCCGGTAAAGATACTTCTAAGGCGCTTGGAGTCGTCGGTGTTTTCGGCGCGATGTACAGTAGCGAGTAAATAATTCTTCTCTGTCAGGCCATACTTTTTGAGCACGTCGCCGTTATTCCGGGCTATCTCCAGATTCTGGTAGACGGCGTCCACGACGGTATTGCCCGTGACGAAGATCTTCTCTTCAGGGATGCCTTCAGCAAGTAAATACTTCTTCGAGTTCCCGGTAGGCGCCAAAAGATAATCAGAAATATGGTCTGTTACTACCCTATTTATTTCTTCAGGCATCGTTCGATCATAACTTCTTAAGCCGGCTTCAACATGCCCAACCTTTACGTTAATCTTGGAAGCTGCAAGAGCACCTGCAAGAACAGTGTTAGTATCACCCTGAACAAGTACCACATCAGGTACTTCCTCCATTAGGATATTTTCTATTCCTTCCATTATTTTACCTGTTTGCACTGCATGGCTCCCAGAACCGACATCTAAGTTATATTTTGGAGAAGGCAGTTCTAAGTCATCAAAAAAAGCTTTATCCATCTCATATGAATAATGCTGTCCGGTATGCAAAATAAAAAAATCGAGTTTTTTCCTTTGACATTCCCGTATAATAGATGACATTTTTACGATCTCAGGCCTAGTACCTAAAATAATTGCTATTTTCATTTGTAACTCTCTCCATTTAACAAGCTCTCCCCAACCAACGTTCTCACAGTCTCCCTCACACTCCTCTCTGAAGAATGTTCTGGACACCAGCCACGCTTCCCGCCCGTGTAGGTGAACTCAACACCCTCAAGCACCTATCTCCTCGACAATTATCTCGCCTATCCTTGTGGGATTAATCGTATCATCCGAACCTACGTTGAAGATGTTCACGGGATCTCTGGAATTTCTGACTGCAAACAATATGGCATTGACGCATTCGGACACATGAAGATAGGATTTTTCCTGCCTGCCATCTCCGAGTATCTCGAGTTGTCCGGGGTTGTTTTTGAGCTTGTTGATGAAATCGAATATGATCCCATGGGTACTGTGGGTACCGATGATGTTCGCGAACCTGAAGATCCATGAGTTCATGTCGAATGTGTGACAGTAGGAAGTGATCAGCGCCTCACATGCAAGTTTTGATGCACCGTACAGTGATATAGGGATAAGGGGGGCCATATTCCTCTGGTGTCGGTATTGTTGTCGCTTCGCCGTATACTGTGGAGGTGAATGCTATATTTGGAACATCGTTCTTTCGCATGGCCTCGAGCAGGTTGTAGGTAGCAGTTATATTCTGGTCAAAATGGATCTTTGTGTCCACCGCGCCAAGGCGTACATCGGGGTTCGCAGCCACATGGTAAACAATATCAATGCCCTGACATACCTTTTCCAGATCATCGGGTTCCAGCAGGTCACCTTTGATAAACTTGAAATCAGGTTTATCCAGATGATTATCTATAAGATCCATCGCCAGAACTCGAATTTTCAAAAACAAGGACATCACAGCCATTTTCCAACAATTGGTCAACAATGCAGCTTCCTATAAAATCTGCACCGCCTGTGACAAGTACCCGATTGGATGAAGATTTGCCTTGTTATTTTGATTAATATTCCTATATCTCATTGAGGATGTAATAAATTTATATGTTTAAAAATATTTCTATTATGTAATTAGTGCGGTTTGCTATCTGCCTGCATAAATTGATTTAGAAGATTTCATCAAATAAGAATTTGAGAGGAACTTATATTATAAATAAAAACTTGGGTTAAACTATGTTCTCTGTTCTGAAAAGAAAATATGGAGAAGAGACAAGGGTAAAAAGTATAGGAGCCAAACAAAAGAGATTAAATTGAGACTATTAAGTGCATATCCTCGACAGGCGTGCTATGGTTGCGCTTGTTATCAAAATGAAAATTCTACAGAGTCCAGAGTCGGTAATATATATATAGGCAGTAATTAATTATCTTCTTAAATTTAGGGGATACATATGAAAAATAGTCAAAAACTGATCAGTAATAAATTAATACTTTTGTTCCCATTATTATTCGCATTCCTGATAAGAATATTAACATTATTCAGTGCATACTCTAATGGAAAGATCACATTCATTGGTTTTGACTCATTTTATCATATAAGGCGTATTGTCTATACAGTTCATCATTTTCCCAACACTATCACTTTCGACCCTTATCTAAACTATCCTTTTGGATTTGAGATCGGATGGCCACCCCTCTATGACCAGCTAATAGCAGGTCTTGCATTAATTGTTGGCAATGGTAACCCCAGTATAAACACAATCGAAATTGTTAGTGCGATATTTCCTGCATTAATTGGAGCTTTGACAATATTACCCCTATATTATCTGGCTTCAACGGTATTTGAAAAAAGAACCGCATTAATAAGCGCACTCATACTTTCTTTAATTCCTGCTCACCTAGCGATATCCGAAGTAGGTTTTACCGACCATCATGTAGCAGAAGTATTTCTCTCTACTACTGCTTACGCATTATTTGCAGTTTCCCTGAAATATGGACATGAAGTAAATCTTTCGGTCTCAAACATCAAAAACCGGGATATAAAACTGATTCTGAAACCCATCGTACTAGCGGTAGCTGCCGGATGTATACTTACCATTGCAGTTTTCACATGGCTGGGATCCCCTATATTCCTGGGTATAATCGGAATATATGCTTTTGTTCAGTTAACAATTGATGTCAAAAACGAAAGGCTTTCTGAATACGTACTGATAAGTGTGATTGCAACTTATATGACAATATTTCTGCTGGTGTTACCTGTCATAGGAAGACTTCTCAGGCCTGATCTAAATATGAGCGGAATGTTCATTTCCTGGTTCCATGTCCTGTTCATCCTTTCCTTACTAATAATGTCATTACTGGGAGGAATAATCGCAAACATCTTCATTAAAAAGGAAATACACTGGAAATACTATGTTGCATCGGTTCTGGCAATCTCTATGACAGGAGCGGTTTTAATTAACATTGCGCTTCCCAACTTTTACCACAATGTAGTTGCAGGCATACATTACTTAATTGGAAGTAGCGGATTTCTGGAAACCATTACTGAAGCACGTCCTATACTATTCGACGAGACATTTACAACCAGCCATGTCTGGAGCAGCTTTACCATATTCAGTTTAACAGCTGTTATGGGACTTTTTGCATTTGTAACAGATATGCACAAAAAGAACTATTCATCAGAGATGCTCTTTTTCTGCACATGGACTGCTATAATTCTGATACTGACACTTTATCAAAGACGATTTGCATATATGCTTGCAATAAACTTCGCAATCCTATCAGGATACTTTACAAACACTCTCTACAATATATGGAAAAACGAGCAAGAACAAAACAAAAAAAGAAAAACAAAAAAAGAAGCTTCAAAAACGCCTTTATGGGAAACTATCACAAATATAACAATCATCTCAATATTTATGATCATAATCTCATTCTTTTTCTTTGCACCGATTGTTGACACCGTGAGCAATCCGGGAATTCCATCAGCTGACTGGCAGGAATCACTGAACTGGCTAGAATCAAACAGTCTGGAAACCTCATTTTATCTTGAAATGAATAATTCTCCAGAGTATGGAGTTTTGAGCTGGTGGGACTATGGGAACTGGATACTCTATATGGCAAAAAGACCTGTAGTTGCAAACAATTTCCAGACAGGAGTTGAAGATTCGGCTCGCTTCTTCATCACATCAAACAGATCAGAGTCTTTGTCCATACTTGAGAAAAGAAATGTGAAATATGTGATTACTGACAATTTAATGACTACAGGAAAATTCAAATCTATATTTGATATCTCAGGAGAAAGCTCCTACAAAGGAAAGGAAATTGAGGAATTTATTCAAGGAGAAGACTTTCTAAAAACAACCTTATTTAAGTTACATCTGTTCGATGGATCTGGTATAGGTTACCTCCGACTGATCCATGAATCAGAATGGGGAGGCTTAAATGAAGGAGTATACAATTTTTACCAAAACTATACCTATAACAAAAATGTAAAAGTTTTTGAATATGTACCGGGCGCCATAGTTGAAGGTTTTGCCAACCCTGAACAGAAAGTATACGCAAGAACAAATGTAACTCTAAGTAACGGACGTGTTTTTGAGTACCAGAATGAAGCTACTGCAAATGAATCAGGGTGGTACGAGTTAAAACTTCCATATTCAACAATAGACACACCATACAACTCTACCGTAGAAAACTATCGTATCACAGTAGATGTAAATTCAAGCCTTGTTAAAGAAGTACATGTTACTGAAAAAGATGTGATGTCAGGCAATAGACTGAGAACTGATTTAAGTTAACAGTCTAAAGTACCTTTTGAATGTCACATTTGAGTACAAGTAAAAAATGTATTAAAATTGGTGCGGGAGGTGCGATTCGAACGCACGAACTCCTACGAGACAGGGTCCTAAGCCCTGCGCCTTTGGCCAGGCTGGGCAACCCCCGCAAAAGAAGCAACTAACAGATAACACACTAACATATTAATGTTGCGTATAATAACATATTTTTCTGGTTCTTAACCAGATTCTACGTTTATTCTATTGATTTAAAATCCACAAGTGCCACATTCCTCTCCTTAGAGTGCTCCACAATTGGTTGTGGATAATCAACTCCGGGAAGTTGCTGTCCCTTATCCATGGAATGAATGGCTTTTGGAGAAAGACCTTCCAGTTCAGGAATCCACTTTTTGATATACAGACACTCAGGATCGAACTTCTTCTGCTGCAGCCAGGGATTGAATATCCTGAAATATGGCTGTGAATCCGCACCTGTTGATGCAGCCCACTGCCAGTTTCCATTGTTCACACAAGGATCATAATCCACAAGCTTGCTGGCAAAATATCGTTCACCCCACCTCCAGTCAATGTGCAGATCCTTTACAAGGAAAGATGCAACAATCATTCTCACACGGTTATGCATGTATCCTGTAGTGTTAAGTTCCCTCATTCCTGCATCTACAATTGGAAAACCGGTTTGTCCTTTACACCATTCATCAAATAACTTTTCATCATTCGACCATGAAAGTGAGTCGAATTTCTTCTTAAAAGCACGGGTGAAAACATATGGATGGGCAACAGCAATATGAGTGAAGAAATCACGCCAGTAAAGTTCATTTATAAGGGTGTGATCCGGACCTAATTCGTTTTCCACATAATGATAGAATTCGCGTATTGATATAGTCCCAAGTTTATTGTGAGCTGAAAGTCCTGTAGTACCTGATATTGACGGATAATCACGTTCGTTGTCATAATTCCTGAAATCAGCGATTTCCTGAAGGATCGAAAGAGCATGATTTCTGCCTCCTTTTGTGAAAAGAGAAGGATTCCTGTCAATTGAAAAATCAGAAAGAAAAACCTGAGGTATATCCGGATTAACAGAATAGAAGCCTCCTTCCTGCATCGACGGCAACGGAATCTTCCTTTGCGTAGCTTTTTTGAAGAACTGGGAGAACACAGAATAGGTTTTTCCTTCGTTTGTAAGCACAGTACCAGGCTCATGTAATAAAGCATCATGGCAGCTTACAACATCGATACCTGAATCCTTACAGGTTTTCAGAATCACATCATCACGTTTCTTGCTGAAAGGAGTGTAATCCTTGTTGAAAAATACAGCTTCAATTCTATGTTTATCGTTAAAATCCCCAATGACATCCTCAGGCAGACCGGAGAATAAGAAAAGTTTGCCATTTCTGGATTCAAGTTGCTTATCCAGGTCTCCAAGAGATTCCAACAGGAACTGGAATGAATTGTAATTGAAATTTTTTCTGTTCTTATCAGCAAGTCTTGGATCAAAAATAAAACAAGGAATTACCCACTCAGACTTTTCCATCGCAATGTTCAAAGTAGTATTATCATCCACCCTGAGGTCACGTCTGAATATGAACAAAGATAATCCGTATTTTTTTGCCAATTAGTCCACCTCAATAGCAATTTCATCGCGCATCAGGGTAGGAGAAAACCACCGATGATTATAACGCATCTGGAAAAAGTCCCCTTTAGTTATATCATCAATATCATTTGATGTTGTGGAAATAAATGTCATTTTCCCGCATCCTCTTACCCATAAAGATAGATTGCTCTGGAACTTTAAAGAGTATTACGGTTACTTTTCGTTAATATATAGATGCTATAATCTATGATCGAAACTTAGAATAACTAGATATAGGGCCATGCTGATTTTCATTTGTGATAAAAGCGCTGATTTTTGATATGGACGGGGTGCTGATCGACTCTATGCACCTGCATGCACTTGCATGGAAAAACGCATTTATGGAGGCCGGGATCTCCATAGATGAAAGAGACATATTCGCCCTTGAAGGTGAAAATGATACAGGGATAGTGAAAAGAGTCCTTGGGATTAATGGAAATGATTCCACAGACATGGAAACAATACTTGCAACAGTACCTGCAAGAAAACATCAGCTTTTTGACAGGAACAGCATCACCATGTTTGATGGTATCGATGATATGCTCCGGCAAGTCAAAGACAAATTCAGGCTCGCAGTTGTTTCGGGTTCCGACAAAAAAATAGTGGAAATTATAATGGAGAAATATTTCCCCGGAATGATTGATGTGATCGTCAGTGGTGATGATACAAAAAACGGAAAACCAGCACCAGACCCATACAATAAAGCTGTTGAGATGCTTGGCATCAGCAAAGAAAAGTGTATAGTCGTGGAAAACGCAATCCTTGGCGTTGAATCTGCCAAAAATGCAGGAATATTCACTGTAGGCATACCCACCTACCTTACCAGAAAAGAACTCGAACATGCTGACATAGTCCTGCATGATCATGAGGAATTATTCCGATTTATAGAGTTACTGATGAGAATGTTACAAGGAAACTGAGGATAAATACCCCTCCAGCTTTTTCCTTATGAAAGTAGACCCTTGGCTCATCAGTGCCTGCTCTTTTAATACAGACACATTTGACCTGTATTTTTCATCGTCTATAAGAGTGCGGATAGCCTGCAATAGTCCTTCCGATGTCACGGAATAGGATAACCTTCTGCCATATCCATTATCTTCGATGAACTTCGCATTATTTTCCTGTTCATTATGTGATTTATCAGGGAATGAGATAACCGGAAGTCCGTAGCTTAGAGACTCCGTAATTGTTCCATGACCACCTGTACAGATAACGACATCTACCGACCTGTAATAGGGGAAAGGATCAGGAATAAGGCGACGAATATCCACATTTTCAGGGACATCTTCAAGGAGATCATAGTCCAGATCAGGCCCACCTATCAAAGTATAATTGATACTATCATCCATTTTTGCAGCTTCTAACAGGGTTTTGAATATCTGGAGACGATAACCGAAGCCACCTATGCTGCAAAGTACATGCGGATGCTTCAGGTCTTTTATTGGAATGACCTTCTCGTATTTTTTTCTGAGCACAGGTCCACAGAATCTTATCTTGCCCTTTACTTCATCAGGAAATGAAAGATTTGAACCACATATAGTAAAAGGTGGAGCAAAATCAGGAACGAATATAACATTTACATTCATGTAGATCCATGTGTAGAATTTCTTTACTGCAAAGCCCACTACTCCTATTGTAAAACCCTTGCCCCTGAAAAAGTCCTGCATACTTGACTGGTTGACTATCATACATACAGGAACTTTTTTTCGCCTGGCAGCTATAATTCCGGAGTAGTATCCATCTGAGATCACAAAATCCGGCTTTGTTCTTTCTATCAACCTGGTAACTGAATTGATGTTACCTAAGGAAATGCCTTTTACTGTTGAAAATATGGAGCTTTTAAGATCAAATGAGCCCTTTTTGCCACTAAGACTGAGCTCCCGGGGAATATCTTCAACAATGAGTCCTGATTCTTCAATTAATTTTTGTGAATACCCATAGGCACCTATGAAGACTGTGTGACCTGAATTCAACATTTCAGCTGCAAGAGAAATACATCGCCCGGTGTGCCCAAGTCCTTCCCCACATACGAAAATCAGAAAGATCATACGTTTATCAGAATTAGCCCGGTACTCATGCATAATAATAGAAGCAATTTGTATACATATACAAGTATACCATATAGAAAATAGAGATAACTATAGAACACATAGATTAACTATTTATCTACAATTAGAAACATAGGTACATATAAGAAGAAAGAAGAAAAAAACGAGATTAACAAAGCGGGATTCTAAATTCAAAGGGAGTGATTAAGTGTTCCGGAAACAGAATAGCACGATGCAAAGAATAATTGCATCTGACAGGGCGGAAGAGCTTCTTGAAAACGGCTGGCACAAAGCAGACCTGCATGTGCATACCTCCTGTTCCTACGATGTACCGGCAAGCAAATTCACAAAACCGGAGAATCTTTTTCAAAAAGGACTTGCTGAGGGCCTTAATTTTGTGACATTTACAGATCATGATACTGTAAAAGCATATGACAGAATGGGATGGAACAGGGACAAGTTGACTACCGGAGTAGAATTATCCATTACCGACATGGAAAATGTCGGACACACAATCCACATAAATGCTTTTGAATTTGATAAAGGACAATATTTTGAGATGGAGACTATTGTACAGAAAAAGCAGGATGTCCATATGCTTCTTGATTATTTCAGAGATAATGATATCCTGCACATGTACAACCACCCATTCTGGTTCAAACCGGGAGAAAAGCCAAATATCATGGCTGTGCCTGAGCTTGCAAAGCATTTCCCGGTGATTGAATATAACATGCAAGATCTGAAACAGAAGAACTTTTTCTCAATGATTCTGGCACAGCGTTTCAAGAAAGGAATGGCTGTGACCACTGATAGTCACACAGGCAGGATCGGAAGAGTTCATACTCTTGCAAAAGGAGATACATTCAGAGAGTATTTCAAAAACATCGAGAAAGGTAAGTCTTACATGATGATCGATGAACCTATCTGGAAACATATCAGCCATGAAATGAATGCATGGGTAGAGCTTGTTTTCAATATGGAAAAACGTATGCCATACGAGGGTGACTACTCTACCGGAGTGGAGGTATTCGATAGAGTTGTCGGCCTCGTGTGCGGTGACAATCGAGATAAACATCCACACATGTACAGTATGACAATGCACTTTGCACAGCAGTTCTTTGGTTCCGGTCTGCCCTTTCTGTTATACAGGATATCAAAACAACCGCAGGTTACAAGAATCGGACGCGTTGTTAATAGTTAAATGTGTCTTTAAGCACATCTTTTTTTGAAAAACAATAGATGCAGATGTAATGCATTTCTGATGAAAGTTTTTTAAAAGATTAGAACATATGGACACCGGTCAGTTTTTGAGCTGGCTGTTTTTTTGGTGTTAAGATGAAAGTAATGATATTTGTCTGCGGCGAAGGTCTTGGACACACCAGCAGATGTATTTCCATTGGCAGAGAACTTGTTTCTGCAGGACATGACGTACATTTCGGAGCTTACGGATATTCTAAGGAACTTATTGAACGCAAGGGTTTTAAGACACACGAAGTCCCCTCGGAGATTACTCTTGTGGGCAAGGCCGGTTCCCTGAATTTGAAAAAGTCCATTCTTGCAACTTTTAAGAGAGGGCAGTTCCTTGGCCTGATAAAGATACGTAAACTTCTCAAGAGAAACAGACCTGATCTTGTAATCTCAGACAGTTATTTCATGGGCATGTTAAGTGCTAAATCCCGCGGTATTCCATGTTATTTGATTGTGAATCAGTCAAATATGGAAGAATTCTTCAGAGGCAAAGGTGTGTCAAGCAAGATCGTGGCCGAGCTTGTGAAAAAATCATACACCGGCATGTTCAAGATAGTCGATAAGGTGATAATTCCTGATTATCCTATGCCATACACCATATGCAGGAAGAACCTTGAGTTTAAGGAAAATACCTGGAAAAAAGTATTTTTTACCGGACCTCTTATTGGAAAGACCTTTGATGAAACAACTGCTATGGAACTTGAACGCCCGCATGTGCTCTGCACAGTAGGCGGATTTGGCTATCGCGAACCGATTTTCAGAAAGGTCATTGAAGCTGCAGCCCTGGATAACTCCATCAATTACACTTTGCTTTCAGGCCCCAGTGTTGACCCTGCAAGCCTTGGAACTCTACCGGAGAATGTTACCATACTCAAATTCATTGATGACCAGTTCCCATACATGAAAGCGTCGGATCTTGTTATTGCTCCCGGAGGTCACAGTACCATGATGGAAGCACTTAGCTTTGGAGTTCCAATGATAACTGTTCCTGACCTGAAACATAATGAACAGCAGAATAATGCTTTTGTTATTGAGGAAGATGGGCTTGGAAAGAAAATTGATTATTCCACATCTCCTGAAGAGATACTTGAAAACATCAGGCTCCTCATTCATGATGATAAGTATAAAAGCAAGCTTACTGAAATGCGAAAGATGGCAGAGGAATTGAACGGACCAAGGGCTATGAGGTTACTGGTTGAAGAAAGAAAGTCCAGATAAAATAGACTAACAGAGAAATCAATTTCGATTGAATTCAGTGTGAAAAGTTCTTCTTGTAATAGATACTCAGAACTATTGCAAATAATCCTACTACAGCAAAGAAGATGACATGACTCAGGATACTGACATCAGTTATCAGGTTCTGAAGATTACTGTGGAAAATGTATCCTGCTGTAATTAGAATAGGGTAAAAGGTTGCTAAGGCTAACATGTCATAGAATACAAATTTACGCCATGATACGTTTGCAGACCCTGCAACAACAGGACCGAAAAAACGTAGTCCTACGATCAGGCGGAATGTAAAGATGGTTTTACCACCATGATCATTCATTAAACGGTCATATCGGGCAATCTTTTTCTTATCTTTATTGTGATCGAAATGTGATAGTACTTTGTTTCCATTCTTACTGAGCCAGTAGAGCACTATATCCCCGAAAGCACCTGCTATCATACTGACAATAATTACTATCCACAGAGTTCCAAATCCAAGACTGACAATATAGCCTACGATGAGAAGAAGAACTTCTTCCGGCAGTGGAATGAAATGTCCCAGAAAAGCAAGAGTTATAAAAATACCGACATATGAAAGATGTTCAAGATAAGGTACTAAGAACTCCCAATTACTCATTTTGATTAATCAGTAATTAAAGATATAAAAGTTCTTTCTGAATTAAAAAAAGAGAAGGAGTTGCAAAGAGTTTCGTTTTTATGCAACTCCTGAGTGGGTTGGTATGGTTGGTTGGTTTGTCGTTTTTATAATCGCTTTTTGAACGGCTAAGACCTACATTCTAATATTATCCAATGTAGTATGTTACCTGTACGGACATTGAGACAGTAGATTCCCCTGGTTCAATTGGCGTGGAAACTCCTCCTGCATCCATTGCTGCTTCTTCCATGACATCCTTTGCATAGTAGATGGCAGTGTCGCCGTTCTCATACATGGATGCTGTCTGCACGCCTGTGATCTTGAGTCCCAGACTGCCTGCGAGTTCGTTAGCCTTTGATCTTGCGTTGTCTACAGCTTCACCTACAAGCTCTTCGCGGAGCTGTTCCTGCATGTCATCAGAGACTGTGAAGGAAATACTTCCTATCTGGTTTGCTCCTGCAGCTGTTGATTTGTCAATGATATCGCCCAGGTAATCGAGCTTTGTGGTTGTAACCTGTACGCTGTTGGATGCGGAATAACCTGTGATGGTCCTTTCCCCGTCATAATTGTAGATCGGATACACGGAAACATAGGATGTCTGTATTTCTTTGTCTTCAAGACCGAGGTCTTTGAGTTCTGATAGGACAGCACTCATGATGGCAGCATTCTCGTCAGATGCTTCCTGTGCTGTTTCGGCCTGGATGACAACGCCTATGCTTAAAGAGGCGGTGTCGGGAACTACCTTCTGTTCGGCGTATCCGCTCATTGTAATTGTGTCTGCTGTATTCTGTACGGCACCATCCTGTGAGATGGCATATATTGTTAGTGACATCACCACCAGCACAACTGATAGTGCAATGATGGCGAAGTATGATTTATCGTTTTTAGTGTCAGGTGACATGTTATATCCTCCTCTAATTGCCTTTAGACCGGTGATCATAACCGTCTATTGCAATTAATAGAAAGACCTGTACATATTAAAGAATTGCCTAAACTTCAAACTGATTTGTAGTTTAAAGTGGCGCTTGTTAGCGATAAACAATTGTGAACACTGATGAACGGATAGTTCAGAAGGCCATTCACAGACAGTTAGAAAAATAAAGAAATGGTGTTAATAGTTAATTATTTGTTTCGTTTTTGACTAAAATGTGAAAAGGAAGGTGAATACTATAATACTATCTGCACCTGGGAATGCATCTGTGACATCGATTACAAAGTCGTTTAGATGATGACTATCACCTACAGTGATTGAACCATTATATAATTCAGTACCGACTATTTTTCGTTGCTATCAGATTCATTTCCGACTTCGTATTCTTTTTCGTCTTCACTTTCTGAATAATCTTCTTCATGCTCATATTCATACTCTTCTTCATCTTCACTTTCAGAATAATCATCTTCATTTTCACTTTCTAGATGGTCATCTTCGACTTCAGATTCATTTTCTAGATAATCATCTCCATCTTCTACGTCATCGTGTGTTTCTGTCTTGTTAGAATCTTCCACCGAGTTTGAATCCAGATCTGAACTCGTGTTTTCAGTGTAAGAATAGAGAACTGTTTGTGTTTCAGCATCAATCCATGTAATTGATACGATATCGCCTGAACTAACAACTGCTTTATACATTGGTTTAGGTGTAACGGTTTTTCCAAATTCCTGACTTAACTCGTCTTGTATTTCAGCTATCTCTTCTTCAGACCAATAAGTAACAGTAATTGTTGCATCGGGGTGTTCTTCCAGGAATTGTTGAACTTGAGGCAATTGCTCAACAGCACTTGTTATATCGTTGTTCTCCGCACATCCGGAAATAAGAACTGCAACAAGTAAAATCATAAAAAAGCTGTTTCTGTATATCATAAGTATCCTCCATAAGTGTCATTTTGGATTAATGGTCAATGCATATTACAATTTTAGGTTGTTTCTTTATAATTATGAATATTCCTTCATTTAAAAGTAGGGTTTGAGCTCATGGAAGGGAGCCGGCTTTAGCCGGCTCCCCTATGCTCCTATTCCGAAGTAAAGAGCGACACGAAAGAAAAGAGAATCAAATACCAATGCAACAGTTTGAACGATTGATAAATGTTATTGATGATTTGTAATAATGCGCAGATACAAGTCGGAATGTTTATTATTTTAGATATTGTTCTAATTGTTGTATGCTGTCTTTTATTATAGATATGCTTTCGTCGGAAGTGAACAGTGAAATATTATTTTCTTGTTCAGTATTCGGATATGTAATATTCTTTATCTTTTTTTATAATAGCAAATACTGGAAGGATTTTTCAGAAATTGATAAAGTTGCTATTTCATTGGTTTCAGGATTTGCGTGTTTTTACTTTATAATATTTCCAATTTCTACTTTTTTAGTTGCATTTGATAGCATTACTAATTTTACGACCGAAGATAAGATACTGAATACTGTTGTTAATGTAGCTGTTTATAGAATAGGTTTTTTTGCTTTTGGTGCTTATTTATTAGCAAGTAGAAAAAAGCTTAATGTTGCATTGATTGAAAGCACAAAATTTCACTTGGATTTTTACAAAGATCTTTTTAAGTTGTTTTCGCTATTTTTATCAGCTACAGTTTTATCTTTTATAATAAGTCATACTTCCGTGTCTTACTCCGTTTATTTTAAGTATTTGCATACTCAGACTTTGGTTAGTGCTCTTGCAGTTTTATGTTTATTGGCCTTTTTTGAAAATTTTTTTCTTGCGAAGGTTGACAACTCTGAATATGAGTTTAAGCTTAATACGGTTAAAAAAATAAAATTATTGAAAGTAGCTACAGTTGGTGTGTTGTTCGTGGTAGTTACTACGTTTTCTTTAATGCCTAGTGTGAATAATGAAAACTGGAAAACAGATATTGTTTTAGAAAACTTTCCTGTTGAACATAATTTATCATTCATAACAGCTGATAAAATAATTTATCAGTACTATACAGTAAATTCTCCTATTGCATTGGATTGGGTAAGGGTAGATACGGATTATGATATTTCTCGTGTCTATAGTTATGTCGATGGGAAAACTATTGACTACTATGCAAAGGATAATTATTTTATTGTCAATGATTCTGATGGTACTGATTTTGTAGTAGTAATGAAAGATAAGATTTCCTTAGATGATGTGTTATTTTTGGATGCTAAAATTCCTGAATATATCAATGAAACATGTGATGCAAAAATAAATATAGTGAACAATTACCCTGGAGAATTAGATATCCACTATATCTCTTTTTATATAGAGGATAATTATGCTCCAACTGAAGTTATCGCTGTTTATAATAGATCTGGATTTAAGGACTCTTATGTATGGTCGGAGGTTAATACAGGTTCAGATTTAGTTAAAGTAAATGGAAATTCTGTGATAATATATTGCTTTGATTTGTATCAAAATGATAGTGTTGCCATAAATGCGAAGTTTGAACAAAGAACAGAACTTATTCAATAAAATCTGCCAATACAATTTACTTTAAATTTTAAAAGGTTTAATTATGTATGTACCTGATTTTCAAATCAATGGTTCTTGTGATGATACAACTAGAATATGGAGATATTTAGATTTCACAAAATTTGTTTCGTTACTTGACACATCTTCTTTGTTCTTTTGTAGATCCGATAAGTTCAGCGATCCTTTTGAAGGTTCTATGCCAATAGTTAATGTGAAACTCAGGCAAGAACTAGTACCTGCCAATCGTATAGCTGCTGCTGCTCAATATGAGACATTTGGCAAGAGATTTCGAAAGTTTGTTCATTTGAATTGTTGGCACATAAATGAATATGAATCAGAAGCTATGTGGAAAATTTTCTTAAAAAGTGCGGAAGGTGTTGCAATACAAACAACGATTGGGAAACTTAAGAAATGTTTCCATGTATCTGATATTGATGTTCTTATTGGTAATGTACAATATATTGATTATTCTACTCATAAAATTCCTCAAAATGAGCTTTTAGCTCCTTTTTTTTATAAAAGAAAATCTTTTGAGCATGAAAAAGAACTTAGAGCGATGTGTTTTCTTGAAAGAGATACAGTTAGTTCTGAAATGTTAGATGAAGATGTACCAGAAATAGGGTCGTATGTTCCTGTTGATTTGGACATACTCATCGATAAATTATTTGTCTCACCTGCTGCACCAGAATGGTTTTTTGAGTTGACAAAATCAGTTGCCACAAAATATGGCATGAATAAGGAAATATTACAATCCAGTTTATCAGATAATCCCATTTTTTGATAGGTAGAGTTTGATGTAATTGATATGATTCTACATATCTCACCTCACCTTTGAGTTGTAATCTAACTACGAATCAATTCCGGAACACAAGACAAATACTCTTTCCTCACAAGTTCCGGATCGAATTCCAGGTAATTATTAGCCCAGGTCTTTTTCTTTAATGAATCTCCCCTGAGCCATTTTATGTAAACTTCCTGCATCCCTGCTCTCTGCATCTGAGTAGTGAAAAAACCACGCAGACAATGAGAAGTTAAACGAGTGTGCAAAGGTCCGTGATGATCATGCAGGCCTAATGGTTTAGCATAGTGTTGAATGACTGCATTAACGTAATCTTTGTGAATCCTGTAACCTGTTGTTGAGATCCACAAATAATCTGATTTTGGCTTCTGTTCTTCTCTCCAGATCAAGTACTGTTCGAGTAGATCATGTAATTCTGGGTCAATAAAACCTAATCTTATCTTGCGTTTCTTTTTTGATGGCCAATAGATCATATCTTTTCTTAGATCTATATCGTCTTTCTTGAGTGCCAGGAACTCGCCTTTTCTACCTGCAGTTTTAGCCAGGAATGTTACAATAGTTCGTTCCAATATGGATTCTGGCTCTATGCTTCTGATTAGTTGTCTTAGTTCTTGCAGTTCTGGTATTTGCCTGGACTCTGGCATTTCAGGCTGATTAAGATATCTTTTTCTAACCTGATCTACTGGATTTACTCTCACCTTTTCACAGAACATCAGATAATCATACAAGCCGGATATAGCCGCAAAATCACGTTTTATAGTACCTACTGTAATGTCTTTTGTTTGTAGGTGACCTAAATAATCAAGAATTTCGTGTTTTGTGCATACTGTTGGATCAGGATATCGTATTAAGAACCTACGAACACTTCCTCTGTAAGTTTGAACTGTGCGCAACTCTAGTCCTCTTAGCTCACAATCCCTGACAAACTCATTAATTAGGTCAATTTGTGCCATCTAAATTAAACTTAAAAAGAATTAACATATAAAAATTGACTTTCTATAGATTCTATATAGGTTTGTAGCTTACAATTAACTACATAAAATTATAAAAAGAGTAAACTGCTAGAGTTTAACATTCTAATAAAAAATGAGAAGATGCGCCGACCGGGATTAAAACCTTAATTTAGGGTTCCAATCCCGTGGCCTTCATTCACCCGATGATAACAAAGTAATCCGTGGGCATGTGAAAAATCACGGATTTGTATAACCTGTTGGAGCAGGCTGCCACATCAGGACAATTAAGTATTGCTCTTTATGGTATTTTAACATTATCTTAGTTAAATTCGTGTATTTACGAACAACTTTTAAGAAATATTTATATATCCGTTACTTCAATGTTATAGTGTTCAAAGAGTTTGGAGACTCTAGAACAAATTAACTTTAAAGAGGCATGTGAAATGAGTAACTTAAAACCAATCAGCGGAGGCTCTATCTTGGAGGATAGTGCAAGCGTAGATTATGAACAAATTAAAAATTTATATGTTGGAATGGCTTCTGGTATTCTTGCATCTGCAATAGTTCTTTTTATTGATGTTCTGTTACATTCAGAAGTTCAGAACTTTACTATTCTGTATATGGGTATTGTTGCTTTTGGTGCTTTCATGCTTGCAATAAGAGCAGACTCAAAGGCAAAAAAGCAGGAGGTCTTATAAATGTCTCCTGTTTCAAAACCAGACATAAGCAACCTTACAAATGAACAACTTGACGATATGCTTGCAGAGGTCAATAAAAAAGTTGATTCCGTACATGAGCAATTCTCAGATTTGAACTCTCGCATATGTACTATTCTTAATGATGATCCGGCAGGCACAACACTCCAGAGTACCACCACCCACTCCACGCCTGCCTCTATTGATGATGAAGTCCAGTTATTCAAGAAGAGGGAACTTGAAAAGCTCCACCTGGGCTACATCATCCCAATACTCAATAAGGAGGTGAATTATTAAATGGCAGGCTTCGGAAGTTGTCCAATAACAGGCAGTCCGATTGCTAGACGCTCCATTCGTGCAATGTGGAGGCGTAGAGGTCACAGCCTGCGATTTTATCGGGGGGTGCAATAATGTCTTTTCTCCGGGACATGCTCCCCGTTTTCCTCTTTTTTATTGTACTTGACACTCTGACAACTATAGCAAGCTTACCTATTGGCTATGAAGGCAATCCTATTATATCGTGGGGTCTGGCTAATTTTGGCTATGGCTTCCTGATAGCTCTTAAGCTTGTATCAATCCTGCTATTCTATATCTGCTATGTATCAGTGAAGCAGTACCGTTTTGCCTGGAACGTTTCCCGTTATGGTGCTTCTGTAATCGGTCTTATTGCTTCTGTTTCTAATATGTGGGTCTTTTTTTATGGTCAAAATCTCTTTCAGGCTGCCGGGGTGCTCTGATGGCTCCTATTTTTCCTATTCTGTTCTCTTCAAGGTGTCCGGTAATAAAAACCTGTGAGCAAAGCTGTTTTTCCTGTCCTGTTTGTAGTGCTCCTTCTGGTCATGTATCACCATCATGTTGGAAGTGCCAGGAATGTACTAGCGAGGTGGGCGCATGAGTGACGTGCCAAATTGTCCGGTGCATCCTATACAGCACCTTTACTATGATGCATCTGTACGAGGAGGGGTTTTCTGTCCTGTCTGTAAAGTATGGAGGCATGTAGACGAATCCGGGAAGGTGGAAAGATGAGCGTTTTTCCGTTAAATATCATCATTCCGGGTTATCCTGTAATGGGCTGGTCCTGTGGAGTCTGTGAGTGGTCTTTGCCTGATGATATCCCTTGTCCATATTGCGGGGCAGGGGGGGAGTCCGAGGGGGGGATTTGATGGTTTGCGGTTTCTGTATTCATAACTCAGTACGATATACTTGTCAAGCCGGAATCCTCCGTAAATACTCACAACGCAGGGGTAAAGGTGTAGGCATAGTCTATCCTATAGAATGTGATAGTTTTGAGGCTGTGGGGTGTTGAGATGGCCTATAATCCTAATCTCTGTATATGTGGATTCTGTGAGCATGGTCATTATTCAGGGTCAAAATATGAGCGTATATGCTCTGATTCCTGTTTGCCTGTCTCCATCCTGCACACTTGCGAAGGCTTCGAGCTTAGCGAGCAGTAACACCAACCTTTATTATTTTTTTATAATGCAAATTTTAGGGGGTTGGTGTACTAATGGCAATCAACGAAATCAAACTGTTAGACATGGTAAGGTTATGCATAGACCAGCCGTACACAGTCCAGCAGTTAGCGAATTTAACGAATCTTTCTTACATGGAAATATACAATTTCCTGCAAACTGGAAAGGGGAAATTCTATTTTAAATCTGAAAAAGTAGACGGCCTTAAGTTTATACGGGCTGACCCAAGCAACCATTACTTGATAAAGGGAAAGGCAAAACTCAAACTATACCAAAAACCACAACAACAGCCTTATAGTAAAGTGAACGAAACCACAAAGGCCAGTGATCTACCGGGAAAGTGTGGCTTTGAAAGAAAACAGGCTCTTTTCAAGGTCATGAAGATAAACGGATTCGGGCAAACAGTAGAAAAGCAAGACGAAAACGGCAACCCTATCTTATCAGAGAAAGGAAAGCCTCTCAGAGAATTTGCTTTCTTTTCAGATTATCACGAACAACAATACGAAGGATGCCTGGAACTCTTCCAGAATTATATAACCAGAATTGACCAAATGGAATTATGCTTCGAGCCTACAGAAGGTCTTTTCGGGGATACAATGGTAAAGCCTTATGCCACTCGTTTTAATTCTGTTCCTAAACAGATTACCTTAAGAGAAAACTATGAGAAAGCATGGAAAAATGGCGAACTCCTGTTCCAGAATGCAAGCTTTGTGACCCTAACAACTGATCCCAAAGGTTTCAGGCATCTCCTTCATGCAAACAAGCATTTTCAAAAGAACTGGAATAAGCTCATAACTTACCTGCGGAAAAAAACAGGAAAAGAGCTTCCTTATGTATGCGTGAGGGAATTCCAGAAAAACGGAAGGGTACACTTCCATATCTGTATTTTTGGGATCCATTTACCACAGACAAAAGAGAACGCACCCTACAATAACCCTATTTCTAAACTCTGGAAAAGATACGGGCAAGGCCAGATTACAGACGTGAAGAATCTTGTAAACAAAGATGGAGTCATGCAATGGGATAGATCGAGGCCAAAGGACTGCAAAAAAGATGAGCCGCCAATGAAATACCTTAAAAAGTATCTCATCAAGGCGCAGTATGACGAAACAGCACAATTCCAATACTGGATTTATAATGCCAGATATTACACTTATTCCCAGGCACTCCTGAGAACTCCGAAACGCCGGAGAGGTCCGAAGCGATACCAGTATGTTGGTACTATTGACCGTGAAGCTGGTAAATTCTACCGCAGGCATGGAACTCCAGGACTAATCAAGCATGAAACCGCTTTAGGTACTCCATATACTCCACCACCGGAACAGCCAAAGGAAGAACTTCCAACGGGCTTTATGACTGCTCTCTATTATGAACTTAGACAAAATCAAGAAGTGAAACTATGAAAGAAAATAGAAAATTGGCATTTGTTGTCAGACTGAAAGTGAAACGAGAAATGAAGAAAGGAAAGGATTCCAAGAACCCATAATAAAGGAAGGTGTAAAGCGTGGAACTTGAACTAAGCGAGGATGATGTAAAAGGCTTGTACATGGTTCTTTTGAAAGCAGATGTATTAATTCGTTGGGGATTAGGAGAGCAGTATGCACAATTAAGCCCAATCATTGATACAGTGACAGAGGAAATAGAAAAGAAATTAGAAATTAGCGAAATCCCATAGATAAGGAAGTGTGAAAGATGCAGCTAAAAGTTTATGGTGACCGTGTAGGCGTTCCTTATGTCATTTGCCAGGAATGCAAAAGAGCCGTGGGAGCTGGTAATGAATTGATGAAATCAACATATATCAAATGCGAATGCGGTGCAGAGTTGCACCCGGATTTCTCGTTTAGAGGTATCCCATAATAAAGGAAGTATGGACGATGAACAATGGCATATACTGGAAGGTCAGGCGCAATGATTGGGATTCTATGAAATCTCTTTTAGACCTGAGATTCCGCAAGTATCCTAAACATATTTTGGGATTGCGCTACAGGACAGCAAAACCAATCATGAGGATATCTCCTGCAAGAAAAACCAGAATGGCAGCAAGTAGGGTTTTTCGTGTGAGTATTCCTAAAATAAGGTAGGTGTGAGAGATGGAAAATAAAGATATACAATTTAATGACAGCTCATCAGATGCAGAAACCCACATAAACACAAACGGGAACGTCAGTTTAAATGTTAATGGTGTTTGGATTGGTTTAATTGATCTGGATGCTGAGAAAGAAAAAGGAAAATTTGCATATTTTAAGTATGTGACTGAATTTAAAAAGGTATGCGGGGGATATGAATTATTTATAGATATTCCGAAAGAGACTCAAAAAGACAAAGCAGAAGAAGACGAAGAAGAAAAATCTAGTCATTGGACAGATAAGTTAGTTGATGCAGATTATGACGTTCGGTTGACATGTTAAAGGATGTGTAGTCAATGGATAATGAATTAATTCCGGTGCTCGGTGTTAAAGCTCCTTGGTCTACTATGATTAATTTAGGGTGGAAACCCTGGGAAGTACGCACACAAAAGACTAACAAGAGGGGTACTATTGCATTATACTCCACTCGTTCTAAACCAGATAGGGAAGCTGTTCAGGTATATGATAATTTAAGGTCATGTCAAAAACTCGAAGATATGACACCTTATCATGCTGTTGAATATGGGAAGATTATAGCTCTTGCTGATTTTGTAGATTGCAAGCAGTTTGAATCTTTCGACCATTTCAGGAAAACTGATCATAAACACTTGAATCCTCATTCTTATTATAAAGAAGGGTTGTGGTATTGGGTTCTTGAAAATATCAGACACGTAGAACCCTTTGACTTTAAATTCAAGGGTTCTGTTGTGTGGAGTTCAATTGAAATAAGTAAATTAAAGGTGCTTCCTGGGACAATTTGTGTACCTGAGGTACCTTTCTGATTATGCCAATAAAAGGAAGTGAGATTCTTGAATGAATTGATTAAACAAATTATTATATTAATTTTGGGTTGGTGGCCTCTTGTAGCGTTGATAGTAGCTATTGTTTATCTTCGGGAGAGCGGAGGCACAGCGGGAAGACCCCGTCCTTCAGGGCGGGGATGAAAGCGGAGCCTCGCACAGTCTGTAATCTAAAAACATAAGAAGCCGTTGGTTGTATAGAAAAAATAACAACCAACAGAAACTTATAAGTACTAATAGGTTGTATAGTATATTGTACAACCAATTAAAGTTGGAGGATAAGAAAATGAAATCAATGTACAATCTGAACAATGTGTTGGCAACCGCTGAATCAGTCGGTGAATGGGATGGACAAGAAGAGCTCGCTGCTGAAAATGTAAACAAAATCTATCAAGCAATATATGACGCTGCTCCTGAAGAAATCGATGATACGACTCTGCATGAAATCATGCATTCCGTATGGGATGATTGGGGAAGCGAGGAAGAATTGTTAACAATCACTGATGAACAAATACAGGAATACGTACAGAGGGTAATCTAACTCTCTGTTTTGGTGAAACAGGAGGGCGGGCTATGAGATACAATGCAATAATATATGTAAATACGATATCACAACGGATAATATCGTGCATCGATGGTAATTTCATAGAGCATATGACATATCTCAACAAAAATGCAATAGACGAATGTGTTGATGCAGTGGCTTTGGAATGTGGACTAGGTACAGATTACCACCTGCGCTATATAGATTAAAATTGGGTGAATACAATGTCAGGCTACAATCTCGATAAATCACGTCATGCAGTATTCACACTGCACTATCACCTAATTTTTGTAATCAAATACAGACGCAAAGCCCTGTATAACGAGAAAATCAGAGAGAGACTAAAACAAATAATCTATGAACTCTCTGAGCAATGGGCTAATGATAAAAATTCCGAAATGGCAATAGAAATCATTGCACAGGAGCCGGGGGACGACCATCACCACATTCTCTTTAAAGCCACACCTCAGACGAATCTTGTAAAGGTAATTAACACTCTCAAAGGCGTTACAGCACGAAAACTCAGACAAGAGTTTCCTGAAACAAAAAAGTGGCTTTGGGGAGATGCATTTTGGACTCCCAGCTATTTCATAGCAACAACAGGACAGGTATCACTCGATGTACTCATTAAATACGTAGAGAGTCAACCTGACAAAATACCAAAGCAAGAATGATAATTTTAAGGAATCCCCGTCATTCATGGCGGGGAGGATTCAATTGTGGCTTTACAAGAAAAAAACCAAGAACGCCAAATAAAGGAAGTGATCTTTTGCTGCAGCTTGAATACAAAATAGGCGATTGTCTGGATCTCATGAGAGAATTTCCAGATAATCACTTTGATTTACTTCTCACAGATCCACCTTACGGAATCGGTGAGAATACATTTAGGGTTAACAACAGGTCTAAATTAGCCAAGACTACGGATTACGGTTCTTTCGATTGGGACATTAAAGTAAGTCGTGAAGTCATAGAAGAAATGGTCCGTGTATCAAAGAATCAGATCATCTTTGGCGGCAATTATTACGCTGACTGGTTGCCGGCTTCTTCATGCTGGATTGTCTGGAATAAAGATAATACTGGTTGTTTTGCTGACTGTGAGCTTGCATGGACTTCTTTCAATACTGCAGTACGGATGTATCGGTATAGATGGAATGGTATGATTCAAGAAAACATGGCTAAGAAAGAAAAGCGTGTGCATCCAGCACAAAAGCCTATTGAGCTTTTTAAATGGATTCTTGAGAATTACAGTAACCCAGGAGATTTAGTTTTGGATCCCTTCTTAGGTTCAGGAACTACCTTGAGAGCTTGCAGGGAAACAAACAGGAATTGTATAGGATTTGAAAAAAATCCTGAATATGAACAGTTGATAAAAGAAAGAGCTATGCTTAGCACTCCTTACCTTGAAAGCTTTGCATAGTTCGCCAAATAAAGGAAGTTTTAACCATAGATTTTCAAACGCCTTCGTGGGTATGTGAGTTAATGGTCAATGAGATGTCGGGATATCCTGAGAAGATATTGGAACCTACGTCCGGAGAGGGCAATCTGGTACAGGCAATCAAAAATAGATATCCTGCATCTAATGTAATAGCTCCTAGTGACTACTATCAGTTGCCATGGGACGAATACGATTACATTGTGTCAAATCCTCCATTTACTCCAATGACAACCGGATATCGTTTACTGGATGGGTTTTTTAATAGATCATCCAATATCATTATTTTGCTTCCTTGGTTGGCTTTGATTAATTCAGAAAAGAGATATCAGAAGTATTTATCAGAGGGCTTAAAGAAAGTGATCCATTTACCAAGAAGAGCATTTCCACGTTCAAGAGTTCAATGCTGTGTATTAGTTTTTGAGCGTGGATATCGTGGAGATGTAAAGCTTGAATTTGCCTACACACCCTAAAGAGGGAAAATATGATTAGAAGCCAGTACAGATGTGGAAATAGACACCCATTTTGCAAACATCGGAGAATGGGATTCAAGGGATATAACGCCAAGAAAAGAAAGTGGGAAAATTGAAGTATAGTGATCTTTCAGAAGAAGAACATATCAAAAGCATTATAAGAATGTCATGGTATGGGATAGCTGCAATATCTTTGTTTGTGGTTGCTGTGGGTGTTTTGGAGTGGATATTTTGAGTGATGAAATAAAATATTACTCATTAACACTTTTGCAACTTCCAACGACATACTGAAAAAACGCCATTTTGTTTATATGCATAATCTGTTTTTGTCGCATCGGGTACAGGTGCGGAAAAAAATTTCCTATTAGTTTGACTAATCGTAAGTAAGTAATAATCAATAACAACCACAATAATTTATATAGACTAAAAACTTATTCATATATACTATAGGAATAGGTGATAACTTGCAAAATTCTTACAACACTGCCGTAGAACATTCTTTTTTAAAGTATAGGCTTCTGATTCAGGAAGCAGGAATTACAGAAGAACAAAGAAAAGAGCTTCTTAATCTGGTAGATCAAGCAGAAAATAAAAAACCTGCTAAACTATCAAACCTGAAAAAGCTCGATAAATACGAAAAAGCCGTAAATCTTCTTGAATCAAAATTTAAAGAGTATGCAGGGAATGAAGCACATGAGGAACTATGCCAGGCAATTGATGAAATATATAATACGTGTTCCTGTGGTCTGAACCTTGAAAACATGAAGCTTAAGCTTGCATCAGTCATTAACAGGGGTGGATCATGTCAGAATTAACCGAAACATGCCCTTATTGTGGTAATGATTTTGTGAAATTAAGTTCACATCTCATGCATTGCAAGAAGAAACAGGAAAATCAGAAGGAAATAGAGCAACCTGTAGAAGTCCAGGAAGAACCGCCAAAAGAAGAACTTCCACAAGTGGCAATTTCAAGCACTACACCTGAAAAAACAGAAAAGAAGTCTTTCTTCGGATTCATTAAAAGGACTAAGAAGGATGAACAAAAACCGCCTTCAGAGTTCCTCACAATGGCTCAAAAGCTGGAAGAAAAGGAAGCCATCAAGAACTTAAGCCCGGAAGAAAAATTTAAGCGGTTCTTTTCAGAATCCCAAACATGGTCAATAGAACCACCTAAACTATCCATAGTAACAAAAATTAAGCGTTTCTTCTTCCCTTCTGACATCACTTACAAGAAATGCGTTTTTGTCTCTGATGAATCCCCGGCAAAGTTCGGATATTATCCATATGATCCAAAAGACAAGTATCTATTTTTGCCAGATGGTAAATTATACGACATTCCACAAGCAGGAGATACATGGTTTTTTGATGTTAAAAAGTTCTTACCTCTCGTTAATTCAAAAGACCCATCAGACATTTACGACCTGCCTCTGCACTATGTAACAGCTATCCATAATGATGGGGTACAGTATGGGCAAAGTATGGCATTCAACGACCTTGTATACAGCATCACATCTATAAAAATATTAAATATTATAGCTGCTGCTGTTGCAGTTATCGCAATAATTGGAGCTGTCGTAATAGTTAAACAGGTTTCCGGGGATGTTGCAGACATTACAACTGAGATTCAGGCTATAAAATCCATTATTTCAGGGGGTGCAGTATGAACGGAACAAAGAACGCAGAAAAACAAATTGAGCCAAAAACAGAACTTATAGATCCTTTTGGCTCTGTTCAATCTTCCGAAAAGGCCCAGGTACTAAAAGAACTGCTGACCATGAACCCCAGTGATATAAGGGCAATCACGGCAGACCTTAAAAAAGTAGTATCAGAGGATTTTACATCTTCCAAAATAGAGGCTTCCGTAGTTGATGAAATACCCGCAGTTATAACGACACTCACAGACCTTGTAGACATTGACGAAAGCGGAAATTTAAGCGTAAGGAAGGATGAAAGGGGTAACTGGATTGACTTCATAGGGCCTAAGGGAAATATACCTCCGTGGTTCATGAAATACAACCAACGGGCGAACTTTTCTAGTATCTTCCTGCGATTGGAAAATGGCTGTTATGAAAATGATTATGAGATTGACAGCGCAGGCAATGTAATACTAAATAATAATGGTGAGCCGACCATCAAAAAAAAGAAATGTACATCTATTGCAGTTGAATTAAGGAATCTGAATCAAGCCTGTATGCTCGGCCTCGCTGCAAATCGTGCCATCTTGCAGGCAAAAATATTCGGGGGTCTTAAAGGTGGTGTTCCTCTTGGATATGAAGGGAATTTCGACAAAATGGTGGCTGACCTCATAGGCAAGCCCCGCAAGTGAACATGACTATAAAATTAAGCCCCTATTATCATGATATAGGGGTTTTTGTATTCGGTTTTATCATCGGATTAATGTTTTCATAGGTGGAACCATGGCATATTTAACGATCATAACAGGCTCATACGATTTTTACGACCCATACGGCTATTTTGCAAGCGCATGGAACGACCCGAACATATACAAATATGAGATTGACGGCATTATCATAAAAAAAAGGCGTATGGATAGGGTCATTATCACAAAAGAAGGACAGGTTTTTAAACTTCCTCCTGTAGTGGCTCCAGTAGCTCGCAATCACTACATAGTGAATCAAACTATGGGGTCAGGAAAAACTATTCTTGGAGTGGAGCATTTAGCCCGTGTACATGCCACAGGAGGGCGCACAGGTGGAAACGTTTCCCTAAAATGGTTTCCCTGCAATGCTCATAAATCTCCTTCTGAATGGGTTCCTAATGTCAATTCACTTAAGGATATGGAAAACGCCAGGGCAGTCACTATACTTTTTGACGACATAAAAGGAACTATTTCAGACTGGGCAACATCAGAGGCAAGAATAACAGGCGCAATAGTTAACGCTTCCAGAAAACAGGAAGTAAATATAATTTTCACTACTCAAAGGGTTGTAAACTTCGTGCCTCCTGACATTCGAGAGGTAGCGACAAACTACGAAATTCCATATATCACAATCAGGGACCAGAGGCAGGAAAGCCCTGATAAGATGGGTTATCCTGTAGAAATGGAAATATTGAACGTATCCGCAAATCAAATATTCTTAGGATTCGGGGCATATAATGGCCTGTTTGCCGATGGCTGCAAAATAAGACCAACTCCGAGGCTGTTAAGTGCCTTCTCTACTCTGGAGATTGCAGGGAACCTGTCAAACCCTAAAGAAGATATACCCGGAATAAATGAGAACATGGGAGGACAGAACGAGCCATATGTAGGTTATAACAATGAGATTCATGTATTCAAGGAACTTGAGAGCTATTCAGGAACACTTTCTCACCTTTCAGCAAAGAACCCCAGGACACATAAAGCAGATATTCAATACATCGAAAAAGGAAAAGTATATCTTATAGACGTAGTTGCAATAAACCGCTATCAGAAAGGCAATAGATATTATTATAAATTGCTGACTGATAATAAAGACTTTCAGGCTGATTATGATGCAGCCGTAAAGGATCAGGTAATACGCCTTTTAGCATTCACCTTTAAAAAGCATGTGAAGTTCATAAACTATAAGGATTTAGTGGGTAAATCTGGCAGGGTAGATTATGGAAAGGAGCTTAAAACAAAATCGAAATCAGCATACGCCTTATTTTCTCCTGCACTTCCTGCATGATCCTATTATTTTTTTATAACATATGCCCTATTTTACCTCCCTCAACATACCTTTTTTTATCTTCCTGGGGGTTTTGGCTCGTTCGGTCAGTAATTATCTCTCTTCCGCCGTGCCGATGCATCGAAGTTTATATACCTATAGACTATAGGAATATATAGGTGTCATAACATGGCAAGCAACGCATCAGGTAAAATAATCAACATGAGTATTGCAGGGTTCATTTTCGCATCAGTGGGAGCCGCTGCACTTGTACAGATTGCAAACATAAACACAAGTGGCTTTGACGCAAGCACTGTTATCCTTGTAGGAGTCATCACTATAGCATTTGTGCTTGGTATCATCATCCTTTTCCTCAAGGAAGCAGGCATTAAGATCAATTAATGCAAAACATCACCATTCCAGAGAAGGAGATTTAATCTCCTTCACAAAACTTTTTTTAGCTGAATATTCCTATAGTATATAGGAATGATGAAAATGCTATTTAAAAAGAAACTAGTAATTTTTATATTTTTATTTGTTATTTTATCAAATCTTGCTTCTGCTGCTGAGATATCTCTTACTGATCCAGTGGGAATTGGAAAATATGAACAACCTAGTGGATATACTGGCAGTGAAACAGATAATTTATTCATTTATTCAGATGGTAGCTCTTTATATTGGGATTCCTATGCTCTATTAGGTGGTTCTGCTACTGTTTCTAATCTTCCATATGGTGTATCTGATGTTTGCGCAGATTACAATTATATATATGTAGTATTTTATAACGGATTGACTTATAGGATTCCGAACTCGCTTGGTTTGCAATCATGGGATACTATTTCTGCTGAGGATGTAGAAAGTTTAGGCGATTTTAGTACATGGAGTTCAACAGGAGATGCAGTACTAAGAATAGATACGGATGCAGCAGGAAATATATATGTAAGTGATGCAAATTCTAGACAAATTTATTATATAGATGGGGACACATTAGCTTCTACAACGTATCAAAGTGGATTTTCTAGTTATGCTTCTTATCCGATGCCTATTTTTTGTGGTAATCATTTTTACATGATGATGCAAAGTTCAAATTATGGGGATAATGCAGATTGGGAAATATTCACTGTAGATTCGATTGAGTCAGAAGACTATCTTTTTACATATGATGGTGGCACAGCGGCTTTTTTAACTCCGGGTGGTGTATCTGAGCTTACTAATGGTAATCTGGTTGTATGTTATTATCTTTCGAGTAGTGGAGCTACTAGGACAATAAAAGAATTTTATCCCAATGGTACTGTTTACGGTACTATATCAGCTGTATCTCAGAGCGATGATTCTTATATGGTTTCTGATATTGTCGTTTTGTCAAATGGTGTTGTTGTTGCTTGTGATTCTGTACCTAATTATTTACGTACTTACATGACTTCTTCGGCATCAGGTGGTTATTTTGTTCCTACTGCCCCAGAAGAAGAAGCTTCAAGCCCTGATACTTCCTCAAGTTACATTCAATTTGAACATGATTCTTATGTATCCGGTGAAAAAGCAAAGATAACCTACAGTATCACAGATTCAGACTGGACCGATTCATATGCCTATATAGGCTATGATTTTGACATTCAGATTTTAGACCCTTCAGGAAATGAAATCTATACTTATGATCTTCCAGCTCAAAACGGTTCTACATATTTCCAATTTTATATTCAGTATGAAGTATTAGAAAATGGACCTTACACGGTCAATCTTGTAAAATCGTGGTTGGGTAATCTTGATTCTTCCATCATTGCCACAGACCGGACAACATTAGGGGATTATTCTGATAGTACTATTGATGTTGTACCACTCACGGTTAATTATGGGGAGAACTTCTCAATAAAATATACTTATGGTTTCAATCCGAACACCACAGTTATTAAATTGATGAGTAAAGACGATTCAAATACAAATATGTGGACCACTCGCTATACTATTCCAGTAGAAGCGGATGCAAACACAGAATTTACTATTACTGCTCCTGAATTATACATTACTGGCGAATGGCTTGCGGGTCTTTATGGAAATGGGAACCTTTTAGACTCAGATACATTCACAGTTTACAAAGAATATTCTAATGTAATAACTACTGTTTATAATTCTTCTGTGATAATATCTCCTGAATCTTTTATCATGGGTGAGTACGTAAACGGAAGGTCCGCAATAAGTGACGATGCTATGGAAGGCGGGAACGATATTTATTTGCAGTTTGTGAACCTTGACGAAGATCTTATTTGTTTTAGTGTTCCGATGCCTTATCAGATACAAACATTTAATTTTAAGTTGGGTGACTTTGATTATTGGGAATATACCACAGGTGACTCATATTATGTTGGAGATCATAGCACAATTGCCGGAAATAATCAGATACGTTTAGCTGCCTATAGTGGAGGGAGTTTAGTAGAAGTTCTAGCAACTGATAATTTCTCTGTCACGTCAACAAATACGGCAGGCTATGGGCTTACATTATCTTCAAGTGAAGTCGGACAAAATGAACAATTTATCATTAATGTAATTGCTCCTGATGATTGCTCCTTATACCTGTCTAAAATAGGCAGTGTCAGCAATACGCATATAGCATCATGGGATTTCAACGGATCTGTGTCCTTCCCTTACAGCCTTGTAGTTACTGGTAATTATCAATTTACTCTGACTGATGGAAACGATAGGATTCAGGCCACACAATACCTAATAGTGACAGACTCAGGATCGTCATATTCAGGGTATTCAGACGATTATACAAGTTCCGGCAATTGGGGAAACGACATAATCACAAATTTGATCACGTTTTTAACTCTCCCGGCTTTCTGGGGTTTTATATTATGGTCAGGTCTGACTATTGGAATGATCCAGAGAAGAGACAGGAACGGAAATGCAATATTTGATCTTAAACAGGTTGGTATAGTCTCAGTTCTTGCCTGCAATCTCCTTGCAATAGCTGGCCTGTGGCGGCCATATACCTGGTATGTTGTAATAGTGTCATGGCTTCTGTTGGCTATTGGGTTCTATGGAGTAGGGCGCAAATTCTCAGGAGATGATTAATTGGCCTCATCCCTCACAAGGCAGGCCGTACTTTTTGTATTCATAATATCCACTATTAGCGGCCTCTCTTATTACTGGAATATGGGAGCCTCAAATGATTTATCCATTCAAGGTCTGGAAGATTCAGACGGCTCTCTTGTGGTAGATATGGAGGGAGACTCAGCAGTTTCAAGTTTAGTTTTAGGTCTTGTAGATATTGTCCTGGAATTTGTTAGCTGGATGAGTTTATTTTCGGTGGTAAAAGCGATTCTTTATACATTGCTTCCTGAAGTGCTCTATAAGCCTCTTAATCTCTTCCTTTTGCGGCCTGTGGGCTGGATTGCTGCATTAATTACTACAGAATGGGTGCTGAATAAGATCAGGGGAACGAGTGAGAACTAATGACAGCAGACTTAATTCACCCTGTACTTTTTCTCATAGCCTGTCTGATAGTCATTGATTATTTTAATTTCAAAATGCCTCTATTAACTATTTCAATTCTGACAATCCCGGTTTCCCTTTTGTTCACTTTTCAAGTAAATGCAGGTCTGTATCTGTTCCTTTTTGAAACTGACATATCAGGATTTGTAGATACTCCGGGAATGAGCTTAATTATAATTGGTTGCATGTGGGTGGTTCCTTTAACTGCTATTCTGAAAACATATTATTTAGGAAAATTCATTACGCCGGAAGAAGATGAGGAAATGATATGAACAATTCTTCTTTAATTTTTACCGGGATACCGGATGTATCAGCTATAACCTATATTGATATTTTAGATAATTTAGGTGCTGATGTGGTCCGTATATTTGCCCTGTGTGGTGTCTGTGTGCTCCTGTACGCTCTCATAAATATTTTTGTTGATAGAGATAAGGTTCTATTCTCAAAAGGCCCTATAACGCTAAAAATAGAGGATTTTGATTATTTCATGCTGATGATGGGACTTTATTTTAGCATCATAGGTATGATATTCTATTTCAAAATACCAATATCTTAAAAATCAATAATCAATCAGCCGGGGAACACATCTAAAATAATCATTCTTGACAATTTCCATATCAACAGACAAATAAAAGCCACTCCAAACTTCATCTTTAAGCGAGTGGCCTAAAAGTGTCTTGATATGCTCTTTTTTCATTCCTGCACGTCTAAGATGTGTCACTAAAAAACCCCTGAAGCAATGGCTTGTAAGCTGTGTCTCAAGTGGTCCGGTGGGATCATGTAGCCCGATGGGTTCAGCATATGCCTGTAAAAATTGATTGATATAATCTTTGTGAACTCTCCCGCCGGTGTCAGATATCCACAAATAGTTAGTTTTGCACTTTCCTATACGTATTCTTGCTTCACGCCATGCTAAATAATTTTCAAGAACTACGTGCAATTCATCATCTATGAACCTGATTAAGTTCTTTGCTCTTTTCTTCCTGACAATTATAATTATGTCTCTGGAAAAGTCTATGTCCTGCGGCTTTAACTCTAAAAGTTCTGATCTCCTTATTCCAGTTTTTGCCAGTACCATGGTTATGGCAATTTCCCGGATAAAATCAAGTGATGCTATTAATTGCCGTGCCTGATGAACTGTTAATACTTGCCTGCGGTCAGAATCGCAAGAAGTATCAAGAAATCTCTTCCTGAATCCAAGAATAGGATTTTTATCTGTGACTTTCTTGTAAATCAGGAAATCATAAAAAGAAGATATTGCAGAGAAATTGGATTTTAAAGTACTGATCTTTAAGTCTCTCTCCAGCAAATGCCCTAAGTACATTTCTAAGTCCTCATAAGTAACATTTTGAGGATCAGGATTTTCCTGTAAAAACTCTTTTACATTGCATGAATAACTACGTATTGTCCTGTGAGTGCGCCGCCTCAATGCTAAATCATTCTCGAAACTCTCTATAATTTTCACTAATATTACCACCGTTTTTATCTGTTTTTAAGTATTCCGGTGGAATATCAGGATACATATATAAGTTTTTCAGAATGAATGTATTATAAAACGCTATGCATAAAGGCATTGTAATAAAAAAGAGAGGATAAAGGGTGAATGCGCCGACCGGGATTCGAACCCGGGTTTAAGGCTTGGAAGGCCTCAGTCATAGCCGCTAAACCACCAGCGCAGTTTGAACACCCAATACAGTGTTTTTTCCAATATAATCTTTTCGCCTGATGATGAATATAATCAGGAATTGTATTTAAAGGCAGAAGTCATTCACTAATACCGGATGGAACAGGAACACTCAGACGAAGCGATCCGCACTGAAGGGATAAGCAAACATTACGAGCAGGTAAAAGCGGTAAAAGGCATCAACATTGAGGTTAAAAAAGGAGAGCTTTTCGGCTTGCTTGGACCCAACGGAGCGGGGAAATCGACACTCATAGGGATGCTCGCCACAATGCTCAGGCCAACTGAAGGAACAGCCCGAGTCTGGGGATATGACATCAGGAGCGAACCGACAGAAGTGCGCATGTCCATAGGAGTCGTGTTCCAGGGCACCACCCTTGACCAGAAACTCACCGGACGCGAGAATCTCGATATTCACGGAAGGCTCTACGGACTCGGGAAGAAAGAACGCCATGAGCGCATAGATGAAGTGCTCAAACTCGTAGAGCTCACCGACTGGGCTGACGAGGTGGTGCAGAAGTATTCCGGCGGAATGATGCGCAGGCTCGAGATTGCAAGAGGACTCATGCACCATCCTAACGTACTCTTCCTTGACGAACCCACCCTTGGACTTGATCCCCAGACAAGGAACCACATCTGGGAATACATCAAGAAGCTCAACCAGGAAAAGAACATCACCATGATCCTCACCACCCACTACATGGAAGAAGCTGACATGCTCTGCAACCGCATTGCCATCATCGACCACGGCGAGATAATCGCTGAAGGCACTCCCGCCGAGCTAAAAGCAGAACTCGGTGGAGACATCATAACCCTCACCTTCATCAGCGAGGACGAAGCCGCAAAAATGGTGGAACACTACAAGAACCACAAGATTCAAACCAATCACAACGCCGACACAACTGAAATAACCACCACCGGCACATCTATTCGCATAACCGCCACTGACGGAGAACGAACCATACCGGAACTCATGAAGATAAGCACCGAACTGAACCTTCACATAGAATCTGTCAGCCTGAGAAAACCAACCCTTGATGACGTATTCCTTCATCACACCGGCAAAAATATAAGATACTCAGGCCCTGATGACCGTAAAAGAAGACGCGGCATAAGGCGCATGAGCCGCAATGCCAGATAACCAATTCAGATCATCGAAATCATCACAGGGAATACTCTTCCCTGAGTTCCTTTATCCTGTCGCGAAGTTCTGCCGCCCTCTCAAATTCAAGATTCTTGGCTGCAAGGTGCATATCAGCCTCAAGGTCGATGATAATATCTTTGATCTCACGTGCCGATGCATCCTCGGCAATTGCCAGAACACCGGATGCAGGTTTGTATTTCTCGCCCTCCACAAGCTCCTTTTGCAGAGCCTTGCGAATTGTAGTCGGAGTAATACCATGCTCCTCATTGAATTCCATCTGGAGCTTGCGACGTCTCTCAGTCTCATTAATGGCGCGTTCCATGGAACCAGTCATATTGTCAGCATACAGAATGACACGCCCTTCCGAATTCCTCGAAGCACGTCCGATAGTCTGGATAAGTGAACGCTCTGAACGCAGGAAACCCTCCTTATCAGCATCCAGTATCGCAACAAAAGCAACCTCCGGAATATCGAGACCCTCACGAAGCAGGTTGATACCGATAAGCACATCGAACTCACCTTTTCTCAAATCCCTGACGATCTCCGCACGCTCAAGTGTTTCAATATCCGAGTGCATGTAACGCACCCTGATACCAAGCTCCAGCAGATATTCCGTCAAATCCTCGGACATCCTTTTGGTCAAAGTCGTCACAAGAGTTCTGAATCCCTTTGCAGTGACCTTGCGGATCTCACCGATAAGGTCATCCACCTGATTCTCAACGGGCCTTACAGAAATTTCCGGATCAACAAGGCCAGTAGGACGAATGATCTGTTCCACCACAGCCTTGCTCTTCTCAATTTCATACTCCGCAGGTGTGGCAGAAACATAAATAACATTGTCAAGCCGTCTCTCAAACTCATCATAGCGCAGCGGCCTGTTATCAAGAGCAGAAGGCAACCTGAAACCATATTCTACCAGAGATTGTTTCCTTGCCCTGTCACCGTTGTGCATTCCACGTATCTGCGGGATGGTCACATGTGATTCATCGATAACCAGAAGATAATCTTCAGGGAAGAAATTAAGCAGGGACGATGGAGGCTCGCCGGGACGGCGGCCGTCAAAGTGCCGGGAGTAATTCTCAATACCACTGCAATAACCAAGCTCACGTATCATTTCCATGTCAAACTTGGTCCTCTGTTCCAGTCTCTGAGCCTCAAGCAAACGATTCTCCGACCTCAGCACAGCCAACCTGTCATGAAGTTCAGCCTCAATTGTGCCCAACGCCTTGTCAATATACTCCTCAGGCATAACGAAGTGTTTGGCAGGATAAATACCAATAGTCTCCCCCGGAAGCACTTCCTCAAGCACTTTGCCTGTTAGCGTATCAAAATAGGCGATCCTGTCAATCTCATCACCAAAGAGTTCGATCCTTATTCCTTCTTTCTCCTGTGCCGGGAATATCTCTATCGTATCCCCGCGCAAGCGGAAAGTACCCTGCGTGAAAGCAACATCGTTCCTTTCATATTGTATGTTAATCAGTGACTCAAGGAAAGATGGCCTGTCAATCTCCATTCCGGGAGTCAGCATCACAGACATAGCCCTCCATTCATCAGGAGAACCAAGGTTGTAGATACATGACACACTGGAAACCACAATCACATCTTTGCGTTCCAGTAAAGACTTGGTTGCCGAAAGTCTCAACCTGTCTATCTCTTCGTTGATTGACGCATCCTTTTCAATGTAGGTATCGGTTGTAGGCAAATATGCCTCTGGCTGATAGTAATCATAATAACTGACAAAATACTCCACGGCGTTGTCGGGAAAAAACTCCCTGAACTCAGAAAAGAGCTGTGCAGCAAGGGTTTTGTTGTGAGCAATAACCAGAGTTGGTTTCTGCACGTTCTGTATGACATTGGCGACTGTGAAGGTTTTTCCTGAACCTGTCACACCGAGCAATGTCTGGTGTTTCTTTCCTGCCAGCATACCTTCAGTGAGCTGGGAAATTGCCTTGGGTTGATCACCCTTCGGACTGTATTCAGAAACTAGTTTGAAAGGACGCATCAATATCTGTATTGAACCGAAAGCCTATAAACGTATTCACAGTTGAAGTGCATGCGCATTTCACTTAAAAAAACAGCATTTCACCAGTTAACAATATCACTACCTCACCACACGATTCACAAGATAGTCAAAGGATACTCTCCCGGGATCATCGGGAAAATAATAGGAAATACAACACCATCAGCACAATTGCCAGGATCATCAATGTCTGAGCACTCTTGTTGTCTGAACCGATTATGATTGGAATAGGACCTAACATGATAAGACCGCCTCCCCTTACCTCTGTTTTATCAGAATCTGACTTGAAACTACCACCATTACTCGAAGAATTAGAATGATATGAATCTGAATTTAAAGAGTATTCATCTCTTTTTTCACGATTCTGAGAGTTAGATACACCTGAAATGAAGATTAGTACAAAACCTGCAATTATTAATATTATTCCCAATAGGACCAAACTGGTGCCAAGCATCATAATCGCCTCCTTGCCAGCAGATAGATCACAGCAATCAGGACACCTGCCCATAGCATGGACGAAGTGATCTCAGGTGATGAGCCAAATGCGATTGGTATTAGACCGATCATAACAAGGCCGCCAAAATTGCCACTGCTACTGAAAGAAGAAACTATTGCACCGGCAAAAACAAGGAAAAATCCAATGAATATGAGTAGTGATCCCAGTTGCGAAAGATCCTGTGGTGAACGCATGAAAAACTCCAAAACTGAAATGTCCTCTAAAAAGAAAAGTTAGTACTGGAACCTGTAATCCTGAGGCATTGATGCCATCTGGTCAATGCGAAGATCAGATTCCGATTCAAGTTCGTCTGCAATATAGCGATACTCGCGCTGAGTCCTGTTTCCCCTGCGGGCAAGAATGTTCTTGCGGAACATGCGGGACAGATATGTGGACACTGTACTCTGTTTTATTTCACCGTAAATGCGCTCGTACTGCTTCTGTATATCCTGTGATGAGAACCAGATCCTTGGATATTCATACTTCAGGAAGAGTTCCAGACGCTCATTGATTGTCAGTGAACTGTCGCTCATCCTGTCATGAAGTGAAGGAACCTTGCGCTGCGGTGCCACCTGACGCTGAACCTGTACCGGAGCTTCAATAGGAGGTACAGCCGACATCATCTGTTGGTTAGGATTCATTGTTTGGCGGACCGTAGATGACATTGATGGTGTCGGCTGCCCGTACCCAAATTGTTGAACCCCCACAGGAGGTAGGGTGTTGGGTTGCATATATTGCGGCGGTAATTGATAATCATTTATTGTGTTTGGAACAGAACTCATTCCTGGCTGTGGCACATAGCCCTGCCTGAAATGTTGTGTCTGTGGCAACACCGGCTGTGCAGGTATCTGTGTTTGCTGCACCGGCAATTGTGAATACTGCTGCTGGTACTGCGACATATTTGCCTGCTGTGCTGGATGCGAAGAAAGTATAGGAGATTGCGGCTGAACAAGTTGAGGTTGGAATGTATTCTGTTCAGCAATACTTACCTGAGAATTAGTATTATTAGAAGGAGCTGATGCATTTTGCATCATATTAGGTGAATTGGACGAAGGTTCGGAAATTGTTCTAGTCTCGTCTGCATATATGTTCAGAAATGCCAACTGACTGTGTCTGTCAGCAATCTCGAACTCGGCGCTTGCTTTTTTAGTGCCATCGTCGTTGATGATCTCAAGCCGAACCTTCATCCTTTTTGCCTCTTTGCGGATCCATTCATCCCCTCAGATATTGATGGATTCACAAAACCATTTATCCCCTCAGACTCATGGCGTTGCTCATTAATCTTGATCCGTTATCGTGTGAATACATCAGGAACACACTGTTTCTCTGTGCTTCACAATACTTACATGGGTTTAATATTATATAAATATTTGCTCTAATAATATGTCTGAATTTGTTTTAAAGTAAATCAAAGCCATATTAGAGCTTTGTTCGAAAATTAAAACACTCAGCACACCGAAGACAAGTAACATAAATTGCCTACACTAGAACAAGTGTAATAATGATAGATAAATATTTCGTTTTTTGTCGAATTTAGCAGTAATTAGGTGTATTGAAAAAGCAAAAACAGATTTTAAGCCATTTATACAATAATAGAAGCAATATTAATGCTTTTGCAGGAGAATAAAAATATATAATAACACAAAAACACACAAAAATGGTTTTTTGTGAAATGCTGAAAAAGAGCATTTTTATGATTAGCCCATCTAATCAAAAATAAAGATGCTGCGAACAAAAGCGCAATGCTCTAGTGCAGTTGCATTTATATCCAATGATACCCATACTTAGCCCCTATGTCAAATAGCAGTGCTGAATCACCAATTGACAATATTAGTTCAAAGATTAAGACTCAGATAGAGTCCAATACTCTTGACGAAAAAGATGTGGAGTCCCTACTCCATGAAATAGAATTACTTAAAGTCAATAACGAAAACATGCGGGCAAAGTTGCTTGAAGCAAGTATGCTGGCAAACAGTTACCTTGAAGAAACAAGCAAGCTCAAAAGACAGATAGAGCAACTCACCACTCCCCCACTTTTCATCGCCACGGTCATGGAAGTTGACAACGGCCTGGCACTTATCAGACAACACGGGAACAACCAGGAAGTTGTAACGAAGGTACCAGCCAACCTTAATGTTGAGGCAGGCATGAGAGTGTGTGTGAACGCCGCGTTCTCTATAATATCTATAATCTCAAGGGCTGCGGATGTGCGCGCCCAGGTTATGGAGCTTATCAACTCCCCGGGAATCGACTATGATATGATAGGTGGACTGGATGATGTTCTGAAAGAGGTTATCGAATCTGTCGAACTTCCGCTTGTAGAACCTGAACTGTTCGAGAAGATAGGTATTGAGCCCCCTACTGGTGTGCTGATGTACGGTGCGCCAGGAACAGGTAAGACACTTATCGCAAAGGCTGTTGCCTCAAGAGCAAATGCTACATTCATCAGGATGTCAGGTTCTGACCTTGTGCAGAAGTTCGTCGGAGAGGGCGCACGCCTTGTGAAGGATGTGTTCCAGATGGCTCGCGACAAGTCCCCATCCATCCTTTTCATTGATGAGATCGATGCGGTGGGTGGCATGCGTACTCATGACGGTACCACAGGTTCTGCGGAAGTAAACCGTACCATGCTTCAGCTCCTTGCCGAGATGGATGGTTTTGACGCAACAAAGAACGTGAAGGTCATTGCCGCAACCAACAGGATAGATCTTCTTGACCCTGCACTGCTTCGTCCGGGAAGATTTGACCGTGTGATTGAGGTTCCACTCCCTGATGAGAAGGGACGTCTTGAGATATTCAAGATCCACAGCCGCAAGATGAATATGGCTGAAGATGTGGACTTTGATAAACTCGCAAAGATGACAGATGGCCTCAGT
This sequence comes from Methanolobus sediminis, assembly GCF_031312595.1. NCBI lineage: Archaea > Methanobacteriati > Methanobacteriota > Methanomicrobia > Methanosarcinales > Methanosarcinaceae > Methanolobus > Methanolobus sediminis. Next base: position 1,935,624 of record NZ_CP133592.1, on the reverse strand, counting down.
GGTGCGGATATTAAGATCATCACAAAGGAAGCTGGCATGTTCGTCCTCAGAAGACGCGGAGAAAGCATCACAATGCAGGATCTCCTTGACGCATATGAGAAAGTCGTTTCCGAGGAAGAAGAACAGAGCTCCCCATACAGTATGTTTGTATAAATCGCAAACATACACCCCTTTTTATCAAACGAAAGATTAATATGCTTTGAGTGACTTTCAAGGGTGCTGACAAGCAAAGCAGATTGCTCCGATAGTGTAGCACGGCCAATCATGCAGGACTCTCACTCCTGCGACTGGGGTTCGAATCCCCATCGGAGCACCAATTTTTTTATGACTTTTCTACATTAACTAACTCAAAATGTTAGCTTTCCAGAAAAACATTTTATGTGATTTCTTTCAAATTCTTTGATTTTGCTGATATAAACTTCAGGATATTCGATTTCATCGAGTGGAATGCAATACATTTTTTCAGGTTAATCTGGTTCTCCACCTAAACCAATGATTACAAAAACAGGCATTTCCTCTTCGTCCTGATATTTTCGATATCTTTCGAGATGGCCATAATTTGATCAGGTAACTTTACATTTGCGAGTATTGCTTCTGAATTTACATTCAAGTGCAAAGAGTTCATTTCTATCTTTGTAATTATATCCCAAGTTTGACAGTTTTCACTCCTTGATGAAGAGAATGTCTTCTTTTTCAACCCAAAAAATTCGTTTTTTGTCAGGAAAACCTATTTGACAGTGCAAATAATTTTAATCCAAATTCTACGATTTTACCCTTTTTTGTCTTAAAATCAGTGTATTTATGACATCAAAGTTGGCATAGACATACCTTTTAGCCTGATTTTTCATGAAATCGACGGTTACTGTCAAACCTAGGTTATACGTTTGTAAATTGTTTAGAATGATTTATTAAAAACAAAGCTAGTACTGTCAATAAATTCTCCTAAAAAAGAAATTGGTAACTAATCAGCTACGTTTGTATTCCCTGCATTTTTCAACAAAACTCTTCACAGGAAATGTTGCTGGGTGAGCATGAGTATAACTTGCAAGTGAATTGTACTCGGTAAGTCCGTCCTTACCATCAAGAATTCCTTTTCCTCTCTTCATCTCATAAGCAAGTTTGGCATCATTGTCACAATATGTTGCAGAATAATGGAACTCATGTCCTCTAATAGTTCCTTTGATAAAGTCTCCGTTTGCGACTCCTTCTGTGTAACCAAGTGCCTGGAGCTTCTTGGTCTGGACAGTTTCTGCAGGTAGTACGTCTGCCATCTTGTATACTGTCCCTTCTATTTCATAGGATGAGGACATATATTGTAATCCGCCACATTCTCCATACATCGGCATACCTTCTGCTGCAAGGTCTTTGAGAGCTTTTGTTGTCCTGGATTTCTCAAGCTCAGAAATGTAAAGCTCAGGATAGCCTCCGCCAAAGTAGAAACCATCCACATCCGGCAGTTCTCCTTTCATTGGACTGAAAAACTCAATTTCCGCACCTGTATTTTTGAAAGCCTCGAACATGTCCTGGTAGTAGAAACAGAATGCACTGTCGTATGCAATACCTATTTTCAGATCCGCCTCTATTTCCTCTTCCTTTTCAGGAGGTTCAAAATCCGGCGCTGTTTTTGAAAGTTCTATTATGGCATCAAGGTCAATGTTCTCTTCAATAAATGCAGCCAGGCTTTCAGTATCGAAATCCAGTTCATCTGCCATGTATAATCCAAGGTGTCGGGAAGGTACAGTAACGTCCTTGTTACGTGGCAGTGTTCCGACAACGGGGATATCAGGTATGGAATCTATTATCATCTGTGCATGTCTTGGGCTTCCAACTTTATTCAGGATAACACCTGCAATCTTTACATCCGGGTCAAACTGGGAAAATCCTTTGACAATAGCTGCGGCACTTCTTGACATTCCATGTACATTTACAATCAATATTACAGGAATGCCAAGTGATTTGGCAACATGTGCGGAACTTGCTATCTCAGTAGCTCCCATTCCGTCAAAGAGCCCCATAACTCCTTCAACGATGTTAATGTCAGCGATTTCTGAATACTTTGAAAAAGTGTTCTTTACACCATCAACCTGCATCATGAAAGTATCAAGGTTTCTTGATGGCTTGCCGCAGATAGCTGTATGGTATGTGGGGTCTATGTAGTCTGGCCCGACTTTGAAAGGCTGAACTTCCATCTCTCTTCTTTTAAGGGCAGCCATAATTCCCATGGAAACAGTCGTTTTTCCAACTCCACTGTTAGTACCTGCAAGCAACACCGCATTTGTCATGGAGTTTATTGTGTATAGTTCGGATATATGTATTATTCCCTCGGGAGAGGATTCAAAACGATTAAATAAAGAGCGTATATCTAAGTACTATGTCTCTCCCGGAAGCGACAGAACTTCTTACTGACTCTTACGGACGCACAGTCAGAAGTCTGAGGATGTCTGTAACCGACCGCTGCAATCTTAATTGCATCTACTGTCATAATGAAGGCCATATAGGCCACAGCAAAGAGATGTCAGTGGACACTATTGTTAATATTGTTGAAGTAGGGTCTCGTTTTGGAATAAACAGGCTGAAGATTTCCGGTGGTGAACCCCTTCTTAGAAAAGACCTTGAAGAAGCACTTGTACGTCTCCCTGAACTGAGGGATGTTTCCATGACAACAAATGCCGTTCTGCTGAAGGACAGGGCCTCATCCCTAAAAGATGCAGGTCTTGACAGGGTCAATATCAGTCTTGATACCCTTGACCGTGACAAGTATCACACTATCACTAATTGCGGGAAGGGAATATTTGATAAGGTGCTTGATGGGATACATGAAGCAGTAGACGTTGGTCTTACTCCTGTCAAACTCAATATGGTCCTTCTCAAAGACCTTAACGATGATGAGATAAAGGACATGTTAGAATTCACGCGCGGATATGGTGGGGACGTAATCTTACAATTGATCGAACTTATGGATTTCAGGGATCTTCCACAGTACAGGATAGATGCAAATGAAGTTGAACGTTCACTAATGTCAGTATCTTCTGATGTGAAGGTACGTGAACTGCATAAGAGGAAAAAATATATTATCAATGGGGCGGAAGTCGAATTTGTCAGACCGGTTGATAATACTGAATTCTGTGCTAACTGTAACCGCTTAAGGGTCACAGCAGACGGAAAACTAAAACCTTGCCTTCTGGTAAGTGATAATATGGTTGATGTCTCCGAAGCCAGCCAGGAAGAACTGCCTGATCTTTTCAGATTGGCTGTCAGCAGGCGTGTGCCGTTCTGTATAAGTTAAAGGAGTAGTAAAAATGGAAGTCGTACTTACTGTAGATGGGAAGGATATTGAGATAAATCACTTCGTGCAGTCCATACTTGGCAGCACTGTTATCGGAGCGGTCACAACACTTCATGGCGTTGAAGATGACTGCAAGGAAGTAATAATTAAAGTAAAACAGTAGTTCCTGAAATACTGTCAGGAACCGTTTTTGTTTTCAATTTTCTGTTAATTTTTATTCCGATTTTAATAGTTTTACAGCAGATGCTCTATTTCCGAGAAATCAATAGGTGATGTCGCATCAAGTGATATCGGCGTCACAGAGACATTTCCATTGTTCATGATTGCATGAACATCGGTTCCCTCTTCTTCGTCAACTATCAGCTCACCTGCAATCCAATAATATGGTCTTCCTCTGGGGTCATGTCTTTCTTCGACATCGGTCTTGAAGAATTTTCTGGCTAAACGAGTGACCTCAATGTCAGGATTGTCTTTTGCATGGTGCGGTATGTTCACGTTAAGCAGATCCACATTTTCAGGCAGGCCATGTTCAAGCACTTTCCTTGCAATCCTGTTGACAACTTTAATAGCAACATCATAGTCATGCTGGTAATTCCTGTTATCGTCAAATTTGTCTCCTTCTTCCATAACCTGAATGGAAGCCGCGATTGCAGGTATTCCGTAGCTTGCACCTTCCAGTGCTGCCCCAATAGTTCCTGATGTTGTGATTGTGTCAGTGCTGATGTTTTCTCCGATATTGAATCCTGATAGGAGGAGGTCGGGCATTTCCTTCATGACTGCAAAAATTCCCAGTATCACTGAATCTGTAGGAGTGCCTGCCACGGCATTGACATTTATTCCGTTAATATTTGTTTGTGTAATCCTTAATGGCTCAAAGATGGATATCGATCTTCCAACACCACTTTGTTGTGTCATGGGTGCGGATACAGTCACATCGCCAAGGTCTGAAACACTTTTCCAGGCCGCATGTATGCCTGTTGAATAAACACCATCATCATTGGTAACAAGTATCTTTTTTGACATGTCTGTATCAATTGCCTGACAATGCCTTAAAACTACTGCCCTGATGCAAACCTGATTACAATTTGAATCCTGATTTTATCTTAAAAATCTTCAATCCTGAATGTCTCCTCAGGATAAATGGTTAAAATATCTAAAAAAGGTGAAATTGGAGGTGATATGAAATTATGTGAATTCACACGTTTGCGTAAATTCTGTCTTTCCGTTGTGATGTAGGGACAAATCCTTCCTGTTCAGTCATATCCGCAAGTGCCTTGACTTCTTCCAGGACTTCTATTTTATTGCTCATTTCATCAAGGGTGTAGATCATTTCTTCAATGGCCTTGTTCTCATCAGTACTCAGGCAGGGGCTGTCTTTTACTATTTCCAGTAATATTGAAGCATCATCGATTACCTGGGCAAGGATCGTCCGGTCCATGTAAGATTTTGCTTTTTCAGAATCACTGCCTGATAGGGTTGAGTTGAATTCATTGAGTTGTTCTTCAAACAATCCAACATCGTAGTGAGCACTTCTGAATATTTTTTTAACATAGTCTTCCCTATAGACCTGTTTTGAGTTTTTCAATACTTTCAGAAGTTTTTTATGATCCATTTATTTCACCCTAAGGCTAAATGCAGGTACCTTTCCCTCATCCCGTGCAAATTTCGCCACGTAAGGTCCTGCTATTTATAATTGCAATTGTTTTACTGGATGGTTGCTTCATTCCCAAGATTGTGTTTGATTGTCTCAACAGGCATTACTCTGTTAAAACTTACATCTGAGAACTGTCCGCCATTCACATCATATTCCCGTTCGAGATCAATTCCATAATCTTCGTCCATTTCTTCGATTATAGGGTCGCACAGGTATACTTGCAGGCTGCCACTTGCATCCATAAATACGGATGGTCTGACGCCTGTATTACTATATTCTTCTACAAGCCCTCTGAATACTAACGACATATAGCGCATTGATTCCATCGGTCATCACCAATATCTCATTTTTATGGTCATGCATTTAAACATAATGTCTTCTTTTTTGTCAACATGTACAGACGATTTTGTATTTATGTTCATAAATCATAGAAATTTGTGTTCGTGATTTGTCGATAAAAAGGGACAATCGAAATTATCCACCATGTATATTTATATAATCATTTGTATATGGTGGTGCGTAGCATACAGATTAGTAATTTTGGATAAGAAACGTTTTTAATCATTGATGCGATAGTTGGAAGAATAAATCTGACTATATTACTTAACTAAAACAATCATCCAGTTGGAATATTTATGCTTGAAGACGAATATCAGCTTGATTATTTTTCAGAGAATGGATTCGTTCGCAAACAGTGCTCTAAATGTGGAAAACATTTCTGGACTCGTGATCTTGACAGGGTCACATGTGGAGATGCACCATGCGATCCATACTCATTTATCGGTAATCCCGTATTTAAGAAAAAGTTCGACCTTGCGGAAATGCGTGAGTATTACCTGAACTTCTTTGAAGAGAGAGGCCACACAAGGCTTGAAAGATATCCTGTAATTGCAAGGTGGAGAGATGACATCTATCTAACCATCGCCTCCATTGCGGATTTCCAGCCATTTGTGACTTCTGGCCAGGTGCCACCACCCGCAAATCCTTTGACTATTTCCCAGCCATGCATCCGTCTTTCTGACCTTGATGCAGTAGGCAGGAGTGGCCGCCATCTGACCACATTTGAAATGATGGCTCATCATGCTTTCAACAAAAAGGGTGAGGAAATATACTGGAAGGACCACACAGTAGAATTATGTGATGAACTTTTCAATTCCCTTGGCGTAGACCCAATGGCCGTTACCTATAAAGAAGAACCATGGGCAGGCGGCGGAAATGCCGGTCCTTGCGTAGAAGCTCTTATCGGCGGTCTTGAAGTTGCAACCCTTGTGTTCATGGACCTCAAGCAGTCTAAAGACGGTGATATTTCCATCAAGGGCGAGAATTATAAGAAGATGGACAATTACATCGTGGACACAGGTTACGGCCTTGAGAGGTTTGTGTGGGCATCCAAAGGTTCTCCTACAATATATGATGCAGTCTTCCCGAACATTGTCAATGAACTCATGGACCTTGCAGGTGTTAACCATGAACTTGACAACTCAGAGTACGCTAACATCCTTTCCCAGAACGCCCGCCTTGCAGGCCTTATGGACGTAAGCGAAAAGGCCAATCTCTTTGAGTTGAGAAAACAGGTTGCTTCCAGCATTGGTACAACGGTGGAGAAACTTTCCAGCATCATGGAGCCAGTAGAAACAGTATATGCCATCACTGATCACACACGCTGTCTTACTTTCATGCTTGCAGATGGTGTTATTCCTTCCAACGTAAAGGCAGGATACCTTGCAAGACTTGTACTTCGCAGGACACTCAGGATGATGAAGGATATGGGCATTACAGTGCCACTGTCTGATATCGTAAGGATGCACATCAACAACCTGCCGGAATATCCCGAGTTTGAGGAGAAGTTCGACGTTATACAGGACATCCTTGAACACGAGGAGCGCAAGTTTGCTGACACTCTTGAACGTGGAAAGCGCATGATCCAGAAGTCAGCCAAGCACTACAAGGAATCCGGGGAGAACATGCCTCTTGAAAGTATCATAGAGATGTATGACAGTCACGGAATTCCACCTGAGATCTCAAAAGAAGCAGCTTCCGAGGTTGGTGTGGCTGTTGATCTGCCTGATAATTTCTATTCACTTGTTGCAGAAGGACATAGCAAGGCCGAGGCAAAAGAGGAAAAAGTTTTCCCATACGCAGAAAGAGTGGCCAAGCTTCCAAAAACCAAAAAGTTGTTCTATGACGAACCTACCCGGATGAACTTTGAGGCAGTTGTCCTTGATGTATTTGACAATCATGTAGTACTTGACAGTACACTTTTCTACCCGGAGGGTGGTGGACAGCCTGCTGACCATGGTACTATGGTCATAGAAGATGTATTGCACAATGTCATTGATGTCCAGGGTATCGATGGTGTTGTTGTACACATAATCGAAGACTCGGAAGATGAGTTCCACATTAAGAAGGGTGACATGGTTCAGGGACGTGTAGACGAAGAACGCCGTATGGCTCATGCATGTCATCACACTGCAACCCACATTGTTAATGATGCCGCACGTAAGGTGCTTGGAGATCATGTATGGCAGGCCGGTGCCCAGAAATTCGTGGACCGTGCACGTCTTGATATTTCACACTACAAACGTATATCCCAGGAAGAGCTCAACCAGATCGAGCTGATAGCCAACCGTACTGTTATGGAGAACCAGCGTGTTTCTGCAGAATGGATGGACAGGATCGAAGCTGAGAAGAAATATGGTTTCGGGCTGTATCAGGGAGGAGTCCCACCTGGAAAGATCATTCGTGTACTCAAGGTTGCCGATGACATAGAGGCATGTGCAGGTACTCACTGTACAAGCACCGGACTTGTTGGTTCCATTAAGATACTTAAGACCGAACGTGTTCAGGACGGTGTTGAACGTATAGAATATGCCGCAGGTCTTGCAGCTGTCAGGGCAACACAGGAGATGGAGTCTTATCTCAATCAGGCAGCAGATGCACTTCGTGTCAGGCCCGAACATCTTCCATCTACCATTGATCGTTTCTTCAATGAATGGAAGGAATTCAAGAAAGAAAACCAGAGACTCAAGGAAGACCTTGCGCATGTCCATGTGCTCCAGATGGCCAACGAGGCTGTTAATATCGCAAGTATGCGCCTTGTTGCAAAATGCATACCTAACGCAGACATCGATGAGCTTGTCAAGATTGCCGGTGAACTGACAACCAGCAAAGACATGATTGTGCTTCTGGCAAGCGATGAGGGAGGCGTCAAGATAGTCGGTGCCGCAGGTGAAGATGCACTTAAAGCCGGAGCAGACGCTGGAAAGATCGTCAGGGTTATGTCCCAGGTAGTTGGCGGTGGCGGTGGCGGAAAGCCTGCCATGGCCCGTGGTGGTGGTGTTGATGTCAGTAAAATTGACGATGCACTTGCCGCAGGACAGAGTCTCCTTGAGGAACAATTAAATAATTAGATATGTATATATATCTGTAAATTGTAACACACCAGTATGATACCTGGTGAGGTCAAAGAGTTCTTTTCATCCCAGTATGGAAAGTCCCTTCTCGTAAAGGGGCAGCCCGGTACTGGGAAAACCACTTTTGTCTTTGGAATACTGGATGAAATATGCCCCCAAGGCAATTGTGTTTATATTTCACCACGCATTGATAAATCCTCAGATTATGGAAATTATCCCTGGATCGAAGGTGATTTCAACAATAATGAAGATTTCTTGCGTATGCTGGCATCCCGCATAAAATTGATATGGGATTCCTGTGACACTAAACCAATTATTGTTGTTGATTCAATAGATTCCCTGAGCATTGCAACGACGCGTTCTTCGGATTGGGAAAGTAACAAGTTTGAGCTGGAGCGTTTGCTCTTTGATTTTTCACGTAAGGTCAATGCTGATCTGATAATGATCACTGAGCAGGCTGATGTCACATCCCTGGACTATCTTGTGGACGGGGTAGTATTCCTTGAGATAGCAGAAATATCCGGGCGCGACATAAGAAAAATAAACCTGCTCAAGATACGCGGTGTTGAATTATCACAGTCAAGATATCCATTTACGCTTGATAGCGGGCATTTCAGGAGTTTTGAGCCTTTCACGGTTTCATATCCTGAACAAACACAGGTCCCACGTCCCCTTTCTGATCCGGAGGAAAACAAGATATCTACCGGAATACCTGATTTTGACGAGATACTGACCGGAGGGTATCAGAAAGGAAGCTTCAATCTTTTTGAGATCACAAGCGGTGTAGGTGACTCATTTTACAGTTTGCTGCTTCCAACATTCATAAACCATCTAAAGCTTGGTCGCGGTCTTCTCAGTATGCCCACGGAAGGTACAAGTGTTGAAACTGAAAAGCGTATGATATCCCCATTTACCGGGGATGATCACTTCCAGGGTCAATTTGTAGGATTTGAAATTCGTGACCTTAAAGGCAGGATTCCTGCATACATAGAACCATTCTCAGGTAATATCTACAAAGACATGGATATTTTCCACAAGGCTAAGAATGAGATTCTGCGCCAATGCGGCTCACCTGTTCTGGATTACATTGGCCTTGACAGTATGGAGTATAATTACGGATGGGAGAACATTGGTTCTATAATAGGTCAGATGGCATCTATTACTAAGACAACTGATAATGTTGTACTTGCCGTTACAAAATATGGCCAGAGAATTAGCGAGTCTGTGGCGCATATGGCCACAACTCACTGGAAGTTTGAAAACGTTGACAGGACCCTTGTTATGTATGGGGTAGTACCAAAAACCGGTATTTTCGTGGTTCAGATGGAATTTGTTTCAGGTTATCCGCAGGTTAGCCTCATTCCTATGAAATAAGTAATTTGGATGCCGTAAGTACATTATCTTCCCAAACATTAATAAGAAAATAAATCTAATAATATTTACTAAACAAAATTAAAAGGTACTTGGCAATGAATGCTCAAACACAGGAAATCCTTTCATCCCTCAGAACAGAGCTGTCCCGGAAAAATACATTGTTCCTTGCTCCTGTGGATAGTTTCATTGAGAGGCTTGTCTATTTTTTTGTATCGGACATACTGAAAGAAGAGTCTGAAAGGACTGTAGTGTGGCTATGCCTCAATTCTTCCAGGGATAAAATATTGTCAAGATTCGAGGATTTTGGATTTGACATCAATTATGAAGGAAAAATGTTTTTCATAGACATTGATGTACCGGGTAAGGAGCACCATGATGACACATTCTATTGCAGTTCTGTTGCGGATTATACAAAGATGGCATCCCACGTCTCGAATATCTTTCAGAATCATCAGAACTCAGTGTTAATTCTAGACAATATGAACGTGCTTGCAAGTGACACAATGCAAGTAGTTGAGAATTTTGTCCAGTTCATAGAAAAGAAAGTAGCAGAGAATGATGGCAGCATCGTTTCCATGCTTTCAAGGAATATTCTGCCTTCTGAGACGGAGGTCCTTATAACTTCATTCTTTGATGTAGTGATCGATATCACCAATGTAGGCGAGATTCATGCTGAGATTGGTATGAAGGACTTTGATTTCAGGTATTCGGTGGAAGAGGGTTCTATTGAATTTGAGCCCATGCAAAAGAAAATCAAGCGTGACAGGCTTAAGATTCTCATTGTTGATGATGAGCCTGACATACCTGAGCTTCTCAAACTGTCTCTCATTAGTGAACCCTACGACTTCATTGTAGCTCACAACGGGGAAGATGCCATAGATATGACACTTAAAGAGCTTCCCGATCTTATACTTCTGGATATCATGATGCCTGATATGGATGGCTACGAAGTGGTGGAGAATCTTAAAAAGAGTAAAGCTGCAAGTGATATTCCTGTAATTATGATCTCAGCTAAGACCGCTATTGAAGATAAGGTCAAAGGTATGGAGCTTGGGATTGATGATTATATTTCCAAACCATTTGACAAGAGAGAGGTCAAAGCAAGGATAAAGATGGTAATGCGTCGTCTAGGATGGGTTGAAGAGGAATGATTATATATCCAATTAAATATTTAGTTAATGTATAATTATGCTTAAAACGTCTTAGGAGATGTCTCATTAATGTGTCCCAAAATCATGGTCGTGGATGATGAACCAGATACCATTGACCTTGTAAAATTGATACTGGAATCCGAGGATATAGAAGTCGTCGGAGCAAAGAGTGGATTTGAATGTCTCGAATCAATTGAAGAGGAACGACCTGATGCTATTCTACTTGATATCATGATGCCTGATATGAATGGCTGGGAAACTTTCCATAAGATCAAAGAAAAAGAACCAGCTCTTCCGGTTGCCATGCTCACAGTAAAGAGCCAAGAATTTGACAAGATGCTTGGTCTGCATGTTCTTAAGGCAGACGACTATATCACAAAGCCTTTCAGCAGAAAAGAGCTAATCCAGAGAACAAAAGAATTACTGGAAATGAAACTTCAGTGATCCAGCACTTCAAACAATATTGTTTTTCCTTCTTTTAGAAATAGATGTGCCTTTCTTTCGCCATTAAGGCCGTTCTCCAGTTCATTACGTACATCCCAGTATCTTTCAGGCTCAATGGCTGCCCGGACAATTACTTTTCCAAATGAGTTCTTCTTAAGGTATGAATTGATCTGTGAAAAGTCAGTATCAGTAACAAGCAGTTTTCTGTATCTATTCTTAAAAAGACTGTTCTCTATTTCAGAGTTTGAACTGAGAAGTGTTCTTTTATCGTCAATATCAAAGATAGCAATATCCTTTGATTCTTTTTTAAGCTCTGCCACAAGCTGTTCAAGCAGACCTGCCTTGGTGACACATTCCTCTGGCTCATATGCGTAAAGAGCTGTTTCCTTTACTTTAATTGCAGGTTCGATAGCTCCTGTTTTCCTGATAATATTGCTTCCCGGAAGCGCGACAGCAGAAACATCTGCTTTTTTCAGTTCTCCAAAATAGAGGTTAAGGCGGTTAAGCTTTCCTTCAAGGGACATGTATTCTCTTTCACAGTCAAACGGTATTTTCTCTGGAGATAATTGTGGAGGTGCTTCAAAAGCAAAGTTTGGGGAAATGTCCGCATAAGCTTTCATCACTTCAGGGATAGAAGGACTGAGGTTGTCAATGCTTCTCTCCTTTTCGGTAGGCGGTCTTGCAGGATCTGAAAAGACAACATCCAACTGCGGTAACTTTGCAATGACTTCTGAAGAGAGTGCATCACCTACAATGAATTCTATGTTATCAACACCCATTATCTTAGCATTCTTTTTTGCAAATGCTATTTTCTTAGGGTCAATTTCAATAGCATAGACAAAATCACAGTATTTAGCAAAAAATAGGGCCTGACCACCAATGCCGCAACTGATGTCAGCAATTGTTTTGCATTGCAGCCTCTTTGCCCTGTACTCAGCAACAGGCTCAGGAGTTGCAAATCTTATACCATCCTTGTCGGATATCATTTCTGTTTTGAATTGCTTTTTACGTGCCATGGACTACTCCTACAAGTCAGGTAAATGATTTAAAATCATCTGATTTTACAGTAAGCTCAACGCATGTTTTATTCATAATTTATATATATTATTGAGCCTATATTGTTAGGTGTATAGATATATCCCTCATTAATTAAATAAAACCAGTGGAAATATGGCCGGATTTAGTGATAAAATCAAAAAAGTTACCTCTGTTCTTTCCAAAAAGAACAAGAGCAATGGAGGGGGCTCTCCGTTTGGTGGTGATGTCCCTCCTTTCATGCAGGGTGGACCTGACCTGGGTTCCGTTCCTGATCTGGCTGCTGGTATGCCACCTGTACTAGGTGGTCTTCCTGGCATGGCTCCAGGTTCGCCCGGAGATTCTGTATTTCCTCCGGGTATGTCTCCTCCCGGCGGTCCGCCGGGTATGCCGGGACAAGCCGCTCCTCAGGCTGCACCTATAGATAATGAGATGCTGGAGGAGAATCGCAAAAAGATCAAGGAAGTTGAGTCTAAAGTATCAAAAGCAGATGTTACTCTCAATATGGTGCAGAGGGACAATGAGGAAATTAGAAAAACGGTTGATAAGATCGACCAGAGTGTCCTTGAATTATTATCCCTGTATGAAATCGTATCCAACCAGGTCAATCCTTTTGTAGGGGATAGTGCAGGTTCCAGGGATACTATTGAGAGATTTGAAAAGACAGAGACCCGTCTCACCGAAATGGGTGATATGCTCGTTCTCATGAAAAATGAGTTTGATTCCACTGCTCAGAAATTAAGTATGTCAAAAGGTATCTCTGAAGAAGCTGCTTCAAGGTTGCAGGATTTTGAATCCAAGATGGATGCATTCGCTGATGCCATGATAATGATGCATGAAAGTATCGAGCAATTAAACTCAAAAACAGACGAATTATTCACACGTACCGATTCCATTAATCAGAATTTGCTTGACCTTGCAGAAACTACATCCGCTATTACTATCAGGCTTGAAGATCTTGAAAATCGCCCAGTTCCAGTTGCAGGTTCAAATGTTGCTTCTTCTAAGGACGATGAAAATGCCCAGGATACAAGTACTCAGGAAAGTGAAGATGCAGAGGAACATGCTGCAAAGAAATCTGCCCTGCCTCTTGTAAGACTTGAGTTCATAAAAGCAGACCCTACCAGTGTAGTTGTCCTGCTTAACTGGATAGAGTTCCTCATGGAAAGAGTTGGAAGAAACAATCTGATGGATGCTCTTGATTATTATGTTGACATTGGCTGGATAAGCGAGGATGTTATGTCAGAGATAATGGCATATGCTCGTGGAATTGACTATTATGTGGAAAAGCCCACATGGCGTCTTTTGCCAGAAGACCATACAAAATCCCTGCTCTTCATTGAAAGGCTCTCAGGCCGCAAGATCGACAGAAACATGCTCAGTTCTATTGACAGGGAAATGGCAAAGGTAAAGCACGGTCTGGAGGAATTGTATGGGATTTGAACTTTCTGTTGTGGCAGTGATATTCTTCATCTCTGCTCTTGTAGTTGGTTCATATTCATATTCCATGCTTAACACTTCAAATGAGATTGTAAGCGATGCTTCTGAAGAACATTACCAGATGCAGAATTCAAAACTTAAAACGAATCTTGAGGTGGAAAGTGCTGTTGCAGGGAACTACTCAGGCACCTACAACTTGACTGTGACACTTTCAAACACTGGTAGCGAGACTATCCGCTTTGATGAGCTCAACGTTCTTGTTGACGGCGATCTGGAATCCTATGTGTACAGTGATGTTGCAGCAATCTGGACACCTGCAGAGACCCGTAATATGACAATAACTGATCTTTCCGGTACCGGTGTCCATCGTGTAAAAATTGTAACTCGAAACGGAGTTTCTGCTTATAGTTCATATATTGTCTGAACAGAATAGCAATCTTATATACTATTAATTATATATTATAATTCTAATTCTATTTGCATCGGGCTGGCAGAAAAACATGAAAAGCATGCTAAAAACAGAGAGAAACAGCTTACTGAAAAATACAGGTGCAGAAACCGCAGTAACTCATATGATCTTCTTTATAGCCGCAATGATCCTGGCTGTCAGTGTAGTTGTTCTTATCTCCGGTAATGTTCAGTCCATGATTGCTTCATCCAGTGCAAGCAGCAAATTAGTGTCCGAACAGATGCGGACTGACATAACCATAGTGAACGATCCTGAGATAATCCCCTATGACGGTGGTTCCGGTAAATACACATTTTACGCAAAGAATACCGGCAAGACTGAACTTGTTCCTGAATATGTGACCGTACTTGTGGATGGTATATTAATAGAACCTACTAGTGTCGATGCTGCGTTGACAGATGGGGATGTTGTATGGAGGCCGGGAGATATTCTCACACTGAATGTAACCACTGAGCCTTCACCACTTGAAACAGGTGATCACAGAGTGCTTGTTGCAGCTGAGAATGGAAAATCCGGTGCAATGAGTTTCAAAACGTAATAAGAGGCAAATAATGGCAAAGATCAATGCATTTGCAATCCCGAGGGATGATTTGAATGATAAATTGGGAGGAGGCTTTCCTGCCGGTTCACTAGTCGTACTTGAAGGTGGCAGTGGCGGAGGAAAAAGTACAATTTCCCAGCGTCTTTCATTCGGATTAAACGAAAACGATGTCAGTGTTACGTTTGTCTCGACACAAATGACAACAAAGGGTTTTATTAACCAGATGTATTCAATGGATTATCCCATAGCTCCGTTTCTTTTGAATGGTCTGCTTTTATACATACCTGTTATTCCGCTGGTCCAGGCAGCAAAATCCCGTTGTGATTTTATTGAAAGACTAATGGCTGCAGAGGAGCTGTTTGAAAAAGATGTGATCATAATTGATACTCTATCCTCACTTATCAAATACAGTGCCAATACTGAGAAAACTCTTGATCTGATTTCGTTTTTCAAGAAACTGAATGGTATGGGTAAGGTTATAATTCTTACAATAGAGCCAAACCAGTTAACAGAAGACCTTGCTTCAATGTTCCGCTCTTCCTGTGACGTTTACATTACTCTCAAATCAAAGCCTCTGGGAAGTGAAGTCAAGAGGACTATTGTTGTAAACAAGTTCACCGGTGCCAAGGGTCCGGTCGGACAGATGATCGGGTTTAGAATAGAACCTAAGGTCGGTCTTGTAGTAGAGATAGCTTCAGTATCATAATCTTAAAGGTAGTTGTAATATGGATGCAGAATTTCAGAAAGCAGTACAAAGGAACCCGCATCTGGGTGAATATGTAAAGAAATTCATGCGCGAGACTGGTGAAGATGAACCAACTTTCATGGTAAGTCTTTCAAAAGACATCGATCATTCAAGAGTTAATATCATCCTTCCGGTTGGTGATCCTGTATTCATACACCTTTATGGTGGTGACGAACAGGGAGAGATAAACTACTATGGAGTAGAACCTGAACTTAATAATCTGGAAAAAAAGAAGTATAAAGCAGCTCTGGACATCATTCTGGAAAAATCTGCTCGCGAACCTGTCCCAAACACCGAAGCGGAACTTAAGGATCTTATCACAAAACTGTTCAATGAATCTATAGACATAGGTTCAGGCGGGAATATGGCTGATGAAAAGGGCGGAGGGAAGTTCGATATTCTCCAGAAACTCATGCCGGTCCAGAAAAAAGTGCCTATGACCCAGGGAGAGTATAATAAAATTCTCTATCATCTTGAAAGGGACATCATCGGCTCCGGCCCCATTGAACCAATTATCAGAGACCCTTATCTTGAAGATATCAGCAGTATAGGTGTGGACAACGTATTTATTGTTCACAAAATATTTGACACCATTAAAACCGATCTGACATTTGGGGATGAGGAAGGTCTGGATAACTGGCTGCGCAGTATGAGTGAGCGTATCGGCCGTCCTGTAAGTGATGCAAGGCCAATTGCCGATGGTGCTCTTCCTGATGGTTCGCGTATCAATATCATTTATAGTATAGATGTCAGTAGGCGTGGTAGCAGTTTCACCATGCGTAAATTCAGTGAAGTGCCGGTAAGTATTATCCAGCTCATAAGCTGGGGCGCATTAAGTGCTGAAATGGCGGCTTACATGTGGATGTGCCTTGAGAACGGTATGAGTATTTTCTTTAGTGGTGAAACCGCAAGTGGGAAAACAACAATGCTCAATGCATGTCTTGCTTTTGTTAACCCAAAAGCCAAGGTATTTTCTGCAGAAGACACTGCTGAAGTTCAGCCACCACAGCCTGTTTGGCAGCAGTTGATCACTCGTGAGGAAGGTCCGCCTGAATCAAGAGTAGATACTTTTGCCTTGCTAAAGGCCGCTCTTCGTTCAAGACCAAACTACATCATCGTAGGTGAGATTCGAGGAGCCGAAGGTAACGTAGCTTTTCAGGGTATGCAGACAGGTCACCCTGTACTCGCAACTTTCCACGCATCTGCTGTATCAAAGATGATCCAGCGTCTTACGGCAGACCCTATCAATGTACCTGTAACTTTCATTGATAACCTTAACATTGCAATGATCCTTTCGGCAGTTTATCGTAAAGGAAAGTTTCTCAGGCGAGCTCTTGCCATTGAGGAAATAGAAGGTTACTATGAGGAAATAGGTGGTGTTGCAACAAGGGCTGTTTTCCAATGGGAACCTGATACTGATAGGCACAAGTTCCGTGGTCTGAACAACAGTTACATCCTCGAGGATAAAATAGCTACAAAGCTTGGTTATGAAGATAAAAGAATGATTTACCAGGATCTTTTCCTCAGAGCAAAGATACTGGAAGAAATGAAGTCAAGGGGCATTGAGGATTATTATGACGTGCTTGAGATCATAGTCAATTTCTACAAGCATGGAATAGACGGTCTTCCATTTTCAATATGAGGTGTTTTTGTGAGCTATGATAAAGCATTCAAGAATATTGGTATGGAGCCCAAGGCCTATTTCAGAAAATTTGCTTTACCTATCATAGCTTTTGGATTTTTTTTCGCAATCCTTCTTCTTTTATTGCTCCCAACGATATTTGTGGGAACTGCCAGATATATCCCTTATTTGATACCCATTATCTGTATTGTATTTGCATTTTCTTACCCTCTTTCGATTCTGGCTGGCAAAGCTTCGCGAATAGACAATAATATGCACTATTACATCACTCAGATGGGTTCCATTGCAACGGCAGAAACTCCGAGGATAGATATTGTACGTATTGTTTCGGAAAATGAGGATTATCAGGAGCTTGCAACGGAAACAAAGAAAATATACGACCTTGTGACGGTATGGCACATGAGTCTGGCAGATGCATGTCGTTTCATTTCCAAAAGGACTCCTTCTGTAATATTCGAGGATTTCCTGGATAGATTTGCACATGCTCTCCAGTCAGGAGAAGATGTAAAGACTTTCCTTTTCGCAGAACAGAACGTTGTGATGAACGAGTATGAGGCCATGTACAACGGTGCACTCTATGTTGTTGAGATCATCAAGGAACTTTTTGTATCTCTGGTTATGTCACTGATTTTCATGGCTTCATTTGCTGTAATCATGCCTGTTATTACCGGTATGAATGCAGAACTACTCATGGGTATTGTGGTAGTCATTTTCCTTGTAACTGATCTTGTAATGGTGATGTTCACAAAGAGCAAGATCCCAAAAGATCCGGCATGGAGCCAGTCAACGAATATGACTGAGAACAAACTGAAACTATATCGTTCAATACCAGTATCAATTGCAGGATGTATTGTTGTTTTAATTGCTGTAGTCCTTTATGGTAAAATAGAAACAAGTATTGCAGTTGCCATGGTGCTAACGCCTCTTGTCTACACCGGTCATGTTTCAAGAAAGATCGAAAAGAGTATCAGGAGAAAAGATGAGAATTTTCCTGCTTTCATTCGTTCTCTTGGAAGTTCTGCCGGTGCCAGGGGTGGTGTCATTGATGATGCTCTTAGAGCTTTGAGGGCGCATGACTTCGGACCGCTGACAACTGATGTGAACAATCTCTATAAGATGCTTGTTACCAGGATTAACAAGTTCGATTCCTGGGATTATTTTGCCTCAAATACCGGAAGCAATCTTATCCAGCGTTTTTCCGGAATGTTCGTTCAATCTACAAATCTCGGTGGTCAGCCAGAGGTCATAGGTGACATTATTGCTACGAATTTCCACAGGATAGTAACTCTCAGAAAGAAAAGGTCGCAGTCTGCCGGAAGTCTTGTGGGTGTTTTGTATGGTCTGACGGGGGGTATTGGTTTTACCATGTATATTTCCCTTGGTGTAGTGGGACTTATGCAGAATATGTTCTCCGCAGTGGAAATGCCTGCCGGGATGTCCATGGGAATGGTTCTCTACACTAATATAGGGAGCTTAACCACACTTTCAAACATGGTTCTGGCGATCATGATCGGTCATTCACTGATGTCAGCTATCCTGATCCGTATTGTGGATGGTGGACATATGCTCAGTGCTACAATTGATTTTGTGATCATGGTATGGATATCCGGTGCAAGTGCTGTGGTGACCATGGCAGCAGTGTCATCACTACTGGGCATTGCCTGACATGGGATATAAAAAAGTATGGAATATAAGACAAATGACAAATAATGCCAGAGTCTTATTTTACCCTTGTTTTGATGTGATTTGCTAAGAACTCGCCAACTTCGGATGTACTGCTCTTCCCTCCAAGGTCAGGGGTGCAGATGCCAAGATTAAGGGATGAATCTATAGCTTCTTCAAGGATTGCAGCTTCAGCTATATCTCCATGCCATTCAAGAAGCATTTTGAGACTGAGTACTGTAGCAAGTGGGTTTGCAATGTTTCTGCCCGCAATATCCGGTGCGCTACCATGGACCGGTTCAAAGAATGCATATTTTTCCCCTATATTGGCACTTGGCAAAAGACCAAGTCCTCCTACAAGTGCTCCTGACATATCGCTGAGAATATCTCCGAACAGATTTGTTGTAACTATTACATCATAGTTCCACGGATTTCTTATCAGATTGTAAGCAAAAGAATCCACCAGTTCGTCACTGTGTGTAACTCCTGCATCCGTCGCAGACTGGCGGCAAACGTCAAGGAATAATTTGTCGGATTTCATTACATTGGATTTGTGGACAATTGTCAGTTTGTTAGTCCTGCTCCCGGCTAGTTTGCTCGCATAATCTGCAATTCTCTTTGATCCTTTTCTTGTGATCACTCTTTTTGTGGTAGAAACATCTTCACCGATCTCTTCTATTCCGGAATACAGTCCTTCTGTATTTTCTCTCACTATTATGTAATTGAAATCTGTTCTGTCATGAATTCCCTTCACTGAAGGAAGAGGACGTATTGGACGGACATTTGCATACATATCGAGCTCCTTGCGGATTGTCAGGAGAACACTTTTGTAATTCGGATCAGGAGGTGTTGTCACTGCACCAAAAATTACGCAATCACACTCTTTCAATATATCTATATCATCATCCGTAATAGCAGTACCAGTGCGTTCCCATCTGTCATATCCAAGTTCCAGAGGAACTTTTTCCACGTCAAGTTCAAATGCGTCAAGAACTTCGAGTGCTGCAGGAATTACTTCTTTCCCAACTCCGTCGCCTTCTATTACTGCAAGTTTCATGTCAAATCCCCGATCATCTGTAATTATAAATTATCTTTCTTACCTGAAAGCCTTAGCTCCTGGACAAGATTCCTGATTGCCATGGTCACATCAAATTCTGATGCTCCCCAGTGTACAACTGCTCCTCTTATGCCACCAATGGTGACAATTCCGGATTTCTCAGCACGGCAGCATCTTGTAATGAAGACCTTGGTGGGCTTGAATATGTCTGATTTGAAGGGACAGATGTTAACAAATGAATACTCAATTCCCGGGAATCTGGACTCAAAAAGACTCTTTGATATCTCGCAACCAACAAGCAGTGCTCCATCCTCTTCAATAACATCACAATCCAGACATTTACCCTTAAGTCCTGAAGAAGAACATGGGAAAACTGTATTTTTTCCTTCGAATTGTCTCAGGTCAGTAAGGTTCTCTGAGAACCTTATGGATAAGTCTCCCCATACTCCGCTTTGCTCAATCCTGCGGACAACACTTGCAAGCCATGAAGGCTCAGGTGGAAATACGTCCACAATCTCAATTTCAATGATTTCTGAGGTGTCAGGTTTATGCACGAATGTCAGGTGTTTGTCTATGCCTGTGAATATTACAGTGTTGACTTTACCTTTGCATATTTCAGCCGCTATGTCTATGAGAAGTGCCCTGTCTTTGATATTCAGCTCCTTTTCATAGTTAATAATCTCTTCACCTGAAGCAAGTTCCTTAAGACTGGTAGCATCCCTGAGAAGTCCATCTCCCTGATGTTCCACCTCAAAAAGAGAATAGTTGCCGGTTTCACAGTTTTCTACTATCAGGTATTTAGTGAGAAAGTAGATCCGCCTGTCTTCACCGGCAGGTATCTCTTTGCTGTGCCCGACGTATTTGTATTCATCTGGAAATATCATTTCAACCTGTATTACTGTTTGTTCTTCTGCGCTTTTCTGTGTGCTACAAGGCCACCATCAGTAAGCATTTCCAGCAGGAAATCAGGAAGCTTGTTGCCCTGGAAAACTTTCCCATTGACGTTCACCGTTCCCTGAAGCAGGTCAATCTCAACTTCGTCTCCTTCATTACACTCAACGTCCGCTTCCATTAATGGCAGCCCTACATTGATGGCATTTCTGAAAAATATCCTGCCGAACGATTTAGCGACCACACATCCAACACCTGCATATTTAAGTGCAAGTGCAGCTTGCTCTCTGGATGATCCGCAACCAAAATTATCATTGGCAACAATGATGTCGCCTTTCTGCACTTTCTTTGAAAAATCGGGATCAATTCCTTCCATAGCATGATCTGCAAAGACCTGCATATCTTTTGTGCGCAGGTATTTTCCGGGAATTATTACATCTGTATCGATATCGTTACCGAATATCCATGCTTTTCCCTTGATTATATTGTCCAATATATCACCTTATGGCTAGCTTCTGCGTGATATTATTTGTAAGTGTCGGGAATGAAACTAAAAAGTAAAAAAAAGATGAGAATGGGAATAGATTAAATTTCTAGTGTATTCCCATTCATAACGTCTGTTTCACTGACACTAACCTGCTGTGTAGTGTTTCCAAAACTTACCACATAAGATCCGGTTGGCATGGTGTCGAACTGTGTTCCTCCTTCAACAGGTCCTGTTGTTGAATATGGGACTGTGAATGAGTAAGTTCCGTCAGATCCTGCCGTTGTAGTTTGTGTGTATGCGAATGTCCTCATCTGGCTTGTCAGTATAGTGTTTGTAATGGTCACAGTTTCACCAGCAGAGGCTGTTCCTGTGATCGTAGCACCTTCTACATATTCAAAGATTTTTACATATCCGCTGTAATCTTCTGCCAGATTTCCTCCAAATAGCACATTATAGACATTCTTATATCCTGCTTCCTGTGTGCTACTTGATATTGGGGATTCATGAACCATACGGTATTGTTTTAATCCGTTCCCGTCAAAGATGTGAAGTCTTGCTTCCATTGAATTATAGTATCTCTGTCCGGGAACTGTCATGTATCCGGAGTCTGTCTGAACCTGTATGTAATAGCCGTCAGTGTCCAATGTCCAAGCAGTCATGGCGTAGAATTTTCCGGTTGCCATTTCAACGTCTGATACTATGTAGCGTGCTCCTGCTTTATCAAGGTTAGGGTTAATAGCTTCCAGAACTTTTGTAGCTTCTTCTTCAGATGATGCAGTGAAGAATGTGGAAGCACCGGGTTGATTTTCTTCTTCAATGCTGTTCGTACGTCCACCAATACCTTGCTGGAATGGGTTTGCATTTGGAATTCGATGGCCTATGACTTCTATCCAATGCCCATAGTCCCACCAGGACATTACGCCGTATGCACTATCTGGATATTGATAACTTTCTCCATCTGCAGGTATTTCATAGTTCTCATAGTAATCAAGTCCTGGGTCTGGGGTGTTGTATCTTAGCCATGTGGTTGCTTCAATCCAGTAACCATTTGGACCTCCTGTCCCCTGATTTTGCTGCATTGCAAGACTATAGCTTGGATATATCATAATCAAAACTATGAATATAGCTGAGAGTATATGCATGGCTTTAATATTTTTAGCATTGAATGTTTTTGATTTGATACTATCTATCAGACTTTGCCATCCTGCAAGATTCAGAATTTCAATACCTACCCATGCGCTGAGAATTGCTGCATTTACTGAGTAATAGTATGCAAAACGGTTTTGTTGAAGCATAGCCCAGATTATCATGAGTGTCCAAACTAAAAGGAATGTTTTGTCTGGAGTATTCTCTTTGGTAAATGCTTTATAGATTAATATTGCAAGTGCGATGAATGAGATGTAGCCAAGTGTGCCGAAGTTGTACCAGAGTGGCTGAAGGGTAAACACTCCGCCCGATGAGAGGAGAGGAGAAGCTTCAGCAATGGTCAGGCCACCGCCGGTTCTCATGAAGTAACTGGCCAAACTGGAAACAAGTGCGTAGGTAGATGGTGAAAATATTTTTGAGAGCACAATTGCAATTAGTGCTATTACTGCTATCAAAAGCGGGTAATAATATCCGTTAAGTTTCCTTTTATTTAGTTCAATAGAGATAATGGTGAGTAAAGGGAATACTATAATCCCTGCAAAGAGACCTTTTATAAGGAGGTCTTTTGAAGATAAGTTAGGTACCATTAGTACCATTATTAACGCAATACTGAAGATTATCACTCCAATGATTGCCAAATAGTCAGTAGGTCTTTTGTGTATATGGTTTATCACATGTTGGACTGTTATATATATACCAATTATAAAACTGAAAAATATGGCTCCATACCATGCAAGTGAATAGGCTCCCAATGTAAATCCTGCTAGCACGATATATGGAACGGATAATTTAAAAGCATCATAGTTCTTTTTCTTGAAGTCTTCAAAGCTAATTGGATTTTCAAAAGCAATCTTCAGTGCCATTATCATAAACATGGCTACAATAGTAGTCAACAGGGTTTCAGCAATGTGGTGGTCATTGAATCCTATCAATGATCTTGAGAGAAACTGCCCCGGCGCAATTGCTATCATTAATGCTGCAAGCAGACCAATTCTGCGATTAAACAACCATTTAGCAGCAAAGTATGTTGGTATTACAACAATTGCCCCCAGAAATGCCGGATAATATGCACATACTGTGTTGATAAGGTTCTGATCAGGGTTGCCCAAACCCATTAACCAGATAATGGCTGACAGGAATAAGTCATAAAGTGGTGCAAATATCTGAACCGTTCCTTTTGGATATACTGTGTAAGCGTCAAACCACAGAATATTTGGAAAATTGTTAATGATCGATTCCACGTTTCGTAGATGATACCATGGATCATTTCCACCAAACCGTACAAACCCATTTGAAAGGAATACGCTTGCTTTGGGGATTGTTCTTATATATAGTGCAATTAGGAATGATATTAGCAATCCCATACCATAAGGTATGATGTCGCTGAGCTTTATTTTTTGATCTTCGGTGGGCATATGCTTCACTCACATTTAATGCGTATCAAACAAATTCTCGTATATGCAGTTATGGAACTTAATTTATCATGTATCATATTTCTGCATAATAGAATCTAAGTGACCAGCCATTGGCTTTTTAACAACTTTGTAGAATATACCTATATGATAATAAATGATTTCTGAACTGTGAGTTATTAATTCATTATTCAATATATATCTATCAGTCACTAATTAATTCTGAAAGAACTCTTTTAATTACTGTCGAATGGAAATATGTATTATGCTATCAAAATGTGTGCCCTATTAAATAGTTATTTTTTTAAAGTTGAATCCTTCCAGTGAGATATATGTGTCACAAATAATTTTCCAGAATTTAGCAAATATCTGGTTTTTTTATCTCCTACTATATAGGTTAAAGGTGTATGGCATATTGACCATGCATAGGATATCAGCCAAGGGATAGTGATTACCTTTAGATGATGGCTTTTCCTTGCTTTGCCAATTTCCTGTACAAGCTTAGTACAGTTGGAGGTAACTCCTCCTGTTTGCATACCAGCTACAATCAATCCATTAACAAAAAGAGCATTTCCTCCATTTTTAAATGCACGAAGGAGTAATTCGTAGTCACCGATGATTTTATACGATTCATCAAATATTCCATATGTTTCAAAGAGACTTCGATGGTGAAACATTCCCTGATGTGTAAATGTACAGATTCCATCTAAAACAATACCATTCCATGTATGTTCCCATGGTTCCCCATCAACACAACATACATCATTTGTTTCTGTTACTCTTGCAACTTGCCCATAGACTAGTTTAGTTTCTTCAGATTCTGCTTTTATCAGATAAGGAACAATCTGGCTTAATACATCATTTTTCCAAAGGTAGTCATCAGACCCAAGAAAATAGATCCAATTTCCTGTAATGTGTTTAAGTGCCTTGTTCCATGCATTATATATGCCATTATCCGGTTCAGATTTCCAGTAGGTGATTTTGTCATTATTCTTTTTCAAGATACCTACAGTGTCATCAGTGGACCCACCGTCTATAATAATAAGTTCTTTATTAAGGTATGTTTGACCAGATACACTATCTATGCAACGTTGTAGCGTTTTTGATCCATTATACACGGCAACAATGATTGAAATAAAGGGTTTTGACATGGTCCTTTTGTTATGGGATTTTGATTGATATCTCGTCAATATATAGTATTTATCAATTCATTTACTATCTGTATACCACTCATATGTTTGCTTTATTCCGTCTTTGAGCGAGATTTTAGCTTTCCATCCCAGTACATTCAATCTACTTACATCAAGCAATTTACGGGGAGTTCCATCTGGTTTGGATGCATCATATATGATCTTTCCATCATAATCTACAATATCTCCGACAAGTTCAGCAAGTTCTTTTATTGTAATATCTTTTCCTGTTCCTACATTAACAAACTCACCTATGTCAGATGCATTATAATTCATCATTAGATGAACACACGCATCTGCCATATCGTCTACATGCAAAAACTCACGTTTTGGTGAGCCCGTTCCCCATATTACAATTTCTGATATATTATTGATCTTTGCTTCATGGAACTTACGAATGAGGGCAGGCATAACATGAGACGACTCTAAATTAAAGTTATCATTTTGTCCATAAAGGTTTGTGGGCATTACAGACATGAAATTGGTATTATACTGCTGGTTGTAGTGTTTACAAAGTCGTATCCCTGCAATTTTAGCGATTGCATATGCTTCATTTGTAACTTCTAAATCTCCAGTAAGCAGGTATTCTTCTTTCATTGGCTGAGGTGCAAATTTAGGATATATACATGATGATCCCAAGAAGAGAAGTTTCTTAATATTATGTATGTAAGCAGCATGAA
This sequence comes from Methanolobus sediminis, assembly GCF_031312595.1. Classification (NCBI taxonomy): domain Archaea; kingdom Methanobacteriati; phylum Methanobacteriota; class Methanomicrobia; order Methanosarcinales; family Methanosarcinaceae; genus Methanolobus; species Methanolobus sediminis. The sequence goes on along the minus strand of NZ_CP133592.1, from coordinate 1,909,905 downwards.
TGATATTAGCTTCAATTAGAAGATTCTGGTATATGAATTCTGCAGGATATGTACTGTTTGCAAGGATACCTCCTACTTTAGCTGCTGCAAGAAAGACATATTCAGGTTTTTCTGTTTTGAAAAATTCATTGACAGCCTGTTGATTTGTCAGGTCAAGTTCACTATGTGTTCTACATACAAGGTTTTGATAGCCTCTAGACTCCAGATTTCTTTTTATAGCTGAGCCAACCATTCCACGGTGGCCAGCAATGTAGATTTTTGATTGAATATCCATTATTTACCCTCATAACATTTTATATCATATTATTTTAGGAACCAAACTTTAACTCATATGCGGCTTTATATACTTTCAGCGTCTCACTAGCAGTTTTCTCCCAACTGAATTCTTTTTCCCGTTCAAAACCATTATCTATCAATTTTTGACGAGTTACAACATTTTTCTCAAGAAGTTCTATGGAACTGATAAGGCTGTCTTTTGAAGTTGGATCAAAAAGAAAAGCAGCATTTCCAGCTACTTCAGGTATAGAGCTTGTATTACTTGCTATTATGGGGCATCCCTGTCCCATGGATTCAAGCAGTGGTATGCCGAATCCTTCATACAGAGAGGGGTATATGAAACAAAATGCATTTTTATATAGTGATGCAAGCAAAAGATCAGGACCACTTAGCTGGATTACCTTTCCTGAGTGCTTTATGTTCTTTATCTTTTTCAATTCATTCGGAGTTAATTTTCCACCGCCAAAACAGACTAGGTCAAAGCGTTCAGAAAACATTTCAGAGTATGCCTCTAGCAAAAAGTGAAAATTTTTATAAGGTGTTTTTCTGTCACCAACATAAAGTAAAAACGGTTTTTCTATAGAGTAGTTTCTCTTTAAATCAGCAAGTTTCAGATATTCATTTGATTTGGGCAGTGCGTTGCCATGGTATATGACCTTTATTCTCTCTTCTGGAACCTCATACATTTTCATCAGGTCGCGTTTTGTATTTTCGGAAACACATATTATCAAGTCAGCTGCACTTATTGATTTCTTTTTAGCCCTAATAACAAAGCGGCTATCTATGAACTGGTCTGGATATAATTCATGGATCATATCGTGAACTGTCAACACAATAGCTGGTTTAGTGTATTTACCTAGGTTTGCTCTGTAATATGTTGGATGATATACATCTGCACATGAAGTCCTCATGTAGTTGTCAAATAATATTCTGTTTGGTAACTTGAACAGAATTGCCATGTATCTGGATGCAGGTTTTTTATATTTCCACTTATGCCCATAATATGAATCAAACGATTCTTTTTTTTCAGAAAGGGCATATTCATTAACATTTAATCCTTGGAACAAGCTTAAATTTACTTTCTCTTCTGTTGAGAGTCTGGTTATAAGTTCATAGAAGTATCTAGATATCCCTCCATATCGCTGGAATTCAAATACTGAGTAATCGTAAAGTATTTTCATGTTATCTCTATTGAAAGTGCAGTTAGTGCGTTTTAAAGAACTGTATTTCAGATTGTCTGATGTTATTGTACAAATCTTCATCTTCAGAATGAAATACACATATGTCATAGTAGTATTTTCCTCCACGGTCGGAGATGTAGTTGTGCAAATCTTCGAGAAGATGCAGATTTGTCAAGTATGTCGATAACATATAAAATCCATAATTATCATATATCAGTGCTACTTTGTATCCAAGTGATCTCAACATTGCAAAGATGGATATTCCATCGTCATTTTGCTTAGAAAGAAAAAAAGGGTCATATTCAAAAAAAATGATTGGTTTTGTTGCTGAAATATAATCTATTGCTCCTCTTAAAATAATTCCATCAAAACCATCTGTATCTATCTTTATTAATTTGGATTTCAAATACAAAGGATGTTCTTTCAAGACATCAGTCAATGTTTTCATGTTAATTTCACTAACTGTATTCATTGTGTTATCTTTATATATGTGAGATGTACCTCCAACATTCTTTGTTTTTAATGAAGTAGTTTCTGTTTTATTGCCAATATAAACATTTTCTAAACTCACATTGGAGATAGATGATGTATTTTTCTGACATAATTCGAAAAAACGTTTATTTCCTTCAATACACAATATGGGAAGATCAATTTCCGTTTTAATTATTGCGACTGAATCTCCTATATTTGCTCCAATATCTATTACAGAAAGATAGTTGTATTTTTTAGATATTAATTTAGCGATACGTCCAAGATTTGATGAATAACTAGGATAGGATCTGATGTAGTGCGGTAAGTTGTGAGAAAATGGCATTAAAAGATTGAAGTTACCTACTTTATTAACTATAATGGGATCGACGAATTTCAACATAATACGGCGTATCACATACAGTATACCATACAGAGTTATGTAAAACAATCCTTTGTTTGGTATGCTTAACATTCTGTGAGAAATTATACGTGCAAACATGGTTAAATCCTTTAATTATAATCTATTTTTAGTTAGAATATTTGCCTTTAATATTTTCGCTAATTTATGTATTATTGTTTGGCCTGAAAAATCATTTTTTTCAGTATAATTATCTGCAATTCTGTCACGTATCACATATGGAGGATGCAAAATAGGGAATCTGGTAGGCTCTATGTCCATTTCACTAATGCGTGTTTTATATTTTGTATGCATTGCATTCGGACCAAATCCTATATTTGATATTAAATTTACGTTTGGAAGAATCGCCAATTCATTATTTATCCAGCGAGAAAATAACCACTGTGTATCCCACGTGTCTATTTTTCCATCATACACATAGTCAAATTTCTTAGTCCAGTGCTTCACGACCTTCTTATTTTCAAGTATATCTTGTAACCAATTATTCTTCTTTATTTCTGGCCATATTTTCATATCTACATCATATTTTTTCCATGATCTACGCCAAGATGCCCAGCCCCATATGTGGGGATATCGGGAGAAATAGTAGCTATATTCTGTTCTTTTTCTACCGAACTGGAAATTATCACCGCTAATCATGGCTATACGTTCATCATTGCGATATTTCTCTAACAACTCATCGCAGAATCTGAAGAATGTAGGATGTGGTAAGCAGTCGTCCTCTAGAATTATAGCTTCTTCAACTATATCAAATACCCAATTCAGACCACTTGATACTCGCCGTTTGCACCCCATATTTACATCTGAATAGTTTGTCAAAATCTCACATTCCCAGTCTACATTATTAATTATAGAACGGGCAGCATTACATTTTTCTTCCTCTCCGGGATGATTGGCACGAGGTCCGTCTGCAATTACCAGAAGTTTTGGAGGCTTGGCTTTCGCTATTTCTGCAAACACTTTTTTGGTGGTTTCAGGGCGGTTGAAGATTATGAATGCAACTGGCGTTCTTAGATGAAAATCGGACATTTTTATACCTATTTGTTTAACAATGAACTGTATAAGTCTATCATTTTTCTTTCTTGGACTTCTTCTGAAAAAAGTGTTTCTGCTCTTAATTTTCCACACTGCCCCACTTTGCATATAAGTTTATCATCGTCTAGTAATTTAATAATTTGTGATACAAAACATTCAACATCATGTGGCGGGCACGTAAATCCTGTTTCACCATCTACAACAGATTCAGGCAGGCCTCCAATATTAGATGTTACACAAGGTAATCCGTAGGCCATTGCTTCCACAACAGAGATGCTATGATTTTCAAGTAAACTTGGTTGGAAATATATTACACTTTTTTGATATAGTAAATCTACATTTTCTTGATATCCAATAAACTTAATTGTATCTAAGCCAATTTGGTTTACTAAATCTTGACATTGATTTAGAAGATCTCCTTCGCCAGCCCAGATGAATTCAATGTCCATCTTTGGTCTTTGTCTGATTACTTTTTGCGAGACTTCTATCCATAACTTTGGATTCTTATACCAGGTAACATGCCCTAACGTCAAAATACGATACACATTCGTATTTACAGAATTGAGATTCTTTACATGAGTTTTTGTAGAATTGTAAATAACATGAATATGCTTGCTTTTTTTCGCTGGTACCCAATTGGATAATATCTGTTTTTTTGAGTATTCTGATACCGTAACCAGTATTTTATTAGTGTTTAAGAAAAAACTTAAAAACAACTTTTGTATACTGCTAAGGCCAACAATTTTGCTCTTTAAGGGATATGTATGAAATATATAAATAAACTTTACAGGAAATAAAATAAGTCCTATAAACATCCCAGGCGTACCATTTGATACAACTATAACGCTAGGTTTTTCTTTAAAATATATTGGGAATATCATTGGAATGTCATAGAAAAGGTTGAGTGGGAAATAACATAAACATTTTTTGAATCTTCCATTTCTATCAGGAATATTGTAATATTTATAGTTGTAGTGTTTTAATAGCAGCTTTATTTCCGTATCTAATTGGTGTTTTGTAAGAATGACTGTAACATTATAATCTTGAGATGAATAGAACTCTAATAAAGATATAAAATAACTTCGGGTTCCTCCGAATGAGTTAAATTCTGGAATCAACAATATTTTTTTTTTATTTGACATATTAAACTCGATTATTTAATAATACATTTAATAAATATATATGCATGTTTATAATGTTCGTTATGTTTTCTTAGTGGAGAATTCCAATAAATTGACCAGGTTATCAGTCCTAACTTACTTGCTGCTCTACAGACAAAGAACCATCTTTCAGCAAGTATGCTAGTAAATTCAGGTTCTGGGTATATTTTCTTAACAGAATTACAATGTTTCAACTTAAGCAACCATTTTTCTGATTTTTCAATAAAAGCTTGATTAGATTTAAACTGCCACATTCCCAACTCTGTATGAAGATCTATATCTTCATCTGTAAACTCACTGCAAAGATTCTGAATATTTCTTTTATGAATAGTTTTTATTACACTTAATTGCTTATCTGCGTTAAATCTACTTGTGCTATGTTCAGTAATGCGATATTTTAGTAAAACTTTAGGGATATTGGTTATTGGAAAGATAAAGCTGCTTTTTTGCCAAAAACTCCAATCTTCTGCATATAAATCGTTTTCATCATATTTCAGTCCAAACTTATCTATAAATATTTTTCTGAACATGACCGAAGGGTGTGCTAATGCAGAATCGAACAACAAGCGGGATTGAAGTCTGCTTGGTTCTGTTGGATATCTAAATGTGCTACTGGAGTTAACTTCAATAGTCTCAACCCAAGTTCCACATATTCCTATTTTTTTGTTTCTGTCTAGTAATTTTACTTGCAAATCAAGCCTTTTTGGATAGCTAAAATCATCAGCATCCATCCTTGCAATATAATCGCCCTTTGCTTCTTTCAAACCAAAATTTAGTGACCCTACCAATCCAAGAGGAGTTTTATTGTGTAAATGTCGTATTCGCTCGTCCTTATAATTATTAATTATGTGTAGACTCTCCTCACTTGTGCCATGTTCGCTAATGATAAGGAATTCAAAATCATTTAATGTCTGGTTCAGAATACTGTCGATAGCTTCGCCCAAGAACTCTTCGCCATTGTAAACAGGCATCAACACAGTAACTTTGGGATTCATACTTTTCATGTCCGTATCCAATTATCTGGAACCAGGTCATCCGTGTTTATCGATGAATCATTAAACCATTTCTCAGGAGAAAGGACTATTTTCTCTGGATTTTTGTTTAACCAAGCACCCCACCAGCTAAATGAACTGTTTGCTATTATATTATGTTTGCATAAACTCATTAATCGTAGATCTTCATAACCTTTTTCGGAGTCGTTGTGAGTTACAAATTTGATGGGACAGTCATATATAAGATTGTCTTCAGCCCAATCAGGATCATCAGAGAATATAAAAAAATGAGGATTCTCTACATAACAACAAATTTTTTTAATCGCCTTTTCATAATACTCCAATGAGCAGTATCCATGTAACTTCTTTGTTTCAGGATTTGAAACATAGTCTCCTCTTCTGATATGAATAGACACTGATTCACAAAAGCCAATTTCATTTGCTAATTTTTGGTTAATATTAGTTGGTTTTACTTTGAATGTAAAATCTGTATGTATAATATCTCTAATTTCTTTGAAATATTTCTCACTTTGCCAGTATCCATCTAAATAAGAGTTGTCTGGGGATGACAAAATTCCTTTGTCAAAATGAAAATGAGGTTCTGTTATTATTTTAGATATTTTGAGTTTCTGTTTGATATAGTTGAATATGTTATTGTTAGCTGGAGCAAATTTATTGATTTCAGAAGGACTGGCAATCTCGCCTTGAATATTAAAAACATCAAGTTCGTATGGCCGATAGGTAAAATTTTCACGAGGAGTTCTGTCTAACAAGAAGCTCAAATCAAGTTTAAGGATGGTGTTATGTTCTAATGCTAATCGTCGTCCAGCTGCATATTGAAACATTTGGTTACCCAATCCGCCCATTAATTTAACGATAATCATAGTTCATTCCAACCATCATTTAAAACGTTGAAATATAAATTTTCATAATCTCTTGTGATTTTTTCCCAAGTAAACGAGAGAATCCATTTTTTGTATCCATTAATTGCTAAATTTTGTCTTTTTTGAGGATTATAGAACAAATTTTGAAGAACATCAATTGATGCATTTATGTCTGCTTTAACGTATCCATTTAGATATTGTAATGTTGGTAACAGTTCACCACCATTTGACCAATCAATAATCTCTTTTGCATTTCCTACATCTGTTGTTAAAAAAGGAGTTTTTGAAGCCATTGCTTCAAACAAGACAAGAGGAGAACATTCTATATTTGAAGGGAAAAGAAATAGATCTGCTTCATGATACGCAGCAACAGTCTCTTCTCTTGACAAAAATTTAACTATTATATGTTTATCAGTAAAGTGCAAAAGCTTACAAAAATGGTTTGTTATTTCAGCAAGATGGCAATTGAGAGTGCATCTAACATTAATATCATTGGCAACGATTAATAAAGTAGCATCTTTTATATTCGATTTTTTGAAAATCGTTATGGCTTCCCTGTGTCCCTTTAATCCGGTATGGGATCCAACGTGTAACAATAGAAAGTGATTATGTGGAATTTTAAGTTTAGCTCTTATATCAATATTAACTTTTTTACTAAATTCATCTTCTCCTGCACCATTTGGAATAATTATGCTTTTGTTGTCAACTCCATTTTTTTTGGCAAAGTTGATGTCCCTGTAATCATTTGACAGATAAACACAAGCATCATATTTTTTCAGCCAAATTTTCATTTGTTCATAATACTCTCTATATTCTGAAGAGTATAAACCAGAAAAACCGCAGGGGACAAGAACTTTTTTACTAGGTATTTTGTCCAACATCGGCAACATCAGATCAGTTGTCCATTGCTGTGCAGCATAATTCATTATCACATCAAAATCAGATTCAAGAATAAATTCTTTATATCTTTCAATTTCACCAGAAAAACCTCTTACAGCATTTCCAGATATACTAAAATCTTTAATCTTAACACCGTTAAAAATTGTGAAATCTCTTTCTGGCAATCGTGTTGTTGCAACAGTTACGTCATGTCCTAATTGAGCCAACCTCTCTGAAAGCTGCCTTACCACTTCCTGAGCTCCACCTACGGACGGATGATAAAATTCAACAGTGTGTAATATTTTCATAATATCTTCTTTACATTAGTAGAATTATTGGGGCTATTCTTTTTTTTTGCTATGCATATCATATATGGAGAAAGCCATGAGTTAGGTTTATCAACATATTTATTTATAATACTAAAAACATATGTGATGCATTGAGATAGCACAGGTTTTAAAAAGCTTTGATGGTTTGAATCTATCCAAAAATCCGCTGTTTTGAAATATCCTTGAAAGAGTACTTCCATATCATATTTTTCTAAAATCTGAGTCATTTTATGTAAATCCATAGTTTCAAGCACATGGCGTTCTAAATTATCAGAATCTAACAATTTATGGAGTATATATTGAATTTTTCTATAATTTGGACAGGATATTATCAATGTTCCATCTGGTTTAACAAGTTCAATATGTTTCAGCATAACATCATCCATATTTCTAAAATGTTCTATAAATCCAAATGAACAAACCAAATCGTAGGTAATCCCTGGGTTAAAACTCATAAAATCTTGTTGAAAGAAATCACCAATAGATATGTTGTTATTTTTCAGATGAGGTACTAACTTAGTATTAATATAGGGCGTAGTATCTACGCCGTTAGCAATATATTTAAATTTGCTACATATGTAGATTAAAAAGTTTCCGGGGTAACAACCAATTTCAATACAGGAACCTTGTGGGTTGTGGCGTAGATATTTTTCAAATATCTTTTTAAAAAGTACCTTCTTTTCATCATATTCAAGATTTAAATTGGAATATGATGAATCCCAATATTCTTGATTAACAACATTACTCATTTAAAATCCTCTCTAACTTGGATTTAGTGCTTTAACAATTTTATTCAAATTGTCATGAGGTTTTACCCCAATATAATACTAACGACCATAATAATTTAGTATATATTCTTCTTCAATCACTTTTATTGTACTCGTACAAGTGGCAAGTTTATAATTGAGCTTATGATTTATTTGGTATTTTTTATTAAATTTGTACATATCATGTTGAATTCTCCTAAAATCTTTCTATCAAAATTCAACACCAAAATCCCATAGATACCTCCGCCCACTATAACTGGAACCAGTACCAGCCATATATTAGACAAAGGTACAATCATTCGATATCCACCCACAAACAACGACATCAAAAAAGATGCCTTAAGAATATTCATCAAGCTTTCCGATTCCACTCTTATTGTCAGTATTTTTGATAATACCCACATTGCCAGAACCGCATTTAATCCCATGGTGATAAACGTAGCAATTGCAGCTCCTTCAATACCTATTACAGGTATCAATATTGCATTCAACACAATGTTTGCCACAACTGCCACCATAGTGATTCTTAACAGGTCTTTAAGATGATCCAACGCACTCAGATATGATGTGGAAATGAACTGAAATATATTTACAAGTTGTACAATGAACAATAGCACCATTGTCATATAGCCTCGTCCAAATTCCGCACCGTAGAAATAATACAGGAGTTTATCCCCCAGTAAAACCCCACCTACAAATATTGGTATTGCTAGAACAAGTGAGTATGTAAATGCACGAGAGAGCGAATCTTCTATTAATCCAATCTCTCCAACTATTCCCCAGCGGCTGACCCTTGGCCACAAAGTCACACGAAGTGCATCTGTTGCAAATGTTGCTAGTGCTGTAAACTGTAGTGCTATGCGATACACACCCACGTCTGCATTACTAAGATAATAACCTAACATAATTGTATCTGCAGTAGAATACACAATCATTCCAGCTGATATTAAAAATGTCCACAACGAAAAACTCCACAGACTTTTAACATGTTTCCACTCAAAACGTACAAAACGAAGATCAAAAAAATGCAATTGAACTATAGAGCCTACAAACAATCCAAAAACAAACCCCCCTGCAAGCCCCGAAATACCAAACCCTAAAAAAACGGCGAAGACTTGAAAAAAAATTCGTGAAATGTTATTTATGAATGTAGCTGTGGACTGTATTCCAATCTTGCCACATCCTGCCATGCTGCTTGATACAGCTCCATGCAACAGTGAAACTATCAATGCCAGTATAAGCCAGATAAATATGCCAGAATTGTTGAGTTCTTCAAAACAAGTTCTAAGTACTATAAGAGTTACCAATACCAACATCATAAAAAACGAGCGTAAGACGACGAATGCGCTGAAATAAGTATCTGGTTCTTCACCTTCACTTATGCGCTTGATCGCAGCCCCTCCTAATCCTCCATCTGTCATTAGAGAAATGATACTGAGGTATGCAAGAAATAGGAAGTATTCTCCCAGAACACCTGCTCCAACTGTGCGTGCGAAATAAATTGTGCTTAAAAGACCGACGAAGGTGAATGTAATCTGCCAGACGAAAGAAACTATGGCCTGTCGCTGGATTGAACCTATACTCATTATATGTGAAACAAAGGTGGTTAATTTGAACATGGTTTGTAGGATATCTTTTATGTATGAACTATAGTAATATGAATAAAACCAGTTTAATTGGTATATATGTAGTCTTCAGAATTTCCTTAAATCTTCATCAACCATCATCTTCACCAAATTTCCATACTCAACCTTTGATTCCCATCCTAGCTTATTCTTAGCTTTAGTAGGATCACCTACAAGAATATCTACTTCAGTTGGTCTGTAATATCGTGGATCAATCTCAACCATAGTCTCACCAGTTGCAGCATCCAATCCTACCTCATCAACACCTTTGCCTTTCCATTCAATTTCAATTCCAACTTCCCCAAATGCAAGCTCCACAAACTCTCTTACTGAATGAGTCTTCCCGGTCGCGATTACATAATCATCAGGTTCATCCTGTTGCAGCATCAACCACATGGCTTCCACATAGTCGCCTGCAAACCCCCAATCTCTTTTTGCATCAAGATTTCCTAGATATAATTTCTCTTGAAGACCTTTCTTGATATTGGCCACAGCCATTGTTATCTTTTTTGTAACGAAGGTCTCGCCACGTATGGGGGATTCATGGTTGAACAGTATGCCATTACAAGCAAACATGCCGTAAGCTTCACGATAGTTTATGGTGATCCAGTAGGCATATAATTTAGCTGCTGCATAAGGGCTTCTTGGATAGAATGGTGTTGTTTCACTTTGTGGGATCTCCTGTACCTTTCCATAGAGCTCACTTGTGGAGGCCTGGTAGAATTTCGTCTTCTTTTCCAGACCGAGTATGCGTATAGCTTCCAGGAGCCGGAGAGTTCCTAAGGCATCAGAATTTGCTGTGTATTCCGGGGTTTCGAATGAAACCTGCACATGACTCTGGGCAGCAAGGTTGTAGATCTCATCGGGCTGTGTTTCCTGTATGATCCTTATAAGATTGGTAGAGTCTGTCAGGTCACCATAATGCATGAAGAAGTTCACGTTCCTCTCATGCGGATCCTTGTAAAGATGATCAATGCGTGCAGTATTAAATGAAGATGCCCTCCTTTTGATACCATGCACAATATATCCTTTATTTAAGAGAAATTCTGCAAGATATGCTCCATCCTGACCGGTGATTCCGGTGATCAATGCGATTTTTGTCATTTGGATATCCCCTGATAACTTATTTAGTTTTTATTGGATTCTATGTTCTCAAAATATCTGATAGTCTTCTCTAACCCTTCCCTCAATCCGACCTTTGGTTCCCATTTGAGAACCTCTTTAGCTCTGCTTATATCAGGTCTTCTTACTTTCGGATCATCAACTGGTAAGTCTTTGAATACGATCTTTGATTTGCTTCCAATTATATCAATAACTTCTTCTGCAAACTTCAACACTGTCATTTCGGCAGGATTGCCTATGTTCACAGAATCTGTAAAATCAGACATCATCAGTCTGTATATTCCCTCTATGAGATCGGAAACGTAACAAAAGGACCTTGTCTGGCTTCCATTACCATACACAGTGATATCTTCCTCCTTTAGTGCCTGGTTTATAAAATTCGGGACAACCCTTCCGTCATTTGCACGCATACGTGGCCCATATGTGTTGAATATACGTACGATTCTGGTATCTATGCCGTGATACCTGTGATACGCCATAGTAATAGCTTCAGCATAACGTTTCGCTTCGTCATAGACTCCTCTGGGTCCAATAGGGTTCACATTCCCCCAATAGGTTTCAGGCTGAGGATTGACCTGAGGATCTCCATAAACTTCAGAAGTAGAGGCAATAAGCAATCTTGCACCTTTCTCTTTTGCCAGCCCTAGCATATTATAAGTACCCAGAGCTCCCACTTTTAATGTCTGAATTGGTAATTCGAGATAATCAACTGGGGAAGCAGGACTTGCCAGGTGGAATATATAATCGATCTTATCATCAAAATATATTGGTTTGGTTACATCGTGTTTCAAATAGGTAAATTTATCCGAGTTAATGTGGTCAAGATTCTTTGTATTCCCCGTCACAAGGTTATCTATGCAAACTACCTCATGTCCTTTCTCAAGTAGGAGATCACACAGATGTGATCCTAAAAAACCTGCACCACCGGTTACTATTGACTTCATATTATCACTTTTTAGAACTCTATTGAAGAAGAGTCTCCTATATTTAAGGAGTTATGCTTACCAACCACATGAGCTTCATCCCCAACTATGGATGACTGCAGGTTCACTTTGGATATGCATGCCCTTGACCCGATCACACTGTCTGATATTATGGAATTCTCGACAGTTGTTTCATCAGCAATCGATGCATGTGGTCCGATTACAGAATTAGTAATTTTTACATTGTTTCCTATTGCCACAGGATGTATGATAACAGAATCTACGCTTTCGTAATCATGGCTTATATTTTCTTTTTCGTTCAACAGTACCTGATTCGTTTCAAGGAGAGATGTTGCATGCCCGCAATCATACCAGCTGGATACCTCGAATGTCTTAAGCTTGTTGCCCTGTTGTATCATTTCCTGGAGTGCATCAGTCAGCTGGAATTCTCCGCGTGAGCGTATATTGTCCTGTATCATCCTTTCAAGGATTTCGAACAGGATTTTTGTATCTTTGATGAAGTATACTCCTGCAATTCCAAGATTGGATACTGGTATTTCTGGTTTTTCCTCAAGTTTCCTGATGCAAGGCGAATTCTGCTCAAGCTCAACGATTCCGTATTTTCGGGGTTCATCAACTTCTTTTACTCCTATCGAACCTGCACATTTCTCATTTCCAGTATGTCTTTGATAGAAATCCAGATATCCTGCTTTAAAGATCATATCTCCCAGAGCGATCATGATGTCCGAACCATTCACATATTCACGTGCTATGTATATAGAATGGCCAAGTCCAAGCCTCTTTTCCTGCTCCACATACGTGATGTTAAATATGTTTCTATAGTTTTCGTTGACGTATGAAATTAATTGATCTTTGTGGTATCCAACGATAAGTATGATCTCTTCAGGTTCAAGGTCTATCATTCTATCAAGAATATGTCCTATTATGGGTTTACCTGCAATGTAAACCATGGGTTTTGGTTTTGTGTGAGTGTGGGGAAAAAGCCGTTTTCCAGTACCTGCTGCGGGGATAATTACTTTCATAAATAGTCACTTTTTAGTCATGTATAAATGATTTCACAGTTTCTTTTACACTTCTTTTTGATGAATACTCAGGATTCCATCCCATATTTTTCAACTTATCAATTCCAAGCAACATCCTTGGTACATCGCCTTTCCATCCGCGTTTGCCGCCTGTATATGTGAAGTCGACATTCTGAAGTCCCATTTTCTCTACAACAATCTTCCCAATATCAGTGGTATTTATCGTATCCTCTGAACCAACATTGAATATATTAACAGATTTATTGCTGCTGTTTATAGCAAATATTATTGCCGTGACACATTCATTCACATGAAGATATGATTTAGATTGTCTACCATCACCAAGAATCTCAAGTTGATATGGATTGTCCTTTAGTTTCTGAATGAAATCTACAATGATCCCATGCGTGCTTCTTTCTCCTATAATATTCGCAAACCTAAATATCCAGGATTTGATGTCAAATGTATGTGAATAGGAGGTAATAAGTGCTTCACATGCAAGCTTTGATGCACCATAAAGCGATATTGGTATCAATGGACCATAGTTCTCAGGTGTGGGAATAATCTCTGCTTCACCGTAAACTGTTGATGTGGAAGTGAAAGCAATATTTTGTACATTGTTCTTGCGCATTGCTTCAAGCAGATTGTACGTTGCTGTGATGTTCTGTTCAAAGTGCACTTTTGTGTTAACTACTCCTAGCTTCACATCTGGATTTGCTGCAACATGAAATACAAAATCAATGTCATTACATGCCATGCTTATTTCGTCGGTTGCAAGTAAATCTCCATTTATGAACTCAAAATTAGGATTTCCGGTATGGTGTTCAATAAACTCCATGCGTCCCGAACTCAAGTTATCAAAAACTATGACTTTACACTCTTCTTTCATCAATATGTCCACAATATGACTACCGATGAATCCCGCACCGCCGGTGACAAGTATTTTTTTGTTCTTAAGTTTTGATTCAGTTTGCATTGTAATCTTCTAACGTCTTGATTTTATATAAATGAGGAAATTTGCTAAAGATGCAATCTTTTACTCTCTCCCATAATCATCGTCAAACCTGATAATATCATCCTCTCCTACATAGTCTCCTAGCTGTACCTCAATAATTTCAAGAGGCACTTTTCCTGGGTTAGATAATCTGTGTTTCATTCCTGCCTTGATGAAAGTACTCTCACCCTGTCTCAGGAAATATTGTTCACCATCCACCTGTACGCAAGCCATTCCCTTCACAACTACCCAGTGTTCACTTCTATGGTGATGTAATTGCAAACTCAACTTTTTCTGTGACAGAACAACTATGTTCTTTATCTTGTGCCTTTCAGAATCTTCCAGTATTGTGTATGATCCCCACGGCCTGTACACTGTCTGATGCAATTGTGCACGTTCATCTTTTCTATCTTTGAGTGAAGATACAACATCCTTTACTTTCTGGCTACTCTCTTTTGGGCAGACCAACAATGCGTCAGGAGTGTCCACAACGATTGTATCGTTAATATCAATAAGTGATACTACTTTGCCGTTTTTTGAATGAATTAAGTTGCCGGATGAATTAATTAGTACATTATCGCAATTTAATATGATATTATTGTTCTCATCTTTCTCAAATTCATCATGGATGGCTTTGAAACTGCCAAGGTCACTCCATCGTTCATCAAGCTTTATGACTGCAACCCGATTCGATTTTTCCATTATTCCGTAGTCAATAGAAATTGAGGGGATTTCCTCAAAAAGTTTTCCTATGTCCTCTATTTTATTGAATGCAGCATTGATCTCTGGAGCATATTTTTCAAGTTCTTCGAAAAAAATATCCGTGTCAAACAGGAATATTCCACTGTTCCAGAGGCACCCTTCTTTAATATACTTCTCAGCATTGAATATATCTGGTTTTTCTTTGAACTCCGATACCTTGAATCCATTTCCAATTGGATTTGCTGGTTTAATGTATCCGTAACCTGTATGTGGTGAAGTAGGTACTACTCCGAACGTCAGTAGATATTCAGAGGCAAGTTCCTCTACATTTTTGATAATTTCCATTGCTTTTTTATCCAATATATGGTCGGATGAAAATATGCCTACTGTAGACTTTCCAAAGCGTTGCTTTATCTCATGCATTCCAAAAGTGATTGCAGGAAGCGTGTTCTTTCCAACGGGTTCCAGAAGTATGTTTTCAGGTGGTATTTCATAGCCCAGTTCTTCTATCTGACCTATGACAAAGAATTTCTGCAATTCGTTTGTTACAATGAATATCTCTGTGATGTTTGATATCTCAAGACATCTGAGTACTGTGTCCTGAAATAAGGAGGTATCATTCAATTTCAGAAACTGTTTAGGATACATTTCACGACTAAGTGGCCAGAGGCGTGTTCCTGATCCACCAGCCAGTATCATTGATTTAACAATTATTCCTCCGTATGTGTCTATAAATGATGTGTGCTTGCCCATAAATGGACATACAAATATATAAACGAACTGCATTTATTTTGGAATCGCAATATGTTGCTCTTGAAATCGTTAGAAGTTCAAGGATTTATAGGCAATTCTATCAAACACAAATATTTAATTATTGCATGAATGTTTTTAGCATAAGGTTATTTTTATCATTTTTTAAATCATCTAATATCAATTCTTAAGTACTATTAACTTAATCATACCCCCAAAATCCTATTATTTCTAACATAACATATTACGTGATCACATGTCATATCAAATCATAGAGAAAAAAGAAATAGCATCATCAGTGCATATGATGAAGATCAAAGCACCGGATGTTGCCAAAGCCGCAAAGGCAGGCCAGTTTATCATTTTACGTATTGATGAGACCAGCGAAAGAGTCCCACTGACCATTGCTGATTTTGATGCAAATGAAGGAACAGTTACTATTATCTTCCAGGAAATGGGCAAGACAACAAAGCAGCTTGCAAAGATGTCAGCTTCAGATGAGCTTCAGGATTTTGTAGGTCCACTGGGAACTCCTGCAGATGTCAGGGAACTTGGAACTGTGATCCTTGTAGGTGGTGGAGTAGGAATTGCTCCGGTATATCCACAGGTAAAAGCATACCGTGAGGCAGGCAACAAAGTAATCTCCGTAATCGGTGCAAGGAACGAGAGCCTTCTGATTCTCGAGGATGAGATGAGAGCAGCTTCAAATGAACTCCATGTTGCAACAGATGATGGTTCAAAAGGTCACCACGGTTTTGTTACAGATGTCGTCAAGAATATCCTTGACAGCGGTGAAAAGGTTGCAAGAATCGTGGTCATTGGTCCTCCAATTCTCATGAAGGTAGCAGCAGGTATGACTGAGCCTTATGGCGTTGAGACAATTGTAAGTCTTAATCCTATCATGATCGACGGAACCGGTATGTGTGGCGGATGCAGAGTATCCGTTGGCGGTGAGACAAAGTTCGCATGCGTTGACGGTCCGGAATTCGATGCTCACAAGGTTGACTTCAATTTGCTAATGAGTCGTCTGGCACTATACAGAAGTGAGGAATCAAAGTGTCAGGAGAATCACGATCACAAATGTACCTGCAGGGGTGAGAACTAATGACAGACAGGCAGGCAATGCCATTGCAGGATCCTAAGGAAAGAGCGAAGAACTTCGATGAAGTTGCACTTGGTTACACCGATGAAATGGCTCTTGCAGAAGCTTCCAGGTGCCTTGAATGTAAGAATCCGAAATGTGTAGACGGATGTCCTGTAAATATTGATATTCCCGGATTCATAGCTCACATAAAGGCTGAGGATTTTGACGGTGCTATTGAAACCATTAAACTTACCAATGCGCTTCCTGCCGTATGTGGACGTGTGTGCCCTCAGGAAGTCCAGTGCGAGGAATTGTGCGTACTGGCAAAGAAGGGAAAACCAGTTGCAATTGGCAGACTTGAGCGTTTCTGTGCTGATTACGAAAGAAAGAAAGGTGTAACTCCACCAGTTCGCCCGGAATCAACAGGAAAGAAGGTTGCTGTCATCGGTGCAGGTCCGGCAGGACTTACAGCAGCAGCAGATCTGGCAAAAGAAGGCCACGAAATTACAATATTTGAATCACTTCACGACACTGGTGGTGTGCTGACTTACGGAATTCCAGAATTCAGGCTTCCAAAGGCAATTGTAAAGGAAGAGGTAGAGTACATTAAACAGCTTGGTGTCGATGTCAAGGTTGACTATGTTATCGGTAAGATAAAGACTCTTGATGAGCTCAGGAATGAGTACGATGCTGTTTTCCTTGGAACCGGTGCAGGACTCCCAAAGTTCATGGGCATTGAGGGAGAGAACCTTAATGGTGTTTATTCCGCAAACGAGTTCCTCACAAGAGTTAACCTGATGAAAGCATACCAGTTCCCTGACTATGACACTCCTATCAAGAGAGGTAAGAATGTCATCGTAGTGGGTGGCGGTAATGTTGCTATGGATGCTGCAAGAAGTGCACTCCGTCTTGGTGCAGATGAAGTAAGCATAGTCTATCGCCGTGGTGAGGATGAACTTCCTGCAAGAAAGGAAGAAATAGAGAATGCAAAAGAAGAGGGCATTGTCTTCAGACTTCTGACCAATCCTACAAGGATACTTGAGGGTGAGAACATGACTGTCAATGGCGTGGAATGCATAAAGATGGAACTTGGCGAGCCTGATGAGTCAGGTCGCAGAAGTCCGGTTGCAGTAGAAGGTTCTGAGCATGTGATACCTGCCGACATCGTTATCATTGCCATTGGAACTTCTCCAAACCCGATGATATTCTCCGGTTCAGAGGGACTTGATACTAATTCCAGAGGAACTATTATAGTTGATGAATCCGGCAAGACATCACTTGATAATGTCTATGCAGGTGGCGATGCTGTCACAGGTGCTGCAACAGTCATCAGTGCAATGGGTGCCGGAAAGGTTGCTGCAAAGGCAATCAATGAGTATCTCAGCAACTGAGGCTATTATTTGTAACTCGATTATCCGGTTTTAACCGGATTTTCTTCATTTTTAGCCATTTTTATTCATTTCAGTCATATTCCTGTAATTATCTTCATTTTCAGTTTCTTTCCCGGACAGTTTTTTAAGCTGGTGAGCGCTACATGGTATCAATGAAAAAAGGCAAATCCTCTTCCAGCAGTTCTGGAAAATCCAGCAGACAAAGTAGTTCTGCCGGTAAGTCACACATGAGAAGTGCAGGTTCACTCTCATCCGGATACAGGAAGTCTTCCAGTCATTCACAAAAACAGGATAGAGGAGCAAGCCACAGTAAAAATGTTCAAAAGTATGCCAGTAATGAGAAAGATTACATTTTCTGGTGTCAGAAATGCAATGCACCACTAATAGAAAAGGAATGTAGCATTTGCGGTGGCGATGGTACAAAGATAGATCTGTCACAACCAGCAGATGTGAGGTTTTGTTCCACCCATGAAAGGGAAGTTCTCCACGATGCCCTGATTGCAGAATTCAGAGCTGATCCTCTGGGTGACAGAATAATCCTTCTGAACAAAATACCAGGAGATGACAAGACCGATGAGGTTATTGTTGATGCTTTTGTGTTCGGTATTCTTCGTTTTGACATGCAAAAGCTGGATTATGTATTTGAGCCTTCTGTATTAGGTGCCCACATACTTCTTGAGAGCACAGAAAAGAAAACCGTAATTCTGAAAAAGAACTCCAGACATCTTAATGGTAAGAAGGTCAGTTACGATATGGTTGAATCCATGTCTGATGATATCAGGGTAAATGATATTGTCCTGATAAAGTCAGGTAATCTTACAGGGTTTGGGGTAGCTTTATGCGATGCAAAAAAAGCACCAACTTTTGCTGGCCCTGTGCTAAGGGTCAGAAAAGTAGACTCGCAACACGCCTCATTGAATCAAAAAGTTCCAACCATGGATGATGTGGTGGCTGCAAATGTTCCTCACATACGCAATCTTGGCAGGAATGCAATGAATACCATAAAGGGAATTGCAAACCAGAAAGAGTACAAAGATCTCCCGGTTAATGTCTCATTCAGTGGTGGAAAGGACAGTCTTGTTGTGCTTGATCTTACTGTGAGTGCACTGAAGAATCAGGTTGACAGGGAAATCCATGCGTTTTTCCTCAATACTGGTATCGAGTTTCCTGAAACAGTGGAATTTGCCCGTAACTTCTGCAAAGACAGTAACATTGAGCTAATAGAAAAGAAAGCATCTTCTGATTTTTGGGATAACGTAGAGGCATTCGGTCCTCCTGCAAAGGATTTTCGCTGGTGCTGTAAGATATGTAAACTTGCACCTGCAAACGAAGCAATAGAAGAATGCCTGGCAAAAGCTCCTACATGTATAACAGTTGACGGGAAACGCAGGTATGAGTCGTTCTCAAGGGCACGCATCTCTACTAGTGAGAACAATCCATTTGTACCCGGGCAGCTCAATATTTTCCCAATAAAGGACTGGAAAGCGATAGAGGTCTGGCTTTACATTTACTGGAGAAAACTAGACTATAATCCTCTTTACGATTTAGGTTTTGAAAGAGTTGGCTGTTATCTTTGCCCGGCAGCCCTTTCAGCAGAATACCAGCGTTTGAAGGACTTACACCCCGAGTTACATGAAAAGTGGGAAGGATTCCTTATGCAATGGGCAAAGAAGAACGGTCTGTCAGATCCATTTATAGAACACGGTCTCTGGAGGTGGAAGGAACTTCCCCCCAAGATGGTCAAACTCTGTGAAGAAATGGGTATATCTGCCTGTGCAACGACAGCAGAATCAGAATTCAGTATTAGCATCACATCAGGTATATCTCCATGCAAGGCAGGAGGTTATACTATTGAAGCATCTATCCGTGGTTTTTCCATGAAGAAAACCCAGGACGTAATGAACATAATGGGAGAAAACGTATTTTCAGAGGAGCTTGGTCTTCTCATGGTCCGGGGGAAAACTTCAACGATAAAGATATTCTCGTCAGGTAATGTTGTTGTGAACTCAGATGACAAATCTTCAGCAGATTCAATTTTTGCAGAAACCTCGCGTCAGTTATTGAAAGCTCACAGGTGTACAGGATGTGGGATATGTATCAAAGCCTGTCCTATGAATGCGATTTCAATAGAGAATCGTCATGTATGTATAAATGAAAGCTGCACACATTGCGGTAAATGTACTGATTCCTGTGTTGTTCTAAGATATAAAAACAAGCTGTGATGAATCTTACACAAATTTTTCAATGGTCCGATAAATTCATGTATTGAAATTATAGGGATTATAGGGATGAATTATTAATAGCTTAAATATTATATAAACAAACAAGAATCTTTGAAGGGTAAAAATGGTTAATAACGAAGATGGAATTTCCCGTATTATTGCTGCAAAATGGAAAATAGCTTCCTTCGTAGTAGTTTTGCTTCTTTTTCTCCTGTTTTGCTATATACTATTTCCTCTTGCCGATGGTATTGTGCTTGGTCTTGTATTTGCCTATATAGCACGTCCGATCTTCATGAAACTCAGACGTTTCAGACGGGTAGGTGCTCTCATAGCAACACTATGTATCGTCGTTCCTGTAATATTCATTATTGGATCCGGTATGGTGGAGATATTTCGCCAGATCGTATGGGTATTTGAGAACCAGTCTTATGTAATGAACACAAGTCTTGACATTTTAAGATCCATCGATATCCCCGCCAGATATAGTAATGATGTGCAGCAAATGGTGTGGGACCTCTCCACATCTATCCTTCCATTACTTGGTAGAATAGGACTCATTTCCTATGCCCGTAACCTGATGATGTTCAGTATCAATCTTTTCCTGGCCATATTCCTGTGCTATTTCCTGCTGGCAGATGGCGATGGACTCTACAGGGCCGTATATAAGGTAGTTCCTTCCAGACATGAACAAGATTTTGAATGTTTTGCGTTGCATCTTGATGTGATACTGCAGGGAATTTTTGTAGGAAACGCTTCAGCAGCATTAATTGTCAGTGTCCTGTCTTTGATTGTGTTCTATGCATTTGGTTTAACTCATATACTGGCGCTTTCAGCGCTTATATTCGTGGCATCGGTAATTCCGATGTTTGCGGGTTATATGGTTCTACTTATGCTATCTGTTTATCGATATATGCAACAGGGACTTGAAAGTGCTGCCGTGTTCTTTATTGTTTCATCCATTGTGATTTATGCACCACCAGAACTTGTCCTGCGTCCATATCTTGCAAGTATAAAATCCCAGATCCATCCTTTCCTTATTCTTCTGGCTTTCCTGGGTGGTGGTTTTGTAGGAGGCGTTGCAGGTTTCTTCCTGGCTCCTATAGTACTTGGTGCAGTCATTGCAGCATACCGGGTGTATGTAAATGACAATACTGCTATCTGCTCACAGATGAACATGTCAATCTGCAAGGATGATGCTGAATCCAAAGGCGTAAATGAATAGGATTTTGATACTTCCTTGTTTCTGTTTTTTCATGAATTGAAAAAGGTTAATAAGGATTGGTCTAATAAGGTAGCAGAATCTTAAAGGTGATTTTATGCAGTTATTACTCATTCATTCTGATTATATTGAATATGAAGTGAAAAAGAGCACTCCTGTTGCTGAAAAAATCGAAGATTCCTTTAAACAGGGAAGACTTGAGGAGGCTCTTACAGCTTTCATAGCAGTTGAAAAGGTCGACGAGGCAAATGTGGAAGGTGCCATCTCCAAAGCTGTGGAAGAGATTAAGAGTGTAGCTACACAGGTGAAGGCTGAGAATATTATGGTTTACCCGTATGCTCATCTCAGTTCAGACCTTTCTTCTCCAAAAGCAGGCGTTGCGGTTCTTAAAGGTATCGAAGCTGCACTTTCAGATGATTATACTGTAAAGAGGGCACCATTTGGCTGGTACAAGGCATTCAAGATCAGCTGTAAAGGACATCCACTTTCCGAGCTGTCACGTTCTATTGTTCCAGATGAATCAACTGGTGCAGAGTCTTCAGCCTGCGGTGAAGTGGTAAAGGAGGAAGTTGTCTCTGAAGCACTCAAAGCAGAAAGCACTGCCAAATCTTACTGGCATGTCCTCACACCAGATGGTGGGCTTCATGATGCAGCAACCTTTGATTTCACAGGTCATGATAATCTTGGAAAGTTTGTGGACTATGAGATTTCCAAGAAGAGGGCTGTTGAAAAGGCTCCACCACACGTAGAGCTCATGCGCAGGCTGGAACTGGCAGACTATGAGCCAGGGTCAGATTCCGGTAACATGCGTTACTATCCAAAAGGACGCCTTATGAAATCACTCCTTGAGAACTATGTACTCGAAGAAACTTCAAAGGTTGGTGCAATGGAGGTAGAAACACCTCTGATGTACGATATGAATCACCCAACCCTGAAGAAATATCTTGACAGGTTCCCTGCACGTCAGTATTCAATTGAATCTGACAAGAGGCAGATGTTTTTGAGATTCGCCGCATGTTTCGGTCAGTTCCTTATGAACCACGACATGACCATTTCCTACAAGAACCTGCCACTTAAGATGGTCGAGATGACCAGGTACAGTTTCAGGAAGGAACAGCGTGGTGAACTCGTAGGTCTTAGAAGGCTCAGGGCTTTCACAATGCCAGATATGCACAGTCTTTGTGCCGATATGGAAGGTGCAATAGACCAGTTCGGCAAGCAGTACAACATGTGTATCGCTGTACTTGACAAGATAGGCATCAAGGTAGATGACTTCGAGGTTGCTATCAGGTTTACCAGGGATTTCTATAATGAGAACAAGGATTTCATCACACAACTCGCAAAGACCGTGGACAAACCGGTACTTGTTGAGATGTGGGACACCCGTTTCTTCTATTTCGTGCTTAAGTTCGAGTTCAACTTCGTTGATGCTCTTGCAAAGGCAAGTGCACTCTCAACCGTACAGATAGATGTTGAGAATGCTGAAAGGTATGACATTAATTACATCGACTCAGATGGAAGTGCCAACAGGCCGGTAATTCTTCACTGCTCACCAAGCGGTGCAATAGAGCGCTGTATCTATGGTCTTCTTGAGAAAGAGGCTATGAAGGCTGAAGAAGGTGGAGTTCCAATGCTTCCACTCTGGCTCTCCCCAACTCAGGTAAGAGTTCTCCCAATAGCTGACAAACATATGGATTATGCCATGCAGGTTGCCGATAAACTTAACTGCCGTGTTGATATCGATGACAGAGAAGATACAGTCGGTAAGAAGATACGTGAGGCAGGCCGCGAATGGATCCCATACGTTGTTGTTGTCGGTGACAGCGAAGTTGAGAGCGGAACTGTTAATGTGACCATTCGTGCAGAATCAGAGCCAAAGAAGCCGATGAAGGTTGAAATGACTCTAGAAGAGCTCAATGCAAGGATTGCCGCAGAAACTGAAGGCATGCCATACAAGGGCCTTTGCCTTTCAAAGATGCTTTCACAGAGGCCAAAATTCTTATAAGGCCGTTCTGCAAATTAAAGTGTATGCAGGATAACTTGTCCAACGCAGAGGATATTTCCTCTGCAATAATAGTTGTTACGGGAAGAGTTCAGGGAGTTTATTTCCGCAGGTTCACTGTGGACAACGCACAAAAACTCGGGCTTGTCGGGTTTGCCAGGAACCTGCCTGATGGAAGGGTTGAGGTCTTTGCAGAAGGTAAAACAACCTCTATTCAGAAACTAATTGATTTTCTTCACATAGGTCCGGCTCTTGCAAATGTGGAGGATGTTAGTGTTGAGTGGTCAGAACCTGCAGGCGAGTGTACTGATTTCTCAATAAAGCGCTAGATTTCTCTATTTTCTTCATTTCATCTTTTTTGTTTTATTTCCTTAGATTTTCCTGTTCAAAAATATTATATTCTTACTACTCGTATCTGTCTTCATGTCAGATGAGACAAACTCTGAAAACTTATCCGCTGCAACGATTCTGGTAAAGCTCAGAAGCCCAAAAGGTGATTTTCATGAATATGCATCCAAAATTGCCAGCCAACGATCTTTAAAAGGTTATTCTCAGGATATATCTGATGGCCTGTACAAGGTAGTTGTAGAGGGGGAAAAATCTTCTATACAGGCACTGATAGGGTATATGGAAATGAACAAGACATTTGATAAATCAGATACTGTAGCAGTCGATGATGTTATTGTTTCCTGGTCATCTTATTCTTCAACTTATTCTGACTTTAGCGTCAAGGAATAATTAAGAAATATCATATTCATAAGATGTATTCAATAATTGCCGTTTCCGATTACCTTTAATAGTCTTAAGTTGATTGCTTACCAATGGAAAACATTATCATTGTAAGATATGGCGAACTTGCATTAAAGAGCACAGGTGTTCGTAACTGGTATGAGAAAACCCTTGTAAGGAACATATCTGCGATGCTGGATCATCGTGGCATTCCTTATTCCGGTATTACCCGTGAATGGGGCAGGATATTCGTTAAAAGTGATGATGTAATGGCTGCAAAAGCAGCAGCAGATGTTTTCGGAGTTGTTTCCACATCATTTGCGCAGGTAACTGATGCTACCATAAAAGCAGCAGGGATTTTATGTGCAGAGATTGCCGACGGTTATATCTCAGAAGGGCAGTCCTTTGCAATAAGGTCAAGACGCACAGGCAATCACTCATTCTCATCACGTGATATTGGGATGAAATGTGGGGATGCTGTCTGGCAGATGCTTGAATCAAAAGGATTCACGCCTTCCGTTGATCTCACAAATCCGGACAGGGAAATATTTGTGGAAATGCGTCAGAGCAAGTCTTATGTATTCACAGAGACTGTGGAAGGTGTCGGGGGTCTGCCACTGGGTACCCAGGGAAAGATGATCTCACTTGTATCTGGTGGTATCGATTCACCTGTGGCTACATGGCTGATGATGAAACGTGGGATCGAGGTAATTCCGGTTTACTGTAATAACACTCCTTTCAATGACGATCGTGCACATAACCGTACAATGGATTGTCTCAAAGCTCTTCAGGAATGGTGCCCTGGTCATCCGTTCAAGGTATATGAAGTCCCTCATGGTGCGAATCTTCAGTCTTTCATAGATAATTGTTCCAAGAACAAGACATGTCTGTTGTGTAAACGTACAATGTACAGGATTGCCTTGAAGATCATGAAAAAGGAAGATGCAGCAGGAATTATTACCGGGTCATCTATAGGTCAGGTTGCCTCGCAGACGACTTCCAATATGTATGCCGAACTTTACGGACTTTGTGTCCCTCTGTATCATCCATTGATAGCTTTTGATAAGAATGAGATAATTGACATCGCCAGAAAAATAGGGACTTATGACATCTCTATTCGCGAAGCAGGTGGATGTGGAGCTGTACCTGTACATCCTGAAGTGAAAGCAGCAATGGATTCAATGATTGTTGAGGAAGCTAAGATTCCTATAGAAAATCTTGTGGATGCTTCTGTAGAAAATGCCCGTATATCCAGGATTGGTAACGAGTAGTTATACTATGTAGGATGATTGCACTTTTGCGTTTATTTGTGCGCCTTTTGCACAAATATATTTTTACATATTTTACTTTTAATTACTATATTTTTATTATTATTGATTAACAGCTTAGTGATTTCATCATGCCATCATAATTGTGTTCATTTTTGGAAGTAGTGCAAAATACTTATATACTATTGTTAACAATGCACACTTAGGCGCACAAACTCACAGCAAAGTGAATTTTTAGCACAAATTTCATCCTTTATCTCTCGTCCATTCCCTCAATTATTCCCGTGCGCCTAAACTCTTTTTAGCATCAGTTTACGTTGAATTTCTTATGATATTTTCATTATCATTTGTAATGTTTTAAAATATCTCGAACTTTTCTTTTTTAGCCAAGAGTAACTCTTATATAAATATCCTGCATATAATAATCCCGTAATTATAATAATATCAATACTTCTTATCAGTTGGTTTTTATGAGTGAACTTCCATGGGAGAATAAAAAGATAGCAGAGATTATGTCTTCTGTTGAAGATGAGCAATCTTCTGTGAACGCATCCGGCGAAAAAAAGAAATCTGCACCACCGATTCCCGACATACTGGCAAATGCTTTTGCCGACATACCAATGGAAGAGGCAAAAATAGAGGTATCTGAGGAAAATCCATCCTCAACAAAGGCAGGGGCACTACAAACAGCTTTTCCTTCATTTGGTGATCTTCCTGACCTTTCGGTATTAGGTAGCACTCCTCCAAATGCTCCTTTTTCAGAGGAAAAAGAAGCTCCCCTGGAGATGCCGCCATTTATGAACTCACCACCAAATACAGATGAGTTAGATATAGTCTCACCTTTGGACCAATCATCTGGATCCTCGCCTGTTATGGAAATTCCTGCAAAGAAAAGATCACCTCCTCCATTATTTGAACCTTTTATCAACTCAGACGAACCATCCGGACTATCTTCTCCTGAAATAGGGGAATCCTTACCTTTTGTTCCTGAATCAAATCAGTCCCAATCATTTGCTTCACAGGTACAGACTCCACTGTTTCCAAAGCCTGATCACTTTCCCTCTGCTGGTTCTGTAGAATTCAATCCCTTTGAATCCACTCCTGTCAATGTTCCATCTGCTGATCCTTTTGCTCCTGCAGGTGTCCCTGTAGAATCCAATCCCTTTGAGTCCACTTCTAGGGATGTTCCACCTGGCAATCTTTTTTCTTCCGCTGGTGGTCCGGTAGAATCTAATCCCTTCGCATCTAGTCCTGGTGCTGTTCCTCCAGCTGATCCTTTTGCTTCAGCCGGCAGCCCGGTAGCATCCAATCCTTTTGAACCAACTCCTGGAGTTTTTCAGTCTCAAAATCCATTTGGTGATCAAGTTGCTTCTGATGCAGGGTCATTTGAAAAGAATACACCTTCACAAAAGCTTCCTGTTAAATTGCCAATTGATATGGGTTCATTTAAGAAAAACCTGGAAGGCATCTCTGGCATCACAAGAGGTTTCCTCAAAAATCTGACTAAAGGCAAAAGTCTTATTGAGCGGATGGAAGACATGCGGGGGGAAGTGGATATTGCAGAGTCTTTAAGAGACACTGCCGAATCAAAACCGGAAATTACTTCGAGTGCTTCCCCATTTGATGCTAATCCCTTTGAATCCTCGGAAAATAATGTTGATTCTAGTCCGTTCTCTTCTCCTTTTGCTGAGAACGAAAAGGTTGTTGAGGAAAATGCCAAAGTATCCGTGGATCCTTTCATAGAAAATAAAGATGATGGGACAGTTAGTTCTATACGCCAGGTAACTCCTATTGAGAATCCAATTATGGAAATGAAAGAGGAATATCTACTTGATAGTGATGATTTTGGTAATGATGATTCAATTGGTGCATTTACAATGGCTTCTTTTCCTGATAATATGCCAAAATCTGATAAGCGATTTATATTGGAACATAATCAAGATTCATTATCTGAAGAAACAGAACCTGAAGTTGAAGCTTGTATTGAAAATGAAGTTTCAGATGTGTCTGAAAGTATGAGTGTACAGGAAAAGACGTCTTCCACATCAGGTATGGAACTCTCAAAAAAGGTGTTCACCAAAGAGTTGAAGGAGATAAAGTCAACTACTGATAAGAAGTTTGAAAATCTTGAAGGTGACCTTGGTGGACTGAAAACGAGTCTGAATGATATGAACCTTCAATTCTCCTCTATGCATTCTGAAGTTGAAGATTTTTCAAACCGAATCTCAGAGATTACTGAATCTGTAGCTTCCGCTGTAAATTCAAGTGAAAATATTCTCTCCCAAACCAATTCCCGTTTTGATCTTGTTGACGGTAAAGTTTCACAGGTTGAAACCAGGATTTCTGAATTTGATTCTTCAATCGGTATGTTGAATTCTGATACTGCTTCAATGAAAACTAATATGTCACAAATAGAAGAGAACATATCTGAACTTGTTGGTTCTTATATGGCCCTTCTTGCTCAGTTGCATGAGTCATTGCAGGAGAACGAATCAAAATTTGCGATCCTGACTGAATTGTCATCTAAGATCGATTCATTTGGACCAAGAGTTGAGCTTATCGAAAAGATGCAGGAAGAATCAAGATCTACATCAAAAGAATTTTCACGTTCGATATCATCAATGGTTGATAATCTTGGAAAGGTATCTTCAGAGTTCCAGGAATTCAGGGAAGAATCCGAGCAGAAAAATACTGCTGTTCTGGAAAAGATCGATTCACTCACAGAATATATGGAAAGTGAATTAAAGAAACTTGGTGCAAGAAGTTATAAGGGATTCGGACAGAATGTTCACCTTTCCAATATCGTTAAAAATTCCAGTAACATGAAGCTCTGTATGGAGTGGCTTGAGTTTTTGATGGAACTTGTTGGTCGCAACAACCTTCCTGATATATTGTCGTATTATGAAGAGCTTGGCTGGATCACTGAGAAAGTAAGGATGGAGCTTCTTCATTATGCCGAAGGTATCGATTTCTATATGGAGAAACCTGACTGGAAGCTCACTCCCGATGACCATGTAAAATCTATCTGGTTCATCGAAAGCCTTGCAGGTATGAAAGTTGATAAGAACAGACTTTCTGTAATAGAAAGGGATATCGAGAAAGTTAAGAAAGGTTCTGAGATATACGGAATATAACTATTTTTTGTATATCCGTATAAAAAAGAATATGTTGTAGTATTTTACTACAACTTATTTTATTTGATCAATTTTGATCATACTATTTTTAATTACTATATTACTCTGCCATCTCTAAGGTTGCATAAACCAGGAATACTGCGCTTATAGGTGCAGTAATAAGTACTCCTATTCCAAGAAGTAAAATGCCGATCACGTTGAGTACGAGCGTTATAACATAAACAATAATACTTTCTACCGGGGCAGCTTTCACAATTTCGACACTTTCTGTAATTGCTTCAATTCCACTGTTTGTCCCTTTTATAGCAAGCAATGGCATTGAAAACATGAAGAGTATTCCTACTATGGTGCTGAGTATTGATGCTATCTCTCCAAGCACTCCTGCAATAACCAGATATATGATCATAAATGTCCAGCTTCTGATTATATTATCCTTTTTGAATCCTTCAAAGACATCGCCAATTTCTATTGCTCCTCCTCTTGCACCCTTTACAGCCATCGAGGTAAATCCATAAAACAGAGGTGCCATAGTAACAATAAAAACAGATCCAATTACAGTTATCAAAAGACCAACAATAAATGTAACAATGTTTTCTTTAACCACATTCCATGAATTCTTTAATGATGATTCATAGTCCAACATACCACATCCTGAATATAATTATTTACAATGACGTGTGATTTAGAAAGTATATATAATTATCTATATATGGTTGCAAAATCAAAAAATAAAAAAGATGACGCAAGATGCGTCATTAAGTTTGTGTTTAGAACCTGACGCTCAGGTCAGCAATCATCTGCTGGCTTCCGACATCAATGATGGTTATATCAACAGTCTCGGTTGAATTGCCAATGTTTGCGGCAGCGTTTGTACCAGCTGTTGTGTTTGCAACTGTATAAGTGCCGTTACCATATGTCCCAATGTAGAGACGGTCTCCTGCAGTGAAGTAGTCCTGCACGTCGCCATATATTGCTCCTGTTCCACCAACACTAAACTTGGTAGCTGATGTTGTAAGTGTAACTTCGTCTCCGCCCTGATGTTCAAGCTGAACGATTGAATAATCATTAGCTCCTACCGTTACTTCAGTTGCACTTGCTCTAATACTTGCCTGTGGTGCCTGTTCTGGTGGTCCCATGCCGAATACGAATGCTGCAATAACTGCAGCAAGGATTACAGTGATTGCGACCATCAGGATAACACCGATGACCGGGGATACTGCATCCTCATTTAAGAATTGGTTTGCTTTGCTCATTAGTTGTTCCTCTCTTGTTCAGAAATCTATACTTTTTTCTGCTTTTTTTTCTGGACTACTTTTTCAAGTTTCTTGGTCCACATTTTATCATCGAGGTCGGTGTATTCGCACTCGAGATAATGTTGCACCGCCATACTCAAGGCTTCTTTTGTTGACGACTCATTACATTTCTTCTTTAAAGCCGCCAGTTCATCTTCCGTGAGTACAGTTTGTGCGTGTACAATTTTAACCATTGTATCTCCTGATTGTTTGAATCATCTGATGAACTTAGCCGTTCAAACCATCATCATAATAATCATGATGAAATTTGTATATAAACTTTGTTACCTGCTCAAAAGCGTTTTCAGGGGTTATCTGACTTTTACGTAGGCTATTATATATTTAAGAAAATATATTCTTTTTGGGAATATTATGTGCCTGCATCACTCAAAATTTTCCATCATGTCTGTATTTGACTAACTTTTGTTTGTACAAAGCTGGCAAAGCGCTCAGGATGATTTTTATTTGTTATAGTAATTAAAGAAGATTTAGCCACTGGCAAATATACTTTTTCATTGAATTAATATTGTACTTTTTTCAGGCGATGTTTTTTCACCGGCAAAGTCAAAATAGCATTTCATATATTATGCTACTTTATAATTAGTCAATCACTTTAAACTCCATTCAAAAAACCATATATAGAAGGAAAATTCATGTCATCCAGTCGTTTTATAATTACTGTTATTGGTATCGATAAAGTTGGTATCGTTGCGGGTATCACGCAGACTATGGCAGAGTACAATGTCAATATAGTTGACATAAGCCAGACAATTATGGATGACCTGTTCACCATGATTATGTTAGCGCAAATAACCGAAGAGAACTTTGACCTTTCAGCTTTCCAGCAGGCAATGTCTGAAAAAGGCACTGCCCTGGGTGTGGAAGTTAAGGTTCAGCATGAAGATGCTTTCCGTTTTATGCACAGGATCTGAGGTGCTTCCATGTTAATCCATCCTGAAGAGATCCTTGAAACAATAAAAATGGTAAGTAGTGAGAATCTTGACATAAGGACAGTCACCATGGGTATCAGTCTTCGCGGCTGCAGTCATCCTGATATCGATATTTTCAATGAGAATGTTTATAACCGGATAATGCATTACGCAAAGGATCTTGTAAAGACCACCAATGATATCCAGAACCTTTACGGCATTCCTATTATTAACAAACGTATTTCAGTAACACCAATAGCTATTGTCGCAGAGAGTTGCGATACTACTGATCTGACATCAGTTGCCCGGACTCTTGACCGGGCGGCTGAGGATGCTGGTGTTGACTTCATCGGAGGTTTCAGTGCACTTGTTCAGAAAGGTATGACTCCTGGTGACCTTAATCTTATCAACTCTATCCCACGAGCTCTTGCTAATACTAATAAAGTATGTTCCTCTGTGAATGTAGCAACTACTAAAGCAGGTATTAATATGGATGCTGTTGCCCTGATGGGTAAAGTCATCAAAGAAACTGCAGAGCTGACAAAAGATAATGCCGGTATTGGTTGCGCGAAACTTGTGGTATTTGCAAATGCACCGGAAGATAATCCATTCATGGCAGGTGCTTTCCACGGTGTTGGTGAACCGGATTGTGTAATCAATGTCGGTGTGAGCGGTCCCGGAGTCGTCAATTCCACTGTGCGCTCTCTTCAAGACCCTACATTGGGTGACATTTCAGAGTGCATCAAAAAGACTGCTTTTAAGATCACCAGAATGGGTGAAATGGTGGGACGTGAAGCTGCCCGCAGGCTCAATGTCCAGTTTGGTGTGCTTGACCTATCTCTTGCCCCGACTCCTGCTATAGGTGATAGTGTTGCCGCCATCCTTGAGGCCATGGGTCTGGAAAGCTGTGGTACACACGGTACGACTGCTGCACTGGCACTTTTGAATGATGCTGTTAAAAAAGGAGGAGCTATGGCATCTTCGTCTGTTGGTGGCCTGAGTGGTGCTTTCATTCCAGTCAGTGAGGATGCGGATATGATCAGAGCTGTTCAGCGAGGTTCTCTTACATTGGACAAGCTGGAGGCTATGACAAGTGTATGTTCTGTTGGTCTTGATATGATAGCAGTTCCTGGAGATACTTCATCCTCCACCATATCCGCTATTATTGCAGATGAAATGGCTATCGGTATGATCAATAAAAAGACAACTGCTGTCAGGGTAATCCCAGCTCCGGGCACAAAGGTCGGTGACATGATAGAATTCGGTGGCCTGCTTGGAAGCGCACCGGTAATGCCAGTGCATAATTTCAGTTCCGAACAGTTCATTTCAAGAGGCGGACGCATTCCTGCACCTATACAATCGCTTACTAACTGATCAAACCGTCCATTATTTTTTGTTCAAAGATACGTGATGATAATATGATTATAACTCTCATCGGCATGCCGGGCGCAGGGAAAAGTTCTGCGGGAATGAAACTTGCTTCCTTACTTGGCTATGAGTTTATCGATACGGATAAATTAGTTATCGATAACTCCGGAAAAGATTTGCAGGATATAGTTAATGACCTGGGGGACATAGCATTGCTGAAAGCCGAGGAACAGAGTATCATCAACATGGAGCTGAAGGATAATTGTATCATTGCTACTGGTGGGAGTGTTGTCTACTCAGAAAAAGCAATGAATTTCCTGAAAGGGCACTCCGTTATTGTTTATCTTGATGTTCCTTTTGGAACAATTGTTTACCGCCTGTCAAATCTTGCAACCCGCGGCGTAGTAGGCCTTAAGGAAAAAGGTCTTCGTGGTCTTTATGAAGAGAGGACAGGGCTTTACATGTCTTTTGCGGACTATACTATAAACGTTTCCCGAAACGATAAAGTGATGGGGGTTGTAAAAAAGATAATGAGTGAAGTTATGCCTGAGTCTGACTCCTGATAAATCATCTCATTTATCCTGAGTATTTCACCATATTTTTACACGCTTTGAGCAGGCATCGTAAATATAGTTCCCATTTTCTTTTTGAAGAGTCTTTTCCAGATATTGTTCCAGTATCTTCTTTTGATCATCATTCTTAAGTGAAAAATGGCTTGACAGGTTGTCAACTGCTTCATCAAGTGTTTCATATGCCTCAGTTCTTCCAAGTGTGAAAGTTTCCATATTCGGATGAATTCCCATCTGGTACAGCACATTGAAGAGTACATCACATTTTGGCTCTGTAGAAATCCCTGAGTTCCCAACAATTGCAATCCCTGTCGCAGCAATTATCGGACTTGCATTCTTCATGCAGCGCAGAAAGGACTGTTAAAAAAATAATTAATGGGACAAATTATGTCCTTATTATTCTTTTTTAAAAACCGAATACTAACTTTCACTCATCCGGACTCTTTTCAGGAGCATTATTCCCAGCAGCCTTTTGAGTATCTCTTTTCCTGAACCAGACCTTGCGGCTGTAATAATTGAGAGGATGGCTTATTTTCTTGCACATTTCATCAGGAGCATAGCAATTACCATAAGTCTGCATTGTTGAGCAAGATGGTGGCTTGTAGTGAGTACCTGAAGAACCAGCAATATGCTCGATCTGATACCTGGCCTTTTCGATATCAAAATCAGGCGATGCAGTAAAGAGATTCATAATGTCATCAACGGTCATACCTATAGTTAGCAGGAATGCAGTCATGGCAAATCTCATGGAATGAGCAAGGTTCACACCTGCCTGAGTATTAGCTATAGCTTGTGTAATACACGGAGGGAAAAGATCAGTTTCAACTGATTCAAATTCCGAATCACCAAAAGTGCTCTTTCGTTCCTCAAGCAACTCCCGGATATCTGCAAGATAAGGCTCACATGACTGTACAAGTTCTTCATTCACAGGCATGGGCAGATTGTGTTCAACACGTTCCTTGATAAGTTCCTGTAAAAGACGGGAGAACTCTTCTTTTGAAACGTTCACGTTTCCATGATGAAGCTTGCGATTAACAAGTTTCCATTCAATTGCTTTTAGGGAACTTGCCATTCTAATGTATGAGGTAAAATGCAGCTTAAATCCAGAATCACTTGTATCAGGATACACAGAAAAATCAGATGCAAACTCCTCAAGGAAATCAAGGTTCATTGTCTTCAGGAGTTTGTATGAGGCAACAGCCTCTGCAAGACAGTACCTGCGAATCAGAAAAGGATCATCGATACATGAAACAAGTATTCTTGAAAATGGGTAGGAAAGCAGTTCCAGCAATATCTTCTGTTCATCTGATACAGAAAGAGAAGGCTTGAACAGCTCACCTTCGATCGCCTGCATAACACGTTCTTTTCCACGGATTCGTGCAGATTCCATGGCTCTGGAAGTAACCAGGCGATCAAGGGATATTCCGAGGTTTTTTACATGTGCTGATGCCCCGGAAATGTAAGGATATAGTGCAAAGTCTTTTTCATCCATAGATCAGTCAGACTCGATCCTCGGAGCCAGAAGATAACCGACCTTTCCTGCACCGTTTGCAATCGTGAACCCAATCTTCACAGGGAAGTCCTTTCCAAGCTCTACGGTAACTTCATTAGAACGTGAAGCAGGTTTGACTATATCGGACAGGTAATCCAGTGAGAAAAGTGAACGTGCCTCACCTGATTTCAGGTCAATAAGACTGTCACGCGTCATGTCAAGGCGTACGCGGTCTGTGTCACCTTCAGCTTCCATATAGAAGACATCTTCATCAATACCAAGCAACATGTGGTCACTTATCTTCTCGGCGGCTTTTACAGCCCTCTGGAGATCCTTTCCATTAAGGACAACCTCAGCAGGCAACTCTAGCTGTGGTATCCTTGGTTCTGCCCTGATAGTAGATGGATCAAGCAAGGCAAGAGTATATGAAAGACCACCAAGATGAAGTGACATTTTCTGTGACATCTCATCTAATTCCATGACAACTTTCTCATCCCTGCCTGCAACACTGAAAATATCACTGATCTTTGAGAGGTCCATACCAATCTCGGAATCATCAGCATTGAACTCATCAAAAGCACTTGAGCTAAGCTCAAAACTTACCATAGCCACATTTGCAGGGTCTACAGCCCTTACAACCAGGCCTTCAGGAGAGATCCTGAAACGTGCTTCATCAACAAGAACCGAAAGAGTTTCAATTGCAGTCTTTAAAATATCTGCATCAATAGTTGCCTTGAACATCTGGATTCGCCACCAATAAATTGAATTTTTAGGTCATTATATCTAATAAGTAATATAAGTTTTCTTTTAAATATCCGAAACGAAGAAAAATGTATCAGATATCTTTAGTCGTATTCACGCCAGGTACAGCCACACTTTGTACATTTGAAGAAACGTGTCTCTGATTCATCAGCAGATCTAAGCTGGCGCAACCACCAATATGCAACGTTGTGCCCACATTCCTCACATCTTACAGTGGTTGTAGGAAGACCCTGATCTACATTACCTTCAAGCACAGTGACATCCCTCTTTTCCCTGGATTCTTTTGATACAAGTGCCTCAGAGCCTTGCTGTTTTCCCTTTACAAAACCACATTTTCTGCACTTAAATGAATCACCTGCAGGGAACATCATACTTTTACATTCGGGACAAAATTCCATAAATATCACTTCTCGCATTATCTATTATTAAGTTATGGTCAAAAGCCATTTGCGGTATATCCGAAACATCGAACAAATGTACCGCCTTAGCATCTGAATCGGCTCTGGGTTCACCTTTCCCCAGAGTCAGGTAAACTACGCTCACCGTGTGTCCGCGGGGGTCGCGCGAAGGTTCAGAATATACTCCAAGTAACTTAACTATTTCTATTGTAAGGCCTGTTTCTTCAAGAACCTCACGCACAACAGCCTCTTCTGTTGTCTCACCAATGTCCACAAAACCTCCGGGAAGTGCGAATTTTCCCTGAAAAGGAGCGTTTTTTCGTTCTATCAGTACAATTTGCCTGTTCAATACGATTACTGCATCAACTGTTAATTTCGGGGTTGTGGGGGGCATGATGAACAGAATTTAACTTTTGGGATTAAACTATGGAAGCCATACATATTAAAGGTGCGCTTTAAGTGAACCGTACCAACACCATAATTAGTTGTACATGAAATAACATAGTTATGTATTGTAAGAACTACTTTCAGAGTTAAAGAAAGATATCCTATTAAGTGGCCATTGCTTCGACAAATACTAAAGACAATAGAAGAAAGCAAACATGGGATAGGAACAAAAACTTAATAGACTACATCAAATATATAGGTGCCATACCTATAATAGGTGTACTTGAATGATCGAAAATATTCTATGGATTGCAGTTGCCCTCATGCTTATCGGATCGATTTTGCCGAAAACTGTGGAGGTGCGCAGAGCAGTATCTGCAGCAGGATGGGGATTTTTCTCCATACACTGGTTCTATCAGCCATTGCACTATATCGAAATCAGGGATTACGTAAATGTTGCCTTGGTTATAACAGTCGGAATAACCTGCTTGATCATAGATTATACTATGTTTAGAGAATACAGGAAAAAGAACATCCCTTCACCTGACATTACAACAATGGCTACCAGCGCGACAGCGCTTGGCTGTCTGTTTTACTTCCCTTTTGCACAAATGGAAGTCCTGAATGTAGGAATCATATCCCAGGTCACGGATACCGTACTTCTTACCCTGCATTACCTGAACATCCCAGCTGAACTGGTAGCATGGAACAAAATAACACTTAACGGATACACAGTAGAGATTATACTTGCCTGCACTGCTATTGAGAGTATAGCACTTTTCATAGGCCTCATCGCATCAGTAAACGCACCAATTAAAAGATTGGCAGCAGCATTCATAGCTTCAGTGCCTGTTATATATATATTAAATATACTAAGAGATGCTTTTGTAATTATAGCCTATGGGTACCAGTGGTTCGGTCCTGAAAGCTTTGAAATAGCCCATAATACTATTGCAAAGATAGGATCAGGATTTGCATTATTTGTAATCGCTTACATTGTCATGCGCATACTACCGGAGCTGGTAGACCTGATAGAAGGAATCTGGTTTTTGGTTACCGGATTTGTTCAGAAGCTATTCTATAAAGTAGTAGGAAACCAGTAAATGCTTGCAAAAGGTTCTTTTCCCTGGATACTAACATCCATCACTGTAAGTGTGGTAAGCTTCTTTGCATACCTGCTATACAAAGTTCCATATTCCGGAATGATTGCTGCACTTGGAATATCAGTCACAATATTCTTCTTATTCTTTTTCAGAGACCCCGAAAGAGAAATAAAGGAACACGAGAGCCACATGCTCTCACCTGCAGATGGCAGAGTAGTGGACATAAGAGATCGGAAAATCTGTATTTTTATGAACTTCCAGAATGTTCATGTAAACAGATTGCCAATTACCGGTAAGATACACACTATCGAACATAAAAAAGGTGGATACATCCCTGCATTCTGCAAAGATTCACATCGGAACGAAAGAAGCCATACGCTTATAGAAACAGAGCATGGCCTGGTAGAAGTGATACAGATAGCAGGAACAGTCACACGTAGAATTGTCTCCTATGTGCAGGAAGGAGATCACATGAAACAAGGGCAGCGTTTTGGAATGATACGCTTTGGATCAAGAGTTGATGTTACAATTCCAGAAAATTTTGATATATTAATAAAAAAGGGAGACCGCTTATTTGCCGGTGAAACAGTAATTGCCAGAATAAAATAAAGGAAGTGAACCAGATACTCCATACATTAAAACTACCTGATTTTGTCACTTTACTGAATGCATTGTGTGGAGTTATTGCCATTATAATTGTGCTT
Source organism: Methanolobus sediminis (assembly GCF_031312595.1). Taxonomy (NCBI): domain Archaea; kingdom Methanobacteriati; phylum Methanobacteriota; class Methanomicrobia; order Methanosarcinales; family Methanosarcinaceae; genus Methanolobus; species Methanolobus sediminis. Next base: position 1,872,301 of record NZ_CP133592.1, on the reverse strand, counting down.
GATGGTTTTACTTATCTTGCACCACTGCTCATACTAATTGCTGCAATTGCAGATGGCGCCGATGGTCATCTTGCCCGCAAATTCTCATCCAGTGAAATAGGAGGTAACCTGGATTCACTTGCAGACGTTATTTCATTTGGAGTCGCACCCGTTATAATCACATACTCATATATCACTGGAGCACAAGCACAGTATATTCTGCTTCCTGCAATGTTATTCTATTTCATATGTGGCATACTGAGACTTGCAAGGTTTAACACAATGCATCTGGGTATGAATGCATTTAGCGGTTTACCAATAACTGCCGGAGGCATAGCCGTATCTTCATATCTACTCATTGGCGAGCGATTCTTTGATACATATACTATGGCTTTGCTGGCAATAGTACTCGGTTTTCTCATGATCAGCAACGTGACATACATCAAAGCAAGAAATAAGAATATACTTGTTTCACTCACACTGATATTCGCTGCAACCATTGTTTCATACTTTGTAAATATCGAATACACCCACATTATGGCATCAATACTTTCCGGACTGATGACATTTTACATAATCTCACCTATCATCAAGAAGAACAAAGAGGTACAATATGCAGGAAAACGAAGTAATAACTGACAGGGATAACGTACTTTTTGAAGCAGGTATCAAGCTTGGTGCACTTTATCACCAGTTCACAGGCTCACCGGTCAATCTGGATACAGTCGATAGTCTGGAAAAAGGAATACAGGAAAGTATTTCAGTTCAGCCCTGCGTTGAGAAGATAAGTGTCTCCATCAACAGGGACATGATAAGTTCCAAGCTAAACGGCAAGTACGGCTACTGCGAACTTGAAGGGCGCATGCTGGATGTTCATATCACAGCCATATTCAAAACTGCAAAAGTGGATGTCAGCCTGGCATTTGACACAGAACTTGACTACCCACTTATGAAAATAGAAAAAATATATTGATTTTTGCTAACTAGATTCAGTTAGAACCGGCCTTTGCTTCTTCAAAGGCTGACACTACTTTCTCATTCTGTTCCCGGGTTCCCACGGTCACACGTATCAGTGATTCACCGGCATTTTTGAAAGAGCGACAATCCCTTACAATGATGCCTTTTTTCATAAGAGACTCTGATACATCCTTTGCAATCAATGGTGAAACATCCACAAGGATGAAATTGGCCTGAGATTCATACACCTTAAATGGTATCTTCTCTGTCAGGAACTTACGGCCTTCCACAGTCATTGAGATACTCTCCTTCAGATATTCCGAATCAGAAAGTGCAGCCACTCCTGCCATAACAGCAGGCAGACTGACATTGAAAGGAGTTGCGATCTTCATATACTGGACTTTGAGCCATGCTGGCATCAAACCATATCCGATTCTCAGACCCGCAAGTCCGAATGCCTTTGAGAAGGTTCTGCCGATTACAAGGTTATCGTACTCAAGCACCAGTTTTGAGAGATTGCAGTTCGCAAAATCAACATATGCCTCATCCACAAACACAAGTCCCTTTGTAGATCCAAGAAGAGAACGGACATCATCTTCTGAAGTAAGCATGCCGGTAGGGTTGTTTGGGGAACAGAGGAATACAACTTTTGTCCTGTCAGTAATAGCTTCCTTTATGGCAGCTACATCGAATTCCAGCCCTTCACCGGGAGCTACATGAATCGCAGTCGCTCCGTTTGCACGTGCTGCAATCTCATAATAGGAGAATGTTGGGGTTGGAATTACCACTTCATCCCCAGGCTCGATAAGTATACGCATGAGGTTGTCAAGCAAACCGTCCATGCCCGGACCGGAAGCACATATGTTCTCAATAGGAAGACCTGTGTATACAGAGAGAGCTTCCACAAGCTCGGAAGCATCAGCTGAAGGATATATATTCACTTTTGAAGCAGTAGATACAAGAGCTTCAACTGCCTTAGGAGACGGACCAAGAACATTCTCATTGGAACCCAGCTTTATGATATCCTTTGGATTGATGCCGTATTTCTTTGCAATTTCCTCTATGGATTTTCCAGGAACATATTCTGCAATCGAATTTACAACGCCCTTGATTAGCTCAGGCCTGCTCAAGTACGCCCACCACCCTATCGATCTGCTCTTTTGTGATTACCAGTGGAGGAGCGATACGCAGTACTGTTTCAGAGGTGCAGTTAAGAAGAACACCATTTTTGCGACCGTGTTCCACAAGGTCAGCGCATTTACGGTCAAACTGGACACCAATCATAAGACCCTTTCCACGAACTTCTACAAAGCCCTCGGTGGAAATTTTGCTTAGTTCACTGCGGAAGTATTCACCCATTTCCTTTGAGCGCTGGATGAGATCCTCTTCACGGATAACATCGATTGATGCAAGTGCAGCGGCGCATGCAAGTGGACTGCCTCCGAATGTTGCAGCATGTTCGCCACGGTTGAAGGCTACACCTTCACGGGCAGCGATAGCACCCATTGGGAAACCTCCACCAATTGCTTTGGCCATTGTCATGATGTCTGGTTCAACACCAAAGTGTTCTTTACAGAACCAGGTTCCTGTCCTACCAAACCCGGTCTGGACCTCGTCAAAGATGAGGAGAACTTCATTCTCGTCACATATCTTGCGGACCTCTTTCAGATAATCCGGCGAAGGAACGTTAATGCCGCCTTCTCCCTGTATTGGCTCAACGATAACAGCAGCGGTTTTTGAGGTGATCGAATCGGATACTGCCTGCGCATCATTGAATGGTACAAACTTTTCTTCCTGCACAAGTGGTTTGAACGGAGCGCGGTAAATGTCTTTGTATGTCAGGCTCAGTGCACCCATAGTACGACCGTGGAAGGAGTGTTCCACTGCTATGAAATCGGTCTTTTTGGTTGTTGCCCTTGCAAGTTTCATTGCAGCTTCAACTGCCTCAGTTCCAGAATTACAGAAGAACACACGGTCCATGCCTGTGACATTGACCAGTTGCTCGGCAAGCTCTGCCTGTGGCTGCGTATAATAAAGATTGGAAACGTGAATGAGTTTCTCAGCCTGCTTTTTAATCGCTTCTGTAAGACGTGGGTGGCAGTGACCAATATTGTTCACCGCAATTCCGGCAACACAGTCAACATATTCCCTGCCTTCGATATCATAAACCAGAGAACCTTTGCCGCTTTCAAGGACCACTGGCTGGCGGCCGTATGTCTGCATTACATATTTTGAGTCCTTATCGAATATGGATTTTGACTCAGATGATGATGAAGTATAATCCTGTTGCAAATTAACACCTGTTCACTATAATTATTAGAACCGTTTTTAAATCTGACTATCGCTCAAGAAAAAAACAAAAAGAAAATAAATGTGACCCTGACCAGCCTTCAGCCAGCCGAATGCCACTTCTTAAAGAATGCGTCTGTCAGGTACCTTTATCGCCACGTAGAGATGATAAAGGAAAACAAGCATTGATATCTGGAAAACAAGCAGCATCAAACTTTTAACATTATCAGACTCTGTGCTTCCAGGTATTGAATTTATCGTTACAAGTACCTCTAAAAGATATAGTACAAAACCTACTGTCAGAAAGACAAAATACTTTTTCAGATTGTTAAATGATACATAAATTCGCGAGCGTATGACATCGGGATCGATCTTCATCAGGAGATAAGATGTCAATAGCGCCAGAATCACTATACAAAGACGTATTGCAAGATCCAGAAAATGGAACATTGAACTTAGACTCATAGCCATCCCCTCATATTTTTGTGTAACCCTATACCTTAAAGCCAATCAGACATCCAGTTGCATCAGTTCATTGTCACTCAAAGCATCATCTTCCTCACGCTCAAAGATGATACCACCCGGTGCACGCATCACGCCATCTACACGGGCACTTTCATGTATCTTTATTGACTGCGAGTTGATCTCTCCCAGAATATGTGTTCCGGCAGCAACGTAAACATTGCCCCTGGAAATAATATTTCCGTGAATCACATTATCTGTTCCGAGTTTTACATCCTGAATGGTACGTATGCTTCCATAAAGTGTAGTCTCATTTGCCATATCAAGGGATGTTGCACGTATGTTCCCTACAAGTCTGCACTTGCTTCCGATAATAGCATTTGAAGGAACCCTTATGGAATCCATGGATATCTTGGAACCGTTTGGAATGATCATGGAATTAAGCCCTATGGACTCCTCATCATCCTCAAACAATTCTTCTAATGCCTTTTCAACTTCCTCATCCTTTCCAAGCCTCAGAAGCTCGCTGATATAAAGGAAAAGATAAACTATGACCGGTACGGGATTTCTTACAACTATCCAGCCCTTGGCTTCAAAACCGCCATTGATCTTCACATCGTTACCAATATCCAGATCACCCTTTACCACCAATTTCCCATCGATAGTAACGAATTCCCCGATATAGGCATTCTCATCTGTTTTGACGTTACCGCCAATCTCAGACCAGATATCGATCCGTGTGTCTCCGGTGGTTACCAGATCACCTGTGACGTTGACCCTTTCACCAAGTATTGCTGAATGTGCAATGATACCGTACTTTATTTCAGAGTGATTGCCTGCAATAACATCCCCATCTACGACTATTGTACGCTCTTCCATCCTTGTATTGTCTGGAATTACAAATGTCTTGAATATCTCCTCTTCTATGCTTTCACTCTCCGGTCAGGGATTACTGTATCAAAGGCACTAATGACTTTATTTTCATCGTATTTAATAGAGATAGATTTATAAATAGTTATTCTAAGATTGTGCTATCCCTCGCCTTACATCAACGGCAGGACCACGGTCCATGCGGATTGCTTCAGCAGGTGATAGTAACAATTGCCCTGTTGCAAGGATCTCATCCTTTCCATCTACTAAGATCACCTCATCCCCTGCTCTTAGTTCCGGGTCTACTGCAACTACGTGTTTTGCAAAAGCGGTTTTGCCTGCTGAGACAAATGGAACTGCATCATCACATACCACGACTCTTGATGCAGGCTTTTCAAGTCCCTGATGAAGTGCAGCGGCTCCGTCTATACTGAGTGTGAGCATTCCGTCCTTTGCACGGACTGTTGCCATATGCTTTCCGTTGAACTGGACCTGTCTTACACGTTTTGTCCTGGAAAGCAGGAATGTGACACCGTCAGGAAAAAGGATCTCTCCACAACCCTTACCGAACTGAATATCGGCCATTGTCCTGACTCTAATGAGGTTTTTATCTGCATTGCTCATAGTTGCTAAATAAAGTATAAGTTTTAAAATGATAGCGGTTAAATTGATATCAGATTATCTCTTATTTAAGGAAGTGAACTTTGTTTGCTATATAAATAATGTCAAACAGATTTATATATAATAATGACCAATTATAAGTTGAGGAAACGGGAACTACTGCTTGTAACTGTATTCAAAGGTATAGTAACTGTAACCAAGCAAAACCATTCATCCCCTCAAACATGTCCCCGTTTCCTCGTTGCTCAATTACAGAGCGAGACTTCTTTTATGTTGTTTTACTGACCAGTGTTAACTCTGATTTTCTTTGCTTTAGGACGGATTAAGGTTATGTAATAAAATCAATTTTCAATTTGAAAATCAGAAACAAAACAGAATCTGTTTTGAGAAAAATAAAAAAAGGAAAGTTAAGCCAAAGGTCAGATCAACCTTTGACAACTCCCATTGGAAGTACACGTGCAACTTTTGTAGCAATGCCAAGGTTATGTACGACATCCACTACATCACTGCTGGATTTGTAGACCTCTGGCGCTTCCTCAGCAATCAGTGATGGCTGTGTCGCTCTTACAATAATTCCCTGTGACTTCAGTTCATTCTGGATCTCTTCACCGCGCAGCTCTTTCTTAGCACTGCTTCGACTCATAACCCTTCCTGCACCATGACAGGCGCTGCCGAAAGTAAGTTCCATGGCAGCAGGGCAGCCTTTCAGGACATAGGATGCTGTTCCCATACTTCCAGGAATTATGACCGGTTGTCCAATGTCTTTGTAATCTTCCGGAATCTCAGGATGACCAGCAGGGAATGCGCGTGTTGCACCTTTCCTGTGGACATAGACTTCTTTTTCCTCGCCATCGATCATGTGTTTCTCAAGCTTTGCAACATTGTGAGCAACATCATACACAAGGTCAAGTCCCAGGTCACCATGCTGAGCCTTGAAGAACTCATCAAAGACCTCGCGAGCCCAGTGCATTATCATCTGGCGGTTTACCCATGCATAGTTTGCCGCACATATCATTGCCTTGAAATAATCCTGCGCCTCCTCAGAACTTGCAGGGGCACATGCAAGCTGTTTGTCAGGTAAAGGAATCTTATACTTCTTAGAAGCCTGAGTAAGCTTCTGGAGATGGTCAGTGCATATCTGATGACCTGCTCCACGTGAACCGCAGTGGATCATGAAAGTGATCTGTCCTTCCTTAAGACCGAAAGCCTTTGCAGCTTCCTCGTCATAGACCTTATCCACATACTGCACTTCAAGGAAATGGTTTCCACTTCCAAGGGTTCCTATCTGCGGACGGCCTCTTTTGCGGGCTTTTATACTGACCTTTGATGGATCAGCACCTGGCATCATTCCATTGCTCTCACAATGGCTGAGGTCTCCTTTCATACCATAGCCATTCTTAACAGCCCAGTTCACTCCGTGGATGAATACGTCATCCAGTTCCTCATCAGTAAGCCTCATGCGACTCTTGGAACCAACACCGGAAGGTATCGCTTCGAACAATGAATCGAGAAGTTCAGCAAGTCTTGGACGGACATCATCTTCCATGAGATTGGAGCGAATGAGACGGACTCCGCAGTTGATATCAAAACCCACACCTCCCGGACTTATCACACCTTCATCTTTATCAAAAGCTGCAACTCCGCCAATGGAGAAACCATAACCAAGATGTGCATCCGGCATTGCCATGGAGTATTTCTGGATGCCTGGCAGGGAAGCTACATTTGCGACCTGATCGATGGTTTCAGGTTCCAGAATTTCAAGGAGAGGTTTTGATACGAATATCCTTCCAGGAACATTCATCCCTGGTTTGTAATTACCGGGCACCTCCCATGTATTATCATTTACTTTTGTGAGAATATCGAGAATTGATGTTGTATTTTTATCTGACATATTATTTCCTCTTGTCATTCTTCCTGTCAATCATCTATAATGAAGACTATGCGCTCTAATCGTATGAATATATTGATTCCCAATAATTAATTAATGAACTGGAAATGGGAAACGTCCAGATGTGTATGATTACTAATAACCCTTTGTCATATCCCGTAGAAAATCACTGACGACCTGTATGAAATGTTCAGTTTCATCATAATGTATGCCATGACCACTGTTATCAAATACATGATATCTGGTATTGGGTCTTTTATCAGCTATTGCTTTTATATGATCTGCATTTGTAACATGGGAATGCTTGCCATGCAACAGGAGCATAGGACAATCAGTTTCAAGCAGATCATCCCACCAGTTGCCATTCAGTGACTCCTGTGATACAGGAAGGTTATTTTTGTCAAATCTTAAATGCCATCCGGTCTCATCTTCATACGCACTTTCCAGAAAATAACGAGGGTCATCTATACCAAATGAACGGATATTATCAGAAAGGGCTTCCAGCGTAGGAGCAGTATCAGGGAAGAAACTTGCAAATGACAGATCATCATTGATCTCAGCCCCGATATCCTCGATGATCAAAGAACGTACCTTATCCTTATTCCTTGCTGCATACTGATATGCATTGACTCCGCCAAGAGAATGACCTAAAATTACCATCTGATGTTCGTCGCCTGTTACCTGAGATGAAAACTGCTCTATGTCATGGATGTAGTCTTCACGCCTGTAATGGTCGCTGTCTGCATGATCACTCCAGCCATGACCGCGCTGATCCAGAGCATAGACATGCCAATCCTTTAGAGATTCCGCAACTTTATTGAATGTCCTCGCATTTCCAAAATGCCCATGAAGCAAAAGAAGGACTGGATTGCCATCACCACCATAATCAAGATATGACAGCCTCAGATCATCACTATAAAAATACGAACGTTTCATATTCACCGCTCCAATGCAGTTACAATTCTAACTCTATCCAGATAAACCATTATGTGTCAACTGTTGCCTGGATCATCCAGCCATCATCTGAGTTCTCGATCCTCATGTCGTTATAAGTTGCAGCCTTTACCTCGGTATCAAAGACATGGACTGAAAGATCGATGGTTTCTCCGTAAAGTGTTGCTTTAAGGGAGCATTCTTCATCGCCAACAGTGATCTTATTGACCTTTACACGACCAAACACCATTTCATCTACTTCGAATATGAAAAGTATCTCAGAAAGCCAGTCAAAGAGCAGGCTGTCAAGATCAAAGGATGTAAGTTCAATGTTTACTGAAAGGCTGTTGTTGACAGAAGAGGTTTCAACCATTACGTTAAGCATGGCAAGGGCGGCATTCTCAAACGCCTGCTCAAGGCTTTTCCCATAAGCCCTAAACCTTACATCAGCAGTGTGTTCCAGATACTCGTAGTCGATATCCATCTCAGATGACATGAACCTTTATTGACCTCAGGATAATTAAATTACTTGGTTCTGGGGTTTACTGTTGTATTGTTATATTTTGGATTATTCCAGTTGTTTCCATATGTGAGCTATACGCTGGAAAGCTGTGATATGACTGCCAACTCCGATAATAAGTATCATCCATCCAAGAGATGAGAATCCAAGTACTTCAGCCTGGTAAAAATAGTAGATCACTGAAGACAACATGATAAGGACCAGCCTGTCTGCCCTTCCTATGATTCCGCCATAGTAGCGTCCGAGATGCAGTGCCTGTGCCTGAGTGCCCAGATAGCTTGTGAGAAGGACACCGACAATGGTTATGACACCTATCTGCCAGTCCACATAGCCTCCGAAGAAGATACCGCATATGATGAACACGTCTGAATAACGGTCAATGACATGGTCAAGGAAGTCACCTCTTGCACTTGATGCGTTGAGGTAGCGTGCTACAAGGCCATCCATTGCATCTAATAATGAGTTTAATGCTACCAATAAACCTGCTACGAGAACAAGAAAAGGATTAAAGGCTGACTTGTAGTACAATATGCCTGCAAGTGCTGCAAAGAGGAGTGATATAATTGAGATTGTGTTAGGGGAGATACCCGTCTTTGCGATTCCAACAGCCATTGGCTCCAGTATTTTTGATGCTACCGGTCTTAGAGCATTGAATGTCATGGATATTGTACCAAATGAGCATTTTTATGATTTAACGTTTTCCGGGATTTATAATATTTCAGTATAATTTCAGGCTAATTATAAGACAAAAAGGAGACAAAAAGGCAAAATTTTATGCCCTGGCGTTTTTGGCAAGGTCATACCAGTATTTGATCTTGCATGAATGTTCAACCTGCGTGGTGAGTACATAGGCCTCATCCAGTACTTTTCCTATGGCAAAGGTGCCGTGACTGTAAATTATGGCGGTTTTGTTATGCGCAAGAGCTGAGGCGAGATTATCAGCAAGCTCGTCTGAACCGATACCGCCTTTGACTACAGGCACTTTTCCGAGGAAGTATTGACCCTCGCTGTCGGCAGGTGTTATACTGTCGCCTTCTGCCAGCAGAGAGAGTGTCACTGCAAAAGGGCAATGTGCATGAACGATAGCAAGAGCAGGAGTTTTACTGTAGATAGCACGATGAACGATGGCTTCGGATGAGGCAATCATATCAAGTGGAGATGAGCCGTCGATACGCACCTCTACTACATTGTCCTCCGTTATTTCATCCAGCGCGCAACCGCTGCGTGTAATGAGCATACGGTTGCCAATCCTCACACTGATATTCCCAAAGTGGGATTCTACCAGTCCGTTCTCCACAAGTTTTTTTCCAATCCTTGAAATTTCACGCCACATAGGATATCTCCGTGTAGTCTGCTACCATAAAATTTATCTGCTATTATGGTATGTAAGGGAATGCTTTCCATAAAAAGATGTGGAATGCGCATCATGTTGCCTCAGTGGCTCAGCCCGGCAGAGCGAGTGATTTGTAATCACTAGGTCGCGTGTTCAAATCACGCCTGAGGCTCATTACTCTTATTCTAACATTGGTTTATAATCCATTAGTGGAACTTTTTCTCATGGCCGGATTCTCAAAACGATAAAATAATAAAAGTCTTAATAGAATGGCAGGTGCATGTCAGTGGACGCTAAAGAAATTATTCTGGTGATCGTAGTAATTATAGCTGCTTTTGCCTTAGTAAAAGCTATTCTTAATTTCATGGGAGCTTTTTTCCACCTGGCATTCAGCTTTGTGTATCTTCTAATTGTGTTTGCGGTAGTTGTGCTGGCAATTATGGCTGTGGCGAAGTTGTTGTTTAAGTGATGTTGGGACTTCAGCAAAGCACTATATATTACTGACCATATAATTTCATATAGCTCATTATCTAACGTGGGAGGAGGGAGTAAAATGAGTGATATCATTAATTTTCGTCTGGATATGACAAAAGAAGACCTAAAAACAGAGCAAGAAGTTTCCGGAGATATAGACGAATTTAGTATCGAAACTATCAAACCTATTACGAGTCTACCCGGGGAACCACTGGAAGAAGCACGTTTTGTGGAGCCGATAACCGCACTAGTTGGTACAACTGTCCTTTACCTCGCAAAACGTATGATAGATCATTGGTTTAAACAAAAGGAACAGGGGGTTATGATGGATCTGAGGGAAGTACCACCACTCGTATCCCGCATTGCCGGTATACCAATGGGTTTTCTTGTGATAATCGATAAGAGCGGAAAGGCCACAACTCACAAAGTAGAATATGATAAAGGCGACGATGAGGCATTGAAATCCATGATGGCCACACTAAACCTTGCACTCAACCAATAGAGGATCTAAGCTCAATGAGCAATAATTTTGAATACCTGAGTGGAGCAATTAATATTTCAGCACCACTGCCGGATACTTTGCAGGAAAATGGATTGGACCACTTCTATGAAGATCCGAACAATGCACAATGGGGAGATGTTCTCTGCCGTGTGCTCTATCATGAATCTATCCATTTCTGGCAATTTCTTGCCTCTGGATATATAGCCAACCTGGTTAGTGAAGAATGGAGACGTTTAAATCATTTTGAACAAATGAACGAGATAATTCCTAAAAGTGATTTTTTAAAGAACTTCACCCTTCATTCTGACGATAAACCATTTTCACCTTATGAACTTACTGAATGCTGGGCCCGGTACTGGGATGTTCATACTCGCAGTCCTGCCCGGATAATACAGGAAGAGAAGATTGAAATTGAGAGGTTAGAACCTATTGATAAAAGGTTGATCGGCACATATTCATGGATCGAATATGACACAATAATGCAAAAAGGAGAAGATTCTCATCTCTATGCTCAGCCCTATCAATGGCTTTTGGAAAAATCTTCCGGTAATAGTTATCTTATTGCACTTCTATTTCCAATAATAACCCACGCTTCTTTTGGCAGTCCTGACCCGGTTAGTTTTTTTACCGGTTGTTTTGAGCGGGCAACACAGGCAGATATAACAAAGGAGATAATGGAACATCGCTCTGGCAATATTAATTTTGACTGGATCAATAGCTGGACATTCGCCTGGTATCAGATCGTGTTACCAACACTTGAGGAGAAAAACTTACCCATTTTTACAAGCGGTTTTGATGTGATACAGCGAGGAATATTAGGAACTCATCCAATATACCATCAATATCTTGAAAAAGCACAGGTATTGTGGAAATTTGTGAAGCTGGCAAATATATTCGATGCATCGGACGAAGACAAAAATAATAGAACTGATTACTCCATGGAGCAGATCGAAAATCATGCAATAACAGAAATGGCTGCAAATAATCCCTGGATTATTTTTGCTCTGCCGGGTCAGCCACATTACCGGCATTTATTAGGTCACTACTTGTCGCCGCCAATGATAAACTTCAAGAATTTTACATATTCATCCGACAAAGTTTCCAGCATGTGGGAATCTGGAGATAAAGCGAGTGAATCTCATGTGACTTTTGAATCACAATCAAACGAATTAGAAATTAGAATCAAGCGTTTTCGGGCAGCAGAAAAAGCTCATTCTCTGGGACTGCCACTAAATGCATTCGAATAAACATATTCTTTTTGAGCTTATCAGTAATTTAATTTAATTTAATTTAATATTGGAAAACATAAAACCAGAACAAACTTGAAAATCAAATGTCAAAGATTGATTCAGAAAACATGTCTGTTAAAGAGATTGGCTGTTGCGGTGCCTACTGCAAAACCTGTAAACCATTCAACACCGGAACCTGCAAGGGATGCAAAATAGGTTATGACACCGGTGAAAGAGACCTTAACAAAGCCAGATGCAAAATAAAAGTCTGTTGTATCGGCAAAGGTTACGATAGCTGTGCCGATTGTCCTGAAATTGAAAACTGTTCTGTGATTAATGAGTTCTACGGTAAAAACGGGTACAAATATGGAAAATATCGGCAGGCAATAGAGTTTATCAGGGAAAACGGATATGAGGAGTTTTTGAAGATTGCGAATAACTGGACGAATGCTTATGGTAAATACAAGTAATATTGAAATTGATATGTACATAGAACAACTTCACAAGTTGCTGCCGGAACTGGAAAAAAGATTCGACGTTAGATCTCTTGCAGTATTTAGGCCTTATGTCAAAAATGAACAAGACAAAAAAAGTGACCTTGAATTGCTTGTAGAGTATACTGAAATGCCGGGATTACTTGGCTTTATTGAACTTGAGGATTATCTTTCTGACACATTAGGAATTAAAGTTGGTCTTGTGCTCAAACCTGTCCTGAAGCAAAAGGTTGGAAAAGATATATTGAATGAAATAATACCAATATAAAAGGCATTCGTAGCTGGAATGGACACATTCTGAATTTTCTTTGGTAAACAATCTTATATAATCTCAAACTCTCCTGCCACCATGAATCCCGGAAGTACACGAAAGAACATCAAAATAGGACTTGGTGTTGGAATCGTTCTCAAACATGATCAGAAAACTGGTAAGATAACCAGAGGTGTTGTCAAAAGGATCCTGACAAATTCCTCATCTCATCCACACGGAATAAAAGTCCAGCTGGAAGATGGTAGTGTTGGAAGAGTAAAAGAGATTTATTCCGGTGAATAACTTAAAATGATTTAGTCTTATTTTCATCCGTGATCATTCGTTCTTAGTATAGCATGCAAACATCTTATTGCAGCTCGTACACCTTGAACTGGATTTATATGCTGCTCCAAAATCACCCGGTTTACCGGAAGTAACTGAAACACATACAATGATTTGTCCCAGCGGCACGCCTGCAAGAATATGAGAACCACATCCGGGACATAGGACCTTTTCTAACTTCATACATACATTCCTCCCTAGCTTTGCTTACGGAAAGTGATCGTATAAAAACAAGGATCAAAAAAAGTTGTGTTGACAGATACAAATCGTATCAGATCGATAACAACATAGGTATCTGTCTGGAATATACTGAATTATACAGAATAATTAGTATCTTTTAGGTGGTCTGTGGTTCTGGAAACATTCCCTGCAGTATACAGGTCTGTCACCGGATGGCTTGAAAGGAACTTCAGTCTCCTGTTTGCAGTCAGAGCATATTGCCTTGTGCATTTCTCTTGGACCGTTGTTTGATCTAAATCCGCCACTGCCGCCTCTACTGTTTCCGCCTCTGTTATTGAATGCCATTTTATATTTCTCCTTAATTTGTACATAGTTCGCACAGCAGAACCGAGACTGAGAATTATTGTATGAACAGGCTATCTGTTAAAACCAAATCGCTCATTCCGATACGGCTACTTCTTACTGTCAGCAATTGTTAAAAGAAGCACGCAAAAATAGAGTAACCCTTTATAAATCGTTGAGCAATCGAACTAGCTTTTAGTAGGCACCTATGGTATAAATAACCGATGCTATCAATTTAGAAAGATTCCAATCAATTTGACTGATTGAAAAAAATGCTTTACTGCAACTCAAGCAAATTCATAATTCTATGACAATTACAGGTTGTAGCAATAAAGAAAACACGATCCTCAATTGAACATGAATCCATCATGACTCCCTATTTTCAGAAACTGACCTCACATAATAAAAAGAACAGATAAAACAGTTGGACCAGGAGTTCTATTTGATTACTGCTCCAGATGGATTTGATAGTCTCCCTGAAAATAATTAAAGTAGAATGCTTTGTGAAAAATTATATCAAGGTGAGACCCTAAATGGAAATGGGGTTAATATGAAAAGAAAACTGATTATATTCATACTTCTGGTCGCTGCATCTCTGGCAATGGGATGTACCAGTTACGACAACACAGAACAGCCTGCAGATTTGGCCAATGAAACTACGATAAGTCCGGCTAATGAGACACCTGCCATGACCTCAGAAAGTATGACTGTGGAAGTATCCATCCAGAACTTCGCTTTCAATCCGCAATCAGTCACTATCTCACCGGGTGATATGGTAAAGTGGACAAACTTTGATTCGGTACCTCACACAGTAGAAGGAGCAGATTTCGCATCCGATGCACTCCAAAATGGCGATTCGTTCAGTCATACCTTTACCGAGAACGGAACCTACGACTACAAATGCTCGATCCACCCTTCAATGACAGGGGAAGTCATAGTGCAGTAAAGCAACAGATAAGGTTTGTATAAGCTGGTATATACAAGATAGCCACCAAGCTCATACAAGGAGTACGAAATGAGTGGAAAATTACCTGAAACGGAGAAAATGCCTGTACTTTTTATTGGACATGGTTCTCCAATGAACATCATCCTTGACAATAGTTACACCCGGAGCCTTGTGAAACTAGGCAAAGAACTTCCAAGACCTGAAGCTATTATGGTAATATCGGCTCACTGGATGACCGACGGGACTTTTGTTACCTGCAATGAAAAGCCAAAGACGATCTATGATTTCTATGGTTTTCCACGGAGATTATATGAACTTGATTATCCAGCTCCCGGAGCTCCATCAGAAGCTGAACTTGCATGCAAAACCGTAAGAAAAGTGCCTGTTGAGTGCAGCAACCAGTGGGGACTGGACCATGCGTCTTGGGCTGTTCTCAAACATATGTATCCTGAAGCTGATATTCCAGTATTTGAGATGAGTATTGATTACTCTTTCAATGAATGGCACCCTAAAATGATGCAATATCACTATGACCTTGCATCAGAACTCAAAGAACTTCGGAATCAAGGTGTGCTTATTATTGGCAGCGGTAACATCGTCCATAATCTGGGTCTTATTGATTTCCAGAATGTAGATGCAGAACCCTATGACTGGGCCGTTGAATTGGACGAGAAGGTCAAGGAAAATCTTCTATCCGGTAACCACATAGATCTCATTGAATACCTGAACATGGGTGAAGTTGCCAAACTGGGTGTTCCCACACTGGATCACTACTTGCCGATGATCTATGCAATCGCATTACAGGAAGAAGGCGAAACTCTTGAGTTTACACATGAAGGCTTCCAGCATGCATCTATTTCAATGAGAGGCTTTAAGATCGGATAAAACACTTTCCGGTTGCTGAAAATCAAGTCCATGGAAAAGATTCGATCTCTATACTCAAAAAGATTATTAGTGTTAGTTCATTAAGAGGAAGCGATTATCCCTGGATTTTCACAATACCGGAAGTTGCTCAAATGCCTGAAAAAAATATCCCTGAAACACTTATTGAAATGGAAAATATCATAGTTCGCAAAAACGACAGGATAATTCTTGACTCAATGAATTTCAACATGAGAAAAGGCGAGAATATAGCTATCATCGGACCGAATGGTTCCGGCAAGTCATCTATCATCAAAACAATTATAGGAGACTATCGCCCAATTGCAGACACTGAAGGCATGGTTTTCAGGATCATGGAGAAGGACAGGTGGGTAATCTCTGACCTGAAAAATCTCATGGGAATCGTATCAGGTGACCTTCAACTTGACTATACAAGGGATATCTCAGTTGTAGAAGTGGTGCTTTCCGGTTTTTTCAGCAGCATTGGTATCTATCCTAACATGAAGATCGAACCTTACATGCTGAAAAGAACAGCAGATATCATTGACTTCCTTGAGATAAGACATCTTGCCAGCAAGAACATATCACACCTTTCAACCGGTGAAGCAAGAAGAGTTCTCATCGGAAGAGCACTTGTCCACGACCCCATGATACTTGTCCTGGACGAACCGACAAACAGCCTTGACCTGAAAAGCAAACATGTGTTCAGGGAAACTGTGAGCAAGATTGCCTCTGCCGGAAAGAGCATAATCCTTGTAACCCACGACCTTGAGGATATTGTCCCTGAAATCAACCGTGCCGTTCTTCTGAAAGACGGCAGGATCTTTGCAGATGGAGATATTGAGGATATTCTTACTGCCGAGAAACTGACGGAGTTATTTGGCATTCCGGTTGAGGTTGGTAAGGATAAGGGATATTATCATGCCTGGTGCTGAGAGAGAACCATTTCAAACAGATTATTCAATTGTTACTATCTAAATATCGAAAAAATACAGAATGGACAAATCAAATATTAGATAATTACTAATAGATTTTGAAAGATAATATATCATCTAATGAGTTTAGAATTTACTAACCTTGATTTTTCAATAACTGGCATATTTTTGGTTTTAGCTTTGATAGGATACTTATGTAAAAGTTCATTTGATTTTACATACCATTTAAAAGCATACTCACCTTCTGAAAATAAAACAAGTTTAATTCGTTCTTTAAATCATATGGCATGGGGAATAATTTTTGCCTCCATAATTGCTTATTTTTTAATAATAATGTTCCTTGTTTTAGGTTTAACACTTAAAATTGCTATACCAAATTACATATCATTAATTACTGTAGTCATGACATTCATGTGGGCAGCAGTTGCCATATCTATGATAGCTGGATACTTTATGAATGAAAAACAGTCTGCTTGGACAAATCACATTAAAATAACAACAAAAAATGATAGGATGATTCAAGCCAGAGAGATATATGATGATGACAAAGACTTTTTTTATTACATAAATACTGAAGGAGAATGGTGTTTGATAAGAAAAGAGATTGTAGAGTCTATAAAGTGGGTAAAAACTAAAAAAAACAATTCACATGAAGTTACCAAATAAATATAAGGCTTACAATAACGCGCCTAATCACATAAATTTCAAATCAGCAAATCCACACAATCCTCTTTTAGTATATGCATTCAAATATAATTGGCTCATATGCTAGTCCAAAATGAGATAACTCACTAATATATTACTTACAACTTTTACACGGATGATACCATGAGGGAATTTATCGACCAGCTCAGGAAGAACGGGAAACTTGTTGAGATTACAGAGCCTGTTTCAAAGGTGTTTGATGCACCGCGTATTGCAAAGAAAACACCCGGACCGGTGCTATTCCATGACATCGATGGCAACAAGGCCATCATGAACGTGCTCGGTTCAAGGGATGAACTTGCAACAATGTTCGGTGTGGACAAGGATAAGATCATCAAGAAACTCTCTGAGGTATCACCGGATGGTGAGGTCGTTATTGTAAAAGACTCACCAACAATGGAAGTCATCGAGGATGAAGTTGACCTCACAAAACTCCCCATAATGACACACTTCGAGAAGGATGCAGGACCATATCTTACAGCAGGAGTTGTTGTAACTGAATACGATGGTGTCATGAATGCAGCCATCCACAGGCTCCTTGTAGTCGATAAAACAAGACTTGCAGCACGTCTTGTAGCTCCAAGACACAGCTACGTCATGCACAAGAAAGCATCCGACAAAGGAGAAAAACTCCCTATTGCAATCGTTCTTGGTGCTGATCCTACAGTTACTTTCGCATCAACCACACGTGTACCTGCAGGCAAGGAATTCAACTACGCTGCTGCACTTCGGGGCAGACCTGTGGAACTCTTTGAATGCTCAAACGGAATCAAAGTCCCTCATGCAGAGATAGTTCTTGAAGGTTACATAGACCCGGTCGAGAGAGTCGATGAAGGACCATTCGTGGACATCACAGGAACCTATGACCTTGTGAGAAAGGAACCTGTCATACACATCACAAGAATACTACATCGCAAAGACCCGATCTATCACGGAATCCTTCCTGCAGGCCCTGAACACCTGCTCATGATGGGAGTTCCATACGAACCAAGGATATTCAACGCAGTAAGTGAGGTCACAACCGTCAAGAACGTAGTGCTCACCGAAGGCGGATGCTGCTACCTGCATGCAGTGGTTCAGATAGAGAAACAGACAGAGGGTGACGGAAAGAACGCCATCATGGCAGCATTTGCAGCTCACACAAGCCTGAAGCATGTGGTTGTAGTTGATGATGACATTGACATCTTTGACCTACATGATGTTGAATTTGCCATTGCCACCAGAGTGAAAGGTGACATGGACGTTATGATAATACCAAACGTGAGAGGAAGTTCACTTGACCCACGTGGTGCACCTGACGGAACCACAACCAAAATGGGCATAGATGCAACCAAGGTTCTGAAAGAGGCACAGAACTTTGAACGTGCAAAAATGCCAGAGTGAAAGAGTGAAAATAACAGCATGGTGAAAAAGAATGTATCTTACACCTGAAGAAGAAAAAACACTCGATGGTGAATACGGTCGCAGCCTCCAGAAAGCCATCGAAATCCTTGTAGCACTGGGAGATATCTACGGTGCTGACAAACTTATTCCAGTAAAGAGCGCACAGATAGCCGGAGTATCTTATAAGACAATTGGAGATGCAGGTCTTGAATGGATATCTGACCTTGAAGGGAAAGTGAAGATCCCATCAATTCTCAACCCTGCCGGCATGGATATTGTACGCTGGGATGAAATGGGTATTGACCCTGTTTTTGCAAAGAAGCAGCAGGAAATAATTGAGGCTTACGCAAAACTCGGCATCCAGACAAAGTGCACATGCACCCCATATTACCTTGAAGGATTCAACGTCACACTGGACGACCATATAGCATGGAGTGAATCATCTGCCGTATCTTACGCTAATTCAGTTATCGGTGCAAGGACAAACCGAGAGGGAGGTCCTT
This sequence comes from Methanolobus sediminis, assembly GCF_031312595.1. Classification (NCBI taxonomy): domain Archaea; kingdom Methanobacteriati; phylum Methanobacteriota; class Methanomicrobia; order Methanosarcinales; family Methanosarcinaceae; genus Methanolobus; species Methanolobus sediminis. Next base: position 1,853,282 of record NZ_CP133592.1, on the reverse strand, counting down.
CTGCACTCTCCGCTGCACTTGTTGGTAAGACTGCAAACTACGGATATCACCTTGACGAAATGAGAGAACCTGTGGTAGCCGTGGAAGTAGATTGCGAACTTTCAGGCTCTGACTTTGGTGCTCTTGGTTACGTTGTTGGTAAGACTATTGGAAGCAGAGTTCCAATATTCTACATGAAGAATGAGCCTTCAAAAAATGAGATGAAATCTCTTGGTGCAGCACTTGCAGCATCCGGGGCTGTGGCACTCTATCATATAGAAGGTGTCACACCTGAAGCTGTCAGGAACAAGTTTACAAGACCTGATGACATTATTCCTGTTGAGAGAACACAGATAGACGAGGTCTATGAAACTAATAAGGACATACAGTCCAGCGAGATAATCACCGTTGGATGCCCTCACTGTTCTGTTGAGGAACTGGAAGAGATCGCAGGTCTGGTTGAAGGGAAGAAACTGCAAAAAGAGATGTGGGTATGCACTGCAAGGGAAGTTGCTGAAAGGAATCCTGATCTTGTGCAGAGAATTGAGAAAAGCGGTGCAAAGGTCGTATGTGACACCTGCATGGTGGTTTCACCCTCCACGAACAAGTACGCTTCCATGACAGTGAATTCAGGAAAGGCTCTTGCCTATGTTCCAAGCATGTGCAAGGTAGCGGCAAAATATGCGAGCATTGAGGACTGCATAAACGAGGCAGGTGTTGTCGATGAAAATTAAATGCAGGACAATATCCAGAGGCATTGCTGAAGGTGAAGTTCTTCTTACACACGATGCGATATCTTTCCTTGGAAATGTAGACCCTGAGACCGGAGAAATTGTAGAACCCCAACACGAGCTTTACGGACAGTCTATTGCCGGAAAGGTTCTTGTTTTCCCTCATGGAAAAGGTTCAACCGTTGGTTCATACGTAATTTACCAGCTTTTCAAGAACGGTGTTGCCCCTGCTGCAATGATAAACCTTGAATCAGAACCTATCGTAGCTGTAGGTGCAATAATATCTGAAGTACCTCTTGTTGACAGGCTTGAGAAGGACCCTTATGAGTTTCTGAAAAATGGTGACAGGGTTATTGTCAACAGCACAGAAGCTTTTGTTGAGTTAAAAAAAGAATAATCAAAATATAGAGATTAATTCATGGATGTCTGCTTTCGCTGGAATAAGAAGAATACGTACAGTCTTGCTGCACTGGCACCTCTTGTGCCGGAGGCTTTGAAGGTCAAAAAGCCTCACGATGGAGTAATGATATACAGCTTTGCCACCAGGCAGAAAGACCATATATTTAAAGAAGTCAAAAAAGCAGACACTGAATCTATTTTTATTGCAGGTGGCCCTCACCCTTCAGGAGCACCGGAGGAGACACTTGATCATTTTGATTATGTTGTTATGGGTGAGGGCGAGGAAACTTTACCAGAACTTATCGAGGCAATCAAATCAGGAAGAGATGTTTCCACTGTCAAAGGAATAGCCTATAGGAATGATTCCGGAAAAATAATTATCACTGACAAAAGAGAGCCTGTTGACCTTGATATGTATCCGTGCTTTGATCCGGATGTAGTGATGGCACCTCTTGAAATAAGCAGAGGATGCCCATTCAGGTGCAGGTACTGTCAGACACCACGTCTTTTCGGGAACAAAATGAGACATAGAAGTATAGATACCATAGTAAAATATGCAAAATACTATCGTGATCTGAGATTTACGTCTTCAAATGCCATGGCATACGGAAGCGATGGTATTCATCCACGTCTTGACAAGGTTGAAAAACTCCTTACAGCACTGAAAGAAACAGGCGACAGGAATATCTTCTTCGGCACTTTTCCATCAGAAGTTCGCCCGGAATTCATCACGGATGAGTCACTGGAGCTTATCACAAAGTACTGCACAAATACAAAAGTGAGCCTTGGTGCACAATCAGGAAGTGACCGCATCCTGAGAGAGATTCTCAGAGGGCATACAGTTGACGATGTTGTTCATAGTCTTGAACTCTGTTTTGAACATGGAATCACACCAGTTGTGGATTTCATGGTGGGTTTCCCTGATGAAACGGAAGAAGAACAGGATATGAGCCTTGAGCTTATTAAGTGGATCTGCAAAAAGGGAGGAAATGTGCATTCACATTACCTGACACCACTTCCGGGAACTCCTTTTGCGGATGTGAAAACATCACCTGTAAGTAAGCGTTACAAAAAACTGATGGGAAAGCTGGCACTTACAGGCCAGGCTACCGGCACATGGGAATAATCTTTAATTTTTGATTTGATTTATTCCGGGCCCTTGAACTTGTGCTCTATGAATTCACCATTATAATAGACAAATACTGTAATTTCCGCACCTTTGTTGAATTTCCTCATTTCCCGGTCATACACACCCTGAACGTGTTTCAGTTTGTTCTTGTTGAAGTGTTCTTCTGCTTTTTTGAAGAAATCAATAAGCTGGGAAAGGTAACCGGCTTCGTATGATTTTATCTGGTCTGCAATCTCACTGGCTTCTTCATCACTAATCTCAGTATGATAGCAGCCGTGCTGGTTAAGGCCGCTTATCTGCCTCCAGTCTACATTGCCGTTCTCGTCTGGTTCGCGGTGAAGCATATAAGGGTAAAGACTACAAATCGTGGGACGCTGATCATAGATTTTGCATCGCTTATTTTCATTAAGGAAGATGCATGAACCATCTTTTTTTGCTTTTAGCGCATAGCCGGAGACATAAAAACGACCTTGTTGGTCACATAGTTCAAAATATGGTGCAGGCTCCATGCAATTATTATCTATCTGTTTCATTCTGATGGCATCTTCATTTAGAAGGAAAACATGGCCATTGAACTGCCTTGTACAGCAGCGGGCACAAAAATCACATTCAAAACCAACTTCCTGTATAATAGATATGAGCTCTCCAATGGGATAATCATGCACGCCCTGAAGCTCGTCTTTTACTGCTTCCAGCTGTTTCTCGATTGCCGGGATTATTTTGATCAACTCCTGCTAATATGGATGCATAATCTCTGCTGTCTACAAGTAATTTTGCTCTGATTTTCCCGTAAGCTTTAATACCAAGCATTACGTCTAGAAGTAAACTCAACGACTAGAATTATATATCTAGGTTAAACTAAAAATAACTTAAAATTAACAATTAATTTACCAATAATTTACAAATAATAATTCAAGAGGATTTTATCATGGGTAAAACAGGCAGCATTGAATGGTCAAAAGTAAAGGGACGTAAAGGAAGAACAATTAAGGTACCAAAGTGCAGGGAAGGAAAGGCTCATCCGGGACCAGCACAGAGATACACATCATCTGGTGCTAAGAGGAGATTCCTCAGCAGATCACCAAAATCAATTGTAAGATGAGTTTCTCACTTACAACAATCTTTTTTTCTTTATTTTTCATTAATCTGATATCTTTTTTTCAATTGTAAGTAGCTTATTCTTTCTTCGTGAAGAACTTATCCAATGCGATACGTTTATATAGAACTACAAACATTAAAAAACGACTTGAAAGTAAATGTCATTCTAATTTCATAACATAGGAGGATAGACAATTATGGCAGGACAGATGGCTGGACAGCCAATTTTCATATTAAGAGAAGGAAGCCAGAGAACCAGAGGCAGAGAAGCACAGAGCAACAACATCATGGCTGCTAAGGCAGTCGCTGAAGCTGTCAGAACAACACTTGGTCCAAAAGGAATGGACAAGATGCTTGTAGACAGTCTCGGAGATGTAGTAATCACAAACGACGGTGCAACCATCCTTAAGGAAATGGACATCGAGCACCCAGCAGCAAAGATGATCGTCGAAGTATCCAAGACCCAGGACGACGAGGTCGGAGACGGAACAACAACAGCTGCTGTAATTGCCGGCGAACTCCTCAAGAAGGCAGAAGAGCTTATCGAGCAGGATGTACACCCAACAATCATCGCATCCGGTTACAGAATGGCTTCAGAGAAAGCAGGCGAGATCATCAGGGCACTCGCAAAATCAGTAACCAGAGAGAACAGGGACATCCTCATCAACATTTCCGGAACAGCAATGACCGGAAAGGGTGCAGAAGCAACAAAGGAAGTCCTTACAAACATCACTGTTGACGCTATCACAAGCATTGTTGATGAAGACAACAAGGTCGACATGGACAATATCAAGGTAGAGAAAAAGGTCGGTGCACGTATCGAAGAGTCAGAGCTCATCAAGGGCATGATCATCGACAAGGAACGTGTGCACACCAACATGCCAAAGAAGGTAGTAAACGCAAAGATCGCACTCATCAACACAGCAATCGAACTTAAAGACACAGAAGTCGATGCTGAGATCTCAATCACATCCCCTGAGATGCTCCAGTCCTTCCTTGACCAGGAAGAAAAGATGATCAAAGACCTCGTTGAGAAGGTAACCAGCAGTGGCGCAAACGTCGTATTCTGCCAGAAGGGAATCGATGACATGGCACAGCACTACCTTGCAAAGGCAGGCGTATTCGCTATCAGACGTGTAAAGAAGAGCGACATGCAGAAACTCGCAAGAGCAACTGGTGGAAAACTCATCACAAACGTTGACGAGATCTCAGAAGCTGACATGGGTACAGCAGAACTTGTAGAAGAGAAGAAGATTGGCGGCGACCCAATGACCTTCGTAACAGGCTGTGACAATCCAAAGGCAGTTTCAATCCTCCTCCGTGGCGGAACAGAGCATGTAATCGACAACATAGAGAGAGCACTCAACGACTCCCTCAGAGTAGTTGGTGTAGCAATCGAAGACGAGAAGCTTGTAGCTGGTGGCGGATCACCTGAAGTAGAGGTCGCACTCAGACTCCAGGAATACGCAGCAACACTCAGCGGCAGAGAGCAGCTTGCAGTCAAGGCATTCGCAGAGGCTCTTGAAGTAATTCCAAGAACCCTTGCAGAGAACGCAGGTCTTGACCCAATAGACATGCTCATGGAGCTCCGTGCACACCACGAGAAGGGTGTAAAGACAGCAGGTCTCAACGTCTACGAAGGAAAGGTAATCGACATGTGGGAAGCAGGCGTAGTAGAGCCACTCAGAGTAAAGACTCAGGCAATCAACGCAGCAGCAGAATCCGCAGTCATGATCCTCAGGATCGACGATATCATTGCATCCAGACAGGGCCCATCAGGACCTTCTGCAGAAGACATGGTTCCAAACCTCCCACCAGGAATGGGCGGAATGGACATGTAAATATCCTGAGAAAAGGAATAAACAAACAAACTCATTTGCGCAGGTTCTTATGAATTCTGCGCAAAACCGCTTTTTTTAAATAATTAATAATTAAAAAATCAATTACTCAAGACATTTGAGTATATCTTCCGAATCATAAGCAGGAGCTACATACCTGGTTCTACCACGCATGCCCTTGCCTGAAAAATCAGCATCAATAAGCCTGGAGATGTGCATTTTTTCGATTAGCTCATAAAAACGAGTGTAACCAAGACCGGTAATCTCATGGAATGATTTGTAAAGCTCACCTGTTGGAAGACTGCTGTCCTTTGCGATCAGACCCAGTAATATCTTCTCATGATCTGAAAGGGACTTGATATTGCGACACAGATGCAGGAGTCTTGAAGCTTCATAGGCTTTGTCAACATCTTCAACAGATACAGTCTTACTTGCCCTTCTCTCTGCATTAAGACCTGAACGTTTCAAAAGGTCAATACCAATCCTCAAATCCCCTGTCCTGTCCACGTAAGTGACAACCATATCCAGTGCTTCATCAGAAACAACATCCTTGAAAAAGGCATGTTTCACACGACTGGATATAATGTCAGCGATTTCAGATATTTCATATCTTGGGAATGCAATTTCTTCCGGCAGGAATACTGAGCCCACACGTGGATCGAAACTGTAAGGAATACCAACATCACTGATGATGGCTATTACAGAAATTCTTGCTCCGGGATACTGCTCATGTGCTCTTAAAAGTGAGTACATAACCTCATCTGCATGTCCTTCCGGAAAAAGGTAGTTGATATCATCCAAGGCTACAACAAGCGTCTTATTTGAATCAAGCAGGTACTTAATTACTTTCTCGAAAAGTCTCCTGAATGAAATGCCTGATGATGGAGGAGTGATATGAACCAGTTGCTCATATATTCTGGATACAACCGCAAAACGGGTAGAATCCATCTGACAATTCACTTTTACAAAAGCAACATTATCAGTATATTCCTTCACCTCGTTGAAGACTTTCATCACAGCAGTTGTCTTTCCGGTACCAGGTGGACCTTTTACGAGACAATTTACCGGACGCATACCTCTTAAAGCAGGTTTAAGGCTAAAACGAAGAGCCTGCATCTGGGAATCCCTGTGTGCAAAATGCTCCGGCAGGTAATCAAATTCAAGAACCTCACCGTTGCTGAAAATTGTTTCATCCCACAAAAGCATGTCTTTGCTCAATTGAAGTCCCCTCTTGCCAGATAATTAGTCCTCATTACTCATAACCATTATTAATTGCCGTCATTAATTGTCTATTATTAACTGCCATTTTTCATAATAAGATAATATTATGTGTTTTAAGAATACTACTTTTCAAGACTAATATAATTATTTGCGCATAATAACCTTTTGCTTTTGTCTTGTTATAAATCAGATACAGCAAGGAATTAGAAGTATGACAAAACCAGCATTGATAATGCACATATATCATACAAGTGCAGTGATATCTGATACAGTCTTCACAAGAGATTCAAGCTCATCTTCTGTATTGTACAATCCAAATGATGCTCTCACAGTACCATTGACGCCAAGATTAGACACTCCCGGCATTGCGCAGTGGTAACCGCTTCTGACACATATTCCTTTGGTCTGGTCAAGTATCATTGCAACATCGTGTGCATTCATACCAATGACATTGAATGGAACAACACCTGCACGCTTTTCCGGGCCATAGACATCAACACCTTCAATATCATTAAGGCGTGAAGCTGCTTCTCTGGCAAGCTCAGATTCATGTTTTTGTATAGAATCGATACCCAGTTCCGCAACATATTCTACTGCACGCCCAAGGCCAATTACACCGGGAATATTTGGAGTTCCTGCCTCAAACTTTGAGGGACTTGGCTCCATCTTGAAGGTTTCCCTTGTAACAGAGCTCACCATTCCACCACCAAGGAACAATGGTTCAATTTCATCTGGTTCTTTGATGTACAAAACACCTGTTCCTTGCGGACCAAGCAAACCCTTATGTCCCGGACATACAAAGAAATCAGGGTCCAGAGATTTCATATCAATTGACAGATTCCCCGCGGACTGTGAACCATCCACAAGTATCTTCACACCTGCCTGTTTTGCCATTTTAGCTATCTTTTCAACATCCTGTATAGAACCGAATACATTTGAAACATGATTCACAGCTATAAGCCGGGTATTGTCTTTAATAGCAGTGCGAATGTCTTCCGGGTCGACGACACCTGTGATATCAGTATCGACAACTGTCACTTCAACACCGATTTCCTTCAGGCGCATCCATGGAAGCAGATTGGAATGATGTTCTACAAGTGTAACGATAACATGGTCCCCTTTTTTCCATGGGAAACCACGGGAAACAGTATTCATGCTTTCCGTTGCATTCTTTGTAAAGATCGTTTTGTCAGCATCAATGTTAAGGAAGGATGCCACAGATTCCCTTGCATCTTCATAATGATTGGTTGTTTCCCTTGCAAGCCTGTGGGCCCCCCGACCGTGGTTTGCAGCATACTTGAAAAAATAGTCCTGCATTGCATAAACAGCCTGAACCGGGGTCTGGGTAGTGGCTGCGTTGTCAAGATAGATAACTTCTTTCAATACGGGAAAATCTTCCCTGACACTGAGAACATCATACATAGCAAGCACTATGCAGAGAAAATAAAAATAGTTTTGCAGGCTATTTTGCCTGCACACCGCCTACCATGAAGCGATAAAGCTCCATATCCTCAGCGGAGAGTTTGTCTTTTGATATTCCGTCTATTACTGCATGGCAGTCTCTGGAAATATCAGTCTTTCTATATTTTTTCGTGTCTCTCATATTTTACCTCCTGTCTCTCATTTTAATATTGCATTGTTGGAACTCGGCATACTGCTAATTTGTATACACATCCCAACAATATTTATACACTTTTTGCGTGTTAAACACTATTGTTGTTGCGCATAATATAAATACCTTTTGAAATTGAATTTTGAAGCTGCGGTTAAAAAAATAACAATCGTATACAATATAAAAGAGAACAGTTTGTACTAATTAATAGATGGAAACTGCACACATTAGATATTATCAGTCAGTATTACTACGAACACACCATACAGAATAAAGTCATCTTGTCGTAAAAGATATAATACATGCAGAGACTCTCGATAATCATGCCAGAGATAAACATCGACAGATCACTTAGCTTCATGGAAGGTACCCAGCGGGTGCTTGATGAAACCAGCACCCTTGAGAAAACAAAAGATAACCTCAAAAGCATAGGTGTTACCAGAATAGCCAGCATTACTGATCTGGACAGACTTGGCATACCTGTTTTTTCCTCAATAAGACCAAGTGCAGCAGAAGGCGCTATCTCAGTATATTCCGGCAAAGGAAGCACTGAGACACAGGCAAGGATATCATCCATGATGGAAGGTTTTGAGCGTTGTCTTGCTGAAAAAAGTGGTATTAACGAAAACGTGAAGGACGAAATACAATCAATTCACATAGTAGATAGTTACGAAAACATCACCAAAGAGAATCATGCAGTAAACCCACCATCTCTGCTCATAGCCGAAAACTACAACCCAAATGCATTGATCGAATGGGTACAGGGATGGGATCTTTTGAAAAATGAAGAGACCTTTGTTCCTGCTAATTCAATATATCACCCTTATGAAGCACCCGGAAGGACATTAAAACTTTTCAGAAGCAATACCAACGGACTTGCTGCAGGCAATACCGTTGAAGAAGCAATATTCCATGGGTTGCTTGAAGTTATTGAAAGGGACGCGCTCAGCATTGCAGAATTTAACAGGAACCCGGGAAAAGAAATCATCCTGACAGAAGAAGACGGAAAGAACTATGAAATTCTTCGTAAGTTCACAGATAATGAAGTTGACGTCAAACTCTGGGCTTTACCTCATGACACCGAGATTACAACAGTGGTTGCAACTACAGATGATATAAGACTCAAAGATGCTGCACTTCTTGTAATGGGAGCCGGTGCACACCTTAATCCTGAAATTGCAGTAAGGAGAGCGTTAACTGAAGCTGCACAGTCAAGAGTAGTGCAGATACACGGTGCACGTGAAGATACCGAGCGTGAAAAGTTTGTCAGGGAAATCGGATACGACAGGATAAAACGCATGAACATATACTGGTACGAGGACGGGGAAAAAACATCCATGTCCGAACTGAAGGACCTGTCAAAAACCACACCTGCTGAAAGCATTGATGTTATTATCGAGCAGCTCAAAAAAGTAACCGATTCCACAGTTGTCGTAGACCTCTCACGTGAAAGTATCGCCGTTCCGGTTGTAAGAGTAGTGATCCCGACCTTCGAGATGTACACTCTTGACAGGGAACGTGTTGGAAAAAGAGCAAAATCCAGCCCCAGAAAGAAAATGGCTCCACAGGAAAGACCCTGGAGAAAAGGACGCAGAAGATGAGTATGAAATCTAAAGTCCTTATATTCGCAGGTTCAAGTATCAGCCATGAAGATGCATCAAAAATCCTTGATGCCACATACTGGCCACCAATATCCAGAGGAGACATCGGCAAAGCTGCCAGCGAAGGATACAAAATTATAGGCATAATAGACGGCATCTTTTTTAGCAGGGCAGCTGCAGCCCATAAAGAAATAATAAACGTAATGAAAGAGGGAGTTACTGTTATCGGGGGCTGCAGCATGGGAGCTCTGAGGGCATCTGAACTTGATGTTCATGGAATGGAGGGTGTCGGGACGATTTACGAGTGGTACAGGGATGGAGTTATCGAAGATGATGACGAGGTTGCTGTTGCTACAAACCCGGACACATTCGAAGCGGTTTCAAGTCCCATGGTCAATATCAGAGAAACATTGAAAGCTGCGAACTCAGCAGGCATAATTGATGATGAGCAGTGCAGGCTCATAATCCAACTTGCAAAAAATACACATTACACGGAAAGAAGCTATTTTGGAATTTCAAGAACGGCAGAAAAAGAAGGAATTATATCAAAAGAAAAGGCTGAAAGCCTCTTTCAATTCTGCAAAGAAAATGAACGTGACATCAAAAGAGAAGATGCCATTCTTGTCCTTGAAAAGATAAAAGAGATCATTTCAGAATGATCATATTTTCATGATGCTATTTTTGGTTTAAGGCCGTCATAAAGGAAATGGAGTATATAGACTGTTGACATTGCCAGGATTATCGTTGCACCGGACGGAGCATCAAAAATATATGACAGATAGAGTCCTGCCAGACTGAAGATTACTCCGAAGATGATTGAAAGGTACATCATTTTTCCAAGGTTATTGGTATAGTGCCTGCTAAGTGATGCCGGCATTGTCAGAAGTGCGATTATCAGGATAATACCAACTACTTTTATCAGAAGTACTACTGTGAGTGCGATGAGACAAAGAAGAAGCAGGTAAAGTTTCTCTGCTGACAGTCCTGAAACCTTTGTGAATTCCTCATCAAAACAAAGTGACATGAAATGTTTATAATAAGCATATACCACGAATATAATTACGGCATCAAGTCCCAGCATGAGATATATATCAGACATTGGAACTGTAAGGATATTACCAAAAAGATAGGTCATTAGATCCGGTGCATAGCCCGGGGTCCAGTAGATCAGAATAATACCAATGGCCATTCCAAGAGACCACAAAATTCCTATTGCAGTATCTTCGGCCACTTTTGTACGTTTGCTTACAAGACCCATTACTATTGCAGAAAAAAGACTGAACGGTATCAGACCGAATAGCGGATTAATTCCAAGGAAATATCCAATACCTATTCCACCGAATGATGCATGTGTGATACCACCGCTGATGAAAACTATTTTTTTCACGACTACATAAACGCCGATTATACCGCATGCGATGCTGGCAAGAATAGCGGCCAGAATTGCATTCCTCATGAAGTCATACTGGAGTATTTCAAGCATAGTTTTCACCTCAGTGCTCTTTCAGTACCCTGTGTGGCACACCATGTGCAATCAGTTCTACAGGACACTGATATGATACTTCCAGATCATGCGGACTTATTTCTTTATCATCGTGATAATGGAACTTCCTGTTCAGACAGCCAATCTTATCTACATAAACTGAAACTGCACTGATATCGTGAGTAACCATTACAATGGCAATCTCTGATTTCAGTTTATTGAGAAGCTCATAGAACTCCTTCTGCATTCTGGAATCTATACCAGTGGACGGTTCATCTAGTATTAACAGTTTCGGTTTCGTAACAAGGGAACGGGCAATGAAAACCCTCTGTTTCTGACCGCCTGATAGCTCACCGATCTGCCTGTCTTTAAAATCAAGCATACCTACCGTTTTAAGAGCTTCAAGAGCTGCATTACGATCTTCTTCATTATATCGTTGCAAAGGACGTTTATGACTCAGACGCCCCATCAGGACAACATCCCATACAGTTACGGGAAAATCAAGATTGGAAGAATGATATTGGGGGACATAACCCACATACCTCCTGGTTTTTGCAGGCTTGCCACCCAATAAGCTAACTGAACCTTTATCAGGTTTGATCAATCCAAGAATGACTTTCAGCAGAGTGCTTTTTCCTCCACCGTTGGGACCTATGATAGCCAGAAAATCTTTATCCTGTACGGTCAGGTTCACTGACTCAAGAACCCTTACACCATCATAACTTACCCATACATCCTTAAGATCGATCACATTTTCCATTTAAGCCAGTCCTTTTTCAAACGCTTCTGCTACTTTTGCAAGGTTATCTATATAATCTTTTGCCAGCGGATCGAGCTCTACTACCTCTCCGCCAATCTCATTTGCTATAGCATCCGCACTTACTGTACTAAAACCTGACTGCACGAAAATAACCTTGATACCTTTCTCATTTGCCAGGTCGATCACAGACTGCATATCCTTTACACTTGGTTCTTTACCTTCTATCTCTACAGATACCTCAGTTAATCCATAATGATTGGCAAAGTAACCCCATGCAGGATGGTAGACCATGAAACTGCTTCCTTCTTTTCCTGCAAGTGCGGTCTGTATCTGCTCATCAAGTGCATTAAGCTCTGCAAGATATGCATTCTTGTTTGCAAGATAAGTTTCCTGATTATCAGGATCGATTTTCACAAGCCCCTGATAAATGTTCTCCACCATTATTTCCACATTAGCAGGAGAGGTCCATATGTGCGGATCGAGACCACCTTCTTCCCCATCGTCGTGCTCTTCACCTTCATGCTCATGGGCATCCATTTCAAGGAGAGTGATACCTTCTGAACAATTTATAATCTGCATATCAGGGTTCAGGTCTGCAAGCTTGCTCATCATAGTATCTTCCACTGTGATACCGGAACCGACCATTGCATACATTTTTGCTTTGCTAAGAGCGGTTAGCTGGCTTGGAGTAGGCTCATAAGAGTGAGGATCAGCACCTGGAGGAACCATTACAACAACTTCAACATTGTCACCTGCAATTTTTTCAACAAATTCCTGTTGAGGAAGAATGGTCACACCTACAATTAGTGTACCTGAATCAGTACCTGAATTAGCACTCGAAGAGCTTTGTTCATCTACACAACCGGCTGTCAGGACGACACCCATTAAAATAAATGCACTTATTAACATTGATATTTTTTTCATTTTAATAAACCACCTTACAATGATATTGAATTACGCATATCTTTGAAGTATCCCCAAAATGTTTGCATATACTCCAAAAATTAGAAAGATTACCTTGCTTCAACCATTCGAATAAAAACCACACCAAGCGAATTAATGGAAATTACATGAAGAATGTTTGATCTTCCCACAAACGCTTACAGTAGGATGCCCCATTGCACCACAGATAGTGTCGATAGCATCCTTTGAAACAAAAGCCTCAAAGCGGGATACTTCAGCACATGCATCTTCCGAAGAAAGACCATAATGACTCAACATCAGACTCAGTATATTGTGCCGGTTCACAAAGAATTCTGCAAATTCCCTGCCCACCTCGGTAAGACGAACCCCCCTATAAGGAACGTGATCCACATACCCTGATTCCGAAAGATCATTGATTGTCTTTGTAGACGTAGAAGGATCAACATTCAGTTCTGTAGAAATATCTGTAGTCTTTACCAGATCACCCTTTTTAAGGAGGAATTTCAGATATTCCACTTTTTTTGGAGATAGCTCCAGACCTGTAATTTCCTGCATGCTTATCCATAATATCGAAGAGATATATATGCTTTTTGAAAATTAGTCAAAAATAACTCATACTTTTTGCACTTATACCAAACATTAACACAGCATAAAATACTAAAGTAAAACTGCCAGATAAACAGAGGGGAGTTAAAAATGTTAATACAACAGATATTTACCGAAAAAATAGCCCATAGCTCTTACATACTGGCAGGTGACAAAACCTGTGCGATAATTGATCCAAGAAGAGATATTAATATTTATCTGGAAATTACAAGAGAACTGGGAGTGAAAATTACACATATCCTTGAAACACACCTGCATGCAGATTTTATTTCAGGGCACATAGACCTCGCAAAGAGAACAGGGGCGCCAATATACGCGCCTGGAAAAGCAAACTGTGATTTTGAACATACTGCCCTTTCAGAAGGAGATTCTGTTGATATAGAGGATATCAGACTCAACATAATAGAAACTCCGGGCCATACACCGGAACATATATCCTACGTAGTTACGGATACAAGCAGAGGAAAAAAGCCCATAGCTGTTTTTTGTGGTGATACGATGTTTGTAGGAGATGTAGGAAGACCTGACCTGTTTCCCGGAAAAGCTGAACAACTTGCTTCAAAATTATATGACACACTAAATGGAAAATTACTGAACCTACCTGAATTCTGCGAAATATATCCCGCACACGGTGCTGGTTCACTTTGCGGAAGAGCAATGGCATCAAAGAGAAGCAGCACAATGGGATACGAAAGAAAATACAACTACGCACTCTTAATAGATGATAGGAAAGAATTCATAGAATCACTTACAAATAACATGCCTTCTGCACCAGATCATTTTAGCAGGTGCACAGAGATAAACCGTAAAGGACCTGAATTGCTAAAGGAACTGCACATTCCCGAAGCTCTGAACAATGCCACTTTCAAGAATAAAATGAAAGATGCAATAGTTCTTGATGTCCGCAGTTTTGAATCATTTGGAGGACAACATATCCCGGATTCCTATAATATAGATATTAATTCAAATTTCCCGACCTATGCAGGATGGCTACTTTCACCTGATAAAAATATACTGCTGGTTTCAGAAAACTATTCACAGGCTTTCGATGCATGCCAGCAGCTGCACCGCGTAGGACTTGACAAGGTAGAAGGGTATCTTGAAGAAGGATTGTACGGATGGGTTACCGAAGGATTCGCTGCAAAGCATGTTCCTCAGATATCAGCACCAGAGCTTAATGACAGAGTACACAAAGGAAGGAAAACAACGATAGTAGATGTCAGGGAAGCTTCCGAATATGAAGATTACCATATAGAAGGAGCGGTGAACATCCCCGTTCATGAATTAAGAGGAAGATATAATGAACTTGACCCTGAAGCTGAAACTGTCCTTATATGCGGTTCCGGACAGAGATCGGGAATGGGATGCAGCCTGCTACTCCAACATGGTTTTCAAAAAGTAATGAATGCTGCAGGAGGAATGAGAGGCTATGCAGCAGCAGGATTTGGACAGGAATGCCCCATGTGTGTTCTTCCGTGGGCACCTTTTAAGAATAAATAATTGCCTTTCCTGAAAGACATATCTTATTTTAGCTTCAGCTAAAAGGCATGCTGTTGTAAGTGAAGAGTTCCCTTACCATATACACGAAATGCATAATTTCGTCCATTGAAAGCAATAGCAATATCAGGATCAGCAGAGCTATGATAAGCTCGGAGTAATCAGGAAGAGACTGTACAATATGGGCAAAGGAGCCCATGTTTCCATTTGCAGAGTGGGCCATTATTTTCACCTAAATAAAACTGTGACAATATGGAATAAAAATATATCGAGAATTTATCATGGTTTATTATGATAATAAATACATGGCTAAAAATAGAACAGTTGCTCAAAATACCGAAAAATAAAGGGAGAACAATGAGAAGATGAAAAACACACAATACAGATTAATGAAAATCGTTATTTCTGACTTATGATATCACAATAATTCAACAAGACCTTCTTTTTCCTGAACCAGAAGATTTTCAAGTTTACCCCAGACTGACCTGATCCCTTCTGAGAATTTCCCACCAGAATATTCAACTACAGATCTTCCTTCCACCATTGCTTCAATAACAATATTGTCATACGGAAGCATTCCTATAACAGGAATATAATTGATTTTACAGTATTCACCGATAGAAACTGAAAGCCTGTCGTTGATATCGCGTTTGTTTATGCAGACTGCAACAGGTATTCTGAAATGTCGTGCCACCTGCACAACCCTTTCAAGGTCATGAATGCCTGATTTTGTAGGTTCTGTGACCACAAGTACCATATCAGCACCTGTGATAGCAGCTATGACAGCGCATCCTGTTCCCGGCGGACCATCGATTATTATCAGATCCTTTCCACTTTGTTCTGCGAGCTCAGAAGCACGACGTCGCACATCAGAGACAAGTTTGCCACTGGCCTCTTCACCAGCACCAAGTTTTGCATGAACCAGCGGACCAAATCTGGTGTTTGAACAATAGTATTCACCTGCCTTCTTTGCGATCATGCTGACAGCATTTGCAGGACAGACATATTCACATACGCCACATCCCTCACATTTGTATACATCTACCACTTTGCCAGAGCCTATTGCAGCGAACCTGCAGGAAGAAACACAAATTCCACAATCTGTACACAATTCCTTGTCAATAGTGGCAACATCCAGGCCATAGAAATCATGAATCTCAAATATTTCAGGTTGTAATATCAGATGCATGTCGGCAGCATCCACATCACAATCTGCAATCACTGCATTTTCTGCAAGGGCGGCAAACGATGAAGTGAAAGTAGTCTTGCCGGTTCCGCCTTTCCCACTGATCACGGTCAACTGCTTTACCATTAATTCCTCACTCCGGAATAAGAGTCTTGTAATGTGTTTTCCGATGAAATGGAACAAATCTCATGATACATTGCCCTGAAATTTTCTTTCCACTGCGGCATACGCTGCACAAAAGGAATTCCTTGCGAATAGAGAACTGCTATTTTCCGATCATATGGAATTTTCATAAGGATTGGAATATTCTCAGAATAACAATATTTCTCTACGCCATTATATCCAGAGCCATGCCGATTAATGATAACGCCGAATGGAACTTTCAGTTGCCTTACAACTTCTACAGCAAGTACAAGATCGTTGAGTCCGAAAGGCGTGGGCTCAGTTACAAGCACACAGTAATCCATTTCCCCGACAGTTGCTATTACAGGACATGCAGTCCCGGGAGGAGAGTCGACGACAACAACCGCCTTTTCATCGATGTGTGCCTGTAACCGCCTTATAACAGGAGTCGCCATTGGTTCACCAATTCCAAGGGTTCCCTGGAAAAAACTTATTCCTGAACCGGCGTGCACCCCTTTTTCAATTATCCCAATTGGCCTTTTTATTTCTGATATAGCATTTTCAGGACAGACGATCTGACATCCTCCGCAGCCGTGGCAGAGTTTTGGAAAGATCATAACACGTTGAGGAAGTTTTGCTATTGCATTATAACAACAGAATTCTGCACAGCTTCCGCAAAGACTGCATTTTTCAGAATCGATTTCTGGAATAGCAATACTGACATCTTCCTGTTTATCAAGATCTAAACCAAGAAAAAGATTGCAATTGGGCTCTTCAACATCACAGTCAAAGAGCTGGGTATTGCCGATCGCAAGAGCAAAGTTCACAGCAACTGTAGTCTTCCCTGTACCACCTTTGCCACTTGCGATAGCTATTTTCATGAACTGTACACCTATTGTAGTTTAGTGGCAGTGACCGTGCTCATGGTTGTGGTCGTGGTCATGACCGTGACCTGCACAGGAGTTATCCTGAGTTGCCTTTGAAAGCTTGCTTGCTTCCCATGCAGCAACAGCATCCTGAATGCTACCTGTTGCACCGATAAATACATCGATACCATACTGCTCGAACATCATGACAGCTTTTCTTCCAAGTCCACCGCAGAGCATTATATCGACATTTTCGTTTGCCATGATCTCAGGAGGAAGTCCTGTACCACCGTTGTGCTCGCTTGTATTTGATATTACTGTAGATTCCCTGGTTTCTGTATCATACAATGTGTAGTAAGGTACTTTTCCAAAGTGCTGACCGACAGTGTCTTCCATTCCGTTTTGTCCCATTGAAGGTATACATAATTTCATCATTCACACCTCTTTTGATATGATTATTTGATCATCGATCAATTAAAATTGTAAACATATGGCTCAATTTCCAGGCTTCCCACCGGAATTCGGAGCATCGATACTCTCCAATGATCCTGATTTGTAAGCTTCAATTGCCTCTTTCACAGAACCACCGGAGATTATCTTCATCTCAATGTTCTCGGATTCCAGTAATGAGAATGCGTTCGGACCTACACTACCTGTTATCAGTACGTTGATACCTTTACCGATAACTTGCTGGGCTGCCTGGACACCTGCACCCCCTGATGCGGAGCCCTGATCATTTCCAATGGACTGAAATTCCATGGTCTCAGAGTCTACTACCAGAAAGTTTTTGCATCTGCCAAAATGATGATCAACAGAGGCATCCAGATCAGAACCTTTTGCTGTAACACATATTTTCATTGATGAACTCCTGAAAACAAATAGATGATTATTACACACATACGAGACAAAATATAAAAGCTTTACTGGAATTGTTTATATATTTACTCACAAATGAGCTATAAAAGAATATTTAAAAGAAAAAAAACACAAGTATAACCATCCCTTATATATACAAAAAAAGTAAAATTGGGACTGGATGTTAACAATTTTAGAAGCAATCGTACTAGGAATTGTGCAGGGGTTAGCAGAATGGCTCCCCATTAGCAGTGAAGGCATGACCACACTTGTAATGTTGAACTTTTTTGGAAAGACACTTTCGGACGCCCTCCCTATAGCTATATGGCTGCACACCGGGACATTGCTCTCTGCAATCGTATATTTCAGAAAAGACATCCTCAGGATTATCGCAGATATCCCGCAATATGTTAAAAGCAGGGATATCGAAGAGAAGAAAAGCAGCATCATCACATTCTTATTAATAACAACTGCAATAACCGGAATTATCGGACTTCCATTAATACTCTTTGCAACAAATGGTAATGATTTTTCCGGCAGGCTAGCAACCGCGATCATTGGAGGATTGCTTATATTCACCGGTCTGCTCCAGATGTCTGCAGCAAAGAGGACTATTCACAGGGAAACGACAGGTATCGTGGATGCGGTAATTGTTGGTATCACACAGGGATTTTCAGCTCTGCCGGGCGTCAGCCGTTCAGGGATCACGGTTTCAACCCTGATTCTGCGAAACATTGAACCAGCACAGGCACTGAGACTTAGTTTCCTTATGAGCATACCTGCAGTACTGGCTGCAAATGTTGGAATGGAAGCCATGGGACTGCTGGACATCACCGCAAATTCAATAGTTGCTTTGATCTTTGCTTTTGTTACCGGAATACTTACTATTGACCTCTTCATAAAAGCGGCCAAAAAGATAGATTTTTCAAAGTTCTGTATTGCATTGGGACTTCTCAGTATCCTGGCATATTTTGTAGGATAAACTTACATAAGCAGAATATCGCACAAAAGAGATTAAATATATATCTTTTTCTGCCAAGATATAAATAAGAAATCAAGTATTGAGTGCATAACAATGACTTGCAGAGGAAGACCCAAATCACCCAGAAGAATAGAGTGCTCCCCTGATGTATTATATTTTAAACCACGAGGAGTGCCACTAAAAGAACTTGAAACCGTTACTCTTGCCATTGAAGAGCTGGAAGCCCTGCGTCTTGCAGATCTTGAAGGATTGCAGCAGGAAGAAGCAGCTATCAGCATGGGCATTTCAAGGCGGGCATTCTGGCAGGATCTTCAGAATGCAAGGAGAAAAGTGGCTTCTGCACTTATCGAAGGCAAAGCCATTGAAATAACTGGCAAAGATTCCCCGGACACGGAATAGTTGCCAGACCGTTATTTGTTGTCCACAATTACCATATCTAAATCATGAAGGAGATCATATGACACAGAATATCCAGAGTACAGAGGACCTTTTAAAAAAGCCTGAGGTTCCAAAGCTTGTCAGGAACATGAGAGCCATTAAAAAGAAGATAATGGTCATGAGCGGCAAAGGCGGAGTAGGAAAAAGTACTGTTGCTGCAAACCTGGCTGCAAGGCTTGCTGAACGCGGACACAAGGTCGGACTTCTTGACGCGGACATCCACGGACCAAGCATCCCGAAGATGTTCGGTATCGAGGATACAAGACCTGAGGTCGATGAGAACGGTATCGTACCTATCAGCGTCACAGAGAACCTTGTTGTAATGTCTGTGGCACTTCTTCTAGAGGATAAGGATGCACCTGTCATATGGAGAGGACCTGCAAAGATGGCAGCTATCAAACAGTTCCTTGAAGATGTATCATGGGGCAAACTCGATTACCTTATCGTTGACCTGCCACCTGGAACCGGTGACGAACCACTGAGTATCGCACAGCTCATCGAGAAGATGGAAGGTGCTGTTGTTGTAACAACCCCACAGGATGTTGCTCTTGTAAGTGTCAGGAAATCCATCAAATTCGCAGAGATCCTTAAAGTACCTGTAATCGGTATCGTAGAGAACATGGCAGGAATAATCTGCCCACACTGTGACGAAAAGATAGAGATTTTCGGAAGAGGTGGAGTTGAGAAGGCAGCCACAGATTTCAATGTAAATATTCTTGGCGAACTTCCAATGGACCCAAAGATAGCAGAGATCGAGGACAGCGGGAAAGTCCACACCGACATCAACGAAGAAATGCTCTGGGGCAAGGAATTCGCTGCTATTGTTGATTCTGTCGAGAATTTCAAGAAATAAAACCACAGGAAGATTATTCTTCCTTTGATTCTTTTTTATTCGTTAATTAGTTATATATCCAGAATCTGATACCTCAATCAGTATTTATACTAAAAACACAGACTTTTCTTTATGGGAACGGGGAGCCATGAGAATATTGACAGGCTTGACTTCATAAACCCAATAGAACTCGTAGAAGATGTCCTGCTGGACAGAAGCTGGCTGCTAAAGGAAAACTCAAACACACGCCTGAGTCCGTCTGTTGTAGACCTGCACATTGCGTCCCAGATTAAGAAACAATACGCTCTGGAGAAACTCTACTCACCGGAAAGTGCCAAGGCACACAGAGAAGGACTTATTCATATCCATGACCTGCAAAATCCTTTCAAACCATATTGTAACGGAATCGATGCAAGGATATTCCTGAAGGACGGACTGAGATTTCCAGATACAACCAGCCTTCCTGCAAAGCGTTTCCAGTCTGCACTCTATCATTCAATGTCCTTTATGCTGCACTCACAACAATTCTTCGCAGGAGCACAGGCAATAGACATGCTGAACTGGATGCTTGCACCACATCTACATCACGATAACATCACTGAAGAACAGCTCAGGCAAATGATACAGGGATTCATGTTCCAGATGAACCAGTCCAACCGCCCGGGAGCACAGAGTGCCTTCACAAACATTGGACTGCGAATTACATGCCCTTCCCTCATTGCAGACCAGAAAGTAATCTTCGATGGAAAGGAACTTGATGATACATATTCCTCATTTGAGGAAGAAGCAAGAACAATCTATAGAGCATTTATGAAGGTTGCCACAGAAGGTGATGGACAGGGATTGCCATTCACTTTCCCATTGATGACAACTGCAATTACCAGAGACCTTGATCCTGATGATCCTCTTTGGAAACTTACAATGCAGGCAACTGCCTCAACCGGAGCCCCATATTTCCTGAATCTGAAAGCGAACTATCTTTCCGACGAGACCGTGCACGCAATGTGCTGCCGACTCTTTGCCAGACATACCGGAGGGATATGGAGTGCCGGAGGAATGGGAAATGGTTCCAATAAAGTTGTTTCAATAAACCTCCCCGGTGTCGCCCTTAAGGCTAAAGAGACGGATGATTTCTTTACAGAACTGGACAAAGTCCTGGAAATAAGCAGGCTGGCGCTTGTTGAAGGAAATGAGATTATCAATAAATCTCTCCATGTATGGAAAATACTTCCATGGCTTCTGAAATCAACTGATGACGGAATGCCTTATTATGAATTTGAGAAAAGACACCTGACATTTGGTGTTGTCGGACTGAACGAGTGTCTCATGAACCTTACCGGCGAAGGGATCATTGAGAAAAAGAAAGAAGGTATCGAAATAATACGCTACATGGCAGACAGGATACAGGAATTTGCCATTGAGGACAACATCGAATACACTCTGGAACAGACACCTGCAGAGAGCACTGCCTACCGTTTTGCACTGATGGATAAAGAACGGTACAGGGAAAGGGCAAACGTACAGGGAAACAATGAAATCCCGTATTACACTAATTCTACACATGTACCTTACAAAACTGAGACATCTCTTGTCAACCGCATAGCAACGGAAGCAGAGTTTCATCCATATTTTACAGGCGGTACAATATGCCACATCTGGATGGGAGAAAGTTTCCCTGACACTGACGGGCTTTCAGAATTCATTAACCGGCTAACAGAGACAGAACTTGCATACTTCTGTTTCTCACCGGATTTTTCCATATGTGAAAACGGTCACAACTCCAGAGGACTACAGGAAAAGTGTCCATATTGCCATGCAGAAATCATTGATCATATATCCAGAGTCACAGGTTACTACGGACATGTGAACAACTGGAATCCCGGAAAGGTCATGGAATACAAAGAACGCCGCAGGTACAGGATGCAGTGCACGCAGAAAGATAAATAAATCCGCAGGCCGTCTGGAAGATTATGATTTTTAAGAGTGAAGCATCGTTCAAGTGGCTTTATTCGCAGGAGATTACGAAAGTAAAAGACCTTGCACGCGTGACACAGGCAAGTTATCTCTGGAATGAGGTTAATAATTTCACAGAACAGCTTATCGGCCTGCGCACAGGAAACTCCTGGAATAATGATTTGAGAGATACTTCACGTGCTGCATCTGTTCTTGCGCTGACTGGAACCATGTTTCCTGAAACTGGCAAATGGATCCTTGAAAAGCAAAACAATGGTTCCTGGAATGAGGACGTCTATGACAGCACATATGCTCTTGCAGCACTCGCAGATCTTGGCTTCTTCAATCCTCAAGGATGCTGGTGGCTTATTGAGAATTATAGGGAAAAATGGGAACATCCCGGAACAACAGCCCTTGTAATCACAGCCCTGATAAAACAGGGAAAAACTGGCAACACAAACGAATATGATATATTCATTGAAGAGAAAGCTAAGTGGATTATCTCACGGAAAGAAAAGAACAATTCCTGGAAAACACCTGCAACCAGCAACCTTGTTATCCAGTCACTGATGCTTGCAGGACATAAAGATGAAGTCAGTGAATCTGTGGAATGGATACTTGACCAGATGAATGACAATGGTTGGTGGGGAAAAGATGTCGGAGACATCAATACAACTTCTCTGTCGCTTATCTCACTATACGAATACATGAACAGTCAGTAATCACTTGGTTGGAAGAAGTACATGAATAGTGGTGCCTGAATTTTCCTTACTCTCAGCCCATATGGAACCATTGTGAGCTTCTATAATCTTTTTACATATGTACAGTCCAAGCCCATTGCCACCATATTTACGTGTTGACGAACCATCAACCTGATAAAATCTGTTGAAGATATTAGGCAGTTTCTCTTCGGAGATACCTATACCTTCATCATTTATTTTGATATGGATCTTGTTATCATCCTGAAGTATACCTGTTATTTTGATCTTACCACCATCATGCATGAATTTAACAGAATTATCTAAAATGTTAATAAATACTTCTTCCAGATAATCAAGATCACCATTTATCAATGGAACGTCACAGGGAATAGATTTTTCCACAACATGCTTCTTACGTTTGATCTCAGAATCCCTGTTATACAATGCAGAATCAATAACCTCGCATATCCTCAGAGGCAAGAATGTATATTGTACATTGCCACCCTCGGTAATACTGACATACAATAATGAATCGATCAGCCTTCTGAGCCTCTCTGAACTGAACATTATCTTTTCGACTGCATCTTTCTGCTTCTGAGTAAGTTCTCCCATAGCTCCTTCATACATCAGCTCACTGTATCCTTTGATAGGAATAAGTGGCGTCTTTAACTCATGTCTTAGGTTGGAAATGAACTCATCCTTCATACGATCAAGAGATTTCAATTCCACATTTGCCCTTGCAAGATCTTCTGCATATTGATTAAGGGCTTTTTCTGCAGCCTTGCGCTCAGTGAAATCCTCAACAACACAGACCCCACCCATGAATTTACCTTCATCAGATATTACCGGACTGAACTCTGCTTTTATAGGAATCACTTTGTCTGAAAAAGGAGACTTAAAGTCATCCTCATATCTGGCAGGAATGCCTGCAAGGACCTGTTTTATAGCTTTCTTGATATCATTTTCATCGCTAAAAGAATTAATTATATTAAACCCGATGACCTTTGATATCACCTGCTCTTCAGGAACTCCAAGAATTCGGACAAGAATCTCATTACACTGAGTGATAACTCCATTCTCATTGAAGTGGAAAATACCAAGAGGCGATTTTTCGAACATCAGGCGATATTTGTTCTTTGCAATACTTGTGAGCCTCTCTTTCATTTTCCTCTGTGAAATATCATTGATGATAGCTCCATGGAAAATATCGCCTTTATATCGGGTAGTTGTAACGGCCAATTCAAGAGGGAATTCAGTGTTGTCCTTGCGCAGACCGGTAACTTCAATGATCTTACCAACGACAGGAGATTTTCCTATGGAGATAATTTCATCCCAGCCTTCATGTGCCTTACGATAACGTTTTGGCATAACCGTATTGATGTTTTTCCCGATAATTTCATCTTTGCTAAAACCAAAAAGAAGGGTTGCCTTGCGATTCCAGAAAGTGATCTCACCGGACTGATCAGAAAAAACAAGTGCATAGGGAATTGAATCAAGATGTTTGAATAATTTTTCAATATCGTTTAGCATTTCATTTTCAAAATCGTTTTTATTCTGGATATTCGCAAATGAAAGAAGCACTGCTTTTTTAGAAGAATCCGTATCCTTTAGAAGACTGACATTGATAAGAAACGTTGATATCATGTTATTTGAAGCTTTAATCAGAAGTTCAGTAGAAAATGGAAATTCCGCTTCATCTGTATTTTTCAGGAAAAAAGAAGATAAGAAAGATGTAGCAAATTCCTTTTCTTCATCGGGGATACATAATTCGATGAAGTCTTCATTTGATGTTCCCTTTTCAAGGCCAAAATGTTCTTGAGCCTTTGTATTTGCCAGGATGATGCAATTGTTTTCATCAACTATCATAATTAGCTGGTCGACCATATCATAAAATGCCTGTGATTGATCAATATCGGAAAAAGAGATTTCACTTACCCGTAACAAAGATGTCTCTATGTCGGATGAATGACCATTATTGCCATTCTCGAAATCAAGCATTTCTTTGTTTACAACCATCTATACACCTTTGTATCCGACAAACAAACTGTGGAAACTACATCAACAGGTTTCAGATACCATATAATTGTATTGAGTATATAATATATAATAGTTAGTATCCATTGTCTATTGTATATAAGTGCTAATAAAATATAGGAACTCATTCCACATATATTGCATACATAGATATTCACACCAGATAAACTATAAGAAAAGAAAAAACAGACAGGATAAAGAATACCTGTATTCAGAAGAGCATTTATAATCTGAAAAAACTATTGGAGTATATATGGTGACCTTAGATGAGTGAAAATCCAATAAAATATCATGAGGACTCTAACACTTACATTACCCGAAAAAACAGCTATTTTGAAAAGGACATCAATGTAGACGGGAACCTTATAGTCGGACAGGGTTCCAATTTCTGGAAAGACATCAATGTAAAAGGAGTACTGAAACTTGGAAAAGGTACTTTTGTTAAAGGCAATGTCAGAGCAGATGAAGCTATTATAGGTGCCAGGTCTGAGATAAACGGGAACGTTGAAGTGGATGGCGATCTTAAGATATTTGATTCTGTAAAAATAGAGGGATCAGCGATTGCCGGAGATGATATGCACGTACGCCCCGGATCAAAGATAGGATTTGCAAAAGCCAGCAGCACAATAGAACTCGTAGGTAAGGTCAGCATCAAAGAAATTGAGTCTGGAACTAAGGTAATTGTGCGTTCTGAGTGAACGCATCATCAATGCCCTTGTTCTTTCAGAAGAGATTTCAGTATATGGTCACGAAGCCTGTTTGCTTCGGGACTTGTCCTGTCCCTTGGCCTTGGAAGGTCAACATTGATTATTTCCTTGATCTTTCCCGGACGGGCACTCATCATCACTATTTTATCTGCAAGGAAAACTGCTTCATCAACACTATGTGTGACAAAAAGAATGGTGATATTCTTTTTCTGCCATATTTCCAGTAATTCCTGCTGGAGTATGTTACGTGTCTGGGCATCCAGTGCACCAAAAGGTTCGTCCATTAAAAGTACTGCAGGTTCGTTGGCAAGTGCCCTTGCAATTGCAACCCTCTGTTTCATACCACCTGAAAGTTCGTATGGATAACTATCCCTGAACTGCTGAAGGCCAACAAGATCGAGATACATTTCACCTTTGGCAATAGCATCTTTCTTTTTTATGCCACTCATCTGCGGACCGAATATGATGTTATCGATAACAGTTTTCCACGGGAAAAGTGAGTATTCCTGGAAAACCATGCCCCTGTCAGGGCCAGGCGAATCTATCTTGGAACCATCCAGATAAATTTCACCACTATCAGGCTTATCAAGACCGGAAATTATCCTTAACAATGTGGTTTTACCACAGCCGGAAGGACCGATAAAACATACAAAATCCTTGTCATCAACTTCAAGGCTTACATTATCCAGCGCCAGTGTAGATTTATCTTCGTCCTTAGTGAACTTGCGGGATACATTGGTTACTTTTACACCGCCCATTCAGATCACCACACCTTTGCGCCATTTAAGGAGCTTACCATCGATATAGTATCTCAGCAACCTGTCAATGAAGAGTCCAAGGAAACCAAGTATCAGCATATAAACAAGTACAAATTCCATTCTGTGAAGATCGTAAAAATGCCACATCTGATAACCAAGGCCGTTCCTGCTGACTCCAAACATCTCGGCAGCAACAAGACACATCCATCCGACACCCATTGCTATTCTAATTCCAGCCGCAATGGAAGGAAGAGCTGAAGGAAGGGCTACGTACCGTATGAGTTCAAGATTGGTGTTACAACCCAATACTTTTGCTGCTTCCACATACACTCTGGATACGCTTTTAAAACCTGTAAAAGTATTGATCATAATAGGGAAAACTGCACCGATAAATATCAGAAAACCTGCTGCAAAGGGATTCAGACC
Source organism: Methanolobus sediminis (assembly GCF_031312595.1). Lineage (NCBI taxonomy): Archaea > Methanobacteriati > Methanobacteriota > Methanomicrobia > Methanosarcinales > Methanosarcinaceae > Methanolobus > Methanolobus sediminis. The sequence continues at coordinate 1,826,543 of NZ_CP133592.1, read as the reverse complement.
AATCCATATTATGGCAAAAGGAATCCATGCCAGAGGCGGAATCGGACGTATTATCTCTACAATAGGGTCAACCATACGGTCAATTGTACGGAACCAGCCCATTATCATGCCTATTGGAATCCCTATAATAAGGGCTGAAACAAGACCTATACTAAAGTGCATCATACTAAACAGAAAATCAACCACTAACATTGGAAGCTGCAATTTAAGACCCATTATAGCCAGACTTGAGTCTCTGGACATAATTTCAACCAATGCACCAGCCACATCCGTGAAACTTGGCAGATATAACTTATTTCCTACAAAATAGACTGCTATAATTTGCCAGAGAACTATCGCAGAAAATATAGAGATGATTTCTACACTTTTCTCTTTCAGTACTTGGATGTGTTTTTTCACCATGGGTCCTCCGATAGTTGGAGATAATAAGACTCCGAACAAAGATAGAAATGTCTACTTATTATTTAAGTTAGTATCAAAAAAGAAAAAAAGATTATTGATCTAGAGCATCATAGAAGCTCAGATCAAATATGTCATCCTGCGTGAGTGGTGTGCTTATGTATCCAAGTTCATACTGAACCTGTGCATAATCAACTGTTGAATTGACTATAAGGTTTGGATCAGCTACCCAGGAACCATCCCAATCTGCAATTGATTTGTTTACCAGCTCAACATCCCAGTCCTGATCATCAGCAAATATCTGTGCTGCTTCACCAAGGTTCTCTGAGTTGTATTCAGTTGCACGGACATGGGTTGCAACTATCTGCTGCACAATATCAGGATGATTTCTTATGAGGTCGCCACTTACAGCAACCACACAGCATGCATGATCCTGAAGCATTTCACCTGATGATACAACTGACCTGCCAGTACCTTCACTTTCGATCATTGTTGGTGAGGGGTGAGGAAGGAATACTGCATCTACCTGACCTGCTGAGATAGCTGTCATTGCATCCCCTGGACCCATGCCCTTGATCTCAACATCTGTATCAGGGTCAATTCCATTCTCTTTCAACCAGTTCCTTAACAGAGTATCCTGAATGGTTCCAGCAGGGAATGTTGCTATAGTAAGTCCTCTGAGATCTTCCGGACTCTCATATGGAAGGTCTGTTCTTAGTACCAGGTCTGAACCCTGTATCTGAACAGCAGCCACGATCTTTGCATCAAGACCGTTTGCAAGAGCAGCGATAACAGGAGCTGCACCTACATATGCAACATCGATCTCACCTGCAAGCATAGCCTGCATTTCAGGTGCACCAGTTGGGAAAACATTGTCATTGATTGAAACTATTCCATAAGGCTCAAGGTCTTCAAGCCACCAGCCTTTTTCCCTGGCAGTAAGATAGGCTATCTGATGAGTACTTGGCTGATAACCAAATGTTAATTCAGTAATATTATCTGCCTGCTCTTCTTCCTGATCAGCTGTGTCCTCTGCGCATCCTGATACGAATACAGCAAGAACAAGTGCAATCACAAGAAATAAAGTAGAAGCTAATTTAATTGTCTTTGTGTGATTCACATTACCACCTGTAATAATATTAGATAATTTGTTTGCATGATCCTATATATTATATATATTTCTACAATCCAGAAAGTTTATATCCTTATAAGGATAATTATATTTATAAATTAACCTTTGGGGGCTATTTGTGTATGAGGAGATAAAAGATGAGCACTGTAGAAAAAATAATAGATGCTGTTTTTGAATCTGATGAAGATTTCAGACGAATCCTTTCTACTACTATAAAAGAAGACCTGAACATGAATATGGCAGAGTTTGCAGAGCAGGCAGGTGTACCTGCCAGTACTCTCTATAAGATCATGTCCGGAAAAAGAGAACCTAATGTCAAGACACTAAGACAAATAATTAAAACGGTAAAAAGACTGGAAGGTTCTGAAAAGGGAGAATTCATTGCGGTGATTGCTGCAAGACCGGTGCTGGACAATATCAGTGAAACTAAAAGAAAGATATGCGGAAACCTTTGTACTATCAGAGAGTATTCTGCAACTTCCATGGAAGAAGCCATTATTGCTGCCGTACGTGCAGAAAGAGATGGAGCAAAAGCACTTGTGTGTGCACCCATAGTCAGCCCTACAGTGGAAAAAATACTGAGAATACCTGTTGCAACCATCATGCCAAAGAATAGTCTTTTTGAGGCTATCGAGCTTGTGGCCAAGAAGATAAGTTGATTTTGATAAAGAATAAAAATTAGAATAAAAAAAGGTAAAAAGAGTTTATCGGTTATTTCCCGATCAACTCTTTGATTGCTGCTACTGCTTCTGCAGCCTTTGCCTGTGCTATTTCTACTGTCCATCCACCTGCTGTGAACAGATATGCAACTCCACCAATTGCTGCAAGACCAATTGCTCCGAGAACATACCATATCGTGCCTGATTTCTCAAAGACCTCATATGTTGTTGTAAGATCTCCAAGCTGTACTTCATAAGTACCAGGTTCTTCTTCTTCGTGGGTAAACTCAACTGTTGTAGAATTACCAACTGAAAGTGTTATTGTCTGGGAATCTACTATTACGTCATCAACCTTGAGCTCAACATTATAGGAACCTTCTGCTGTACCTGTGTTGGTGACATCAGCGGTAATTGTTGCTTTCTGTCCCTGTTTGATCTCAAGAGGGCTTATTTCCAGATTGCTGAATTCAAACTCTGCAGCAAGTTCATTGACCTTAAGATCAAGTTCGGCATCATTCATACCGGACTTTGTAGCTTCAATTGAGTGAGTACCCGCTTCTGTTGCTGTGTAAGTTACAGTACCATCGCTGTCAGTCGTGCCAATGGATTTTCCGTCAAATGTGACAGTTACTCCAGAAATTTCATCGCCGCCGATTGCCTGCAAGACATAGATGGTAATAGAATTACCCACATAAACCTTATCAGGTGAGACCTCGATGCTCATCTTCCTGGTTTCATCATCAGGATCAATTACCTCAAGATCTTCAGAAGCAGATGTGTAACCATCCTTTTCGGCAGTTATCTCTAGAGTACCAATCTCATCTGCGTCATAATCAATTGTACCTTCATCATCAGTGGTTCCGATAGTAGTTCCTTCCACCTTAACAGTGGCATCTGCTATTCTTGAACCGCGTGAAGTTACGGTGATTGTTACCTCATCGCCTTCTGACACAGTAGAGTCACTAAGGCTAATGGTCAGTGCCTGGGAAGCAGCGGTTGTAACTTCAACATATGGATAGTATCTTAGAGTACCTGAGTCAGCTACCCTTATACCAACTTCTCCCATGAGAGTGATATCCTTGTCTTTTGAAAGACTGATTGAATCCTCATTCTTCATGACAATGGAATCTTCACTATAACTGGTAACCTCCATCTCGCCATAAGTATCTCCATCTTCCAGACTGATATAATCTTCTGATATCTGGAAAATACCCTCTACGAAGACAGCGTTTGATTCGCTACCGGCAAATACCTCGTTGAAGTGTATTATTATGATAGGCACATCATCTGCATCACCAAGGTCTTTCTCATAGACATAATCATCGTTCGCAGATACGATTTCAGTATCTACTTCATCTCCGTCCTGATACAGTTCAATAAGTACACTGTCACCACTAGTGTCGACTTCAATTATATCCAGAGTATAACCTTCCTCAAGGATCAATGAGGAACCGGAATAAACTGATGCTTTATCATCGTCGTCAAGCAGAACTTCCGAGAGCTGGCCGTTGGACATGAGGCTTACGTCATCAACACCATCGACATCTGTATCATCTGTATAACCTGCGAAGTATTTCTCGGCCATAAATCCGATTACCTGGAATTCTCCCCAGTCTGAGTGTTCAAACTCAACAGGCTTAGGCACACTAGTGTAAACAAGGTCACCATCGTCAATTGTTCTGCCGGATATAGCTGTCAGTTCAAGTTTCTCAGTTTGTATACCCTCATCAATATCATAGTAGAAACCTTCAAAGTTAAGAGGCGTCCATGTGAGAAGCTCATCTTCTTCTGCAACTGTACCACGGAGTTCGTATGTACCTGGGTCAGACATGTCAACATATGGAGCAAATCTGAGATCATCGTTGTCAGCAACTATGAGATTGATACTGCCCATAAGATTAATTGTCTTGCCTTTTGAAAGTGAAACTGTCCCATCGTTTTCCATTTCAATGAGGTCGTCACTTATGGATGTGATTTCCATCTCGCCATAGGATTCACCGTCTTCAAGTTCAACATAATCATCTGATATTTGGAAGACACCTTGGATGAAGACAGCATTTGATTCAGTACCACTGAATACATCATCGATGTGAACAATTATCAATGCTACATCATCTGCATCGCCAAGATCGGTCTCATATACATAGTCATCTCCACTGGAAATTACTGCACTATCAAGTTCATCGCCATCTTGTGTGAGGGTTACATAAACACTGTCTCCATTGACGTCAACTTCAACGACATTCAGTTCATAACCTTCCTCAAGTATAAGTGAAGAACCAGAATAAACAGACTCTTTGTCATCATCATCAAGAAGAACCTTTGAGAGCTGACCTGCAGACATAAGACTTACTTCATCGACACCATCGATATCTGTATCATCAGTGTATCCTGCGAAGTATTTCTCTGCCATAAATCCAATAACCTGATATGAACCCCAATCCGAGTTTTCAAAGTCGGTTTCTACCGGACTTGTCTGGTAAACAATGTCACCGTCACCAAGTGAACGGTCTATGTTATAGATGGTCATGCTCTCAGAACTGAAACCTGATTCAAGGTCATAGAAGAAACCTGAGAAAGACTTTGCATCCCAGATATATTTATCTGCTGATTGATTGGCATTCTCATCCCATATCCTGTCACCTGTGTAGTAGGTCTGGGAATACACAGTAATTGTCGTAGTTGTAGAATCAGAACCATCAGCGTTGGTTGCGGTCAGAGTGACATCATAAGTGCCTACAGAATCAAAGGTATGGACTGGATTCTGAACTGTTGAATTAGCGCTACCATCATCAAAGTCCCATTCCCAAGATGTCGGATCATTATCTGAAGTGTCATTGAACTGAACTGTAAGAGGAACTTCACCTTCATCATCTGTTACATTTGTTGTGAATGAAGCATCTGGAGCAGAAGAGGAAGCAGATGTAGTAAAGCTGTCTATCGTGGAATTGGAGAATAAACTTGAGTCACTTGAATTATAAGCAAAAACACTATAATAATAAGTAGTGCCTGAACTTAGACCGGAAAGAGTTTCACTATAGCTAGATAAACCGCTGAAAATAGCACTGGAAGAACCTAAAGAGGGAGTGGTTCCATATTCGATCTGAGTATCTGCATCACTTTGGTTCACATCATAACTAATCACTGCACTGTCCGAAGAGATGCTACTAGAACCTACATTAGAGAGGACAGGAGCACTGTCAGTACTGGCAGCAGTAGTAGTAAAGCTGTCTATCGTGGAATTGGAGAATAAACTTGAGTCACTTGAATTATAAGCAAAAACACTATAATAATAAGTAGTGCCTGAACTTAGACTGGAAAGAGTTTGACTATAGCTAGATAAACCACTGTAAATAGCACTGGAAGAACCTAAAGAGGGAGTGGTTCCATATTCGATCTGAGTATCTGCATCACTTTGGTTCACATCATAACTAATCACTGCACTGTCCGAAGAGATGCTACTAGAACCTACATTAGAGAGGGCAGGAGCACTGTCAGTACTGGCAGCAGTAGTAGTAAAGCTGTCTATCGTGGAATTGGAAAATTCACCTGGATTACTTGAATTGTAAGCAAAAACACTATAATAATAAGTAGTGCCTGAACTTAGACCGGAAAGAGTTTCACTATAGCTAGATAGACCACTGTAAATAGCACTGGAAGAACCTAAAGAGGGAGTGGTTCCATATTCGATTTGAGTATCTGCATCACTTTGGTTCACATCATAACTGATTACAGCACTGTCCAAAGAGATGCTACTAGAACCTACATTAGAAAGAGTAGGAGCAGAACCTAATGCCAGTCCTGTGAATATTATTAGGGATAATCCAAATAAAATTAATTTAAGCTTATTTCGCATTCTAAACCTTCCTTAAATCGTAAATTGAACTGTATTATTAAATATCGTAAACTAATCCTGCCTAATCTTAATTCCCCAATTGTAGATAACCTTTTCGATTTATCGTCAGGTTTTCTCCGTTATGGCACCTAAGTGTAGTACCAACTTCCCGGTCAACTACTTCTCCTATAACATTTAAATAACATGCGCTTTGAGCAGCTTCCAGCATATCAGGGGAAACTGTGCAAAGTAGCTCAAAATCACCACCTGTATAAAGTGCAAAATCAGTAATAACAGAGCGTTCTGAACTTATAAAATCTACGATTTCCTGCTGTATAGGAAGAGATTTCTCATCTATTTTGAAACCCACTTTATTAAGGTCTGCGAGGTCATGAAGCGACATTGCCAGTCCGTCACTGGTATCCATCATACTGGTCACGGCACCTGTACGGGAGAGTTCCTGAGCTTCATTAACCCGTGGAACTGGTTCAAGAAGAGTATTCATAAGACTATCCGGAATATCAATATCATTTTCAAGGGCATGCAACGCAGCTCCTGCTGAACCTGCAAAACCAGTTACACATATAATATCGCCGGGTTTTGCACCTCTTCGGGTCAGAAGTTCCGATTTGCTTACTTTTCCAAGGGCTGTACCGGTGATCGTAAGTTCATCGTGAGTATCGATATCGCCACCTATAACTGAAGTCCCACAGAACTTTGCACAATCGTTCATTCCCCTTGAAATTTCATCAACAAATGAGAGTTCAGTATCCTTAGAAAAACCCATGGCTGATAGAAAACCTATTGGCCTGGCACCCATTGACGCAACATCACTGAAATTAACCGCAGCAGACATCCACCCAATCTGCCACGGAGTCATGCAAAGAGGAAAATCAGTCTTGCGGTGCAACATATCTGTTGTTATCACCATATACTCATTTTCAGAAATATCAACAACAGCACAATCATCAGGCCCTGCACCCAATGGAACATCAGGGTTATAGACTGAACCGAAAATACCGGATAAACGACTTATAAGAGGACGTTCACCCAGTTCGGATACGGAAATAGGATCATTCATAGTTATCTGCTATTTTAATGTGCTATATATAATTACTTGACAGAGAAGCATTGGTAACTAAAGCCTAATACTAAAAGCTGAAAATTAATTTTGCTGGCAGTTCAATGCCAGCTTAAAAAATCCAACTAAAAACCTATCTTCTCATTCTTCTCCTGATTAACACACCAGCTCCGCCAAAGAAAATCAAAACGATTACAAGTGGCAGAAGATAACCGACAAGGATTATCAGTGCATTGACAATTGATATGAAACCGTTAACAGATTCAGATATTGCATCCCTGATACCCCATGAATGAGTTATTGGCCTTGGTTCTGTTACACGGATATTGATGGTTGAAAACTCAACACGATCATCAAGATAATTCAGCCTTCCTGTAAGGCTTTCAATATCACCACGAACCCTTTCAAGTTCCTTTTCAACTGCCAGAACATCCTCAACAGTTTCAGTCATATTGAGAATCTCCTGAAGACGGGTTTCCTGTCTTTGAAGATTATCCAGACGTGCACTTACATCAATATACTCTTCCGTAACATCCTGTGCACTTACACTTTTACTTGTTACTTCACCCAGTTCACCTACATTCTCAAGGAAAGAGGAGGATTCAGATTCTGGGATCCTGACAGTAATATAGCCTTCCTTGCCTTCATTGGAATCATAATATGAATCATATATAGAGGAACTGGAAACATATCCACCTGATGCTTCTACCATTTCAGAGATATCATCAACACCTTTTGCAGCATCGCTGACCTGTATGGTCATGTCCACAGTGGCTATTGTTTTTCGATCCACAGAAGCAGTTGAAGTTCCGCCATAATCAGCGTATCCGGATTCATCCAGAACGGCATTCCTTGCATACGAATCATCATACTCTTCAACCGTCATGTAATCAGCAGACTGTATAGAGGATTCTTTATAGCTGCTCACACAGCCGGATATAAAAGTAGCTGCCAGTAAAATGATTAGTACAGCAATGCTAACAAATTTTGCTTTCATTTAATCACACCTTTTTAAAGTATAATTAAATGATTAACAGGAAAGTATTAAAAAATTGTTTAAACTTCAAATCGATTCGAAGTTAAGCTTCTCATTGCCTTTCTCTTTTGTCCTGATGTAGATATTATCCAAAAATTCATGGGCAACATGAGCCAAGTCAAGAAGTTCATCACGAACTAGAGGCTTTCTGTCCCTGAGAGATTCAAGCAGGGCCCTGTCAGCAAATCCCTGCTGGAGCACATAGACAACATCTCTTCTGCCAGTAAGTTCATTGATGGAACGTGCAATGTTGTGCACATCATCCGAACTTCCCATGAAGTCACGGATAATGGTCGTCCTCAATTCAAGTTCTATACCATTATTCAGAACCAGATTGATAGATCGGGATACTTTATCTACTGCTACCTTTGGGTCAATATGCATATCAGTAAAATCCCTACACCCTATTGCTTTAGCATAACTTTCAGCATTATCCAGCGGAGCTTTCACATCGATGAAGAATTTGTCCACAAGCCCTTCACCCATAAGTTCGGCCATTACGTGAGGATAATGGCCATTGGTATGAATGCCGACGAGCAGACCAATCTTTTTTGCATATTTTGCAAGATGGATCACAGCATCCTTCTGCATCAGTGGTTCTCCACCTGAGAAAACCACACTGCTGACAAAAGGCCGTGACTTCTTCATCTCTGCTTCAAGTATGGAAGCTTCCACCATGTTGCTTTCAAAAAGAAGCTCATGGTTCTGGCAATAAGGACATCTGTAAGGACATCCACGTAAAAAGAAGACGATTGACACCTTTCCGTGCCAATCTACAGTAGATATGGGAACAGTGTTCCCATAATTTACTTTCATATACTTAGCTTCAAATCATGTCTGAGGAGCTGTAGCGCATCCTGTCAACAAGTTCCTGCCTCTTACCATTGTTCCAGCCACTTACTGCCTGCACATATCCGGTTACCCTGGACATCTGCTCGACATTGGTGGAACCACAGTTCTCACATGTGCACTTAAGACCGGACATCATGTGGAAGTCATTAAGACACACAGTCATATCCTTGGTGAAAGCAAAGTAACCAATCTGAGTGTTCTTTGCAATGTTCATTGCAAACTCCTTGAGTCCCTTTGCATCAGGTGAACCTTCACCCATCCAGATGTGACAGATGTTTCCACCATCGACTATCGGGAAGAACACATGCTCAAGGTTTATCCTGTCAATAAGTGAGATGTTGGCACCTGGTGGTACGTGTGTACCGTTGGTGTAGTAGACAGGCAGATCTGTTGTTTTTCTTAGATTCGCAAGAGCAGCTTCCTTGTCACCCTTTACAACTTCAAGGACACAGTCCCTGTACTCATCATGAAGCATGTCGGATACTGAGAATCTCTGACCTGTTGTTTCAGCAGGTGTACGTGCAAGAGCGATCTCAAGACCATATTTCTGGCTGAGCTCATGTGCATACATTTCCATCTCGGTCATTACCCTGATGGCAAACTTGAATGCATCCCTGGATTCATGCAACTGTGAACCGGTGTGGTACTGGACCATTTCATTGATACCTACAACACCGATGGTGCATACAAGTGAATCAATGTCCACTGCAACGCATCCTTTCTCACCTGTTACAGGGTCCTTTGGCCTCTGTGTTGCAAATGGCATCCTGTTGTTCTCAATGATGTTCTCCATCCAGTTACGCTTTGTCTTAAAGAGCTGAATACACTGATCCATTAGTAGTTTGAGGTCAGCAAACAGAGCAGAATCATCCCCGCCTGCCCTGTATGCCGCTCTTGGACAGTTAAGAGATACTACCTGCCAGGAACCCATTGAGAAATGTTTTCCATCCTTGAACAGGAGCTTATCGTCAAAACTGTCATCTGCATCAGCATTTGCTGAGAACTGGTATGCACAGCACTGATAACAGGATATGCCCTCACCTGCACCTCTGTATTCTGGTAACTGATTATCGAAATATGGAGTTCCGAACTTTGCTGCAAGTTCGAAGGTCATGTCATAGAGTTCTTCGTATGTTGGCAGCTCAGGATGTGCCTTGTTGAAGAATTCATCCTCTTCCATAAAGTCAGGTTCAATTGAGATCTCAGGCTTAGGGAAGTTGAAAGGTTTGCCCCAGTTATCACCCTCGATCATTACGTCCATAAGTGCCTTGAATGCAAGACGGACCTCACGCTCAAACTCTCCATAGGTGCGTTCCTGAGTACCATTCTCACCATTGTGGACACGTCCCTTGTAAACAGCAGGCTTGTCCTTCCAGAGCTTTGGCACACCAGGGGAAAGCTGGACTGAGGAGAATACTACCTGCCCACCGCGGGCTACCATCATCTGGGTCATCTCATACACGAACATCTGCATGAGCTGTTTTACATCACTGTAAGTCTTGCCCTCAAGGTAGGGAGCAAGGAATGTAAGGAAATTGTAGAATCCCTGACCACCTGCGAAGTTTGTCTGGGCACTTCCCAGGGCCTTCACTGCATGGAGGATTGCAACCTCTGCCTTCATTGCAGGACCGGCTACACTTGCCTTGGCACCTGAGCCATCCGGCATAAGACCGTAGTAGAAGAAATACCTGAGGTCCCAGTCCTGACAGAAAGCACGGGTTCCAAGGTATTCAAGATCATGAATGTGAATGTCACCGTTAAGGTGCAGGTCAGCAAGCTTTGGTGGCAAAAGTAACAGATACTGTTCCTTTGATATCTTGTCTGCCTTCTTCTTGTGAGATGTTTCAGCGTTTTCCTGGAGGTTTGCGTTATCGTTTGCCTCAAAACCGCTTCCAAGGTCTATCTCACATGCATCGTATACAGGAGTACCTATCCTTGTGGAGATGTTCCTCCATTCAACATGGCCCCTCTGGAGAAGTTCCATGTTGACGATTTCTCTGATAAGCGGACCTGAAAGGAATTTGAGATCAAGACTTCTGATACGGCGCTCTACATCCTTTGCAATTTCAAGTGCCTCATCCTTTTCGATGCCAGGCTTGCCGTGGAATCTTTCAGCAAGCTTTGTTTCCTTTAACAACTGGTTCACAATTATACTGCGATCCCATTCCACCATATGCCCGGCGGTAGTACGTACCTTTGGCATTATGGATATATCATGACCATCGAGCGTCTTCTGTATAGCATGCTGTTTTGTGAGTGTTGTCATACTGGTATCTGTCCTCTCATCTTCCTCTGCGCGAACCTGCATGTCAGTTCCCAACTCTGCATTTTCAAGTTCGACCTTGTCCTTAATATTAGTAGCACATACGTCCATCATTCCCACCTTTTATTTTGATTGCACTTAGAGTATGCTGCCCAATGCTTCCAGGTTCACGTCAGGACCACTGAACAGTTCCTTATGAGTTAAAAACTCATCGCCGATCTGGAGTACCGGGGCAGTCATGGTGAAAACACCATTGAATTTTAGTTCGGTCAAAGCTTCAGGAGTAGACATATCTGCTGTTGCGAATTCAACTCCTTTAGATTTAAGTACCTTTTTTAATTGCTCGCATTTCGGGCAAGTCTGTGTTGTATATATAACCACTTCAACCATTTTCTCGCGTCCCTAGATTGTATATAAATAAACTATTATATTAGTCCCATTCTGGAGAGGAACAACAATGCCAGATTGAAAAACGCATTCATCAGACATTGCAGTTGTTAAAACCCCTGTTTCCAGAAGGTAAATTATACAAATGGCTTTTAGCTTAATAATGGTTTTTCAAACTGCATTTGAATATACATTGAAGTATATCACACCATGTTCGTTATCAAATATGAATCATAGATTAGACAGATATGATAATAACAATGAAACATACACGATTATCATAGAGCTACCCAAGGAGAAATAAGCTATTTTAAGAAACATTTGCAAACAGATTTGCTAGAGTCATGAATAACGAGAGCCATACCGAAGGTTCCGGCGAAGCCGGCGTTTTCCAATCAGAAGAAAAACAATATGCATAATACTCGAAGATATTTTCTTTGCAGGCCTTTGTAGCATTCTAATCATTACCATAATTACATTTTGAATTATACCCATACCACATTATTGTAATGTGCCGCCTTTGGCGGATGGTAACTTTGGTTTTAAATCCTCATTGTTTTATGGAAATCAAAAATATCAATGTTTGTGCACCCATATCAACCGGAGTTCTACAGAGGTTAAAAAAGAAAAAGACATAAAAGAAAAATGCACTACCAGTGCCAAAAGATGTATATTATAAACCCCATTATAGCAGATAATCCTGGTAAAGAGGTGTAAAGATAACTGAGCAACTAAGTTCCGGCTGCAAGCCTATTGATAATCTTTTATGCGGAGGATTTGAAGCAGGCGTAGTCACACAGATATTCGGAGAACCGGGAAGTGGAAAGACAAATCTGTGTCTTCAGCTTGCAGTGGAATGTGTCAAAAAAGGAAAAAAAGCTATCTACATAGATACTGAAGCCATCTCGCCAGACAGGTTCAGGCAGATCGCCGGAGAGAATGCTAAAGAGATAGCTCAGCAGATAATTATCTTTGAACCTCACAATTTTGAAGAACAATATGCAGCCGTAAAAGAGATAGAGAAACTCATATCAGACAAAGTAGGGCTGATACTCATAGACTCTGCAACCGCTTTTTACAGGTTTGAACTTGACCAGGAAGAATCCGGCATAAGGACAAGAAGAGAGCTTGCAAACCAGATAGGACTTATACATGCTATCGCACGCAAACACAGAATAGTTGCCGTTATGACAAATCAGGTCTACAGCGACATGGCAGGTGGTGTTAGACCCATAGGCGGCAGCGGGATCGAGCATATATCTAAAACCATCATCCAGCTTGAAAAAACCGGAGATGGAAAAAGACGTGCAAAACTCTGGAAACACCGCTCACTCCCGGAAGGTGGCACCTGTGAATTTACCATCACCAATGAAGGTGTGAGGTAATTTCAAAAAAAAGCTCGAAAAAAATATATTTTAAAAAAAGAATTCAGGCTCTTGCTATTGTTATAAAGCCTGTATGACCTACTTTTGATGTTGAAGGGCGAGTTCCTCTTGAAGAAAATGAGATCTCACGTTCAGTGAACTCCATAGTCATAACCTCGTCAAAGCCCTCTGCGTCAAGTGCATCACGTATTTCCTTTGTCTGTTCGAAGAACGGAGAATAAGTTGCAATGAATCCACCCGGATAGAGTACCTTCTTTACATTGGGAATAACGTCCTTGGTGTTCTGCGTATCAAGAGTTATAACGTCGAACTTTTCATCGATGTTCTTAATCTCATCGACAATATTGCCACAGCGAAGTTCTACATTATCAAGGCCAGCACTCTGCACATTCTTAGCTGCAACCTTCATGAATTCCTCATTCACCTCATATGTTACAACCCTTTTTGCAATCGAACCAAGGTACATTGTAAGAATTCCTGAGCCTGTGCCTGCATCAAGAACAACATCATTTTTATTAAGACCGGTGTAAGCAATGATCATGCCAATATCCTTTGGCATCATAGGAGCGCCGGTTCTTTTTGCATGCCTGAAGAAATCCGGCATCTTAGGACGCTGAATTGTGAATTCCTGACCCATGTGAGATACAACTGTATCCCCTGGTTCTTTATCAACAAGAGATGACAGCTCAATTATTCCAAAATTCGTATGCAGCTGATCATCGGAAACTTTCGCAATGAACTCTTTGACCCTATCCCTATGGGAAGTCTTCAGCAAAACCAACTCGCCTGTTAACATTATTTTACACCTATGGAACGTTTTTTAGCTACATACCTGTTTGAAGGGATAGTAACTATATCCCTTTTGATAGAATGTTTGACCATTGAAAGATGAGACATCATTTCTTCAAATTCCGGACGATATGCATCTGCAAGTGTGCCTGCATATTCAACCCCTTCCCATGTAAGCACATATTCATAACTCTGCCGGAACCTTCCATCTTTTTCATAATAACGAAGATCCTCATCAACTATACCCATGGCAACCAGGACCTGAATATCCTCAAAGACCTTTTCAGAATACGGGAAACCATACCTTTCATGGAATGAATAATCAAAGAGATTCTTGAGTCTAGCGAAAGTACCAAGTTCACGGATAGTACGGTAGAGCCATGTTATGTGCCTCAGACGAGGAACTGAAACAAATCCCGGTTTTTCATCCACAAAAATACTGTGCACAGCATAGAATAACAGGATTATACCCTCAATTGGAAGATAATGATCTTCTCTTGTATAATGCAGAAGTCTTGGTGAAAGGTCATCAACAACCCTGCGAAGTTCTGAGAGTACATCAGGTGAATCTTTATCCATGACAACATCAGGATGGGAAAATGCAGTAAGTGAGAGCTGGCGTGATATTGCACGGACAAGACCATTAGCGAGTGCGGATTCATCATAGAAGAAGCCATCTTCATCATCCATTGCAACACGCATGCTTTTTGGAACACCTGATGCAACAGTCAGATCCACAAGTACATCGCCAAGTTCCTTTGCAAGCCTTGTTTCAAGTCTCTTTGTAGCCACACCATGCCGGGCAATTGTTGAAAGTGACATCCTTGTGGATGGCCTGAGTATCTTCTGGCTGAGCCTTGCAACTGGTTCATACAACCTGCCTTCACGGAGATTATCAAGCAAAGACAGGGATTTTTCAGATGCATTTGACCTTATGAAATTGAGCAGGTCGTTGTCATTGTACTCTGTGAAAAAGCGGATAATTTCATTCTTTGCCGCATCTGCCCCGGATTTGTTTTTGAATTGTTCAAGGGTATCCTCAAGTGCATATAGAAGCATCACCCTTGCAGCCTGGGTTTTTGGATTGTGAATGATTGCAGTATAGTGGTGTGCACGGGATATGAGCATGGATTCTGCGGCAGTCAATGCCATATCGTTGCCATAGCTTGAACCGTCCGTACTTCCAAGGACGATATTTTCATCCTTTATTATTAGACTACTGATTATCTGGTCTACATCGATAAGTCCGAAGGACACGCCAGTATGATAGGAGTCACGCAGCAGGAAATCTATCCGGTCAGCATCCACATCACCTGCAATTACCTGTGCCAGATATGGTTTTGATATGGAACGTGAATCTCCGGTTGCTATCTTTGAGATCTCATCAAAAAAGTCGAACGCATCTATTCCAAATTCAGATTCCACATAGCCTGCAAGGTAATTATCCTGTGGCAATATCCTTGAAATAATATCTCTGGAAAAAGCTTCGTGTTTTATGAACTTCTTTCCTTCGATCACCGGCTGCAACTGAGGGTTACGTTTGAGTACATTCTCCACAGCGTGTGAGAATGCAGAATGACCTACGTCGTGCAGAAGTCCTGCAAGTCTTATTTTGCGAATATCTTCATCTTCAAGTGAAAGGGAACGCCCTATGACAGATGCCATGTGCATAGTACCGATACTATGCTCAAAACGGGTATGATTGGCACCGGGATATACGTGATCCACAAGACCTAGCTGCTGTATATTTCTGAGCCTCTGGACATGCTTTGTGTTCAGCACCATCTGCTCGAACTCATCGAGTATGATAGTCTTGTGTACCGGGTCGTGGATTATCAGGGGTTTTCGCATTTGCTGATAATATGAATAGAGAGTATATAAATGAAAGGCAAAACAAAGAGAAAGAGAAGATCGGACAAAATACCCACAAAAAATGAGAACATTACCCGCCGATTACCACAGTTACAACAGCGATAGTCATACCAACAACAGCAGTGATAAATCCTGACCTTAACCTGTCCTTTGGGCTTTGTTCATATGTCCTGAAGTAACCGGTCACAAAAAGCAGGATTATTCCGAGCCAGTTGGATATCGCAAGAGCACGATACATATCCGGCACTACAAAAAAAGGAGAGAGGACCATTAGCCCGGCCAGAGTGGAGACAAGTAGGGTTCCTGCCACAATATCGAATGCATCTCTTGGACGCACGAATTCTTTCCTTCCGGCAGCAGACAGATAGGATATCAGGTCAAGATACAGATCCTGCCTTTTACTTTCATCAATGTTGCTGAGTATCGTATTGGACAACTGGTCATGTATCATCGATATTGCAGCCTCAGTGTCAAGACGGGACTTGCACAGGTCAATTATCTCATTCTCCATTTTGAGATTATACCTGCGTTCCCATACATAGAAAAGTCCATCTGCCAGTCCCCAGGCAATACAGCAAAAAAGTGCGGAGTACACTACGGGCATGTACGAGGTAACGGAGGCATCTGAAAAAGTTCTCAGTACACTTGTAAATGTCATTGCAAGTATTACTGCATAAATAGCTTCAGCGCCTGCCCAATACCTGCCGATGTAGTTTGAAAGACCCGTATATACTCACCTCGTTAATGGGTTAACCTGATGTAAACTACTTTTATTTATATAGGTATGGATAACTGAAGTTAACCTTTACATTTTTATCCCGGTTCTGACATTTAGAGAGACAGATACCATGAGAACCATAGACTGGAATGATGACTCTAATTCAATTGTAATGATAGACCAGACACTTCTCCCAATGGAGTACAAGGTCATTGAATGCAAAACGCTTGCTTCCCTTTGTGAAGCAATAAAGTCCCTGCGTGTGCGGGGAGCTCCGGCACTTGGAGCTGCCGGTGCCTATGGTATCGCACTTGCCGCAACCCTGAGCAGTGCAAGTGACATGGATGCACTCATAAGAGATCTGAATGTAGCTGCAAAAACCATCAAAGCAACAAGACCCACAGCAGTTAACCTTGCATGGGGAGTTGACAGGACAATGGGTGCAATCTCAGATGCATACGACCTCAGCGGTATCAAGGATGTAGTGCTGGCTGAAGCTAAGAACATCGCTGACGAGGATGTTGAGACTAACAAGAAACTTGGAAAACACGGAGCGAAATTGCTTGAAGATGGTGACACGGTAATGACACACTGTAATGCAGGCAAGATGGCATGTGTTGACTGGGGAACTGCACTTGGAGTTATCCGTTCTGCTGTCGAGGCAGGTAAAGACATCAAAGTAATCGCATGCGAGACAAGGCCACTGAATCAGGGTGGTAGAATTACAACATGGGAACTCATGCAGGACAATATTGATGTTACACTCATTTCTGACTCAATGTCAGGACATGTAATGAGCAAAGGCATGGTGGACAAAGTGATTGTCGGAGCTGACAGGATAACAGGAGATGCAGTGTTCAACAAAATAGGAACTTACACACACTCAGTCCTTGCAAGAGAACATGAGATCCCATTCTTTGTTGCAGCACCAATATCAACCTTTGACCCGAACAACTGGGAAGACACTGTCACCATCGAGCAGAGAGATGCAAATGAACTGCGTTTCTTTAAGGATGTTCAGATAGCACCTGCTGATGTGAAGGTTTACAACCCGGCATTTGATGCAACACCTATGGAAAATGTGACTGCGGTGATTACAGAGAAGGGAGTATTCTACCCGCCATTTTTGCTGGATGAACTTCTGGCATGAATGCGCAATCTTTTAAATCATTAATGACATGAGAGGGTCAGGTAAATTAATAATAACCACCATAAATGGTTAATATAAAGTTTATATATTACTCACTAAATAATCATTAACACTAAATGGAGATATTATGGCAAAAAAGAAATCCAGTGGTAATGGCTTGATGTCATCTGCCGGTCTTATGAGATATTACGAAGCTGACAAGAAAGCAATACATGTAGACCCTAAAACAGTGGTTGCAGTCGGTATTGTTATCGGTCTTGCTATTCTTATACTTGATGCGAACTTTGGAATGTGGCCAATAGCATAAGCATAAACTGCTGTTGCTAACGCAACAGCTATATTATATCCTTTTTTTGCAAATTAAATTGGAATTAAAAAATAGCGGATGCTATCAGGAACGCATTTCCTTGATAGCTGCGCATATCCTTCTGCAGTGATGAGTTTTGGGTGCAGTGTTATCAATAAGTACTCTGCCCTTTGCTTCCCACCAGCTTTTAGGATAGGCTTTGTCTGCTTCAACTTCAGGATTCAACCCAAGCTTTGCTGCAGCCTGGTTTATCTCAGTAATTGTAGGGGACTGTACAGAGGTCTTTCTGGAAACAATGCGACCATCTTTTCTTGATTTGGTCTTATCGATGTATGCCGGCCAGATGACCAGTTTACCCCTGTCTTTCATCATCATGGACTTTAGAATACAACTCATTCGATTTAAATTTGCCCTGAGAAAACACAACATTCTCAAAATGGATAAGACTTAAGTATACAGAATGCTGCCTTGTACCCATGATAGATGTACCAAGAGAAATAAAAGTTGAAACTGAAGTTGAGGATTTTATCCGCAAGGCAAAGAAAGACTACAGACTTTGCACAACCTGTGGAGGGCCTGCTATTGTTCCTGCTGAAATGAGCATGCCAAAAGATTCCGACATAAAACTCAAAATGGGTGAGAATACCCTGCATGTATCCAAAGTACAGGCAAGGTATATCAGGCAGATTGAAATGAGAATGCTGCTTGGATATCTCAATTACTGTGACAGGAATGGAATCGAACCCTGATTGCGTGATTCTGATCACTATTTTTTGATCTTGTTTGTATGTTCAGTAATAAGCCTCATCCAGAGATTCATTGATATTTCTAAGCACCTCGGCAACGAGCATCTGAACCTCAGTTGCATGCTCTTCCGGGACTTCACTGCCCTCGGTATCCATTAGTTTTTTGATATCCTTCACCATCTGATGGATGATCTGCAGCATTTCTTCCTGAGTGATAAGACCTGCATAATATGCGTAAAAGAATGTCGTACCGCTGCGCTGGACTTTTTTCTTGAACGAAGCACGTGCGTTTGAGACTTCCTGCCTGGAATATTGCTCATCCATAAATGGAACGAGTTCCGGGAGGTTCTCGCCTATCCAGGTCATTTCTGAGTGATTGGAGAGATTCTTGAAGTCTGCACACATCCTGGAGATTACCCATTCACGTGCTGTCAGATGAGTAGTTTCTTTTAAAAAACGAGTTACATCGGAGTAACTTTTGTTATCCATTTTTTTGAATTTCTGATACTTGTTCATCACCATTCACCCGTACAAGAACTTATCTGCAGACTACAAATACACGGTATTGCAGCCAGTGTATTACACAATGATTCCAACATATTTAATTATAACCTATACAATTCAGTTTTTGAATGAAACTACTCATCCCGACCGATGGTTCGATATATTCATCAAATGCCGCAAAGGTGGCTGCAAAGATAGCCCTGAATCATGATTACAGACTTATAGTTCTTCATGTAGTCCCTGACAAGGGTTTTTCCAGAAAGACCTGGCAAAAGAAAGGAGCTGACAGTGTTATTTCCACCATCACAGACATCCTTACTGAAGCCGGATGCGACGAAGATAGGATTGATACTATAATAGAGGACGGCAGTGCACCCGAAAAAATAGTGGAAATCGCAAGAAATGAAGGTGTGGACCGCATAGTCATCGGCACGCAGGGAAAGAATGGGCTTAAAAAAATAGTTGGGTCAGTTACCGAAAAAGTGCTTCAGATATCTGACGTGCTTGTACTTGTGGTGCCACCCAACTATAACATGAGCCTGTGATTTTGAACGTTTTTGATTTGTGAGTTGTGCTGAGAAACTAATCACTCAGGGCTTTTCTTATTGTTGCCTTTCCTGTACGCACATCATCCATGGAGAAAACCTCCATGTTAAATATTCCCTTATAATTATTCAGTTCCTTCAGGACAGTATAATCTATAGTACCTGCACCCGGAGCAAGGTGCTGGTCACCGTCATACTCATCTGTCCATATTCCACCATTATCGTGCACATGGACATGAATTACATGTGGAGCCATGGTCTTTGCAAACTGCCTGAGCTTATTACAGTCGCCGCCACATGTAAGGTTAGCATGACCAATATCGAAGGTTGCACCAAGAAAATCAGAATTTACCGTCTCAACTGCGCGCACAAGTTCTACGGCATCACAACATAAATTGCCAGTAGAAGTGCCTTCTTTGTTCTCAAGACCAAGCATCACTCCAGAGTCCTGCGCATCTGATGCCAGAACTTTCAGATTAGACACCATTTTGTTGAAACATGATTCACGGTCATCCTCACAGCTAAATCTACCGGGATGCAATACTATTGCACCAGAACCCAGTCGGGATGCCAGTTCAATTGATTCACGCATCAGGCGGAATTCCCTTTCACCCATTGATGCCATGTCAACCACAACATCCTTCGGATAAGTAGGGACATCTGCAAAATAAGGTGCATGAAGTGATGTTTTTAGATCAACTGTCGAAAGCTCATCGAGCAATGATTCAAGAATATCTTTCTGCAAAATAGAATCTTTATACACGCCAAGTTTAGGCATGTAAAGTTCAACTGATTGCAATTCAGAGGCTATATCGGAAAAACTTCCTGCAAATGAAGAGGCACCAAGAATCATGGATTATTGGTCATTGTACTAATTGATAAGGTTTTTGCTTTTCTAGCTGGAACCAAAATACTTATCTAAATTAAAGGGTACCAGCAAAGCAATGAAACTGTATGCGCCACACGTAGGACACCTTGAAGCACTTGAGGAGCTGCTTACCGGTTCCAAAGATATTTATGGTATCTACATGGCAGGCACACCTGACTATGTAGGCACTGGAAGAACTAACCTCAGTTCACCGGGACTTGAAGAGATTGCCGAGCAGACAGCACGTGCCCATGAAGAAGATGTGAAGATGGAAGTGGTCCTGAACAGTTCATGCATGGGTGGCCAGCACTTAACTCCTGAAGGATATAACAGAGTAAACTGGTATTTTACACAGCTCCATAACATTGGCGTTGATGCAGTAACTGTTGCTGAACCTTATTTTATAGAGATGTTGTCAAAAGATTTCGACATGGAAGTTGTCGTCTCAGTACTGTCCTTTGTGGATTCGCCTCAAAAGGCTGAGTTCTATGAACAACTTGGTGCAGACACTATAGTAATAGATCCTGTAATAAACAGGGATTTTGAAAAACTTGAAGCAATAAGAGACTCAGTATCCTGTGACCTTAAGCTTCTCGTCAACGAAGGGTGCCTTTACCAGTGTCCCTTCAGGTATGCGCACTTCAATTTCTTTTCACATGCCAATGGCCCCGGACCAAAACTGAATGTTCTGGATGACTATTATTACTACAAGTGCCTTTCACTCAGGATCAGCGACCCACAGCAACTAATCAAATCTCCCTGGATAAGGCCTGAGGACCTGAAAGAGTACAGGCACATTACAGATACCTTCAAGATCGGAGGAAGGACACACTTCCCTAACTGGATACTAAACAATGTCCAGGCCTATGCAAATGAATCTTATGATGGTAACCTTATGGACCTGCTTGATTGTCCAAGGGATATCCGTGACCTGTTCTACATATCAAACAAGGAACTGGAAGGTGCCATTAACCAGTGGAAGCAGTGCGGTAAAGTCTGCAACAAATGCGGATACTGTAAAAAGCTTGCAGAAAAGATAATCAAAGTATATACTGCAGAAGGATGCGGGAATATACTAAAACCCCTGAAATCTTAAACACCTTAGTTAGAAGGAGGGCAATTATGACAATTACAGATACACTGGCAAAGAACCGTGGTGAACTTGAGAATAAATTAAGGAACCTGCTTGCAAAGCCTGTCTTCCTTATTGAGATGGATGCTTTTGCTCTTCCATGCGGATGTAAGGGTTTAACTATTAATACAAGAGGATTACAGTTTGATGATCTGGAGATCTTTGAGGAACATATTAATGAGTACCTGAAAAAGACTTCCGAGAATTTAGAGGTTGAGCCTTCATTCCTCTTTGCAAGACTTGTGCCTGGTACGGCAGAAGTAGCATCATTAAATAGCAGAGTTCTTTGCAATAGGTGTTACATGGACTTTGCGCGGGGAACTGGCAAGCAGCCAAGACCGGACATATATATACTTAACTTCTCACGCAGGGAATAAAATCCTGCATTCCAATATTTTTTGAAATATATATTTTAACCGTTGGTTGCTACTGGTATTTTTTGAGCTGCCAAAATGAAAAGACCCGTATTTTGGCTTGTTCCATTCGAAAGGTTTAAGAAGTATTTAATATAATGCAAACCACCTGACGTTAGTCTACGCCATATTAATTATGATAAAATATTCGAAGTTAGAATATTGTAATTTTGGCACGATTTACGCTTAATTATACAACACAAAAAGGAGGAAATGTGAATGGAACCGCTCACAGGTATGGGCGTACTGGCACTTATGGGAGCAGCCGCAACTATTGCAGGTGCCTCTGAAGACCTTGAATCAGATGTTGGGTCACAGAGTAACCCTAACTCTCAAGTGCAACTTGCGCCTCAGATGATGTATCCACACAGGATCTATAACAAAGCTGTTTCTGGTGAACCACCATCAAACGCACTTATGTGTGCAATCGGTGGAACAACCGCAACCGTATTGATGAGCACTGGTGCATCTGCTGCTCTGGCATTGGCTATTGGGTCAATTGTCGCTGCAGCAATACACGGTACATACTCAGTATCATCATATTTCGGAAGATCAGCAAGTCAGAAACGTTTTAAACAACCAATTTATTTAGATATACTTAGAAGCCACACACCCGTAATCATGGGATATTCATTTATCACAACATTCTGTATCCTTGTGGTATCATATCTTATGGTAGCCGTAATGGCACACCCATTCCCACTGCCACTCCTGGCATTCATTTGGGGAATCACTGTCGGTGCTATCGGTTCATCAACTGGTGATGTACACTACGGTGCAGAGCGTGAATTCCAGGCTGTCGAGTTTGGATCCGGTCTTAACGCTGCAAACTCCGGTAACATCGTGAGAAAAGCAGAGTCCGGTCTTAGAAATGGTATCGACAACTCATGGTTCTGTGCAAAATTCGGTGGACCTGTAACAGGTCTTGCTTTTGGAATGACCGTATTCCTCAGTGGCTGGGTCACAGCAACTTTTGATCCAAGCAGAGGAGATGCAATTGGCTGGGTTTCAGTCCTTGCAGGTGTAATTATTGTACTTATTCTTATATTGTGGAACAGAAACATTGAAGTTGCTGCCCGCGCTGCATTTGGAACATACAAAGAAGACGAAGCAGAAGCAGAGGTGGCTGCATGATTGATGTAGCAGGAATTTTAATGCAGAATATACTCTACGTGATTTTGATCACATTAGGTGGAGTATTAATTTCATGGAGTGTTCACTTCGTACCAGTAGGTGGTGCTCCAGCAGCTATGGCACAGGCAACTGGTATCGGAACTGGTACCGTACAGCTCGCAGCTGGTGCAGGTCTTACAGGTCTGGTTACAGCTGGTGCAATGATGCAGGTAACAAACAACGCAGCACTTGTAATTGCATCCGGTGCAGTCGGTGCAATGATCATGATGTCTGTAACAATGATCGTAGGAACATGGGTTTACGCATATGGTGTCGGATGTCCTCCAGCATCAGCAAAGGTAAAGTACGACCCAATTACAAAGGACAGGCAGGATCTCTATGTATCACAGGGTACTGAAGGTCACGGACTTCCAACCGTATCATTTGTAAGTGGTGTGATCGGTGGTGCTCTTGGTGGTATCGGCGGTTCACTTGTATACTACGCACTTATGAGCGTTGAGAACGGACTTCCACTCGCAGACCTTGTAGGTATTGCCAGTGTTTTCGCAGTAGGTATCTTCTTTGTGAACGCAGTAATTCCATCCTATAACATTGGAGGAACTATCGAAGGTTTCCACGACCCTAAGTTCAAGAGATTCCCAAAGGCAGTTCTCGCATCACTTATAGCAACTTTCTTCTGTGCACTTATCAGTGTACTGTCAATAGGAGGTCTGTAAATGTCAGCAGGCGGAAGTGGAGCAGCCGCAGAGGCAATTCCACAGAATAACATAATCGCCTTCGGTGTATTAGGCGGACTTATAGGAATATACGGAGCATACTTCCTCGTAGGTATGGTCGGACAGTATATGTCCTTCATCGGTGCCCTTGGCGCAATATGCGGTATGGTATGGGGCGCAGCAGCAGTTAGAAGAGTAGCAAGTTACGGTCTTGGTACCGGTGTACCTTCAATCGGTATGCTTGCACTTGGTATGGGAGTCATCGCAGCAACATTCGGCCTTGCAGTAGGCGGTGTTGCAGGACCAGTAATTGCACTGATAGTAGCAGCAATCATTGGACTTATGATTGGTGTTATTGCTAACAAGATCCTCAATATGGGCATCCCTATCATGGAAGTATCCATGACAGAGATCGCAACAGCAGGTACAATCACTATTCTTGGACTTGCGGTCGCAATGACAGGAACATTTGACTTCCCGGTTGTACTCAGCCAGGTAATCACTACCGGATACATTGCAGTGATTTTCATTGCAGGTGGTCTGGCAATCCTTCACCCATTCAATGCATGCCTTGGCCCAGATGAGAAACAGGACAGGACACTCATGCTAGGAGTTGAAAAAGGTGCAATCGCAATGATCGTTGCAGGAATTGTCGCAACCACTAATCCAAATGCATCAGGTGCTCTTACAATCCTCATTGGAATTGCACTCTGGTACGTAGCATTCAATGGATTCTATGAGCGTACAAAGAGAGATGCATACGATGTTGTAGGAGCTGGAATGCTGCCTTCTAAGGAGGAATTGGAATGAGCATGGTACACGCAGCCCCAGAGGCACACCTTGTACTGGACCCACTTACCTCACTCCTCGCAGCAGAGAGAGAAGATATAATCCAGTATTCAATGGATCCTATAATGGAACAGCTCGACGAACTTGACAAAATAGCTGATGACCTCATCAACTCCCTGTCACCAACAAAACCACTCATGAACTCATATCCTGGTCGTGAGAACACCTCATACAGTGCAGGTTTCTATGGTAACTCATTCTATGGAGTAGTAGTAGGTCTGGCTGTTGCAGGACTTATGCTCCTGGTCATGAGCGCATTAGGAGTGATGTGAAATGGCAGATAAAAGAGAACCAGCAGTCGGATGGCCAATCCTTAAAGGAGAATACGATGTTGGCAATGTCAACAACTGTGTTGCAGTAGTAACATGTGGTTCACACCTCTCAGCCGGTCCAATGCTGGATGCAGGTGCCTGTATAGCAGGTCCATGTAAGACAGAGAACCTCGGTCTTGAAAAAGTAGTTGCACACGTAATATCAAACCCAAACATCAGATTCCTCTTAGTAACAGGTTCTGAAGTAAAGGGACACATTACCGGTGAAGCTATTGTCATGATCCACAAGAATGGTATCAAAGACAACAGGATCGTCGGTGCAAGTGGTGCAATCCCTTATGTAGAGAACCTTTCAGCTGAGGCAATTGCAAGATTCCAGGAACAGGTCGAATGTATCGATTTCATCGGTACCGAGGACATGGGCGCAATTACCGGAAAGATCAAGGAATACGCATCAAGGGACCCTGGAGCTTTCGACGCTGACCCAATGGTACTTGAAGTAGGAGAGGGCGGCGGAGACGATGCTG
Source organism: Methanolobus sediminis (assembly GCF_031312595.1). NCBI lineage: Archaea > Methanobacteriati > Methanobacteriota > Methanomicrobia > Methanosarcinales > Methanosarcinaceae > Methanolobus > Methanolobus sediminis. The sequence continues at coordinate 1,800,972 of NZ_CP133592.1, read as the reverse complement.
AGGAAGCCGGCGGACTTAAACCAATGGCAGCCGAGATGGCAACCGTCAGAAGCAGGATACTGAGCATCAACAAGGAAATGATGGCTATCGGTAACCTCAACAAATTCCACTCCGGTGTGCACGCAGGAAAGGTAGAAGGTATCATGATCGGTCTGGCAATCACATTGTCACTTCTTGGAATGCTACTGTTCGGAGGTAACTGAGATGGCAGATGAAGAATATGGAAAAGGCGTACCAATGGTAATTAGCCCACAGATGGGACCCATTGAAACCGTAGTCGAGGATATCCGTTACAGAGCCCAGCTTATTGCAAGGAACCAGAAACTTGATTCTGGTGTTTCCGCAACAGGTGTCGCTGGATTCATTGCAGGATTCATATTTGCAATTGTAATGGTAGTTATCATCCCTATGTTCGCTTGGAAGGTGATGTAAAATGGCCGATGACAGAAGCGACAGGGTACCAAGTGTAGTCACTAACCCGGAAGATTTCCAGGCAGTTCTTGAGAAACTCAACAAGATTGATGAGAAGATCGAGTTCGTAAACAGTGAAGTTGCACAGCGTATTGGTAAGAAAGTTGGAAGAGACATAGGAATACTTTACGGAGCTGTTGCCGGAATAATCATGTTCCTGCTTTATGTACTGTTCCTTGCACCTATGCTCGGTATTTAATAAAAGAGGTTATTCATATGTTCAAATTTGACAAGAAACAAGAAGTATTTGATGTCGGTGGCGTCAAGTTTGGTGGCCAGCCAGGACAATACCCCACAGTACTTGTAGGAACAATGTTCTACAACAGGCACAAGATTGTGACTGATGAAGACAAGGGTGTCTTCGATGTAGAGGCTGCAAACAAACTCTGGCAGGCAATGGTTGACATGGGCGAAGTTACAGGTAACCCAATCGTAAACCAGATTGTCGGAGAAACCCCAGAAGCAATCAAGAAGTACATCGACTGGTTCGTAGAGGTTGACAACAAAACACCTTTCCTTATCGACTCATCCGCTGGTGACGTTCGTGCAGCAGCAGCAGAGTATGTAACAGAGATCGGTGTAGCTGACAGAGCTATCTACAACTCCATCAACGCCAGTGTACATGCTGACGAGATCGAGGCAATCAGAGACAGTGATATCACTGCATCTATTGTACTTGCATTCAACGCAACAGACCCAAGCGTAAAGGGTAAGCTTGAGATCCTTGAATCCGGCGGTACCGGTCAGGAGAAGGGTATGCTCGAAATCGCAAAGGAATGTGGAATCACAAAGCCACTCATCGACGTAGCAGCAACCCCACTCGGAGCAGGTTCCGGTGCATCCATGAGAGCAGTCATTGCAATCAAGGGACACCTCGGACTTCCTGTTGGTGGTGGATACCACAACATGGCATCCGCATGGGACTGGATGAAGGCATACAAAAAGCAGTTCGAAACAAAGGAAGAGAAGCAGGCAATCTACATGCCAGCTGATATCGGAACAAACCTTGTACCACAGGTACTCGGATCAAACTTCCAGCTCTTCGGTCCTATCGAGAACACTGACAAGGTATTCCCTGCAACAGCAATGGTTGACATTATGCTTGCAGAGACTGCAAAGGAACTCGGCCTTGAGATCATGGACGAGAACCACCCAATCAACAAGCTGGTTTAAACCAGCTTTTTTCTTTTATTTTCTTTTCTTTTTATCACAAAATACAGAAATAAAAGAGCCGCAGGCATTATTGAAATCTCCCCTAAACCTGCATCTGCTATGCAACATTAATAGCAGAAAATAATTAAAGAAACAAATACTATCAACAAGCATGACTGAGGTAATGCTTGTATGGGATAATCCTTTGTTGTTTGAAAAACTATTCACTGAACACGGCATCAAATGCCAGAGAATTGTATCCGACTCTATTGGCACACCTTTTACCCCTCCATGCAAATGTGTTGTGATCCCTACAGGATTCGCAAATAAAGCATATACCAGCATACTGCCTGGCATTGAGAGAAATGCCAAAAGTTTTGAGAAATTTGTAAAAGCAGGAGGAAATCTTGTAGTATTCAGCCCGGCAGTTCCTGAATATGACTTCAAGTGGCTGCCAATGGAACTTGAATACAAACAAGAATACCAGGTTACCCATATCTGCAAAGAAAAAGAGCATGAAGCCCAATGTCTTATTGAAGACACATGCTCTGAAATCGAGTTTGATGGTTATTTCACAAAAACAGACGGAGAAGTTATATTCAGAAGCGATGAAGGTAATCCCCTAATGGTAGTGAAAGAACTGGGAGAAGGAAGAATAATTGCCACAACTATCCACGAATTCCCCTCTGGAAAATTCCTTAAATGGATTAATGAAACTGCAAAAAAGAGCAAGTTATAGTTATAATTAGAATCATAACTATAATTTCGATTTACTTATTTTTTGAAATCCTTCTTTAGCTGCTCTGCAATATCTGCAGCTTCAGCAACCCTGAGAACGAAAATACCAAAGCATGGCTTGATGAACTGGAAGAAAACCTCATCACCCTTTACACCTACAGGAATATTATCCCCCATCAGTGCCACGCCACGCAGCCTGTAACCACCAGGAACCTTATAAAATGTATCTGACTTTTCCTTGATAAGCTTCTCAGACTGTGCAGGAGTAGCTCCTTTAAGAAGAATCTCAAAGGGAATGTCATTGATACATGCCATGATAATACCTACTGGTTACTCCACCATTACAAGGTCGCCAACTTTAATACCTTTTTCTGTAATACGACCAACTATTTTACCACCAGTCATACTGGCAGCTTTCTCTGCCTGATCCTGAGGCAGAATTATGACAAAGCCCATACCCATGTTGAAGGTCTTATACATCTCAAAGTCATCGACATTACCTTCTTCCTGAAGGAACTTGAAAATATCATTTGGCTCGATAGGGTCGTAGAAATCAAATCCGAGACTTGTAACTCGCTTCAGCTTTAACAGGCCACTGCCTGTTATGTGAGCAAGGCCGTGGACATCACATTCTTTGATGACATCAAGAACTTCCATATAGATCCTTGTAGGGATCAGAAGCTCATCACCAATGGTTGTGGATTCATTATATGGGAACTTGTCATGATAAGAGTATGATGACTGCTCCATGATATTTCTCACAAGGGTGTATCCGTTACTGTGAACACTGTCAGCAGGAATACCTACAATTGCATCCCCAAGCTGAACTTTTTCTCCTGTGATGATATTTTCTTTCCTGACCATACCAAGACAGGTCCCTGCAAGGTCAAAGCCGTTTATAATATCAGGAAGTGTTGCAGTCTCGCCGCCAACTATAGACATACGGGAAATCTCTGCACCTTTTCTCAAACCCTCACCGATCTGGGCAGCGAAATCCTCATCATGCTTCTCAAGTGCAAGATAATCCACAAATGATATTGGCTCTGCACCTATCGCAAGAAGGTCATTGACATTCATTGCGATACAGTCGATACCCACTGTGTTCCAGCGTTTCATCTCATTTGCAATGAGAACCTTTGAACCAACACCATCCGTAGCAAGTGCAAGGGCGTATTCTCCAAAGTCGATTAGTCCGGCATAGTGACCTATACCGGTCAAAGGTGCACCCAGGCCCTCACGCTTATAATCCATACCCTTTGTGAGTGCCTTGATAGTCACTTCTTCCTTTTCGATGTCTACCCCAGATTCTGCATACGTAAGGTGTTTATCTTTCATTGATATCCCCTGCATTGTTTGTCTAATTCAAATTCGCAGTGTAAGGTCTTAACAGCTTCCAATGCATGTTCGGAACTTACTACAAAAGAAATATTGTGTTGTGATGAACCCTGACTTATCATAATAATATTAATACCGGCTATGCCTAGTGAATTGAATACTTTTCCTGCAACTCCCGGAATGCCATCCATACCTGCACCGACAACAGCTACAACACATACATCACGATCATAAGCAACATCGCCCACAACATTTGTTGTAAACTCTGATCTGACAGCTGCAACTGCTGCTTCAAGATGATCCTCATTGACTACCAATGACATGTTTGCCTCGGATGAGCCCTGGCTGATCATGATAATATTAACACCGGCGTTTGCAAGTGCGGAAAATACCCTTGCAGCCGTTCCTATGGTGCCAACCATGCCTGCACCACTTATATTGATAAGTGCAACTTTGTTAATGAGAGTTACAGCCTTAACGACATCCTCCTTGCACTGTTGCTCAGCAACAATAAGAGTTCCCGGGAAATCCGGTTCAAAAGTGTTCTTCACACGTACCGGGATCTTGTGCCTGATAGCAGGCTCGATTGTCCTTGGATGAAGTACCTTAGCTCCGAAATATGAAAGCTCCATAGCCTCGATATATGAAATCTGAGGAATAGGACTTGCCTCAGCTACGATCTTAGGATCGGTTGTCAGGATACCGTGAACTTCTTTCCACAGCCATATTTCATCAGCATCGACTGAAGCACCGATAATTGATGCAGAGAAATCAGAGCCGCCTCTTCCAAGAGTTGTGATGATTTCCTGTTTGTCCTGGGCAATGAAACCTGTTACAACAGGTATGTGATCTGCAAGCAGGGGACAGAGCCTTTCATGAACCCTGGTATAGCTGTCCTCCAGAGGCTTGGCATCACCATACTTGGAATCTGTTATAATACCTGCCTCTCCACCCGTAAATGCCTTTGATGGAGTGCCAAGTGAACGAATTGAACCGCTTACAATAGGAGCAGCAAGACGCTCACCGTATGAAGAAATATAATCAATGGAACGGTTGGTGAGTTCACCAAGATAGCAGATACCGATCAATGCTTTCTCCAGCTCATCGACTCTGCTGTCTATTACCTCAACACACTCGGACCTGATATTCTCATCATCAATTGCAACATTGATAGCATCGTAATGTTTTTTACTGAGATCTGCGATGAATTCCTTTACCTGGCTAACTTTACCATTTTTAGATACATCTTTTGCTGTGTTCAGTAAACCATCTGTAACGCCACCGAGCGCAGATGTTACTGCCACAAGTTCATTGCCATCCATGTGGAACTGTCTTAACAGTTCTGCCACATGTCGGATCTTTTCGCCGTTTTCCACGGAAGTCCCGCCGAACTTCATTACGATTCTCATGATACAACCTGTTTAGTTTGTCAGCTAATTGCGTCTATAAACAATAAAGAGTAATATAAAGATTATGTGTAAACCTATGTTCTAAAAAAGTACCAATAGAAGAATATTGGCTTACCGGAACTTGTTAAAGAACGTAAAGAACAACAGGAAAACACCTGCTGTTATTATGAGAGAAACAGCATTAGACACGCCTGTAGATGAAGTCCATAATGCAGGCGATAAACCTGATTCCTGTGATTCAGACGATTCCCCGGCATCTGATGATGAATCCTTTGTAGAATCATCGGATTTGGATGTGTTCGAGGTCATGTAATAGGTTTTTGAGATTTCAGCTGCTGCCGTATTTGCAATCTCGACAATAGACTCTGTGATATTGTCTTTGATATTTACGGATACAGAAAAATCCTCTGAATAATAAGAAGACTCATCATCCTCATTTATAGTTCGCAGGGTTGCTTTGTGGATACCAGCATCCATTTCACCGCTTACGGCCTTGTATACGCCCGGACTTACATTATATCTGGAATCCAGAACTTTACCGTCTACTAGAATACGTACCTCTGAAAATGACTCGTTCAGAGAATAACTGACAATTGCAATCCTTCCGGCTTTAAGTCCCCCATCTACCGGTGAAGATACATCAATATCCAGGCCGTCAGGAAGTTCATCTGAAGAAGAAACCTGACTTTGTTTCAATGATACATGATTTATGAATACAGATACTTCATCGCCAGACTCAAAGAATGCTTTCACGTTAGCAAGGAAAAGAGTTTCAGGATTTCCATCTGAATAAACTGTGTAATAGAAGTAGTCATCAGCCTCTACCTCATCCTCTTTCAGCAGTTTTCCATCAATCCTCAGCTCAAGAGTAACTTCATCATCGTCCACATCTGTGGCTTCCAGAGTGTAGAGACCTGACAGTTCCAGTTCGGAATCCATTGTCAAGGAGTAACTTTTGTCAAGAAGCAGATAGTTTTCCATATCTTCAACCGGATCCATATACTGCTCAACGTAGATGGTGGAATACACCACTCCATCATCTTCATCCACATCGCCTTCAGGAGTTATCCGAAGAATGAAATAATCCACTTCTTCCTCTTCATCATCATCCTCATCTTCAACTACCGAGCGAATGTATTCAAGTGGTTCGTCCTTCTTGGCAAAATTATCATCTAACTCCACCTCTTCCCCGTCAAGATAGAGTTCGATCCAGATATCTCCACTTTTGCTATTCATATCCAGCACTTTGAACGAGTAACCTTGTTCAAGAAATATCTCATCCTGTACTGTTACCTGAGGTTCCGAATAATGAATCATTGTCTTTGTCCTCACACCGGATGCAGGAGACACACATAATAAAAGGATACATACAGAGATAATTACAAAATGTATATATTTCATCGAAACCTCACTCATAGAACCAATAAAATGACAGGACTTCTACCATTTCCATGGCATTATTACTGTCTTATGGTTTTTATTGATTTCTATTAATATAGGTGAAAATATGAAATATGTAGTACTCATCGGAGATGGCATGGCAGATGAGCCTCTTGAGGAACTTGGCGGCATGACGGTTCTTCAGAAAGCCAACACATCCAACATGGATTACCTTGCTGCTTACGGCAGGGCAGGACTTGCACAGACAGTTCCGGAAGGTATGCACCCCGGGAGCGATGTGGCCAATATGTCAATTGTAGGGTACGATCCGAAAAAGTACTATACAGGCAGGTCACCACTTGAAGCTGCAAGCATGGGTGTGGAACTCGAAAAAGATGATGTGGCCTTCCGCTGCAACCTGATAACCATCAAAGATGACTTGATAGCTGACTACAGTTCCGGGCACATTACCAACGAGGAAGCTAAGGAACTGATAGAAAGCATTGATGCAGAACTTGGAGATGAAAAGGTCCGATTTTATCCGGGAATCAGTTACCGTCACCTTATGGTAGGAAAGAAAGGACTTGGAGCAAACACCGAGTGTGTGCCACCTCACGATGTAATTGATGAGAACAGGCACCAGCATATGCCAAAAGGCGAAGACAGTGAACTACTCTGTGAACTGACTGAAAAGTCCATGGTAATACTGAAAGACCACCCTGTCAACCTCAAGAGAATTGAGGAAGGTAAGAACCCGGGAAATTCCATATGGCTCTGGGGACAGGGATACGCACCTGCATTCACACCTTTCGGTGAATTGTATGGACTCAAAGGAGCCATTATATCAGCTGTAGACCTTGTTATGGGAATAGGCATCTATGCAGGACTTGATGTTATCGAAGTGCCCGGTGCCACCGGATACCTTGATACGAATTATCTCGGTAAGGCAGAATATGCAATTGACGCACTCAAAGATCACGATTTTGTTTTCGTGCATGTGGAAGCTCCTGATGAAGCAGGACACATGGGAAATATGAATGCAAAGATCCAGGCTATTGAGGATTTTGATGAGAAGGTAGTAGGCACTGTTCTTAAAGCAGCAAGGGAAATGGATGAAGAGGTCACTATAATGGTACTTCCTGACCATCCAACACCAATTGCACTTAGAACTCACACATCCAACCCCATTCCAGTAGCTATTTACTGCACCTCAGAAAAAGTATCTGATAAGGCAGATGCATTTAATGAAGAATCTGTAAAGAAAGGTGCTCTTGGAATAATTTACGCAGCAGATCTTGTGAGACAACTTATTGACGGCGAGTGGGCTCAATAACCCACTGCACAACGCCTTTTGCATTCTTTTTTTGCGTGATGGGAACACTCATTATTTATAAATAGAACCACTTAGATATTATTTATTGTGGGAGTATCTGTTTTCCGGATAGTTCCATCTATATATAAGCAAGAGAGTGGTAAAATGAAGTTTGGACTAACACCATGGTCCCCATCCACAACCTCAAGATGGGATCCCTTTGACGACATGAGGCAGATGCAGCAGCGTCTTAACCGTTTGTTTGGGGATAGCGAGCAGAGTAAGGAAATGATAGATATGGATACCCTTTCCCCTCTGATTGATATCAAGGAGGACGATAAAAATATTATCGTTACAACAGATCTTCCTGGCGTCAGCAAAGAGGATATTGACATAGACATAAAGAATGACAGGGTTTGGATCAAGGCGAACACGCACAAGGAGTCAAAAGAGGAGAAAGAAGGCTACCTTATGCGTGAAAGGACATACAGCAGGTTTGCACGTGCATTCAATCTTCCATCAATGATAAAGGAAGACGAAGCAAGTGCAAAGCTTGAGAATGGCGTGCTTACGATCACAATGCCAAAAGCAGAGATAGAAGAAAAGCACAGGATAATGATCGAATAGAGTTTTACTTCATGTCCGACCATTCGGACTTCCTTTTTTATTACCCCTTTGGTATTCTTTTTTATTCGATTATTTTAGATTGCGGCATCAGTCAGAAATATCATCATCCTTTGCTCAGTCGGGGTAACTATCATCATCGCCGCAAAAAAGTACAATGCAAATATAGTATATTACTTTTCGCTGACAAATAAATAATAGAGAATTAATTCAAGGGCATCAATGCTACATATTTAATGAACAAAAGATATTAATTAAGGAAAACGACTTTTAGACCATTTTGTGATGGTAAATGAAGTAAGTACAAGGGTTATTATGACTTTGCTTCAATTTAACTGGTTGGTTGATAGTTTATAGATTGAAACTTGTACTTACTTCGGTAAGTCACTCCCAATATATACTATTAGACGTTTCACATATAAACCAAACTTGTATGAATTTAACATAGCATTGTTAATTAACATTTGAGCATTATTCGCAAATCATTACCATACATATTGGAGAATCCAAATTGAAAATGCAGGTATTTACTGTAGAAAATATCCCCTTGATAAAAGAAGGGGACGATATTGCATCGATCATCTGTGAAAATACCACCATTGAAGACAATGACATTGTTGTAATAGCTTCAACAATCGTTGCCAAAGCAGAAGGCAGGATGTTCAGACTTGAAGACATCATCCCCGGAGAAAGAGCATTGTCTATTGCTTCCATGCATGACCTTGATGCAAGATTTATACAGGCGGTCCTTGATCGCAGTAAGGAAGTACTGGTCGATTACCCGATATTCCTGGTTGAAACACATAACGGACACGTTTGTATCAAAGCAGGAATTGATGAATCAAATGTTGATATTGGCTATCTGGCAGATCTGCCATCTAATCCTGATGGAAGTACAGCCCAAATCGGAGAAAGTATTGAACTGATCACTGGAAAGAAGATCAGCGTTATACTCACAGATACCAACGGCAGGGCATTTAAGATAGGACAGACCGGAATTGCCATCGGTGTTTACAAAATACACCCGATAAAGAACTGGAAAGGACAAAAAGACCTGTTTGGAAACACACTTGAGATCACTGAAGAGGCAATTGCAGATGAGATTGCCGGAGCTGCAAATCTGCTCATGGGAGAAGGTGACGGCGGATATCCAGTAATAATTATAAGAGGACTGGAAATGCGGTCAGAAGAATCATCCATTCAGGAAATGTACCGTAGTGACCGTGAAGATATAATTAAAAAAGGACTTCGCTGTTTAAGCAAAGTCTGATATTGGGATGTTTACCACTTCTACCCCGGACTCCTCGAAGAAAACAAGTGAGTCTGCATCCGGGTAAGGCTGGATATAAACAACCTTTTTGATATTTGAATTGATGATCATTTTTGCGCAGAGTATGCATGGCTGGTGTGTACAGTAAAGTGTGGCACCATCTGTGCTGACACCATGCAGGGCAGCCTGAATAATAGCATTCTGCTCGGCATGTACCGCACGGCATTTTTCGTGACGGGTACCTGAAGCAATGTTATTTTGCTGCCTGATACAGCCTATATCAAGGCAATGCTTCATATTTCTCGGTGCGCCATTGTAACCTGTGGAAAGTATACGTTTATCCCTGGCAATCACAGCTCCAACCCTGTTTCGCAAGCAAGTGGAGCGTTTGGCCACAACCGTAGCGATTTCAAGAAAATACTCATCTATACTTGGCCTTTCAGTCATCTTTTAAATGAAGCAGTAAGTGGTATATATAAGTTGTAGTGTAAGAGTGTAGGTATCAATTTTATTTTTTATATAGACGAAATTGAGAAGCTATTATTTCTGGAGTATAGAAACATGAAAGTCGGTTTGACTGAACGTTTAGATTCTTTTGTTAGAAAACATGACGATCGTCAGCTTGCAGCATTACCGCTTGTTTTATTTGTTATTTCATTAATTATACTTGCAATCACTTTTGCAAGCAGCGGATCACCTGTAAAGCTTGGAATGGATTTTGAAGGCGGGACTATGGTCTCAATGGCGAGTCAGGAAAGTGTGACAGCCATTCAGCAGAAGTATGCAGATTACCCTATCACTGACGTCAGACAGGCCGGATCACGTATCATTATGCAGTTTGGACCCATGAGCGATGAACTGCAACAAGAACTTACAACTGATGTGATCAATTCCTATGATAATGTAGAGATAAACCAGGTCGGACCAGTATACGGTGCAAGCCTGCAGAAACAGGCAGTAAAAGCAGTTATTGTATCATTCATTGGAATGGCAATTGTTGTCTTTTTGATCTTCAGGACATTTGTCCCTTCGGTAGCTGTCGTTCTTTCTGCATTGTCCGATATTATAATCGCAGCAGCATTCATGAACATTGTAGGAATTGAACTGTCCCTTGGTACAGTTGCAGCTCTTCTGATGCTTATCGGTTATTCGGTAGACAGTGATATTTTGCTTACAACAAGGGTTTTAAAACGACGCGGAACCCCACAGGAGAACATTAGTAATGCAATGCATACCGGTGTCACAATGACAACAACAACACTTGCAGCACTTGTGGCAATGTACGTTATTTCAACATTCTCCTATGTCCTTAGCCCATCATTCTCACAGATAACTCTTCTTTCAAACATTTCCATCGTCCTCATCTTCGGACTGGTGGCTGATATGATGAACACCTGGATGCTTAACACATCAATTCTCAGGTGGCATGTTACAAGTGTCGGCACAAGGAGGAGAAAAGCATGAGGGACGATGAAAAACAACAGAGCCTGTTAAAAGACGTAAGAGTGATAGTGTTCATTCTTGCAATACTTGGTTCCATAATATTCATACACCCGTGGTACACGTCTGATGAAGGATTTACAACTAACCTTAATTATGGACTTGACCTTGAAGGTGGTTCCTGGCTTCAGCTGAAACTCCAGGGTGCTGTTGCACAGCTTGATGCTGACAGCGGCCTTCTTGTAAAAGAAATAGTCAATATCAACCTCGCAGAAGACATCACTATTGCATCCACAGATGAAGGAGAAGACGAGGTTACAGTAACTTTCACATCGGCTTCAGTGCTAACCAATAACCAGATGGACCAACTTGGCGTTGGCCAGACGACCATCTCACGAAGCAATAACGTTACCCAGGTAGTACTTCACTCCACTAAAGAAACACTCATCAGCACATACCTTGGAGATACACTGAAAACAGAAGTAATTCCAACACTTATTTCCGATGGTGTGGAATATGAGATCAGGACTGCAATTACACAGGAAGAACTTGAAGCGCTGATGGAAAAGGTTGGAGGTTCCATTGTAACTGACATCAATGGAAATCCTGTCTACAAGGAAGGAGTAACAACCGAAACAAGAGACCTGACAAAAGAGATCCTCAGTGACAAGCTCAATTCTCTGGGACTTAAGGACATTCCGGTAAAAACAGTCGGTGATGACTATATTCTTATTGACTTTGCGGGTGTAGACCTTGCAACAGCCAAGAACATCGCAGAAAAGCCAGGTAAATTCGAGATAAGGATAATTACACAGGGCAATGAGTCAAAGCATGTTCTTTACGGAGATGAAATCGAATCTGTAAGTATTGTAGGATATCAGGAGGATTCAGGTTCATGGTACGTACCTTTCACATTGACAGATGAAGGTGCCCAGGCACTTCAGGAGATCGCTATTGAAACTGGTGCTACACAGGATCCAATGTCACATAACCTTGTGATGTATCTTGATGAGAACGAGGTTTACAGCGCACCTCTTAGCTACTCAGCAGCAGCCAAACTGGAACAGGCTCCAATATATTCATGGCAGGCTTCAACCGGTGCGGATGAGGACAGCAAGACAAGAGCAGAGGAATTACAGATCCACCTGCGTGCAGGTGCATTGCCTGTGAATGTCGAACTTATGGGTTCAGGACATGTAGATGCAGCCCTTGGACAGCAGTTCAAGACACAGGCTGTTATCGCAGGAATGATCGCACTTCTTGCAGTTGCTTTTGTAGTATTCAGGAAATATAACAAGCCTGCTATACTGATACCAATGGTCAGCACTTCGATCAGTGAAGTGATAATGATCCTTGGATTTGCAGCAGCAATCGGATGGCAACTTGATCTTGCAAGTATCGCAGGTATTATAGCAGCCATAGGAACAGGTATTGACCACCTTGTCATCATCACCGATGAAGTGCTGTATGAAGGAAAACTCCCACCAAGAAAAGTTTATCTTTCAAGGATAACAAAAGCATTCGGAATCATATTTGCAGCATCTGCGACAACCATTATCGCAATGTCACCACTTGTTATAATGGGATTTGGAAGCCTGAAAGGATTCGCAATCACAACAATTGTTGGGGTCCTGATTGGAATACTGATCGCAAGACCAGTGTACGGAAAAGTAATCCACGAAGTACTTGCAGCAGGCTCAGAGGCTGAAGCCGAATAAGGAGATGAATAATGAAGGATTTGTGGACTGTAAAATACCGGCCAAAGACCTTTGATGAGATTATCGGTAACGAGCAATCCCTGGACATGATCAGGAAGCTGGCCATGTCTAACAACCTTCCTCATCTTGTATTCCATGGCCCGGAAAACTCAGGCAAGTCAAGCACAGCCTTTGCACTTGCCTTTGAACTCTATGGAGAAGATTTCGAGCGGAACCTTGCTTATTTTAATGCATCGGATTTCTTTGAACAGGGTAAAAGCTACCTTGTGCGTGATAAGAGATTCCTGCGCATCATAGGCACCGATGATCCTAAAAAGATCACAAGTAGTGTGATCCACATTTTCAAAGAGGTTATCAATGAATATGCCAGCATGGCACCTGTTGATGCTGACTACAAGATAATATTCATTGACAATGCAGAATCACTTAACTCTGATTCCCAGCATGCACTGAGGAGAATAATGGAGAAATACACGACTACCTGCCGTTTCATCCTCTCTACCACGCAGCCTTCTAAACTCATTACTCCTTTGAGATCCAGAGGATTGCAATTGTTCTTCACGCACATATCGGATGATAAGATGACAAAGTTCATCTCAGAAGTTGTGGAGAACGAAGGACTAACTATCAGTACGGATGGAATAGCAGCACTTGTATATCATGCAAAGGGCAATGTTGCCAGAGCACTGAATACATTGCAGACAGCATCCATACTACCCGATTGCAGTGAGATAGGCACCCAGCAGATATTTGAGGCAACTCTGGGCGAGCAATCAGAAAATATAAACAAGCTCTTTGAATCCATGATTGCAAAAGACATCCTTGAAGCCAGGAAGTATATTGACGAACTTATTCTCGGCGAGGGATTATCCGGCCAGGAAATCCTGTTGCAACTACACCAGGCTACTGTAAATTCCAACGAACCGGACGATATTATTGCCGATTGGGTCACAAAGATAGCGAATACTGACCTCTATCTTACAGAGAGTGCGAACGAGAGAATACAGCTGGAGGCACTGGTTGCAGGATTCTGCCAGAAGTGCTAAAGATATAGCCTGATTGTTCATGACTGACAACGATAATACTAACTTTAAAGCAGCATGTCGTATGATACTTGACATGGTGCTGGATGGCAGCATCAAAGATGAGAAAGAGCTCAATAATACCAAGAAAAAAATAGCAAAGGATTTTCGTCTTTCTACCCTGCCCAAGAATGCTGACATCATTATATCAGGAAACGATGAAGAGCAGGAAATTGTCAGGGCCGTTCTGCAGCGCAAACCTGTTCGCACAATTTCAGGTGTAGCGGTTATCGCTGCAATGACTTCACCTGCACCATGCCCTCACGGAATATGCGTCCCATGTCCCGGAGGACCTAATTCTGAATTCCATTCACCCCAGAGCTACATGGGGAGAGAACCCTCCACCATGAGAGCTATACAGTTCGAATACGACCCTTATAAGATCGTAACAAACAGACTGACCCAGTTAAAGCAGATAGGGCATGAGGTTAAAAAAGCCGAACTGATAGTCATGGGAGGTACTTTTTCCGCCAGGTCAATAGACTATCAGGAATGGTATACAAAACGCTGCCTTGAAGCTATGAACGACTTTTATGGAGATTCATGGAGACTGGATGCAACCCCGATTGGCAGGACAATTCCATATTACACTATTGAAGACGTGCAGAAAGCCAATGAGACTGCAGAGGTGAGAAATACCGGAATTACCTTTGAAACACGACCAGACTGGGCTAAAACACACCATATTGACAAGATGCTTGAACTTGGTGCCACCAAGGTAGAGATAGGTGTCCAGAGTACCTATGATTTCATACTTGAAAGGATGAAACGTGGACACACTGTTGCTGAAAGCATTGAAGCTAACAGAATACTGAGAGACAGTGCCCTAAAAGTAGGTTTCCATATGATGCCGGGACTTCCCGGAACCGATATGGAAATGGATATCAGAAATTTTAAACGCCTTTTTGAGGAAACTGGATTCAGACCCGATTACCTGAAGATATATCCTACACTGGTCACCGAAGGTACTGAGCTTCACCAGATGTGGAAGGAAGGAAAATATCAGGCTATCGGAGACGACGAAGCAACACTGCTGCTTTCTGAAATTAAATCCTTCATCCCAAAATGGGTCAGGTTACAGCGCATACAGAGAGATATTCCTTCCCCCCAAATACTTGCAGGTGTCAGGAAAAGCAACATACGACAGCTTGCACATGAACATCTGGAAGAACATGGTGGTAAATGCCGTTGTATCAGATGCCGGGAAGTTGGACACAATTTACTAAAAGGAAATGAACCTGACACAGACAACATAGAGCTAACTGTTGAGTCATACGAGTGTTGTGAAGGGCAGGAACACTTCGTTGCCTTTGAAGACGTTAAAAAGGATATACTGATAGGATTTTTAAGGTTGAGGTTCCCGGCAAGACCCCACCGTGAAGAACTTTCTGGTGCAGCTCTTGTCAGAGAGCTACATATATATGGTTCAACCGTAGCTGTAGGAAAGGAAGCCGGCAGGAATGACTGGCAACACAAGGGTTATGGAAGAGAATTGATTATGCGTGCAGAAGAACTTGCAAGTGATGCAGGCTGCACTAAACTTGCCATAATAAGTGGTATCGGAGTTCGTGGCTACTATAGGAAGATGGGGTACGAACTGGAAAAAGCATACATGGTAAAAAACTTGTAATATAACTTGACCAGAAAGTTTTATTAGTGAGTATGACGGTTAGTTGTATATACAAACAGATATAGAATATGCTGAGATTTCTGATGATGAAATACAGGAGACAAAATATTGGACTCTGAACTCCTTGAACAAATTGTCACCAATTTAAAAGAGATAAATTCCAAACTTGACAAGCTTATAGTGCAGGTTGAGAACAGGGACGAACAGATCAGTGAAAAAGAAAGGATTATGGCTGATTCACTTGATGTTATCACATTATTATCCCTTCCTGACCATTTGAGGACAACTGCAACAACACTATTTGAGATTGGGCCTGCAACGGCAGATGAGATTTCAAAGATCACAAATAAAGAGAGAGCAGTTGAAAGTAATTATCTTAACCAACTCGTCAGGATGAACCATGTCCGGAAATACAGAGAAGGACGGAAAGTCTATTTCCGTATTAACGACAGCTTAAAGAAAAAATAATATATGATGACATAGATGCTTCTTTCTACTATTTGAAACATAGACATACCCTAATTGAACTAATCAATGATTGAACATGACACTCACATTAGCAATCCATTCTTCTAAAGGCGGTACAGGGAAAACCAGCATTGCGATGAACCTGGCAGTCGCTTTTGCATCTGCCGGGAAAAACACGTGTCTTATAGATCTTGATCTAAGAGGACCGTCACTCCACTCTATGTTTGAGCCTAAAAGCCATTTCTGGATAAATGACTTTCTTTCAGGTAAATGCAGCATAAAGGATACACTTACCGATTTCAAGAAAGAAATGAACACAAAAGCTCACCTATACATGAGTTTTTCAAACCCGGATATTCGAGAAATACGGGATCTTGTAAGCAAAGATCGCGACTGGCAAGCCAGTGCCCTGAAAGCCCTCATGAACGGAAAGAGAGAGCTCTCTGAAAAGGACCTGGATGTAATTATATTCGACACCAGCCCGGGAGTGGAATACGAGTCAATTAATGCAGTAGCAGCATCCGACATGGTAATCATAGTACACAACGATACAAATGCATGTAACAGTTGTACAGAGCAGTTGATCAACGGTGTTTATTCCCTTCTTGATAAGAAATGTGGTATTATTGAAAATATGTCCCATAATAACTGTCTTGACATAATTGACAAAAAAAGATATGGTGTTCCTGTTCTTTCAACAATTCCATGTATGTGCGAGATAGCAACCAGAGGTAAGGATGAAATCCTTGTCCATACAGACCCTGAACATCTTTTCTCCAAGAGCATAGTATCCATCAAAGAAAAGATCGAAGCAATGAAGTAATCATTACTTAATATCTTTATGTCTCTTCTTTTTTCAGAATATCAAGGACATCATTTTTGATATATTCATCCAGATCGCGAGACTTACGACTACTAATGTCTTGTTCAATACTCTCTGATGAAAGAATTATGTCTTTGAAAACAACTACCAGTACATACATCAGAAAGGCCGGGAAAAATGCAAGAATAGTTCGTTCCACCGGATACACCAATATTACGGATTCATATGCACTGGCAGGAAGATTATACAATAGATAGTATGCTATACTTCCAGCCATATGATCGGTCAGAACCCCTAATAACGATGCAAAAAACAATGAGATGAATATATATAATTTTGATGTGAGACTTTTTTTAATGATCAAACTGTGGAAATAAATGAATGCACCCAGAACCAGCAAGTGATACCATGGATATAAATATGCAGTCCTGCCCACATCTAATAAGTACCAGATACAAATAAGAGAAAAGAAAATTGTCTTTGTAGCTTTATACTCCCTGTTAACAACCAGACCTGAAACTATTGAAGTCATAGCATTGAAAATAAGAGAGAGTAATGAAAAGGCACTCATTGTAAAAAAAGTCCCTGCACTTAGTTTGTATAAAGAGACACCAGATAAAGTTATTATAGATCCCCAAAATGGACCGAATAGCATACCATTCAGTGCACTAAAAGACACTGTGGAACTTATCTGGACATTATCAATACCAGCCACGTTCATAAAGTCAGGCATATATACCGAAAAATAAGTTAAAACTATGCCAAATGCGATGTAAACTGCTTTTACATCATTTTTCACCCTTAATTTTGGCAACAGTTTCGGATACACGTCTCTTAAAAGGGATGCGTATTTATATAAACGTTTACATCCGAATAAAACTGAGCAATTAAAAAGAAGTCGATTCGTGTTTCTTTTTGATGTATGGAAAAATAAATAGGAATGCGAGTTGTATATACATCGAAAAAGAACCACATATGTATCTGTATAATACATATACACATATTACTGATTGTCCATGGACAAAACAAATTTTTATAACGGGCAACTGAATAATAGCCATATTAAGTGCAAAATATAAAAAAGCTATTTTTTGATGTGCCATAAAAAAATGCAGATTAAATATTAAAAAAACAATAATAAACAATAATCAAAAAAGAGATAAGAATCTAAGCATAGTGTTTTTGAACTGCCCCCCACAGTAGAAATAAATACAAACATTATACTATTAAACTACTTTAGATTAGTAATATAACATTATATCAGCAACCTTTAAATAAAAGTTTGTATATACACTAATTTTTAGAGAGTAAAATTCTCAGATATCAGCAATAAAATTTGCTAAAAACGCAAAAAAAAGGAAGGTAAAACATGAAAATCAGAGTTGTAAGTTCAAAGGAAGAGATCAATTCACTTGGTCCAAACGAAGAGATAATTCACCTCGCATTCAGACCATCAAACACGGATATCTTTTCACTTATTATGAAATGTCCAAACGTAAAAGCACTCCATATCCCAAGCTCATACAAGAGGACCATTTCAAACTCCGCAAAGATGTACCTTGAGATGCAGGGAATCGAGCTCCTTGAAGGAGACGTATGGGGACACAGAAAAGATATCAATGAGTACTCTGAAGTTTCACAGAGCGTATATGACCGTATTGCACAGTACAAGCAGGACGGAATGTCAGACGAAGAAGTAGAAGACAAGATGATCAGGGAAACAAGACTCAGCCCGGACTTTGTCAAGTTCCTCGTAAAACAGGGATAAATACTCACTTACTTCCGGCAATAGCCGGAAAAACTCTTTTCTTTATTCTTCTTAATACACATAACATCGCAGTAATGAACTGTTAGCTGTAACTTTATTCACCAACAATCTGAACAAATACTTTTCTGGAACGGGGTCTGTTATCCATATCCACAAGAATCACCTGTTGCCAGGTTCCAAGAAGCAGCTTCCCGTCCATCAAAGGGAATGACTCACCCTGACCAATAAAAGAAGCACGGATGTGAGAATGACCGTTTCCATCATGCCACTTCTCATTATGCTGATAAACCAATCCCTCGGGAGCCAGCCTTTCAAGAGCTGCCTTCAGGTCATGGATAAGTCCGGGTTCATATTCTATTGTAGTTATAGCAGAAGTAGAGCCAGGAACGTAAACAAGGACAATGCCATCGCTGAGACCCGATGAAACTACAAGCTCTGATACCTCGGGCGTAATATCGATTATATCTGCATTCCCTTTTGTGTCAATACCAAAGCTTCCGCTGTAAACTGCCACCTACCAAGCCTCAATTCATTTCGTTCAGCTTTAAGCCAATAACGGACATGACAAGTATGAACACCACAAGCGATACGATAAATCCATATTCCTGATTGATGGAATTCCTCATCATGTGTGAAAGAGCAAACATTATGATCAATAGTATTACTGAGCCTATTGAAGATATGATTTCCAGGTTTTTCTTAGTCATCATTGCTAATTGAGTTAAGATATACATGAATCTATCGAACAAAGGAAATTTCATTTGACATGGCATAATGCAACGTGAATACTTTCACCCTACAGTGCAATATTAAATATAACATTAAAAATAATATAATTCAAAAACGTGATCAACCAATGACAGAATTTGAAAGGGAACTTGTCAAGTCATTCAACACATTCTTTGAAGAGAAGAAAATGAAAGGTATAGCCTACCGCCTGAAACAACACAGGTTCACTTCACAATTCCTGGACGTTCTTGTAGATTCGCTTGATCCTGACCATTACATGGGAATCGAATGCAAAAGCATATCAGTGGACAAAGGAGCGAAAGCACTCTATTTCACACAGCATTTCACAACAGATAAGAACGGTGTGCACCAGATAGACAGAATATCAGATTTCCTGTTAAAATCCGGGAGAACAGGATTCCTTGCAGTTGAACTTAGAATGGGTGTGGGACGTACACGAGAAGCATATATGGTCCCGTGGACAGAATTATGCCGTAGATATCATGAAGAAGGAACTGCAAAAGTTACAGTCGAAGAAATACAGGGATACCCACGGATAGAGAGAGAGAGCAATAAATACCTGATAGATCCGAAAGGATGGAAGAAACTCAGGTTGATACAATAAGAGGATAAAATGTCTGAAACCATGGTGATGATGGCGGAAAGAGCCAGGGAATGTGCTGAAGAGATAAAAAAATATGACGAGGTACAACTGGTATCACATATTGATGCTGACGGCATTACCTCAGGAGCCATCATTGCAAAAGCCCTGGAACGAGCAGGCATCGGATATGAAATGATGTTTGTCAAACAGCTTGATGAGGCTATTGTAAAAGACATTGCAGATATTAATCCGGAACTTACCATATTCACAGACCTTGGAAGCGGTCAACTGGAACACATCACGAACTACGGAGTTCATGCAATCGTTTCAGACCACCACAGACCTCAGGGAGATACAAAATTCCACCTCAACCCTCATCTTTTCGGAGCCAACGGCTCATATGAGATCAGTGGCTCAGGTACTACATTCATACTTGCAACCCAACTTGGAAATAACCGTGACCTTGCAGACCTTGCCATAGTAGGATGTGTTGGAGATATGCAATACAGAAAGTATGGCAAACTTGTGAGCCTTAACAGAATGATACTGGATGCAAATCCCAGAGTTATCTCATCTGTGAAGGATATTTCCCTTTTTGGAAAACAGACAAGGCCGGTATATAAGATGCTGCAATTCTCGTCCGACCCATTCATCCCGGGACTAACAGGCAACGAAGATGCATGTATTGACTTCCTGGCAAGAGTAGGGCTGCAGTTCTCAAATGATGAGAAGTGGAGGCGATGGATAGACCTCTCAGAAGATGAGAAGAAAAAAGTTACATCGTCCCTCCTGCAGCATGCAATGCAAAGTGGAATGTCTTCTTATAATATTGGAAGACTTGTATCAGAAGGATATATTCTGCTTTCAGAACAGGAAGGCACTGAGATGAGAGATGCAACAGAGTATTCAACACTCCTGAATGCCACGGGAAGATACATGCAGGCTGAGATCGGAATGCAGGTCTGCATGGGAGACAGAGCCGAAGCTTACGGAGAAGCACAGGACTTGCTACATAACCACCGTAAGAACCTGGTTGACGGACTTAATTTTGTCAAGGATAACGGAATAATTGAACTCTCACATCTCCAGTACTTTGATGCCGGAAGCACAATCCCTGAGACGATCGTAGGAATTGTGGCAGGAATGAGTCATTCTTCTGCAGGTAACCGAAA
Organism: Methanolobus sediminis; assembly: GCF_031312595.1. Lineage (NCBI taxonomy): Archaea > Methanobacteriati > Methanobacteriota > Methanomicrobia > Methanosarcinales > Methanosarcinaceae > Methanolobus > Methanolobus sediminis. The sequence continues at coordinate 1,779,847 of NZ_CP133592.1, read as the reverse complement.
ACTTCCGATAATAGCATTTGCAGATAAGGATGATGGCTACAAGGTTTCAGCAAGAGGTACCCAGGAACTCGTTAACAGAGGACTTAATCTTGCAGAAGCGCTGAGTGTCGTTTGCCAGGAACTTGGCGGAGCAGGTGGCGGACATGATATTGCTGCCGGAGCTACAGTCCCATTTGGCAAAAAAGAAGAGTTCATTCAGAAACTTAACTCAGCAATCGCCACCCAGTTAAGCTAAAATTATGAATGCAAACTGTAATTAAAACTATTTTTTAAACCACATCAAACAAAGTCGTTGATGTGGGACAACTTGTTAATGTCGATAAGAGTGGACATTGCATTTGTCGTGATAGGAATTCCGTGCTCCTGCACAATAGCCATCGGATTAGTACCGCCTATTACCACGATACCCAGGTGGTCACGCTCAACCGGAACGTCAAGAATTCTGGTATTTGGTTCTCCTACCTCCAAGATTCCATTGATTCCGGCATCTACCATGTCAGCCAGTGTACTGTCTATGATATCCCTTGCAACCATGGGCGCCTCACGCAGGTTTGCAAGAATCTTACCGGAACCGGTCTTGAGCATACTCATCACAGAGGTCAGTTCCTGTGACATGAGAACCTCAAGAGGGTCTATTGTAGTACTCTTATATGTTAACACATTTGTAAAACGTACAGGCTCACCATCGCGTATCTCAACAAGACCTCCAAAGCGTGGCTTTACCATAACACCGGCTTTGAGGAGAAGACCATCGATAGTAATGCTGCATACAGTTGCAAAACCAATTTCGCCTTCACCGATTTTCCTGTCACCTATTGAATCACCTTCGTGAAGAATCTTAAGCAACGGACTTACGGCAAGCCCGCTATTAATGGCCATGCTGAAGATCTTGAGAACATCATCATAGTCCTGTTTATTAATAAGTGAAAGGTTCACGATAACGTCACCCTCCATTGTTTTAGGATTGAAGGTGGTCCTGAACATCAGGTCTTCTATTTTAGACGATGTGAACTGAATGCGCTGGTTCCTTTGCAAAGACATACCTCTACCGTTTTGTAACTGCTTTATTTCTAAGACTAGTACCTGCCAGACATTTATAGTTTCGCATAAAGAGCAATAAAAAATAGAGATTCAGACAGATGCCATACGTCCGAATACCTCTGGATGATCCTGTGGATGCACAAGGAAATCAAGTTTTTCAATCTCCTTTACCATGACGTACATATCAGTTCCACAGAACAAATTGACCTCCGGATAATCATGTGGTTTCTCATACCTTATCTCAGGCACCGATGGATAATCCGGATTCTTTACAAAACCACCTTTTAACAGATAGTAAGCTCCACCCGACATTTTTTTAACAGGCTCATACTGGGAGGAGAAATCCCGGCACACCCAGTTAGCCATTTTAAGTGTTTCCTGTGAAGCATTGATAGTTATATGCCCATAGTCAGGGGGCACCAGAACAAGATCTCCTGCCGTTGCCTCACAGACAATTACATCAACAACCTTTCCATTTTCAGCTTTCTGGAGAAAATAAGTTGCTTTGCCTTCAAGCACCTGATAAATTTCAGCGTACGAAAGGTGATGACCTTCCACTGCAGGATGATAATGACCTGCTGTCTTGACATACTCATCACCCAACATTGCAGGTGGAATTATTGTGATGTCATACCTGAGCCTATTATCGACTATTCTTTTGTGGTCTTTTTCATCTGCCGAGAGATCACGATACATGTAATAAAGTTCAATATTGTCCTGTGAACGCAGCCACGGCTGATCGTGTACTACCTCATCCATATCATGCAACATCCTGATATCAGGACTATATGTTTTCCCGTAAAACTCCAATTCATTTCCCATTTAATCACACTATACTGTTTACCAAAATTATTCCAAACCAATATTGGAACCCACAGTATTTATTTTTGCCGCAAATAATTCAATTAGATTTAATTATTTGTTTAGATGATCCAGTATCTTCCGGGCAAGATTTTTGCTTATCCCATCAAGAGACGAAAGTTCATCTACGGATGACATTTTTATCCTGTCTATTGAATCGAAATTCTCAAGCAGAATTTTCTTTCGTGAAGAACCAACACCTGGAATAGAATCCAGCTCTGAATGAGTCAGGCTTGCAGAACGTCTGCGGCGATGGGAACTCACCGCAAACCTGTGGGCTTCATCGCGAATATGCATCAGCATTTTTAATGCAGGTGAACTGTGAGGGAGAATTATAACCTCATCCGGTCCTTTCTTTGTGGTGATTATATGTTCAAACCTCTTGGCTAAACCAATCATAGGAATTTCAAGTCCCAGAGCATCAAGAGAGGATTTTGCAGCACCAACCTGCCCCGGACCTCCATCTATGAGAATCAAATCCGGCAGAGGTTCTTTATTCTTCAGTAACCGTGAATATCTTCTGTGAACCACTTCAGCCATCATGGCAAAATCATCAATTCCCTTTACAGTCTTGATATTATGCTGTCTGTATTTGCTGTTTGCAGGTCTTCCGTTTTCAAAATAAACCATTGAACCTACAGGATTTGTTCCGGAAATATTGGAAATATCAAATCCTTCTATATGTAGAGGAAGCGTTTCCAAAGAAAGAACATCCTTCAATGATTCCAGCGCTTCTATAGCAGATTCTGATGGTGTTGATTTCAAACCGGCCATCCTTTTTGACATCTCAGCATTCCTTGCAGCCATTTCCACCAGTTTTTTCTTGTCCCCCCGCTGTGGAACATTAACACGCACATCCCTTCCGGAACGCTGGCAGAGCCATTTTACTATGAGTTCAATATCGGGAAGCTCATACTGCACAAGGATCTCAGGCGGGATCGGCGAATCCTGATAATATTGCTTGACAAACTGAGCCATGGATTCCTCAATACTTTCAGAAGTATTGGCACCCAGAAGAGTAAAATCAGCTTTTCCAACCATGCTTCCCTGACGAACATAGAATACCTGAATGTAGATGGCATTCTCACCTGCAACTGCTGCAATAACATCACGGTCATCCATCCCTGATGTTGCTATCTGCTGCTCGGAGATGGATTTAACAGATTCTATCTGGTCCCTGATAATTGCGGCAGATTCATAGTCCTGCTGTTCTGCAAAGGAACGCATCTTTTTGTCCAGTTCCTTTAAAAGACCTGAAGTCTCACCTTTCAGAAGCCTGACAGCTTCCATGACCCTACCACGATATTCCTCCTTATCAAGACCTTCTTTACATGGAGCCATACATCGTTTAATATGGTAGTTAAGACATGGCCGTGTTTTTCCGGGCTCTATTTTCTTTTTGCATTGCCTGAGCATGAAGATTCGGGAAATTATGTCAAGAGTAGTTCGGATGGCTTTTGCATTAGTGTATGGACCAAAGTAGATTGCTCCATCCATAAGTCGCCTTCTGGTCAGGAATATACGAGGAAATTCCGAATTTATAGTGACCTTGACATAAGGATAGCGTTTGTCATCCTTCAGGCGGACATTGTAACGCGGCTTGTACTTTTTGATGAGATTTGCTTCAAGTACAAGGGCATCTATTTCAGAATCAGTTACAATGTACTCTATGTCATCTATGTGTGTTACAAGAGTGACAGTTTTAGGAGAGAGATTTCTCTTTGACTGAAAGTACTGACGCACCCTTTTATCCAGGGATTTGGCCTTACCCACATAGATCACATCCCCGGAAGCATCTTTCATAAGATACACACCGGGAAGTGCAGGAAGTGTCTTCAGGTCGAACTTCATGTGAAACTTATTCAGAGAACTTGTTTTCTATAAAGCGTGAAAGTGTCATATCAATGATGGTTTTGAGGTTAATGATATCCTCACGGTTGTATTTCAGGAGAAGGTCAAGGGCTTCTTCATCGCCACGCTCGTACTGGTGCCAGAGACGCACAGCATCAAACCCACTGATACCTACGGTTTCCTCTGCCCTTGAAATACCCAGGTCGCATTCAATCTTTTTCAGGCCGCCTGTTAGTTTTATACGGCGCAGCGGATACATCAGGTCAGCATGTAGCTGGTTGAACTTAATCTCAGGGAACTCACGCTTAATGAAAGGTAGATCGAATCTTGCACCGTTGAAGGTTACGAGAAACTCATATTTAGGGAATACGTCCACAATATCGTCAAGATCAATGCCTTTTACAAATGTCCTGGCTTCTTTTCCGTCATATATCCCGACAACTGTGATTGACGAACTTCCGGGAGAAAGGCCAGTGGTTTCTATATCTACATAAGCCACTTTGCCAGAGAATTCCCTGAAAGCTCTCCATTGTTCGGATGAAGGCAGTGATCTTGCAAAGAACTCGAAATCCCGGGCCTCAAGATGTTCTACAGAATCCCGGATTCCTGTTATTATCATGTCTTTTTTGGAAGACGGTATCAAAAGACAATCATGATTATCCATGAATTCTTCCCAGGTTCTGATCCCGTTGGACCATATCTTTTTTTCCACGGTTGCACCGATCCGCGGCATGTGAATGTAAGTACTTGTAAGCATGATGTATTCCCTTTTTCAGTTATAACAGAAGGTATTGATAACTATGATTGCTAGCTGCAAGTGCTAAATAAAATAAGCTCCGATATATACATATTGAATTCAATCCCCACATTTGACGAAGTAATTATACTGTATATACCATACATATATATACATAAATTCAAGCCCATCAGGAGATTTACATGAACAAAGTTGCAGTTATCGGTTCAGGCAATGTAGGTGCCACCACAGTCCAGAGACTTGCAGAACTTAACATCGCAGATGTTGTCATGGTTGACATTGTTGAGGGACTACCACAGGGAAAAGCGCTTGACATACTCCAGGCAGCTCCGCTTATGGGTTACGATGTTGATGTTACAGGGACGAATGACTATGCAGACATCGCGGATTCAGATATTGTCGTGGTAACAGCGGGAATTGCACGCAAGCCAGGGATGGACAGGAGTGACCTGCTGGCAACTAATATCAAGATCACACAGCAGGTCTGTGAGAATATCCAGAAATATGCACCAGATTCTATTATAATGACCGTGACAAATCCCCTTGATATCATTACCTACGCAGCACTTCGCTGCACCCAGTTTGACAGGAACAGAGTGTTCGGAATGAGCGGTCTTCTTGATTCAAGCCGTTTTGCATCCTTCATTGCAAAGGAAATGAACTGTTCAGTCAGGGACGTTGATGCCATGGTACTGGGTGGGCATGGAGATTCAATGGTTCCGCTCCCGGAGTATTCAACTGTTTCGGGAATACCTCTGAGCAAGCTCATGGATAATGAAACCATCAACAGAATAATTGACAGGACTATAAATGCCGGTGCTGAGATCGTGGGTCACCTAAAAAACGGAAGTGCATTCTACGCACCTTCTGCTGCCATCACAATAATGGTTGAAGCCATACTTAAAGATACAAAGAAAATAGTCCCAGCATCTGCATTCCTTAATGGTGAATACGGGCAGCATGATATCTGTCTTGGTGTGCCTGTCAAACTTGGAAGATGCGGAGTTGAAGAAATCATCGAACTGGAGCTCACTGAGAGGGAAGCAAGTGCTCTGCAAAGGTCGGCTGAAGCAGTAAAGAATGGTATTGCAACCATAAGGACATAAGTAAGAGATCAAAAAAAATGTCCTCAAAACAGGACATAAGACACGAAATTTCCGACTTACATACAAATATTCATATATAAGTAAAATAAAAGAGGGTAGGGATATCATGCGTGCAGACATAACTTCACTTTTTGGATTGAACATTTATACCGAAACAGGTACATATGTAGGTAAGGTCGCTGACCTTGTGTTAGATGTTGACGAGAGAAAAGTAAGAGGAATTGCTGTTTCTGACATCAACAGAGATATTTTTGACGTAACTTCAAGAGGAGTTATAATTCCTTACAGGTGGGTTATCACCGCAGGAGATATCGTACTTGTGAGAAATGTTGTAAACAAGTTCAGAAAAGCCAATAAAGTGGTAGAAGAAGACTGAGCCATGAAAAGGCGAGAGATCTATTCGGATCTGCGTTGTATACCGCCTGTAGTCGTGCGCATTGATGGAAGGAATTTTAAGAATGCGCTGTCACGCATGGGTTTTGAGAAACCTTATGATGAAAGGTTCACATCCGCTATTGTAGAGGCAATAGAGGCCTTTTTTAAGAAAAGCGGATTGAGCCCTGTTTTTGCTTATACTTTTTCTGACGAGATTAGTTTCTTTTTCAGGGATGAGGCCTTTGACGGCAGAATCGAGAAAATGGACTCGATAATTCCGTCTTATATCAGCAGTGCTTTTAGCATGGCACTAAATCCTGAAGAACCAGTTTCCTTTGATTCGAGAATTATACCAGTCCATGAAGAAGATGTTCGTGAATATCTCATCTGGAGACAGGATGAAGCATGGCGCAATTGTATCAATTCCTACGCATACTATACCCTGATTTCAGAGGGTATGCAGGAACATGAAGCTGCAAAGATGCTTAAGAACAAGGGAGCATCTGACATGCATGAGTTGCTTTTTGAAAGAGGGATAAACATCTCTAAAGTTCCCACATGGCAAAGGCGTGGGATAATGGTGATGAAAAAAGAGAACGAGATAGAAGGATTCAACCCTCAGCTTAATGTCAAGACCACCAGCATAAGGTCAAAAGTGTTTACGGATTATGACATTCCTTTATTCTCTTCTGAAGAAGGAGAGGCTTTTCTTGAGAAACTCCTTGCTAAAAACGCAGACGAGTAAAAGAAGAAAAAGCATTTAAAGAGAGATGTGTTTATACATTCCACGATTTATAAGGTGAACCTATGGATAAACTTGAGCTTATAAAAAGAAATGTGCAGGAAATAGTGACTGAGGACGAACTTAAACAGCTTCTGGAAACAAAGGAACATCCTACAGCCTATGTCGGATATGAGCCAAGCGGTAAGATCCATATGGGACACGTTCTTACTGTGAACAAGCTTCTCGACCTTCAGAAAGCCGGTTTTAAGATCACTGTACTTCTTGCAGACGTACATGCATACCTCAACAAGAAGGGAACACTTGAAGAGGTACGTGAGATTGCAGATTACAACAAAAGATGCTTCATTGCGCTGGGACTTGATGAGGAGAACACAAGGTTCGTCTATGGTTCCGATTACCAGCTCGGACAGGAGTACATCCTTAACGTGCTGAAACTTACACGTAGCACAACCCTGAACAGGGCAACAAGGAGTATGGATGAAGTCGGAAGAAAGATGGATGACCCGGCAGTATCCCAGATGGTCTACCCAATCATGCAGGCAGTTGACATCGCAATGCTTGGTGTTGACGTTGCAGTTGGTGGAATTGACCAGAGGAAGATCCACATGCTTGGAAGGGAAGGGCTTCCAGGACTTGGTTTTAAAGCACCTCTCTGTATCCACACACCAATACTTCTCGGTCTTGACGGGGAGAAGATGTCCTCATCAAATAACAACTTCATATCAGTGGACGATACTGAAGCTGACCTGACGAAAAAGATGAAGAAAGCATTCTGTCCTATCGGACAGGTTGAAGATAATCCTGTAATGGAGCTTTTCAAATACCATATTTGCCCAAGATATGAAAAAGTTGTCTTTGAAAGACCTGAAAAGTTCGGTGGCAACCTCGTATGCAAGGGTTATGAGGAACTGGAGAGAGTATTCGCATCCGAGGAACTTCATCCAATGGACCTGAAGAACGGTGCTACAAAATACATGAACATGATACTTGAAGTGGTCAGAAGCGTAATTTAAAATATGCTTCATCCCCTGAGTAGTAATTTATATATTATGTCTGCAAGAATATAAGATTAAAAGATTAAAAACAATACGGGGATTAGGATGAAATACACATTTCAGGACTCTACCGAATTACCTTTACAAAGAGATTTTATTCAGGACCTTAACAACTTCATAGAAATGGCAAAGAAGGTCCTGCCACTTGAAAATTCTGCTATTGAGCTCAGCGAGGAGGAAACTGAAGAAATATCCTCCCTTGAAGCAAGGATCAGAGCCATTGGAGAATTCAGCAAGGACATCCAGCAGTATGTTGATGACCGTTCAAAAGGTGCAGAAGATAAGGAAATTCTGGAATGCAGAAACTCAGTTATCGATGCATGTGTTGAGACCGCAGACAAAGGACTCAAGGAACTGAACCTGAAGTTGGAACAGATCAAGAGACAATCCGAAAGCGGCATCTACAAGATAGAGATGGACCTGCTGAACAATCTGAATCCTCTTTTTGAATCCGGCATCTACGGAGCGAACAAAGCATACTCGGTGTCTTCTAAAGAAGGAGCCTTAAAAGGTATTCTTAAAGCATCGTTCTCAGGGATGGAATATTCCTGTGACCTTGTTTATGCTCATGATATACTTATTATCAGGGACGTTTATGGTGAATTATCCCTGCCAACCTGGACAAAAGCAGGTATTTTTTCCAAAGAAAATAAGGTTAAAATGATCGATGTTTCTGATTACGCCGTAACTTCAATGAACTTCGATGGTGACAAACACGTTGATCTGAGCTTTGAAAACAAGAAAGGTGACCAGAAATTCAAGATTATTTCTGATAATGACACATACCAGATATACCAAGGTGAATTTGAAATCACTGGTGATGAAAAACTCTTACAGTCATTGGACATCAATAAAATTGCAGGCATTGTGAACGATGTCAGAAAGTACATGGAACTTTTCATCAAGCACCAGAAACTAACCCAGATACTTCTTGATGGCCAGGATGCTGTTCGCAACAATGAAGTTTTTGACTGCCTGAAGCTCATTGCCGAGCAGTATGGTGAAATTGTAACCGAATCTCTGGAAAAAGGTTATGTCAAGAATGAGATCACGATCAAGATCGAAGCTTCTGACGGAACCAGGACCGAGAAATACATCACCAAGGAAGAGGCATTCGACCAGCTTGCAGAACTAGGAAGCGAAGGCCTGGAACTTGCCAGCATACTTGGCGTAGATTAATGCAGCAATTGCTGCAACCTTTTTTTACTTTTAGCTCATATTTACCTATGCTGGATTGATATTTGCTCTGGCTCTTAGAGTGGGCCATGTTCCAGATATCAATTGAAGCACAACATAATAACCATTTACGAGGGATACTTTTGGAACGTTCAGTAGCTGATATCAGGGAGAAATTAGAGAAGAAAGAAGCTGTTGTTATGACAGCTCAGGAGATATCCGAACTTGTGGACAAAGGAGAAGATGTCCGTAGCATGGATGTGGATGTTGTTACAACTGCAACAAGAGCCATTATGAGCGGGACTTATGCTGTCCTGTCCTTTCCTATTAACTCCCCGATATGCTTCAAGAAAGCATCAAAGGTGTTCTTAAACGGTGTACCTGCCCATGTAGGACCCTGCCCAAATGAAAGCCTTGGAATCCTTGATGTTATTGTTTTTGGAACTGCACATTCGATCCTTATACATAATTATGGTGCAGGCCACCTTTTCAGGGAACTTGCAGAAGGAAAGGAAATTGATGTGGATGTTGTTACAACTGAAGATGAAGCAATTGAAAGTAAGATTAAGCTGGAGGACATGCCTTATGCAAAACTCTACGCTACAAGACATACATTCAAGAATTATGCAGCTTTTGTGAACAGTTCCGATAAACCTGTAAACACGATCTTCCATGCAACCCAGTTCAGTCCTGACATGCACAGTGCAACCCTTTCCGGTTGCGGAGAAATAAATCCGGTGCAGAATGACCCTAAAATGGATACTATCGGAATTGGCACACGCGTACTCATGAACGGAGCAGAAGGCTTTGTTATCGGAGAAGGAACACGCAGCAGTCCAGGAAAACCAAATCTTACAGGAGTTGCCGATATGCACAAGATGGATGCAGCTCTTATGGGTGGATTCAAGACATCTGCCGGACCGGAGTGTATTGCATCATGGGCAGTTGCAATACCAGTCACAAGCCAGTCCGTACTTGATGCTATCCTGCAAACTGACAGCGATATCCCAATGGTTGTGAACGATGTGGATAAAAGGGTCATGATTGGCAGCAGCACCTACGCAGACGCATGGAAGAGTACCGACCGTGCAATAAATTTCAATCCTGATGCATGTCTTGATTGTGAGGTCTGCAAACCTATCAGGGATTGCCCCATGGAAGCAATTCAGCGCAAAGACGATAGAATATTGCTTAACAGATACAAGTGCTTCAATTGCGGTTTCTGCTCAACTGTCTGCCCTGGCGGTGTTTTCACTGCCGAACTTGGAACCCTTCACTTTGAAATTGAAGGAAAACACCAGGATGTTCCTATTGTCCTGCGCCAGTCAGACCGCAAGAGAGCGGAAGAAATGGCAGAAAAATTAAAAGAAAAGATACTGAGCGGAGAATTCAAGCTCAATGAGATGGTTGAGAGGATATATCCTTAACTCAACTTTTTTAGTGACAAGCTTTTTTCGACATGGTAAACATCTATAATAAAAATGTCAGATTAGCTGTAATTCTGCAAGCCTCTGACATATCCATTTTTATTTATCATTGAGTATTCCTTTGAAATCAGTTTTTTAATTGTTTCATTTTGTTCGTCGATTGGTTTTCCATTTGTGCCATAATATATCACATAATACTCGCTTTGATTCTGCATAAATGGCTCAATGATGACTGCAAAATAGCCTGATGTTTCATTACTTTCATAGATGCTTACATTAAGCTCAGTTGGACCATATATGGTATTATCATTACCCACTTCTTCAAGCGTCTCGGTAATGTCTACTGTTCCATCTTGTAAGTTTCCATGTTCTTCCAGATAATTGTATAACTCCTGCTCACCAATTTTCAAATCGACATAATTATCAAAGTACCATACTGTCATCATAGTTCTTCTGGTATAGTTTACCGAACCTGAGTATCTGGAGATTGAAGGGAAATATGGTGATTGGTTTACAGCTTTATTTACTAAATCAGGAGGCATGTACCAGGAAAGCATAACTTCTGGAGGAGTTGGGTCATTAGCAGCGTCTTTTAAATGGACTTCAATATAGACATTAATTTCATCTGATTTTAAATATAGAGCTGTGAGTAAAGTCAAAAGTAATATGCTCAGCAAAATTATTGTTTTACCTTGTTTTGTCAATGACATAATAGACTGAACACCCATCCTAATAATTTCAATACATTATCATAATTTTATTTGCAATGCCATTTAATTATTATGGCCATTAATCAAACTGTACACAAAAAGTGAAATTTGTGGATTCTAGTAATCCAAAATTATCTTTCATGACTACGTAGAAAATCTACTAAAAACAGAACCAATAGCCAATATTCGGAAAAAATATTTATTATCCATGCCAACATAAGAATGTTTTATTGACCTGAATAATCACTGAATTCAGATGAAGCTTACAGAACCGATTTCTCCATAAACCTCTTAATTATTCCCTCAGGTGTCATTTCAATTACCGGTGCATCAGTATTCCCAGGTTCTGCTTTTGCAACAATGATACCTTTGTCCGTGCTTTTCAGCACATCCCTAAGTTCTTCTGGAGTAGAAACCTCAAAAACATCCTTATTACCAGCACCTCTTGCAACTGCTGCAAGGTCAGTGACAATTGAAGTGGCAGTTGGCTGGTTTCCTGTTGAACCGTAAGCACCGTTATCAACTATTACCAGCAGGTAATTTTCAGGACTCTGTGTAGCTATGGTTGCAAGGGTTCCCATATTCATGAGAATGGAGCCGTCACCATCTATTGCGACAACTTTTTTATCAGGTCGTGCAAGTGCAAGACCGAGCCCTATTGAAGATGCAAGTCCCATGGAGCCAAGCATGTAAAAATTCGTCGGAACGTCACATACATGATGGATCTCCTTACATGGGATGCCGATATTGCCTATGAGCAGAGCGCTGCTTTCCTTTACTTTTGCCGCAATCTCATTGATAGCATCTATGCGCTTCATGCCTGTTTCCTCCAGAATGGAATTGGTAACAGTACAGCAACTGGTTTTTTCATCTCCACTGCCGTATTCCATGCTTTTGCAATAAGGTCTGCCGGGTCAACACCACTTTCCGGCATAAAATAGGGAATCTCCATAGTATCAAGTAATTTGGGAGTGAGTTCACCCATTGGAACCTGAGCTACAATTGGTTCGCCTTCAACGCCTCTGTGGCTCATTATCATCAAAAGTGGGATATCATAAAGCTGATTAAGCGATGCTAGAGCATTAATGGAATTTCCAAGACCGGAATTCTGCATAAGCATAGCAGGTTTTTTCCCACCCATATAAGCTCCTGCACAGATTCCCACGCCTTCTTCCTCACGGGTTACCGGAAGATGGAGAATTTCAGGAGCTTTATCAACCATTGGAATGAGTTCCTTGAGATTGGCACAGGGAACACTCACAATGAAATCAATTCCTGCATCTTTTATTCCTTTGAATACAGCCTCGGAAGGAGTGAGGACTTTTGGTAAACCTGTCATAAGAATCACTATTCTTTACCATACTTTAAGATCAATAGCTTCAATACGCACGTTCTTTCCTTCAACTCCGACAACCATGCCGGAGTGGACTTTCTGCATCATGCAGTACTCGGGTATGAAACGTACTGTCTGGCCTACTTTAGGGATCATTCCCTTTGCCACTTTACCGTCAAAGGCCAGTATCATACAGAGACCAACATCCTTGAACTTGAAATCATCATTCCCAAGCCTGTGAAGTGGTCCTACCATGTGAACCGTATATATCCCCGGTATTTTGTCAATGACCTTTGCAAAGTGGGTTACAGGACATCCCAGTGGCCTATAACGAAGTATGTCACCAACCTCTATTTCAATGGAACCGTCAAATGGATGGATATCTTCCCTGCATGAACATTCATCCCTGAGAGGTGCAAGTGTAAAATCAGCTTCATGACCATCAATAATGCCGACGATCATTTCGGCCATCGGGACATCTTTTCCAAGAAGAACAAGGATCTTATCCACATTATCCTTGAAATTGTCACGGGCAAGGAATGGACATTTATGAAGGTCTTCAGCATTTTTCTTCTCCGAAAGTTCCGATGCAAAGTCCCTGCACTGACGGAAGCCACAACTTCCACAGTTGTAACCCGGAAGCAGTTTTTCAATTTCGCTCAAGGGTTATTCCCCCTTGTATTCCATGAAACCGTCAAGGTTTCTCAGGACTCCCATGTGATGCTTTCTTGCAACTCTGGTCTCACCTGTGCAGAGAGAGCATATTGCAAGTGGTGGATTGTAACGCAGAAGCATATTGTCAACAGCATCAGGACCGGAGCGGATAAGTTCTGCAAGTTCGAAAGCACCTTTGCCGGTCAGTCCGTTGGCTTCAACAATGTTACAGCCAGGATTTACCTCAAGTACACGTTCCCTGAATACTTCACGCTCTGCCTGTGAAACAAGGTCGCCTTTTGTCATGACAACTATGTCGGCAGTTGTGAGTAGTGGTCCAACCTTTAGTGGAGTGTTAGGACCTGTTGTAACATCAATTACACATACAGCAAGACATTCGTCAGGATATGGAGCACAGCGCAGGCAAAGCCCGGCGGTTTCACTCAACAGAACATCAGCACCCTCTGCCTCAGCCCATCTGAGCATTTCTTCTGTGTTGTAAATAGTAAAATGGTCAGGACACATATCCCTGGCAAGTCCTACATGCACAGGGATGTCCAGCCTCTTGAAACGCTGGTCATCATCGGTCCAGAGACAGTCTACCTTGACAACTGCAGGACGTTTCTCATTTCTCATGAGAGCTTTTATGGTGTGTAAGAGAACAGAGGTCTTTCCTGAACCCGGCGTACCTGCAAGTACTACCAGTTTCATGCAACCTGCTCCACAATATCGCCGCGCCTGATGGTTTCCCTCAGGGACATGAGCCAGTTATCAACTTCGCTTATCTTACAGCAGACATCCTGCTCTTCCTGGCTTGTGGTAATAATGTCAACCATACCACCGTTCCTGATAACTATCCTGCGTGAGGACATCAGGGCAAGTACCGGGTCGTGTGTGACAACAACAACGATCTTGCCCTCACCCGCAAGTAACTGGAGAGCTTCCTGCTTCTTGATACCTGCATTTTCAACCTCATCAATGAGAACCACAGGTGAATCGCTTATTACTGCAATATCCGCTGTCATAAGTGACCTGGACTGGCCACCGCTGAGAGCTGTGAGGTGATGGTGTGGAGCAATTGGCTCACCTGTGAGCGTATTCGCAAGTTCTATAACCCTTGAGACAAGGCTTTCATCCTTCCCCCTGCTGCGTGCGTGCATCTGCAGAAATTCCTCAACGGTCATATCCGCAAGGAAATGCATGTTCTGGGATAACTGAGCAACAAGTTTCTTACGTGGGTCCACACGGATGTTTGCAGCAGGCTTTTCCCCGTTGACAAGAATTGTCCTTCCTGTTGGGGTGTCACCCTGAGCAAGCTGTTCGATATCATCGATAAGAGTACTCTTCCCGGAGCCTGTGGGACCTACAATGCCCACGATCTCACCACGGGATATCTCGACTGATCTTATAGGCTCGTCAACTCCTTCCTTGTTGACTCCGCCCAGTATAGTAAGATTCATTATTTCACTCATATTGCAACACCAATCATCAAATTCCAAATACTTCTGCTACCTTTTTTACTACCCTGTCTTCGGCATCTTCATCTTCTGCCGACACTTCGAGTGAAACAGGTAATTGTTTTAATTCATAATCTTGAGCCAGGCGTTTTTGTCCGCCGCCTGTTATGTTCAGGACTATTTTTTCATCCGGTTTTACAGTTCCAGCTTCGATAGCCTTCACAAGTGTTGCAACTGCAACCGCAGCAGCAGGGATAAGATCTATTCCCTCTGACCTTTCAAAAAGTTCCTGAGCAGCCGACGCATCCTCATTAGTTACAGCATAGATATTGCCGCCACTTGCTTCAAGTACATCTTTCACGCCGCCTTTCAGAGAATAAGGTGGTTTCCTGTTGAACAGGACATCATCATACATCCTGTCCGGACATGCAGCATCTACTGCATCAACACCTTTCCATAGCGAATACAAAGGCGCACATGGCAGACTCTGACCTAAATGAAGCTTTGGAAGTGTTTCTCCAAACCTGCCGTCATCAAGTAATTTCAGGGATGCTTCCCATACGGATATTCCACCGGTTCCGCTTCCTACAGCCTGGAAATAGTGGTCCGGGATCTTGCCGGATGTCAGTACTGCATCAAGCATTACGGTGCCCATACCATCACGTCTGGCTACGTTCTTGGCACCGCCTTCATTAACAAATCCATCCCTGGCAGCGATCTTGCCTGCAAGGGAAATCGCATTAAAATAATCACCTTCAACTGTTACAAGGCAAATTGAATGATTATCATCACGTATGGTCCATAACCTGTGAACACTTTCCTTAGGGACAAAAAGAAGAAGATGCTGCCCTGTTATACTGCAAACATTGGCAAATGCCCTTGCAGTGTTTCCTGCGGATGCCACAACCATTACTCTCTGCTCATCCTGTTCCTTAAGTCTCTGCATTGTCGGAAATGATTCAAGGTCCTTGAAAGTGCAGGTCATAAGATCTGCCCCTTTTTCCGGCCAGTAGCCATTGAAGGCAATCCACAGATCATCAAGTCCGAGTTCGGAGGCTAAAGCTTCGCTTTTATAAGTTACTGTTCTGCCGGAGCCTTCCTCAATAATACCGTTAACCGGAAGCCAGTTGTAATATTTCCAGATACCTGGCATGTCAGTTGGAATTAACTGTTTTGCTGTGTAATATGTACGAAGAAGAGATTCATCCCCGTTTTTACAATTCAGTGAGTACGGGTCGTGAACTTCGCCACACAGCAGGCATTTCACATTATACTTGTCCATATGACAAATGTGGAAAAAGCAATTATAAACATTACCCTTTTGAGAACTTTGTTGCCCACCATGGGAAAAAATATCAAAACAAATGACACATAAAGGATAATAAAAACCAATGAAACTAATAAAAAAACAGAAGACATAGGCATATTATATGCCTTATTCCTCTTTGTGCAAAATTTCATGGAATATTTCTGTTCCTGCAAAATTGCCCATCATGTAGAAATTGCTGACTTCTGGCCCAAGACCACCCATTATATGATGTATTGAATCAAAGCTTTTGGATAACTTCTCTGCCTGCCCTTCAGTAATCGATTTACCTTTCTCATGGTCAAAATAGTCTTTGAGAAGACCATCTATGACACCTTTGAAATGCCAGTCCTGAGGTGATGAAGGAGTTATGGAAATTGAAGTTTTATATATCTTAAGTACTTCACCATTCCTTCCAAGTCCTATTAGAGCTATCAGTTTCCCGGAAAGTGATTCCAGGGATTTAGGGCTGCTTTCCAGTAATCCATCGTAGATCAAAAGAGCGTCCTCAAACTTTGAACTCTTATTTAAGAGCATACCATGATGGTTCTTTACCTGTGTATCTTCAGGATATTTATCCATAGCCTCTGTAAGATAAGAGAGAGCTTCTTCATTGAGATCCACCATCTCAAAGATCATGGATGTCTGAAGCAGCCTTTCCTTTTCATCCTCTATCTGCATAAGGAAAGCTTCTGCAAAACCAACTCCACGTTCGGTCATTTCAAGTCCATGGTAGGTGGCAACTATCTGGAGTAGATATTCCATGCTGGGAGTTTCATGGAAACTTTCTTTCAGACTTTGCAGGTTATCCTTCATTACAGTTTTCATGTCCTGTTCGCTTTTATCTTCCATGCTAAATAATATAGAACAATGTATTTTAAAAACTTACGAACAGCTTCCAATCTTAGTGTTTTCAGAAATAAAAAAACTATAAAAGAACAAGAATCAGGAATATTATTGTGAACAATTATTGAGATGATTATAGAGATAATCTGTTAATGAGGCATGATCCTTCAACACAATATCTGCCTGTGAAAGTTTATCCGGGGAAATATATGTGGGCACACCCACACAATAAAGACCTGCCCTCTTTGCGGATTCAACACCCATGGGAGCATTTTCAACCACAATGCATTCTTCTTTTTCAATACCAAGCAACTCAACAGCCTTAAGATATGGTTCTGGATATGGTTTTCCGTAATGGACATCCTCACCGGAAACGATCACATCAAAAATCCCGGGGAAGAACTGATCCATAAAGGATTCAACGGTCACACGCTCAGAACCTGTAACCACCGCAAGCCTGAAATTATTTTTCATTGCCTTCAGGCAATCTGCCATTCCATTGAATGGTTTGACATCGGCAATACTGGTGAATATCTCTACCTTCCTCTGCAAAATATTATCATATTGAGCGGGATCGATATTTCCACCTGCTTTCTCAAAAAGCCATTGTAAGCCCAGTCTGTGATTGGCGCCTTCAATTTCATATATGTCCTCAGAAGTAACATTGGCACCTACCTCGCGGGAGACCTGCAGCCATGCCTCGGCATGATAGGGCATGGAATCCACAAGCACACCATCCATATCAAAAATAAGGGAACTGAGCATGGGCTGTAATTGGCTTTATGTACAATAAAGTTTGTGTGATAAGGTCAGACACGGATCATGTACTTGCAGTCGTATTAGCTACTGTACTGCCCGCGGTATCAAAATACCATCGGGACGGCAGTTCATAATCCAGACTATCACTATATGACGTTGGCAGGAAGAACTTAGTACCTCTGTCATCAAGGGCTGCTGTAAAGCCAGGATCTATTGCCTCCAGTTTTACTTTCGTTTCGTCGGCAGATACTGATTTACCGATACGATAGAGAGCAAACTGTTTGTTATACAGAGCTGATGTCGAGTCTGGATCAATTGCCAGTATCCTGTCATAACATTCCACTGCAGCATCTACCTCACCCATTATGTTCAATATAAAGCCCTTGTTATACAATGCAGTAATGCATAAAGGATCAAGTTCCAGGGCTTTATCATAATAGTAGACAGAACCCTTATAGCTACTTCTCATATACGATAGCATGCCCAGATGATACCATGCAGATACACTTGCCGGATCTTCTGCTGCTGCCGCTTCGAAACATATTGTAGCAACATCAAGATCACCCATCAGATAATAAGTGAAACCTTTGCTGTTCAGTGCTTTCACATTGGTAGGCTCAAGTTCCAGTATTGAATCGTAAGTTGCAATTGCTTCATCATATCTTTCAAGGAGAGTATAGATGGAAGCTTTTCCAAAGAGTGTGATTGAATCAGCCGGTGTTACATCAAGTATCCTGTCATAATACTCCAGTGCAGTATCATACTCACCAAGACTTACTGCTGCATTGCTTTGCATCTTAAGCACGGATACGTTGCCAGGATCATACATAAGCACACGGTTGAAAGAATCTATAGAATTTTCATAGAGTCCAAGATTATATGCTGCTGAACCTGCCTTGTACCAGACATCTGTATTCTGGGCGTCATTTTTGAGGATAGACTCATAGGATTTGAGAGATTCAGTGTACATTCCCAGATTATCATAAGCCATTGCCTCATAATAAAGTGCATCCTGATTATCAGGATCCTGCTGAAGCACCCTGGAGAATGATTCCACAGCTAACTGGTTGTCACCATTATTAAAGTGAGACAGACCTTTACTGTACCACGCATCTTTGTCAGATGGATTAAGTAACACTGCCTGTTCATAGCAGGTGACGGCATTTGAATATTCACCCAATTGTTCGTAAGAAGATGCAAGGCTTACCCATGCTTTGGACGAGGACGGATTAAGAAGTAAAGCTGTAGTGTATGATTCTACTGCCTGGTTGTTCATGGATAAACGTTCAAGAGTCAAACCTCTGGAAACCCACACATTATCATACGTGACTACATCACCTAATATCTCAGCATCATTTAAATTGGTGGAGTAAGAGCCTTCAAAGGGATTTGATGAATACCATATAAAGATGTCAGAACTGAAAATATTATTGTCCATAACACCAAAAACCGTTGAAGGAACAACATAAGAAGAACTCTTATTCGCACTATCAAGAATCTCTCTGTTCACTTCAAGCTGGAATTTTGCCACGGCGTTAGTCGGGGCGATCTGCAGTATCTGTTCATAACAGCTTATAGCTTCTTCATATTCACCAATCTTATTCAATGCATTTCCTTTCCTGAGTAATGTATCAATGGAAGCGGGCTGCAGTTCAAGAACCTTTGAATATACGTCTACAGATTCATCATACTTTTCCAGATTATCAAGGTCAAGAGCTTTGTTATAATAGGCTGCTGTGAAGTTAGGTTCCAGTTGCACCGCTTTAGTGTAAGCCTTTTGAGCAGAGCTGTACTCACCCAAACGATCATAATCCAGTGCAAGATCATAATATACTCTTGGACATGAGTCGTCTACCTTAACTGCTTTTTCATATGAACTTACAGCTTCATCATACATTCCGAGGTTCTCATAAGAAACTGCCATATAATACCATAATTGAGGATGATCGTATTCAGTTGCAGCCGCATTATCTAATGCTTCAATTGCACTTTCATAGTTGCCCATCTTGTAGAAAGCAAGACCCTTATTATACCAGATAAGTGCGGAATTAGATTTGATATCCGACGTTTCTGAAAAACAGTCCGATACTTCTACAGGCATTCCAAAAAGTCCGGCTCCTGCACCATAAGTACCTGAAGCCTTTTTATCAGTGCCCGCCAGAAGTGCTTTATCATATGCATCAATGGCTTCCTGGTATCTTCCCAGGATGTCGAGAACAGCACCTTTTCGGGTCCATACCTCACCATTTTCAGGCTCATAAACAAGAACCTGATTATAAGCTTTAAGTGCAGATGCATAATCTCCAAGCTCTTCATAGGTAGTCCCCATCTTGTACCATATATCGACAGCATACGGATCCAGTGCCAGGTAAGCATTATATTGTAGTACCGCAAGATCGGACTGGCCCATTTTGTCAAGGTCAACTGCCTTGTTATAGATAGCATTGATATTTTCAGAATCGTAATAGATTGCCTCATCATAAGCAGAGATGGCAGCATTGTAGTCATCCAGTCCGTCATATGCCATTCCTTTTCCATACCAGTACTTTGAGTTATCAGGTTCAATCTCAAGTGCCCTGTTATAATAATCAATCGAATCGTTGTACTTGTTCAGTTTATAAAGACTGGCTGCCTTCATTGAGAATTTTGAAGATTGAGACTCTGCAAGATCAATAACCTGATCATAATAATACATGGATTCATTATATCGTCCAAGGTCTTCAAGAGAAACTGCTTTTTGGTACCAGACGCTTGGCAACCTTGGGTCAAATGATATGTCAGGAGTTTTACTGTCATCTGAAATATCGACCAACGAAAAAATACCAATGTCAAAGACTGTTTCATAATCGAGTGTGCTTTCATTGACAATCAGCACAAGTGATCTGTTGTAATATTCAATGGCTTCTTCATCCTGACCCAGACTGGAAAGGACCATACCTTTTTTGAAAAGGGCTGCAGGTGAATCAGGATAAATGGAAAGTATACGGTCAAATACTTTTGAAGCCTCATTGTAATCACCCGCCAGATAAAGCGTGGAGCCTTTGTTATCAAGGGCCTGAATGTAATCAGGTTCTGCCTCAAGTGCTTTATTATAATAGGCAATAGCCTCATCATACGATCCGTTTTCAGCCATAGAAACTGCAATTGAGTTGAAATCCCTGGCTTCCTGACCCAGACTGTTAGCTAAAGGACAAAAAAAGATCAAAGCCAACAGGAGTATTATGCCGAGGACAGAGTTTTTAAAGACCATAACATTACCTGACTAATGAGATGTTTTACTAATAATTGTAATCCGATATAGTAATCAAAAGTATTTACATATATCTAATTTAAATTGTCGCTCGTAACTGATTATCATGGCGTGAAGAATATATTAAGAGGGATGAAGAAAAGGAGATCAAACATTGGCAGGCATTAAAACTTTGAGAGAATCAGGACAAGCACAGAAAGAGATAAAGAACTCCATATTTATTGCCTATGCCATTCCAGTGGAGACCGAAGAAGAGGCGAAATCATTTGTATCTTCCATCAAAGAACGCCACCATGATGCAAACCACAACGTTTCAGCATACCTGATAAACAGGGACAACATGCTTGCAATGAAGTATGATGATGATGGTGAACCTGCCGGAAGTTCAGGAAAACCTGTTTTCAAGATCCTTGAGATGAAGGAACTAAGCAACGTTGCAGTCGTTGTAACCCGGTATTTTGGAGGGGTCAAACTTGGATTCGGAGGACTTGCCAGAGCTTACAGGGAGGCGGCCATTGAAGCCATTGAAAATGCAGGTATCATCGAAGTTACTGAAAAGTCTGTAGTGAAAATCGAATCAGATTATTCTGATATGGATACTGTTTCCAGGTTTGCAGAACAGTACGGCACGATATTAAAAACAGATTTCTCAGAAGTTGTTTCTTTTACAGTGGAAGTAGATTCAGATTACAAAGATAGTTTTCAGGAAAAGCTTATTAACATAACCAAGAACAGGGTTACTATTATATAGATACTTCCACCTAAAAAGCAGGGTCAATAAAATCATTAAATATTATTTTTCTTGGAAAAATAAATAGGAAGATTTATTTGTTTACTTTATCATCATTAAATAAACCGAGAGCAACATGTCCAAAAGAGCAAGAGATATGGCATACAGGCACTTCAACAAAGGAGTAAGCCTTATTGAGAAGGGACAGCATGAAGATGCACTGGAAATTTTAAAACAGGCAGCTGAGCAGGCAAAACATGCCGATTCACCGCAGATTGAGGTTGCAGTGTTGCAGACATATGCAGACCTGCTATTCTCACAGGGGAAAAAAGAGGAAGCTCTGGAAAGATACGTAAAAGCTGCAAATATTGTTGAAAGTGAGCCAGATTACCTTTTGCCGGAGCAGAGAGCTAATATGTTCAGTAACATGGCACTTGCACTTGAGAATGCAGGAAGGAAAATGGAAGCTGGGGACAGGTATGCTATTGCTGCGCAGAACTATCGGGACCTTGTGCAGAAAGATCCTTCAAACCAGTCACATATCACCAACATGATATCCACTCTGAATAATATGGGTGCCCTGTTTGCTGAAACCGGAAAATATGAGAGGGCATTTGATGCTTTTGAAGAGGCTCTTGAACTTCAGGAAGGATCTGATGCAGAAAAACACGATGATAACAGCAATCTGCAAAAGAAAAAAATCATTCGTGAGAACCTATTGAACATTCCTCTGGAAAATGCATCCGAAATGGAGAAAGAAAAATACGAAAAACTGCTGCAGTTGTATATGGAAGAAGCGGAAGATGAAGGGAGTAACTCCCTGAAAGTTGCTGCCATCCTGCAAAACAGCGCCCATATACTTGAAAATGAAGGCCGGGAAGATGCTGCACTCTCTAAATTGAAAGAGGCACTGGAAATTGCTTCTGCATTCATTGACAATGAAAAAGAGGATGACTCTGGCAGGAAGATAAGCATCGGTATCCTGAGAGATATGAACAGGCTTCTGGAAGCAGAGGAAGATACTCAGAAACTGATGGAAAAATACGGACTAATACTTGATGCATCAAGAAAAATACTTGCCTCTGAACCTGAAAATACTTCATACCAGCTTAATGTGGCATTCTCACTTGATATTATTGGAAATCTCCTGAAAGATTCAGATGATATAGAAGGTGCGATTCGAAATATAGAAGAAGCAGTAGATATTGTTGTAAATATCCTTCAAAGAGAAGGTGATGACAATAATACAATCCATGCTGCAGTAGCTATTATTGAAGACATGCTGGCTTTTGCAGAGCTTAAAAAAGAAAACGAATCTAAACTTGATCTATACAGACAACTTGGAGATAAAATAGGAAAAACTGGCCAGGACAACCTTGAACTCGGACTCATCAGTGCAGATATGTGCAAAGAAACAGGACTGATACTTGCTGAAGAAAAACGATATTCTGAAGCCCTTGAGAATTTCAGGAAGGCCTTATCCATATATGAGACCGTGAAGCATGCAACTGGAGATGATTCTAAGATGAATGAGGTTCTGAAGAACACAGCAAAGGTACAATTTGATCTTGGGCGCTATGATGAAGCTTTGATCAGCTATATGGAACTTATAAAGAGTGGTGAAACAGACAGGGACATTAAAGACAATATAGACATCATTCTTTTAGAGCTTGAGAAGAAAGCAGACCATACCGGTGATGTTGATTTCATCGCAAAGGAATATGACCGTATTCTTGAGATCAGAGCAGAACTGCTTGGTATTATCCCTGACCTGGAAGGAAGGAACGCAGGAAGAATGAAAGAGATACAGGGAAAGAAAGCAGACATAATGGTTGCAATGGGACAGTTAATGGACGCACTGAAGCTTTATGAGCAAATTCAGGAGGATGAAGATTCAGGCAGATACATTCCTAAGATCATAAAACTGCTTGAGAAGATGGAAATGTCTGCCTCAAATAAGCAGATCGACAAGAAACTTGAGACCCTGGAATTCCTGCTATCAAAATACAATGCCCTTGCAGAAAAATATCCTGACAACATCCAGATACTTGTAAACAAAGCATCTGTCATCGATGGAATTGCATATACTCTTTCAGAGAAGGGAGAAACAGAAGAATCCGGTTACATGTGTAATTATGCACTTGAAGCATATTCAGAACTTGCTGCTCTGGAACCTGAAAATATGTATCCGGTTGAAAGGATTGCAGCACTAAACACAAGACTTGCCGAGCTGGCAGTAGGGGCTGGAATTGCGAACGAGGCAGAAAAGAGATTCCTTACTTCCCTGGAAACCTACAGGAATCTTATGAATGCTGACCCTTCAAATGTTGAATATGAACTTGACCATGCAGGTGTACTTGATGGCATGGGTGCCTTTTTCCTGAATGCAGGAATGTATGGTGAAGCAAAGAAAAGTTATGAGAACGCACTGCGATCATACGCTGCCATCATGGACCAGAATCCTGAAAATAAAACATACCGATCCTATGTGACAATAACCCTTGAGAATCTGGGCTACGTGCTTGAGCTCATGGGAAGAAAAGATGATGCAAACTGGATGTATGAAAGTGCAAAAAGAATAGAAGAAGGTAACTAAGGCATTGAGTAAATGAAATGACAATAACTCCGCATTCTGTAGAATGCTATTTTACTCCCTGCCTTTGCTCATACTCATGATTGACGGAGGGAATGTGGGTAGTGCAACTTGAAAATATTGAGGGGAATATCTCCATCCCACATTCCTATGCAATCCAATCCGTTTTTTTGGCGGGTTTGATGATGTCCATATCGTACCATTTTGGGACATTTCTCTGTCACATGCCTGCGTTTTGGCTGTGACTGCATATTCTACAAATATAACATACTATATAAATATATCTATACAATGGTATATAGTGATTATCATTATGATGATGTATTTGGCATATTTACAAACATCATACATACAGAAAAAAAGTTATGTAAGGCCACCAGAATCCTGCAGGAACCGAAGCCATCTTCGCGCTTCAGCCACACGTTCCTTAAAAAAGATATTATGAAACTCTTTTTCTTTCATTTTTACAGTCCCGTCCTCTACTTCCCTGAGATCCATAATGGCTCTTAAAATTCCTCCGGTTTCATTGAAAATAGCCTTTGCTTCTTTTCTTGTGAGTTTCTCAGTCTTGAGCTTTGTTTCGTCTTCCTGCTCTTTTTCCCGGAGATAACTTATATACTCCTCAATATGCTTTCTGTCTTCATCGGTAATATTGTCTTTATTTATCAGTTCCCATACACGTTCGTGCAAATTACATTTTTTGTCTTTAATTTCAATAGAGTATGGAATTTCTTCTCCTACCCAGAAAAGCCTGGAATGCAAGGCTGTAAGAAGTTGTTTCCTTTCCCATTCTGATAATGTATCATCCTTCACTGACATATTGACATTTCCATAGATTTATACAGATTAACACTGCTGACTTTGAATAAGTTATAAAAATACAGCTTCTGAGATATACATCCAAGTATCTTTAAATAAAAATAAGTTTTGTTATCTTACAATATTATGGAGAACTAAGGTAACGAGATAAAATGGATATAACAATTCCTGAAGAACTACCGGATAATGCTACTACTGAACAGCAGCCCAATTATGAGGAAATGCAGAGTAACAGAAACCTTTCATGGCTTAAGGTCTTCACCGGAGGATTACTTCTCTATATATTCGGAGTTTTTGCACTTGCTGCTACCCGTAATACCAATATATTCCCCACTGTTGTAATGCTTGGGAATTTTCTAGTACCTATTACTTATGTTGCTTTCTTCTACCAGAGAAGGCACCTTAGCAAACTGGACATGCCAACAACCGCATGGGCTTTTTTCTACGGAGGGATGCTGGGAGTACTGGCAGCAGCTACTCTTGAACCGATATTCCTGTCACAAAAGTCATTATTTTACTCATTCGAAGTGGGACTTATCGAAGAGTTTGCCAAAATAATCGGAGTACTTATTATTGCTAAACGCTGCTTCCATGATTCCGAAATGGACGGACTTATCCTCGGAGCCGCTTCAGGAATGGGGTTTGCAGCTCTTGAAAGTACAGGATACGCGTTTACAGCGTTCCTAAATAGCGGAGGAAGCCTTTCGCAAACAGTCCTGATCACTCTTGTAAGAGGACTTATCGCACCTATCGGACATGGTACATGGACAGCAATTCTTGTCAGTACCATGTTCAGAGAGAGCGGACCCCGCAAATTCCATATTAACCTCAAAGTTATTGGAGGATACATTACAGTAGCTGCCCTACATGGATTATGGAACGGACTACCTGAAGTACTATCATTGTTCCCTCAGACCGCATTCAATGTATTCACCGGTCAGATATCTGTCGCTATTGTAGGATTCTACCTGCTGTGGAGGCACTACCGTGAAGCCAAAAGACTCCAAACAGAACGTCTCAGACAGGGAATCCAACAGTCCGGATGCTGGAAATAAGTTTAACAATTATATTGGTAGAGGCTGAATTAAAAAAGAGTTCCCAGAAAAAGATAGAATGGGACATTGATGTTTCAATACTAACTAACAGGTTCATTCTCAATGAGCTACTGAGAGTGCTTGGAATTGCCACACTGATCACAGCAGCTATTGTAGCACTTACCATACTTCCATCAATCCTTAGTGGAAGCGCATATTCCACAAGCGGCAATTTAAGAGATATGAATTATGCACTTATGTTGATAGGGATATTGTTCCTGTTTACAGCACTATTTATTATTGCAGATTACGGCAACAAATACAGGCTATCCTAAAATCTTGACAGCGAATCAGTAAGTACCATCACCAGAGAGAAACAGAAAGCAAACAACAGTAAAATCAATTTCCTGCTCATATTCGCGAGACTACTTCCCGGAAATCCAACTGTGTCTGGCACAGGATTCTTGGCAGCTTCGCATCAGAACCAGGAATTGAAATGGAAGAATATATCCAAAATTACCTTTTATCCTAAATCTAAGACAATTGCCCTGAAAGCAGGATTTGCTGAAAAGAGTATTGTGTTCTGAACACTTGAAAATTACGATTTTGTGGAGAAATTTATCAGAAACATGTGCAAAGATGATTGCAGGATACGGGAAAAATAAGACGGATCAATCGTCCTCATATTCATTTTCTTCAGGCATGGAATCTTCCTCGCCCCACACTTCATTCCATGCATCTTGTATATGCATTGCCTGCATTCCAAGTTCCAGTGGAGGTATAATGTCATTTTTGGGAGTATCACCAATTGATATCACTTCACTGGCTTCAAGCCCCAGAAGTTCCAGAGCTTTCTCAAAGAGACGTTTATCAGGTTTTTTATAACCAAGGTCTGATGAGAAGATAATATGGTCAAAATACTGATGAAAACCCAGAAAACGCAGTTCGGGCTCTGAAAATACGCGCTGTCCGTTGGAAACTATGCATTTTGGAATATCCTGGTATTTCTCCAGCAGCATAATACTTTGGTTGTATGCTTCCAGTTTGCGTAAAGAAGCCGACCTGAAAAGACGGGAAGCTGCTACTGCCAGTTCTTCCTCATCGATATCCCATATCGAAAAATCCCTGCATATGGACTCAAAGACCTTCTCAACTTTAATTTCCGGGTAAGCCTCACCTGAACTTTCTGCCATGGCTACTGCCCTGTTTTTGTATTCATCTTTCAGTCTGAGAGCATCAATGACCACGCCTTCATACTTCAGCCACTTGCTCACCGTATCGTACGTATCAAAACTGTTTTCATCCGTGATGATATTGATTAATGTGTGGTAACAATCGAATACCATTCCCTTTACTTGAGGGCTTTCAGACATTCTAAGGCCTCCTTTAAAAGATAGTTGTAATGAGGATAACGGCGATGCAACCTTGCAGACCTCAGCAGGCCCAGGCTCATGAAGAAAGGAAGGGTACGTGTCACATAATGAAAATCCTCTTCATTCCTGCTATAATGCCAGAGGAAATGACCGATATATGGCTCTGCATTGTTTCCCGACCCTTTATTGAGTTCAAAATAATTCTTCAGTTCCGAGCACATTATCCCAAGGTCCCTTACAGCATTGCCGTTCTCCCAGGAACTTTCAAAATCCAGGGCATAAGGTACTCCATGCCTGAATATATAATTACATGGCGTTGCGTCCCTGTGTACCATGCATCCTGAATATCGATCTATAAGGGAGCTGTGCCACCATTTTCCCAGTAGTTCATTGAAACGCTGCCTTGTGGAATGGTCCAGACGAAGCTGGTCGAGCACATGATGAAAATTCGCAAATTCACGTTCCTTGTTGTAATACCCTTCAGTATTGTCATGGAGCCTGCGAAGCATATGTGCAACTGATGTCAAACGGTCATAAAGATGCTTTTCACTTTCCATATAGGTGAAAAGGGACTTACCTGATATGTATTCCGTCACAAGTACATAATTCATGTCGCTGTTTATGGCTATTGGTCTTGCAACATTGATGAATTGTTCCACTCTTTTGAGGTTATTGAATTCATTTGTCATTGCCTCATAAGCATTGTACCTTTTCATCTTACCACATGGTTCACCGAAGAATTTCGCAATCACACTGTAATGCTCATCCCTGAACTTATATCTGCAAACAGTATGCGAGGATGGGGAATACTTGAATACGTCAACTGCACAGTTCTTATTGCGTATCCTGTCACCAAGTATCCAGACGAGCCAGTCCCTGAAATAGTCTCCCGGATAAAGAGTATTAACATAGGTCTTCAAAGCCGCGATTCTCCATAATTAATAAGGAGGACCTCACGACTATATGTACTTGTCCTTTATATTTTCAGAGTGAAGAAGAGCATCTTTTGTATGGATTTTAAAAAGGAATATTGACAACATATCCAGCTCCCCGAAAGGGACAAGCATCTCATTCCGTCATCCAGGTCGAACATGTATATCCCATCGACACTATCGGACAGAGAAGAGAAAGAGAAGGGCAAAACTGCCCTTTGTTATGAAACGTTCACAAGAGACTCAGTCAAAACATGGGTGTTGAAGGCATTCTTTAAGGAGAGAGAACCTGTCCACCATGCCCACAAGACACTTATCCTTTGTGACGCATATGCGCCCAATATCATAATCGATAAGGGCTTCGATCGCCTTGGACACCGTTATTCCGGGACTTATCGAGTAAAGCGGAGTTATCATCAGTTTTTCCACCTTTGGAGAGTCCACAGCCACGCTGTCGTGGGCTTCGCTCGAATGGTCGATGGTTCGGGCAAAACCGGCCTTCAGTATCGCACCTCTTGTGATGATTCCCATTACCTCATCCTCGTGTGATATTACAGGAATTCCAGTGTAATCCCATTCAAGCATGTTACCCCATATCTTTGCAATGCTGTCATCAGGATAAGCTGTTATAATCCTGGTATTCATGACATCAGCTACTGCTTTCGGCTCCATTTTTGATATGTGAGCATTCCTCAGTATGTTCTTATCGCTTATTATACCCATAATGGTTCTGTCAGTTGAGGATCTTACAACTGCACAGCGGTGCTGCCTTGCCTGAAGAAGAAGTTTTGCAGCTTCTCGCACATCAGTATCTGGAGTAATAAGAGGAGTCTCACGTATGTAACCCCCTACAGTTACATCTGATTTGTTTGACTTTACTCTCAATATATCCTGATCATCTAGCATTCCAAGTACAGAACCGTTACCATTCAATACCGGAAGTCCATGCAGATTGTTATCACGCAATACCTGCCGGGCATGTGTCATGAGATCGCTCTCTTTCACACAGACCGGGTCTGTGGTCATTATATCTCCGACTTTCATTGATTCACTCCCTGAATGTGAACTTATCTTATGCTGAACTGTGGCTTCCCCTGCGCACAGACAGCCATTCACTCCATAATATAATATGCTTCACAAGTATTTGAAACTAGAGACTGGATGCAAGGTGGGGATATATCATCCGTTAACTATTAAGTAAAAGGAAACAAAGCAGGATTATGAGCTATTCAATTCCTATGATCATTATCCTTGTAATACTTCTTGCAGGACTTGTAATGTCGTATTTTGCTTTCAAGCTCAAGAAAGAAGAGTACAAGCGTACAGGAAAATATCCCAGAGGCCATTATATGGGTTATGGACTTGCAGCTGGCATTGCAATTGCTATCCCGATTGCATTGCTTCTGAATAACATATTCCTGGGGTATATGATAGGTCTTGTAATTGGAACTATTATAGGAAACCATTATGAGAACAAACATGAGCATGAATTAAGACCTCTTACACCAAAGGAAAGAGAACTCAGAAAGAAAATAGTCCTTATATTCGGAGCCCTGTTAATACTCGGAATTATTATGTTTGTAGCAATGGTGCGTTTTGGTATCTAAATGCCACCTGCACCAAATACTTTTTTCAGTTTTATTCAATCCATACCCTTGTATTCATGCAGCAGTTTGACGTAAACAGCTGCATTCTCTTTTATACCAACGACCTCATCGTCTGAAAGCTGCCTGACAACCTTTGCAGGAACCCCCATGACCATACTCCTCGCAGGAATTTTCTTCCCCGGCGGCACAAGTGCATTTGCACCGATGATGCAGTTCTCTCCAATCTCCGCACCGTCCAGTATTGTTGAGTTCATCCCAATGAGAACATTGCTGGCAATCTTACAGCCATGAACCACGGCACAGTGACCAATTGTCACATCATCTGCAATCTCAACACCAAATTTTTCGGACGTGTGAATGACAACATTATCCTGAACATTTGACCTTTTTCCAACGCGAATGGAGCTAACATCACCACGTATTACCGCGCCGAACCACACGCTGGAATCTTCTTCCAGAACAACATCGCCAATCACAGTTGCGTTGTCAGCTACAAAAGAAGAATCAGAGATATCAGGACTTGAGGATTTGAATTTAAGGATCATTTGAATCACGTTTTGCAAGAGAGATTAGCAAAAATGATTTTAAAATCATTTATGAGTATCAGAGTTTTGAGAATCTTCCTTGTTCTTAGGACTTTCTTCTTCCCTTTCTCCAAAATCAATTATCAGATGATTACATCGTCCGCTTTTTGCTCCACATATCTTACAGTATCTTGGCATGGAATTCTCCTCCTCAAGTAATTAGGACTTGTAAGTAAAATAAAGCTGTGGGTGTTTTTAGAAAAGATTATTCCAATGAACCGAAGAACAAAATCATACCATAATCTCAGTAAAGGTCAGTTCTTAGATTCTGTAGAATAGAACCTTTTTGTTTGATCTCTTTTGCCTTATCAAGGTCAATTTCCCCTATAAGAACTGTTTCCTCACTTCCTGCTTCCTCCAGGATACGACCCCAGCCATCTGCTATCAAAGAGCCGCCGGGATAGATTGTGCGCTTTCCTCTTCCAACCCTGTTGCAAGCGACATGAGGAAGTTGATTTTCAATTGCCCTGGAAATTGACATGATTCGCCAGGGATGAGCATAAAAGTCCGGGATCTCGGCTGATGATACAAAAATATCTGCACCTTCAACTGCCAGTTTTCGTGCAATTTCAGGGTAGCGAAGTTCATTACATACGATGAGTCCGACTGAAAGGTCGTGCTTTTTCAGTTTGATGGGACCGATACTGCCCCCGGATGCAAAATATTCTTTTTCCGGTCCGTAAAGCTGAACCTTGCGGTGTGAGCCTGCCAGTTTTCCTGACTCGATGCAGAAACCCAGATTGTATTGAGATGGAGTCTGATCTTTTTTGTTTGTTGTATCCTTTTCTCTTCGTTCTATGATTGAACCTGCAAGGATACAGCCATGTTCCTTTGAAAAGTCACAGAGGGCATCAATTGTCGGACCCGGAACATCTTCTGCAAGCTCTTCGATCCGTTCATAGCAAAAACCGGTGGAGAACACTTCAGGGAAAACAAGCAATTCGGCTTCCCTGGAAACTGCTTTTTCTGCCATCTGAAGAGCACGCTGAATATTATCATGCTTTAAGCAAACTGAGACATTCATCTGGATGCAGGCAACTTTCACTGTTTCACTCACCTTTCAGAGAGGTATAAAGAGAGTTCACATGATAAAGATAACCTGTAGTTAGTGCTATTTTTGGTTATCACAAAGAAGTTTTAAAATCAGTTGCATCAGCAACTATATATCGGTTGGTGGGATATACAGCCGCAAATCGTTGTGTCTGCAACTAATTGACCCGACACTATAGAGAATCAAAACAGGTGTACAAATAATGCATGATAATGATTTCAGTGGAAAGTTCATCTCATATCTCCACCGATATGGACAGATCTATATTGATAAAAAAATGGAACCATATGGCATAGGAAGTGGACAATTCTCTTTTCTTGTGCAATTGTATCATGAAGATGGTGTCAATCAGGAATGTCTTTCAAACTACCTGAAGATCGATAAAGCCACAACTACGAGGGCCATAAAAAAACTTGTTGATGAAGGTTATGTTTTCAAAAAGATCGATGAGAAAGACAGGCGATCATACCGGATATTTCTTACAGATAAAGGGAAAAGGCTGGAACCTGATATGAAAAAGATAGCCACTGAGTGGGAAAATATCCTTTTTTCTAATCTGGATAGAACTCAAAGAGAAGATATCATTAGCTCACTTGAAACTATGTTCAAAAACGTATCCGAAAGACTGCAGGATAAATAGGCAATATTATGCAATTTAAAAAAACTCACCTTTTAATGCTTTGTGTCACTGCTTTTTTTGCAATGGCAGGTAGTGCTATTTTAGCACCGGTGTTGCCAGATATGGTGACACCTCTGAATACAACATCCCACGAGATCGGGCTGATGATCTCGGTATATACCATTTCAACAGCCATTTTTACATTGGTCATCGGACATTTCATTGACCGTGTGAAACGTAAGAGTATACTTGCCCCATGCCTCATACTCTATGGCCTGATGGGGCTTATCAGTTATTTTGTAGCTGATCTGCAAGCACTTCTTGTAATGAGGTTTATACAGGGAATAGGTGTCGCAGGAATGATGTCTTTGTCTATGCTAATCGTAGGAGATGTGTACAAAGGCCATGATAGTTTACATGCAATGAGTAGAGTTAGTATGGCTATTGCCATTGGTACAGTATCTGCCCCTCTCATAGGCGGAGGGCTGGCAATTATGGGATGGAACTACCCGTTCCTTTTCTATGCACTTGCACTGCCATTCGCTGTTCTTGTGATTTTTTTCCTTCCGGAAACAAGTGTAAAGAAAGAAACTGATAGCCATAGCGGCATAATCAATGTATTTCCAGCACTTAAAGATCTGCGAATACTATACACAGTCTTCCTGAGCTTTGCTATTTTCTTCCTATTGTTCTCAGTGATCATCTACATGCCATTCATGCTCAAGGCTGTGTTCGGTTATACGGCAAAACAAGCAGGATATGTGTTGGCTTTCGAGGGAACGGCCGTCATTATAATGGCATCCCGTGTAAAGGTCCTGGTCACAAAGTATTCGATGATACAGGTTATTACCGCTGGTTTTGCACTTGTCGGATTGGCAATATTATCTATTCCATTTGCGAATTCAATTGTAACAATTCTTCTTTTAATGTTGGTATTTGGTGCAGGTTATGGGCTTGCCCAAACCACGAATGATGCACAGATCATTCGTATCTCACCCTCTGAATCAAGAGGAGGAGTGTTATCTATGCACAACACTATGAAGTACACCGGCCAGAGTCTTTCACCTATAGTGCTTGGTATAGTCCTGCTGCATTCTGACATCAACACGGTCTTTACGATATCAGGAATACTGGGGTTGCTTATTGCTCTGACAACCTACCTGATGAGGAATAATTTTGATAAAACAGGTGACGTACATGTCAAAAATAGAAGGGCATCACTGCCGTATTCAGTCTCTCCTGAGCCTTTGGATGATAGGTAGATTCCAATAGGAAATTTGATTGAAACTTTCTCCAATAGTTGTTGATTAATGGTTGGGTAACTTATCTACTCAACCATACATAGTATTTATAAGTAAGGGTGATTGCTCAGTTTCTTGTTGGGAAAAAGAAAACTCTTGATTTTAGCAAACCTGCTTATAGTGTTGAAAGGCAGGATTCAGATGACATCAGGCAGAAGATACTGAGTATATCTTACTCTGAATGGAGGAAAGTGGATTTTCAAAAAGATGCAAAAGGCTTCAGTAATCACTTCTTTTTCTCTAAAATTTCCTCCATCATCTCGATCTGAATTTCCTGAATTTCCATGAACCTCTTGAATTGGTACATAAGAAGATGGTCCATTTTTTCATGCAGGGTGCGGATTTCCAGCTCTGATTTAAGATTTACACGATAATCATATTCAGCCTGCAGACGATCCTTTGATTCCTGCCGGTTCTGGCTCATGAGAATAAATGGTGCCTGTATTGCAGCAAGACAGGAGAGCATCAGGTTCAGAAGAATGTAAGGATAGGGATCAAAAGGTTTTGTAATTAGCAGGAAGGAGTTTATAGCTATCCAGGAAAGCGTCAGTAATGTGAACGAGCAGATAAAGAACCAGCTTCCTGCAAAATCCGCAAGCCTGTCCGAGAGTCGTTCCCCAAAGGTCAGTTTCCGGTCAAATTCGAGATTGATGTTCTTTGAGAGAAATTCCTGTTCCCTGAGACTTTTCACAACCTCCTCTTCCAGCTTAGAAAGCTCACCTTTTTCAGTTTCAAGAAGATCGTTGATGTATAACTGCCTGAAATGATTAAGATCAGATATACATATGTGACCACCTGGTGAACATTCCGGATGTTCCTTAAGAATTATATCCAGAACTGACTTGCTCACAAGTTCCAGAGGAATTGTATCGGACATCTGCTTAGACTGACCGCATATCTCACAAGTTGCCATTTTCTGCTTCATCTGGCCACTCCACTCACCTTCTTAATTATCAGCAGTTTTGTCATTGAAGCTATTTCAAAACTTCCTTTCATCTATGAATGAATACTTAAAAACGATTACCCTTTAAGCAAAAATACCAATGCGGCTGCCGGGATTCGAACCCGGGTTAAAGGCTTGGGAAGCCTCTGTCATACCGCTAAACCACAGCCGCACATGAAAATAATACAATAAGTTGTATTGAATTTGCATCTATTAATTATTATTGATATCTGCAAAAAATACGGACAGGATTTCTTTATATATACATTCAGAGCCATAAAAAGAAAAAATACCACTTTTCAATTAATTATAAGGCAAAATAGCACAAAAGTATATGAGAAAATCAGATGAAAAAAAATGAACAGCTTATGACGCTTGGATGGAGGGAATGGGTCGCATTGCCTGAACTTGGACTTCCTGCCATAAAAGCAAAGGTTGACACCGGTGCAAGAACATCAGCATTACATGCTTTTGAGATCGATCGATACACAGAAAACAGTGTTGACATGGTCCGTTTTCTGTTACATCCAATACAGAAAAATCAGGATTTTGTAATTGAATGCACTGCTCCTCTAAAAGATAAACGTCTGGTGAGCGACTCCGGTGGGCATCGGGAAATGCGTTTTGTCATCGAAACCCTTATTGTAATTGGTACATATTCCTATCCTATAGAGCTAACACTTACTGACCGCGATACAATGCGTTTTAAAATGCTGCTTGGGAGAACTGCACTGGAAAACAGGGCAGTTGTTGATCCTGCTGCATCTTTTAAATGTGGAAAAAAGAACGCAAAACTTGTTTACGGATTAAAATAGAGGATAACAATGAAAATTGCTTTACTTTCAAGAAACAGTAAACTTTACTCAACAAGAAGATTAATTGAAGCGGCTGAAGAGAGAGGACACGAAGTTCATGTAATAGACGTATTAAGAGCTTACATGAACGTTACTTCACATAATCCATCCATTCACTACAAAGGAGAAGACCTCAAAGATTTTGATGCTGTAATACCACGCATCGGAGCATCAGTTACATCTTATGGTGCAGCCGTCCTTAGACAGTTTGAAATGATGGGCGTTTTCCCGCTAAATGAATCAGTAGCAATCACACGGTCCAGAGATAAACTACGCTCATTACAACTACTCTCCCGTCAGGGTATCGGCCTGCCTGTCACAGTATATGCCAACAAGCCAGATGATGTAAAAGATATGATAGAAATGGTAGGAGGAGCACCTCTTGTTGTAAAGCTCCTTGAAGGCACACAGGGAATAGGAGTTGTGCTTGCAGAAACACAGAAAGCTGCAGAAAGCATCATCGAAGGATTCATGGGTGTAAAAGCGAACATCTTAGTGCAGGAATACATAAAAGAAGCAAATGGAGCAGATATCCGTTGCTTTGTAATTGGAGGAAAAGTTGTAGCTTCCATGAAAAGACAGGGACCGGAAGGGGAATTCAGATCGAACATCCATCGTGGCGGAACTGCAACAACTATCAGAATAACACCGGAAGAGCGTTCAACAGCAGTCAGAGCTGCAAAAATAATGGGACTTAATGTTGCAGGTGTTGATCTTTTGCGCTCAAATCATGGACCTGTTGTAATGGAAGTGAATTCCAGTCCGGGACTTCAGGGAATAGAAAACGCAACTGGAAAAGATATTGCAGGCATGATTATCGAGTATATCGAAAAAAACAGCAAATTCGGTAAAACCGCAACCAAAGGACAAGGTTGATAATGCAGCCACCCATCACCATAGCAGGCACGACCATACAACCGGGAACAAGAAAATCTATCGAATTACCGATTCCCAGTTTTTATACTCATAAGGCGGCATCAATGCCTGTTCATGTAATACATGGAAAACGTGCCGGCCCATGCCTTTTAGTTTGTGCTGCAATACATGGTGATGAGATCAACGGCGTGGAAATAATCCGCCGTCTATTGAAACATAAAACAATAAACAATCTGAAAGGTACTCTTATTGCCATTCCGGTTGTGAATGTTTTTGGTTTCGTATCCCAGTCCCGCTATTTGCCTGACAGAAGAGATCTGAACAGATCATTCCCTGGCTCAAAAAAAGGTTCAATGGCATCCCGCCTTGCAAATATCCTGATAGAGGAAATTGTGGATAAATGCACCCATATAATAGACCTGCATACCGGAGCAACAGGCAAGGACAACCTGCCTCAGATACGTGCATTCCTTGAAGAAGATGAAGATATCGAAAAGTTAGCCCGTGCCTTTGGAGTACCGGTTATTATCCATACCGACATGCGTGACGGTTCATTGCGTGAAGCTTCAAAGAAAAGAAATATACCTGTATTGTTATACGAAGCAGGCGAAGCCCTGCGTTTTGATGAAGTAGCTATCAGGGCAGGTGTAAGGGGCGTACTTGGAGTAATGTCATGTCTGGAAATGAGGAGACCGGTAAACAAAAAGAAAAATTATAATACAGTTATATCACGGGAAACAACCTGGATACGTGCAAATGATAGTGGAATTTTTCGTTCAATTGTTCCTCTTGGAGCTTCAATTAAGAAAGGAGAGCTGCTTGGCTACATAAGTGACCCTCTTGGCGAAATCGAAACAAAAGTTACAAGTTCTGTTTTTGGAATAGTCATTGGAAAAACAAACATGCCGCTTGTACATGAAGGAGATGCCACATTCCACATAGCCAGATACCAGGAAGCAGAAGAAGTCTCTGGCTACATTGAAACATACAATGAAGAACTGGATTCACCTATAGAATGAAAAGGAAAGAAGAGAAAAAATAGCATTAAAAAAGTAATTCTAGAATGTGGATGTGAAGTGAGATTATGTCAATTCTCTCTTCAATATCTTATGAGCAATGTTGAGCTGCTTGAATTTCTCAACGTCCCCGGTTGGCTTGTCCGGGTGCAACTCTCTTGCCAGTATTTTGTACTTTTCATTTATGACTGTAAAGTCGGTCTCATCATGGTCACAGCCGAAAAACTCTCGTGCTTCCTGACGCCTCTCATAAATATCGGAATCCTCTCTGAACTCTGAAATGAACTCGGATAATGTGTTTTCCTCGGAAAGAACCCTGTTAGCCTCAAGCTCAATCACTCTGGACAGAACATAGAGATTCTCAACGTAGTTCTTTTGCATATTATGGCTATAATGCATGCGTTCATCTGCTATCCACCATGTAGCAGATGCCTTTACCTTTTTCATTGCCATACGTTCAAGAGGGATATCAATGTCATTTTCATTAACACCAATCTTTCTTAGAATAGTAATAATATTGTTCTGAAATTGGACAGCCCTTCTGGTACTGGCACCCTTTACAGACACAGAACCAATTTCATGTCCTTTAATTTTAAGCATTTTATTCACTCATTTTCGTTTTTGAAGTCTCCACTAGTCCATGCTCCTTTATATAACTATACGTATGATCTTAAATGACCATTCTTATCAATACACCACTAAAGCACATGCAGACACAAAAAAGAGATGAGTATCTCATTTTTGAATAAGAACAACACATTGAGATGAGGGAAGGTCGTATGAGAATATCCTATGGACCTGTGTGAGTGAAAGGAGAGGGGGTTAAAAATCCGATATTCTCATACTTCATCATCAAAAAAATTAGTAGAGGAATTTTACTCTGACGTTTATTCCTTTGAGTTCAGGAAGCCGGTTATAGCTTTACCAAGTTGCTTTGCTCCCTCAAAAGAGACTTCTTGGTCCTCCAGCTTGTTGATGCCTACGGAATCCACCGTTGCTTCGGGTCCGTAGATCATAGAGATGCCGCTAAGCTCGCACTCGTCACCATAACCGCAACTTACACATGGGACATTTCCGAGAATCTTCACATCGCCCACGATTTCCATGCCCTCTTCCTGCATATATGCAGCAACTGCATTCACAGCGGTCTCAGCAACCGGCGGTGCTTCAGGCATACATGGAACTGCCGAGGTGATGATGATACCTCCGGGCTTTCCTCTCATGTAACCATTCTTATGCCTGATGGCATAGAGACGCTCAAGCATTGCCTTGGTCCCGGAATCGATTGATGAGTAAGGCGTGTATCCTGCAACGATGAGGGCATCAGCATCCTTTATCTTCTCTGCGATCACATTACCGTCATCACCGATGATACAAACATTGGTATTTAGACATTTCAGGCATGCCTGACATGGTTTGATGGTATACTCACTGAGCTTGATGAATTCTGTATCCATACCGGTTGCTTCCAGTGCAACCTTAAGTGCCCTGTCTGTGTTACTGTCAGGTCTTGGTGATCCTGATATTCCTATTACTTTCATTTTTTAGCTCCCTTGATAGATGTCTGTCCGCTGCTGTCTGTCCAGACATTTTTGCTATACTTGCATTTTAGGAGTATACTCTAATATACTTAATCGGCACTGGAATGTACAAGAATGTGCTCATGTATACTGGAGTGACCTCAGACAATCACACAATTATACATCACCTATGGAATTGAACCCTATTTATATCTGAAAAAATAAATTGATGAATATGGCACCCAGAAGTTTCAAAGACGAGATATTGCGCAAGGCCTTTCACCTTGCATCCGTTGCTATCGTTCTGGTCTACTACTTTTTCGGAAAAACAATTGTTCTCTACTTCATGGCATCCTATCTTGTCATCGTCCTAATCATCGAGCACCTGCGCCTGGACCGTGGATGCAAATTACCCTTCGTGAATCACCTCCTACGTAGGGAGGAAGAGACATCAATTGCAGGACACATTTACTTCACACTCGGTGCTATCGTAGCAGTCTCCATCTTCAGTGAGAATGTTGCCTATGCAGCCCTACTCATGGCAACCTTTGGAGACATGAGTGCAGCACTGATTGGCAAAAAGTTTGGCAGGAGAAGAATATTCAGAAATAGTAAATCCCTTGAAGGATGCATTGCCGAATTCATTGTAGACCTTGTTATTGGCTACGTCTTACTTTCAAACCCGGGAATTGCACTTATTATGGCATTTGTTGCCACTGCTGTGGAAACCGGCTTTGAGAAAATAGATGATAACCTTGCAATTCCCGTGTTCTCGGGCTTTGCAGGAGAATTAATGGTGATGCTTACAGCCTATATGAACCTGTAGAGTTAAATTAAAGAGTTTTGTGAAAAATAAGGTTATTTACAGATACATTAACGAGTAATAATGGAGAAACGATGAAAAAACACGACCTACTAATCGACAACATCCCGGCTGTTTTATGGGGAAAAGACAGCTCAAAGCTGTTTGTTGCGGTCCATGGGAACATGTCACACAAAAAAGACACTCCTATTTCTATTCTTTCTGAAGAAGCAGTTCCCTTAGGTTATCAGGTACTTAGTTTTGACCTGCCACAGCATGGAGACAGAATAGATGAAACGACACCTTGCAAAGTTCAGAACTGTGTCAGTAACCTTTGTAAAATCATGGACTATGCACAAGCAAATGCTAACGAAATTAGCTTGTTTGCTTGCAGTATAGGAGCATATTTCAGTCTGCTTGCCTGTAAGGAGATTTCCTTGCACCAGTGCCTGTTCCTTTCTCCGGTTGTCAACATGGAACGTATAATTGAAAATATGATGACATGGTTCAATATCAGCGAAGAACAATTGAAGACTGAGGAGGAAATCCCCACGCCAGCGGGACAAACACTGTACTGGGATTACTATTGCTATGTAAAAGAGAATCCAGTTCTTCGATGGAATAGTCCTACTGCACTCCTTTATGGAAAAGAAGATAACATTTGCGAATACGATATTGTGAGTTCCTTTTCAAATAAATTCAATTGCAATCTGGAAGTAATGGAAAACGGCGAACATTACTTTCATACACCAGATCAGCTCAGCTATTACAGACAATGGTTATCAGAACATCTTTGCAAGTTGTGAATAATTGTCTGCAATCCAGTAGTAAAAAACAAATAAAAAACAAAAACAAAAGGAAGAGAATAGCAATCAAATGCTATTCTTCACAACACTTGCAATTGCATTTTCCATTATCTGCAAGCCTTCCATAATCTCATCTTCAGTTATATTCAAAGCCGGGAATATCCTTATTCCAATGCCCTGAGTCTGTGTTACAAGCAAACCTTTTTCCTGGCATTCATCCTTGACCTTCGTACAGACATCCTGATCCTTGAAATCGATCATTATAAGAAGACCTTTTCCACGGACATCGATAACTACATCTCCATATGAATCCTGCCATTCTTTCATATGACTCAAAGCCAACTTACCCAGTTTCTCCACATTCTCAGAGATATTGTTGTCAAGAAGGTATTTCACAACCGCATAGGAAACAGCACAACCAAGAGGATTTCCACAGTAAGTACCACCATGGTCGCCAATCTCAAGTTTCTCTGCAACCTCTTCGGACATTGCAAAAGCACCGAATGGGAAGCCGCCTGCAATTCCCTTTGCCATTGTCAGGAAATCAGCTTTTACGTTGTATCCGCCTGTGACAAAAGCAGGCCCTGTCCTGAAAAAACCAGTCTGTATCTCATCCATGATAAGCAGAATGCCATTCTTTTTACACAGGTCACTGACACCTGCCAGATACTCTTCGGAAGGTATACGAATACCACCCTCACCCTGGATCGGCTCGATAATAACTGCTGCAACACTCTCATCAAGAGCTTCCTCCATTGCACTCAGGTCATTGTATGGAACAAAGCGGTAATTGGGCATCAGAGGATTATACCTGTCCCTGTTCTTAGCCTGGCCTGTGGCTGATGCGGTACTAATTGTACGTCCGTGGAAACTCTGGTAAGTTGATACTATCTCCGGCCTGCCTGTCACCTTTCGGGCAAGCTTGATTGCAGCATCGTTAGTCTCAGCTCCGCTATTTGTGAAAAATATCCTTGTCAGGTGAGAAGGAAGAACTTCTGTAAGAAGTGACAGCAAACGTGCTCGTGCCGGTGAATATGTAAGTCCTGAATTGGGATTCTGGATAATCTTGCTTCCCTGATCTACCAGAGCATTAGTGATTACCGGATTTGCATGACCTATACATGTCACACCCCAGCCGGCTGTGAAGTCAAGATATCTTCTTCCTTCTTCGTCCCATACATAAACTCCCTCACCCATCTCGATGGAGATTTTCTGTTTCACGAAGAATGGTGCAAAATACTTGTCTTCTATTTCAATTGTGTCTTTGCTAGACATTGTTCATCACTTTCCTGTATAGATTTCAGGTCTATCCACAACAATCCCACTATTATCAGGGATGCGTTGTAATTATCTGTAGAAGATATTCAACCTTAATCAAGCTGTTGACCTTTGGGTTGAATTGTAAATACGAACATATAAACTCAGAATAAGATATAAACGACCTGCACTAAGAACATTAATTCGTTAATTACCAACTGGCATGAGCTCATTAAGCATCATACTTGTAATCTGGTGTCTTATCTGCTCCTTGCGATCAAAAGTGGACTTATAGTATACGGTAATCTTCACACCGTCGCGGTCTGCACCAAGGAAAAAGTTCACGCTTATATCAAGGCTATTCCACACTTTTTCTTTAAGGAACTCGATCTTTGCAGGCAGATTTTCCGGAACCTCATCCATACCAAAGTACATATCAAATTCATTTCTGAATTTGCCCCTGCCATAATTCTTAATGGGTTTTTCAAGGAAAACCTTGTTTGGTATCTTGAAATAATCTTCAGACATTTCCGGCATCGGACTCATAACCACATAGAAAAGTCCAATGTGTTTCACCTGCCCCTCAAGATAATCGTCTTCGCCTACCCTTATGTAATCACCTATCTTGAATGGCTTTTTGGTCAGCAGAATGAACCAGATGAAATATGAGAGAATGATATCCCTGATAGCGAACGCAAAACCCGTGGTAATCAGACCAAGGAAGAGAGCGATGTTACTCACTGTGCCACCGAAATATGAAAAAACCACCAGTGTCGCAATAAGATATACAAACCACAGGTACATCTTACCCATGAGTATACGCTCTTCAATTTCTCCTAATTCCTCAAAGTAATTAAGGAAACGATTCACGGTAATTTTTGTAAAAAGGGTTGCAATGGCATATGAAAGGAAAATTACCACAAGTGCCGTCAGAACCCCGATCAACACATCAGGAACATCAAATATCTGATGTTCATCAACAGCAATAATTCCCAGAGCAACGGCTGTGAGAAACACAAAGAACATAAAAAAAGTGTTCAATGATTTGTGAACCAGTTTTGATTTCACATAAATCAGTCCAGTTCGTGGTGTCTTTTTAGCCATGTATATCTTGCTCCTGTTACAGAGATTATTGTTTTTTTATACTCAATGGTTCAGGTATATCATTCTATCGACATATTTTGATTAAAAATAGCTGCTAGATGAAATAAAGAATAATGATAGGAAATTAGAATGTAATTAATGCATATACTATGCACATATTATTAAGTATTATGGTAATTTTATTACGCAGTTATAAGTAACATCGAGGTGATATATGAAGGGGAATTTACATGAAAACAAAGAATAAAATAATTATATTATTAGTCATCCTGCTTTCGGTTATTTCTGCCAGTGCATTTTTACATTCCAGAACACTCGAAAATCATGAAAATACCATTAATAAGACAAATGATGCAAATACCAGCAAAGAACAGAACCTAAGTACTTTATCAGAAGAACAGGAAAATATCACCTATCAAACAAGTGCTGTAAACCCTAAAATAGAACAAAGCACAGGAATTGTTTCTAAGGTTGACGTTGGTGCAGTTTCCCTTAAACTACCTGAAGACTGGGATTACAATGAAACTGTCACAATAGACACAGAAAAATTGAATTCTTTCGCAAGAAATGGAACTTTGAACATTGTCCTGATGAATGAAGACATTGATATTGTAATCCAAGTAGTCGATGACAGTGACCAGGATGTCATCCGGTACAAAGGTTTTGCACAAGAAAATCCCGATTACAACGTAGACATGTCACTCAGAGGGGAGGAAGTATATGCATCCATAACAACCTATGACAAAATGTACAATATCTTCCCTACTGATGTTGTAACTAACGGAAAAACTGTCCACTATGTGGCTGTTTACGACATAATTGATTCAAGGTCTGAGATGGAAAAGTATCCGATAGACCCTCTTACATTTGATATAATCAACGAAGACAGTCTGAATCATGAATTTGCTGTAGAGGTCTTTGATCCATATAACAAATCCATATTCAATGAAACTTATTTGCTAAACCCTGGTGAAACAATTCAATCACCGGAAATAAGCGAACAACTTGGATTGCATCATTATGTGTACTCACTGGATAATGGAGAAGCATTTGTGTTGTATGTAAGAGTTGAACGTGCAACAAATCTAGGTTCTTCTGAAAAGGTCTCATTTGAAATAACAAATGATCCTGCAAATCCATTGTTGGTTAGTACCACAATTGCATAATCTAACTTTTACAGATGGGAAAAACAGAAGAATAGAAACAAAAGTACCAGAAGTTCATTTCTGGTACTTATCGATAATTTCCTGGAAAGAATCTGCAACATATGATAGATTCTCCCTGCCAACTTGGAAAGTACTGAGCTTGAAGTACTTGGTAAGTCCTGACTTGATACCATGGATATTACGCTGCTTCAACTCCTTGTAAAGGAAATACCTGCCCTTCTTTGCTGTCTGTGAAATATCATAGAACACAGGAGCCTCGAAGAACATAAGGTCATGGTTGTGTGGTTTGTCACCCATCTGCATGATGCCCATATCCTCAAGCTTGGCTGAGAACCAGCGTGCATCTGCAACCTCATTGTCCCAGTTCTGTGTCCTGCGTACAACATCTGGGAAAGATGCAATCATTGTCATCACGGTTGCACCTCTTGCAGTACATCCGAGAAGCTCGACCTCTTTTACTTTATGAGTCGGGGATTTTCTGAAAACTATGTCAGCATAGTCTTCCTTTACACCAAGCACACCTATGGGACCGGATGAAGCCATTGACTTATGACCGCTTCCAACTACGAAATCAACACCCATCTTCTTAGCATGGATAGGCATCCTGCCCACAGAATAAGCTCCGTTGAGCATAAGAGGCACATCATAGCTGTGGCAGATATCGGAAATTCTCTTCACATCTGCAAGGTTACCGTAACTTCCGTCAGGATATGTGACCTGAGCCAGTGCAGGAGCTTTACCAGTTTCACTTATGACCTCTTCAATAGCAGTAGCATAAGCTTCAACATCTGTTTTGTATTCAGGACTTCCACTGTGCGGAACGGTCTTTATATTCAGCCTTGCACGCTGCGCAGCAACAAATGATGAGTAGTGAGCAAGCCCGTCAAGTACAACATAATCGCCTTCCTGAGCAATGGAATGCATGACTGCAAACTTGGATTCCCTTGCACCGTGGGTTATCCTCACGGCATCCGTATCAAGAAATGCAGGCAATGCGGTATGAACAAACTCCTCAATTGGAGGTTTTTTGATAAGGTCAAGGACACCACCACAGAAATCACAGACCGAGTATCCGTCCCCCCATTCAACAAGTGCCTTGCGGGCGTCTTCTGTGAGTTTTCCGCCTGTCTGCAACGGATCAATATTTATCGCGTCTTTCGGACCACGTGCGATAAACCCGAATTTACTAAGAATAGAATCA
The DNA here is from genome assembly GCF_031312595.1 of Methanolobus sediminis. Classification (NCBI taxonomy): domain Archaea; kingdom Methanobacteriati; phylum Methanobacteriota; class Methanomicrobia; order Methanosarcinales; family Methanosarcinaceae; genus Methanolobus; species Methanolobus sediminis. The sequence goes on along the minus strand of NZ_CP133592.1, from coordinate 1,734,950 downwards.
TCAAGTTCCATAATATTACCCTGTAAATCTGTGAATTATAGTTGATAGTGAACTTTCCAATACTAGTTAAAAATGTTCGTTGTAAAATTCTTTGATACTATGTAATTCAGAAAAATGGCATAGTTCCAACTAGAAGAAAAGTATAATAAAAGAAAAAGAGCACCGAAGTGCAATTTAAAACAAATTAAATATCAATAGCTGTCTTGAAAACATCAAGGAACTCGTCACAATCATTTACGATATTGTTAGCAGCATCCTTCACGACCTCAATAGGATCTGCACCATCTGTCTTTACAAAAAGGATAGGATCACTAATTGATACGTGTTTCATGTCGTATGTTGCTATCTGAACTCTCTTGTCATCGAGCAGAGCGGACTTGAGCATATTGAGAAGGGTGTGGTTCTCACCAATGATCTCAAGATGCATTTCATCTTCTGTTTTGTCAATGATCTTCAATTCCATCTTTATCTCACCATAAGTAATGTGTAATTATTAAACTGTAAGTTTAAACTATATATAAACGATAATCAAACGGGAATCGATTAAACGATTCCGGTTCCGTAGTCTGCAGAGAGCTTTCTTGTCTCTGTGCGGCCACATTCAGGACATTTCAGTTTCTTACTGTCCTTTACCAGTGGGCTGTGGCACCTTGAACAATATGCCTTCATAACTCCGAGGGACTTGTCATCTGTGCTCAGACGCATGTTCTGAGTATTAATGACCTTTGCCTTCACAACATCAGAAAGTGAAAACTCGTAGCCAAGGTTTTTGACATAGGAATCCTTCACGTTGGATACATGGATTGCTGCAGCACCATTAGTCTGGAACTCACGCTCTCCCTTTCCTTTGATTGCACCGATCTCGACAAGAGCCACTGAATCACGCATATTGACAACGCTTCCGATAACAATATCGCCTTCCTTGATCTCAGGAGGAATGCTTGTCTGAGGTACTATAGAGATTGTTCTTGATTTTCTGTCAACTTTTACATATCCTGTGTTAAGTGAGTGAATATCTGCAACGTTGACATAAGTTCCTGCGCCTGCCCTGAACTCTTCAGTGGTTCCTACAAAATCACCAGGCATTACAAATACAGATTCTTCTGTACTAAGTTCCTCTTCATCATCCATATCATCATCTTCTGTTGATCCTTCATCGGGCTTATTATCTCTCTTTCCTGACCTTCTTTTACGGCCCTGTCCTTTCTCTTCAACAGAGTCATCCACAACTTCTTCTGCTTCGATTACTTCTGCTTCTGAAGAAAGAACCTCTTCTTCACTTACCTGCTGGTCTTCAGAATCAGATGATTTGATCTTCCTGCGTGAAGTCTTACGTCTATTTCTTATCCTAATTAGAATCCCTTCTTATAATCTGAAACTATATAAAAATGCACAAATCCATGAATTCCTTCAAGTAAGAACCGCATTTCTTAAAATATTATCGTACTATACGATAAATCTCTACTTTTACCATTTCTACTTCTTTTTTATGGAATTTAAATGTTCGTTTCATTGGAAATGCCGTTGAGTACCAGTCTGTTATTCTGGCATCACCTATGAACTTACTTATAAAATCATGGCTCCCGCAATTATGAATGGAATATATAACATCACTGGTTTTCAACGCACTTAAAAGAAACGGTCGATCATTACCCTTGGTCTGAGCACCAAACGGTGGGTTCATGACAACGGTATCAGCGTGCCCTTCAACCTCAAAAATATCAGCATGGATGAACTCAACATCAACTCCAAGCTTCTCGGCATTTCTGCGGGCAACTTCCAGAGCCTTGTTATCAATGTCAAAACCAACAACCTTCTCAGCTCCAAGAAGCTTTGCACCAATGGCAAGCATACCTGTTCCGCATCCAAGGTCAAAAACCGTCCCTTCAAGGTCACCCTGCATAAATGCAAAATGAAGCATTTCAGCAGCAAGCAATGCAGGAGTAGCATACTGCTCCAGGTTCACATTGGGAGAATCGAAACCTTCCACCTGCTCCAGCAACATCTCAAGCTTACGCTGCTTCAATCTTATTCACCTGTGATCTCATCAAAGTAAAGGTCTTCCCATTCCCTTTCACCAAGCACTATCTCAAATTCCAGTGGAGTAAGCATTGGAGCATTGAACCTTCCAACCTCATCAATTGCCAGACGGGGACATGCAGTATTAACAAAAGCATCAACCCTGAACTGCAATAACTGGTCTGGCGTTACTAGATCCATTGTAAAAACATGAGCACTTTTGCCATGCTTTTTTGCCATCCTTTTAAGATCCATGGCAAGTTCCATACGCTCCTGTCCCGGTTTAGATGATACAACAATACCAAAGACCTCTGCATCAAGGGACTTTGCAATGACAGCACTTCTCTGTCTCAGAACTTTAGAATAATCCGCTTCCCTGAGTTCATTGACAAAAGGATCAGCTATAAGAACACGTTTCTTCATGGCAAGTGAAACACCAAGCGGATGGAATTGTCCGCTTCCAATGAAAAGATATTCATCACAATCTGCATTACGGGCGGCTGAGAAATTACAACCAAGCACCTGACCCGGATATGCAATCTTGCTGTCACCCTGACATATCACGCATTCCTTTCCATGCTTTTCCAGAACCTTTACAGCATCATCCAGTTTATGTACATGCTGTACCGTTGTGATAAGACCGATACGTTTCCCTTCCAGTCTGGAAGCTGCAAGTTCCACAACATCCGTTACATCGACAGCCGACCTTGTCTCTATGAAATATACTTTCTGTGAGAGTTTGTTATCATCAAGATGAGCATGTCCAAAATGGAAAAGAATATCAACATCATTGAGCAGAGCTACATCAAGGTCGCAGGCTCCAAAGCATGGATTCCCGGAGACGAATACTGTTACACCTGTTTCATCCTCAATACGTGAAGCTATTCCCGGGGAACGTCTCTTGAAACCTTCCGGGAACTGCAATCCCACTACTTTTGCACCTGTATCATTAATTACAGAAATTATGTATTCAATCCTGAAATCGAAAGCTTCACCGTCACTCATGTATATCCTCAATGGAAACGCCTTTCTCTGTCACATCGATACGGACAAGTGTTTTCACATCAATGTCCATTTCCTTCAATCTGGAAACACCGTCACCACGTTCAATAACTACAATAGTATCGGTTACAGTGGCACCAACTCTTTTAAGAGCACTCATCAGTGCCACAAGGGTTCCCCCGGTGCTGATGACATCATCCACAATAAGAACCCTGTCACCTTCAGAGATGTCATTTATGTAAAGCTCACCCTTGGAGTAACCGGTTTCCTGTGACAGTTTTATCTCGCCTTCAAGACCATACGGTCTCTTTCTTATAATACAGAATGGAACTCCGGTCTTCATGGATATTGCAGTTGCCAGAGGTATTCCCATAGCCTCAATGGCAATTATCTTGTCAAAATCCCTGCTGACCATTCCCAGAATATGTTCCGTTACCTCTTCCAGAAGTTCCGGCTCGAGCCTTGGAACTCCGTCCGATATCGGATGAATAAAATAATGGTATTTTCCCCTGTGAACGATTGGCGCATTCAGCAGGGATTCACGTAGTATCTTTAGCATAGTTACCGCCTTACTACCTGCCAGTATATAAAAGGAGACCGTTGAAGTAAAACTTCACGGTCATTAAGCAGCGAAAGCCGTTACCTGGTCCCTTTCCTGCTTAATAGCAGAATAAAGGGCTTCCTTGCTCAGTGACATAGGATGATAATAACTTCCATTGCTTTTCATTGCAACCTCTTTTGCAAGCATTGAACCGGTTGCACTTATGTCAACAACAAGAATATTGACGCGGTGGTCAGCTACCTGCTTGCAGACCTGCATGATCTCCCTCTTGATATTGCCACCAAGATGCAGCGGAGAATTAGCAGTGCCATCTGTTACAAGTATCATAATAGGAACAGCTGATGGCTCTTTCTTCACTTCACGGACAAGAGTATCCAGACCTCTCAGCAGCCCGGAGGCCATAGGAGTTGTCCCCCCGAAAGGAACCTTCTCAAGATACCTTTTTGCAGCTTCCACCGATGAAGTGAACGGCAGCACCAGTTCCCCTGTACGACCACTGTATGTTACCAGTGAAACCCTGTCCCTGCGCTGGTAAGCGTCTTTCAGCAGTGCAAGAACAACGCTTGTGGTTATCTGAACCTTGTCGCTCTCATCCATTGAACCGGATGTGTCAAAAACAATATTGATCAGGCTGGAAATACGTCTTCTTCGTACTTTCTCCCTGATGTCACCTTTCTTGATCTCTATCTTACCATCCTTTGCGTGATGAGCAGCAGCTCTTACAGTTGGAGCAATAGCAATATCAGTGATCCTCTCCCCTGGCATCCTGTACCTTACATAACGTCCGCGCTTGCTCTTGGTAAGCACCTCTGCACGCCTTCCGGATTTCAGCCTGCCTGCTGCAAGCCTCTTCTTCTGGGAGTTGCGGGCAAAGTCATTGAGGATCTTACCAACTGTCCTGTCCTCTTTCAGGTCATCAAACAATTTACCGGATTCTGATTTCGAAACTCTTGACTCAACCTCTAACTCTTCCTCAAGTTCGTCATGGCTGAGAATGGGAACGTATTCCTTTGGAGTAAGGTCTACACATACTTCAGGTTCATAAATACATATTTCCTCGGACTCACTGTACTCAGCTTCAAGAAGAACTTCATCGAGAAGAGAAGCAGGGGCTTCAAAGGATAGCTCCTCAACAGGATAATCTTCCTCAGGAGCTTCCATACTATACTGAACTTCCAGATTAACATTTACTTCCAAATTTTTCTGCTCAGCCTTTACTTCAGCTTCAGAAATGTCATCTTCAACAGGTTCAAGAATATCAGCAAATATCGACCTTTCAGGGTCAATTTCCTGATGGTCTGAGGATTCAGTACCCACAAAAGAATCTTCAGGAATTATATCCTCTACAAGAGAACTATCCGGTTCTGAAATATCAGGAGGAAGGATGATAGCATCATCGATAGCTACACTGTCCTGAGCATACCGGAATACATCTGCAAGAGCTGAATCTGATGTTCCTATAAGAGGCTTGAAAAAGGTTTCAGCTTCTATTGACATATAGTCTGAATCTGCAACTATGCAGACATCCCCTATTTCACCCGGTCTTATCTGCTCCATATTTGCATACAGGTTCTCGTAGAGAATATCCGTATCCTGTTTGGAAAATTCTGAAACGGAATTTCGGGGAATACGCAGACCAAGCACAGGATAACCTAAGTACAACACTTTAATGCCATAATTGCGAGGAAGATTCCTGCGCAGGCGTTGAACAAGTTCGTCGTCCATCCCCGCACCTCATTCAAACCTTGCCGTCAACCACCGCTCTTAGCTGGTCAACACTGAACTCTTCTTCTTCAAATGGCTTCTTACGCATCCTGTGAGGAAGCACCATTTCAGAAGCTTCAATGATATCATCGTTGGTGATGCGCTCCCTGCCCTCATAAGCAGCATTTGTCCTGGCGGCACGCTCTATCATGATATCCGCACGGTGTCCGTCCACATTAAAAGCAATGCAGATCTCGGCAATTGTACGCAGGTTGTCCCTTGTTGTAGTGACACGTGGAAGCATTTGCATGGCTTTTACAATCTTTGAACGCAGTTTTTCCTGCTCGGACTCGAACTCACGGATGAACTGTTTAGGTTCATCGTTGAACCTGTTACGTCTTTCAACAATCTCAATACGCTGCTCTACATCATAGATACCTGTGACCTCAACCTGCAATGCTATCCTGTCAAGCAGTTGCGGACGTAGCTCACCCTCTTCAGGGTTCATACTTCCCACAATAATGAAATTTGCAGGATGGCTTACGCTTACTCCTTCACGTTCAACGGTGTTTACACCCATTGCAGCCGCGTCCAGAAGTGCATCGACTACAAAATCGTCAAGCAGGTTTATTTCATCAACATAAAGAATACCACGGTTTGCCTGGGCAAGAATTCCAGGGTCAAATGCCTGTACACCCTGGCGTACAGCCTTTTCGATATCAAGACTGCCGACAACCCTGTCTTCTGTTGCGCCCACAGGAAGGTCCACGACCCTCATCTGGCGCCTGCCAATGTACATTGTACCTTTGCGTTTCTTCTCCTGGCATTCCCAGCAGAACTTTGCAGGATCGTTTGGATCACAATTGAACTTACAACCTTCGACCATTTCGATCTCAGGTAATATTTCAGCAATGCCCCTTACTGCAGTTGATTTTGCAGTGCCTTTCTGACCGCGTATAAGAACACCGCCAATAGATGGATTGATAGTGTTAAGAATGAGTGCGCGGAGCATTTTCTCCTGTCCGACAATTCCAGCAATCGGATAAAGCACTCTTTCTGTCTTTGTAGCCTGTCTGGCAATATCCTCCAGATATTGTGACGGAGACTCGTTTTCTACTACTTTAGGAACCTCTGTAATTGTCCCGATGATACTTGAACTCATATTATCGCCTTCCCAGCATGAAATCTTGACTTTTGTTTGTTGCGTTTGTTGTTGCTTTTAGTGTTCCTGAACTTTACAGATACCTCAGAATAATTGCAGAGATAAGTGCCATGAATAGGAGAATTAGTCCACCTATGAAGAATCCGAACACAACTTTTGTGTGTACTTTCTTTTCTGCATTTTTTGCCAGTCCGTTGAGCTCATAGAGAGAGAATGTGGAACTTAAAAGAAAAAGGATGGCTGAAAGAAGTAACAGTGATCCTGCAACCAGAATATATTCTGCTGTCCATGTCAACGCCTTGGCGTTCAGAAGATCTATGAAAAAGTCTTTTCCGTGCCTCACATATGAAGCTGTGATCCACAGCATAGTGTAAGCGATCTCTGCCGCGCCCATTATCACTGAGCACAAAGCAGATGTCATAAGCGTGACCATCATCCCTATATCAGGGATTTTCAAATCTATTTTCCATTCATCACCCACAATTTCACCTTAGGAGTATGTTTTGTTGGTATGCCCTCAAATTGGAGATACGGGATATATGCATTATAATAATAAAAATATACTTATTAAAATAGTTAGTGAGCCACATTAAATAAAAATGAATGTATGCAGAGCAAAAGACTGTTTCTGCATTATTTAGAACTGTTTTAATACTGTTTCAGCAAGATTTCTACTGATTCCCACAGTCTTCATCAAAGTATCAGTTCTTGAAACACTGCACCCCAGTTCACTGAAACGTCCAACGTCAATCGGGTCACGCTCATCGATTATCAGATGGTCAAGGAAATCAGAATAGTATGAAGCAACGCCATAAGATGAAACTTCAATCCCCCTTGCAGTCATAAGTTTACCTGCCGGTCCGCTTACAGGTTCGGTTCCGATTATCGGACTGACTGCGATCACCTTTTTCTCTTTCAGAATATCCCTCATTCCCGGAAGCTCGATTATTGGTCCGATACTTGTTATAGGATTGCTCGGGCCTATCAGAACATTATCTTCCCTTTCCAGAGCCTCCACAACAGCCGGAGAGATACTTGCCTTTTCAATACCTTCCTGGCATACTTCAAGAACCTCAGGCTCACCATGTTTGCCAACCCAGAAATCCTGGAAATGCATCTTTTCTTCCGGTGTATTTATCATGCTTGAAACCGGGTCATCAGACATTGGGAACACATTGGCCTTTACACCGAATGATTTTGAAAGACCTATCGTTGCCTCTGTAAGTGTAAGGCCACTCCTTATCAGGTCTGAACGCATTATGTGGGTTGCACGGTCAATATCACCAAGCATCATAACCTCATCATATCCCAGTTCCTTCATGGCACCGTGAGTTCGATATGTATCATCTTTCACACCCCACCACTTTGAAGTGTCAAGCCTGCCTGAAAGCAGGTAGAGCACAGTGTCAATATCAGGTGTGATCAGGTTTCCTGAAACCCATATGTCTTCCGCAGTGTTAACCACAACTGTGATCTTTTCTTCGGGGTAAACTTCGCGAAGGCCGTTCAGTAATTTGGGTGTGCCGGTGCCGCCTGAAAAGATAATCATCTTAGTACATCTCCTTGCCAGTTTTGCTTCGTTATACGGTTCAAGCTATATAAGTAAAGACCTCGTAAAATAATATAAGTTTATTTCAGAGAAATCAGGAGAAGGAATTTTGGAGAAATCAAGAAGAATACTGGCCTATGGCATTCTGGCCATAGTCATTCTAATACTTGCGCTCACAGGGATTATTGTAGCTATTATGCATATTCCAATAGAGGGATCATCAGGAGATATCGCTGTTATAGACCTTGATGGAACAATATATTCCAGAGGTACAGAAGAAGGTCTTTTCAGTGATTATCAACCCGGAGTTGAGGACTATATAGAATGGATAGAAGATGCGCAGGAAGATGACGGAACAAAAGCTATCATCATCAGGATTAATTCTCCCGGCGGCGAAGCCATTGCCAGTGAGAAACTTGCAAAGGCAATAAAGGAAGCATCTGAAAAGAAAGTTGTTGTGGCATACGTTGAATCAATGGCAGCTTCCGCAGCTTATCAGGCGGCATCATCTACTGATTATATTGTGGCTGAAAAACAGTCGCTTGTTGGTAATATAGGAGTAAGAATGGAAATTATCCATTACTATGGCCTGATGGATGACCTTGGTATAAACGTTACAACTATCAAAAGCGGTGAATACAAGGACATAGGTTCCCCCACAAGACCCATGACAGAAGAAGAAAAGGAAATGCTTGGGTCCATTGTTAACGAAAGCTATGATGACTTTGTCTCATGGGTAGCAGAGAACAGGAACATGACCCTGGAGGAAACCTACAAGGTTGCAGACGGCAGGATATACAGTGGTTCCCAGGCAAAGAAAGCAGGACTTGTTGATATGGTAGGAACCGAGGAAGATGCAATAGATATTGCCGCAGAGATGGCAGGCATATCAGGTGAACCGGAACTATATGAATACGGAGGGAAATCTTCCGGCTTTCTGGGGATGAAATTCAATGATGCATTGTATTCTTTCGGGTACGGTCTTGGAAAAGGTCTGGCAGAAACATCTGTTGAAGAAACGTCCCCATCCTATGGGATGTATTTTTGAGATTACTGACATTGACAGGTGAGCAGAAACAGAAACGAGTGCAAAATCATTATAAGATGAAGTATATGTAGGTTGTATGAAAGTCATCCGTGACCCTATACATGGATATATTGAGCTTGACCCGCTCACGTTATCGATAATCGATTCACCGCAGATGCAGCGACTTAGAAGACTGAGCCAGCTTGGCCTGTCAAACCTTGTTTATCCCGGAGCTAACCATTCACGTTTTGAGCACTCTCTGGGTGTCATGCATCTTGCCACCATGCTAACCGGAAAGATAGATTCAGTCACAGATGATGAAAAAGAAGAACTCAGGGTTGCTGCTCTTCTCCATGATGTAGGACACGGACCATACTCACACGTAACAGAAAACCTTACAAAACTTTACACAAGACAGCACCATGAGGATGTTCGTGAGATTCTTAAAAAAGGTGAACTTGGTGACATTCTCAGTGATAACGGCCTGAATCCGGCAGCCATTGAAGACCACATACAGGGAAAAACAGACATCGGAAAGATACTCAACAGTGAGATAGATGTTGACAGAATGGACTATCTTGTGAGAGATTCTCATTATACTGGAGTCGCTTTTGGTCTTGTTGACCATGTAAGGCTCATCAATGAGATGAAGTTCTATGAGAACAATCTTGTAGTGAACGCTGGCGGTGTCAAGGCAGCAGAATCACTTCTGGTTTCCAGATTCCTGATGCATCCGTCAGTTTACTATCATCATGTATCAAGAATTGCTGAAACGATGTTTACAAGAGCAGTTGATGATCTTATCCAGAAAAGGTCACTTAATCCTTTTGACCTCAGGAAGATGGATGACTCCAGACTGCTGGAAATGATACGCAACGATGATGGTTATGCAGGTGAGCTTGCACAGAGACTTGACAACAGGAAACTCTACAAGAGGGCGATGTATGTTGGGTTTGAGGAAGTCGGCGAGGGAGTACTTAAACATCGCAAGAACATCAAAAGAGTGGAAGCTGAAATTGCATCTGAAGTTGGGATTGAGCCTGAAGCTGTGCTTATCGATATTCCCAGAAATCCGGAAATAGCTGAAATGAAAGCTCTTGTGAAAGTAAATAACAGAATGCTTAGACTTGATGAGGCATCTCATGTTGTTGCCACCCTGGAGCAGGCACACCGGGATAACTGGAAAATGGGAGTTTATACTCCAACCGAATACAGGGAAGCTGTCGGAAAGGCGGCAAAGAACTTCTTTGAAGTCAAAAGGACCACGAAACAGTTCCGTCTGACAGAAATCGAGGAATAATATGCTGGAGATCAGGAAGATTGCGGCGGGTATCAGCCTTGTGCTTGAATGGAAAAAGACAGGTAAGGATTATGTTGCCAGCCTTACCGGTGGTGATGAACACGTAGGAGCTGTTGGAGTCGGGTTCTATGACCATGAATCAAAAAGAGCATCTTCATCTGTGGTTACAACACCAGGACACAGGGAAACTGAAATCGCACTGAATGGTGCAAAGGCATTCAGCAAAGCCTGCAAAGCGACATCCGTATTCATAGTTGGCATTCATCTGGACAATATTACACTCAATGAAATAAATGAAATCATTGCTGCATCAGAGGAAATGATCAGTGAACTTGCTGTAATTATAGAAAAGTAGGAGAGGGATTTTAATGGAAGTAGTAATAGGTATCAGCGGGGCTTCGGGTTCTGCTTACGGAATACGTTTACTGGAAATTCTTGCAAAAACAGACATTTTTACCCATCTTGTCATGACAAAGGCTGCAAAGCAGATACTTGAGATAGAGACTGATTACGAGTTACCCTATGTCGAAGGGCTGGCAGATGCTGTCTATGATGAAAGCGACTTTACAGCGCCAATTGCAAGTGGTTCTCACAGGTTCTACGGGATGATCATTGCCCCATGCAGCATGAAAACACTTGGTGAGATTGCAGGCGGAATGTCTGACAACCTGCTAGGAAGGGTCGCTGATGTTTGCCTCAAGGAGAGACGAAAACTGGTGCTTATGCCACGTGAAACTCCTCTGAACCAGATTCACCTTGAGAATATGCTGCGACTTGAGAGAGCCGGCGGAATAATTCTGCCAGCATGCCCGGGTTTTTATTCCAAACCAAAGACAATCGATGATCTTGTAAATTCAATGGCAGGTCGGGCACTTGACCTGATGGATATTGAAAACGACGTTTACAAACGCTGGGAGTGAGATGGCACTTTCAGGAAAAAGACTCTGCCTGAACACAGTGTTCACCCTGTGGCTGCGTGAAATGCTGCGATATAAACGCTCACGTTCAAGGATAATAGGTTCCCTTGCAACGCCACTTTTTTTTCTTGTGATTATGGGTTCTGCACTGGGAAGTACCATGACCCTTCGCAGCGGCAGGTATATTGATTACATGGCTCCGGGAATCATAGGCATGTCAATTCTCTTCGCATCGCTTATGGGAGGAATTTCTATCATATGGGACAGGGAATTCGGCTTCCTGAAAGAGATTCTAGTGGCGCCTGTAAGCCGCTTTTACACTGCTCTTGGAAAAGCTGCTGGTGGAGTCACAACCGCAATGGTGCAGGGCACACTGCTCATGATCATCAGCGGAGTTATTGGAATAGAATATGTTTCCATATGGAGAGAGCTCCTGTGCATTCCGATAATGTTCACGATGGGACTGGGGTTCATTGGTCTTGGCATTACATTAGCCTCTAAAATAGAATCACATGAAGGTTTCCAGATGATGATGACTTTCATCACGTTTCCAACCATTATGACAAGCACTGCATTTTACCCGATGGAGAATCTCCCAGGCTGGCTGAGCATACCTGTTCACCTGAATCCACTAACGTATGGTGTGGAAGCACTGAGATGGATGCTGCTGGACGCTTCCGATGTGCCTATCACCCTGTCACTTGGAGTTATCACAGCTTTTGCACTTATTATGATGACAATTGGAAGCAGGGCTTTTGACAGCGCAGTTGACCAGTGAGAAATAATTAGATCAATGAATCTAAATCGTCATCAAATGTTCTGATAATAGGATTTGGTTAAAAAGGAAGAAAGAAAGGAGAAAAAATATTCATCCTTTCTTAAATTGTGTTTTACTTTTTGCGATATAAAAATGCAGCAATCAGCCCTGTTGTTCCGCATACTATTCCAAATCCAGGGGATTGTGAACTTTCAGCATTTTCATCTGTTTCGATATCTGTTGCAGCATCTTCTACAGAAGTGTCACTAATAGACTCTGCTACAGTATTTTCGGAGTTATCCTCGTCGTTTACATTTTGTTCAATTGCCTGACTGCTCACTGCGAATTTCTGTATTCGTGCATTTCCACTATCAACAACATATACGTTTCCAGAAGAATCGACTGCAATTCCAGATGGATTACTGAATTCTCCTTTTCCGTCACCCTTAGAACCCCATTCAGTTATGATATTGCCATCACTATCATATTTCTGAACAAGATTATTGTTGCAGGCTGCAAAAATATTATCCGACGAATCAATAGCAATCTTCCATATAACTGCATAGGAACCACAATCCCATCTGGTTATGAAAGTTCCTTTGTTATCGAATTTTTGGATATATTTTCCGTCAGCAACATAGATATTATCTGAAGAATCAACAGCAACATCATTTATGGATGAAAATTCACCATCATCTGCACCCTGTGAACCCCATATAGCTATGGAATTGCCATCGCTATCAAACTCTTGAACACGATAGTTCCCTGAATCTGCAACGTAAATATTACTGGAAGAATCGACAGCAATTCCACCAAGATTATCAAATTCTCCTTTTCCATGACCGGAAGAACCCCACTCCAATATGAAATTACCATTACTATCAAATTTCTGAATGCGTGCATTGTCATGATCCACAACATAGACATTACCTGATGAATCAACGGCAACATCCGTTGGATTGCTAAATTGTCCCTCGCCTGCCCCATTAAAACCCCATTTAAAAATGAAGTTACCGTTACTATCAAATTTCTGAATACGGGAATTGATACCTTTTGTACTTGCAGTGGAAGGCATGCCGGAATCAACGACATAAACAGAACCAGAAGCATCAACAGCTATGCCATTCGGGAGATTGAATTTCCCGCCTTTTGTACCTTCATAACTCCATTTTCTCAGGAAGCTGCCAGCATCATCAAATACTTTTACGCAAAGGTTCCCGTAGTCAGCGACATAGACATTACCCGATGAATCGGTAGCAAGATCATAAATGTAATCGAGTTCTTCATTACTATTCCCGGCGGAACCCCATGAATTAATAACCGTACCATCTGAACCTAATTCCTGAATTAAGTTGTGATTTGCAATGAAAACATTATCTGAACTATCAACTGCAATATTAACGAAGTTATAAGCTGTCCATTCATCGATTAAGTTTCCTTCTCCATCATACTTTTGGATGTTGTTACTTGAAGCGGCATAAACATATCCGGATGAATCGACAGCTATATCCAGTACATTGCATTTCCATTTTGTAATGAAGTTGCCCTCGCTATCGAACTTCTGAATACGCTGGTTTTGAGAATCAACGACATAAATATTGCCTGACGAATCAACGGCAATACTGCGGATATAATTAAATTCGCCATCGTCGCTGCCCTGATAACCAAATTTAAGAATAAAATTACCATCGCTATCAAATTTCTGTATACGATTTCTTTCTGCAACATAGAGGTTATTTGATGAGTCCAGAGCAAGACCGTTTGCAACAGCCAGTTCACCGTCTCCATTCCCTGAAGGACCCCATTCAGCAATTTTGTTGCCTGATGAGTCGAACTTCTTAATCATGTTTATGTCTGAATCATATGCCACGGCATAACTGTCAATTGTATAAACATTTCCAGAAGAATCAACGACAACACTGGTCGGATGATATTCATAATAACCGTTATTAGCACTTGAACCCCATTCTGTCACAAATGAATAAGTTTCAGCATGCGTTACAGAAACACTGGCCAGTATAGAAATCAGTAAAAGAAGAATTAATGACGTTTTTTTCCAAATAAGATTATTTATCATATTCACTCCTCAATTAGTTTAATATAAATATTTGAAAAAGTAAAGATATGAGACTTAAGTTCTCATATCTTCGAGCTGCTATCTGCAATTTTATCTTCTATTGTACAAAACCGCAGCAAACAAGCATACAATTCCGCAAACGATTCCAAAACCAGGTGATTTTGCATTATCTGTATCTTCAGTTGTAGCAGCCTCGGTTTCCGCGACACCATCTTCACTTTCCACGCTGCTCATTTGAGTTTGTTCAGTTACAGAATCAGAAGTGATCTCACTTGCATAATCTGAATCTTGTGATTGTTCTGTCGATTGATCAGCATCTTCACTTTGCCCAACATCCTGAGTATTTAAAACAAATTTTTTAATTACTGAGTAGCCACTGGTATAAAGATTGCCAGATGAATCAACTTCAACATCCATGATGCCTATGCCGTTGCCTTTAATATCACATTCGGCAATTAAGTTACCAGTACTATCATACTTCCTTATAGAATCATCAGCCTTGACAACATAAAGATTATCGGACGAATCAACAGCAATTCCAGCCATGTTATGGCAGTCTTCAAAAACTAACTTAGATATAAAATTGCCATTGCTGTCAAATTTTTGAATGCGCATGTTACTATAATCAGTAACATAAACATTATCTGATGAATCGACTGCAATGTAGTCTCCTGAAGTTCTGGGAATAATTTGTCCGTCCTCGCTACCTTCTGAATACCACTCAGAAATTAAGTTACCATTGCTATCATATTTCTTTATTCCGTTATACTCTGTATGAAGGGAATTCAGATAGTAAGTATAAACATTACCCAAAGAATCAACAGCAAAGTGGCTACCACTGGGCTTCCATTTAGTAATTAAGTCACCATTGCTATCGTACTTGTAAATAAAATAGCTAGCTCGAAGGTACACATTGTTGGAGGAATCACAGGCAATAGAACCTACATGATCATTGATTTCAACATCCATTATGAGATTCCCATTGCTATCATACTTGTAGTATTCAACGGTTTGAGAAGACCCGACATAAACATTATCAAAAGAATCTATGGCAACACAACTACCTTCTATAGATAAGTCATCCCACTGTTCGTCCAAAGTATAGGTTTCAGCACATGCTACCTGAGCGCTCATCAAGCCAAGGCTCAATAAGATAAAGCAAATTGATACTTTTTTGTAAATTGATTTTTGTTGTTCTTTCATTTTTACCACCAATTAATCGAAACTGTGATAGGACATTTTTGACCACCCGATTTATCCATTGACAGCTTTAATAACAATTCAATATTTTAAAACCACATCAAATGGGAAAGAGGACATACATATATAATTTTTACTATTTATACCGATGAGAATTATTATTTATATTATAGTTTCATAAACTGTTTTGCAGAAACGAATTAAATAAGAATCGGCCTAACTGCAATTATTTTATGTAGTGTATATAGTCAGCACTTATGTTGACAGAGCATGACATTGACTACCTGTTATGTCCAAGTTCTCGAATCGTTTACGTGCTCTAGTCCAGATTTCTTTCCAGCTTTCATTGTAGAGATTTCCAAGTGAATGGTTTCTCATTGTTGTGCAGGGAGAAACACTGCCATCTGGATATACACCAGCCCTGGTTAGGCCTGCAAGACATGTTTTAAAGTTGTAAGTATTGATTAATGGAAGAGCATCAATCGCTTCGCCACAATCGGTAACGCCTGAAATAGTTACATCACTTCGCCCAGCGTCCAGGATAATGTCTGCTACTTCATTACGGATTTTTCTCATTTGTTCTGATGCAAGACAATACGAGGAGTATGTTTTATCACTCGGAGAAAAGGGCTGTAGCGGCATTAAGTTAATATGAGATAATTGAGAATAATCTGTTAGCAATTGAGTGATACTATTTGTAATATCGGAATAGTTATGTGAAGTCAGGCACATGCCAATAACAAAAGGAATATCCTCTTTTTCAAAGGTATTTAATCCTGCAAGGGTATCCTTTCCTTTTCCTCTTAAGATGTCATGTATCTCTGGATTTGTACTGTCTAATGTGATCTGAAATGAAAGGCCACGTTCTGACAACGTTTTTAATCTTGTCAAATCATCTGTTGTTAATTTGTGGATTAACGTACCGTTAGTACTGACACCAATTTTTTGGATTTTAAAGATACCCTGAGCAAGTTCAAGAATGGAAATAATATCTTTTCGGATGAAAGGTTCTCCTCCAAGTATGATTACTTCAAAAGGATCAGCTTCTTCTTTTGTTTTATTGAAGAGGAAGCAAAGTTGATCAACTGTTGGAGTAAGTGAACTTAGTGGTCTGGCATAGCAATATTTACAGTCAATATTACAAAGGCCAGTAACCTCAAACTCTATCCGGAAAGGAAAACTTGGTAGTGGTCTTTCACTCATATTTTCAGATCCAGCACATTTATTAGATCATCAGCGCTTTGATAACTTCAGGGTTCTGAACTCTGATTTGCCCAATGGTCTTTTCTTTTATTCCATTTAATAGAGTTAGTCCGTTTTCGTTAGCAAAGAAGATTCCTTGATTGGCAAAGTTGTGTATAAAACCATCAGCTCGTATTTGCAGTAGGTTTTTTAGAGGAATTGATTCAAAGGTCATTTTGTCGTTTTCACTTTGTTCTTCACAAGAAGCTCCGTTTGAGTAAAAATTGCCATATGTTCCATCAGAATAGCCTTGATTGTAGACATTCTCATAGCTATGTTGATCATATCGATGCGTGTCGTTCCACTCGTTCCCATATGATGAATTTTCTTTTGTCTGATTTTGCCTCAAGAATGCAAATTCCTGGTCTGTTCTAGCTGCAAAGAGAACGATACCTAGATCGCTGGTTTTTGTTTTATGGGCAGTTGTATTTTTAATCATCATAAGTACACCATAAAAAAAAGAGATACAGTTTTTGTATAAATATCCTGCGGAACATTGACAAATATTCCCAAATGTATATATTAATTATATTAATAGAGGACAGCAGATTGTGATTGATTGAATGTATATGACTACAGACAATGATTTAGTCTTAAATTACAATATTATAATAATGGATTCCATCAAAATATTGAGACTTCTCAATGATACTTTACAATGTCCCCTCCACATTATATATATTTAAAAATTGATATACACACTTTACGTGATGAAAATACAAATATATCACCTCCTTTTTAAGCTCAAACCTAGCCACTCGAAACCTTTTTATACAATATATGATATGTAAGGGCTACCCTTCTGAATCTGATTGGGATAGTAGGGTAGCTTGGTCCATCCTCGAGCGTTTGGGACGCTTGGACTGCGGTTCAAATCCGCGCTATCCCACCAGAACTTTTTACAACTTTTCTACTATTGTTTTATGACCATTAGCTTGGTTTTTGCCTTACAGGATTAGTTTTATAACATATCCGTCAGGAATAATGTCCCCATGGCAAACATTAAAGTGAAACTATTTGCAAATCTCAGGGAGATTGCACAAACTTCGTCATTATCACTCACTGGAGACTCTGTTAAAGAGGTACTCTTTTCACTTACAGAACAATATCCTGCTCTTAAAGAACTTGTATTCGAGGTAGGAGACGATGTAAAACTTTGTGGTTACATCAATGTATTTCTGAATGGAAACAACATCAAACACATGGAAGGACTGGATACTATCCTGAACGATGACGATGAGCTGGGAATATTCCCACCGGTATCCGGCGGTTAAACTGACAACTGAGGAACTTGAATGATATTCAGAGAACGCACAGATGTCGGAAAGGCAAAGGAGATGTTCCTTGCCGGGATAAATTGTATTGACAGAACGGAAGTACTGCCTGTAAGGTCTGCAATCGGAAGAGTGCTCTCAATAAGCATACTTGCGCCACGCAATGTTCCTCATTACAGACGTTCAGCAATGGATGGATTTGCAGTAAGGTCTGTGGACCTTATAGGTGCATCTCCAACAAACCCTGTTATGCTCCAGATATCCGATGAGATCATGGAAGGAACCTGCACCCCGGTCAATACAGGAGATTACGTACCTGATGATGCGGATGCAGTCTTGATGATGGAAGATACCATTTCCATTGGAGATATGATCGAGATCAGGGCGCAGGTACATCCCGGAAAGAACGTTGGTGAGATTGGCGAGGATGTCAGGAAGAATGAGATCATTTTCAACAAAAGCCACATCCTCAGGCCATGTGATATTGCAGTGCTGGCATCGCTTGGAATCAGTGAAGTCAAAGTATATTCAAAACCTGTTGTTGCAATCATCCCTACCGGCAATGACCTGCTCCCGCTTCCCGGAGATGAAGAACCCGCACCCGGTAAAACACTTGACATTAACAGCCTCATGATAGGAGAGTATGTAGAGAAATGGGGCGGAACTGCCGTGTATTGCGATATCGTTCCTGAAGATGCGAATCTCATTGAAGAAGCAATCAAAGCAAACCTCGACACTGACATGATCGTAGTTTCCGGGGGAACCTCGGTTGGAGACAGGGATTTTGTCCCGGCTGTGGTGGAGAAACTGGGCAGGAAACTGGTTCATGGAGTGGGACTCAGTCCTGGAAAACCTACTGCACTTGGAATTGTTGAAAATGTGCCAGTACTCTGTATGCCCGGATATCCGGCAGCAGGACTTGTAGCACTCTTTGCTTTTGGTAAACCTGCACTTAGAAAAGCCGGAAATATACCGGATATACCGGACACAACAGTAAAAGCCACATTAAGCGGGAAAATACTCTCAAGGGAAGGATATCTCAGCTATGCAAGGGTAATACTCGAAGGTGGCATTGCTCATCCGCTAATGACAGCTGGTGCAGGAATACTGAGTTCCATTGCAAAATCCGACGGGTTTGTTATAATCCCGGAAAATGTTGAAGGGTGCGAAGAAGGAAGCGAAGTGGACGTAGTGTTAATTGAATAGTGATTATCTGAAAAACCAGGGTTCAGAACTTCTCACCATTGGCATGGGAGGGTTCTTCGGAGCAATATCAAGGTTCCTTATTGCAGGATACTTTACTTCTGCATCCGGAACACTTGTGGTAAATGTGCTTGGGAGCATACTGCTTGGTATCCTCATGTACAGCTCCGAGTACCTTGGAATTATATCACCAAGGACACGTTTGTTTTTCGGAATTGGATTTTGCGGGTCACTCACAACCTTTTCTACGTTCACGGTTCAGACATTCCAGATGCAGCTGGCTGAAGCTGCATTCAACATTCTTGCCAGTCTTGTATTAACGCTTGCTGGAATTTTCACCGGCAGGGCACTGGTTATCTACCTAGTAAGAAGGAGGGAAGAAGCTGGCATATGAAATCCTTCTTGTAGGAATCGGAGGTTTCATTGGTGCTAACCTCAGATACCTTGTTTCAGGTGCAATCCCCAGAATAAATGAGATTCCTGCCGGGACACTTGCAGTGAACACCATTGGCAGCTTTGTGCTCGCGGTGCTGACATTCACTTCGTTAGAGGGAACACTGCGTTATATGATAAGTATAGGAATGCTTGGATCTTTTACAACATTCTCTACATTCGCGTATGAAAGCTTCAGGCTTCTGGATGAGGGAGAGAACAAGCATTTTCTGATGAATATCGGACTTAATCTTTTGTTGTGCCTTTTTGCAGTGTTTTTAGCACATGTTCTTGTCAGATGATGTTCAACTGCAAGAGCAGTGCCAGCAAGATCAATATAATTCCGGTAATCAGGCGCACTTCCACACGCTTTTTTTCCCTGAATTCGTTGACTTTTTTTGGGTCCAGGCCAAAAGCAAGAAGTGCACCAAGTATCAGAATTGGCAGGACAACTGCAAAATTATAGATACCCATATACAGCACAGCATTAACAGTGTTGCCACCGGACAGGAGCATTTCAAGGATCATCAGGTAAACAGCACCTACACATGGGGCTTTTACGAGAGAGAATATCCCTCCGCCAACGAAAGAGATGAGAAGTATATTCTTGCCTCTTGCATGGTTCATCATATCCACAAATGAATGAGGGGTTTTGAATGATGATTTTGAATGTTTGCTTATGTAATATGCATCATAAATATGCCAGACTCCAAGAATAGCTACAAGGAATATCATGAATGCTGTTATTGCATCTTTGAGTCCGGGAAAAGATGTAATTGTGTTCAGTATCCCAAACCCTACAACCATGTAAGTTGCAAATATCCCGGCACAGAATCCGATAACCAGAACAAGCATGTCCTTGCGGGAACCTCCGGAGGATACAATTGCTGAGGCAAGGAAAGCCATAACAGCAATAAGACACGGATTGAAACCTGCCAGAAGACCTGCAATGAAAATCACAGCAGGAGTATGATCATCTAATGATTCATCAGATATAGCTTCTACTTTTGATGAATCGCTTTCATAATCCATAACAGGAGCTCTTTCTATTGCTTCAGAAAGCATAGAACGGAGTATCTCAGTGTCACCTTCATAGTCGTTGTAACCAATGACAGTACTTCCATTTACGACAACAGCAGGAACGGTTGTCACCCCATAACTTTTAGCCAGACTGAAAGCGGATTTTATCTCATATGAAGTGAAGTTAATATCAGGATAAACGGAGACCACATCTTCGATCACAGGTGATGCCTGTGCACATTTCAGGCAGCCATCTTCATAGAAATATTCTACAGAAACTGTAGCCTGAGCTAAACCAGTGAGAAAGATAAAGGTAAATAAAAATGCAAGCAAAAACCTGCATTTATTTCGTTCAGTGACAGGATGTCGATGAACAGGTCTTTTTATCATACTCGCTTTCCAGAACGGATTTGGTTTCAATGCTCAGGAGTTCGCCTGTGCTGGAAGAGACAAAGCCTTCGATCACGTATAGATCCTTGATACCGGAACATGCACAACTGCGTTCCATTATCCTGACCCTCCAGACACTATTCTCTTCAACGGTGCCGTTAGGAACGGAGTCTACAAGCTCAGTATTTGCCACCCTCCATTCTTCCACATGGAAATATTCTCCGGAATAATTAATCGCTATTGGATTACTTTCAACAATCGCTATAGCCTCTGAAGAACTTACGTCAGTATCCACACTATCCGAACCCAGGTACGTGTAGGCACCTGCTATCCCCACTAGTATCAGAACAGCCAGAACTGTAATGACATTATGATTGTTTTTTTCCATAAGTATTGGTATTAGCATTTAAGCTATAAAGTTTACTAAACCTAATCATGCAACCTAATCATATAATCTATATAGCAGAGTGAACAACTTTTACATTGGAGATAACCAGAAAAAAGAT
Organism: Methanolobus sediminis; assembly: GCF_031312595.1. Lineage (NCBI taxonomy): Archaea > Methanobacteriati > Methanobacteriota > Methanomicrobia > Methanosarcinales > Methanosarcinaceae > Methanolobus > Methanolobus sediminis. Next base: position 1,713,607 of record NZ_CP133592.1, on the reverse strand, counting down.
GTAACATTACCTCATTTGCATTAACAAGCAAGGTATTCAGGGGAAAATATGAGAACATTATTTTTAAGAATATATCTGAGCGAGAATGACAAGTATAAAGGCAAAACGGCACACCATGCAGTCATTGAGTTCTTGAAAGACAAAGGTATTGCAGGAGCCACAGTCCACCATTGCATGGAAGGATACGGAGTGCACCACAAGATACACACTGCAAGTGTCATGAGACTTGGAACAGACCTGCCGGTAATTGTTCAGGCAGTGGATAAGGAAGAAAAGATAAGAAAACTTATTCCTGAGCTAAAGGAAATGCTTCCCACTGAGCTTATGATAGTGCAGGAAGTGGAAGTGGTTTCTGGAGAAGGATTTAAAGAAGAGTGAAGAGACTGGAAGTCTCTTATCACCTGTAGAGAACAACTGTGCTTCCCCTTACGTCAATAAGGGTAGTCTTGGTTGCTTCTGCAAGTTTCTCAGCAGATGTTTTGATGTCCTCTCCTTCTGCGCTGGTCTTGAGCATCTTTATTTTAATAAGACGATTAGCTTTTACCTGCTTTTTTATTTCTTCTACTACAGAATCAGTGATTCCGTTCTTTCCTATATTGATTATAGGTTTGATCTTTGTTGCTTCATTTTTTAATTGATATAATTTATCTTTATCCATAATGATACTCCGATAATTTGCATTAAATATTGATTATATGTCATAAGTTGATTATTGAATATTTGAAACTGACCATTGGATATCTTCAAGTTTGTAAAACACATGCAAAAGTAGTACAAGAGAATATGACTGCCTTACGTGGCAGTTTTATGTTTTCTTGAGAACGATATCTTTTCCCTCGATAGCGTACTCAAACCATGGAGTAGGCTTTGAGGTCATTCCCACTACCCTCATGGCATAGGCATCTCCGACAGCTTTTATTTCGATCATTCCGTCAAAGAGCTGTTTCAGGGTAGCTATTGTCTGTGCATCATGCATCTCATCTTCAACCACATACAAGCCAAAACCGTTAGCGGCTTTAACACGTCCGGTGAAGACGTGCAGGAACCTGAAAACTGTCTGTATGTTAGAATACATGAGAATAGTTGACAGTGAGTTGATACACAAATGAACCTGTTGTTTCTTCTTTCTTACCAGCATCTCTTCAAAGAACTGGCTGATCTTCACACCGATACCGGTGAGATCTACAGGACTTGATGCCCTCTTTATCTTTTCAGTATCTGATGCACCCAGCCCAAGTGTCTTGGTCACACAGTCAACAATGCCAATATCAGCAGTTGATGTGTCCAAACCATTATCTTCGAACCATCCGAGAACACGTTCCCCTGGCTCACGTGTAGATACTATTATAGCAGATCCGGCCGGACTCTGGCTGTTAAAAACAATGGCATCCAGCAGGTCATCTTTTCGGCTCATAGGAGGACCTATCATCATAAGATTAGTTCCTTCCCGGATGTCGCCCAAAAGCTCATCCAGTTCCTTGATGCCTAAAGAGTAGCCGGACATGTTTCCCTCTTCATTGGGATTGTATATAGGATTTGCCCTTTAGAGAGTAATCATTCCTCCTTAAAGGGATTCTACAACATTAACTTTTAATACAATTATAAATATTAACGTATATAAATGTGCCTTTTGACACACTTTAATAAAGTAAAATATACAATATAAACCTTTTTTGGTTACTGCCGAGCATGTTTCACAAGATGACCTGTTTCCGGAAGAATAATCTCTCGCAACGCAAGTTCCACAGCATTCGGAGATCCGGGAACACAGAATATTACTTTCCCTTTCAACAAACCTGCTGCTGCACGTGAAAGAATAACAGAACTGCCTATCTGCCCTATACTCTTGAATCGGAAAAGTTCACCGAATCCCGGAATATCTTTGTCAAACAGAGGAGCTACGGATTCAATGGTAACGTCCTTTGAAGCAAGTCCTGTTCCTCCACTTGTGATGACAACATCAGCATCAGATTCAAGAGCCCGGTGTATGACACCTTTGATCAATGCAGGATCATCAGGGATCAGTTCATATTTCGTAACTTTATGACCACTGGAAATAACAAGTTCATGCATTAGTTTCCCGGAACCGTCGTTGGCTTCTTCCGGTGAGGAAACTGCTCCGAATTCACTGAATCTGGAACTGGAAATGGTGACCAGGTAAAAAGAATATTCTTTTTCTGTGCCTTCCTTGTGTTCTTTTGTAGACTGACTGCTCATACGAAGTATTTATACCTGAAAAAGTATAAGAAACACTCGATTTGACCATGAGGATTCTTTCTATAGATGTCGGGACCGGTACGCAGGATATACTGCTTTATGATACTGAGCGTGAGATAGAGAACAGTCTTGTGATGATCATGCCATCGCCGACAGTAATTGTTGCAGAAAGGATCAGAAAGGCAACTCTACGAGGACACAATATAGTTCTGACCGGAGATGTCATGGGAGGAGGGCCTTCTGTAAGAGCCATTAAAGCCCATATGGAAAATGGATTTAAGGTATATGCAACTGAGAGAGCGGCCCTTACCATAAAAGATGATATTGAAAGGGTCAGATCTATGGGTATCAATATAATTACCAGTGATGAACTGGGAAATCTTCCCGAAGGAACAGAAGAGATCGTTCTTCAGGACATTGATGTTGACGCTTTCAGTAATGCCCTTGCCAGTTTTGGAGTTAATATGCCTGAAATGATCGCTGTGGCAGTACAGGATCATGGAAACTCACCACAGGAAAGTAACCGGATATACCGTTTTAGGATATTTGAAAGGCTTATTGATGAAGGAGGAAGCTTTGAACACTTTGCCTACAACGCAGATACTGTTCCTGAAGATTTTACCCGCATGGCAGCAGTTGCAAGAACCCTGAAAAAACAGGAGTTCATCAAAGATACTATTATTATGGATACCGGGCCAGCAGCAATATTTGGTGCTTTGATTGACGAAAATGCATTACAACCTGCAATTGTTGTAAACATAGGTAACGGACATACTCTTGCTGCTATTGTGGACAATAATCGTGTTATAGCCTTGTTCGAACATCATAGCTCAGCCCTTGATGGTGAAAAGTTACAGAAATATATAATGGACTTTGCCAGTGGAAAACTTAGTTTCGAGGATATCTTTGATGATGGAGGGCATGGCTGCTATATCCGTGAAACTCCGGGATCTGATGCCATCAGGTCAATAATGATCACCGGACCCCGACGTAATATACTCATGGATATGGAGATTAATAAAAGGGACAGTGCTGTATGGGAAAAGCTTCATTTTGCATCCCCATATGGAAATATGATGTTGTCTGGTTGTTTTGGTCTTCTTACAGTCCAGCTGAGCAGAGAGCTCTGAACCTGTGACAAGACTTATAAACTCCTAGGTAGTATGAGGACAGCCATCGAGATTAATCCATATTGTTGAGAGCAACATCAACAAATACAAATATATACATATCAATTAGGGTACAAATCCAGAGGCAAAAGACAACGGTACTATCATAGTTACGTACCGCTCTTTATTACAATAATTAATTCAAGGAGATTTTATTCATGGTAAGAAAACCAGCAAGTATGTACAGGAACGTCAGACAACGCTCATTCACCAGAAGGAAATACATGGGTGGTGTGCCAGGTAGCCACATCATTCACTACGACATGGGTAACAAGAGTGCTGAGTTCCCGGTAAAGGTCACACTTATAGTAAAGGAAAGATGCCAGCTACGTCACACTGCTCTTGAAGCTGCACGTATCACCGCCAACAGGGCAATGGTAAACGCAGCAGGCCGTGCAGGATACCACATCAAGCTCAGAGTATACCCACACGAAGTACTCAGAGAGAACAAGCAGGCTACCGGAGCAGGTGCAGACCGTGTATCCAGTGGTATGCGTGGTGCATTCGGAAAGAACGTAGGAACAGCAGCAAGAGTTTCAGCCGAGCAGAAGATCTTCACAATATCTGTTAACAAAGAACACTTTGTAGCAGCAAAGGAAGCACTCAGAAAGGCTGGCCAGAAACTGCCAACCCCAGTCAGAATTGTAGTTGACCAGGGTATGGAACTTGTACAGTAAACAAAATTACAAAGAGGGATTAAATATGGAAGATTACGAAGCGCTTCTGGATCGTGCGATAGCTAACTTACCCGACATGGAGACTACGGATGCCCGTTTCGTAATCCCTGAGCCAAAGATCATGGTAGAGGGTAAGACCACGATCCTTGACAACTTCAACAATATCGCCGATGTTCTTAACAGGGAACCTGATCATTTGATGAAATATCTCACACGTGAAATGGGAACTGCTGGAAAGATCGAGGGACTCAGGGCAGTGTTCCAGGGTAGGTTCTCCAAGGACCAGATCCAGTCCAATATCGAGGCGTATGTTGAAGAATTCGTTATGTGTTCCGAATGTGGAAGACCTGACACTCAGCTTACCAAAATGGACCGCGTAATGGTGCTTAAATGTGCAGCTTGTGGAGCTCACAGGCCTGTGAAAAAGAGACGTGCAAGTGCACCTGTTAAGCAGGATTCCATTGAAGAAGGCAAGGAATACGATGTTCGCATCGATGCAGTCGGTTCCAAGGGCGACGGAATTGCAAAGGTTGACAAGTTCACGATCTTTGTACCGGGTGCTGCAAAGGGCGAAACCCTCAAGGTAAGGATAAAGAGAATCAGTGGAACCCTCGCGTTCTCTGAAAAGGTATGATACCTGAATACAGGTATCAATATTCTTCTTTTTTTGATAACTTTTTTTAAAAGCAATCGTTATATAATATTCGTGCGCTAAATATATAAATTACTCGAAAATAATTACTCGAGGAGAGATATGGCACGAGTACCAACAGGAATTCCAGGATTTGACGAACTTATAGAAGGCGGGTTCATTGAAAACGATGTTATCCTCCTGACCGGAGGACCCGGTGCAGGCAAATCTACTTTCGGATCACAGTATCTGTATGCTGGCACTACACTATACAATGAACCTGGAGTTTACGTTACTTTTGAAGAAACACCTGCCCGCATCATGAGAAACATGTGGAGATACGGCTGGGACATGGAACGTCTCATCAAAGAGAACAGGCTCCGCATAATCAGAGCAGACCCCATAGCATATGGACGTTACATCAAGACACTGGAACCTGAACAAGATCATGACAATGCAACGCTTGAGACCGTGCTGAGGCAGATTTATGCAAGTGTGAAAGAAATTAATGCTAAGCGACTTTTCATTGATTCGCTGACCTCTCTTAAAATATCCCCTGATCCGGTAGACGTCAGACATATTATACTTGAATTCATCAAGAATATCGAAAGCTTTGACTGCACTACACTAATTACAAGTGAAATGAACATGAACCCCGACCATTTCAGTGTCGAAGAATACCTTGCCGAAGGAGTTATCTGTCTTAAAGTCAACAGGATTGCCGGAGAAAGGATCAGATCCCTTGAGATATTAAAAATGCGGGGTGTAAAGCATGACGAGGTGCTTCGCCCATACATGATTACTGATAATGGCATTTTTGTCTATTCATCCGATTCTGTTATAGGCAAGGAAGCTGATGTGTTCTCCTTACAGCGATCTTCGATTCTAGGGGAATAATGTAAATGAAAGCCGATCAGAAAGATTCAGATAACAAAGATATTGCATTGGTTTCAATACCCGGACTTTCAATCAAAATGGATAAAAAAGCTGATTTTGTTCAGCTTAAAGCACATGGCCCGTTGAGGAAAGCCTGTTCACCTTTTTTAAAGAAGATAAACCAGCGATTAAAAGAAGAAAAGCCTGCTTTGATTGATGATGATAAGGTTATAGCCTCAACATGGCTGCCACCAATCCCAAGTAAAGCATTTAACCGTCTGCTGCTGGCTGAAACCCAGATAGCACTTGGCAGATACATACCTGAAACGGTTTCCTTTGAGATTACGCGAAACTGTAAATGCAATTGTGAGCACTGCGTGGTCAGCGGAGGAGAAGGGGATCTTGACATAGAAACTATCAAACAGGCTATCGATGATGTGCTTGACATGGGTGCAATGGTGATCGTATTCACAGAAGGGGACCCGATGCTGCGTGAAGACATCTATGAGCTTATCGATTATGTGGACAAGGAACGTGCCATCGTCAATATGTACACCCCGGGAACAGAGATGACACCTGAGAATGCAAGGAGGCTTAAGGAAGCAGGACTGCATAACCTGTTAGTCAGTATCTATTCCACAGAGGCCGAAAAGCATGATTCTGTCAGAAAGCTTGACGGTGCTTTTGAGATTGCAACAGGTGCCATGAAAACCGGGCTGGAAGCAGGTCTTCTTGTTACAATGGCAACCCACGTTTCCCCGAAGAACATTGATGAACTGCCTGCAATGTATGAACTTGCAAGGAACATTGGCGTTCATGAATTTTCCTTATGGGAATCGGTCCCGAAAAAGAAAGATGATCCTATAATCTCAGACGGTGACAGGCAGAAAGTACTTGAAATGTACCATCGCATAAACTCTACCAAAGGTGGACCACGTATCTTTGCCAACACCTACTTTGAAGGAGAGATGCTCGGATGCATGGCAGGCCAGAGATGGATGCACGTCTGTGTTGACGGCCTTGTAAAAGGATGCCCGTATATCCCGTTCCATTATGGAAACATACAGGACAATTCTATAAAGGATATCTGGACAAAGATACGCAAAGACAAAGCTTTTAGAGGCCAGCGTAGTACATGCCTGATGCAGGAGAAAGAGTATCTTCAGCTTGTGGACAAGATACCTGATGATGCATCAAAACCTTATGATATTGATAAGATTCAGGCCTGATTTTGTTTTCTTTTTTTTATTCATTTGCCAGGTTACCGTTTTCAAGGCCCTCCAGCAGTCTTTTGTTCTGCCAGTAAAAGCCAACTATAACCACCGTTATACTAATGATAATACTATAGCGCATATTCACAAACGTATCCGGCCAGATATATATAAGCAATAACGTAAAAACGATACCAAATACCCACATAATCGCCGAATTAATAAAAGAAGCCTTTTTCGGACCATATTTTTTATTCCAGCGATGAAGCAGCTTCCATCCTGTAAAATAATCAATAAGTTTTAGAGAATCATTATCTTTTGAATCTCTTACAAAGCGCTCCATTTTCTCTTTGTGCATATCACAGGATTTCCTGTAAATTGTCACAGAGAATATTGCAGTTAGCAGGAAAGCAACATAACCATATTGCCATGGAAGAAAGATGAACAAAACCAGTGAGAACAGCATCATTGTACCTACTAGCACGGGAAGATAGCTTTCCCCATACTTTCGAGCAGAATACAAATTATATAATGTCAGCAAACCAAAAAACAGTGCTGCAAGATGAAAGAAGGTTATCTCCATTGACATTTCCCCGTGAACTTTACTCTAACTGCATAAAGGATAGTATTATATAATAAATTTACTGCATGTTCAATTTACTTTAATATGTTTGTGCCGAAATGCAATAAGAACCTTTACATATCACAACGTATTTTTACTAACAATTTTAAGTGCAGGACACTAAATCAAAAATCCGAGAAACAGGAGATTAAGAGGCAACATATGAACATGAAGATCGACCCCTGGAGCGCATTGAACATTGATGATTATTCCAAATTATTCGATGAATTTGGTATTCAGCCATTTGATGACATGGTCCGGGAGATTGAGAATCCTCACAAGTTCATGAGCCGAAAGATAATCTTTGGTCACAGGAACTATGACCGCATCACTGATGCAATGAACAACAACAAACCGTTCTCAGTTATGAGCGGGTTCATGCCTTCCGGGAAAATACACCTTGGACACAAGATGGTAATGGAAGAAATTATCTGGCACCAGCAGCAGGGTGCTGATGCTTTTGTCGGAATTGCAGACCGTGAAGCTCATGCAGTCAGGGGCATGTCATGGGAAAGATGCAGTGACATTGGTATTAATGAATACATCATCAGCCTGATTGCTCTTGGATTTGAACCAAACGGACATATCTACTTCCAGTCTAAATCCGAGCAGGTCAAAGACCTTGCATTCGAACTAAGTTCAAAGGCAAACTACTCAGAACTCAGTGCAATCTACGGTTTTACAGGTGAGACTAATGTCGCACACATGCTGAGTGCTGTAACCCAGAGCGCAGACATTCTTCATCCGCAGCTTGAGGAATACGGTGGACCGAAACCAACCGTCATTCCTGTTGGTTCTGACCAGGACCCACATATCAGGCTTACAAGAGGACTTGGACATAAGATGAATATGTTCAAAATCGAAGGCAGAGAAGATAAGAAAGGTAACCATTATTTGAGCATTCGCAGCAAGGCGGCACCGGAAGAAGCCCTTAAGGAAATTGCAGAACGTATTCCTGGTCAGACCAAACTCTTTGAAGGACATGTTGACGTATTAGATGCAACGGATTTCGATACACTCATGAAGATCGTACAGGACGTTGAACTGGAATTCGGAGGTTATGCCTTTGTCCCACCGTCATCAACATATCACAGGTTCATGTCCGGACTTCAGGGCGGAAAGATGTCAAGCAGTGTGCCTGAAAGTTATATCTCGCTTACAGAAGACCCCAAGGGTGCTGGAAAGAAAGTCAAAAGGGCAAAGACAGGCGGCAGAATGACCCTTGAGGAACAGAAGAAACTTGGCGGTGAACCTGAAAAGTGCTCTGTCTATGAGATGTTCCTGTTCCACCTTGTAGATGATGACGAAGAACTTGCACAGATATACACTGAATGTCGTGACGGAACCAGAATGTGCGGTCACTGTAAAGCACTTGCAGCCGAGAGAACAGAAAAGTTCCTGAAAGAACATCAGGAACTACGTGAAGTCGCAAAGGACAGGCTTGACGAATATGGACTGTAAGAATAGAATTGTCGATAGTCAATTACCGATAATCGGTTATTATTTACAAATTACAGGATTTACTAACTCTATATAACAGGTGTGATAATGAGCTCCCAGTACAACCTTACATCCAATGAGAAAAATGTATTGATCGCATTGGAGACTTTAAAAGATGCAAGTCCGGATGAACTTGCAGAGAAGTCTGAAATGAAAATGGAAACTTCAATGCAGGCTGCTTTTTTACTTGAAGAGAAAGGGCTTACCAAAGTAGATGAAACGATTACCGAGATCTTTGAGCTTACTGATGAAGGAAAGAAGTATGCTCAGGAAGGACTGCCTGAAAGACAGATAATCGATGCAATTTCAGGGCCAACCTCAATGGATGATCTTAAGGATAAATTCAATCCTGCTGTTGCCGGTATTGCTACCGGTTGGCTGCGTCGCAAGGGTTGGGCAGGAATTGAGAAAGGAATGATAGTTCCAACAGGCAATGCTGAAAAAGGAGAAGATGAAAAGGCTCTGGAAGCATTTGCAGGTGAAACAAAGACATTCGAGGAACTTGGAGCAGACAGGAATATCATTAATGACCTTATAAAGCGTAAGCTTGTAGCTAAAACCGAAGACAAGAAGAGAAAGATCTGCATCACATCTGAAGGTAAGGAACTTGTTGCAGCAGGTATCACTGTTGAAGAAGAGGTTGCACAGCTCACATCCGAACTCCTGAAAAGCGGAGATTGGAAAGACAAGAAGTTCAGACCATATAATATTCACACAGCTCCAAGACCAGTATACGGAGCAAAGATTCACCCATACCAGCGCCTCATTGATGAAATGAGACGTATTTTCCTTGACATGGGATTCACAGAGATCAAGGGAGAAGCAGTACAAAGCTCATTCTGGAACTTCGATTCACTGTTCCAGCCACAGGACCACCCTGCAAGAGAGATGCAGGATACTTTCCACCTTTCCAGCACATCAGAACTTCCTGTTGAATATAAGGATAAGGTATGTGCAGCCCACGAGAACGGAGGCGAAACCGGCTCAACAGGATGGGGAGGAAAGTGGAGCGAAGAGATCGCATGTAAGAATGTACTCAGAACCCACACAACAGCACTGACAATCAAATACCTTGCAGACAACCCGGATGCACCTGTGAAAGCATTCTCAATTGACAGAGCATACCGCAGAGAGACAATTGACCCTACCCACACACCGGAATTCGAACAGCTTGAAGGTGTTGTTATGGACAAGGACATGTCATTCTCAAACCTTCTTGGATGCCTTGCTGAGTTCTATCACAGGATGGGATTTGAGGACGTAAGATTCAGACCAGGGTATTTCCCATACACAGAACCGAGTGTCGAGCCGGAAGTCTATGTTGACGGACTTGGATGGGTTGAGCTTGGCGGAGCAGGCGTATTCAGGAAAGAGGTCACTGCACCTCTTGGAATCAAATACCCGGTACTTGCATGGGGACTTGGAGTCAGCAGGCTTGCAATGCTGAAACTCGGACTCAAGGACCTTCGCCAGTTGTACCACTCTGACATTGACTGGCTGCGCAAGAGTGAAGTATGTCAGCTTTAAGCTGAACATACAATCCTATTTTTATCATTTTTTATTTTTAAATTCATCTCAAAAGCCTAGTGGTTGAACTTATCTTTTGATGGTTGTGATGATCTTTGCAACTAAGGACATGTCAATATCGACTGCATTTGCAGGACATAGTTCCCGACAGCAATAACACATAATGCATTTTTCTTTATTGACCTTTAAATGGTCATCAATTTCATCAATTGCCTTCACAGAGCAATTCATTGCACAGACACCGCAAAGCACGCACTTTGAAGTATTGATCTTTGGCTTCATTTCGAACTGCTTACCAAAGAACCGCATAACATAAGGTGGAAGACTAAAAAGAATACCACCACCGGAAGGTTTGTACTTCTGTGTAACTGTTTTTGGATCGATACCTACTACATCAGGATTCCTGCTTCCAAATCCACGTTCAATGGCTGCAACTGTTGTCGGAACGTGCATAGGATCAACACCTATTATTCCTGAAGCGATAACATCCAGTGAAACGCAATCATAAGATGCCATGATGGCACCCGTCTTGATAGGTGTTCCATGAGCAGGACCGTTACCCTCCATACCTACAACTGCGTCCATTACAGCAAGGTGAGGTTTTGCAATTGAATATAAATCAATGACACCCTCACCAAAGAGTTTCCTGTCACCCAGAAGGTGCATTTCTTTTCTTGTTTTAAGTGGCAATGCACCGAACATATTTTTGACAGCACCTGTATAATATGTCAGTTCATGAGTTTTCATCTTAGGAAGAGAGATGATGACATCTGCATCCATGATTGCTTTTGAGATATAAAGCTTCGAAAAATGCATTGCATCAGGAATCTCTACTTCAACATAACCTTCAGTCTGGAAATTAAGAAGCTGAACTCCATAAGATTTAGCCACATCCTCCATGCCTGATACCCTGAATGCATGGGCTGTTGCGCCAGGTCTGGTGATTCCTGCACTATCTCCAATTACAGGGATACCTCCCACGTCCTTCACAAGCTCACACATTGCGGCAACTATGGAAGGATGGGTTGTTACAGCATCATCTGGTTTGCGTGCGGCAAGAACGTTTGGTTTTAGAAGGACACGGTCGCCCTTGGAAATTATGGACCTCAAGCCACCAATAAGAGAAAGCGCTTCGATGATGCATTCTTTTGAATGAGAGTAATCATCACATTTTACAATGGAAACTTTGTCGACCATTATGGACTATATTAGGAAAGTAACTTGAAATAGGTAGTGAATGGGTTATTGCACACAATACCAAATTATTCAACAGTAAATTGCAGACACTCGTCATCATTATTATGATAACTTGGTGTACAAATTCGAAAAGTATATAACAAAAGATGAAGAGATAGCACCCATCAATTTATGGTGAGTCAAAAACTTACAATAAAGTGGTGGTGCGCAATGAAAAAAACAATACTAGCAATACTAATAGGGATAAGCATACTGCTATCCGTAGGAGTAGCAAGTTCAATGACTTGTTACATAAATGACGTTCAAGATGACCTAGACTACCTATACCAAGGTTACTTGAATGCAACTCTAGTTACAGATAACACAACAAATCCAGGTACAATAGAAGTAGAACTTACCGATGAAACCAAAGCACTTTACCCAAATTCTACAATCACAACAATTCTCCTCAATGTTCCTGAATCAGATGTCGTAAGTGTTACGGATAATTATGGGAATGAATGGCTTGTAGGAGATGCCGCAGGAAACCCATTTGGAACATTCCTCACCAAAACTACGACAAATGATGCAGAACTAAAAGGTACGGATCCTATTACAATATATGTCACCATAACAAGCTGGGACGGAACGTTGCCAGCAAATGATGATGAAAATGTAATATCAATCCACATCCAGAGGATTGGTCCCGGTGATGAAGATAGTGCATGGGTCACTGTAGGATACTGTGAAGAAGACGATGGTAACGGTGGAACTCAGGAAATCCCAGAATTCCCAACAATTGCTCTACCAATTGCAGCAATAATCGGACTGGCATTCATATTCCAGCGCAGAAAGGAGTAAAACTACTCCTTAAACCTTTCTTTTTTGCTGCAAACTAATACTGGTTTCTTTATCATATATCATAAAATACATCTTCACTACTGCCACATCATCATCATCATCATCATTACCTCGGACATTTATTCGGAAAGTATAAAAGCAATAAGATGAGAGTTATTATTAAGCATAGAAATGACCAAATATCTATGTTGATGGTGGGATCATGAAAAGAACAATACTAGTAATGCTAATAGCGGCAAGCATGCTGCTATCCATTGGAGTGGCAAGTTCGATGACTTGCTACATAAATGACGTACAAGATGACCTAGACTACCTATATGATGGTAAGTTGAATGCAACTCTAAATACAGATAACACATCGGATCCAGGTACAATAGTAGTAACGCTGACCGATGACACCAAACTGCTTTATCCAAATTCTACGATTACAACGATTCTCCTCAACGTTCCTGAATCAGATATCGTAAATGTTACGGATAATTTTGGAAATGAATGGACTGTGACAGCGGCAGCAGGAAACCCATTTGGAACATTCCTCACCAAAACTACGACAAATGAAGCAAACCTGAAAAGTACGGATCCTATTACAATATATGTCACCATAAATGGTTGGGACGGAACATTGCCAGCAAATGCTGATGGTAATGTGATATCTATCCATATCCAGAGAATTGATGAGTATGTAGTAGGTGATGAGGAAGGTAGTGCATGGGTCACTGTAGGATACTGTGAAGAAGACGATGGTAACGGTGGAACTCAGGAAATCCCAGAATTCCCAACAATTGCTCTGCCAATTGCAGCAATAATCGGACTGGCATTCATCTTCCAGAGCAGAAAGGAGTAAAATTACTCCTTTAACTTTCTTTTTTAAAATTAATTCTCCATTGCTTCTTCTACACTTTTTCTGATAATATAACCGGCTTCATGTAGAATAGTGTCGCCGATCTGCGCATCTTTCTCCATACTTGCAGTACATGGATATGAATGATGAGCACCTGAAATGGTTTCCTTGTAATCCTTTACATCTGACCACTTCAGTTTCTTGGCAACAAACCAGGTTGCACCGCAGGGAGCATCCCTGACAACCTCAACATGAGTGAAAATGCCATTAGTATTGTCCACTTCAATTTTAAGCAGAGGCCTGCCGAATCCCATTTTTACGAATTCATCAATCGTGGTTTTTCCTGTCAGCTCCAGTGAACAGAAAGGTTTGGGACACTCAAACTCAATACCTACCGATTCCAGCTTTTTTCTTATCTGTTCAGTAAGACCTGCCGGAACAAGACGCGAGTCATCAACCGGAATAATCACAGCCTTTGCATTGCTTGAAAGAGCAATATCAGGTACTGACATCATAAGATCAGGATGAAGATCGATGGCGATAATCAAATCGGCTATTGGGAGATTAGAGGGAATATACTCATCCGTATCCTCAACAAAATCAGGAAGATCGGTCCGAAGTTCAAAAAGACCTACGATCATAGGTGCAAAACTCATTCTTGGTTCGCGGCAATGGTCACAGAGGTCACCACATGAAGCGCAAAAACGGTCTGAATTGACAAGGTTACCTACAACTTTTTTTCCAAACTCACCTGAATAAAAAATGCTCAGACGCATGCAACTAGTATATAATTGATACTAGATAAAGACCCCTGCTTACTTTACTGAACTCTTCGTGCGGACAATACCCATAACATAAGATGGAATGCAGCCGATTGCCGTACACGTTTCAAGTGAAACTCCCTGGGAAGTTATGTCGAGATGATACCTTGCAAGGTTGAAAAGATCCTTCGGAAGCCCTTTGCGACCAAGTCCAACAAGCACAAGGAATGACTTGTTATGCATAATCTCATCTGCAAAGGTTTCCGGAGTAATGGCAAATTTTGATTCCGGCTTTGAAGTTGTCACAACCACAGAACCAAACTGCGGCTGAAAACCTTTCTTTGGAAGGTCAAAAACAAAAAGATGCTTTTTCTCATGAAGCAACTTCAGGTATTTCCCGGATTCACCGATAGTTGTTTTATCCGCAACAAATTCCACAAGCTCATCTGCATCCATCTTAAAAGGGAAGTCATACAGAGCAAGAGAGAAACCGTATGCATAACATATAGGTGCAGCTCTTGCGATTGCCCTGTAATGAGCATCCAGCACTTTGATCTTATCATATGTGTTAACTATACCCAATGTCAGCAATCTTGTCACCTTTTGTTAGTATTATCCAGATGCAAGACAGATTACTTACAGGTATTAAACCTGTTGCACTCCAATAATTATCCTGCAATTCTTTCTTTTCAAACTATTATATTATACAATAAACAAGAACAAAAATCATAGCACCTCATCCATGCTTCCACTTCGGAATCCTTCAAGATCAAGTGTAACGTAAGTAAAACCCAGTTCCTTAAAATAGGATACGACCTCAACTCTTATTTCCAGCAGCATAGCCATATCTTCCTTCTGAAGCTCAATGCGTGCAATTCCTTTGTGGTCCCTGACCCTGAACCCTTCAAATCCTCTGTTAAAAAGGAAATTTTCTGCCTTTTCCACCCTCCTGAGATTTTCCTCTGTGAGGATATCACCATATGGAAAACGCGAAGCAAGACAGGGCGCCGGGCTTTTAGCCGCAACAGAAAGACCGAGTTCTTTTGCAATAGCCCTGATCTCATCCTTTGTCACATCAAATTCCAGAAAGGGAGAGTAAACAATTTCCCCGGCTTCTTCTATTGCTCTTTTTCCCGGGCGGTAAGAGCTGGAATCCGAAGCATTGCTACCTTCAATAATAACATTAAATCCGAGTTCATCCTTAACAGAGCTTAAAACCCCGATGATCTCTTTTTTGCAGTAATAACATCTTTCAGGGCTGTTGGCTGAAATAAGAGGGACTTCAAGTTCATTGAGATAAACTATCCTTTGCTCAAGACCTATTTCCGAAGCTACCTTTTTTGCACATTCCAGTTCCCTCTGAGGTAATGACTGGTTTTTAATGGTTACAGCAACTGCCTTTTCTTTAAGGACATCAAAAGCTATCGATGCAAGAACGGAACTGTCCACTCCTCCTGAAAAAGCAAGAACGGCACTTCCCTTTTCTGAAATGCCTTTTTTCAATAATTCCAGTTTTTCATTGACCATTTGTTGATAATATGCAGAATACCCTATTAAGTGTATTCTCACAAAACATAAAATAGGATTTTGACGTATAATGGCAATACTTTTAATATTGGTGATAATTGATGGCATTTTTTGGAACTAATGGTGTAAGGGGAATAGCAAACGAATACATAACTCCACAACTGGCAATTGATGTTGCAAGGAGTCTTGGAACTTATATGGGTTCTAAAGGCGTTGTGGCTATTGGAAGAGACACAAGAGCTTCAGGTGAGATGTTAAAATCCGCTGCTATTGCCGGCGCACTTTCAGCAGGACTTACAGTCATTGATGTTGGGATCTGCCCTACCCCTTCTGTTCAGTATTATGTAAAAAAGTATGCAGATGCAGGAATTGTTGTAACAGCATCTCATAATCCAAGGGAATACAACGGAATAAAACTCATCGCAAGTGACGGAAGTGAAATGTCACGTGAAGGGGAAAGGGAGATCGAGAAAATATACTACTCCAAAGAGTTCAGCGCTGCATCGTGGGAAAAGACAGGAGATCTGCGCCATGACAGTAATGCCAATGAATTCTATGTTAATGGTATAATCAATTCAGTTGACCATGAACTCATACGTGAGAAAAGGCTCAAGGTTGTCGTAGATACAGGATGCGGAGCAGGTTCTGTAACATTACCATTCCTTCTCCAGAAACTGGGATGTGAAGTAATCACCCTTAATGGACAGGTGGACGGAACTTTCCCCTGGAGAAATCCGGAACCTACACCTGATGTACTCACAGAACTTGCAGATATTGTGAAGCTGGCCGGTGCAAACATGGGAGTTGCGCAGGACGGAGATGCAGACCGTGCGGTATTCTTTGATGAGAATGGAGATTTCATCGAGGAAGAGATACAGCTTGCAATGATGGCAAAATATGTCCTTGCAAGGAAAAAGGGACCGATAGTCACACCGGTTAGTTCCTCATCAAGAATGCTTGATGTTGCCAGAGAAGCAGGCGTTGACCTTTCATGGACAGCAGTTGGCTCAATCAATGTGGCACGTAAGATGATGGAGATCGATGCAGTGTTTGGAGGAGAGGGTAACGGAGGACTTATCTTCCCTGAGCACCAGTACTGCCGTGACGGTGCCATGGCTTGTGCTAAATTCCTTGAGATAATTGCAAACGGACAGAAGATCTCAGAGCTCGCTCAGAGTGTGCCTGAATACTTTAATTCCAAGACAAAAATTAAGATACAGGATTCACCTGCGACTATGGAGAAAGTAAAGAAGGAAGTCCTTGCCGGAGATAATGAGGTCGACACCACAGATGGTGTGAAAGTCTGGTATGATGACGGATGGGTACTTATCAGGCCTTCAGGAACAGAACCTATCATCAGGATATTTGCCGAATCAAAGACCAAGGAAAGAGCAGATGAACTGATGAATGAGGGAGTTGAACTGGTCAACAAGTCAAAGTAAGATTCACAGGCAGGAAAATGGCTTGCTGTTGAAGAGCAAGATCATGCCTTTCCTCTTGATTCACCAAGGACGATTCCCGTAGCAATCAAATGAGCAACTCTGAGCGGCTCTGGGATATTGCTCCTTGTTGAAGTTATTTTTATTATTTTTGCGGCAATATCATAAGCAATTCCGCAACACTGGAAGAAAACAGGATTATCGTTATCTTTTGTTATCGCGCTGCTGATATTTCCGGCTTTTTTTATAATTTGCATCCTGGTTTCTGATTCTGGCAAAAATGAAAGAGCCTTTTCTATATTCCCAAAATCCGGCAGGTCACGCATAAGGACTATCACCGGAACGCCGGTTCTTTCATATAGATCGACAATATCCACCGGATTAAAACCGCCATAAGTAACTCCATCCAGCATTATGGCACGTATCTGCGGCAAATGTTTGCTGTTATTCACCATTGAAACTATGCTGTCAGTTGCATCCATGCCGTCCCTTGTAATCTCTGACCGAAGTACACCGTCAAGCCATTTACCACCGCGAAAGAAGGCTCCGACTATTATGATCTTATCGCTGATAAGCGCAGAATCATCTATACCAAGTATGCGGATCTCATCTTTAATGTGAAAACTATGTTGTGCACTATTCACTAAAAATAGTATGAAAAAAGGTAGTGAAGTAACTTACCAGCAGGAATGTCAGATAAACATTCCTTCCGGAAGAACTTCCTTTTCAGTTTCTTTCTTTGACATGACCTTCTGCACAGACTCGAGGAAATCATCCATGGAGATCGTTTTCTTGTCAAGTCTTACAGCAAGCATACCTGCTTCCATGGCAATGGCATTCAAATCTGCACCACTTGCCTTCTCGGTGAGTTTTGCCAGCTTCTTAAAGTCAATATCCTTTGCAACAGACATGAAACGTGTGTGTATCCTGAAGATATTTGCACGTGCTTCTTCATCCGGCATTGGTACGTTGACTATCCTGTCAAACCTTCCAGGTCTAAGAATTGCAGGGTCAAGAACATCCAGCCTGTTTGTAGCTGCGATAATCCTCACATCTCCCCTGTTATCAAAACCATCCATTTCCGCAAGCAGTTGCATAAGTGTCCTCTGGACTTCACGGTCTGCACCGTTGGTGTCATTGAGACGCCTTGAAGCAATTGCATCCAGCTCATCGATGAAGATGATACTCGGGGATTTTTTCCTTGCCATATCGAAGAGTTCCCTGACAAGTTTTGAACCGTCACCAATGTATTTCTGTATCAGTTCAGAACCTACCACTCTGATGTAAGTGGCTTCTGTCCTGTGTGCAACGGCCTTTGCCAGTAAGGTCTTACCGGTACCTGGCTCACCGTACAGGAGAACACCTTTTGGCGGAGTGATGCCTATACGCTGGAAAGCCTCCGGTTTTGTCAGTGGTAATTCTACAGATTCTATAAGTTCCTGTATCTGTGAATCTAATCCACCTATATCTTCGTAGTCCACATCCTGTGACTCTATTACCTCCATTGCTGAAACTGCAGGGTCTTCACTTGTTGGGATTACTTCCACGATCGCAAGTGTCTGCTGGTTCAATGCAACTTTTGCACCCGGAACTAAAGACTCTTCACTAAGGTACTGGGATACATTGACCATGAACTGCGGTCCCGTGGAACTTCTGACAAGCACTTTTTCCTCTGATATGACATCCATGATTGTTGCCACTACAAGAGGAACTGTTTTCAGACGGTCAACTTCCGCCTGCAGTCTGCGCACCTCACGTTCGTATTTGAGCTTCTGGCTCTCAACAAAACGTTTTTCCGACTCGATCTGGTCGCATTGTTCCTTCAGGAGAGTATTCCTGGACTCTAACTGTCGCATTCGGTCTAACAGATATTTGGAAAAATCTTCCTCGTTATCTGTACCGACATAGTCATAGTCGGCTTTGTTCACAGAGGTAAAATCATACCTGCCGTGTTCAAAGTCACTGTCGCTGGTCTCGCTCATGTGCCTCCGAATATTATTTAAGTGCGAAGGGTATATAGCCCTTTCGTAAAGAAGAGATTAGACACTTTATGAGTTGAAGATCTATGCAGTGTGAAATATGTGGCGCCGAGATCAGAGGCGATTCTTTTAAAGTAAATATTGACGGCAGTGAACTTACAGTATGTGGAAGATGCTCACAATATGGTACTGCAGCAGGAAAGCGCAGTCCAGTGTCCAAGAAAGTTGCACCTGTAAGCCGTCGGCCAGCTCCGGCAACCGGAAGCAGCAGACCACCAAGGAAAGCCCCTGGAATGATAGTTGATGAACTAATTGATGAGTACGGACAGGCAATAAAAGAAGCAAGAGAACGAAAGAAGTGGTCACATGACCAGCTGGCTTCAAAGATCAAGGAAAAAGCAACACTTCTTAAAAAGATAGAGCGTGAAGAGATCGTACCTGAGGATGATGTTCGTCAGAAGATAGAGAAAGCCCTCGATATCAAACTCACGGAAAGGACCGGCGAGAATGATTGGAGTGGTGAAAGACTAAATCGTGGAACTACTCTTGGGGACATAGTGACCATCAAGAGAAAATAAATAATCAATATTACCGAGTGATAAAATGAGCCTTGAAGGTAAAAAACTGGGATTTATCGGAACAGGAAAAATGGGCAGTGCATTAATTAAAGGGATATGTAGTGCAGGACTTTTTTCTTCATCCGATGTATATGCAAGTGATCTCTACGAGCCATCCCTTGATGAACTTAAGCAGGATGTAGGGGTTAACGTATCTACAGACAATACAACTACTGTAAATAATTCCGACATTATTGTACTTGCAGTAAAACCTCAGATACTTAAGAAGGTAATTGCAGGCATAAAGGAGGACATCGGTTCTGACAAACTTGTAATATCCATTGCAGCAGGTGTCAAACTTGCAGATATTGAAAGTGAATTCAATGAAGGAACCAGAGTCATAAGAGTTATGCCAAACATTGCAGCAACCGTTGCTGAAGCTGCTTCTGCTATAACTCAGGGAAGCAATGCTTCAAAAGATGATGCAGAGGATGCTCTTGAGATATTCGGTGCAGTTGGCAGTGCCATTCAGGTTCCTGAAAATCTCATGGATGCAGTGACAGGTCTTTCAGGAAGTGGACCTGCATACATATTCCCCGTTATTGAAGCAATGGCAGATGGGGCTGTGTACGAAGGACTTGACAGGAAGAGTGCACTTGTACTTGCAGCCCAGACAGTTCTTGGTGCTGCAAAAATGGCACTTGAAACCGAAGCTCATCCGGGAGAACTGAAGGACATGGTTACATCCCCTGCAGGAACAACCATCCGAGGAATTAAAGTCCTGGAAGAATACGGCATAAGGTCAGCTTTCATGCAGGCTGTTATTGAATCATCCAACCGTTCAAAAGAACTTGGAAAATAATAAATACCAGAAAATAATAATTTCTATTATTGTTCAAGTCCTGTGTTTTCTAGAATAGAAAGGTTTATTACCGTAAAAAGTTTTAATTATATCTAGGCTAGGAAATCCAGGCATATTAGGTGCGGGAGCCTAAAAAACGCAAGCAATGAGAGAAACATATGAAAAAATTACACAAGGGGATTTTCTGGAATGGGGATTGGAGTTAAATCTTTTGCTGTAATCCGGGGTGACAATGCAGACAAAGTCAATGTCGCATTACATGACCTTGAGCATTACGGAAGAATGAGGTTTGTATCAAAACCAAAACGTATTGAGCCTGTTTATGCAGATAACCTTCTGGTTAGTGTTGCAGGTGTGCCACTAAAAGCCAGATGCAATTCTGCTGCACTGGTGGAACTTGACAACAATGCAGGTGCTGCGATCAGTAAATTGAGAAAGATACACCCTCCTGCCCATGTAGTTATAGTTAGTCCAAGACACGATGTCTATGACGAGCTAATGGACAAATCTGAACTATATCCGGAATTTGAGCGTAGTTTTGAACCCCAACACCACTAAAAAGGTGTAATGTAGTTAAAGCGAATCTGTTGCATCTGTACCTGTGGTTATTTGTCTTAGTTTTCCTACGTACCCAGGCAGGCTTTCAATATCCTTTATCTCTTTTTGTACCAGAGATACAACAAGATCCCTTATTCTTGTGTCAGGGTTGACCCCAAGAGCATGCAGATTCTCCACAAGTTTATCAGCAAGTATATTGCCTCTGCGATCCCAGTCAGTGAGAATCACTATTTGCTTCCCGGTCTTTGCAAGTTCTTCACAGAAATTGACAAGTGAATGGTGCGTAGCCAGCCGGAATTCACCACGAATCCCAAGAGACTTTAATGCAACTACATCCCTTTTTCCTTCCACGACAATAATTGAACCCTGGTTGACAAAATCCTGTAACTCATCCAGTAATTTATCCATTTGTTCCATCCTCTTTTCATATACGATCAAAGGAGCTTTCAAATATCTTTTAGAACCAGGTTTTCTTGGTCGCATGACAATCATCCAGAATTTAAAAGTATTGTTAAACAGGATTTAAATTACCTTTCATTTGATTAAAGAATGACCTTTGAAAACATGAAACAAAACAGAATTTAAAAAGAGATAACTATTACAAGTAAAGACCTGTCGCAATCGAAAGCAAACATTTTGGGATTGGGAGGGAATCGTTACGACAGGACATGATAAATTTACTTGTAATAGCGAACGAATTGATCAAACTGTTCATAGTAGTATGCTCTTTCTACCAGGTTGTCGAAATATTCATCCATGTATTTCACCTCAGATACTAGATTGTCCTCTGCATATATTAAGGGGAGGCAAGCGAGGTGAAAGTATTCCGAGAACTGAAATACAATGCAGGAACATTAATATTAAACAGCATCATCCGGCAGTTTATCCTTAAGAACTGCAATGATATGAGAATACTCAGCATTCTGCAAAAGAAGAGATTTCTTGGAATTATGCATTCCATTTACAAAACAGATCTCAGAACTTCGCATTCCGAAAAGATCTGCCAGAGCAGATATTAGTTGTTCATTGGCCTTGCCTTTCTGGGCATTCTGGGATAAACGCACCTCAATACGTTTTCTCCAGATATTATAGCCACTTGGCACACAAAGCACCTTTGAACCGGGAGTTACTTCAATATCAATAATAATCCCGGAATCTACCTCATTTAAAGCATCCTCAAAAGACATTGTGCCAATTCCCCATATCCAGATAAACATCGAATGAACAAAACAAATGTTTGTATGAAAAGAAGGATAATGCTGTCGTCTGGCGCACTAACTCCGGGAGATCATCCTATTGGATTTTCCGCTGTCCTTCCCAGTTTCCCTCGTGACAGGCTTTATCGCACTATCCAGTGTGTTACGTATTGAGGTTGTCTGTACAATCACAGATAGGCTCTGCCATGCTCTCATGCAAGGACCTAACAATACGCATGTTTATCTACTACAGGTGAGACATATAAATATAGCGTCTAAAAAGGCACCTAAAAGGTTAACTGGAAACATATACTTGATAAGTGCTTATAAAGGATAAAAGCCATTAATGAATGTTCATGTCATGGGAACAAACAATATCCGGGAAAATAATATACGGACCAGAGGCAGAGGTCATTGAAGGTTACATTGTCGTAGAGGATGGCATCATTAAGGAAGTGCATGAAAAAAAGAATGATTCCCAAATAATCATTGCTCCCTGTTTTGTAAATGCACATACACACATAGGTGACTCAGTCTGCAAGGATCCTGTTCTTGGCGAAACCGTTGGACACTTCGTAAAAAGAGATCTGGACCAGCTAGTCAAACCACCTGATGGCCTGAAACACCGCATATTGAACAGTACACCTCGTGATGAAATGATCGGAGCGATGAAAAACTCAATCTGCGATATGAATTACACGGGAACCTGTGCATTTGCAGATTTCAGGGAAGGAGGACTAAATGGAATCAACGTTCTCAAAGAAGCCCTAAGTTCATCAGATATAGAAGGAACAATATTTGCCAGACCAGTACAAACCGCAGATGCAGATAAATTCTGCACAGAGCTGGATGAAATACTGGAAAATGCTGACGGACTGGGGATGAGCGGTGCTAATGATATAGACATGAACATACTTGAAACTGCAAGGGAAAAGGCGGCAAAATACGGCGCATCATTTGCCATTCACTCTGGAGAGAATGACCGAAGTGATATAGACAAGGCACTATCGCTTGATCCGGACATATTGATACACATGACACATGCGGAAGAAAAGGACTTAAAACGAGTTGCAGAGAGCGATACGCCAGTAGTCGTTTGTCCGCGATCTAATTTTATCACAGGCGTAGGAATGGCACCTGTTGCAAAAATGCTGGATCAAGGCATAAAAGTGGCGATAGGAACCGATAATATAATGTTAAACTCGGCCAATATGTTCTCTGAAATGGAGATTTTATCTAAAATATTTGGCATAGAGGACAGACAAGTATTTATGATGTGTACGCTTATGGGAGCAACAATATTAGGGCTTGAGAACACCGGTTCTATCCTGGAAGGAAATAAAGCCAAAATTATGATCATTAATGGGAATTCAAGCAATCTCACGGGTACAAGGGAAGTGATCAGCGGGATTGTGAGAAGAGCGCGACCCGATGATATACTATCAGTAATAATTTAAACAGGGATATATTTACGAAGGAGAGGGAAAATGACAAGTACTCTGTACAAAAATATATTTATTGCAACCGATGGATCCAAACAAAACCAGAAAGCAGTTATGCACAGCATCGAACTCGCTAAAATAAGTGGTGCGAAATTATATGCAGGATATGTTGTCGATACTGCAGCTTTTGCATCTATCCCTATGGATGCCGGATGGGAAATGATGTACGAACTCCTGGAAAATGAAGCAAACGGAGCTACGGAGTCAGTTGAAGAACTGGCAAAAAAGGAAGGCGTTACCGTTGAAACCGTGGTCCTTGAAGGTCACCCCAGTCACGAGATCATCGAATTTGCTGATAATAACAACATTGACCTCATTGTAATGGGAACACTCGGAAAGAGCGGATTTGATAGGTTCCTGCTTGGAAGTGTTGCTGAAAAAGTAACAAGAAACTCAAAAGTACCCGTACTTGTAGTGCGAGGCGACTCTGAAGAGGAAGAGTAAGGAGTATCATTATGCCAAAAAACATTAAAATCTCTGATATAATGAGAACAGAAGTTGCATACGCAACCCTTCCTGGATCAAGAGATGAAGTTCACACCCTGCTCAAAGAAAAAAGAGTATCAGGTGTACCTGTATTAAAAGATGGTAAGATCGTAGGTGTTGTGAGCAGGGCTAACCTCCTGAAAAATCCGGAAGAAGAACAGCTTGCACTTTTAATGACACGCAACCCCGTAGTTATAGATCCTGACGGAACCATCGTAGATGCTGCAAAGATACTTCTGGAGCATAACATCAGAAGACTTCCTGTTGTAAAGGAAGAAAAGCTTGTAGGAATCATATCTGTTGCTGATATTGTTGCATCAATTGCAGAACTTAACATAACCGACCATGTTGGACAATACATGAACACAACCGTAGTTCCAATATGGACTGACACGCCTCTCAACGTTGCTGCAAGAGTAATGGAACTTTCAAAAGTAAAGGCATCCCCTGTAATTGATAACAACCTTGAAGTCGTAGGTATTATCACAGATCGTGACATCATAAGTGCCAGTGTTATTGAGGATACTGTAGAGATGTCAGACATGTCCGCAGGTTCAGATGACGATGAATGGACATGGGAATCCATGAGAGATACCATGAGCATTTACTACAGCGTTTCCAGAGTAAAGGTACCTGACATACCAGTAAAGGATGTAATGGTCAGTGACCTTGTGAAAGCTGCATACATATCAGGTGTCAGCGAATGTGCATTGAAGATGAAGAGGAACAAGATAGACCAGATTCCTGTTGTCAATGCTAACCAGAGATTCCTGGGACTCCTGCGTGACCGCAACCTTATGAAAGCGATTGTCGAAAACTAATCATTTAATGGGTAGTAATACCCAAACAATCTTTTTTTATAGTGATTCCAATGGAACGCCCATTTACATTTATAAATTCAGCAATGTCTGCCGATGGTAAGATATCCACAAAAGAGAGAAAGCAGGTAAGGATTTCCGGCCAGATAGATTTCAACCGCATGGACCAGCTGCGTGCAGGATCTGATGCAGTGATGGTAGGTATCGGAACAGTACTCGCTGATGACCCCAGCCTAACAGTGAAATCTGCTGAACTCAAAGAAAGAAGGATTGCAGCAGGCAAGGATGAGAATCCCGCAAGAATTATTGTAGATAGCAAAGCAAGGACGCCTGTTGATGCTGACATCTTTAAAAAGGGTGAAGGAAAACGCATTATAATTGTTTCTGAATCAGCCCCTGCGGCTAAAGTAAACCTTCTGAGAGAGCAGGCAACAATTGTTGTTGCAGGTAAAGAAAAAGTGGACCTTAAACAAGCAATGTCAGAACTCAAGGCCCAGGGAATTGAACGCTTAATGGTTGAAGGTGGCGCAACGCTTAACTGGGGAATGATCTCAAACGGGCTTGTTGATGAGATATATACTTTTGTGGGAAATCTGATAATCGGTGGAAAGACTGCACCAACATTTACAGATGGTGACGGTTTTACTGAAAAAGACATACAGAAACTCGAACTAATTGATGCTGAAAAAATGGAAGAAGGAATTCTTCTCAAATGGAAAGTTCCTGCTAATTCAGAGCAATGATACTTTCTTTTTTTTGAAATACGGTTTTGCTCTTTTTTGTCAATACCGTGCACAAATTATAAATCATCATAATTTAAATATAAGCCAGACAAAGTGCTAACAAAACTAAGCCATGAAAATGTGATATTATGAATAAATTAATCCTGCCGATAATTGTCTTGATTTCAGTGTTCTTCATAGTCGCAGGAATGACAGGTGACAATAGAGAAGCGATGGAAAACAGTGCGATAATAGAGATTACAAGCTCACAGGAGCTTAATGATTTAGTAGCACAGAGACCTGTACTGGTAGAGATCGGGGCAGACTGGTGTCCTGCTTGTAGTTCACAAAAACCTATAATGGCAGATATATCACTGGAATACGAAGGAAAAGCAGCCGTAGTATATATCAATACAGATAATGCAGGATCGCTTGCATCCAGTTTTAACATTTACTCAATCCCGGACTCGTTCGTCATTGTTGAAAACAGTGAAAATGGCTACGTCTACATGGGAGTGGACGGACAGGTCACAACCGACAGGAACTATGCAAGATACATTGGCCTGACAACTAAAAACAAGTTTACAGATTTGCTCGATAACGCAATCGAATACAGGAAATCAGTTGATTAAATGGTCGATGCAAGTACATTAACTCCACTGGCATCTTTTTTTGCAGGTATCGTGAGCGTGCTCTCTCCCTGTGTATTGCCATTGCTTCCCATCGTACTTGCATATTCAACAGGAAACAGCAAGCTACGCCCACTTGCTATAATTGCAGGACTTACTTTATCGTTCACTATAATGGGTGTTGCAGCATCTGCATTCGGAGAATATTTTCTACCATACCTTGGTGAACTCAGGATAATTGCTGAACTCATCATAATTTTCATGGGTATATCGATGCTCATGCAAAAGGATGTGTTTGCATCCCTATCTCAATACACCGGAAAGATCCATGCTGAAGGAAAAGGACTCATAGGAGGTCTTGTTATCGGTGTGTCGCTTGGAATAGTATGGATTCCATGTGTGGGACCAATACTGGCATCAATACTCACCCTTGTGGCACTTGAAGGAGACGTGTTTTATGGTGCAGGACTTCTCTTCATATACGCTATGGGGTTTGCAATACCAATGCTGATTATTGCCTATTCTGCAAAACTGTCCGGTGACAGGCTCAGTAAAATATCTGAATATGATATTGAGCTCAAAAAGGGAGCAGGGATTGTGCTTATTATTGTGGGACTGTGGATGGTTTACACTAACCATCTGTAAGGTAATCTAATTTAAAATAAAAATAAGAACAGATGAATGTGTTCATTCAGGAACACATTACTCTTCATTTGCTATTGTAACAAGTTCATTGATACAGGCAACTGCCATTGGTGTTCCGCCACGTGTACCTACACATGTTATGGAAGGAACCGGTGCGCCCCTGACAACTTCTTTTGATTCTGCGGCGTTGACAAAGCCTACAGGAGTGCCTACAATGATAGCTGGCTTGATGCCGTGCTCGATCATCCTGCATACTGCAAATGCAGCGGATGGTGCATTGCCTATTGCGACAATTGAACCTTCAAGAATGTCCTTGCATTTCAGGAATCCTGCTGCAGTTCTTGTTATGCCATACTTCTTGGCAAGTTCTGCATCCTCGTCCTTGTCAAGTACACAGATAATCTCACAGTTGTGGCCTCTCTTGGTTATTCCTGATTTGACCATGTTAATGTCAACAAGAATAGGAGCTCCTTTTCTGATTGCCTCAACACCTGCTGGAATAGGATCATTAACAAAACGCATGAGGTCTGCTACTGCAGGGTCACCTGTTGAGGTTACACAACGCTGTTTCACGCGGTCTTCAGGAGTTTCATCACCTACAAGTTTGCGGGCGATGTTGCGGCTTGTCATGTAGATTGCCTTGGCTTCATCAGTCTGTGATCCAAGGTCATTGCAGATAGCAACGAGATCAGGATCGATCTCAGTTGTCATCTCCACAAGCTCTTCAATGCTTGTGTCATTCTTTTTGGACTCAGTAGTCATATTTCCGATGATACCCCCTTGGAGTGATTATTCTCTTACCGTATGGTGAATCCCATATGCGGGAATCATTTGTTGTGATAAGGATTGTTGTGCTCATGTCGACCCAGTCGTTGTAGTCCATAACCTCACCAAGGGTTGTGACAACGTAATCCTGGTCGGCATCTCTCAGAGCATTCTTGACAAGAGCTACAGGAACTGAATCTTCCTTGTACTTTCTGATAATTTCAATAGCCTTTGAGAAATTGGATTTGCGCTGGCGGCTCTTTGGATTGTAGAGTGACATCACAAAGTCTGCTGATGCTGCTGCATCAAGTCTTTTCTCGATGACTTCCCATGGCGTAAGAAGGTCACTGAGACTTACGGTACACATATCATTGACAATAGGTGCTCCGACAACACTTGCAGCTGCTGTAATTGCAGTTACACCAGGCAGGACCTCTACTTCAACATCAAGACCTGCGTGTTCTGCAACTTCAAGGACAAGACCTGCCATGCCGTAAACGTTTGCATCGCCGCCACTTATCATGGAAACAACTTTATCCTGCGCAAGCTCTACTGCCTTGCGTGAGCGGTCAACTTCCTTACCCATGGCACTGCGGACTATCTCCTGTTTGTCCAGCAGACTTGCCATCTGGTCAAGATAGGTACCATTTCCGACAATGTAATCTGATGTCATGATTACATCCCTTGCTTTCACTGTCAGCTGTTCGACTGAACCCGGACCTATTCCGATGATGTAGAGTTTACCTTTACTCTGCGATTGCGATTGTGACCCTTCCATATACCTTCTTCCTTAGTATCAATTGTTTTTTTTCAGACAACGCCAATGCAGCAGGTTCTGCCACACCTGTAAGCCCGAAGCGTTTTGCCTGCGAAGCCGACGGCGCATCATAGTTATTCAATTCGTCGTGATCTATGAACGTTATTGTGAGCCCGAAGAACTTAGCTGCTTCATGCAGACCGGTCTCGTTCTCTTTTAATTTTGCTGATGCCAGCCCTTCCACATCATCGATGCTCCTGCCTACCTCCATAAGCGCATTGTTTATCGCATCGATGGCTTCCTGACTGTCAATACCCCTTCGGGCCCCCATACCTATAATCATTTGTCCTCAGCCTTTACTTCATCTCGTTTCAGGACCGAAACATCGTCCCCGACAATGACTATCTTTGGACCTTTAATTTCGAGGACTTCAACATCCTCATCAAGCAGAGCGCAATTTACCTGTACAGTGGACGGCTTATTGACAATATCACATCCAAGTGCCTTTGCAATGCCTTCCACTGAATTCCTGTTGTGAACTTCAGTGGCTGTAGTGACAACCGGGATCGGACCTATCTCTGCGATCTTCCTGACAACCTCGTTGCCCCCGTGATGACCACCAAGCAAAGGAATTGCGAAATTCATATTGGAATCAACCACTATGACTGCAGGATCCTTCCACTTATCCACTATCAAGGGTGCAATCTCACGGACAACAATGCCGGTGGCAAATACTGCCACGATAGCATCGTATTCCTCAAATGCCTTTCTGAAGATTGTTTTGTTAAACAGCAGGATGTCAGCATCCAGATGTTCTGCCAGGCGCTCTGCAACCTCAAGATTTCTCTCAAAGGTTATGACAGCGGTTCTTGTGCCACTCCGTATAAGTAAGACCTCCCGAAGTTACCATATTCCACAGGCTCTACAACTCCACCGATAAGGATCATTGCGGAGCGCTTAATGCCTGCTTCCTTGACCTTACTGGCAATGTCTGCAACAGTGCCCTTAATGATCTTCTGGTCAGGCCATGATGCATGGAAGACAACTGCCACAGGAGTGTCGTCCGGATATTCTACTTTCTCCATGATCTGCTCGATCTTCTGTGTTCCCAGGAAAACCGCCATTGTTGCACCATGTCTTGAAAGCTCTGTTATCTGGTCCTTCTCAAGTGTCTTACCTGCAGGACGTGTTATAATAAGAGTCTCTGAGACATCGTTCAGTGTAAGCTGGGTCTTCAGTGCTGCCGCTGTTGCGAATACTGAGGACACACCAGGAATGATCTCAACCTCTACATCGAACTTCTTGAGTTCTTCGATCTGCTCTACGATAGAACCGTAGAGTGATGGGTCGCCACTGTGTAATCTTACAACCTTCTTACCTGCTTCGAGATTGTCAACTATAAGCTGGTTAGTCTCATCAAGGGTAAGTCCGTAACTGTCGATCTTTTCACCTTTACAGTAATTGACAACTTCAGGATTTACAAGGGAACCTGCATAGATTACAAGGTCAGCCCCTTCAAGAAGCTCTTTGCCCATTACGGTAATGTATTTTGCATTTCCCGGGCCGGACCCTACAAAATAGACTTTTTTATCTGTCATTAGATTCACCTTGTGTTATTCCTTCTGGGCATAGATTATACTGAAATAGTTTCCTTTTTCAGGAATCTGATCCCTTTCTGTGATAATTACTTCTTTGTCACTGAAAAGGCGCTCACAGAAAGTGAACTTGTTAAAGCCTTCCTTTTCATATGATTCAATTATTTCAAGTGGCCTGCTTGCCTTGAGCCTTATCCTGTACTTGCTGTCTGAACCATCGCTTACCTCAAAGGATGAGTCAACCTCAGCACCGGTCTGTGCAGCGAATGATGTGATTGAGCTGATTCCCGGAATTGTTGCAGTTTCAACATCAGGATAGAATTTTTTCATCACACGTTTTAAGTGAGTGAAGGTTGAGAAGAAATTCGGATCGCCAATCAGACCAAAGACAACCAGATTGTCCTTTGATTCCTCTGCAATCATATCAGCATTCTTTTTCCAGACATCATTGAGTACCTCATAATCAGTCAGCATTGGGAAATCAAGAATCTCTGATTCTGCATAAGGTGCCACAAGGTCGGCTGCCATTCGACCAGGAACGTATACCTTATATGCATTTTTCAGGCTTTCTACAGCTTTCAATGTCAGAAGCTCCGGATCACCCGGACCAAGTCCTACTCCTACAAGCATTTTTTATCACCATTAATAAAGATAAGTTACATAAATTAACATCAATTTTTACCGGACTTGCCGACAACAATGTATATCGGATTTTCCGGCTTGAACATGGTTTCGCCAGTTATCGGGGCGCTGCGAGACACTATAATATGCAGTGCCTCTTCGAATAAGTCAAGTTCTTTCATCTTGTTTATTACATTTACGACAGTCTCAATCCTGACCGCATTCAATACAATGCTTTTTGCCTTTTTCTCGGCAAGCACTTCAAGCACACGGGAAATATTCTTTGTGCCACCAATGAATGCACAATCTATTGAACCAACTTCCTGTTTTTCAAGGATATCGGATGATTCACCGGAAAACACTTGTGCATTGTTAATCTTAAATGCTTCGAAATTTTTCTTCGTCACACTAATGGCTTCTTCCCTTGCATCAATAGCGCATATACTGATGTCACGTACCATTTTAGAAGCTTCTATTGACACGGCTCCTGTACCACAACCAATATCAAAAAATCTGCAACCGTCTGCTAAATCAAGTTTAGATAACGAAACTGCGATTATTTCAGGTTTTGTGGGGCCGCCACTTACATGCAAAAGTTCAGTCATATTCCACCTAACTAAGATAAACTGGAGTTAAGTAGATATAAGTTGCCCTTCATAAAACTGTTGCATTATTACGAAATAGTATGAAAATCCAAAAATATTATTAGGGCGGTTGCAATGGAAAACAAGAAAAATGCAAAGAAATTACTGGTACTTGGCACTGCATCAGACGTCGGCAAGAGCATAATGGTCACGGGACTCTGCAGGATACTCTCCAGAAAATATAATGTTGCACCATTTAAGGCCCAGAATATGAGCCTGAATTCATGGATAACAAAAGATGGAAAGGAAATTGGAATTGCCCAGGCCATCCAGGCTAAAGCTGCCGGAGTCGAGCCCACAGCAGATATGAACCCGGTGCTTCTAAAACCAAAAGGGGACAGGACATCACAGGTCATCGTACTCGGGGAACCATATGCAGACAAATCCGCTGGAAATTACTACGATTCAATCGAGGAAATGCACGATGTATTAAGAGGCGCCCTTGAAAGACTTGAATCAGAATATGACCTCATAGTTATGGAAGGAGCAGGAGGAGCTGCAGAGATAAACCTCTACGACCGCGATATAGTCAACGTGGGAACTGCACGCATCACACAGGCACCAATCATCCTCGTAGGAGATATCGAATCAGGCGGAGTGTTTGCAAGCCTTTACGGTACAAAGGCACTGTTGCCTGAAGATGTCGCTAAGAATCTCAAAGGGTTTGTAATCAACAAATTCAGAGGCGACCCCGCAATTCTGGAACCAGGACTCAAGCAGCTTGAGGATCTCACCGGAGTTCCGGTTCTTGGAGTTCTTCCCTATTACAAGCTCAAGATCCCATCCGAAGACTCCATGGCAATCAGAAAGAAGAAAAAAGGACGTGAAGAAAGCGAAGATATCAATGACATCGATATCGCAGTGATCCGCCTGCCAAGGATATCAAATTTCACTGATTTCGAGCCACTTGAGAGAATAGCTAAAGTCAGATACGTAGACCTTGATGAAAATCTGGGGAACCCTGATTGTGTTATCATTCCGGGTACAAAGAACACAGTAAGTGACCTACTTGATCTACAATCCAGCGGTATGGATGTACAGATCAAGAACCTCAAAGACAAAGCAGTTATCTTTGGAATTTGCGGCGGTTACCAGATGCTTGGAAAAGTCATCCACGACTCAGGTGTTGAAAACGGAGTTGAGGCAGATTATGAAGGTCTTGGACTTCTTGAAACTGAAACATCATTCGGAGAATACAAGAAGAAAACCATCCAGGTCAAAAAGGAAATTGTTGCCGACGGACCTATATTCAACCACATTAAAGGTGATGAAATATGGGGATACGAGATCCATATGGGCGCCACAAAAACTCCAAGAACTGTTTTTGGTGATGACGGCAGCATCGATGAAAGCGGAACCGTAGTGGGCACATACCTACATGGGCTTTTCGAGAACGAAAACATCCGTCATGCCCTCATGATATATCTAACAGAAAAGAAAGGTGTGGAGTATCACCCTGAAACTGTGACCACAGAAGATGAGGCTTATGAGGAACTTGCCCGGGTAGTTGAAAGCTGCCTTGACATGGAAAAGATATACGAACTTATAGAAGGCCAGGATTAAGTGAATGGGGGTCATGCCCTTACACTTAATTTTCCATTATACTCGTTTTTACTCACCTGCTCCCTTTCTAACCTTACATATATACTATCAGCTATTTCCGTGTCGACGGCATACCTTGTATGGTTCAGGTCAAAGACATAGGAAGGGTATGATTGCACAAGACTCACAGGTACGCCGGGAAGCACACCCATTGCAAGCATCTTCTGCATTTTGTGTTCCTCCCTCATATCAAAGTAAGCGATCTTCCCGCCCTGACCATTCTTCAGTGCGGAAAGAGGAGCAACAACATGTTCAAGATCCTCCCTGGCCTTTATACAGCATTCACCCTCAGGTATCAACTTCCCATGGGGGCAGGTACGAGGATGGCCAAGCAATATGCATACATTCTCATCAATACCCCTGTGAAGTATGTGCTCGAACTCACACGCAGAACTGCGCACATGTCTTTCCTTTGTGTTCAGCACGTCAACAAGAAGCCGTTCTGCAAGCCTGCGCCTTCTGACAACAGTCTTCCCGTTGGCATCCCCTTCAGGCGAAAGTGTTGCAAGAGTACCGGACAGCAGTATGTTGCCAGTTTCAAGCAGTTCAATAACCTCCGGTGAAGTCCCATCCAGATCAAATGATGAGAGGTCTACCGAATCACTCATTTCTTCATTGATGCAAACCCACATTCTTTCAAGTATGTTCTCTGCATCTTCACTTATCTTCATTTGAATATCCCTCTGATGAATTTTTCCAGTTTTGTTTCCGGTGCTATCTCATACCCACATCCGGGACAACGCTGCATATTACATGAACTGAACCTGCCGCAGCCAGAGCATTTTGATCTATCCGGTTCATCGAATTCCTTGCCGCAAAGGGGACACTTCATAGTACCACTCCGAATGTTGTAAGAAGGTAGTTCACAATGAACCCTACCGCAAAGGCACTTGGGAAGATGAAGGTCGCCATTGCTACAGCGGTTTTGATACCTCTTTCCTTTACTGTCACAAGGAACTGTGCAATACATGGCATGAACAATGTCAGTGTGATAGATGCGACCACAATGTTAACTCCGGTCAGCATACCTGCATTATACATGTCGAACAGGCCGGCTGCACCGAAATCCCTCCTGAAGAAACCATAGAAGAACATGAGTCCTGCTTCAGCAGGGAGACCTATCCACTGTGAGGGATAGCCCATGATCCTGACCGCTATGTCAAACAAACCGGTGAGTCTACCGATCCATATCAATACACTTGCAATGACAAACAGAGGAAGGACCTCAAAGAAATACCACTGCATCCTCGAATATGTCTTTACGAGAACATTCGAGAGTTTCGGAAGCCTGAGAGGAGGCATTTCAATGAAGAAGCTGGGCTTTTCCCCGGGTATTACAAGTGATGAGAGGTAACCTATCAGCATAAGTTCAAAGCCAATAACAACCGCCCATATTGCCAGTGCTTTACTGCTGAACGAGAGAATACCCAGTATGACACCCAGCTGCGCAGAGCATGGAATTGCCAGCGCCAGGAGCATACTCGCAATGACCTTTTCCCTCTTTGTCTCAAGAGTACGCGTGACCATGGTCGCCATAGTGGCACACCCGAAACCAAGTACCATTGGGATTACAGCCCTGCCGCTCATACCCATTTTTTTGAATGCACGGTCAATAAGCATTGCAAGTCGGGGCAGGTATCCGGTATCCTCGATAATGGAGAATACTATAAAGAATGCCCCTACAAGAGGCATGATAAGTGCTATTGCGTATGTCACCGCCTGGGTGAATATTCCATACTCCCCTACAAAGAGGTCCTGTACTACAGGATAGGGTACAAAGGAATTGAACGTCTCAATAACCCAGGGATTGATATGCTCACCAAACAAAGTGCTTTCAAGATAATCCACGACAGTGCCCGCTGCAAAACCGCCCACGAACTTATAAAGGCCAAAGTACAGCACCAACAGCAATATCGGAATTCCGGTCAAAGGCTGTATGAGAAGTTTGTCTATGCGCTCACTGAAAGAATGCCCGGATTCCTTGCGCATGCTTTCCTGGCCAGTTCCTGCCATTGGATTCTCGGTCATGACAGAACTGACGATCTCGTTGACATATTCCTGCCTTTCTATTGTCATTACATAATTAAGAGGATCTGAATACTCCTTTTCGGTCCCTTCAGTAACCTTACCAATAGCTTCAATGTCCTCGTTGTTCTTTTTCACCTCTTCAAGCGCGACAACGTCATTAAGAAGAAGCAATTCTGCAACCGCTTCCTTCGATATTGCATACTCTGATCCGAGAAGTGAGGATATCATGCCAATAGCATGATCTATTCCTCTGCTGTACTT
This sequence comes from Methanolobus sediminis, assembly GCF_031312595.1. Classification (NCBI taxonomy): domain Archaea; kingdom Methanobacteriati; phylum Methanobacteriota; class Methanomicrobia; order Methanosarcinales; family Methanosarcinaceae; genus Methanolobus; species Methanolobus sediminis. The sequence continues at coordinate 1,678,345 of NZ_CP133592.1, read as the reverse complement.
TACATTGTTCTCAGCAGGCTGGTAGCTGTAAGATGAGATGGTATCCTCAAGACGGTCCAGACCTTCTCCTTTAATTGAAGTTGTACATATGACCGGAATCCCGAGTTTCTTTTCAAGCTTTGATTCGTTGATCCTGATACCTCTAACAGAAGCTTCATCCATCATATTGAGGACAAGTATGAGAGGAACCCGTGCCTCGATGAGCTGGAGTGTGAGAGGAAGCATGCGCTGAAGATTCTTGGCGTCGACCACATGCAGGTAAACAAAAGGTTTACTGTTGAAGAGATATTTCTGCGATACCCGTTCTTCGTCGGTTATCGGCTGCAGGGAATACATACCCGGAGTGTCGACTATCTCATACTCCTTTCCACCGATCAGCCCCTTTCCCTTACTCACGGCTACTGTGGTTCCCGGATAATTAGAAACTACTGCATAACTGTCTGAAAAATGATTGAAGATTACGCTTTTACCGACATTGGGATTCCCTACAAGGATTATCCTGTCAAGATCACTATGAGTGTCATCTTCAACACAACAGCAACTTTGTTTTTTAAGAATATGTAACATATTTTCCTATACCTCATGAAAGTAGGTAAGCCTAATTTTAGAAGCCATTGGTACATATGATATATAAACGTTTGCATACCTACCAATTTTAGCCGCAATAATATACCCGGAGAAAATCGGAAAATCACATGTATGGATACATAAAAAAGTCCGTATTCATCGTTCAGGAGGAGCAGGCATTTCATTCAACTTGCAGCTTTGTGTGAAAAGTAAAGGTTGTGTAAAAAAAGTTAATCATAAAAGGAGTAATGCAGAGACCACCGTTCGCATTATTAAGCCTAAGTTTGGAGATTCTGTCAAAGCTAAATCATGGAGTGCACAAGTCAATGAGGTTCTATGCAAAATAGTATGCCATAAGATGTGTATTTTCATTCAAAAAATGTATGAATTGGATATTAACGTGAATTTTGCATCTCAGACTTTTTTGTAAAAAGAATATGGGTATTAAATCACCCATCAAATAACTATTACTTTCTGTTTTTAAGCAAGAACCTAATCAAATCTGTGCTCATATGCAATTCTCTTTCCATCTTTGCTGCAATTTCTTCATCAGAAAGACCATCTGCTCTGTACTGGTCAAAGCGCTCATATACACTTTCTGAAACTTCAGAGTATTCATTGATGTCTTTCCTGTGACCCCATACATCACCTTCGATCAATGCAATACCTTTCATCTCCAAAAACATCTGAGTGGATTTGGAAATTGTTCTTATATAGGAACTTGGTATGTGGAGTGCTTTCACATCAGGGCATTTAGTTATGAGGTTGAATATGTCTGTGTTTGATGGTCTGAATGCAAGATGAATCATTTCTTCATTAGAACCGAGGTTATTGATTTCTTCTTTTGAACTTACAACTCTTATTTTCATCATTTATCTCCAATATTTGAATTAAATGGGATTTATTGTCCAAAAGTATACAAATTACTTAAAAATTACTGTATATACAGAATGAGTTTGAAATTACTATCTTTTTTGAAGGCATATATTTCGGGATGTAGACTAAACTACTTATGAAAATACAAAAAAAGCAAATTTTGAAATTTAGATTCTGTGTAAGAAGTCAAACAAAAATGGGATTTTTACACAAAGCCCACAAAGCCATAATCCTTAAATACAATTAGGCATCTTTAACCACTATTGTACAAAAATATACATTAATGCGTTCAAAGGTGCTAACATGAAGGACTACATCAAGAAGGTAAGTGAAAAGCAGGACCTCTCTATAACAGAAGCAGAGGATGCAATCACCAAAATATTCACAGAGGCCACAGACGCACAGATAGGCGGCCTCCTCATTGCCCTTAAAATGAAGGGAGAGACCCCGGATGAGATTGCGGGTTTTGCAACCGGTATGAAGAAAGCTGCAAACACAATTGTTCCTAAAGTTGAAGGTGCACTTGTGGATGTTGTGGGAACCGGCGGAGACAAACGCAACACGATCAATATCTCAACCGCCTCTGCAATCGTTACCGCAGCAACCGGTGTAGCTGTTGCAAAGCACGGTAACCGCTCCATAACTTCACTTTCCGGTAGTGCCGATGTCCTTAGAGAACTCGGGATAAAAGTGGACAAAGCACCTGAAGAAGTAACCGAATCCATAGAAAAGAACGGAATCGGATTCATGTTCGCACCAATCTTCCATCCTGCAATGAAAAGGGTCGGACCCATAAGACAGGAAATGGGAGTCAGGACAGTTTTCAACATTCTGGGACCACTCACCAACCCTGCAAACGCAAAAGTACAGCTTGTTGGAGTATTTGACAAGAGTCTCTGCGAGCCTTTTGCCCAGGTAATGAAAAAGCTTGGAGTTGACAGGGCAATGGTAGTTCACGGTGACGGCATGGATGAGATATCCAATTTCTCTGAAACTTACGTTGCTGAGCTAAAAGGCGGAAATATCACTACCTACACACTAACACCTGAAGAACTTGGAATCAACAGAGCAACTCCTGAGGATATTGCAGGCGGCACACCTAAGGAGAATGCAATAGATATCATAAGAATACTAAAGGGTGAGAAGGGTCCAAAGAGAGACATTATTGTAATGAACTCAGCAGCAGCCCTATATGTTGCCGGAAAAGCATCCTCTATCAAAGAAGCAATTCCTATGGTAGAGGAAGTTCTTGACAGCGGCAAAGCACTGGCGAAACTCATAGAATTCAGCGATGACGACAACATTCAGGGAGTCATAGATGAAGCATCTGCCCAGAGTTAAGATATGCGGAATGAAAACTGCCGAGGACATTGAACTGGCAGTAAGCTGCGGAGCCGATGCTGTAGGTTTCATCACAGAGGTTCCTGTGAACACCCCCAGGAAACTGGATGCTCAGACCGCCGCAGACCTTGTCAGGAAAGTGCCTTTTTTTGTGGACTCCGTGCTTGTGATAATGCCATCAAGCGGACAGGAAGCACTGGAACTAATTGAGAAGGTCAGGCCGGATGTAGTTCAGCTTCATAACGAGCTCAGCGCAGATGAAGTCGCGATCATACGTAACAACACACACCAGAAGATGATCAGGACATTTGTCGTGCCGGTGGAATGCAGGGAACTGCCATCTGAGATGATGTCAGAGATGGATTCCCTCTATGAGAGTGACCTGATAGACGGCATTCTCCTTGATTCCGGCAAGGCAGGATCAAGTGGTGGCACAGGACTTGTGCACGACTGGTCAGTAAGCAGAAAAGTAGTAGAGAACACGGAAGCTCCGGTGATACTTGCCGGAGGGCTTAAGCCTGACAATATTAGAGATGCGGTTAGCAAAGTAATGCCCTTTGCCGTGGATACCGCTTCCGGTGTGGAAACAGATGGAAAGAAAGACCCTGCAAAGGTATGCAGGTTTATAGAAGAAGCAAGGTGTATCAATGGTTGATTTTGATCTTAATAAAGAGGATTTCAAAACCCTCGTTGAAAATTCACAGAAGCCTGCCATAGTGCAGCTCATGACAAAAGTGGATAGCATTTGCAGCCCACTGCAACTCTATGCAACCCTGCAGAATGCAGGACACTCCTATCTGCTTGAATCAGTAGAGAAAGAAAAAAGACATGCAAGGTATTCATTCGTAGGTTACGAACCTGAAATGGTTGTAGCTATCAAGGACAGATACATTACAATTGAATGCCAGATGAACTCCGAACTTACAAAACACATCTACAACAAACTCAAGGCAATGGGAGATGTGGAATCACTTATAGGTGGTAAGTTCAGGGTAAAGGTCAACGAAGGTGACGATGCCCTTGCAGCTTTCAGGAAGATTTATCCTACAAGCACCGGAACTCAGATGTTGAACCAGAAGCGCTTTGACAGGCAGACATTCCTCGGCGGAGCTATCGGCTATAACAGCTACGATCTCGTTTATGATTCATGGTTAGACCGGGACAAGAAACCTGATGCCGATGTACCTGACATGCACTTTGCCATCATGTCAAAGACCTTTGTCTTCGACCACATAACAAATGAGACATACATTGTTATCACACCATTTGTAACTGAATCAAGTGACCTGAATGATGTTTATGAGCATGCTGTGTCTGAAGCTCAACTCATGGAAAGATCACTTCAGATGGCTTCAGTCATTAGCATCAGTGAGGACATTCCTGCAGCAGATACCGAGGAACCGGTTGCCAATATGGATCAGGCAGCCTATGAAGAAGCAGTGAGAATTGCAAAACACCACATCATTGATGGTGATATTTTCCAGGTAGTTCCTTCCCGCAGGTACACTGTGAAAATGAAGCAGACACCACTGCAACTCTACATCAGGCTCAGGAACATCAATCCAAGTCCTTACATGTACATTTTCAACTTCAAGGATATTGGCATCGTAGGTGCAAGTCCTGAAACCCTTATGACAGTCTTTGACAGGAAAGTTATCACAAACCCTATCGCAGGAACATGCCCCCGCGGCAATAATGACGAAGAGGACAGGGAACTGGCACAGGAGATGCTCAATGACAAGAAAGAGCGTGCAGAACATGTAATGCTTGTTGACCTTGGCCGCAATGATGTCAGAATGGTCTCAAAAGGCGGAACCGTCAAGGTTGATGACCTTATGAGCGTGGTGAAATACTCTCACTTACAGCACATCGAAAGTACCGTAAGTGGCGAGCTCAGGGATGAGTGTGACCAGTTTGATGCCACACGTGCCATATTCCCGGCAGGCACACTTTCAGGTGCTCCAAAAATAAGGGCTATGGAAATTATAGATGACCTTGAACCAGAGTCAAGAGGAATCTATGGCGGCGGTGTTGGTTACTATTCATGGAATGGTGACGCTGACTTTGCAATTGTCATAAGGACAGTTCTTATCAAGAACAACACAGCTTATGTGCAGGCAGGAGCCGGTATTGTAGCTGACTCTGACCCGACTTACGAATACAAAGAAACCGAAAGGAAAATGGCTGCAATGATAAAGGCCATAGGAGGAAAACAATGAAGGTATTGTTCATAAACAACAAGGATTCCTTTGTCTGGAATCTCGTGGACTATGTTTCCATATACGAACCTGATACCATGGTCGTTCCTAACACCATTTCCCTTGAAGAAGTAAAGGAAATTAACCCTGATGCTATCGTGATCTCCCCTGGTCCGGGCACACCTCATAAAGCAGAGGACATTGGATCATGTCTTGATGTTATCAGGGAATTCGGACCGGAAAAACCCGTGCTTGGAGTTTGTCTTGGACACCAGGCAATTAATACTGCATTCGGCGGAACCATCGGACATGCAAAGGGTGGCCCGATTCATGGAAAAACATCTGATATCAACCATGAGGACACTCCACTTTTTGAAGGACTTGGAGACAAGTTCAAAGGCGGAAGATATCATTCACTTGCCATTGAGAAACTGGCAGATGATCTAAAGGTCACTGCAAAGACAGATGATGACATAATCATGGCAGTTGAGCACAAGGAATATCCCGTATATGGCTTGCAGTTCCATCCGGAATCCATTCTTACTGAAGAAGGACTGTGGATAATCAAGAATTTCCTGAAAATCGCTGAGCAAAGGAACAGGAACTAACTGATAGACTGATTTAATATTTACAGAGTAGTCCCTCTGTAACTTATTTTTAGATCAAACAGAGGAATCTCTGCAATTTTAGTAAAAACAAAATGAAATAATGGAAGGATAGATTTGGGAAAATATGGAATCAACCCGAAAACAAAACCATGGGAACCATCATGGAGAAAACGCTGGACTGGAACACGAAAGTCAGTTGATTCTGCAAGAAGCCATGAGTTTTGGATAGAACCTTCCAGGATTTCAGACTGAGTTGGAACCATCACAATAATTAAGCACTTGAAGGCTTATTCTTAACTATGCTTATCGGTATCACAGGAACACCGGGAACTGGGAAAACATCAGTGACCAAGCTGCTTGAAGAGGAACCTTACTATCAGGTGATCCACCTTAATGAGCTTATCAAAGACGAGAAGCTTTACTCAGAGGTGGATGCTGAAAGGGACTGTGTTGTTGCTGATATGGATATGGTTTACGACAGAATTCTGGAGCTTCAGGATAAGTCATATACTGTGACCATCGTTGACAGTCATCTTTCCCATCACATTGCTGATATTGTTATTGTATTGAGAACAGATCCTGCGGTACTGAAAGAAAGGCTTGAAAAAAGGAATTATTCCGAAGAGAAAGTAAAGGAGAATCTAGAAGCTGAGGCTCTTGATATTATCCTTGCAGAAGCTGTAGAGTGGTGTGAGAAAGTCTTTGAAATTAATACTACTGAAGAAAGTGCGGAAAAGACTTTGAAGAATATTATGCGAATCATCGGGGGACTTAGAAATGGCAATACCGGGGAACTTGAAGAGGAATTCAGGCCGGGATCTGTTGACTGGTGTGATTATCTATTCGACTGAATTGCAATCATCCACCTCTGGACATCTATATTTAACACTCCTACATTCTGTTTTCAATTTCCTGTCAAAGATCGGGAATGACCTTTCATAACCACAAATACATTGTTGAAACTGAGTTCATTCCTCATCTTCTGAGAGAAGACAAATGTAAGAAAACATAATACACATTTTACCCGATCAGAGAAAGATTGAATGCATTCGTAAATAAATTTGTTCATGGTTAAAGTATATAAAAAATGCAACAATTGAGAATATGGAGATATTGCCGTGATGCGAACACATAAATAGATTAGTAGAGTATCCTGTATAGGATTTATAGAATCTTACATTTGCATCTTGCCGAGATGACAGAGTGGCTAATGTGACCGCCTGCAGAGCGGTTTTCCGGGAGTTCGAATCTCTCTCTCGGCATTTTATTTATCAGGGTGTTTACTGTGGTGCTTAGAGTTTACAATACATTGACAAGAGAAGTAGAGGATTTTGTACCTCTGAACAACAATAAAGTGAATATGTATGTTTGCGGACCCACAGTTTACGACCACTGTCATCTGGGCCACGCCAGAAGTTATGTTTCTTTTGATGTTATCAGGCGCTACCTGATATACCGTGGATACGATGTGAATTATGTATCCAATATTACTGATGTCGATGACAAGGTAATAAACCGGGCAAAGGAAAGCGGAGAAGATGCCTTTGAACTTTCAAGGAAGTTCACTGCATCTTTTGAGGAAGATATGCAGGCTCTTGGAGTGATGGAACCTGATACACGTCCTAAAGTTACAGAACATATAGATGACATCATAGATACTGTAACCAAGCTTATTGAAAACGGTTCAGCATATGCAACTGCGAAAGGGAACGTATACTATGACCTTGAGAAATCTGCGGACAGGATAGGCATACTTAGCCACCAGACTGTTGAAGGCTTAATGGAAGGATCAGGGTGCCGAATTGATGTAGAGGATGATAAAAGGTACCAGCTTGATTTTGTGCTCTGGAAAAACTCTCCTGAAAATGAACCCGGCTGGGACAGTCCCTGGGGAAAAGGAAGACCCGGGTGGCATATCGAATGTTCTGTCATGTCCATGAAATACTGCTCTGAGCAACTGGACATCCACGGTGGAGGAATGGACCTCATATTCCCGCACCATGAAGCTGAAATTCACCAATCCGAAAGCTGCACGGGAATGCATCCTTTCAGTAAGTACTGGATGCACAATGGTTTTCTTACCATTGACAAGGAAAAAATGTCAAAGTCCCTTGGGAACTTCTTTACAATAAAGGAAGTGCTCGAAAAATTCTCTCCCGGAACTATCAGGTTCTTCATTGTTTATACTCACTACAGAAGTACCATTGACTTTAGTGAGGATGCGCTCGTAGAAGCTGGCAGAGCAAGAAAGAGATTAATGAATGCTTCCTCAAATGTAAAACATGCGGTCTCCGAAGCACCAGATAATGACAATGACTGGGGACTTTCAGAACTCATAGATGAAACCAGAACCGCATTTATTGAGTCAATGGATGACGACTTCAATACCAGAGAAGCAATCGGTAACCTTTTTGTATTCAGCCGCAAGGTCAATTCTATAATCGCAAACGAAAAACCCGGAAGAAACTCTCTTGGGAAGGTGCTTGATTTCTACTCGGAAATAAACGAAGTCCTGGGTATCTTTGACGATGATGAGAATTCGGGCTCAGAAGAACAAAGTAATGGAATTTCAGACGACGACATTAATGAGCTTGTCGAACTCAGAGACAAAGCACGTGCTGAAAAGAACTGGGCTAAAGCTGATGCCATACGTGATGAGTTGAAAGAGGAAGGAATCATCATTGAAGATGGCAAAGAAGGAGTCCGGTGGAGAAGGGAATAGTATAGATGATAACGATCTATCAGGTAGATGCTTTCACTGACATACCTTTTGCCGGAAACCCCGCAGGAGTTTGTATTCTTGACGGGCCGGCTAATGAAGAATGGATGCAGAACGTAGCAAAGGAAATGGCTATTTCGGAAACTGCATTCCTGTATCCTGAAAATGACGGGTACGATCTGCGCTGGTTTGCACCTGACGCAGAAGTAGACCTTTGCGGACATGCAACTCTTGCAAGTGCCCATATTTTGTGGGAAAAAGGATTCGCAGGAGAAGATGAAACCTTAAGGTTCTTCACAAAAAGCGGTTTGCTAACTGCTACCTTTAATGATGGATGGGTCGAGCTTGACTTCCCCGCACTTACAGAAGAAGAGACTGATGCTCCGGTAGGACTTACAGAAGCCCTTGGAGTAAAAACATTATATACTGGAAAAAATGCTTTTGATTATCTTGTTGAAGTTGCTTCAGAGGAAGAGTTGAGATCGATAAAGCCTGACCTCCCCAAGCTTGCAGAGATAACTGCCAGAGGAATAAATGTCACAGCTATTTCTTCGTCCAAAGAATACGATTTCATATCCAGGCTTTTTGCTCCTGCAATAGGAATTCCCGAAGACCCGGTTACCGGTTCCGCCCACTGCTGCCTTGGACCTTATTGGGCAAAAAAACTGAACAAGACCGTTTTCACTGCATATCAGGCCTCTGAAAGAGGCGGATTCCTTAAAGTACAGGTTAAAGGTGAAAGAGTTCTGATCTCCGGTAAGGCAGTGACTGTTATTGAAGGAAAGATACTGGGACAATGAAAATAAAAGAAGGATTTGATTTCATAGCTAAGTAGCTTTATTTGAAATCTATACTGATATTTCCTGATTTCCTTGCCAGTGATGCGGATAACATACCCATTTCTATACGACATACATTTAGTATTCCACATGGAACAAGGCAGTTAGATGAACATTGCGCTTCCTGAGCTTTTGTCAACACATAATTATCCTTGATATCAAGTGTCTGGTCCATAGGCACTTCCATATGTGATAACTTCTTTATTTTCTCACAATCACTTTCGATATCGATAATGATGTTCTTTCCATCCATTTTTCCATGCACCTTATGTGCAAAGCCACATATGTTTGAGTTAATAACAACTTCAGCCATTTAATTCACCATTTCTGATTTGAAATATACTAAAAGTTATGTTGCTCTTGTATATAAGTGTTTCAAGATGTTTTGAAATTGGTGCCAACAAAAATACATATCCATTACTTAAAAAAAGATGTGCCTGATTCAATCGGCATCTGATTTTGATACGCACTTGAGTCTGTTAACACCATCTATTTCCTCGATAACATCAACAACAGCCTCAGGAACAAGAGATTTCCAATCCTCATCTCTTAGCATCCTTTTTCGAATTTCGCTGCCGGAATAACCTTCCCTCTGATACATTGGAGGTTGCTCTACCGGAATGCCCGATTCTTTAAAAAGACGAACAACAAGTGGATTGTTAGAATAGACCACATCAAAAGGTGGTGTCATAGAAATAATATGAGAGACCCACACAGCATTTCTTTGCAGGTCTTCCAGAGGAATCGCGTAATGTTTAATGCCAGCATCCTCTAAAGCATGCTTGATCATCATTACGCGTTCACCTGCAGTAAATGGATTCTTGGGCTCGTGGCTTTTCTGCGCACTGCCGATGCCAATTACTACTTCATCTACATCCCGGGCAATATCTTTTATTAAAGAGTAATGTCCGAGATGAAATGGTTGAAAGCGTCCAATATAGAACGCTCTTCTCATGTGCATATTAGATAAACCATCAGTGAATGCCACATTCATCAAATGAGAATTTCTCACAGACTTCAAGGTAGTGACCTGAGTTGTTATCGTGTTTCATCTTGGCAAGCTTCCCGATAAGATCCATTCCTGGTTTTGGATCTTCCATGATCTCGACCTTATCCTTGACAAGCTCGAAAATCTTCTTACCGACATCAGTCCTTATAAGCACACAGTTCCAGCCATCTGGAGTTCCGACAGATCCCAGTGATATGTCAGCAGATACTGATGTATAGTCACAACAGTTGTGGCATGGATTTCTTGCATAGTGAGCAACCTCAGCGATCTTAACACTGTGTTCTTCACCATCCTTTGTGTAGTTCCAGAACTTACCCTTACCGAAGTCCATCTTTACGACATCATTAAGGTTAAGTCCCATTACTTCAGGGACGATCTTCTCTGTCATTACATCATGGTAGAAACTTTCCATGCACAGAAGACCAAGGATCACAACGATCTTGTCATTGTTGTTCTCAAAGAGAAGACGTGCACCATGGGCCTGGCAGGGAACACCAATAACACCAATCTTATCATATTTCTCAAAAGGTTCTCTGAGTGCTGAAAGTACAGAATCATAAGTATACTTGGTACCTGTTGTTCTGTCAACATCTTCCGGCTTGGTCATAACAATAAGTTCAGTACCCCATTCACCATCTCTGGCAATACCAACAATACAATCTACCGTGCCGGTTTCAAGCAAAGCCTTTGCAAGAATGGAAGTTACACCACCATCCTGACCTTTTATGGTACTCTTTGCTCCAAAGAACTCTTTTACATTTGCAAACTCGTCTTCTACATATCCGTCAATAACAGGACAGAGTCTTGCACATGTGAGACATCCCTCACATACATTTGGCGCTGCTCCTTTGACGTATAATTCTAAATTATCAGGGTCACGGACTTCTGCATGCTTGTTCATAACAATAGCACCTGCAGGACATGCTGAAACGCATGCCCCACAAGAAGTGCAGACGTCGTGCTCAATGACCTCTAATATTTTTGGATGGGCCATTAACTGCCTCCGACGTTCTTTTCTTGTTTATCCAATGATTTCTTTACCGATGAGCTTGATGGCCTTCTCTTTGTCAGGTCCTATTGGGGAACCTGCAACGATCTGGGTTACACCGATGTCAAGCAGGTCGTTGATCCTTGCCTTACAGTCGTCTGGTGTTCCGCAGATAGAGAATGCGTCCATCATCTCATTTGTAACCATACCGCCCATGAGTGCACCGAAGTCACCCTTTGCGATTGCTCCACCGATGTCACCCTTTGCTGCTGGGTCGATTCCGTGGCGCTCAAGTACCATGTCAGGAGAACCTGCAACAATGAATGCAACTACGATCTGAGCTGCCTTTGCTGCCTTTGCTGCATCCTTGTCGATTGAGAAGCATGCGTATGCTGCTACGTCAACTTCCTTTGGATCGCGGCCTGCCTTCTTTGCACCTGATGCAATCTGCTGTACAGCTACTTCAAAGTCCTTTGGGTGTGATGCGTTGATGAGTACACCATCGGAGATCTCTCCTGCGAGCTCGAGCATCTTTGGACCCTGTGCACCCATGTAGATAGGTACATTTCCAGCCTTGAATGCCATCTTGGCACCGCCGAACTTGACAGCGTCGCCATCCATGGTTACTTTTTCTCCTGCGATGAAGCCACGGATTGCCTGGATGCTTTCCTTTGTGGTTGTGAGTGGCTTGTCCCATGAGATGCCCATTGCATCGAAGGTTGCCTTGTCTCCTGGACCGAGACCGAGAATTGCACGGCCGCCTGAGATCTCATTGAGTGAAGCGATGCTTGATGCTGTGATAGCTGCATTTCTTGTGTATGGGTTTGTTACACCTGTTCCGAGCTTGATACTGTTTGTGTTCATTGCAAGCACGGTTAAGGTTGAATAGACATCACGGTTGTTGTAGTGGTCTGTGATCCATACATTGTCAAAGCCCTGCTGTTCAGCAAGTTTTGCATAGTGAGCTATTTTTAAAACCGGGTCGCTTGGTACAAATTCAATTCCAAATGTCATTTGAATCCTCCTGTAAAGTGTGTTCCTATTCAGGTATCTATACATATTTAAAACTTTGTTGGTTTGATTCGGCAGGAAAAGCAGGCATATTTATGACCCGGACAATGCCTGTCATGAAGTATTTAGTTTTTTCGAACTACCTGTGTATACTTGTTTAAAAACAGAAGAAGTTACATTAGTTTTTACTGCCAGGGTAAACATGATCATATAAGTTTTTCCGCGTGGCAGGCTTTTCAAGCAACGATATTTTGACACACAGTCTTGTAAAATTTTGTACATTCACCGTTACAGATATATTCGGTAAACGTTAGAAGAATTATTATTCATTTCTACGGTGGAATAGCGGTATATAAAGCTGTATTTGCCAATATCATGCAAATTCAATTTGCATCTGCAGAAATGATGAACGGAAACATTTGCGAACAAACAACATATTGACAGAGTGATCGTCATGAAATGCTTTGAATGTGCAAAAAATGGAAAAGATAGTGACACCGTTGCTGTCTGCATAATCTGCGGGAGAGGAGTTTGCAAGGACCACCTTGTAAGAGAAGAAACACCTGTATGGGAGGGTGAATACAGCATTAAGCTGAAATGTGGAATGGGAATTTCCTGTGACTACAAGGACATACAGCACTGGAAGAAAGTGCTCTGTATGCCATGCCATGAAGCCATGAAGGAGAACTACTAGGTGATATCATGATGAAATGTTATGACTGCATGGAAGATGGAGACGATACAGAAGCAACATGCATCTGCATTGCCTGCGGAAAAGGCCTCTGTAGCGATCACTGCAAGGAACTTGAACTTCCGGTATCCGTTGGACAGCCACCTAACGTACAGAGGCTTCCAAAGGGACTGCCAAGAATTCTTTGTAAATACTGTTTTGACCGGACAATTGAAGATGGATTCGACTAATCGGGATGGAAACATCCCTGATTTTATCAAATAAAAGGAGAAGAGGAAATGTGCGGAGAACAAGGTAAAGGATGCGGACACAGAGATATCATCGATGATATGTCCGACAAGCTGGGATTCACACCACAGATATTAGAAACATTGGGGGAACTTGAACCTGAATTTGTACACAAATATAACATGTGTAATCACAAATTGCTTAAAGATGGGGCACTCCCTGCAAAGACAAAGATACTTATGGCACTTGCCGTAGTTGCATCAAAACAGTGTGAACGCTGTGTTGTGTCACAGATGAAGAGTGCACTGAAGAACGGCGCAACAAAGGAAGAGATCATGGAAGTAATGGACGTCATTTTCATCACATCCGGAGCTCCTGCTGTTGCCGCATGCAGAGATGCACTAAAACAGCTTAAATAATTAAGACAAGAAGGGAAGTTATCCCTTTTTACATCAATTTTGCCTTTACACCGGTTTGGGTAAACCGGTGTTCAGGTGCACTAAAAACATAAATATGATGTAGATGAGAGGACATGAGGGGAACCGTTGTAAAGCTTGGCCTGGTCTTGGCAGCAATGCTTTTACTACTTAGCACAGGTAGCGTTGCAACTGCAACACCGGCAACACAAGCTGGCGAATACAGCTCGGACGATTTTGCCTATGAAAGTAAATGCAGGCAATGCCATGCTATAATTTATGCCGAATGGGAAGGAACTATGCACTTTAATGCATACCTTGATCCGTTCTATCTTGAAGAGGTAAAGATAGCAAGTGAAGACACAAATGGCTCACTGGACGAGTTCTGCTCACGTTGTCACACACCCATAGGAGTTGTCAGTGGTGAAATACCACCAATAGATGGTTCTGAAATGTCCGATATTGCCAAACTCGGAGTACAGTGTGATTTCTGTCACGTAGTATCCGGAAGTAATGGTACAGGAAATGCACAATTCACAGTGACCCCTGGAAATACGAAATGGGGACCATTCGATGATGCAAGAGGGAACTACCATGAGTCCGAATACCTTGAACTTTTTACTCAGTCAGAATACTGTGGAATGTGCCATCAGGTAATCAACCCTGTTAACGGGCTTGTTATTGACGATACATATTCAACATGGAAAGACAGCCAGTATGCTGAAGAGAATGTCGTATGTCAGGACTGTCACATGACAGAAGGTATCACGCAGTTCAAGGCAAATCCCGGACGTGCCGGGTCAGGTGCTCCTAAAAGAGATCATATTCCCTTACATGATATTGTGGGTGCCAACACCCTGATACCACCAATGTTTGGTGCTGAGAACGTAGCTGACATGGCAGTTGAAAGGCTGCAAAAAGCCACTATAATGGATATATCGGCACCAGAGACTGCATCTGCAGGAGATGAAATTCTTATTGATTTATCCATCACAAACTCCGGTGCCGGACACAAGATCCCCACTGGAGTTTCTGAAATAAGAGAGATGTGGCTGGAACTTACGGTCACTGATGCAAACGGGGATATTATTTACAACGCCGGAAGTGTCGATGCTGATGGGAACATCATAGACGCAAAAGTGTTATACAACAACGTTCTGGCAGATATTGAAGGGAAGGAAACAAAGAGTTTCTGGCTTGCAGAAAGTGTTCTTGAAGATAACAGGATCGGTCCAAAGGAAACTGTAACAGAAGAGCACTCATTTGTTATGCCTGAAAATGCAGCATACCCTCTTACAGTACAGAGCACCCTGAAATACAGGTCAGCTCCGCAGGATATGATCGATAAGCTCCTTGGAGAAGAAACAGGGGTTCCGGTTGTTGACATGAACGAAATCTCTGCAATCATTTATGATCCATCAACACCTGCAGATGAAAGAAACCAGCCAGAATCAGGCAGTACAAGCACTCCAGGGTTTAGTGCACTTACTGCTGCAATGGTTCTTGGAATTACGATGTATATCTTAAAAAGAAAATAATGGAGGAAAAATAATGCCACCAGAAGTAGATTTAGCTAAATGTGAAGGAATAGGAGCCTGCGCTCAGGCATGCCCGACAGACGTTATTGAAGTACAGGAAGACGCAAACGGAGATTTAAAATCCGTCATTGCACGTCCTGACGACTGTGTGGAATGCGGTAACTGTGTTGATGCCTGCCCACAGGAAGCAATAACACTGGAATAAACAAAAACGGAGTGCTACCATGTCAGAAGACAGAAGCATTCGCCTGCTGGGCATCTCAGGAAGCCCCAGGAGGAAGTCCACAGATTAT
Source organism: Methanolobus sediminis (assembly GCF_031312595.1). Classification (NCBI taxonomy): domain Archaea; kingdom Methanobacteriati; phylum Methanobacteriota; class Methanomicrobia; order Methanosarcinales; family Methanosarcinaceae; genus Methanolobus; species Methanolobus sediminis. The sequence continues at coordinate 1,663,023 of NZ_CP133592.1, read as the reverse complement.
GTTGTAAATGAAGCTCTCAGATTCGCGCAGGAAAAATATGGTGCTGAAGTAGAATATTTCTCTGCCCGCGGCAAAGAGATGAAATTCTGCATCCACTGTGATTATTGTGTCCGTAAGAAAGAAGGCTGTATTCACAAAGATGACCTTGTGGAACTCTACGATAAAATGCTCTGGGCAGACGCATGGATAATTGGCACTCCAGTATACCAGGGTACTCTAAGTGCCCAGACTAAAACTATTATGGACAGGTGCCGTGCAGTTGTTGCGCGTGATCCAAAGTCCTTTATGAACAAAGTTGGAGCTGCCGCTGCTGTTGGTGGAGACAGGATAGGCGGACAGGAACCTGCAATACAGAATATTCTCAATTTTTACGTCATCAGTGAAATGATACCTGTTGCAGGTGGATCATTCGGATCTAACCTTGGCGGTACGTTCTGGTCACAGGACAGAGGTGCCGAAGGTGCTGCAGAAGATTCGGAAGGAATCAGAAGCCTGCACAGAACCATGAATAAACTCATGAAAACGGCCATAGCAACAAAAGACCTGCGTAAGGAGGAGTAAGTCTGGAATTTGAAGAACCTGTTACAGAGATTATAAAACGGACGTACAATGTAAAAAGTTTCAGGTTCAAGAAACCGGATGATTTTGATTACAAAGCCGGACAATATGTGATAATCACATTAAAAGACGGAGAGAAGAAAATTGGTAAACCCTTTACGCTCTCCAGCAGCCCTACTGAAAAAGATCACATTGAATTTACAAAAAAACTCACGGGACATGAGTACTCAAACATGCTTGATGCCATGGTGCCGGGAGACAAAGCGACGATAAAAGGTCCATTTGGCAAACTTACCTTTGAAGGGGAACGCGAAAAGATAGCACTTCTCAGTGGTGGCATAGGTATCACACCAATGATCAGCATTTGCAAATATTGCACTGATATGAAACTTAATACGGATATCATGTTGATATGCAGTGACAAGACCGAAGAGGACATGATATTCACAGAAGAACTTGAGGAGATGAAAAAACAAAATCCCAACCTCAATGTATTCCACACACTCACCAGGGCCTCAGAAAGCTGGACAGGATGCAGGGAGCGCATCTGTGAGAACCTTATACTCCGGGAATTACCGGATTATTATGAAAGAACATTCTACGTATGCGGACCACCACCCATGGTTGATTCAATGGTGGAACTGCTTCAATCTATGAGAATACCCGATAGCGAGATCAACAAAGAATCACTGATAGGTTACTAAAAATAAACAGAAGGCACAGATCATGAAAAGGATAGCATGGGGAATTACGGGGTCAGGAGACCTTATCAAAGAAACATATGAGACAATGGTGGATATCAAGAACAAGACCGATCTGCAGATAATGGTTTTCCTTTCAAAGGAAGGAGAGACCGTTATGAAATGGTATCATATGTGGGATGACATCCAGAAGGATTTCCCTAATTTTAAAACAGAAGGCGGACCAAACTCACCATTTATTGCAGGACCGCTTCAGGTCGGATACTATGATGCACTTATCATCGCCCCGATGACTTCCAACAGTGTTGCAAAAATAGTATGTGGAATCGGAGATACCCTTGTCACAAATGTTGTTTCACAGACAGCAAAAGGAAGCACACCGATATACATACTGCCAGTTGACAGGGAAATGGGAACTGTCAAAACAGTATCTCCTGAAGGACGTGTAATGGAACTGAAAATGCGCGAAGTTGACGTATCCAATACAAAGAAACTTGCCCAGATGGAAAATATTACAGTTATCAATAGTCCTGATGAACTTTATGACATACTTGGTGTGAACAGGGATTAATAAATTTAGTTCACACAAAACAGGGAGTGGAATAACGTATGAAAGAGATTGAGCTTATGCGTTCTTTTTTTACCAGACCTGCAGGAGATGAGGATAAAATAGTCCTGCTGTTGAATGATCTGCTAAAGAAGATAGACAGTAAAGAGAACGGCACGATAATTGGAAAGAAAGAAACTCTGGATTATGAGAAGCTTATGAGGGAAACGAAGTTCCCACATGGGATGGGAAATGAAGCAGATGTCGGCGACTTCATTACCGAGCTCTATGGAGGTGTGAACATATGGTGCCATCCTCTTATGCAGGCGAACGTCGTGCCACCTGCCACGGCACTTTCAATTGTTGCCGCAGCGTTGGGTGCAAGATACAATGAGAATTCCATCAGTGATGATTACGGAATGAGTGCGGCACGCTCAGAGATAATGGCAATAGCCATGCTTGCCGACCTTATAGGATATGATACAACAAAGGCTGGCGGCATCTTCACCTTTGGAGGAACCGGCTGTAACCTTTATGGTGCACGCATAGGGATCGAAAAGGCCGACCCGAATGCAAAGAATACAGGAATAAGGGATAGGATACACTTCTTCTGCTCAGATGTTGCCCATTATAGCATCAGATCCGCTGCCCTGTGGACAGGGGTCGGACTGGACAACATAAAGACGATACCTTCGTGTGATAACGTAATGGATATTCACCTGCTTGAAGAAGAGATGGAACGGACTATCAGCGAGGGAGCCCGCATTGGAACGATATTTGCCACAATGGGTACAACAGATGCTTTTGGAATAGACCCTCTTAAAAAGATAGTGGAATTACGAGACAGAATTCAGAAAAAAATAGATTACAGGATACATGTACATGCCGATGCGGTCATTGGATGGCCATACCTCACATTCAGGGGAGACACACGTATCGATCATCTTCCACACATGTTGCAGGAGGAGATAAGAGAGATACTTTCCAGCATAAGCGACCTGCGATATGCGGATTCGGTAGGAATAGACTTCCATAAGACAGGATGGGCACCATACCTGTGCAGTGCATTTGTTATAAAGAACAGAGAGGATTTTACACTTCTGCAGAAGCAGAAAAAGGATATGCCATACCTGTTCCACGGGGAAGGCTACCAGCCAGGGACATTCACCCTGGAATCAAGCAGACCTAATTATGCTCAAAAAGCACTTGCAAACATGATGTTGATGGGAAAACAGGGATATGAAACCCTTATAGTACATCTGATAACTGCTGCTGACCACCTGAGAGAAATGATGGATAATTGTTCGGACATTGAACTGCTGAACAGACACAACCCTGCATTTGTAACTGATTTTCGTATCTACCCTCACACAAAATTTGATACTGATGGAAATCCCCTGTTTCAGAAAGAGATGTGTGATGAGACCGAAGAGGAGTTCACAGAGAAGGTCAACTCATACAACCAGAGGATAGCACAGTACATGATTGCCAGGGCGCAAAAAGAAGGTACTGCCATGATATCCTATACTGACAACTATAAGACAACAAGGAATAGCAGGACGATAGTTGCATTGAAGTCCTATCCAATGAGCCCTTTCATCGAAAAAGAACACATGGATGAAATGCTCAGGCAGATATACGGAGCAAAGGAGTGGGTTGACTCTAACTGCGGATTTGAAACATGATTTTTTTGATTATGTTTCAGAAAAAAGTGTAGCCTTCTATCGTGTAATTTTCCGGTAAAGTGTCTGATATCTCACTCAGCCGGGAGAGCGATCTGAAAGTGGAATACGTTGCAATGATGCTGTCAAGGGCATCACCTTCCGTATCGTCCACAATTAGTTCCTGTAACGATGAAGGGATAACAATGCCTTTGCTCATAAAATATTCAAGTATGCGACAACGGGCAATGCGCCTGTCGTCAGTCTTACCTTTATATGCAATATACATATCCTCTTTCTTCAGCCTGCAGGCAGGGCAGATCTCTATGAGCCATGCTTTCCCGTCCCTTGCTTCCTGCATTGGAAGTACACATGCAAGATTGTCCCTTACTAGAGGAGATATTACGTCCCTTATACCAAAATAGGTCTGTCGATAAAGCCTTAGATTATATACTGAAAAAGGAACTTTTGCTCTGATCTCAGATGCACGTTTAATTTCTTTCCCAGCAGCCTTGTCCCTACAGGACTCACGGAACTGTTCAGCAGAAGGATAATTTGAAGAGAACGATTCAATAAAGCCCTCCCAGGAATCTTCCATGAGAGATTCTGGCAGGGAAAAAGAAAGATCGATTCCAAAAACAGCATCAATCTCCCGTACTATCAATGATCTCAGTGCTGAGAAGCATTCATCTCTTCCTGAACGGGAGTTCGCGGTAGAACCTATACGGTCTGCCAGCCTGTAACACTCCTCTATATACAGAGTATTACCAACAGGCTTAGCGCTGCTAATCCATATCTTTTTACAGGCATCTTTTGCACCACTGAAATCAACACCAAATATACGGCGTTCTTTTCCAGTGGCAGCAAAGTCCATAGATTTGTCCTGATCAGTTGTCGCGCTCACCTTTGATGAAAGCATCTGTCATTGCATGAGCTTCATCATCTGTGAACTGCTTTGGTGGGTGCTTCATGAAGTATGAAGATGGTGAGTAAAGGATACCGCCAATTCCCCTGTCAAGCGCAAGTTTACAGCACCTGACCGCATCAATGACAACTCCCGCAGAGTTAGGGGAATCTTCAACTGAAAGGCGAAGCTCGATATTCATTGGAACATCACCGAAAAGCTTACCTTCCATTCTCAGGAAGCATAACTTGTTATCGTTCTGCCATGGAACATAGTCACTTGGACCAACATGGATATTATCATCATCCATTCTCTGGCCAACTACTGACTGTACAGCCTCGGTCTTGGATTCCTTCTTGGAAGCAAGTCTGTTCCTGTTGAGCATATTGAGGAAATCAGTGTTTCCTCCGGTATTAAGCTGGTAAGTCCGTTCCAGTTTCACACCACGTTTACGGAAGAGGTCCGCAAGGGTTCTGTGAGTAATTGTTGCACCAAGCTGGGCTTTTATGTCATCACCAATAATAGGGATTCCTTTTTCCTCGAACTTCGCAGCCCACTCTGGATTGCTTACTATGAAGACAGGCATATTATTGATGAATGCAACTCCTGCATCAAGGGCGCATTCCGCATAGAAACGGGTTGCTTCCTCAGAACCTACAGGCATATAGTTCAGTAAGATCTCTGCGCCGGAATCCTGTAACTCCTTTACTACCTGCTCTTTTGTAAATTGTGCTTCATCAGAAGGAATAAAACGCCTGTTATCGTTATAGTCGACCATATGTTCTGATACGCCATCAAGAATGCTACCCATTTTTACAATGGTACCTGTGGGTGGAATTTCCGGACAGAAAACCGCTGTACAGTTAGGTGGTGCAAAAATTGCTTCTGAGACATCTTTGCCAACTTTCCTCTCATCTACATCAAAAGCAGCGACCACATCAATATCGAATGGCATGTAGCCACCGAGATCCCAGTGCATTAAACCTGTTGCATCTTCCTCATTCTTGTTTTTGTAGTATTCAATACCCTGAATAAGGGAACTTGCACAATTGCCAATACCAGCAATTGCGATTTTTATTTTGTCCATTCAACTACCTCTATAAAAGTGATCTTGTTCAAAATGAATAACAGATGGAATATAACCACATTAATGTATTGACACAAATAAAAAGTTTTCTAAACATGGAATGGTCGCCTATATCATATAAATATTAGCTAAACCCGGCAATTGCAGGCAACAAAGCTCGAAAGATATATTAAGCCAGAATTAGATAATATTTGCTACAGTGGGTTTTATTTTTGTTCAGACAGGGAACGACAAATTTGTATTTTAGCAACATCAGTTCTTAAAGGAGATTCTAAAATGAAAGATATACTACATGAGATCGCAGATGAGCTTGACCATCTTAAGTCACTTGACGAGGCTATTGCTCTTGCCATCGAACTTGAGGAAGAGGGAATGGCGTATTACAGTGAAAAAGCATCCGTTATGAAGAATGCGACCGCAAGCAAATTGTACATTTTCCTTGCAGATGAAGAAAAAAAGCATGCAGGATATCTCCAGCAGTACAGGGAAAGTAAGAACATTCCGGAAGTGGAATTCACATATCCAAAGTTTGAAGCGTCTTTCAGTGAAGAATTCTCAGATGAAAAACTGGAAGAAATAGGAATACTTCTCGCAGCCCTCAGATTTGAGCACAAGAGTGAATATTTTTACATGGAACTTGCCAAAAGAGCAGAAAGCGAAGAACAAAGAGTATTCTTTGAACAGGTTGCAGCTGCCGAGAGAGGACACTACAGGATAATTGATGAGCTGCTCGATGATGCAACCCAGTTCAGGATGCAGACATAAAATAGTAAGAGGAAGGATAATGGACGATTACAAACCACTTGAATTAACAAAAGGAATCTACTGGGTAGGTGTGGTTGACTGGAATCTGCGCGACTTCCACGGATATGAGACACCAAAGGGAGGCACTTACAATTCATACCTTGTTGTCGATGAGAAGATAGCGCTCATTGACACGGTTAAAGCTCCGTTTGCCGGAGAGTTGATCAAGCGTATCAGTCAGATAATCGATCCTTCAAAGATAGATTACATCATATCCAACCACGTCGAAATGGACCACTCCAGTTCAATTTCTGCGGTTCTGGAAGTAGCACCAAATGCTAAGGTCTTTGCATCATCAAAAGGACAGACAGGTCTTTCAGAATATTACAACGAAGAAGGTTTTGACAACTGGGACCTGAATGTTGTTAAAACAGGTGATGAGTTAAGCCTTGGAAAAAGGACACTGATGTTCATTGAGGCAACAATGCTTCACTGGCCTGACAGCATGCAGACCTATGTGAAAGAAGACAAGCTCCTTTTCTCAAATGATGCATTCGGACAGCATGTTGCAACATCCAAACGCTTTGATGATGAAGTTGATGATGTAATGGAAGATGCGGGCATATACTATGCCAATATCCTGTTGCCTTTTGGTTCCCAGGTCCTCAAATATATTGAGAAGCTTAAAGAACTGGAAGTATATCCTGAAATGATAGCCCCTGCACACGGAATTATCTGGAGAAGGGATGTTTCAAAGGTGATGACACAATACCTGAAATGGGCACACGGTGAAACTACCCCCAAGGTCATAGTCATCTATGATACCATGTGGGGAAGCACTGAAAAAATGGCAATGGAAATTGTCGAAGGTGCGAGGTCTGCAGGAGTTGAAGTACGCCTGAGGCACCTGAGAAAGAACGACTGGAGCATGACAATGAAGGAAATCATGGATGCACCGGTGGTAGCCATAGGTTCACCCACAATGAATAATGGAATGTTCTTTACTATTGCCGGATTCCTGACATACCTTACAGGATTGCATCCTAAGAGTAAAAAGTACTTCCTGTTCGGTTCCTACGGATGGGGAGGCGGTGCAGTCAAAGGAATGGAAAAGATGATCGAAAGTGCAAAGTTTGAGCTTGCTATGGAAAGTATGCAAATCAAGTTCAGACCTTATGAAGAAGATAAGAAAGCTTGCCGGGAAATCGGATACAGACTTGCTGAAATTGCAAAAGACAATGCAAACTCTTAAATTTATGAAGATGAATGTTTATTCCAACATATGAGAGTGTTACTATGAGATTCGAAAATGATCTAGAAGCAGAATTTTATGAAAGGTCTAAGAAAAACGCAGAAACAACCGGATACAAACTCAACACTGACTGGGATGTTATTACAACTGCTGTAAAAGGCATTTGCAACAACAAGAAGGAGTTTGGTGAATGGTACTGCTTCTGCCAGAAGAGAACCGGAGACAAGGAACAGGATAAGAAGATTATCTGCCCATGCGCTGCAAGGACAAGAGATGTTGAAACCCGCGGTTCATGCAAGTGCGGACTTTACATTAAATAAAACATTTTACAAATACAAATGAAGCTCTAAGCTTCATACCCATCTTTTTTCATATCCAAAATCCTGATCCGTATGACAGAAACTGGAGAAGAGGAAACGGACAAAACGGAAGTTAAGGAAAAGGAAGAAGCTCCCAGAGACAAAACCAGGTTATCTGACATCTGTGCTGATATCATAGTCAGTGAGATCATGTCAAAAGGAATGACCGTGGTAAAAGAAACTGAAACCATAGAGAATATACTAGAATTAATGACAAAAACACCATATCACAGCTATCCTGTAGTGAACTTGGATGGCGAACTGGTTGGCGTCATTGATGAGGACAATATTCTTGAACTACTTTTTTTTGAAAGAAGCAACCGTCATCATCACACACATCTAATGGCTATCAAAGCTTTGAGTGAAGAAGCATCAACTTTGATGGTACATCACCCCATGATTATAGACCCGGATGCCACTCTATGCGAAGCTGCCGACCTTATGATAAAACATCATATTGACCGGCTATGTGTTGTGAAGAACAAAAAGCTTGAAGGTGTTGTTTCAAAATCAGATATAATCAGGAAAATATACGAACTGCGGGGACATTGACCAATGGAAGCCATTCTTCAGATAATGGTTATACTGTTCCTGGCAAGGATACTAAGCGAGGTCAGTGAAAGAGCAGGACTTCCGGGTATAATAGGAGAGATGGCAGCAGGTTTTCTCTTTGCACTGGTATTCAAGCCGGATGACATTGAAATCTTTACTTTCATGGGAGAACTCGGGGCAATATTCCTCCTGTTCACAGCAGGTTACAGGGAAGTCCATGCAAAAGAGCTTAAGGCAGCATCAATAAATGCACTTATCCCTACTTTCTTTCAGATCATTGTTGCCGTTACATTCGGATTCATGCTTGGGAACATGTACGGATTCAGCTTTGTCGAATCACTCTTCATGGCAGTTGCGTTCAGTCCCACAAGCATCAGTGTAGTGGTTAAAACCCTGATAGATACGGATTACCTGTCCAGCAAGCCCGGTTCCCTTATGCTGACATCGGCAATCTTCGATGATATAATAGGCCTATTTTTGCTAACCGTTGTCATATCAGTTGCCACATTTCAACACCTGCCATCAATTATTGATATGCTATGGATAGTCGGGAACATAATAGTATTTGCAATTATCATGGGAATTCTGGGATGGAAAATATTTCCTACCCTTTTTGACCATGTTCAGAAAATGCATACAAAAGAAGCACTCTTCTCTTTCGTGATAATCATAGCTTTATTCTCAGCATACCTTTCTGAAGTTTTTGGACTTCATGCGGTCATAGGTGCCTTTTCTGGAGGAATACTTATCTCAGACCTTCCAATTGCAAAGATAGAGACTGTTCAGAAGAAAGTTAGTGGAATTGCCTATGGGCTCTTTACACCATTGTTCTTTGCTTTCATCGGGCTTTCTGTTGAAATAGAAGTACTGTACACTGCCGGTACCTTTGCTGTTCTTGTTATTGTACTTGCACTTACAGGCAAGCTCATTGGCGGATTTATGGGCACAAAACTGATTGGTTACAGTTCAAAGGACAGCCTGATATTCGGAATAGGAATGATGCCACGTGCAGAAGTGGGACTTGTTGTTATTGCAATTGGAAAAGAATTAGGGATAATCAGCAATGAGGTGTTCTCTGCCATTGTTCTCATGGTCATTGTTTCCATCATCATCTCACCAATACTGCTGGAGATGTCCATCAGATATAAGGAAAAAGGATTGAAAGTACCTGAGCAGACGATTGTCTGATAACAAGGACAACAAATACTTAAATTATTGAATAAGAGTATTATTTAATACAATATGGAGGGGTTATTATCGGTCATGATACTAATTTTGGAAAAGCTGCTTACAGCAATTATGACAGAAAGGAAGATAAACTGGGAGAAATGAGAGAAACGGAGAACGCTGAACTGGAATGTGCCCTAAAGCAAAAAGACGTTCTAGAGATACTGGAGCTTCGTGTTAAAGCCCTTGAAATGCTTCTTGATAACTCAGGAATAATAGCATTCATACGTAAGGAAAATGGGAAAGTGGAATTTGTATCTTCATCAATTGAGGAATTAGGATACAAAACTGAAGATTTTTCATCAGGAAAAGTGAATTTCAAGGAACTTGTTCATCCTGATGACCTTGACAGAGTCGTTCTGGAACTGAAGGAAAATGCACTTGAAGGTGCTGCCGGACTTTCACAGAAATACAGGATAAGGACTAAAAAGGAACATGTCAGAACAGTTGAGGAAAAAACCACATTCATACGTGATGAAAATGGAATTGTAGCCTACATTGTAGGAATACTAACAGATATTACGGATAATTAAAAACTGAATTCTGGCGGATGATAACATATCACATGTTTACACCATCAGCGAAACTTTTTATGACATACTTTTCAAGGAAGGAAAAATAATAGCATCCTGCCCCGGTGGAGCCATGCTGAATAGTTCCGTCTCTCTTGGAAGAGCAGGAGTTCCGGTATCATTTATCAGCGAGTTCGGGCATGACAATATAGGCATCCGGATCAAAGAATTCCTCAATGAGAATGGAGTCTCAACCGCCCATCTTTTCCTATATAATGGCAAGTCGCCTCTTTCACTTGTATTTCTGAATGAACGCAACGATGCATCATTTGAGTTCTATGAAAATTTTCCTAAAAAGCGTCTTGATATTGAATTACCGGAATATGAGCCTGAAGACATACTCATGTTCGGTTCAATTATGGCATTAAAACCGGAAATCAGAGAAGGACTGAAAAATCTTATTATTACTGCAAAAAACAAGGGTACTATGCTGTATTATGATCCTAATTTCAGAGATTCTCTTTCTTCTTCACTTGAAGAGATCAGACCAGTGATATCTGAGAACATAAAATTTGCAGATATTGTAAGGGCTTCGGATGAGGATATGAAAATGATAGCAGGATGCAATAATCCTGATGATGCATATGATTTTGTTTGCGGGAGAGGATGTGATGTACTAATTTACACCGCAAATTCCCGTGGTGTTTACCTGAGAACGCCTTCTTATTCTAAACAATACACAGTCCCTGAAATCGAGACTTTAAGCACTGTTGGGGCAGGTGATACTTTCAATGCAGGCATAGCATACATGTTGCATCGCAGGAAAATCACGAACATCTACACAGTTTCTGAATCTGAATGGGATGAGATCATCAACACTGCAATTGAATTTGCAACACATGTGTGCATGAGCACTGATAATTATATATCATCCGATTTTGCAGACAGGCTAAAAAAGATATAGCAACAAAGATGAATATAGTAACTGATAATCAAATGGAAATAAAGGGGAGAAACTAAGTGGAACAGGAAAACGTTATTCTTGAAGACGTATTCGCTGAAATGAAAAGTTCCAGAGTCGGACTTTCCGAGCAGGAAGCACAGGAAAGGTTAGCAAGTTTCGGAAAGAACGAGCTTACTGAAAAGAAAAAAACAACGGCGTTGAAAGTCTTTGCAGGACAGTTCGTAAACCTGATAGTATGGGTACTCGCTGCTGCCGCTGTAATTTCCCTTGCAATTGGTGAGACCATTGACTTCTGGGTAATAATGTTCACAATTGCCGTTGTCATCACATTGGGATTCATTCAGGAGTATCGGGCTGAAAAAGCCATGGAGGCATTGAAAAGCATAGTGCAGCCCGAAACCACCGTACTGAGAGATAAACGTCTTCGAAAGATATTCACAGTCAATGTTGTTCCCGGAGATATTCTTGTTCTCGAGACGGGCGACAAAATTCCGGCAGATTCTTTTGTATTTGAGGCAGTCGCCCTTAAGATAGATGAATCAGCCCTGACAGGAGAGAGTGTGCCGGTTGGTAAAAACGAAAACGATACTATTTTTGCCGGTACTCAGCTTGTTCATGGAAAATGTAAGGCCCTGGTCACTTCAACCGGGATGAACACTAAGATTGGACAGATTGCAAGCCTCATCCAGACAAAAGATGAAGACACTCCGCTTCAGACTAAAATTACAAAACTCTCCCTGACACTGGCATTTCTCGCTGTTCTTGCTTCTGCAATTACATTTGCAATAGGGATTTACATTGGAGCGCCTTTTGGTGATATGCTCCTGATATCACTGGCTCTTGCAGTGGCCGCTGTGCCTGAAGGGCTGCCTCTCACACTTACAATAACCCTTGCATACGGCATGAAAAAAATGGCAGGACACAATGCCATTATCAGAAAAATGCTTGCTGTGGAGACTCTTGGTTCAACCACAATTATCTGTACAGACAAAACAGGTACACTTACCCGCAATGAAATGACGGTGGAAAAACTGTTTGTCAGCGAGACTGAAATTGATGTCACTGGTTCAGGATACATTCCCAAAGGAGATTTCCTGAAACGTGGAAACAATCTTGATCTAAAGAATGATGGTACTACACTTGATCTTCTCAGGGGAATCACGCTTTGTAACAATTCTGCCATTGAAAAGAAAGGTGAGAAATGGGAAGTTGTTGGAGACCCCACTGAAATTGCTCTTACTGTTGCCGCTGCAAAGGCTGATCTCTGGAAGGATGAACTTGATAAAAATTATGAAATGACAGAAGAGATAGTTTTCACCTCCGAAAGGAAGATAATGACAACTATCCACAAGACCGAAAGTGGATTTATCTCATTTACAAAAGGTGCTCCTGAATATGTTCTGCCGCAGTGCAGTGTTATAGAGAAAAACGGAGACAGATTCTTCCTCACAGAAAAGGATAGAGAGATAATACTTGATAAGAACCTGGAGTTTGCAAGTTCTGCCTATCGAGTACTGGCCGTTGCATGCAAGGAAGAGTCTGTCGGAGCTGACACTGCAGAGTTTGAAAAGGATATGATATTCCTTGGACTTGTGGCAATGATAGATCCTCCAAGAGAAGAGGCAAAAGAAGCCGTTGAAATGTGCAGGAAAGCTGGCATTAAAGTAATAATGATAACCGGAGACAACCAGGAAACTGCAAAGGCTATTGGAAGAAACATTGGCCTGTTCGATGGCAAAAATGGTTGCGGAGTCTATGAGGATGAAAAACTCAGTAAAATAGCAGAGGACTGCGCGGTCACCGGTGATGAGCTTGAAGAACTCAACGATGAGGAGTTTGATATCATTGTTGATAATATAAACGTTTACGCCAGGACAATGCCGGAACAGAAACTCAGGATTGTAAATGCCCTTCAGAAAAAAGGACACATCGTTGCTATGACAGGAGACGGTGTGAATGATGCACCAGCTCTTAAAAAAGCTGATATTGGCATTGCAATGGGAATAAAAGGAACGGATGTTGCGAAGGAATCCAGTGTCATGATACTTCAGGATGACAACTTTGCAACCATTGTGGAAGCGATTCGTGGCGGCAGGACCATTTACAATAATATTGAGAAATTCATAACCTATCTGATCTCAAGGAATTTCATGCTTATCATACTGATAATGGCAGGCATAAGTCTTCTTGGATTTGACCTAATACCGCTGCTTGCATTGCAGATACTTTTCATCAATATGTTCAATGAGATAATGCCCGCTGTATCACTTGGACTTGACCCGGCAACTGAAGGGATCATGACAATACCACCAAGAGACCCGAATGACAATTTCCTTAAAAAGCGCAATCTATTCCTTGTGATCACACTGGCGTTTGCAATGGGAAGTGCATCTTTCCTTGTGTTTGAAATGAGTGATCCGGTAGCTGATACAAGCATGGCAAGGACACTGACATTCGCTACGGTTGTTAGTATGATCCTGTTCATACCGCTGGCATTCAGGTCACTTGAAAAGTCCGTATTCAGCATAGGGATATTTAGTAACCGCTTAATGATAGCCGGAGTTACAGCTACATTCTTCGCAACTGTATCGGTCATGTATATCCCAAAACTTAACGATGCATTTGGATTGATCGCCCTTTCTCCATCTGAATGGCTCATGCCAATTGCTGTTGCGTTTATAACATTCCTCATTGCAGAGGGCTTAAAATACACAACCCGGAGCGTAAAGAAGTAAGATGATAGGAAGTAGTGGAAAAGAAAAGTACATACTGCTGATAATAATGGCATCGATAGTCATTCTTGCCATTGTAATAAATGAAGAGCAGGAAGAACAGGAAGATATCATAATACCCAGTGAGATATTGGATTGTGATTATTGTACTTTCAATTACAGAACACCTTTCACACTAGCCTACACTTATGTTCAACCTGACGGGAACAGAGTTGTTGAAGGCAAACTGGACATACTTAATGCAAAAAAGATAACGAAAAAACTGGACGGTGAACCGGAGTGGGTTGTAGCCGCGCCTTCCAATAACGGAAGCATATGGGCTGTTGTATTGGATGATGGCACAGTTGATGCTTTTGAATTGTCAGATGGTGTCATTGTAGAGAGAAATGTAAGCCCTTCCAGAATCCACCCCGATAGTCCACCAATTCTTATGATTAAAGAGGGAGAAGCATTCCTGCTTGCTCCTGGGCTGTGGAATGAATCACTTTTTACACATCCTATAGTCCTTACAGGTTCGGGAAGAACAGTATTCATAGACTCTACAGGAGATCTTGTTTTCAGGGTGAATGATAAAGAATTCTCGCGCCTTAAAGTTGATGCGCTTCCTGATGCCAGGTTGCTGGTAGATGAAAAAGAAAGAATAATGTTACTTACCGGACCCACTGAAAAATATGACCATGGAATACTGGGGGACAATATAGAGGCTTCAAGCATAACTATCGTTGATACGATCACAAAGCCGAATATCAGCACAGTCATCAGTATACCTGAAGGAAACGTGATCGAAGGGATTGCACCAATATGGACAGACCTTGATGGAGACGGTTCTCGAGAGATTATTGTAACACTCAGCTATGAGGAGGAAGGAGCCAGACTGGTTGTACTTGATGAAAACGGAAATCTTCTGGCAGAAGGACGTGCTGCGGGTTCTGGATACATGTGGAGACACCAGATCGCTGTAGCTCCTTTCGGACCTGATGGAGAGAAGAGGATCGCTGATGTACTTACACCTCACATAGGAGGAATCGTTGAACTCTACAAATGGAAAGGTGATGAGCTGACAATCACCTCAAGTCTTTCAGGTTATAGTTCTCACCTTGCAGGATCAGCAAATCTGGACATGGCCATTGCAGGAAACTTTGATGAAGACGAGAACACTGAGCTTCTTGTCCCATTGCAGAATTACGAGGAACTTGCTGTTCTTGAAGAAAATAATGATGGAATACAGGTTGTAGATGAACTGGAACTTGATGGCAGGGTTAATACTAATACTGCTGCAGTAAGCTATGGATATGATAGATTTGCTATAGGGATAGGAACAGATAACAATACTCTGACAATCTGGTATTAAATTACTAGGTATTCTTTTTTTAAATATAATAAAGCATTTATATTTTAATTACCTTTAATTTACTGGTGATAGTTTATGGCACTTATTACATGGTCAGATAAATACAGCCTTCAAATAAAAGAAATCGATGACCAGCATAAAGTACTCGTGGGTATGATCAACGAGCTTCATGATGCGATGAAGAATGCAAAAAGCAAAGAAGTATCTCTGGACATTATTAACAAGATGGCAGAGTATACAAAATTCCATTTTACTACCGAAGAAAAATATATGAAACGTTATGCATATCCTGATTATGAAGAACACAAAATAGAACATGAAAAGTTTGTAGAAAAGGTGCTCGCTTTCAAGAAAGATTATGAGGAAGGTAAAGCAGGTGTCAGCTACGACATACTTAACTTCCTTAAGGACTGGCTTGTGGGTCATATACAGGGTACTGACAAGAAGTATGCAGCACTTTTCATAGAAAAAGGTCTTAAATAGACCTTCTTTTTAAAATTTATTTTGCTGGCATTAGTCAAAACCTATTAATTACTTAAACCTAATTACTCAGTAGATGGCAGATCAGAACATAAACATAATTCAGGAACCTTACATTCTTCCGGACGCGACATCACTGGAAGTTCATAATGTCATGAAAGAGAATGTAGACAACCTTGTGTCTGTTTTCAAAGTACTGTCCGATCCTGTCAGAATACGAATTCTTAAAGCACTTCAGATAACCGAACTTTGTGTATGCGTGCTAGTTGAAACTACAGACTATAAACATTCAGCATTGTCATATCACCTGAAGCTCCTGAAAGACGCAGAACTTGTTGATTCAAGAAGAGACAAAAATTTCCAGATATACTATCTCACAGAAACCGGGGATAAATTATTGAGGAGTATTGACTCCTCATTCAAAAAAGGGATTTAATTCTTATATTTTCTCAGCAGGAAGTGCCGTGTTAAGCTTGACATAATTGACGCCTTTCAGTGCCATTGTCCTTTCTGCTACTGCTTTTACTTCCTCACCTTCACCATCAAGTATGATAACTTCAAGGCAGTTGTCGTGGTCAAGATGAATGTGGACGGAAGACTTTATAATATGAGAGTAATCATGCTGTATCTCAGTGAGAGCGCTTGAAAGGCCACGCTTGGTATGGTCGTAGATCAATGTGATAGTACCGACGCGCCTTCCTTTAACGTCACTCATCCACTCATAATGGGTAATATAGTTCCTGATAGAATCTCTGATACCTTCTGAACGTGAGGAATAACCTCTTTGTTCAATGATGGAATCAAATTTAGTAAGAAGATTTTCGGGAAGTGATACACCAATACGCATAAGTTCCTGTTCCATATAATTCACCTATAAAATAATCAAACGCAATAAACATAATAGTAATCATTTCAGTGCTATAATAACATTTAGTATGCATTTATAGTACATAAATGATACATTAATTAAGACATAAATAATTATAGGATATCTATATTATAAAATAATCAATAACAAAACTGGAAAAAGAGGATACCGATGAAAAAAGAAGAATTATACTCAGGTAAAGCAAAGACTATTTACAGAACCGAAGACCCTGAAAAACTGATTTCAGTATTCAGAGACAGCCTTACTGCTTTTGATGGAAAAAAGAAGAGTGAAGCTGCAAACAAAGGATATTACAACGCCCAGATTTCCAGAAAGCTCTTTGAAATGCTCGAAGAAAAAGGTATTCCAACGCACTACCTTGGCATGGAATCCGGTAATGAGATGCTTGTCCGTGCTGTAGAAATTATTCCAATAGAAGTGATCCCAAGGAACATTGCAGCAGGCTCCATTACCCGCAAATACCCAATAGAGGAAGGAACTGTTTTCAAGACACCTGTGCTTGTCATGGATTACAAGAGCGATGAACACGGTGACCCTATGATGAACGAGGACATCGCTGTTGCAATGGGTATTGCTACCTATGAAGAGGTCGCACAAATACGTGAAATGGCACTCAAGATCAATGAAATACTGAAGAGTTACCTTGATGAGAAAGGATTCCTGCTCCCTGACTTCAAACTTGAGTTTGGCAGAATGGACGGCAAGATCGTTGTTGCCGATGAGATATCATGTGACACATGCCGTCTCTGGGACAAGAGTACAGGCCAGTCAATGGACAAGGATATTTTCCGCTTTGACAAAGGAGACCTTTCAAAAGCATATGAAGAAGTTGCAAAGCGTATCGTACCTGAGATATTTGAATAAGAACACTATCGTAATGAGGGGAAATGATGGAAGATTACGATGTGATCATTGTAGGTGCCGGCATAAGCGGACTCTTGTCCGCACTCACTTTATCCAAACACGGCAACAGAGTACTTGTTCTTGAAAAAAGCAAATTTGTTGGCGGCAACTGTAACAGCTACATGGTTGATGGTTTCCAGGTAGATACAGGTGCTCACGCCATTACACATCTTGAAGTTGGCCCTCTTAGAAGGCTTATGGACAATTATTTTGATTACCTGCCAGTCTTTGAGGATTATGGTAATTACTTTGTGAGAACAGAAGATACTTTTATGAAAGTACCTTCCAATGTAAAGGAATTTGTCACATTTGATGTACTTCCACGTAAAGACAGGATCATTCTTACACAAGCGATTACAAAGGCACTCACCCTTTCGACATTTGGAACTGACCTGTCCAAAGAGTCCGTATATGAATTTATGCCAACTAACCTGACAGCAGATACATACCATTTTATTGATACGATCTGCTATTTCCTTTCAGGCAAGGACATGAAACAGACATCTGCCCAGAGAATTCTTACAGGAAGCAGTTTTGTGAGAGACAGTGTACCGGAGGAACAGCTTGAAAGTATCCTGAAACACAATGAAAAGATAAGCCCTGAGCCGGTTCCAAAATCATTCCTGCCACCAAATGTTCATACTTCCCTGCAGATGAAACTCACCAAAGTATCCAATCCTTTTACATCACTTGGAAGACTGGCCACTAATAAAGTAAACTATTCACAGGGCTATCCCCGAAAGGGACTAAAAGGCATACTTAACGCTGTATTGTTCTCACTGCCAAACACTGTGGAAATCAAGACAGACTGTGAAGTGAAGAAGATAATCACTGAAAAAGGGAAAGTAATAGGTGTTGAAGCTGATGAGGTATACAGGGCTGACAAAGTAGTTTACACAGGATTTGTAACAGACTTGCCAGAAATGATAGAAAGTCTTCCGAATACCTACATACAGGATCTCAGAAGAGTTGCACACACAAAAAGCCTGACTGTGTGGATTGGACTTGATTCTGTGAGAGATGATTTTAATTACATCGGTTCTGAGATATGGTTCAAGGATTCACCATACTGGGCAATGCCAATTAGTAACTATGATACTTCTCTGGCACCCAAAGGTAAACAGCTAGTAGGTTTCTCATTTATCCTCAAGGATGATGATAATGAAGATATGCAGATCAAAAAGGCATATGACACAATATACAAGGCTATTCCGGGAATTGAAGACCATATTGAAATGACACACAACCAGATAACAATTCCTGAAAAAGCTGCAGTTACAATTGATGGCTATTTTGCAGATGTAAGAACACCCATTAATGGATTGTATACAGCAGGAACTGATACTGATAGACGAAGTATGGGAATAACCCGTGCAGCATATTCTGTTGTGGAATTACTGAAAAAGATGAATGAAGATGGTTGTCTTCACAAATGACTATAAATGAATGAAAATGAGAAGGTGATTACCTTCTCAGAACCATTGTTCTTAACCTATCAGCTGCATGTTCAGCTTTGTCTGCAATGTCGCCTATTCCCCTTACAAGGCGAGACAGATGATAAACACCCAGTGCACCAATGGCATCCTCATTGCGGAATATCAGCTTAACAAGGTCCTTTTCTATGATATCTACCTGATGCTCCATTTCCTCAACTTTTGTTACAAGGGCAAGAGTTTCTTCAACATCCCTTTTACTAAAAGAAGTTTCGAGAAGCTCACCAAGTGTTGCAACAAGATCCTCATAAAGCTCAACTGTTTCAAGAGTCTTTAGTATGAGTTCACAGAAACCTTCATGTATCTCGGATGGAGCTTCAAATTTCCGAAGTGTGAGCCAGAATGCAACTTCCTGAGCGTCATCTGATATAGAATCCTGTGGTTTCAGGAAATTAAGCAGATCATTGGCATGTACCGGAAGCATAATAGAAGAGGATAGTTCAGAGCGAATTGTCTGTTTTATGACATCCGCTTCATGCTCTAGTACATCGATCTCCTTGTTCAGAGCTTCGACCTTTTCCATGTCACCTTCACAGTAAGCCTTAACAGACTCATTGAGCTTTCTTACGCAATCTCCACCTTTGTTGGCATGCATTACAAGAGGCTTGAAAGGTGAGCTTGCAAATACATTCAATACGGAACGAATATACTCTTTTTTGATCATATTCCAACTCCCAACAGTCCCGCAAATATCAGTGCAGATGTAAGAGCTGCCACGGGTACGGTTACTATCCAGGAAACAACTATCTTTCCGATAACACTTAAATCAACCGCTGCAAGACCACCTGCAAGACCTACACCAATTACTGAACCAACAAGAGTATGTGTGGTTGATATTGGTAAAGAACTGTAACTATGGAGCACAACTACTGAAGCTGTTGCAAATTCTGCTGAAAATCCTCTGGTTGGAGTAAGTTCTGTGATACGTGTACCGATAGTTTCAATGACACGGTACCCCCATGTGGCCAATCCGACAACCATTCCAATACCTCCAAGAGCCATTACCCAGAGAGGAACGCTTACTCCTGCCATATCAAGAGAACTAAGTCCTGCATAAAGTGGACCTACCGCGTTTGCAACATCATTGGACCCATGTGCAAAGGCAATATAACACGCGGTCATTGTCTGGAAGACAACGAATTTCTTTTCTACATTGTACGGGTCATCAGCTTTCTGAAGAATGAAATATCGAATAAGGGTGAATATGACATAAGCAATGACAGCTCCAAGAAGAGGTGATACGAGCCAGCTACCAACGATCTTGGTGAGGACAGCCCATTTGATCTCGCTATAGCTTATCATTCCATAATAGACTGCTGTCAGACCGAAACCAAGGACAGCTCCTACTATTGAGTGAGTTGTAGATACCGGAAGATTATAGAATGTTGCAAGGGTAATCCAGAAACTTGCTGCAAGAATAGCTGCAAGCATACCTATAGCCACAAGATGAGGATCTATTGCACTAATGGAATCAATTGGAACGATTCCCTTGGCAATAGTTGAAGTTACTCTTTTTCCAAAAAGCACAGCGCCTCCAAACTCAAAAAGACCTGCGATGATAATTACCTGTTTGATAGACAACGCACCGCTGCCTACTGACGTTCCCATGGCATTTGCAAGGTCGTTGGCACCAATATTCCACGCCATGTAAAGACCTGCTGCAACCAGTAACAATACGAGAGGATCAAAGAGACTCATCGATAATATTCTCCACTATATAGATTTAGTAGGGCAAAGTAAAGACATAAACATAAAGGTGCGTACTATATACTATATAGTAATAAATAAGATATATAGAACTATTTAGAAGAAAGAATCCAGAGTTCGCTGGAAACGGACATCGGGCAACATAGCTGCCTGAGCCATCCATTTTGATTTATCGGTCTTCAGACGAGTGGAAATATTTGCTATTGCCTGTTCTACCGAACCGAACTTTTCAGGCTCTTTACTGAAAGCTTCCCTTACGCCTTCCCTCACAACCCATACTCCAAGCGGAGCCCAGTATTCCGGACGAATTTCCCTTACCATGAAAACAGTAGCCTGTCTCCGTATGGATTTGAGATACTCAAGGGCACCAAGACGCGCTGCATAATAACCGCCTGCAAGGTTGGAATACTTTGTTTTTCCTCCAAACCCTTCATGGTCTGCTTCTATCCATGTGCTGCCACCGGACCATACTGTTCGTGGCATCCAGACTTCTATCAGTTCAAAAGAGAACATGCGAGGTATTAAGATAATCTCGAAATGATTCCCAAAAACACCGCCGCTGAAAACAGTTACTTCACTTAACTGCTGGTAGTCCCTTATCTCAGTCAGAAGGTCTTTTCCAACCATGTCATCAACAGCTGTTATTGACCATCGTGTAGGAACGAGTTTTCTTTCCTGACCTAAAAGACCGATGGATAACAGACGTGAAATATGCTCTGCAGGAATATTGCCACCCCAGAGTTCAGAGATGGCATCTTTTGCCAGGGCATCATCGTCATAGACAAGAGAATCCACTTTTTTTGGAACCTTAGGATTCTCAGTTATATCGAACTTCTTAAGGTCTCCTGACGGACCCATGGGAGTCAGCACATTATCGAATTTCAGTTTGTTACTGATGGGCTTATTGAACCATGCTTCAGTATCCACCGGCTTTTTTGAAAGAGCGAGTTCCTGAGACTTCTCGATAAGAGGATTATCAGGAGAGCGGGCATTTTTCACATTGACCCCGGTATTTGCCCTTACAAGCTGGGAGCGGGAAGCTATGACATCCTGTATGCCCATTTTCAGCAATGCTTTAGGATCTTCTAGCTGCATTGCATCATCCCCGCAGAGTTGCGGAGGGATCATTGGTCCTGCCATCACATTCGGATAGTTGTACCTGCCAACAAAAACAGATGGTGGAGATGCTCCAAATATGGACGTTTCTCCAGAGGATTTTGGAACCACTGATTCAATGGATTTGAATTTTTCAAGAATCGGGCAGTATGGCCTTCCACAAAGACCTTTGCCCTTGCATTTTATGCAAAGATTAGGAGTCAATGACTTCGCTGTCTCCGCAAAGGATACAATATCCGGCATCAGGTTCATTTTTGTTCAGCCAGCCGGAGCGCTGAACGAACTTGCACACGTTGCACATACCCGCAACCTGTTCCCGGGTGCTCATTCCCTCAATTAATTTCGCTGCAAATCTCTGTATCTCCTGCTGGGCATCTTCTGAGAAATCCACCTCTGCACCCCTTTTATCATTCAAATACTGAGACACCGCAGCCCTTGATAACTCAAGGATCTCTGCAACTTCCTGCTGGTTCTTCCCGTGTTCCCATATCATACATCTAGCAAGTTCTGCACGGATGGCAGGCAATACACGTTGAACCATGATCTCACATGTTGTTTTCACAGAAAGTCACCTTTTTCGTTATTATTATTGTTATTCACTTTTATGAATATAATCTTCAATTGCCATTTTCAAAGCGTCAAGAGCAAAACCTGAACATCGGTCTTTTCCTTCTGGAAGACCATCGAGGTAGTTGATCACATCTTCGTTTGTCAGTGCCATGGCTTCATCTACTGTTTTTCCTTTTGCCAGTTTGGCAACTGCACTTGATGTGGAAATCGCAACAACACACCCGAAGGTTTTGAACTTAACGTCTTCCAGTATATTATCCTTAACCTTTATGGAGATATTTATTATATCACCATCTATTGTGCTTCCAATCTCGCCCACACCATCGGCATCCTCAATAACCCCTACATTTGCAGGGTTACTGAACTCCTCTATTACTTTCTTAGAATACAGAACCATTCCTCCTTAGTTATCCATAGTTACCTGCCAGCAAGTGGAGACATTGCCCTTAACTTAGCAATTGTTTCCTGCAAAGCATTGACAACATAATCAATATCACCCATGCTATTCTCCCTTCCAAGACTTATCCTCAGGGAACCATGTATGAACTCATCCTCGATTTCCAGTGCACTGAGCACATGTGAAGCTTTTAGTGATTTTGAAGAACATGCAGAACCCGTGGATACTGCAACTCCCTGCATATCCAGCAGCATGAGCATTGATTCGCCTTCAACGTATTTGAAACTCATATTTACGTTGTTTGGAAGGCGTTTGGAAGGATGACCGTTCAGGCGAACATCGGAAATTGTATCAAATACCCTGCCAATGAGTGAATCACGCATCCGGGTCATGTGTATTGAATCATCGGCCAGGCGCTCAACTGCAAGCTCCATTGCTTTTGCAAATCCTACTATACCGGAAACGTTCTCTGTTCCTGAACGCATTCCCTTTTCATGATTTCCGCCAAACACTATAGGACTGATCGTAGTCCCCTTGCGGACATAAAGAGCTCCGACTCCTTTGGGGCCGTGTATCTTATGGGATGAAATAGAAAGCATGTCAACGCCCAGATCGTCTACATTAACAGGAATTTTTCCAACACTCTGCACGGCATCCGTATGGAAATAGATATTATGTTCTTTTGCAATTGCAGATATCTCTTCTATAGGCTGGATGGTGCCAACTTCGTTGTTGGCATGCATTACCGATATTAGCACAGTGTTTTCTTTGATTGACTTTCCAAGTGCCTTCACATCAACTAACCCATCAGTATCTACCGGAACATACGTAACTTCATGTCCCAGACTTTCAAGGAAAGCACATGTATTGAGAACTGCCGGATGCTCGATGACAGAAGTTATGACGTGCTTTTTACCTTCATTGAATGGAACCACACCCCTTACTGCAAGATTATCAGATTCCGTCCCGCCAGACGTGAATATGATTTCCTCGGGAAGAGCCCCTATAGCATCTGCAACCTGTTTACGTGCCAGAGAAAGAGCTTCTGCAGCTTCGGTTCCAAATGAATGAAGACTTGAAGCGTTACCAAAGGTCTCTGAAAAAAATGGTAACATAGCATCCACAACCAATGAATCAACTGGAGTGGTTGCACTGTGGTCCATGTAGATCCTTTTCATAGTATCCATTATAAGAAGAGAAGACTTCAATAAATAAATATCCTTCAGCAAGTATGCTAGAGAACATAATCAGCTTAAGTGCCGTTAAAAACATGTGTGGTCTGTCCACACACGTGAGAATAGTATTAATCCTTGATCTGATCTGGAGAAAACCCTTTTTCAATAAGAACATCTTTCATGCGGCTCAGGTGATTTCCCTGAAGTTCAACAGAATTTCCTTTTACAGTTCCACCGCATGCAAATTTAGATTTCAGGTAAGTAGAAAGCTCATGAAGATCGATTTCGTGGGCATCAAAACCCTCTACGACTGTTACTTCTTTACCGTACCTTCTTCTATTTACTTTGACAATTATTCTTTGCTGCTCTTTTGCCACTTCTTCGCAAATGCAAAGTTCCCTTGGCAATCCGCAGACTGAACACATTTCTGAACTCATCTTGTGGTATTTCCTCCGACATTATTATCTATTTTAAACACTCCATATGCATTTAATTAAATAGATGAATAGAGTAAAACTTCGATGATATTAAAATCTAATGGTAAAGAAGTAGCAACGGACGTTGATTTTGCCTGCAACATCCTAAAGCATATCAAGGGGCTTATGTTCAGTAAGAGGATACCTGACAACTATGCCCTTGTATTTGTAATGAAGAAAGCCCAGAGAATTTCGTTGCATATGCTATTTGTCACTTATCCAATTGATGCTATTTTCCTTGACGATAAGAAAAAGGTCATAAAAACATCCAGTCTGAAAGCATGGATTGGTACTTGCTCCTGCGAAGGAAAGGTAAAATACATCATTGAAACATCCCACGGAAAATCTGAAAAATTAGGGATTAAACCTGGCGATACATTTGAATTTGAAAATCAATGTCATTAGGCACTGAAGAGCTGCATGGAATGGATAGATACATACAGATGTTAAAACCTGTTTAAAGAAATGTTTATTACATTCCGGGTTCTTTAAAGCCCTGATAGAATCACCATATTATAATAATACTCAACTACCGAGGAACATAGATGTTACCTGAAGATGACTTAAAGATCATAACAGAGAAAATGGGAAGAGAACCTAATCTCGTAGAACAGGGATGCTTCCTTAACCTGTGGAGTGAGCACTGCTCATACCGCTCAAGCGCACCCCTGCTTAAAACATTTACAACCACCGGAGACAAGGTTATAATCGGTCCTGGTGACGATGCAGCAATTATCAGCTTTGGAAACGGATGGGTGCTCGCAATAGGAATGGAGAGCCACAATCACCCATCATATGTTGACCCATACAACGGTGCAGCAACAGGTGTTGGCGGAATTGTGCGTGACATTATTTCAATGGGAGCAAGACCAATTGCACTTATGGACCCACTCTACTTTGGTCCGCTTAATAACCCGAAGAACCTCTATCTTTTTGAACACATCATTGAAGGAATTGCAGGATACGGAAACTGCATCGGTGTGCCGGTTGTACGTGGAGAGGCATTCTTTGACGAATCATACAGTGGAAACCCTCTTGTAAATGTGGTTGCAGTGGGACTTGCCCGCGAAAAGGATGTTGTGACCGCATGCTCACAGAAAGCAGGTAACAAGCTTGTCCTTATGGGTTCCACCACAGGAAGAGACGGACTTGGCGGAGCATCATTCGCATCAAGAGACCTTTCTGAAGATTCAGAAGCAGAAGACAGGCCAAGTATCCAGATCGGAGATCCGTTCACAGAGAAACTCGTTATAGAAGCAACACTTGAAGCCATTGGAAAAGGATACGTAAAATCATGCAGAGACCTTGGGGCAGCAGGACTTGCCGGTGCAAGTTCAGAAATGGCAGCAAAGGGTAACCTTGGAATGAAGATCATTGCAGACAATGTCATTCTTCGTGAAAGCGGCATGACCCCTTACGAAATACTCATCGCAGAGTCACAGGAACGTATGCTCCTTGAAGTTGAACCTGAAAATGTTGATGCGGTCCTTGAAATTGCAAAGAAATACGACCTTAACGGAAGTATGATCGGTGAACTCACTGAGGAACTTAACTATACAGTAGAATTCCAGGGAGAGATTGCAGCAGACATCCCAGTCAAGCTCCTGACCGAAGGTGCACCAACCTTTGAGCGCCCATCAACTGCTCCGCAGGAACGTGATATTGGAGATAAACCGGAATTTCCGGCAGACATCAAACAGGCAATTATCGATGTATTGTCATCACACAATGTAGCATCAAAGAGATGGATCTACAGACAGTACGACCATGAAGTACAGGTAAGGACTGTTACAAAACCAGGCGATGATGCAGGTATACTGAGAATCGATGGAAAGGAAGGAATTGCACTTTCATGCGGATGCAATCCAAGACATACGCTCCTTGACCCATATGCAGGTGGAAAAGGAACAGTTGTTGAAAATGCAATGAACCTTGCAGTAAAAGGTGCACGCGGAATCGCAATTGTCGATTGTCTTAACTTCGGAAACCCTGAGAGGCCTGACATTTACTGGCAGTTCAAGCACGCAATTCTCGGGCTTGGAGATGCTGCAAGAGACCTGTCAATACCTGTTGTCGGCGGAAATGTTTCCCTGTACAATGAAAGTGGTGAATTTAAGACAGCAATTGTCCCAACACCATCAATCGGACTTGCAGGTTACATCAAAAATGTGACAAAAGCACCGGCAGGAGTGTTCTCAAATAATGGCGACACAATAATTCTGGTCGGAAGCACATCCGATGAGCTTGGAGGTTCTGAGTACTATAACATTATAGGAAAGAAAATGGATGGAAAGGCTCCACAGGTCCCTGAGAACGTAACTGCGGTTATAGATGCACTTATCAGCCTTGCAGAGAGTGAAAAGATTACTGCATCACACGATGTATCACTTGGTGGAATTGCAGTCGCACTTGCAGAAATGTGTGAGAAGACAGGTGCTGAAGTCGACCTTAGCGGTGTTGCAGAGGGCTTAAGAACTGATGATATCCTGTTCTCTGAATCATATGCCAGAGCACTGATAGCAACTTCCGAACCGGATGTTGTCAAGGAAATGCTTGGAGAACTGCCATACACTGTCATTGGCACGGTTGGTGGAAACACACTGAGCATCCAGATAGGCGATTCAAAGACAGAATTAACCCTTGAAGAGATTAAAGAGGCAAGAGAAAGCCTTATGAATTTGATGATGGAGTAACCATCATCAACAATTACTTTTTTTCAAATCCTGATTTCTAATAGCTTCTAATAACAACAATATGACTGCATATTAGCAGCTTTTTTAAAACAAAGTAACTGAGAGAAATAGTATTCCGGTAATAACCGGATAAAAGTAAAGAAGAATGGTAAAAAACCATTCTTAATAGATTTATTCTTCCTTTTCTGCAAATCCGAATTTGCGCAGTACTCTTGTGATCTTGATATTTACAGTGTCACCGACCTGGGTGTCAGGCACAAAGATTACAAAGCCTTCGATCCTGGCGATGCCGTCTCCTTCTCTTGCAAGGTCTTCAATTGTTACTTCGTATGTCTCGCCAACATCTACAGGAGCTGTTGATTCTCTGTCATTGTTATTAAACAAAATAATACACGTCCTTTAATTCAAACTAAGATAAGAAACCACACTGAGAAAACCACGATAAAAATGTAATATCAATGAATCCAGAATTGTATCAAATCTTACAGCGTTACTTATACACAACAGATATTTAAAACTTCTCAGTCTGAAACAGAATCAATGCAGAAACCATATCTTATTTATTCTTTAGAATAAAATAGATAGTTATAAATCACAAGCTCACAGTTTGTTCAGAGTAATTTTTGGGATGAATACAATGGATGAAGTTCAGATAAAAGTTGAAAAAGCTCACCCTAACGATTTTGGAAGAGGAATTATACGTCTGGATCCTACAACACTCCTAAGCCTGCAACTATCTCCCGGAGATATAGTTGAGATAGAAGGAAAAAGGAAAACAGCAGCCAAAGTATGGAGGGCTGAAAGGCAGGACTGGGGACAGGGAATTGTCAGGATTGACGGTTTTATCAGGCAGAACGCCGGAGTTGGAATTGGTGAAAGGATCACCGTAAGAAAAGCGGAAGTAGTTACGGCCACAAAAGTAATTCTGGCACCTCCTGAAGGAGTTTCCATGGAATATGGAGACCACATAAGCGAGATAATCAAACGTAACATAATGAAACGCCCACTGGTGGAAGGCGACATCATCCCTATCATAAGTTCAATGACACAGCCTATGACCAGCCAGATGGGTGGCGGACAGGCAATTCCACTTATCGCCGTTGAAACTGATCCTAAAGAAGAGATCCTCATAATAGGAGAGTTCACTGAAATCGAACTTCGCCAGAAACCTGTTCGTGGTTATGACGGTGCGACCCGTGGAGTTACCTACGAAGATATTGGCGGACTCGGTTCAGAGATACAGCGTGTCAGGGAAATGATAGAGCTTCCACTCAAGCACCCTGAACTATTCCAGAGACTTAATATCGAACCTCCAAAGGGAATTATTCTCTACGGACCACCGGGAACAGGTAAAACACTTATTGCAAAAGCAGTTGCAAATGAGTCAAGAGCAAACTTCCTCTATATTGCAGGCCCTGAGATCATGGGTAAATACTACGGAGAGAGCGAAGAGCGCATCCGTAAGATATTCGAGGAAGCTGAGGATGACGCACCTTCAATCATATTTATTGATGAGATAGATTCTATTGCACCAAAAAGACAGAACGTCACCGGAGAAGTTGAGCGCAGAGTTGTAGCTCAGTTGCTTACAATGATGGACGGCCTTGAGGAAAGAGGACAGGTCGTTGTAATAGGTGCTACAAACCGTGTTGATGCAATCGACCCGGCACTCAGAAGACCAGGAAGATTTGACAGGGAAATCGAGATAGGAGTCCCTGATACCGATGACCGTCTGGAAATCATGCAGATTCACACACGTGGTGTACCTCTTGCAGAAGATGTTGACGACGAGTTCCTTGACTATATCGCAAAACACACACAGGCATTTGTAGGGGCAGACCTTCTGGCGCTTGTCCAGGAAGCTGCAATGCGCTCTTTGAGAAGAGCACTGCCTGATATCAATCTTGAAGATGAAGACATCCCGCAGGAGATACTGGACACCATTGTTGTCTGTAAGGATGACTTTGAGAATGCACTGAGAGAAATAGAGCCTTCGGCGATGAGAGAAGTGCTTGTAGAGGTTCCTGATGTCAGATGGGATGATGTCGGAGGACTGGACAAAGCCAAGCAGGAGATCAAAGAAGCTGTGGAATGGCCGCTCACAAGACCTGACAGGTTTGTGACCATGGGAATCAAACCTCCTAAGGGAGTTCTGCTATTCGGACCACCCGGAACCGGTAAAACACTGATGGCCCAGGCTGTTGCGAATGAGTCAAATGCCAACTTTATTAGTGTAAAAGGACCGCAGATGCTGTCCAAATGGGTAGGAGAATCTGAAAAGGCCATCAGGGAGACATTCAAGAAAGCAAGACAGGTAGCTCCATGTATTGTATTCTTTGATGAGATAGATTCTATTGCACCGATGAGAAGTGCTATGTCAGAGGATTCAAAGGTCTCAGAAAGAGTAGTGAACCAGCTTCTGACAGAGCTGGATGGTCTTGAGCCGTTGAAGGAAATAGTAGTGATTGCCGCAACCAACAGACCGGACATAATTGACCCTGCACTTTTGAGATCCGGAAGATTTGACAGGATGGTTCTTGTTGGACAGTCCACCTATTCCGGAAGAAAACAGATATTCAAGATCCATTCAAAGAACATTCCTCTTGGAGATGACGTTACAATTGATGAACTTGCAACCATGACAGAAGGATTTGTAGGGGCAGACATTGAAGCAGTATGCCGAGAAGCTGTAATGCTTTCACTGAGAGAGAACTTTGATGCCGAAACTGTTAGTATGAAGTACTTCAGAGAAGCTCTTAATAAGGTCAGACCCACACTGTCCGAGAATCTGGTAGATTATTATGAGAAAATACAGGCACAGTTCAAGGGCGGCATCAAGAAAGAAGAAGCAAGTTCTTATATAGGATACAGATAAATATATGAAAAATTTAGATGTGATTATTATATCAAGGGGCGAATGAAAATGGCAAATGTCTTTGCAAAAAACCTTTCGAGCAAACAGGTAATGGCAACAGATGGAACGGAGATAGGCATATTATATAATATTGTAATGGATATCAGGACAGGAGACCTAATTGACCTTATAGTTAAACCGGACATGAGTCTTGATACTTCCAAATACAGGGCCGATGAGCAGTACATATTACTGCCTTTTGAGTCTGTAAGGGCCATAAAGGACTATATAGTAGTTGATAAAAATATAGCCCGTGGCTTGAACCCGGAACCTGTAGAAATATGATCACACCGGCTGCAGAGATTGCCTTGCAGCCCTGTACATTCTTTTTTAACAATCATTAACCAGATTGATTAAATCAAGTTACTTGATTGAAGATAAGCTAGTGCTTCCACTGTGCCGTCCCCATAACTTGCTTCACTGACATAATCTGCAATGTCTTTTAAGAAATCATCAGCATTGCCTACGGCAACTGCAAATCCTGCCTCCTGAAGCATTTCCAGATCATTGATCGAATCACCTATGGCTACAAAATCAGTGGTTTCAAGACCCATAAGCTCTGCCATTTTTAAAAGCCCTGTTCCCTTGTTAATCGTTTTACTCTTTATGTGTATGGCAAAATGCGTATCTATAATTTCTACGTTAGGAAAATGTGTTCCCAAGATAACACGTGCCTCTTCAACATCAAAATTGTTTCTGAGGACTATTTCGGTTTTTCTGTGAACTGAATCCAGCTTTTCCATATTGAACTCGGAAGAAAGGAATTCGTAGGCTTCCTCACACTCGTGGATCACATCAGAAACTATTGGCTCATTATCAAAGCCATCAACTATGACACCACCATTCTCTGCTATTATATTGCAGCATACTCCTACAAGTTTGGCTGCAGCTTTGGCATAGCAGAGTACGTTTCCTGTGGCAATCACAACAGGAATATCAAGGGTGCGTAGTTTTGCAGCAGCATTGAGACTGAGCTTGCGATCCCTGTGAGTAATGGTTCCATCGATGTCAATTACAATGGCCTTGAATGTCATAAGCATTAGAAGACAATGTGAGATAAAAGTGTTTTCAGTGGTGTAATTTCATGATTAGACAAAACATGTATAGAGACATATAATACAAAAATATGACTTAAAAAAAAGACAGGGAAGTATTCTCCAAAAAGGAGAATCATTAACTCTTTTCCATTATTATGGATCACGCAGACCGGGAGTGGTTACAGAAATAATAGCTTCACCATCAGGAAGGTTTGGAGAGTCCACTAGTTTGACTATTCTCTTATCACCCTTGGATTTACGCAGGTAAAGCCTGAAAGTTGCTGTGTGGCCCACAATGTGTCCACCGATCGGTTTGGTAGGATCACCAAAGAATGCATCAGGTTTTGACATAACCTGATTTGTAACTACTACTGATGCATTATAGAGATCACCACATTTTTGCAGACCATGCAGGTGTTTATTAAGTTTCTGCTGCCTGTCTGCCAGTGTTCCCCTTCCGATGTATTCTGCCCTGAAGTGAGCCGTCAGGGAATCCACAATGAAAAGTCTCACAGGCATATCACTGTCCTTTAATTCATTTGCAAGTTCCATTGCAGAATCTACAAGCAGTATCTGGTGATTGGAATTGTATGCACGTGCAACATGGATGTGTTTGAGGAATTCTTCAGGGTCATATTCCTGACCGTATCTTTCAGAAAGACCTTCAACCATTTGTTTTATTCTTTCAGGTCTGAAGGTATTCTCAGTATCGATAATAATCACAGAACCGCTAAGTCCGCCCTGTTCCTTTGGCAATTGTACATTTACAGCAAGCTGGTGTGCAACCTGCGTCTTACCGGAACCAAATTCGCCATAGAGTTCAGTAATTGCCTGAGTGTCTATACCACCGCCCATCATTTCATCGAACTCGGTACATCCCGTGGAAAGCTTACCAACAAGCTTCCTGCGTTCCATCACAACATCACCGGTCTCAAATCCACCAATATCAGCCGACTGTCTGGCTGCAAGAATGATCTTTGCTGCAGTGGATTCACCAATTTCAGCTGCGGTTGCAAGTTCTGCCGGAGAAGAAACAGCAATTGCTTCAACGGTTGTGAAACCGGCATCTTTTAGTTTCTGTGCGGTCGCCGGACCGACATGGTCCAGTTCTTCCAATAACACTTCTGACATTTATCTTAACTCCTGGGTGCACATGTTTTCTTCTGGTGCACAATTCGATTAACTAATTGATTTTTGAGTATATATAGCTGAATAGAGCGAGGTGAAAGTATTATATATAGTATTCATGACATGTGTACGACAAAACTTATCATTAAAACCAGTCATTAAGGAAGCAATGGCCAGAGTAGTAGTAGGCGGTACTTTCGAATGCCTGCATGACGGACACAAGGAACTTATCCGCAAAGCATTCGAACTTGCCGGAAAGAGTGGAATTGTAGACATCGGACTTACATCCAATGAAATGGCAAACAAGCGTCCACGGCACGTTCCTGATTATGATATCAGAAAGACTAATCTTCTTGGATACATCAATGAGATCTCAGAAGGTCAGGAATATACGATACTGGAACTCAATGAGCCCTTCGGAAAAACGCTTGAAGCAGACTATGATTACATTGTAGTTTCACCGGAAACACATCCTGTTGCATTGAAGATCAACCAGCTCAGGACTAAGGAAAGCATGAAGGAAATCGAGATTGTCAGGGTAGATTTTGTGCTTGCTGACGATAAAATACCCATATCTTCTACAAGAATAGCCCACGGTGAGATTGACATCCACGGTCACCTGAAATAAGGTACTTGTAAGACACTGGTTTTCGGAACATAATTTTATAAACTATTTTCTACAACTACTGTCCATGGGAAGAGTATTCAACGAAATGGACAATCAGATCTTTAACAAGCTTGCACCTGAACTTGCCGGGAACACAATGTCAAATTCAGGACATAACTACCCCTTTATCCTCAGGCCACTATCCCACAAAATAGCAGTTGATGCCGATGACTTCAGGGCAAGGATGGATAAACTGGACACCGAAGAAATGGAATATCTTTTCCAGCTTGCACTGGAAGGCAAAGAGGACATCAGGTCTCTTGAAGAGGAAGATGTTGATACTTTCATCGAGATGGTTGAAGAGAGACTCTCTACTGAGAAGATGAAGGAACTCAAAGCAAAGCTTGGAATGGCATAATGAAGCCATCCAGACTGCTTTTTGGAACTGCTGGTACACCAAAGAGTTCCAGGAAGAGAAACAGTATTTCAGGTATTGAAAGGGTGAAGGAACTCGGACTTGGCTGCATGGAACTTGAATTTGTCCGCGGGGTCAAGATGGGTGAAGCCACTGCTGCTGAAGTTCTGGAGAAATCACATGAAGAAAATATCTCGCTGAGCGTTCATGGTCCTTATTACATCAACCTGAACTCACAGGAATCTGAAAAGATAGATGCCAGTATCGAGAGGATATACAAGTCATCCAGAATCGGGAGTCTTTGCGGTGCAAGGAACATCGTGTTCCATCCTGCATATTATCACAAAGAAAAACCGGAGAAGGTCTATGAAAAGGTATTTTCATTGCTGGAACAACTGGGTTCAAAGCTTAATGATGAAGGCATAGAAGTAATACTTCGGCCTGAAACTACAGGAAAGGGGACACAGTTTGGAAGCCTTGAAGAAAACGTTAGGCTTGGAGCAGAACTGGAGAACGTACTTCCATGCATTGATTTTGCACACCTGCATGCAAGAAGCAATGGCGCTGAGAACAGCTATGAGGAATTCTCGGCCACACTTGAGCTGGTTGAGAATGAACTTGGCAGGGAAGGACTTGATGATATGCATATGCATGTTTCAGGTATTGAGTACAGCGAAAAAGGTGAGAGAAATCACCTGAATCTCGATGATTCTGACCTTCAATATACAGAACTTATGCGCGCCCTTAAAGACTTTAAGGTAAAAGGTCTGCTGATATGCGAAAGTCCTGATAATGAAGGAGATGCCATGTTGCTAAAAAGAACCTATGAGGGATTGTAGACCCTCATTATATGTGAAGAGAGGGTGCCACATGCTCCAGGAATGGATGCATCAATGTGAAAATACCAATCACCACAATAACAGAACCACTTACAAGCGGAAGTTTGTTTATTTTGGTACTGCTCACATAACTCTCAATGAAACCTTTTCCTTTGACAAACACTACTGACAGTGAAGTAATAGCCAGTGCAAGGCCGGCACTGAATATCAGTACATATATCAAACCATTATACACCTGATTGTTTGCGATGCTGAATAGCAATACTGCAAGTGCAGCCGGGCATGGAATGAGTCCTGTTGAAAGCCCTATTGCAATGACTCCTTTTTTTGTATTAATTGCATGTTCGTGCGGATGGAAAAATTTCCTGAGGATCCATACTCCCACTACTATGAGGATGATGCCTCCCACTACACTCATGATATCATGGGTCATGTCCACATTCAAAGCTTCTATCAGATAGATCGATGCAACTCCCAATGCCAGTACCACAATAACATGAGATACAACAATAGTCATCCCAAGAAGAAGTGCGTCTTTAAGATCTGCATCCGTACCCATGACAAAAACTGCCATTATAGATTTTCCGTGACCTGGTTCAAGCGCATGAAGCGCACCAAGCAGGAATGCAGATATGACTATAAAAAGACTAAGGCCTGAAGAAAGTCCATCTGCTCCAATTGAAAGTATATCCATGATGATTACCCCGTTTCTATTTGAATGCTAAAGTGCAAGCAAGTGTAATATGTTATATGTAATACTAATTTGATGTTAGTATATATATGTGTTATGAAAGAGTATGCTACTAATTGTAATTAAAGTAATACTAATGCAAGAAATAGCAAAATATTCCTGAAACATGGGGGAGGTAATTTAGCAGAACTTGAAATTTAAAAAGTGTTTTGTGTGAACAATATACGTTTATGTAGCAGAATAATTGTAATTATCAACAAAATACATACTAATTCAATACTCAATAACTAAAAATAAAAATAACATGGTTAAAGCATAAAAACCGTAGATAAAATAGTACATTATATTCTAGTATTTTGCTGAAACGTAGAAAGAAGAAAACAGTTTAATGAAGTTAAAAATATAGTAACCATATATCTTAAAAATCAAATAAGAACTGTTAACAGCGTGAAAAAACAAAAGCAGTTGCCCCCGAAAATACAAAAATCATAAAAATCAAGTGTGGAAATTAAGAAATATTTATTTTAAAAAATGAAGGATATTATTGCATACTTTAACAAACGTTGCAACCAAAAGAAAGTAGCGTTACTTCTTATGACAACATGATTTATCATAGAAGATTAACGAACGTACTCCTTTTTATATCAAAAAAATTGATGTCTGCCCGTACTTACACAGTAAGGAGTTAATAACGATGTTATGGAGTTACTCAAAAATAGATGAAGCAAAGGTAAAGACCATCGAAGAACTTGAGAAGAAGCTGGGTGTAACCCTTCTTGCATTCTCCGAACAGGATATCAAGAACGCAGAACTTACATCCGATGATCTCGAACAAATCAAGACAATAGAAGGCGAACTTGGACTTTCCCTTGTAGCTGTCAAGATGTAAGGTTAAATCTTAACCATTATTTTCAGGGTGAAAAAACACCCTACATTTTAATTTCGATTTCTAGCATTCGTTTATCCCTCTGAACATCACTTTTTAATATAATTATTCTTTGTAGCCTTTAGCTTGTATAATTTGTTTGAAAATAATGACAAACGTTACCAAGAGTAATACAATAAAAAAGAAGAATACATATACATGTAGCACAATTTATCAACTAATATGAGTGAAAAGAATAATAGAAATAATGATAGTAAATCACAATTCTTGAAATTATTTTATGCACTTGATAGTAAAACAAGGCTAAATATGATACAGAGCCTGCAGGAGAATGAAAAACATATTTCACAGCTGGCTCGTGAACAGGAATTATCGATTCCTGTTGCATCAAAACATGTGAGTATTCTTGAAGAAGCCAGCCTTATTGAAAGACACATATATGGAAAAACCCACGTTCTGGAAATAAATAACAAAGATGTTGCCAGCTCACTTGATATCCTGGCACCAACCAGATGCATTAAAGTGAAAAAGGGAACCAACCTGCTTGAAGCTCTTAAAAGAGTTGCAATCGTTGAGACGAAGAAAATAAAGGGAATAGAGCAGGTGGTTGCAGTGAACGGGGACGAAGGCTTTTACATATATGAAAAAGACGGCGAACTTTGTGACCAGACTGCCCAGAAATGCACATTATCTAATAGTGTGACAATAACATGGAAAAAGCTTGAGCCTATTGCAAAAATACGCCTCAATGTTGAGATAGAAGATTGATTCATCTACAAGTACTCATACAGAGCAGAATATCCTTACTTTTTACAGCGTAGCTGACACCTGGTTTTTGCAACTGACAATAAAGGAATTATTTTGATTCCCATATGACAATTGCCAGACTACCGAACAACTACTTATACAATAACACTAATTTACATTAGTATTTTTAATATAAGTATTAGCTATTATAGAGAGATGTTGAGATGTATCCACAAAGTGATGAATACAAAAATACAGCTTATGAAACACATAAAAACGGACTTTTCTGGCAGACTTACATCTACAAAAAAGATATTGATCTCAATTACAGGCTAATTAGCATAGCTAGATTTCTGGTAGAACCTGAATCTGAAACTATTCATGAAATCATTGACAAAACAGTATCTGCCATTAACCCGCAATTTCCAGATTCAAAAAGATTGAACATTCATGCAGTAGGAGAATTGTCTTGAATACATTGATCGCTAAAAAAGCTATAGAAATGCTTCATGATATTAAAGGAATAGAAAAAGCAATTGTCCTTGACAATGAGGATGTTGAGATAATAACGAAGCTTGAAGAAAAGGACGAACAGATGAATTCATTATATATAGGCAGAAAACATAATATAGGAGTTAAAAAAGCTCTTGGAGCAGACATACTGCTGGCTTTTGTAACCAACATAGAATATGAGTGGCCAACTGATAATCTAAAGATAATGTACCAGGGAGAGATTATTGGAAGGGACATCAGCGATGCGAATGAAATTAAAAAGTACATAGACTCAAATGATCACTGTGTATTTGGCAACATTGTAGTCAATTTCCGAAAAATGAAAGACCTTAGAAATACAACTGAACCTCCACTGATGATTATCAGTGCTAAAACATGGAATGAAGCCGAAAATATGAATTTTGTATCTGAAGCTTTAATAGCATCACCTTCAAGGTTAACCGATGGATACATCAAATCCAAAATTCCATGTGGAAGAGATTTACATATCGGAACATTTCTTGTTGGATTAAATATTGAAATAGAAGGAATTGAAGATTTTACCGTAAAGAACATGATGGAAAACTAAAAACGAATTGATTCAAAAAATAAAAATCAATTGTTCATGTTTTCTGCATCTGGCTTTTTTTGTTCAGGATTGACAACAGTAACCGGAATGTTGATTCCGCTTTTTTCCATGTATTCCTTTATCCTTTTCAGAGCATGGCAGACCATACCACCATTTGTAAGAATTAGGCACCTCTGACCTGCCAGTGAGTTCAGGATTGAACGATCTACAACTCCTGCAGTTACATGAAGATAAATCTCATCCCTTTCAGCAAGAATTTTGCTTCTCTTGCCCATAGCACCAATACATTCAATCTCATCTCTGAGAATTATGTCATTAAGCTCATCTTTAGAATATCTGGATGTGTCATATATCCCAATATAACCGGCCCTATATGGCCTTCTTTCCATTTCTACGATGGCAAGATTATCCTCATGGATATGGAGAACCTTACAATTTGCAGCTTCGTAGCCGGAATCTGGTGCATAATCACCATACAGTATACCGAGATTGATGTAATCCCCTTCTTTTACCTCAGATGGTATTTTGGCCCACAATAATTGCTGTGAACGCAGTGAATGGACAAGGTCAGGAATGTCACGTGGACAACATTGTGGTTTTACAAGACCTCTGCGTTTGATCTCTTCATATATCTCCAGAGTAACAGGCCTTCTAAGGTAAGCAGTTTTCAGATTATCATCATGCATAAAGATAGCTTCAGGAGTACCTTCACTGATTACTCTATGCTCATTCATAAGGAAAACATAGTCTGCCCATCCATATGCCAGATCGACATCATGTGTGGATATGATGATGGTTTTACCGAAATAGTTCAGTTCATTGAGAAGATCCATAACCTCATCTGCACCAACCGGATCCAGATTTGCAAGCGGTTCATCAAGAATGATCACTTCTGGATCCATTGCAACAATACCTGCAATTGCAACCCTCTTTTTTTGTCCTCCACTTAAGTGGTGAGGAGGTTTATTTTTCAGATGCGTAAGCCCCACATACTCAAGTGTATCGTTAACTATCTTTGTAACCTTATCCTTTGGATAACCAAGATTGACAGGACCAAATGCCACATCCTGAAAAATTGTAGGGGCAAATATCTGGTCATCCGAATTCTGAAAAACAATACCTATATTTTTTCTTATTTCCCGTAGGGACTTTGAATCATATTTTAAGGATTTGCCGTGGAAAAGCACCTCTCCCTTCCGGGGACGGTGAGTTCCGTTAAGCGTCATGAAAAGGGTAGATTTTCCAGAGCCGTTGCGTCCTACGAAGGCCACCTTTTTTCCTTTCTCTATTTTGATATTGATACCCTCGA
This sequence comes from Methanolobus sediminis, assembly GCF_031312595.1. Lineage (NCBI taxonomy): Archaea > Methanobacteriati > Methanobacteriota > Methanomicrobia > Methanosarcinales > Methanosarcinaceae > Methanolobus > Methanolobus sediminis. The sequence continues at coordinate 1,624,319 of NZ_CP133592.1, read as the reverse complement.
GTGCCAGAGTACCATCAGGATAAGAGTAACTGAGATCCTTTGTTTCTAAAATGACCACCGTTTCACCTCAAATTAAAGACATTCCCCGAGTCAGATAGAAAACTGCCAGGACCAGTGAAAAATATACCACGGTCAGCAAAATTTCAGGCATCTTCACGGGCCTTTTTTCATCATACATCATCAACTTTCCGTCATAGCATCTTGAATTCATGGACATATAGAGCACTTCCCCCTGTTCCCATGATCTTATGAAAAGATTTGTACCAAGCATTGCCATTGACCTGAAAGATGTCCTGAAATCCCTGTATCCCAAACGGACCTCCTGAGCATATCTTATACCCAGTGCAACATCCAAGAAAACAAAGATATAACGATACATCATCATCGCGATCTCCACAAAGGAATCGGGTAGCTTTGCCGCCTTCAGGACTGAAAACAACTCAATCATAGGAGTTGTTAATGAAAGGAAGAACATACATGACATTCCGCTGATGGTGCGGGATAACACAAGAATTGCCATGCTCAGACCATCCGCATCTACTCCCAGACGATGTCCCAGAACATCAAAACCAAAGATGTCATCCCCGGAACCTGATAAAAACGCAATGATAACTGCACTCACAAGTACAAAACCCGCGGGAGCACCCAATATCTTCAAGTAAAATCTGGCAGGAACCTTACCAAGCCAGATGACTGCAATACTCATACAGACAGCTATCATAAAAGGAGGAAAGGGAGAATTAGACGATACACCTGCAAGTATCCCAAAAGTCGTTATCCCGAGTTTGAGCCAGTTATTCTTTTCCCGAAGAGGGCTATTCAGTGCATAGTCATCCAGCATAGAGGTCATGGTTTTCCCTGAATTGCATATATTAATCAAGAAGATTTGTTTTTTTAAAAAAGCATTTTAATGCAGAAGGTTGCGATTCATATTAGATAAGCATTGCGTATTAGATAAAAAAACCAACCTGAAACAAACAGAAAATCAGGCTGAGTTTACAATGCAAAAAAAAAAGCTTCAGAGGAAGCCTATTGTTTGTTCACCTGATTCTTTCCTCTGTAGTAACCAAAGAAGTAACCTATGATTATAGCACCAAAGGCAGCCTGAAGAGCAAAAAGCAGACTTTCAATTTCGCCGCTCTGTGGTTCGAATGTTGGAAGTCCCGGATCCCATGCTTCATAAGTTGGATCAATAGCAGTGATTACATTCTCAGCTTCACCATCTGCTCCGCCATACTCTGCATCAGGATGTATCGCAACTCCATAGAAGAACTGAAATATGAACAGAATGGCTATGATACCTACTATATATTCTAGCTTCATGCCAGAGCCCCCTTAAGCTTATTTACAGCTTCGGTTGACAGGACCTCAAGGTTCACAAGCACATCGCTCTTGACTTCCACTACATACTTCATAATAAGTGCTGTGAGAGCACCTTCCATGATTGCCAGTGGAACCTGAGTAGTTGCAAATACCATAGCAAATGCATAGAAAGATGTCAGGAAACCGGACACTGTGAGGGCGCCTCCTGTAGGGAATGCAAGGGAAAGCTGGATAGATGTTGTCACATATGTCACCCAGTCAGCTATTGCTGTTGCCAGGAAGATATTAAGATAAAAGTTCATGTTTGCCTTTGAAGCAGCTTTATAGAATGCATAAGCCACAACAGGACCAACAATACCCATGGATGCTACATTTGCACCAAGTGTGCTGATGCCTCCGTGAGCCAGGAAAAGTGCCTGATATATAAGAACAATAACACCAAGAACTGCTGTAATCGATGGACCGAAAAGCACAGCAGCCATACCAGTACCAGTTGGGTGTGAGCAACTGCCGGTAACTGATGGGAGTTTAAGAGAAGAGAGCACAAATATAAATGCACCGGCCACTGCCAGCAGAGGCACAACCTCACGTTTTGCGCTTACAAGTTTATTCAGTTTATACATACCATACAATATAATAGGAATAGAAAACACGAACCATAACTGCCACCATGGAGATGGCAAAAAGCCTTCGAATATATGCATTATTTTTCACCTTCCATTTTTAAATTACAAATTATTGGACCATACCCCATCAACTAAATTAAGCAAATATATTAAACAACTAAAGTTGATTCGGATACAAAGTGTATTATGTTATGGTACATAAACATAACGATTCACACTAAAGATTAATACTATGTACTTACTAGCTAACAAACATAGGTTGCTAAGAAACACTAGTACACAAACAATCTAAATGATATTATCCAAACTACCAGCTAACGGATGCAGATATAATGATAAGACTATGGGTAAAACAAAAACAGAATAAATTGATTTTGTATAAAAATAAAATATACGTGAAGAACTAACGCACAACCATGATGCAATACACATCGGAATTATTCACAGGTGGCTCTGAAACTGTACCACACACTGAACGTTCATCTGGATAGCCAATATCTTCATAAATGCAGATTCGTGCATCAATACTCATTTCCTCTAACAATGATGCAACCTCTTTTGTGCCAAAACTTGCGGCAGGCAACATAAAAATATTCTTGCCCAGACATATTTCCCTTATGAAAGCCTCTTTTGCAGGAGCAGGATCCCTCCCATGTGCAGTGATTATTGCCAGTGTCGACATATCAACATGAAAACGGGCACATGCAGCCTGTATGGATGATACACCCGTAACAATTCTATCCTTTTCGGTGGCAAACTTGCCAAGCCCTGAAAACATTGGGTCGCCAGTGGATAGTATAACTGCATCCTCAGGCAAAAGATAAAGGCTCTTGTAATCCTTAATTACGTGGGCATCACATTTGATGAAATCTTCTGCAAGTTCAATAGAGCGCTTTGAACCATAAACTACAGGAGCATTACTGATTACTTCTATTGCTTCCTGTGTCAGCATATTGGGACCGACACCAACGCCCACTACGATCATATTTACTCACCACTATCCATCAGAACCGTGCCGTCCCTGTCAACGACAACAATACGGGCACCTTTGCCTTTTTCCACAGCCATATTAAATGCCTGCTTAAGACGCTCATTCTCAGGATCAAGATCGAGCATTTCCACAACAGTAGCAAAGCCGCTGTCTTTTAGCATATCAGGATTGCCCCATTTCAATACAAGACCCGGTAATCCGCAGATTACCACATCACCATGTGCTGCATCAAGAGCTTCGGATATACGGCTTCCTGCAAGCACAACAGTATGATCCGGGAAAAGCATGGTTGAATAACGGATACCAACCCTGCCCGTTGTAAGCACCACTTTATCAGAGTGCCTTATGAGATCACCTTTCATTTCACCAAGGTGATCATTCCATGGTTCCACAAATCCAGTACTGCCAAGAATAGAAATTCCATCAACAATACCAATACGGCTGTTCAGGGTCTCCTTCGCAATTTCCTTGCCTTTTGGCAGATATATAGTTACTTCTGCACCCTTAAGACCAAGTTCATCCACAGCTTCCTTGATAGATTCCCTTATCTGCTTCATGGGCCCAGGGTTGATCGCAGGATGGCCTTTCTTGGATTCCAGACCGCTGCGGGTAACAATTCCAATCCCTTCGCCTGCGTAAACATTAATACCTTCAGCTTCCCTTGCATCGGCAACGAATTCAAGGCCCCTTGTGATATCTGATTCATGATCGTTATTCATCTTTACTGCAACAGCATGTCCTTTGCTTCCTGTGACATCCATTTCTGCTCGGAGTCCAACAGACGTTGGAACTGAAATGTGGTTCACATCACCGCCCAGGGAAAGAACAGCTGCCTTTGCAGCCATTGCTGCAGTGGTTCCGGTAGTATATCCTCTCTTTAATACAGAACCATCGCTCAGAACTACAAGAGTTCCGTTCTTAATACCTTCTTCAAGCTCTTTACGTGGCATTTTAGAACGATCCAGCCATTCGTCTGGAATTTTGGATTTGTTTACCGGGTCAATCATCTCAGGTCAATTGTAAGTAATACTTTTAAAATCTACCGACTCTATCCGGTCCTTTTGAAGAGCTTTGCCAGTTCATCCTTCGTGAAAGAAATCATAGTTGGACGACCATGAGGACATGTATAAGGGTTGTTGCAGTTCATGAGCTGACGTATGAGTTCTTCCATTTGTTTAGTATTGCATACGGCACCTGACTTGATAGCTGCACGGCATGCCATGGTACTGCACAGAAGGTCATAGCGTTCAGTATCTTCCTTGACCCTGCCAACTGAAAGAAGGTCTGAGATTATATCATGTATCACATCAGTATCTTCAAGTTTACCGAAGATACTTGGAACCGTTGTCACAACATAACTTTTCGGACCAAACTCCGATATAGAAAAACCCATTTCCTCAAGCTGCGGAATAAAATCCTCAATGATTGCTATCTCCTTCTGGCTCAGGTCAAGAGTGATCGGAGTGATCAGTTCCTGCCATCCCATATCCTGCATCCTCAACACCTGCTCATACATGATACGCTCATGTGCTGCATGCTGGTCAATTAGCACAAGCTTACTGTCCATCTCTGTGAGAATATAAAGATCGGCATACTGACCGAATACCTTCACTTCTGATGGATTAAATGAAGCTTTCAGTTCTTCCAACTCTGCTGTTCCTTCTGAAATCACACTTGTCTGTTGTAGCCTCTCACTTTTTTTCAGGCGGCGTTGTGTGTCCTTAGCAGGATAATGATAAGGCTCTTTTTCCTCTTTAACAACAGTTGTTTTCACTTTTTCAACCGGTTCTTCATCAGAAATTATAATTGGAGAAGAACTTTCCAGATCATCATTCAATCCTTGGGAAACTGTTTCCTCTATACGTGAGGACTCAACACTTTGATAATCATAAGATGAGACAAGTGGTTTCGATGAAGTGGACGTAGCTTGTGCAGAAGAAACAGAAAATTCTGCCGACTTTCCGGATTCTACAGAATCATATGCTACTGATTTGTTTGATGAGGTACCTGAAGAAGATGAAGTTGGTTTAGATCCAGAAATGTTAAAACGTGACTGAACAGGAACATCTTTTTTGTCCAATTGGACTTCAGGTACAAGAGATGTCTTTGCAAGCGCCTCCTCCACAGCAGCTACGATCATGACACCAATTTCTTTTTCATGACTAAGCCTGACTTCCCTCTTTGCAGGATGCACATTCACATCAACGTTCACAGGATTGATCATGAAGTTAAGGAAAGCTGCAGGATAGCGACCTTTTGGAAGTAAGGTATAGTAACCAAGTCTCACAGCATTGCTAAGCTGATTGGAATATATGGGTCTGCCATTGATGAAAAATACCTGGAAATCCTTTCCACTCCTGGTGAACTCCGGCTTTGATACATACCCGGAGATTATCAGAAGGTCTGATTCGTATTCCAGAGGAACAAGGGAACGTGCAACGTCAGCACCATACAAATGAACTATGCTGTCAAGCATTTTTACAGATGATGGAGAACGCAGATTCACTTTTCCATCTATAACCAGAGTAAATGAAACATCCGGATGTGACAAAGCGTTTCTTGAGACGACATCAATGATATGAGCCAGTTCAGTCCTGGCACTTTTGAGATACTTTCTGCGTGCGGGAGTACTGTAAAAAAGGTCATTGACAAGAATACTGGTTCCCACTGCAGCACCGGTAGAAGTTATGTTCTTGATGCCACTGGTATCAACCACGACCTTTGTGCCTTCAATCTCTCCTTCCTGCCGGGTAACCAGTTCTACGCGTGCAACTGAAGCAATGGAAGCAAGAGCCTCACCCCTGAATCCCATAGTGAGAATATTATCAAGGTCCTCGATACTGTTTATCTTACTGGTGGCGTGCTTCTTAAAGGCCATTGAAGCATCCGTATGACTCATACCCTTACCATTGTCAATAACATGGATGCTTTTCGTGCCATACCCCCCTATTTCCACTCGAACATCAGTCGCATGGGCATCAATTGAGTTCTCAATAAGCTCTTTTACCACTGATGCAGGACGCTCAATCACTTCTCCTGCTGCTATTTTATTGATGGTGGACTCGTCCAGTAATTTTATTCTGGAACCTTTGATATCACACGATTTTTCAGTCATTTTCCACTTCCTGTCCACGGCAAGTATAACAAGTATATTCTGATCTCCAACCCATCACGGCAAAAATATCTTGTTGTTAGTATTTTTGTGTTTTCATTGGAAAAAGATCCCCTAACTCCCTGCTGTAATTTAATACCCATGAAAAATTATGATTAACGAACAATAGAATTATATCATTTCATGCTATCTGAAAGCAATATCAAATAAGAAGGCTTTACATGGACAATTCCGGTAAACTAAAAAACATAGTTCCTTTATTAGCTCTTTTGACAGCATTTCCAGCATTTTCTACAGACATGATACTGCCAGCGATACCGTCACTTGCAGAACTGTGGAGCAAACCACTCTCCGTGGTTAACCTTATACTCATCGGTTTCTTTGTAACTTATGGATTTTCACTGCTTTTCTATGGTCCGATATCCGACAGGTACGGACGCAAGAAACCTTTGATGGCAGGTATCATTTTGTACATACTTGCCAGTATCCTCTGTGCTATGGCCAATGGTGCCACTGCATTAATCGTATCCAGAGTACTGCAGGCAGCCGGAGCTGCTGCCAGTGCATCCATTTCAATGGCTATGACGAAGGATATCTTTTCAGGAAACGAAAGACAGAGAATACTTGCTTACATCGCCGTTATAATGGCACTTGCACCTATGTTTGCACCTATTGTAGGCGGATGGATACTTGCATACCTTTCATGGCACTGGATTTTCATTGCCCAGGGTGCAATGGGACTTATCGGACTTCTTGGAGTTATCAGAACACCAGAAACACTAAAAGAACCAACAATAGTTCCTATTTCAAAGGTCATGAATTCTTACTGGGGACTGCTTCTCAACACAAATTATGTAGTCATGGTCCTTGTGATGTCAATCAGCCTGCTGCCACTTTACAGTTTCATTGCCGGGTCTTCAGCCCTTTACATCAACAAATTCGGAATGAGTGAACAGACTTTCAGTTACTTTTTCGCATTCAATGCCCTTGCACTCATGACAGGGTCAATGTCATGCCTGAAACTCACAGACAGAATTAATCCAAAACATCTGATGACAGCCGGTTTTGCAGGGATTGCAATCGGAGCCGTACTAATCCTCACAATAGGACATTACGGACCCTGGACATTTGCACTCCCAATGGCACTCATCACATACTCCATAGGAATCAGCAGGCCACCGAGCAACCACCTGGTACTCGAACAGGTACACAAGGATGCCGGAGCTGCATCTTCCCTGCTCATATTCACATACTTCACACTTGGAGCAGTTGGTATGTGGCTGGTATCGCAGGAATGGATGGAGCGCATGCAGATACTGGGAACCATCACTCTGGTTTGCGGAGTTATTGTTTTCGCAGCATGGATACTATTGCAGAAAAGAGGACTTGGCTCTGAACATAAGAACTAGAACTAAAATATCAGAAATATAAGAATAAAGATTAGGTGCATACTGCACCTATGCCAATTTTCCTTTCAACTCATTCAGTTTATTCAATGCTTCGATAGGAGTCATTGAATTTATATCCAGTTTTTTCAGCTCTTCAACAATAGGATCAGGAGCAGATTCACCATAAGAAGCATCCTGATCAAAGAGTATGACCTGAGTATATTTGGCACTGCTGCGTTGTTTCTTTTTACTTCCCTTGCGGTCCTCTTCACTAAGCATACACTCATCCTCGATATCCTCAAGGATTTCCTTTGCTCTTGAAGTGACTGCATGAGGCACACCGGCTATTCTTGCAACATGGATACCATAACTCCTGTCTGTTGCACCCGGAACGATCTTGCGCAGGAAAACAAGGTCATCACCGTCTTCTTTCACGGCAATATGATAATTCTTAACTCTCTTTAGACTGGCTGCAACTTCTGTAAGCTGGTGATAGTGCGTGGCGAAAAGTGACCTGACACCGACACGCCCTTTATTATGAATATATTCCACCACAGCCTTTGCAATACTGTAACCATCATAAGTACTGGTACCCCTGCCGATCTCGTCAAGCAGTACAAGGCTTTTAGGTGTTGCGTTGTTCAGGATATTAGCAAGCTCAACCATTTCAACCATAAATGTACTCTGACCGCTTGCAAGGTCATCAAAAGCACCTACCCTTGTGAATACCCTGTCCACAATTCCAATGGAAGCGTGCGATGCAGGAACAAAGGAACCTGACTGTGCCATGATAACTATCATCGCGATCTGTCTCATGTATGTGGATTTACCTGCCATGTTAGGTCCGGTGATAAGCTGGAACTGGTTCTCACTGCAATCCATCTCAGTATCATTGGGAACAAATCCACCTGGAACTGTGTTCTCAACCACAGGATGTCTTCCATCCCTGATAAGCAACCTGCAGTCAGAAGTAATCGCAGGTCTTACGTAATTATTATTGGCTGCAACTTCAGCAAGGTTTGCGAGCACATCCAGTGTCCCTATAAGGGCTGCAGTTTCCTGCAACTGTCTGGAATGAGATGCGATTATAGTATTTAGCTCAGTGAGAAGTTCATATTCAAGTGCCGTCATCTTCTCATCAGCCGAAAGTATGGCACTCTCACGTTCTTTCAGTTCAGGAGTATAGAACCTCTCGGCATTGGTCATTGTCTGCTTCCTGATATAATCATCAGGAACCTGTGAGATGTTGGCCTTTGTGACCTCAAGATAATAACCGAAAACCTTGTTATAACCTACTTTCATGGACCTTATTCCGGTCCTGTCACGCTCTTTCTGCTGGAACTTTGCAATCCATTGTTTTCCATTCTTTGAAAGATCGAACAGCTCATCAAGCTGCTCATTATAACCGGGTTTTATCATTCCTCCATCCCTGACACTGAGAGGAGGCTCTTCCACAATTGCGCTGTCTATGAGTTTTGCAAGTTCATCGAGCTCTGCAAATGATGAAAGCTTTGATGAAGTGCTTTCAAGTAATTCTATGCCTTCGCATTCCTGAAGAGAAGCAAGCAAAAGAGGAACGGATTCCAGAGATTTTTTAAGAGAGACAAGGTCTCTTGCATTGGAGTTTCCATATATTACCCTTCCTACAAGACGTTCCATGTCCTTTACATAAGAAAGATGGGCACGTATATCGAATCTCACAAGTGTATTATCATGAAGCCATGAAACAGCATCCAGCCTGTCATTGATAGCATCCACAGAGATCAGTGGTTTCAGAAGCCATTTTTGTAATTGTCTTCTGCCCATTGGGGTTTTTGTTTCATCAAGAACACCGATAAGAGATGCATCGTTTCCTTCTCCCCGGACATTCCTGACGATTTCCAGATTCCTCAGGGTTATGGCATCCAGAACCATGAACTCGGAATCAAAATAAGTCTTTAGTGTTTGTACCTGTGAGAGTTCTCTCATCTGGGTGTCGGTCGCATAACGCAATGCTGCACCGGCAGATGAAACTGCCGCCAGGAGTTCACTGCAACCCATGCCCTCTAAAGTGGATACTTTAAAATGGTCAAGGAGGACTTTTTCAGCAATTTTGTGATCGAATAGATCCTCATCAAACTCATGAATAATTATCCTCAGGTCTTTTATTCTCTCTTTGAGATGAGCGTCTTTTAGCATGGATGGAGGCATGATGCATTCAGATGGCCCCATGCGTGCAAGCTCACTTATGATTCGATCATATGGCTCCTCATCAGTAAGCTGGGTTGCAAGGAATTCTCCTGTGGAAATATCCAGAAAAGACAGACCAAATTCACCCTTATCACCATACAGAGCCACAAGATAATTATTAGAGGAATCCGAGAACATGGAAGAATCCATTGCAGTGCCTGGAGTTACAACCCTTACAACTCCTCTTTTCACTACACCCTTTGCCTTCTTTGGGTCTTCAAGCTGCTCACATATAGCAACCTTATATCCTTTCTTGATAAGCCGCGGAAGATAATTATCAATTGCATGATAGGGAATACCGGCCAGCGGCATCTTCTCCCCGTCTTTTCCCTTCCCGCGAGTTGTCAGGGTGATCTCAAGCTCCTTTGCAATTGTCTTTGCATCTTCTCCAAATGATTCGTAAAAATCCCCCATCCTGAAGAATATGAGGGCGTCCTTATGCTCTTCCTTGGCTGCATAATACTGCTGCATTGCAGGTGTCATCTTTTCCATATTCGACTCACACAAAATTGGTGCTGCAAATTATCTGGCTGTTAGTATTTTTGTGTTTTGCATCATGAAAAAAAAACAATAAGTATATCTACTAGATAGTTCCTTAAATAAAAATGAAAATACATCACAATTTTTAATGAAGTGAGTTTTTATCAAAGGGTGTTTCTATGGAAGAAAATATAGTAGGGGACAATGAGAAATATTGTACAAAATGCGGGTCCGTGATCACTAAAGAAGCTGTGATCTGTCCTAAATGTGGAGTTAAACAACCATCAATCGGTTCTTCAGGAGAGAAGAACAAAGTGGCTGCCGGAATACTTGGAATACTACTGGGAGGACTTGGAGCGCACAAGTTCTACCTGGGTCAAGTCGGTACAGGAATTTTGTACTTGTGCTTTAGCTGGACCATGATACCTTCACTTATAGGTCTGATCGAAGGAATAATCTACCTCACAATGTCCGATGATGATTTTAACAGCAAGTATAACTAAGTAAGACACAAAATGACAGACACTACTTCTCTAAAATCGGAGATTCTCTCCGGATTGAATGAGACTTCGAAGTATCTGTTATCCCATCATGAAGTCAGTGAATATTACAAATGTCTGGAACTGGAACATGATGGGAAAAAACACTACTTATGCGCCAGATGCTTTGGAATATATACTGGCTTGATAATTGGTTTTCTTTACTACAATTACATTTCAGATTCACATTTATCATATGCATTGATATCTATACTCCCTATGCCAGCAATTATTGATTGGTCAATATCAGCATTTGAAATCAACAGGAGCAAAAACCTTTTCAGAATTATATCCGGTTTTTTGCTGGGAATTGCATACTTAAACGGAATTCTGCTGCTTTTCAGAAATTTCCCGGATTATACAATACTAGCAATAGGAATATTTTACGTATCTTTAGCCTTATTATTGCTTTTTTTGAAGAAAAAACTCATAGAATCTACTAATTGTGATATCTGTTAATATCAGGAATGAATGATCCTCAACATCGTATTCCCGCCCTTCTGGAATTCATAGTTCACCTTTTCCTCACTAACAACATAACCTTGTGAAACTAAATGGCCTATGATTTCATCCAGATGTATGGATTTTCTTGAATCCAGATCAACAAGCGGAAATATTCTTACTTCACCGGCAACCCTCAGAAGTTCATCAATTGCCTGCACATGAAAATCAAATGATAGCTGCTCTGAGTATAAGAACAGAAGGTGTGATACAAGTACCAGGTCAAATGAGGCGTCTGCAAACGGCAGTTCAGGCAATACACCTGAAACATACCTGCCCTGTTTTTTTCCTTCCTCAAAATCATCAAGAAACTGACTCATTGAATTCATTCGAATACTGCCAAGCTCTTCAACCGAGGATATGTTCTTCCAGATGAACTTGTCCTGGTTTGCCATTGTCTGCTCCAGCACTTCTGAATAAGTTTCATCAATCCTTTTTTGAATCGAATCCCTGTCCTGTTCATAGATAGGATCAACTGAAACTACCGATTTGCCCTTCCTGTTCATTTCACAGTTAAAACTGGCAGGACCGTCACCACAACCCAGAATGGATTTTTCCAAATCTTTATCCGTAAGACTGAACATGTCAACATATTCCTGAAAGGAACGTCCCCAGGGAACTACATTCTGGTACTTCACAGACATGGATAATGCATTGGATTTGGAAATAATAAACGTGTTGGGTTTTCAGGTTAGAAGTCACTGCAAATTATCTTGACTTTTGCATTAGTGCACAACCCATTCCGATGGTGTATATCGGCATGGAAAGATACCTCATACCTATATCAGTAAAGTACTGGGTCACTGACATCTGGAAAAATCCACCATACACCATTGAAAGATCCAGTGCAAGATTAATGACAAGCCAGATTACTCCGAGAACAATGCCTCCATTAACGTAGTTTGTTTCAACATCCCTGAAATAACGTACAGCAAGAACCACACCCACAAGAGCACCTGTAACTACCATGATAGATTTGAAGAATGTCTCATCGATGGTGAAATTACCTTGCCGGTCAACGAATGCAAATGATATGATAAAAGGCACCAGCCACACGATAGATCCGTAAAGGACCATTTTCAGATATTTGTTCATTTGAAATCCCCTTCTGAGAAAAGAACTTGATTCAAATATAATAAAAATATACTGTAATAATCTGTTTTATTTGTAGTTCATGTCAAATGAATAAAAGAAAGGGATATTATACCCTCTCTTTCAAACTACAGTCACATTCATTCCCTTAACTTCAGCAACAACCTCCGGATTGTAGTACGAGTAAGCCTTGCTTTCAGAAACAATCGCTTTCACAGGGAACAGCGCCTTAACCTGCATGCTGAGATCAAGTTCCTCACCCGGCTGCATGTCATCAATATAAAAGATAACTTTCCTTCCAGCGATCTCGTATCGTGTTATCTTTTCCTCTGATGCCTTTGTTGCTTCCAGACTTGAAGTTACAGGGCTGAAACCAGTCGGAACTGCAAGGTCAACTATCATCATACCACTTGAACTTGTAGTGCCATCGATACCAGTGATTCCGTTGTACTTGATGTGAGCGTTCACTGTCACTATATCGTTAACTGAAACATCAGTTGAATCATATTCAACATCAAGCTCGATCTCATTCTGCTCAATGACATCAGGGAGAATGACATTGAAACGTCTCACAAGCTGATAGTTAAGGTCGCCTGTACCCTCTAGTGAAAGGGTGACAATTGACACACCATCCGGAATCTCGATGATCTGAACAACATCGAAGTTCTGCTGGTTAACTTCAACCGTCTTTATTTCAGTACCGTCAGCGATCACATGTACTGTTGCATCAATGTCCCTTCCGGCAGAAGCTGCTGCACTCATCAGAGCCCTGAAAGCCATAACAGTATCCTGGGTACTTGAGAAGCCACCGTTTGAATTACGCTGTGCAGCAATCCATTTCAGTGATGATGTTGCAGCCGGATTCTTTGCCTCGATCAATGCAAGGGTGGCGTATGCGGTTGTTTCCACATTCTTGCTTGACGGAGCTATGAAACCATAGCCACCATACTCGTATGGGAGTTTTACATCACCGGAACCGTATCCCCAGTACATGCCGTCATCATCCTGTTTTGAGATTGCCAGCAGTTCAGTTAGAGCTTTATCTGCAAGAGGACTATTAAGTTTCTGCAATGCAAGAGTTCCGATAGCAAGAGCATAAGGATCATCCTGACCTGCAAGATTGTCCTCAAGATACTTCTGGGCTTTTGCCATGACAACAGGGTTTGCGGAACCATATTCCTCCAGTGCAAGGGTCGTGTATGCTGTCAGAGCGTATGTTCCACTCACACCACCCATCATGTCCTGATGAATCACAAAACCGACCTGCTCCCATGAACCATCTTCCTGCTGGTAGAACTCTATCCAGTCTGCTGCATCGGATAGTATATCCTCATCAATTGTGGTGACATCTCTTGCACCACTGAACTGGGAAAGCACGAATGAAGTGAGCCAGAGACTGCCGCTCTCATCATTCTCACCGAATGCTGAGAATGAACCATCGCCGTGGCGGTATGTAAGCTCACGCTGGTAGCCTGTGATAATGTACATCTCAGCTTTTGCACGGACTTCCGGATTATCCTGCCCTGTTGCTTTCAGATAGCGTAGAACCTCAACGTCTGTTGAGAATAGCATCATGTTTTGTTCACCACATCCATATGGCATTCCAAGCAGGTCATCCACTCCGCTTATGCTTTGAGCAACAATACTTGGAGTAAAACTTACAAGGATTTTTTCAGAATCCGGAACAATATCTCCTGGGAGTGTTGTATCAAGTTCCACAGAACCGTTGCTGAGCACTCCATTATCAACTATTTCACGGGTTGCACCTTCTGCTTCCACGATGATGTCCTTTCTGACGGCATCGGCTCTTTCTGTTGTCTGCCCTGTTATCTCAACGATCTGTTTTCCAACCTTTGTAGGACTGATCGTAAAGCTGGCATATCCCACACCATTCCCGTCCACGGTGACTGTCTGGACATCGTCACCGATTACTTTGAACCAGTCAGCACCACTCAGTGTGAGTTTGACATCCTGCTCAGTGTCAAGATAATTATAAACCTGCACCTGAACAGGGAATTCCTCTCCCCTTGTTACAGAATATGGCAGATCAGGGTCAACGAAGAAGTCCTGGAACACAGTTAGACTGGATTCTGAAATACCAATTCCCTCAGGTCCGGTTGAAACTGCATGCAATCTCCATGTGGTAATGCTGTCCGGTGCATTCAGGTCAACGCTTGCAAGACCATTCTCGTCGGTTAGAAGTTCAGGCATCCATACCCATGTCTCAGGGAAGAACTGACGCACACGCTTCACTTCTGCAAGGTTGTCTCCTTCGGCCATTGGTTCATCAACTGCTTCTTCCTCAGTAGGAATTGCCTCCATAACTGCTTCATCCACCACCATATCTTCATCAACATCCATCATGAAGCCTGCAAAATTTCCACCATCAAAAACAACTTCACGACCAGTTAACTGATAACCATATTCCCGGGTATGAGGAACATCAATTCCTGGCGATGCCATTACTACCATACCTTCGTTGTAAAGAGTATCATAGGCACCTTCTGAGTACCATGATGGATGAGATTCTGCCTGTGGTTCCATGAAACGCTTTTCCAGCTCATCAAAAACCTGTTTAAGATTGAGCCTGCCCTCACTGAGAGCGTAAACAGATTCATCAACTATAGAAAATCCAATCATGGATTTGCTTCCGGCATCGAAATCAACTGTAACATCATCTCCTGGTTCGGCCGATTCACTGCTGAATGAACTGGAAAGGTCTACCTGAGTGGAGAATTCCACATCAAAAGGAAGCACATCCACTGATACCTCGCTGTTGGGGTTTATCATGTAAGCAACAACCTTTGCCTGAGGACTCATCTGAGGTGTAACTGGAATACTGATATCAGATTCATCGCTTGTTGCTGAATAAACTGTCCTTCCATTGGCAAATACATCATAGTAAACAGTTCCCGGATTTGTCGAATAGACATGGAAGGAAATTGTATCACCAACTTCAGGAACTCCATCACTTGTCTGGGTGATGTGAATGAAACTTGCACTTGGAGAGTACGCAGCATTTAATGACTCACTGGCCCATGCACTATTAGCATCGACATATGCATCTATGTATAGATTGGTACTGCTTTTAGGAATATTAAGCTCAAGCATTGCAACCCCGTTTTCTGTAATTAGATTATACTCGTCATGTGTATACTCATAGGACTCGTTCCTTAATCTTGTCTCTACCGTGACCTCAGTGTCAATTGGCTCTCCTGCTGGATCCTTTGTGACAACAAGAACCTGAAGCGGCATTCCCGGTTTAATTATACTTGACTCAGGAATTAGCTGGAGAATTATAGGAGATTCTGCAATTGTCAGAAGCTTGTTTGTGGACTCGCTGTGGTTTCCAGTGTCTGTAACAGTCACATTGAGCATGAGACTTGCCTGACCACCTGCTCCGTAAGTTCCTGCTGCATATTCCACAGCCGGAAGTTCAAATTCAATGGTTCCGTTCTCAAGTGTGCCGGAGAAAGTTGCATATTGCTCCCACTCACCAACGTAGCGTGAAGCTTCCACAAGAACATCACCATCCACCTCTTTTCCAAAGAAATAATTGGCTGAAACTGTGCCTGTTATTTTATCTGAAACAAGGAACCATTCCTGCAGCGTTTCAAGTGAAACATCAAACTTCGGAAGCACATATTTGTCTACCTGAATGTCAACGTTAGAACTGGAGCTTCCTGATGTTGCTATTATTTTCCACGTTCCAAGATTGAGTTCGGATGCGAGTGGAAGGTCAAAGGAAATTATGCCGTATTCATTTGAACGAAGCTCTTCCTTGAATACCTTGATGCCTTTTGCATCTGTAATTTCGACAGTTACATCCTGCTCCACCGGAACAAGATTGTTATTAAGAGAGACTATCCTGCCGTGTATTGTCTGGCCGGGTTTGTAGATTGGTTTGTCAGTCTCAATGAAAATAGGATTATTTTTTACTACATCCACTGTTGCCGTGAAATTAGTATCAAAACCTGACGGCTTTGCAGTTAGTACATACGTTCCCTCTTCAACATCAGGTACTTCAAAGGTAGCTACAACATTTCCTGATTCGGATGTCGATGCCTGGACAAGAGTAATCTCATTGTCATATTCATCGGTAAGCGTATATTCCACACAACGTTCCACGGATTTGTTGTCAGAAAAAGCTGCCATTGTTACGGAACTCTCGCCACCTGAGAAAAGGGTTTGTGGTGCAAGTATGAAGAATTCATCACCCATAGATGATACCTGACCACCACATGGCCCTGCAATATTTGAAGAAAGTACGGAATCTGTATTGTTCCCTATACAACCCGATATAAGAGCTGCAAAAATTGTCGCCATCGATACCAATAGAATTAATGATCCTTTCTTTTTTCCTGTGAAATTCATGTAACCACTCCTGCCTGATTATTTTGTGATTTGTTTCTTACTGGAAGATTTAGGAATAGGACTGTATATACTTTGCTTAAACTTCAAAGAGGTTCGAAGTTATGTGTTGTTGCACCTATGGGTTTTGAAAAAGGGAGGTATTAATCGATTTCTTCTCTTGTCAAGCAGAAATCATTTCAACTAATTCATTCTGACTTATAGTTCCATGTACACCCATGGCTGTTCCATCATCAGCTAATGTCAATTTGCCTTGAATCGAGCCAAGAGTGAAATAGTGTTCTGGACCAAGGTCCTTTGTATATTCCCACTCATCCTCGATCAGGTAAAGAAAAACCTTTTCATCCGGCTGAAATGAAGCTTCATAATCGGCAGTACTGACATCATTGCCAACTGTTCCTGTAAAAACCCTAACTATAACCTCATCTTCAGGCAATGGATTTTTTAAATACTCATCAGCAGTTATCACAACATCAGTATAGATAATATCATACCATTCGAAATCGTTAACAGAATCATGAGGTCTTTTCCCATCTACAGTGTTCCATTTACTAGGAAGTATCTCTTTTACCTTACCTATGAGAATCAGATCCGAATTCTTAGTGAGATATTCATAACTAAGTGCCTCTATTTCTGGAAATGACTCCATTGTTATTCCATCTGATCCATTATCAGAGATGACAAGTTCGCCATGTCCTCCAAAAGTATAGTATGGGTTATCGTTAGCTGCCTCCTTATTGGAATCATTCAGGAAGTCACTAGCATAGACTATACCTACCAGTACCAGTGAAAATAGAACTGATAGAATCAGAATAGACTTGATCTTCATTTCTTTCATAGAAGATACTAAATACTTGCACCAATATAAACTTTTATTGAAGTATATCATAAAAACTAATGCAGTTAAGATGTTGTTTAAAAATTACATGAACTGTAGATATGCCACCCACTACTCACCAACCAACTTCTTCGTAATTTCCGCAACATGCCTTCCCTGAAACCTCGCAATCCAAAGCTCATTCTCACTTGGCTGTCTCGTACCGGGACCACTGCCGGTAATTGTAGAGGCTCCATAAGGACTGCCACCTGTGATCTCATCAAGAGTTGACTGCCTTTCTTCTGAATACGGAACACCAACTATGATCATTCCATGATGCAGCAGCGTTGTATGGAAACTCAGAATTGTTGCTTCCTGACCTCCATGCTGAGTGCTGCTGGATGTGAAAACACTGCCCACTTTGCCGATGAGTGTACCCTTCACCCAGATGCCTCCTGTCCTGTCAAGGAAAGCACGCATCTGTGCAGCCATCATGCCAAACCTTGTTGGAGTGCCAAAGATGAGGGCATCTGCTTCAGTGAGATTGTCAACTGTTGCAACAGGGATATGCTCAAAGCTCTTTTTTGATTCTGTAGCTCTCATTTTTTCGAGGACCTCAGGAGTGAATGTTTCCTGAACCTGAAAAAGTCCAACTTCAGCACCTTCAACTTCCCTGGCGCCTTCGGCAACAGCCTGAGCCATTTTGTAATTATGCCCGTACAAACTGTAAAAAATCACATTTATTTTCATTATTCTCTCCCACTGAACTATACTTGCTACTGCTTACATCATATGGGTGAATTCCTGAATAAGTAATTTTCCGGAAGTTCATATAAAGCATGATTATAAATAGTGAATGTTAGATATAGTTCACATAATAAGAGTGATATCTAACATTATGTTAGAATTATTTATAATAGACATCGTGAGATTTATGGAAAAGCTGGAAAAATATACAAAAACAACTTATGCTCTTGCCTTAATCCTTATCTTTACAGGCATTTCTTTAATCGCAATGATTGAAGAATATGAGCAAATAGGAATCAGTCTTGTAAACATAGGTACAATTGCCATCTTCATCACATTCATAAAAGCAAAAAGATATCGAAATGGACCTGTAAAGGATGAAAGAACTATCAAAATAGGTGCTTATGGACTTTCATATTCATGGCTCATAACATTTATTCTGATATCCCTGTTGTTCTGGGTAGACAATTTCGAAATTGTCATGCTGACAGTCAAAGAAGTGCTGGCAATCCTTATGGTAACAATGATTGTAACTGCAAAAGGTATCCAGTGGTATCTTTTCAGAAAAGGAGATATTGAATAAGAACAAAATGCAGGACTGATAGGATGAAAACAAGGATCAAGGAACTCCGGGCCAGATATGACATGACTCAGGAAGACCTTGCAAATAAAGTTGGTGTGAGAAGGGAAACCATCGGTTTTCTGGAAAAAGGGAAATATAATCCCTCCCTTAAACTTGCATATAAAATAGCAATAACTCTTGAGACAACAATAGATGAGATTTTCATCTTTGATGAATCCGATCTCAAATGACACCCGGGAGATAATTATGGAAGCAAAAACAAAAGTCTGGCTTGCAGAAGATGGAAAACCGATAATTGGCGGTGGAAAAGTAGAACTTCTAAAAGCCATAGACGAAGAAAAATCACTTCGCAAGGCCTGCATGAAAATGGATATATCCTACAAGCATGCATGGAACGTCCTCAATAAAATAAGCGAAAGACTGGGTAAGGATGTAGTAACAACTATCAGAGGCGGAAAGAACCAGGGAACTTTTCTCACAGATGAAGGTCGCAGGCTCATCAAGGAATATGAGATGAACAGGAAATTCATCAACAATACGATGGAAGATGAAGGCTCCTGGGAAAAACTTTGTCTTGCAATCTCAGCACGTAACAAGATTCCTGCAAAGGTCATAGGTGTTGAAAAAGATGGCCTTGTTGCCAAGGTAAAACTGGAGATAGATCCATCTGCACTCACATCCATTATAACTTCCGAAGCAGTAGAAAGACTTGAGATAAAAGAAGGAGATAAGGTCTTTGCAATAATCAAGTCAACGGAAGTGCTCATCGGAAAAGAACAAAAACATGAATAAGAGAATATTAGAGGTTGGATGATTAATTCCACCTTTCAAAATCCGTATATACTTATAGAACATATAATATACTGGTTAGAAGTTATATTAACGATTTAATTGTGGATATTTGTTGTTTCACGCCGGGGCGGAAATTATGAAAAGTAAAGGAGATTTTTCGTGGGAGAACGGCAAGATCAAAAACGGTGACACCTTGGGGAGAATAGTGGCAATACCGACCCAGGATGATTTAGAGCCGGAAATATTCGACGATATTAAAACTAAACATACTAAACAGGGAATTGACGAACAAGCTGACATTATAGTTGATGAGTTCAAAAACAAAATGACAGAAGTTCTCTCAAAAGAACTACACCATCGAAGAAGATGAAGTCTTACCTTTCTTCAATTTCCTTTGTTTATAGATACCGTGGATTATGAAAGGAATTAGCAATAGTGCAAACGCTGTTTTTATCCAGGGATCCAGTACTTCACTTGCACTTCCTACAATAGATGAGGCTTTTATACCCAATCTAAAATAGATCACATCAAGCAATAGTCCAAAAGCCAGTGAGCACACAGCTATCATTATAAGATATAATGCTGCACTTCTTTTTCCCAGGAATTTGGTTACCATCGTGATAGTAGCTGCATTTGTTGCCGGACCAGCCAGCAGGAACACAAATGCTGTACCCGGACTCATACCTTTTGATACCAGAGCAGCGGCAAGCGGAGTTGAAGCTGTTGCACAAATGTAAAGAGGAATTCCTATTACCAGCATAAGGATCATAGAGAAAACGCCTCCTCCAAGGTAATTGCCTACAAATTCATCAGGTATTGCATAGGAGATTATTCCGGCTATCAGGATACCTACCATCAGCCAACCCGATATGTCACCAAGGAGTTCTACAAATGAATATTTCAGAGCTTCTTTTATTTTGGTAAAAAGGGAAGCATCTTCATCTGGAACAGTACCTGAATGACATGAGCATGAAGAATCACTGCATGTTGGAGCCTGCATCAGAGCGATCGAACCGTTTTCAGATGAGAACAAAGACCTCTTTGAATCCCTCTTCTCCCCCATGATATTTTCTGCAATTCCTGTAAACAATGCCGTTGTCATACTGGCAATTGGACGAAAGACCGTCATAATTGGATCAAGCAAAGCGTATGTAATGGCAATTGAATCCACACCCGTTTCAGGGGTTGAGATCAGGAAGGAGAGAGTTGCTCCTTTTGTCGCACCCCTGTTCTTTAGTGAAAGTGCAGTTGGGACAACCCCACAAGAACAAAGAGGCAAAGGGATACCGATAAGTGAAGCGTTAAATGCAGACCTGAACTTGCCCGCGGACTTACCAAGATATTTAAGGATCTTCTCATCTGGAACAAGTGCATGCAATAGTCCTGCAACTACAAATCCAAGAAACAGATATGGTGCTGCCTCTTCAAACAGGCTCCATGATTCTGTCAGAATCCCCAGTATGATAGATGGAATTGCATTGATAAGTGTCATTGTTTGATCTCCTCCACGTGTTCTCTGCACATAGACATCAGTAATTCAACATGTTCATCCGCAAGGTAATAAACAGCAAACCGGCCTTCTTTCCTGACCCTTACAAGATCAAGCTGCCTCAGGTTTTTCAGACTATGGGATATTGCAGACTGGGTGATTCCCAGAGCATCCTCAATAGCTTTTACACAAAGATCGCCCTGCAACAGCAGAAAAAGAATCTTCAGGCGGGTTGTGCACTGGAGTGCATTGAATATTTTGCACATTGAATAAATGGAGTCTTCTGAAGGGAGATGCCGGACTCTATCATCAAGGCATGTTGGATCTGCACAAACATGGTTTGAATTTTCCACAGACATATGAACACATGTTCATATATTAATATGTCCCTCTTTCAAATATAAAATAAAAATAGCAGTATACAGTAGAAAACAAATAAAACATAATCCAGCGACCTGAATTCCAGTAAATACATGGAACTGCGCCCTTCACCAGTATAACAACGGCTCTCCATTGCAAGAGCGACTTCATCAACCGACCTAAGAGACATTCTCACAAGAGGAACGGTCAGAGACATGATTGATTTTACAGGTTCTTTTCTTATGTCCAGTCCGCGTGAGATTTGAGCATCCCTGAGATCCCTGAAACTATCAAACAACATTGGCACGAAATAAAGTGCCAATGACATCATCATTGCAAGATCGTGTGAGGATATTCCGGCATACCTGAGTGGCAGAGGTCTGAGAAGACGTTCAACACCGGCAGTAATTCCTGCAGGTGAGGTAGTAGCCGTTATCAGAGCAGCAAAGAGTATCAGGAAAATAAATCTCAATGCAAGTATGCTGCCAAGGAGAAATCCTTCATAAGTACCTGTCAGCAAGCCAAATTCAAATATTGAATTTCCTTCTGTAAACAAAAACTGCATGAGAAATATGAATGTGAAAAAAGGAAGCATTGGACGTACAGACCTGACAAAATGGAGCAATGGAAGGTGACAAACAATGATAAGTATTGCAAAAATAAGAGCTATCAAGGCCATCGTTTCAAATGATGAAACTTTAAAAATACAGAAACTAACCGCCATAAGTCCTATGACCTTTGTCCGTGGGTCAAGCCTGTGAAGGAAAGATTTTCCAGGCACGTAAGAAAGGAAAAGGTCATTCATTCTCATGTCCCTCATCTGAGCCAAGGGTTCTGGCAATCTCATTGAAAGCATCGTCCACTGAGTATACATCTCCGGCTACTTCGAATCCGCATTCCTGCAATTCCCTCATCATTGACGTTATTTCAGGAACTGGAGATGACACTGATAGCAAATATTCCTCCGGACTTCCGATAAAATCCACACAACCATCCTTTAGGAGAAGTACCTTATCAACAAATGGCAGGAAATCATCAATCTGATGTGATACTACGATAACTGATATTCCTGAACCATGAAGTTTTTTCAGAGTTGAGAAAAGAGATGCCCTGTTTTCAGGGTCAAGACCTGATGTAGGCTCATCCAGAATAAGATATTCAGGTCTCATGGAAAGAACACCTGCAAGAGCTACGAGCCGCATTTGTCCTCCGCTAAGTGAGAAGGGCGAAAGGTCTGCAATATCAGGACTTAAGCCCGCAAGGATCAGAGAGTCATTTACACGTTCTTTAAGCTTATCACCTTTCAGGCCGAAATTTGAAGGTCCAAAGGAAACATCTTCAAGGACGGTCCTTCCAAAAAGCTGCCTTTGCGGATACTGCATTAACAGGCCAATTTTTGACCGCAGTTTCTTATTTGTGGAATTGATACCGTTTATTTTAACAAAGCCTGAATGTGGCTTTAAAATACCATTCAAATGCCTGATAAGAGTTGATTTTCCAGAGCCTACTTCTCCGGTAATAAGGATAAATTCACCCTTATCTATTGAAAAACTTACCTTATCAAGAGCCTTTTTTTCGAGGGATGTCCCTTTATTATAGAAAAAACTGACATCCTTTACTTCAACCGACATATAGCCTCCAGAAGTTCGTCTTTTGATAAAGGCAAAAAAGAGGACTCAATTATTCCGGCATCTACGAGCTTTTTTGATAATTCAATAATAGGAGGGGCATCAAAACCAAAACTACCGGAACTTATCTTACTGATAATATCCCTGGGATTCCCATCCTGGGTGATACACCCTTTTTTCATTAGCAAAAGCCTGTCTGCAAGGACAAGTTCCTCCAACAGATGAGTCACATAGATTATAGTAGTGCCTGCTTCATGTAACTGCCGGATTAAGGAAAGCATATCCATTCTGGATACAGAATCAAGCATGGATGTAACCTCATCAAAAAGTATGATCTCAGGCTCCATTGCAAGAACTGAAGCAAGGGCTACTTTCTGCTTCTGACCGCCACTGAGAGTTCTGGGAGTGTTATACCTGTAAGCAGACATTCCCACTGATTCAAGTGCTATTGATACACGCCTTTTGATCTCGGAAGAGGGAAGACCTAAATTCTCCGGACCGAATGCAATATCATCCTCAACTGTCATGCCGATGAATTGGGATTGAGGGTCCTGGAACACCATTGCGGCTGTTCTGCGGATCTCCTGAAGTTTTGACCTATCTGAAGTATCAATTCCTTTTACTGTTACGGAGCCTTCTGAGGGTTGCAGGAGTCCGTTAATATGACGCAACAGGGTTGATTTACCACAACCATTCTTTCCGGCAATGGCGACAAATTCACCTTTGCGGATGTTAAGAGTTATGGAATCCAGGGCAGAACTGCCATCCGGATAATGATAACTCAGATTTTTAATTTTTATCATACTAGTTGTTCAGGGAATATCGGGAGGAGATTACGGCAGCAGCAATCAGTTTCAAAACTGCACCCGGAAGATAAGGTATCATTCCAAGCACTATTGCCTGTGTGAGACTCAGGTCTGCAATGCTCATTAGCTGGAGTATTCCAAAAACATAGATCACAAAAAGACCTGCAAACATAATAGCAATATTCAGACCTATATTTTTTGTTCCGAAACGATCGGACAGATAACCTATGATAAAAGCACCGAACATGAACCCAATGAGAAAACCACCGGTTGGCCCGAATATTATACCCAGACCAGAACTGCCACCGGAGAACACAGGAAGACCTGCAATTCCAAGAAGCAGATACACAACCACACTAATTGCTCCCCATCTGGCCCCTAAAATCGCACCTGTAAGTAATACAAAAAAGGTCTGCAAGGTAATAGGAACCGGACTTGCAGGCACAGGTATCTCAATGTATGCACCCACAGCCATCAAAGCAGCAAAAAGAGATGCAAAAACCATTTTTCTAATGTTGTTACTGTCAGTGGTTTGAAAATGATTTTCTTCCATAATATCACCATTCGTTTTTAACACATATTGTTAACCTTTCCGGCTGGTGCATGATTTACAAAATATATAACTCTTATGTCAAGTGAAAAGCAAATAAGAGAAAACAGAACAAAAAGAGAATTGCTGTGCAGGAAAACCTGCACAAAAAAGAATTTACATATCCATATCAGGCTGTGGCATTCCTGGTGGCATTGCGCCGCCTCTGCCGGTTGCAGCTACAACATCATCGATCCTGAGGATCATAACTGTTGCTTCTGTTGCTGCATTGATTGCCTGGGTCTTAATTCTGAGTGGCTCAAGGACATTGTTCTCGTACATGTCTACAACCTTTCCGGTGTAAACATCAAGACCCATGTTCTTGTTACCCTGCTCGTGCTGTGCACGGAGGTCAATGAGCTTGTCTATTGGGTCAAGACCTGCATTCTCTGCAAGTGTCTGTGGAATGATCTCAAGTGCCTCTGCGAACTTGCCGACTGCGAGCTGCTCTCTTCCCTTAAGTGTTGCTGCATAGTCCCTGAGTCTGAGTGCAAGCTCGATCTCAGGTGATCCGCCACCAGCAACGATCTTCTTGTCTTCAAGTGCTACACCGATAACACAGAGTGCATCGTTAAGTGCACGCTTGAGACTGTCTACGATGTGTGTTGTACCACCGTGGAGAATAAGTGAAGCAGTCTTGGCTTCCTTGCATCCGAGTAGGAAAGTCATTTTTGAACCGTGAAGCTCACGTTCTTCTACAACATCTGCTGCACCAAGGTCTTCCGGCCTGATGTCAGTTACATCCTGGAACAGAGTTGCACCGGTTGCCTTTGCGAGCTTCTTAAGGTCGCTCTTTGTTATTCTTCTGCATGCATAAATACCAGCTTTCTCAAGATAGTACTGTGCAAGGTCATCAATACCTTTCTGACAGAATACAACATTTGCACCACTTGCAATTATTTTGTCCACCATTTCCTTGACCATTTTCTCTTCCTGCTCAACAAACAGGTTCATCTGGTCAGGTGAGGTGATCTTGATCTCTGCGCTCTTCTCTATCTTTTGGAACTCGATAGCAAAGCTTGCAAGGAGGACCTTTGCATTCTCAATTTTCCTTGGCATGTTTGGCCTTACTCTTTCCTTGTCAATTACAAGACCTTTGACAAGTTCACTTTCAAGAATACTGCCGCCTTCACGCTTCTCGATAGTAATATCCTCAACATCTACACTGAGGTTTCCATTTGTCTCTTCAACAACTGAAAGTACAGCATCAAGAGCTTTCTCTGCAAGGAAATCTTTGTATTCGCCTGCAGCTTTTCCTGTGAGGGAGGTCTTTGCCAGCTTCATCAGGGTTTCCCTGTCATCAGGAGAAACATCGATCGTGATTGTCTTTAGGATCTCAACAGCCTTCTCTGCTGCATGCCTGTATCCACCGGAGATGATTGTTGGGTGAACACCCTTCTCGATAAGCTCTTCGGCCTTTGTGAGAAGTTCTCCTGTGAGGACTGCTGCGGTTGTTGTACCGTCACCGACTTCTGCATCCTGTGTTTTTGAAACCTCAACTACCATCTTTGCAGCTGGGTGTTCAATGTCCATTTCCTTGAGGATTGTAGCACCATCGTTTGTGATGACGATATCTCCAAGCCCGTCGACAAGCATCTTGTCCATACCTTTTGGACCAAGTGTTGTCCTGACTGCTTTTGCAACTGCTTTTCCTGCAAGGATGTTAATGCTCTGTGCATCCCTTGCACGGGACCTGTTTCTGTTCCCTGAAGCGTAACCTGCCAATTTTTAACCTCCTAATAATCATAACGTTCTGTAAGTTAGAAGTAAACATTAGTTTGATTTGAGTACTCTCTATGGTACTGTTCAATCTAAATGCAGGCAGTTCTATATAAAGATAACTGCTTGAGTTTTAACTGTCAACACAAAAACAAGAACAAAAATAAATACAGGCTTATCAATCAATTTCAATCAGTTTAACAGTATCAAATAAAATTAGAGAGATTATTTTCTCCCATAAAGCTTGTTTAAATGTGCAAGCATCATATAATAGAGATGATTCTTGTAAATTATCTCATCAGGTATATCAAAGATTGCCATTCCACCCGCATTCCATGCGACATTTGTTATGACTTTCCTTTGTTCCATTTCATCCATTAACTGCTTTAGCAGTGATAAATCATCAACTGTTTGCCGCCAGTCACCTGCATGAACATCTGACGATGCAGACCTATTGGCCAGTTCCATTTGTTGGAAAAGGAACGTATAAACCTGAAAAAGATGAATATCATCTTTAGAAAGTTCTATTTGTCCACTTTTTGCATCCTGTCGCAATGCTTTGAGAATTAAAGGAATGTCAGATGATCGAAGGTCGTTCCTTTCTATCTTTTCAATATATATGTCGATTTCCTGTATGCTCATACTTTAACACCCGGGACAATAAACCCATTTAAAAGATGAGCTGAAAGCAAATAAGAATTACCCTCTAAAAAAAGTATAAACGATGCAAAATGCATCGCTAAGTAACTTATGTAATTCAGATTATGTGATTCAGAGCTTCTCAGCGATCTGTACAGC
The DNA here is from genome assembly GCF_031312595.1 of Methanolobus sediminis. NCBI lineage: Archaea > Methanobacteriati > Methanobacteriota > Methanomicrobia > Methanosarcinales > Methanosarcinaceae > Methanolobus > Methanolobus sediminis. The sequence continues at coordinate 1,597,339 of NZ_CP133592.1, read as the reverse complement.
ATTGAGCGCTGCACCCTTCAAGATCTGGTCACCACATACGAAGAATTCAAGACCGTGGTCACCAAACACAAGGTTCTGCCTGATCCTGCCAACTTCCACATCATATTTCTTTGTAGCAGTTATTGGCATTGGATAAACATTGTTAGCAATATCATCCTTGAGTTCAACGCCTTCAACTGAGCTTAACAGTTTCTTTGCATCAGCAGGGTTTACAGGCTTTTCAGTTTCAATTACAATGCTTTCAGCATGCACTCTCATGGTTGGTATCCTTACACATGTGCAGCTTATTGACATGTCCGGCTCAGAGAAGATCTTCCTGGTTTCCCAGACGACCTTCATTTCCTCGCGGGTGTAGTCATTCTCCTGGAAACTGTCAATGTGTGGAATTGCATTGAAAGCAATCGGATAAGCAAATACCTTGTTTCCGACTTCCTTCCCTTCAAGGTAATTGCGAGTCTCTTCTGTAAGTTCGCTCATACCTGCAGCACCGGCTCCGCTTGTAGCCTGATAGGTACTGATAATTACCTTTTTCACACCGTACTCTTTGTGTAGTGTATACAGCGGAATAGCTGCAATTGCAGTTGTACAGTTAGGGTTTGCAATGAGTTTTGAATCCCCTATAGCATTTGCATTGATCTCAGGAACTACCAGAGGTACATTGTCATCGTACCTGAAGGCGCTGCTGTTGTCAATAACATAGCATCCGGCACTGGTTGCCTTTTCAGCATTCTCCTGGCTCCATCCACCACTAATTGCGAAAAATGCAATATCCATTTCAGAGTAATCTGCCTCATCAGCATTTTCAATAGTAATTTCGCCGAATGGAGTTTCCATGACTTTGCCAGCACTTCTTACCGAAGCAAAAAGCCTTAACTTTTCCACAGGGAAATTCCTGTCGTGCAATACTTCAATAATTTCTCTACCTACTGCACCGGTAGCACCCATAATTCCTACTTTGTAACTCATAATTATATCATCCGTCAGATTGCAGGGTTTACTGTAAAACCAATTAGCTTAATAAGTTTCTGATTTTACTTGTATCCTTACCGCATATCGGCCTTTTTCTGACACTATCATATATAAGAAATGATATGAAGATTATCCTTGTTTACTGACAGATATTGCTATTAATCTATGTTTAAAAATGAGAAAGTAGAGCAAAAAAACTAAAGTGATACAAAGCCAGCTTTTTTCTGATATCAGTAGATAGCTATTGCTTTGTTTGAAGACGAATGCCGTCTGTAATTTGTATATTACTGTATCAGTATGAAACCAGGGTCTGAATACATGCTGTTTTTACAAAATTTATCATATGGCATCTGAGTTCAAATTCCTGTTCGGAAAGGTCATCTGTTTCCATATACCTACAGAACATTTCCCTGAACTCATCAAACTTTTCTTCATCTTGTTTCTGCATAAATTCCCCTCGAATTTACGTTTATAGAGCAATTCTTAATAAATAATATTTATCTATATATAATATAAAAATATTCCGTTGTGGATTACTATATATCGACATATAGTAACAGTAGAATAAATAGAAGTAAAAGAGCTGTACACTTTTTATGATGCTTCTTTTCGATTTTTCATTTGTCTGTCTTGTTTTTGCGATGAAAGTATAGCAGAATATTTATAGTTTTGATCTTGATTTTAAGCCATGCAGGAAAAAAGATATCCAAAAGGTCATTTTCTGGCAATAGGAATGGTCATGGGCCTTCCACTTGGAATTCCTATAGGCATAGTTCTGGGTATGATCGCTATTGGACCGGCCATTGGACTTATTTTTGGAATAGGAATTGGTTTGTATTTGGAAAAAAAATACAACCCTGAACCTTTGCCAATGACACCGGAAGAGGAAGCTAAAAGGCAGAAAAACATTATGTTGATTGGTGGAATTTTCCTGCTTGGAATCCTTATGTTCATTTTCCTTTTACTGAAGAGCTGAGAACTCATTCAGTAGTAGTTAAGTACCGCTGCCATATTGCTTGCAGTTGCAAGAAGACCGATACATGCTACCGTGTGTCGTGTAATATTCCAGTAATATCTGTCTGCGTTATTATATACATGATAGAGCAGGAACATAAAACCAATTTTCAGAGAAATAAGTGAAGTAGCACCGTACATGCCAAATATACTGGACAATATAGGGTTTCCTTCGTAGAAATTCCCTGTTTTTAGCGCATATAATGTTGTGAGGGTGTCACCGATTACATAGAGAAGTAAGACATGTTTGATATCTTTTATAAAAGACATTTTGGATCACTTTCGTTTTGGTACTTTATCTTGTGTACCAACGAACGAACCCCTGTAGTCATGTATTGCAGTCTGACAAGCCCTGATATAACCCTTAGCTTTTGCTAATATAGAAACAATAAGATTTAAAACTTTGTAAATAAAATAGTAATGTCAAAGATAATAATTAAGTCATAATATTGAATTGGCTTTTTGAATAGACTTTTTAAAAAGAAAGAAAAAAACAGATTTTCAAAAAGCAAATGTCTTTCTGTTCAGATAGTACTTAGCTCCACCTGAAGATTTTGTTTTCTTTTTTGTATGAGAGTTACTATTCTTTGATTTCACAGCAGATCTGCTTCCATTTACTTTTTTGCTTTGGATATCGAACTTCACTTTTTTGATGGCCAGATCAATAGCAAGTCCCCTGAGCATCCAACGAAGAGCCTGAGCCTGGTGATATTTGTTCTTATCACATTTCCCCGGAAAGGTTTCAATTGCTATTCTGGTGGCCCTTTTCCCCGCCATTTCCCGAAGCTCAAAAAGATCTTTGTCTGAAAGGAGGTCTTTAGAAGAAACGTGCAGACGTTTATACATGGCATTTGTCGGGAAAGGAGTGGCATTCATTGAAGCTATTTTCTTTCTCAGTTTGCCAATGGCAGGAGAACTTCTGACATCGATAAGGAACTCACGGTCATTCGGATACTCGATCCTCACTTTCTGTTTGGTCTTGGAAAGCCTGTCAGCCTGTTTGTTCTGCATCCGTGGAACCCAGCGGAAATGAATATCCAGCTCATACTCCCTGATGATGTTGGTAATATCCCGGTGAATGTTCCAGATATCATTATCCATTATCTGATAGATACCACGCATCTGGTAGATCACGGTCTGGCTGTCTCCCATTACGGTCAGCGGACCCTGGCCATCAGCTTTGACGTATTCAAGCATGCCTTTTTTAAGGGCAAGATATTCTGCAAAAAGAGCGTTATTGCTGGTTTGTTTCTCAAGGCGGTCGTTTCCGAGGATTGAGAATGAGTTGTTTTGCAAGGTCACAACCCAGCCTAACCCCATGCATCCTCCCGGATTAGGTGTGCATGAGCCATCGAAGGTTATTGCATCCATGTTTCTCGTACTGTTAGAATGTATCTTCAGTCGTACACAGGAACTTTCCCTTGTATATTACTATTGATTTAAAAATATATAACTGTGCTCCAGATAAACTATTGAGGAATATATAGACTGCAGAAAATGTGATTAATAGATTTTAGTAATTAATCAGAGACTCAGCAAAATACAAGAAAGGTAATTTCCCGAATTTTATCCATCAATTTACGAACTTCATCATCCTGCAATTTTTCATCTGTATTCAGGCATTTTTCCCCCAGAAACACAAGATGTTCTATTGTTCTGATCATTTCCAGATCAAAATCATGCACCTTGATGGATTCATGAAGCTTCTGAGCCATTTCAAGAATAGAATCATCATCCTCAGATTCGATGTCATTTTCTTCGCACAATGCATGCAGATATATTTCAAAAGCATTGATTGCGGAAACACCTGCAGAGTGAAATAAACCCTGCTCATATAACATTTCAGCATGCTCGAGTTCTGAGTTCACAATATCTGCTGTTGCGTGTCTTTTTTGATTATTAATTGATGAAGCCACCAGAGGTTCTATGGAATGAAGAATGCTTACCTGAGAATCAAAACAGGCAATAAATTCCTTTCTCAAATGATTTCTCTCATTAGATTTCCTGATGGAGTCTTCCAGATTGATCAGGCTTATTATCCTGTCATATAGTTCCGTGAAGGATTCGTATTTATTATTCCTTATCTGGCCAGCGTATTTCTGAACAAGTTGCTGGCAGTCCTCATACCAGGAGTTGTATTTTTCGAGGAGAGTGCTTTGAAGTAGCTCGTTTTTGGAGTTTATCACACAAATTCTGTATTCGACATTTTGCATGCCGGTTGAGCCATCATCAATACGCTTCATCCTTCTTTGTGTGGTGCCGTCCAGAAGATCCATATACATTTTTTCAAGCTTTTCGGCTTCTTCGATGTATGTGACAATATCCGGACTTTCCATAATATGAGAATGGAAAAAATCGTATATAAATAAGCGTGAAGGAAACCTGACTGTACTTGTATTTGTTAGTGCGCATCAAATACACAAAAAATAAATACACACAAAACAATCTTATTATTAGAGGTTTTTAACATGCCAGAGTTCGTATCGATAGATATGAAAAATCATAGCTATGAAAAAACCCGAAGGCACATAGCTTTGATCCAGGATGATATGGAACACTGTTGCACTCCATGTCGCTATGCATGCATTTCTGAGGCTATGCAGCAGCTTTACGACAACCGCCCTCCTGCCCGGATCCAGACTCTTCTCTTGCAGTTTAAGGAGAAGTGCGAGAACCATTCCAATGAGAGTTTTGTCCAGAAGCTCAAAGAGCTTCTTTTTGTTAATTGATATTATGAGAAGATGCTGGCAGAAGATTATTTGCGGGTGCTGTAGTTAGTTGAACTTTTAGACTTACGATAGTTAGTCAAATATAATCCCAAGGATTATTGGGACAAATATCCCGAAAAAGTAGCCGGTATAATGACCAACTGAATTTACATAGACTCCATTTTGCATGACTTCCTGCGGTACAAGGTCAGGAAGTATAAAAATAAAGTTGATGACCGCTAAAACTATTATTACCAGGTATATTTTCTGCAGGGGAGGGAATTTTTCAAGCCAATCTATGAACTCAAAGTGCTTCTGGAGTACTTCTATTATGACTTCTTTTTGCATGTAGACCAGTATCAGAGCGAATGTTATTATGAGTGAATACTGGAAGACCTGTGCAGAGATATTTCCTAGAACTAACAAGAGGTTCATTACGATGATCAGAGCCAGGAATGTGAGATTCATGTGCTTGCAACAGAATTTATGCAGGAATTTGTAGATTGCGTATGTCAGATAGCCAAACATAGAGCTGACGATTCCTGAAAATCCCTGATATGTTGCCTGAAAGCCTAACATATACATCGATATTGCAGATATTATCCATGGCAGCAGCAGGAACATGAATATGGAGTACACACGGAAACTGCGCTTGTTGGTCTCAAAATTAAATATCAAAAAACATGTTGCCAGATATGAGACCAGATTTCCCGTAAAGTGTGACAGATTGCTATGCGTATAGTTTGACAGGAATAACGAGTGAGCAGTTATATCAGGAGGAGTCAATATGAAATACGCTTCTTTTATCCCGGCCGGAAGTTCAAATATAATTATGAGCAGAGCCGGAACTAATAGAAAATAAAACACCCAGTCACTTATTTTCCATTCCGCAGCAAACAGATGTGTTGAAATTAAAGGCTCAACACGACACTTTATTGACTCAAACATTGTAAAATCTATTGTGAGTTGAAGATAGATATTCTTTTGGGGGGAGTGAATAAGTAAAATACTTATGATAAATAAGAATGGAAAATAATTACTATTCAATAAAAAGCCATAAAAGTTATTTTTTTGGTTTTGTCAATTAACTCCCTTACTTCTTGCTTTTTAGGTTCTTCTCTGGGGTGAGCGCATTTATTTCTAAGAGAACCAAGATGTTCTATTGATTTTAGCATGACTAAATCAAAATCAGGAACTTTTTCAGATGCACGAAGTTTTTGAGCCATTGGATATAGAGTGTCTTTTGAAGTTAATTCTATTTCGTTAAATTCACACAAGGTTTTCAAATATCTTTCAAGAACTATTCCAGCAATAATTCCTGCAGGCCGAATAAAATCATTATTATAAAGCAATTCTGCACCATCAATTTCTGAATACAGAAGATCTGCAGAAATCACTTTTTTATAGTTATTTTGGGTTAATTCGATAATAGGTTCAATTGTACACAAAATATTAATCTGGGTATCAAAACTAGCTATGAAAGCATTTGTCAAAAAATCTTTTTGGTTTCTATCCTTGCTACCAAGCAGAATTAAATTTTTTATTAAAACATATTCTTTAGAAAAAGCTTCATATTTGCCTGTTTCTTCACGGCCAATGTAATCAAGTACAATTCTTCTACATATCTCATACCAGATTTCGTATTTTCTTAATATTTGACGTTGCAGAGGCTTAGTACAGGAGTCAATCACACAAATTTCTTCCTCATATATATTACTAATAGAGGATGCATAGATACCACTGAATAATTTTGAATTGGAAGAATCAATTGAATGATATTTTTTTTCAATTCTAGCAGTTGCTTCTATTAAATCCAGATACAGCTTTTCTATTTCTTCAGCTTCTTTGATATAAGAATCTATATTCAAATTGTGCATATTTACTAAATGTTAAAAATCCTATATAACAAAACCGAATATTATTATAAAGGTAAAGACTCAACCATCACAAAATAAAGAGAAAAAGCGTCCCGATCGAGGATCGAACTCGAGTCTAAGGCTCCGCAGGCCTCAAGGATATCCACTACCCTACCGGGACATTGGGGGGTTCATGCACTAATGTCTTTCTGGGATATAAAGATTGTTGATAATAGGATTGGCGTGTATCCTTAAAAAAGTACGTGTGGAATCAATAAAAGTTAAATGCTGCAAGAATGATTACTAAGCATGTCGATGACAATAGGACTTGCAGGAAAGCCAAATGCAGGCAAATCCACATTCTTCAAGGCTGCAACACTTGCAGACGTTGAAATTGCAAATTATCCATTCACAACCATCCATGCTAACAAAGGAGTCACCTACGTAAAAGCAGAATGCCCATGCGCAAGCCGTGACAAACGCTGTGGCAACTGCAGCGATGGCATACGTTACGTGCCAATAGAGCTCATAGACGTAGCCGGACTGGTTCCTGACGCACACCAGGGAAGGGGACTTGGTAACTCCTTCCTCGACGACCTACGTCAGGCACAGGCCATCATTCACGTAATAGACGCCTCCGGTGCAACCGATATCGAAGGCAATCCGGTGGACATCGGCGACCATGACCCGCTTGGGGATATCGATTTCCTCAACCACGAACTCACAATGTGGATCCACAGCATCATCATGAGGAACTGGACAAAACTCTCACGCAAGATCCAGGCAGAAGGGCTTAACATCGAGCACATACTCGCAGACCAGCTCATGGGAGCAGGAGTTAGCGAGCAGCACATTAGTGAAGCACTTAGCGAATGCAAACTTGACAGGAACCACCTCACCAAATGGACCGAAGAAGACATAATTCATTTCTGTGACGTAATCCGTGCCCTTAGCAAACCAATGATAATCGCTGCAAACAAAATGGACGTAGCACCACCCCAGAACATCACAAACCTCCTGGCGCTTGAGCAAATAGTCGTGCCCACAAGTGCAGCTGCTGAACTGGCACTGCGTTCCGCATCCAAAGGAAAAGCGATCAAATACGAGCCAGGAGATAAAGACTTCACCATCCTCTCAGAAGAACTCAGCCCTGCGCAGAAAAAGGGACTTGAGAACGTGCGCATGCTCATACAAAAAACCGAAGGCACAGGCGTGCAGAAGTGCATTAACAGCGCCGTATTCGACCTTCTTGACCTTATAATCGTCTATCCTGTGGAGGATGAAGGCAAGTGGACCGATAAGAACGGACGCATGCTTCCTGACGCATTCCTCATGAAAAAAGGGTCAAATGCTCATGACCTTGCATACAGGGTTCACTCTGACATAGGAGACCGTTTCCTCTACGCAGTGGACGCAAAAACTAAGATGCGCCTTGGTGAAAAGCACGAGCTGAATGATGGCGATGTCGTCAAGATAGTTTCCACTGCGAAATAAGATTTTTTAAGCAATGTTAAAAATAATATTAAAAACAATACAAGCGTTCAGACCCACAATGAGCTTTGTAACATCTCTCTACGAAAAACACCTGATGCAACAGATCAGCAAGTATCCAATACCGGAGCATGTGTCCCTGGTAATTTCCGAAACTGATCTGCTCTATGCAGAAGGTTTCAGGAAACTCAAGGATTACGTCACCTGGTGCAGACAGACAGGCATCAGAATGACAAGTATCTACATTGAGGTTCTTGACACCGAGGAGACACTCAGGTCCCAGATGATAGAGAAACTTACGGCAAAGCTCACTGAATATCTCACAAAAGCACCCGGAAGTATCGGATACCAGCTCTTTGGAGAGAACGGGGAACTTCATTCCGAAAGAAAAGGAAAGGATTTTCAGATCTACATATCAGTTGGATTTGGAGGACGGAAAGAAGTCACAAAAGCTGTAAGGGACATACTTCAAAAAGTAAAGGAAGGAAAAATAAAACCATCAGAGATAAGTGAAAAGGACATTGAATCCTGCCTTACGGTCAGATATGAACCTGACCTTTTCATCCGTTCTGGCGGAAAACACCTTTCTGATTTCCTTATCTGGCAATCCATTTATTCAGAATATTATTTTACCGATGTGGACTGGCGCAGCATAAGGAAACTCGACATAATAAGGATAATCAGGGATTTTCAGAAGCGTCAGAGACGTTTTGGAAAATAGGTCAGAATAAACAAAAAAGAATCAGATATCCCTGCCCATTACAATGGCATTATCATCGACATAGTAGCCGTCTATCCTGCCCTCTACCTTAAAACCGTTCTCAGAGTAGAACAACTGTGCATCGACATTTTTCTCCCTGACCTCAAGTGTCATCCTGTCAAAACCATAGAGCTTTGCAAGGTCAATACACCAATCAAGCAGCTTTGTAGCAATTCCCTGCCGGCGGCAGTCCTTATGGACAGCAATACTCTGCAGATGTGACCTGGTTCTGTCCTCCGAGGTTCCGACAATTGCATAACCAAGTATCCTGCCGTTCTCATAGACAACAAATCCCGGATTGTTAAGATAGGCCTTGAAAAGAAAATCAGGCCAGGGAACCTCAAAAGAACACTCCTCTATCTCAACGACACGCGGAATATCCGGTAACTCTGCCCTTCTAATGACAATATCTTTCACAGTATGCACACCTGAACGCACGGATTATAGTTCACTTTCTATGAGCACTATTATTTATAGAATACATACTAAAAAGTTGCCGATGACCTACGGAGTAATCATCTGTACAAAATGTAGGGAGCATGCACAGATAATTGAAGTTAATAACAGCAAGACAACACGCTGCCAGAGATGCAGTGCTACCCTGAATACCAGAAAGCTGCGTATCTTTTTTTCATCAGATGACCTTAAAGAGGCAATCTCAATAAGAACGCAGATACAGGCTCAGCTATCAGGAACCGGATCGAAAGGAAAATCGCTGGATGCTTTGGCAGAAGAATATTCTTACAAACACCAGACATTCGGAAATGAAATTGATGAGAAAACTGCCTGTCTTATAGACAACAGAAAACCACAAAAAAAGAAAAAGGCAGATGAACTTATAATCGGCATACTGGTGGAAAATAACAATCAGATGAAACGGAATGATCTGAAAGAAAAAGCTCTGAAAATGGATATAGGTGAAGAGCAATTCGATGATATTATCAAAAAATTGCTGATGGCAGGAGAACTGTACTCCCCATCAAAGGATATTGTCAGGATAGTATGATTTCGTTTTTAAATTCAAAGGCAATTCCAAAAGAAGCATGTTCATATTTAATACAAATATATTCCGGAAGACAATACAAAAAATATATCTAAAAAGATGTATAATATAGAATGTCTCAACGATTACCAAATACTGAAATTTCCTTTAAAAATGACTTAATCAGGTATTATTATGTCCGATACAACCCTTGATATTGTGGAACTGCTTCTGACAGCGCAAATATACAACAAATATCCACAGATGGATGCCAGTGACCTGCCCAAGGAGATACGCAAGTTTTACTGGAGCAGAGATCATAAAACAGTTCCAAAACCCATCAGGGTCACAGTCAAAGATATCGAAAAAATGTTCGGTGAACAGAGCATTGACAGCAAATTGAAATCACTTCCTTTTGTCAACATCGATGAAAAGGAATTCTCTGCTAAGATCACAGCACTTGACATCGGTGGCGAATGGTTCCAGAAAAAGGATGAAGAAAGGGAGAGAATTTCACACAACCCTGCAATAGCATTCTACTACGAGGAAAAAAAGACAGAAGGAGCAGATTACAGCACCGCCAAATCAAAGGTCAGGCCAAAAGAGGTTGACAGGGAATGGATCGAATCCCTCATAGCTGATATAGAGAAAGAGGAAGGCGGATCTGACATGCTCAAACTGGCTCAGATCAGCGCCCCGGAGGACATCCGCCAGACAATGAAGGATTTTGTCCTGACACATGAGCAGGAAGAGGAAACTAAGAAGATCGTTAAGGCCATCCAGTATCGTGATTACCTGAAACATATCGGACTCTATGATGTGGGAAAGATCCTCATGGTTGGCCCGCCTGGTACCGGAAAGACCTCACTTGCCAAGGCAATGTCAGAGCACCTTGCTATTCCTTTCGTTGAAGTCAGGCTTTCTATGATAACCGACCAGTACCTTGGAGAGACAGCAAAGAACATTGACAGGGTATTCAACCTGGCAAAGAAGCTAAGTCCATGCATCCTTTTTATTGATGAATTCGATTTCGTTGCAAAGACACGTTCTTCCGATGAACACGCAGCACTCAAAAGAGCAGTGAATACACTTCTCAAAGCAATCGACAACATCAGTCTTACAACAGACGGAGTACTTCTCCTTGCAGCAACCAACCACCCAAAGATGCTTGACTCTGCAGCATGGCGTCGTTTTGATGAAATTATGAAGTTCCCGCTGCCTGATGTTGACATGCGTAAGAAGATCCTGGACATTGTCACAAAAGAGATAAAAGGTGACTTTGACACCGCTGAGATTGCAGCACTCACACACGGATACAGTGGTTCAGACCTGAGAATGGTCATCCGTGAAGGTGTGCTCACCGCACTTGTAACAGAGAGAATGGAACTTACACAAAAGGATATGCTCAACGCTGTGGCTGCATTTGATGAGAGAGCTGTCATCAAGACAAACGAATACGAAGAATAAGGACAATTCATGAAAATAACACTTCTGGGAACCGGTGACGCTACCGGAACCCCTGTTATAGGTTGTAATTGTCCCACATGTCAGGATGCACTGAAAGGCACTAAAAGCCAGAGAACAAGATTTGCAGTCCTTGTGGAGTCTTCTGAGGGAACTGTCCTTATTGACAGCGGACCGGATCTCAGGTACCAGTTACTCAAAGCAGGAACAAGGCACATAGACGGAGTGATCTGGACACATGGTCACTATGATCACTTTGCAGGTTTTGCCGAGTTCCACAGGGTGCAGTACAATGTTGATGTCTATGGACTTCCTGAAACACTGGAATACATTTTAGGTTATCTTCAATTCCTTCATCCTAAAAAGCATGAAAGAGAAATGTACGAACCTTTCAATCTCATCGGACTGGAATTCACACTTTTTGAAGTAATACATCCTCCGGTGAAGAAATCCATTGGGGTGATGATCCGGGAAGGCGACACGAAAGTTGTCATTACAGGAGACACCCAGAGAGAGATTCCTCAAAAGAGTATCGATCTTATAATGGAACCCGATCTTCTTATTGCAGATGCGATTGTGCCTCCGACAGTCGAAGTCAAAAAGCATATGAATACAGTAGAAGCTTTTGACCTTGCAAACGAGATAAAAGCAAAGGAAGTCATATTCACTCACCTGAGTCACTTTTTTGCTCCACATGAGGAAGCCATCAAGGAGTATCCACTTGGGTATGATGGCATGACATTTGAGTTCCCTGAAAAATAAGTATTGTTGAAAATAAACCGAATCGAGGATTACAATTCACATACCCTCAATTCTTACCATTGCCTTTCTTTTTGGAATATAACTGGCTTTCAAATTCATTGCGTATTTTTTCCAGTTTCTTCCTTTCATTCCTGAATCTTAAATAAACCGAAAGGGCGACAAATCCCAGTACAGCAGCAGCTATTGTCAGATCCCTTGGAGCATCTTTCGTGTAGAACTTCACACTGATAAGCTTTGGGATAGGTTCAACAGATGTATCATTCCCTGATGAATACTGGCCAAGCAAGCTCAGAAAACTGCTTGTTGTAACTTCATTGGTCCAGACAAGATTCTCCCTTCCATTCGAATCATAGTAGATCTCATTTGGTTCAGGGTTCGCTTTTCCGATCAGGGAATTGCCGGTAGTATAGCCCGCTGGAAGAACATAACGGACAACTGACGGAGGTGTTGTGATATATACAAAATCCTGACCAAGAGCAGTGTTCATCGTATAAGCTACAAATCCTGTCACTGGCTCTTCAAAGTTGATGTATACGTATTTCTGCCCTCTGATCACATCATCTGAAATTGTGTAATTAATATAGGAAGGCGAGCTCATGGAAGCGAAATACTCAAAGTTTTCCGGTGTGGCATTAGTATTATTGGAAATATCTCCAAGTACCACGACATCACTTACGATATCACTATTCTGATTACTGAGGTCTTCCAGTGGAATTATTTTTATGACCGATTGATTCTCAAGGATAGATACTACCTTTGCGGAACCGTTACTTGAAAGATAAAAAGTATGAGTTGGAATAAAAGTTCCATTGTCATAACTGTTGTTGAGGAAAACTTCAAACCCATAAGCAGACAGATTCTGAGTGGTATTTTCACCAACGGGCACAAGATCACCTACACAACCTGATGCGAAAAGTATGATACTTAAGAGGATCAATGTCAGGAAAAAATATTTTTTCATTGCTACACCAATTGATGATTTATTTTATGAAACTATCGCTACATATATTGAAACGTCATCTCATATATGCTGTTGCATAACATGTTTTTCATCAATTCCCAAATTTCCGGTTATCGATCAATCAGACTATCAATCTTCTTTTCATTAGATTTATTGAAAGCACCAGCAGAGCCATGCCTACAAACAAAACCCACGCAACATCAAATATCAGAGATGAACTTAGCACTCCATAGGAAAGAGTTCTTATAACGTTCACAATATGGGTCAGCGGAAGAAATGCCGTTGCAAAATACTGTATAGGAACAGGAAGTGCACTGAGGGGGAAAAAGGTTCCACTGAAAAGGAACATCGGTGTAATGAATAACAGCACCGGATAGTTAATAGACATAATGTTTGGAGTGATGGCTGTAAAACACATACCTATGGCTGCAAAGAGTAATCCTCCAAAAAAGGCGAAGGGTATTATCAGAAGAGAGTACTTCAGGTCGATCAAACCAAAAAGTGCTATGACAGGTATCATAACTGTGGCATTGATCACGCTTCTGGTAGCTCCCCACAACAGTTCTCCTGCAATCACATCCTCTATAGTAAGCGGAGTTGCAATAATAGCATCAAAGGTTTTCTGGTAATACATCCTGACGTAAGAACTGTAACTGCACTCGAAAAAGGATGCATACATCACTGAAACTGCTATCAGTGCCGGAGCTATGAACCGGGCATAAGGAACTCCGTCAATGCTCTCAACGAACTTCCCAAGTCCAAAACCAAGAGCCACAAGATACAATATAGGTTCCAGGAACGGAGGCAGGAAGTTCAGTTTGATGTCTTTCATGAAAACATCTTTGTTCCTCTGCCATACCTTAAATGACCTTGAACTTATAGAGGGAATCCTGAAATAATCCATCGGGTTCATTCTCTCAGACTCCTGCCGGTGAGTTTGAGGAATACATCCTCAAGTGTTGCTGGCCTTGCACTTATCTTCGACAGGGAACATTCCATGAGCAGATACTCTGAAAGCTCCATTGCATTGTCGGGATAGATGTGAACAATATCACCTATAACCTCATATTTTGCTTCTTTCTGTCGGAGACATTCCAGCAGTTCAGGGTTGTTCTCGGCTTCTATGATATCTGAGCCTATGAACTCCTCGATAACTCCCATTGGACTGCCTTCCACCAGTATTTTACCATTGTCCATTACCACAAGCCTGTCACAGAGCTTTTCAACCTCGTCAAGATAATGGGACGTGAGAACTATGGTAACTCCCTGCTTTTTTAGATTCCTTAGCTTTTCCCATATCAGATGCCTTGCCTGCGGGTCAAGTCCGACGGTCGGCTCGTCAAGGATCAGGACACCTGGACGGTTTATCAATGCCCTTGCAAGTACGAGCCTGCGCTTCATTCCGCCTGAAAGGCTTTCTGTCATCACATCACGTTTTTCCTGAAGGTGTACAAAGTCCAGAAGCTCTTCAATTCTTTTTTCAGCCTCATCTTTAGGGATATCAAAGTACCTTGAGTAAACCAGTAGATTCTCATAGACCGTGAAGTCCTCATCGAGATTATTTTCCTGTGGAACAACTCCCATAAGTGATTTTATCTCGCGCTGCTGGCTGGAAACATCCATTCCCATAACTTCGAGTCTGCCATCTGTTACCGGAGATACACACTGTATCATTCGCATTGTGGTTGTTTTACCTGCTCCGTTGGGTCCGAGAAATCCGAACATCTCGCCTTCTTCAATGCTAAAACTAATACCATCAACAGCTACAAAGTCCTTGAAAGACTTTTTCAGGTCTGTGGCTACAATTATCGGAGCTATCTAAACCACCTTTATGGAAGTTGGCAAGGTTAGGTATTAATTATTTCGACAGGAGAATTTAAGGAATACGGGGTTTTGCAGATTGTGTACAAACAGTATTTATTTTAAAAAGACATAATACATACAGAAATAAAAGAAATCGGAGGATTTACAATGAGCGAACTGAAGAATCTGATAGCAACAGCAAAAGAAAAGGGTTCTTTTCCAACCCTGATGATGGCGGCAGAGAAACTCAAGCTCGTCAGCAAATACAGCAACGAAGGCCCATTCACTATCTTCGCACCGGTAGAATCAGCTTTTGAGCCAATCCCTGATGATGTCATTGATGAGTCCTTTGATGACCATGACTACCTTCTGGGAATTATCAATTACCACATAGTGGAAGGAAGATACACCACAAAAGACCTTGAAGGACTTACTGAACTGGAAACAATCAGTGGAAACAAACTGAAGATCACCGTCAAAGATGGAATCAAGGTAGATACTGCAAATATAATTGAAGCAGATATTGAGTGCAGCAATGGAATAATCCATGCAATCGATGAAATTCTGATTCCGTAAAATTCGGAACGAATCTTTTTTTACAATATTGTATTTTTGAAAAGAACACTCCGTGTAATACCTCATGAATCAACATAGAAAGTGGTGGGACTGCGGAGATTTGAACTCCAGTCGCTAGACCCCCAGCCTAACAGGATGGACCAGGCTACCCTACAGTCCCGCAGGATTGTAATTACATATACATTACAGTATTTTAGTGTTTCCGAGAACAGAATGTATGTTTTGAAAAAAGAACAGGGAATATCCCTGTTAGAATTCATAGACGTCTCTTTAGGGCAATGAATGATAATCCAATACTTACCAGAGTTACTGTGAATGAAAGTGGGCTTTGTTCTTCAGTAGTCGGGGAAGATGATTCTTCTGTAACTTCATCTTCTGTGGATTCATATTTTTGTAATTCCGGATCATTGAACACAATCAACAAAGAATCACTGGAATCTGTTCCATCAGGAATCATTGATCCACCTGCAACATAATTACCATTTGATTCAATTACTGTATTGAAAGCGGAATCGGAATAGCCTTCATAAATATAGGACCAGACCTCATCTCCATTTTCATCTATTTTCATCAAGAAACCTTGGTAATTATCAACACCAAAAGAAGCCTTGACAGAACCTTCATGGATATTGCCTACTGAACCTACAATAACGTAATTTCCATCAGGAACTTCAATAATAGAATTTGAAAAGGATTCTGAACCTTCAAAGTATCTCTTTTCCCATAAAAGGTTTCCATCTTTATCTGTTTTCACAGCCCATGCGTTGAATAAAGATTGACCATATGGCTTACTTTTACCCACAGTAATGTAACCACCGTCAGAACATGAAGTAACCGAGTTCAACATATCAAGGTCCACATCACCGAAAGACTTATTCCAGAGCTCATTTCCTTCAGAGTCTGCTTTGACCAGCCAGCCATCTTCCATATTACTTGAACTGAATGACGTTGTGAGTCCAGCCATTATGAATTCTCCTTCAGGAGTTTCCTGCACTGTGTTAAAATAATCATATTTACGAATCCAACCTGGTCCAAAAGTTTTTGACCAGAGCTCATTTCCTTCAGGATCCACTTTTATTAGCAAACCCATCAAGTTACCTCCAGCAGTAATTAAAGGAGCACGCATTCCTGCGAGAATTAAATTTCCGTCAGATGTCTTTTGAGCTGAACTTATAATGGAAGAATCCTCATAAAATGTCCTGTCCCAAACTTCATTACCATTTGAATCAACTTTAACCATCAAAGCATCTCTTTTACCAGAACCGGTCGAAGCTGTATTTCCCAGTGCAAGGTAGTCACCTTCTCCATCTTCAACAACTGCTGTAAAGTAGTCATCCTGATCACCACCAAAGTATGTACTCCATACAATATTTCCATCAGAGCCTACTTCATACAAAAAACCATCACCATTAGCACTACTTACGCTATAACCCAGAGTCCCGGATACAATATATCCACCTGATACAGAAGTAATAATCGATGTTATGTGGTCATCTTCGTCTTCATGGAACGTGATATTCCACTGCTCTTCCAGAGGACTATTATTTGCCGCACATGCAGTACCAATTGAAAACAATACGAATAGAACACCTATCAAAGATAAGCACTTAAAAGTAGATATGTACCTAATTATAACACCACCTAAATTAGTTATTCTGCAAAATGTTTTTGCATAGTGGTTAGGAAGTTACAAGCATAGTTAAACTTTTCGAAATTGATATCGAATAATTTAAAAATGAAAGAAAAAGAAAGGAATATGCCTTACTAGAATAAGGTTTTGAACTTGTTTACTGAGACTTCAGCCAGATATCGTAAGCCTCGACAACTTCTTTGCCTTCTACAAATACAAGGTCATTGTCTGTTCCATACTGCTTCGCATCAGTCTTTTCAAGAGCTCTGCCGGTCTCATCATCCAGCATCTCGCAGACAACCATTGCAGGAGTTATTCCAGCAATCTTTGCAAGGGCAATGGAAAGTTCTGTCTGACCCATGCGTTCATGGACAAGTCCTTTTGCAGCACGCAGGGTTGCAACATGTCCAGGAGTCCTGAATTCATTTCCAAAGTGGATGTTTTCACCATTGAGTGTTTTCTCAACGATCTCACCGAGTTTGTTAATTGTCAGTGCCCTGTCATTATCAGGAATTCCGGTGCGTGTGTCCCTGTGATTTACCCAGATTGAAAATGATGAACGTGAATCATATTTTAGGTCGCCACCCTTTTCCACGATCTTGTGGAGAGCCGTACTGCACTGGTTGGCGTCTCTTATTATGTCTGCCATGAACGGAAGACCAAGTTCCTCTGATGCTTCTGAGTCAAGAGCAACACAGATAAGTCCGCCTGCATCTTTTCGCATCCATCTGACATCTTCAGGTGTAACAGCATTTGCAGGAATTGTGAAATCTGTTTCAGCCTCGCGGCCCTCAAGATCGAAAAGCAGGATCATTTCTCCTCTCTGGAGAGCCTTGATTGCCTTCTGTATATTCTTACTGTAATTTTCAATTGAATCAGTATTTGAAACCATAAATATCATTTCTCCCTTGCACTTATCTCTTCCACTATTCTCTTCCTGACTTTCCAATCATTACTTGCATTTTTGCGGGTTTTTCACCACTATCTTTACTTCGTCGCCATCATTCAACTTTAGAGCTTCACGCAGTTTTAATGGTGCGATTATCTCAAGGAGGTCTGCCGGATAGTGTGTCCTGTCCGGTATGATGACTGCACTTTTTATGCCCTCAATTTCAATAGGATAGCATTTTACGCCACCAAAACTGCGCTCACCGTCATTGAAACCGTGGATTATGAGCGGTTCCATGAAGTCCATGTTATCACGCATCTGGGCACTCTCATCGTTGAGACGCACATTCAGTGTTCCGGGGAATGGTTTGAAATCGAGTTTGTCCCTGAACTGGGACATGTAACCGTCCTTTGCAATGTAGTACTGTCCTTCTCCAAGGCCGGTTATGACCTCTCCGTAGAGTTCAAGGTCAAGGTGGTCTTTGCAGAATATCTGCTGGTAGTCGGCATATTCTTTTTTGAGAAGCCCGACACCTGCTTCTGTGAGATGAACCATCTGCCCGCCTGCTACGAGTTGTCTTGAGATGTAACCGTTGTCCTCAAGCTGTTTGAGCACCCTTGCAGCAGTCTTGGAACTGGTTGATACATGGTGCATGAACTCAGTGGAGGAGATCTTCACAGGTTTTTCGATCGCGCCGAGCAGTGCCAGTTTCTTCAGGGACGTTGTTGTGTACATTGACTAATCACACCAATCTCATATTTGAGCAGAATCTCATTTATGAGAGGAGAGGAGATAAAGGTTTTGATGCAGTGATATTTAGGATTATTTCAATACTGTTTTATTTCTTGAAACTGTTTATTTTATGTGAGCATGCTATCAAATAATCTAAAAGAGAAAAATGAGTATTTGGCAGATTACTTCAACAAACCTGCATGGGCAAACAGAATACTGTTTTATGCTAGTATATTTCTTAGCATAGCTTCAATATTTCTATTTATTATTGTCATATTCAAATTCTTATTTTCAGATTTCAGCATCTTAAACAACATTATTTATACACAAAATAATGCCACCCAACTAAACAATATGGGTTTCTTTGACAACGAACGCTATCTCCTCAGCGCCCTCGTCCAGAGTCTCGCAGCCACCATTGCTTTAGTTATCACACTCAGCCTCGTAGCCGTACAGCTAGCAGCCCAATCCTATTCTGCAAGGGTCATTGATGTCTACAAACGGAACCCCGACATGTGGATACTTCTCTGCATCTACATTTTTACAATATTCTACGGACTCGGATTGACTAAAATCATTGGACTTGGCATTTTAGGAAACTACATGGAGGGCGCTATTTTTGTGGCTTATTTCATGGGGTTCTTTGCTTTTGTTTGTCTGGTGCCGTATATATTGGATACATTAGCTTCTCTAAAGCCTTTAACTCTAATTCAAATACTTGCCAAAGATGTTACAAAGAAAAGAATACTGGACTATCTAATAATAAAAGGCCAAAAAAGCGACAAGGATCCAATTCTACCAATTGTAGATGTTATAAATAGTGCACTAACAAGAAATGATGAAGAAACTGTAAGAAATGGAATTTTAGAATTAACAGAGACTACATTAGACATTTTTAAACTCAATTACGTTGAAAAAAATGATTCTGACAAAATTTTGAAACATTTAATTCAACATATAGAAAAGATAGGAATGGAAGCTGCTGAAAAAGAGAATGAAAACTCTTCAATATCAGTAATATCAGCACTTGATGATATTAAAAGAAAAGCAATTGAATTAAATCTTGAAAAAACAACGCAAATAACTGAAAAATCTCTTGAAAATATGAAAATAAAAGTGTTGCAGCACAAACTCGAAAGCGCAACCAAGAGCATAATACAGATATATAAAAAGGAAGGGATTGAAGAATTCGAATCTGGACTTAAAAATATAGCACCTACTTCTACGTTAGTTATTTCACAGATATGCATGGAAACAATTGAAAAAAAAATGGATATTGCAGCAGATGTCGGAATAGGGGCTATCAAAGATATAGGGCTAAAAGCTGTTGATTTTGAAAATTATCTGGCTTTGGTATGGATTATTGCAGAAATTGATAACATAGGGGTAAAAGCAGCAACCGATAAAAACGATTTTATTGCAAAGACATCCGTAAAAGCACTTCGACATATAGTGGAGCCAGTATTTAAAAATGAAAAATGGCTTGCTTTTGAAAGAATTGTTTATGCTCTTAACAATATCATATTAGCTGCAGATAATAAACTTGAAACGACGACAGAAGCAGCCATAGATATATTTGCTACTATAAGCAGATGGGCTATCGAAAATAATTATGAAGATAGAATCATCATCGACATGCTAAAAAAGTTAGAAGATATGGCAAATCAATCAATCGACGAAAAACTTGAATCCCAGTTTATGAGTATTTCAATTGCAATCCAAAATATAGGAACTAAAGCAGCAGACAAAGCACGTGTGACAATAATGGAGAATATCATCGAAATTCTGGAACCCATCGGAATAAAAGCAGCAGAACAAAATCAGATTCAACCACAGTGGATGGTCATAAACGTCTTTAAAGAAATGGGAATTAAAGCGGCTGAAAATGGACTTAAAAAAGAAAAAGGAAAATACAAAGATTCTCTTATAAAACTAAGTCATAATGTCGATGCAACAGATGCTATGCAGGAAATGTTTATCTATACATCAATTGAGGAAGCGCTTGAGGATATTGAAAATGCAAAAGTAAAACGAAGAAATGCTTAATTCTTCAATCATCATCCACAAACATCTTTGCCACAAGACCCAGATGATCTTCGTGGAAAGGATCAAGCTCCTTTCTTTCCAGCACCTCAAACTCAATGTCAAAGCCGCTTTCAAGTTTGCGGACCTCTTCCTTGAATATCTTTTTCGGGCTGGCTACGGTGTCGATGCTTCTTGACTTGATGGAGAGCATCAGGTGGCCGTGTTCTTCTAAGAAGTATTTTGAATTGATAGCTGCGATCTCAGCCTGGTTGGGCTGGGCAACGTCCTGGAAGATTACATCCGCTTTTTCCACTATGTGAGCATAGGACTGTGGTTTGTTGGCATCTGCAAGAATAGGAATTATGTTCGGACGCTGGTCGCAGAGCTGAATAAGGTCACGCATGGTGCGTGGGGAGAACTCAACTGCGTAGACGAGGCCGTCTGTAAGAATGTCGGAAACGTGACTTACTGTTGTTCCTGAAGCTGCACCGAGATAGAGTACTATGGAATCTGCTTCAAGAGGAATATCGAAATTCTTGAGCACCATGGCTCCGAGCTTGCTCCTGCTGGGGTCCCACTGGCGGTATTCTGTGCCATCATCTGTGATGAGACGCTCACCGTAGACACTCATTCCTGGAATCATATTCCTTGTTGCAAGCATCTTCCTGTCATCGATATCCAGTTCATAGATACCGCTGGATAACTCTCTTGCCGACATCAGTTACTACCCCCTGACTTTTTGTTTTTCTTCCGTCCTCTTCCTTTGCGATTTCCGCCTTTACCCTGAGGTTTTGTTTGCGGTTTTCTCTCAGGAGGATTTGGGTTTGCATGTCTTATGCTTTCCAGTTTCTTATCGAGGGCTTCCTTTATGGAAGGTTCCAGTTCACCGGAATAGAAATCAGTCCTTGCAGCAAGGCTTATCTTAGCTGCAAGTGCCCTTGCAAGTTTTCCTCTCTGCCACCAGGGCGCATTCTTGATAACAGAATTGTTAAAGATAATTCCATGTTTTGGGGACGGTGCCCGGGAGCGGAGATGCTTGAAAAGCGCCCTGCTTGCACCAATCACCTGCACCGTGCTGGATGGGAAAGCCGCCAGCTTCTCAAGGCTTCCTGCCATACTCATCAGGCGGGCACCAAGTGATGCTCCAGCGATCTCGCAAAGGTTCGGTGCCACTGAGCCCATGCTTGTATTAATGTAATTCTCGATATACCTGCGTGTGTCGTACAGGCTACATATGTTGTTTGCAAAAGTCCTCAGAAGCTCCTCATCTGCAAACAGGAGTTCAGCACCCATTGAACTTGATGCCTTCTTAGACATTTCATGGTCCTCAGGAACATTTGTCCTTGAACCGTAAGCAGAAACAAATCTTGCAAGCTCCTCACCTGTCATTTCAAGCTCCGGGAAATACCTTCCGTACCACTCGAACAAGCGCTCGCTCAACTCATTCACGTTCTTATCGATATCATCCAGCGCCTCAACCGCCTGGATAATTCTTGAATCATCAGTATCGGTTTGTGATATCTGGCTCTTTGCAGCTCTTATACATACATCACGAAGCAGAATATCATAATCCTCATCAAGCTCTACAAAACCACATTCCAGTGCAGCATCTCTCAGATCGGCCCTCTGTAATGGAACAGACTGTGGATTCTCCTTTGAACTTTCCTGCAACTGTACAACAAGCTCTGCCAGCTTTTCAGGGTCCTTATCAAAAAGGTCGCAGTCCTGTATCTCACCGTCTGCATCAAGCTTGAGTTTTCCGAACCATGCAGTAAATTCAATATCTGCCAGCTTAGACCCTCCTTATCTCTGCACCGGTGTTGTTTGCCTTGGTAACCAGAACCTTACCACCTATTGTTCTGTCAAGAAGTTCCTGCACATCTTCCTGCAAATAAACAGCATCTTCAGGGTTCCCAACAATTCCGTAAACAGCCGGTCCGAATGAACTCATACCTGCACCGTAGGCACCGTTGTCCTGCATCAGGGTCATAACATCCCTCACAACCTGATGCTGAAGTGCAACCTCCCGCTGTTTAAAACCAAGACTCTGTATGTGGTTTATGCAATAACCAAAAGCTTCAATGTCCTGCTCCATGATAGCAGGCATCATTTTCATAAGAATAATATGAGAGAGTTCCTGAACTTCACTCAGAGGGATTGGACACTCTTTCTGGAAAATATTGACTTCTTTGGCATCATGTGCCCCTGTAGTGTCAGGAAGTGCAAGCACTATGTTCCAGTCCGGAAAATCATTTCTGAAAAGCACCGGAGCCGGGTCTGCCCTGCTTGCGGATGAAGGGGAGAAAGAACCTTTGTCACTGAACTTGTGGCCTCCATCAACTATGAATCCACCCATCTCAAATGATGCAACACCAATGCCGGATGTCCCACCGCGTCCAACTGAAATTGCAAGTTCCCTTACACTCTTACCAAGACCATACAATTCATTCACAGCCGCAGCGGCAGAGAGCGCGGCCTGGGTTCCGGATCCAAAACCGACGTGTGCCAGCATATCTTCTTCAATTTTAAGGCTGATACCCTCGCCTTCAGGAAGGACCTGCTTTACAGCACTGATCATCCTTTCAGCAAGGAATGAATCCCCTATGACTTCAATAGTATCTGATTTCTCCGCAGATATAATAACATGCGGAGATTCTATCGAAATTCCTGCGCCTCCATCCACTCTTCCAAGTTGCGCATTAAGATCAATAAGAGTCAGATGAAGTCTTGATGGGGACTTAATAGTAATCATGTCATGGGTTATCAGTGACACATACTATTAAAGATTACCACTTGATTTTCTGTAATATTTTTTAATAAAAAAGCTCCATGAAAAGCTCAACACACTCCTGTTAAATACAAATCTCAAAATAACAGGAATAAAACGATACAATCTTATACGGAACTTGCCGGACATATCAAATTCAATCCTGCTATCCACAAAATCCGGTTCAAGATTCACCCTAAGGTTTTCAAAATTACATGCAAGATAAGCCATTAATGCATGAGAATATCCACATGCAATACCAGTATATGATGGATCAGGGAATCCATACACTGCATTTACCCTGGCATAAGGAATCTTTATAGCATAGATAAGTCCCTTGATAAATCTAATTACAGGCGTCCTCAGTTGCCTGAAAGTCCGTATCATCTCTGAATAGGTCATATCAATTGACTTTTTCTTTTTCTCTTTTTCACCGGATTCCTGAAAATGTCCTTTTACCTTTTCTGTAACATATTTTTCTGCATCTTTGAATTCTTCAGGAAAATCGTCATCTGAATGCCCATCATTAACCTCATCTTCCAGCTCTGGACTCACCTGTCTGGAAAATAATAACCAGTGAACAACAACAGTGTGTTCAACTGAAACACCGGTACCCTTCACATTGAAAACAACATCTATTGCGGCAAACAGGACTAAGAGAACTAAAAATACAATAAGAAGCAGTATCACCGTTAGGATCGATAGCATATCTGCTCCTGTGCAGGTTTCTCAGTAAAGTAGAAAGAATCAGTCTTCTGAAGACTCTTCTGAACCCTCGCAGGGTCCATCGCCTTCACAACTGTCATCTTTCTTTGACTTCTTCATGGACTTGACTTTCTCAATGAGTCCCGGAACTGATTCAAGGATCTTTCCAAAATCAGTCTGTCCTGACATGGTCATGAGTTTTGTGCCTTCAGCAGATATCACAATAAATGCAACAGGCTCAATCTTTGCACCGGCTCCACCGCCGCCGCCAAAACCTTCTTCTTCACCTGTTTTCTTACCCTCGCCGCCGCCAGTTCCAAATCCAAATGAAACCTTGGTGACAGGAATGATGGTGGTCTCGCCTACGATCATGGCTTCCCCTACCACGGTCTTTGTGCTCACAAGTCTTTCAAGTTCTGAGGATACTTCTTTCATTAAATCTTCTAATGCCATATTTTAACCCCTGCTATCCATAAAATTTGTATTTCATATGACTATACGAACTCAAAATTAAAAAATCTTGTCAAACACTTCAAAAAGTCAGGCCACTATAAATTACCATTTCCAAATAAAAAGTAGGAGAAAAAAGAAAAGAACTTTTATACGATTGTTGTTTTGATTTTTTATTAGAATGTTATGAAATATCGCATAAATGGTGATACTTGATATGAATTTCAAATTGTGTAAAAAACTCAGCCTTATTGTTACCTTAATATTAACACTTACATCAATCACTGGCTTAACTTTCGCAAACAATACAGATTTTGTGCTAACTCAACTGACTAACAACTCTGGACCAGACCTTAATCCTAATTGGAGTCCAGATGGAGAAAAAATTGTATACAACAACGAGTTCGACATCTATAAAATAAACACTGAAACCTTTGAAAATGAGGTATTACTAGATGATGAGTACTATATTGAATCACATCCGATATGGTGCCCTGACAATTCAAAAATGCTCTATGAAATCAGCAGTGCAAGTTTTGATCCGACCATGTCCATGAAAAACCTGAGTGATAATTCAGACTTTGAGATTACTTTTGAACCAGAGGATTCTTCCATCACATATTCACCGGATGGAACAAAAATAGTCTATTTCTATACAAGTATTAGCTCACCTACTGTACCAAACATGATAGTTAGCAATTCGGATGGTACAGACCCTATTACCATAGTCAGACGTCAGTTCTTACGACCTTATCACGCTGCATGGTCACCAGATGGATCAAAGATTGTATTTTCAGCCGGACCTGCCGTAAAAAGAACTATAAATGTGATTAATGCAGACGGAACCGAATTAACTGAAATTGCACTAGGAGACATCAGACCTCAAACGCAATCATGGCAAAGCCAGATATGGTCGCCAGACGGAGAAAAAATTGTCTACCAATTTAATGATGGAAACAATAACATATACACTATAAATACCGATGGCACAGAACAGCAACAACTGACTTCAAACGAGTCTGAGGACTTTGCACCCTGTTTCTCACCTGATGGAAACAAAATTGTTTTTGTATCTTCCCGAAACGGGAACGAGGATATCTGGCTAATGGATACTGATGGTAGCAATCTAATCCAATTGACTACAAATCCCGAAAGGGATGATTCCCCATCTTGGAATCCGCAAGGTGACAAAATTGTCTTCGTATCCGAAAGAGAGGGAAATCCGGACATATGGATGATCGAATTTGAAGAGAATGAAATTGATACACTAACGACACACAGTGAATCAAATCATGAAAGTGATATTGAAGATAAAAAAGTTGAAAATGGTGAAGAATACGATATTATCAATGAGTCTGAAACGGCAGAGATTCAAGAAAACGATGATAACATCACTCCAAAATCACCTATGTCTCCAATAATTTCATTTGGTGCCATTATAGCCGTATATTTGACTGGACGTAGAAAGGATTGAAGTAATCCTTTCTATTTTTATTCTGCATTATCCTGGAAGAAGTTCATAAGGGAATATTTGACTTTTTCAGGATCAACATCAATGAATTCATCCCTCTCATCATCAGGGAACATCTCAAACACGGAGAATTTACCGAACTTCTTCGGTGCTTCAGTAGTGAACCTGCCATCAAGAAGAATCCTTACTCCATAATCAACCGGAGAACGCACAACTCGCCCCATTGCCTGACGGATCTTACGGATAGTCGGCACCTGCACTGCAAATTCCCAGCCAGCACCAAACCCAAAAGTATGGTCATAAGCAGATTCCACAGCATTCATCCTGTCATTCAGGGCAGGATAACCGACACCTACTATAATTACAGTTCTTCCCCTGCCATCACGGTAATCAATTCCTTCACTGAGAGTTCCCCAGAGATACGAGACCAGAACTGCTTTTCCACCCGATTCCCCCATCCTGAAGAAATCTTCCCTGATCTCCTGGGATGACACACCCACCTCATCAAGGAAAACCGGGACACTCAGACGGGATTCCAGTTTACCGTAGTAACGCCTTGCTTCAAACGAACTCTGGAAAAAGATGATCACATTACCTTCTGTCTGTTCAATGGAATCGAAGATTACTTCCTCAACTGCCTGTAGGGTCTGCGGGTCATCTCTTGTCTTTGCAAACAAAGGTGGAACTGAAACTGAAAGAGTCAGCCTTCTATCCTCAGGGAACGAAGTTCCGTAAGATAGTTCACATGTTGGTCTTGCTATTCCAAGTGTAGACTTAACCATATCAAATGGTCGCAGAGTTGCTGACATCAACACCGCTGAAAAGACCGAATCAAACAAAGGCTCAGTTACATTCTTCGGGATACATGTGAAAAGTTCGATACGGCCGTATATCTCATCATTGAGGTCACGCCTCACATTCAATACCGGATAATAGTTCAGGTTATTTGATAGAACAAGGTAAGATGAAAGGAAGTCTGCCGCATACCTTATGTGGGATCGTTTCAGGACACCTGTAAGTCCTTTCTTATACTGCTCACGGTAGTTCTCATCAAGCATAGCTCCAAAAGCGCTTGCTTCAGAAAGGGTTGCCTGGATTGCGGCTTCATCGCCAAAACCTGCATCCAGCGCTTGTTTCAGGAATTTACCCCTAACCATATCATTACGTTCATAAGGATCACTGATGCGCATATCATACCAGTGTCTCCCTACACGCTCACGTTCTCCGAATTTGAAACGGTTGTTATAGATATCCTGCATTACACTTGTCAGGATCTTTAGCAGATTATGGATTCCGCCATCCGGCATAATATCAAGATTTGCCTCGATCTCTGCAATTGCTTTTTCCAGCGTGTGCTCGGTTATTGTAATAGATGAATGTGACCTTGCTGCAGATTCGATATTGTGTGCCTCGTCAAAGATAACAATAACATCCTGTGGCTCCTTTTCAAGCCAGTTGAGCACGGTCATGAAAATATCTGAATTTAGCACATGATGGAAATTACATATCACAAGCTCTGCATGTTTCAGTTCACGTTTCAGTAGCTCGTAACCACACATGCCTTTCTGGAAAGCATAATCATTGACCTCTTCAGGTGTGCGTACATCATCGAAAAGCCACTGCCTGAAAGCTTCCCCATCATAGCGCAGCACTTCATATAGGTAGTTACATGAACGCTTGCGAAGCTCCTTTGATTTTTCCTCTGCAACATCAAGCTCCTTGGAAAGCGCATCACGCAATGCTACAAGAGCAGGGTCCTTTGACTTTTTATAGTTCTCATATGCAGACTTCATTTCCTGCTTTTTAAGAGCAAGTTCCCTTTCGGTTTCCAGAAGTTCAAATGTGTTCTCACGCTTGAGCCTGCATTCCTCATAATCAGTCTCATTTGGGCACATTGTGGCTTTACCTTTTACCACTGCAACCTTCAGGTCGTTTGTCTGTTTTATTTCCCGGGCCTCATTGATGAACTGGACCATCTGCTGATGAACGTTCGTTGCAATAATCACGGTTTTCTGAAGTTGTTTTCCCACATTAAGTGAAGGTGCCAGTGCACTGAGAGTCTTGCCTGTACCACATGCTCCTTCAAAAAGTATGATCTCCTTATTAATGAGAGAAGCATGGATCTTATCCATTGCATCCTGCTGATTCGGGTAGCAGGTTTCCTTTGGGAAATATTTCATGTATCCGGTTTTGCCGCTCATCGCACTACCTATGAGCTCACATTACTTAAACGGTTTTGATGTACCAAAGTCATTCCGCAGGGGTAACCTCACATTTACATTCAGCAATTAAGCGCTGCGTTTGAATGTCAAACACTTTGATAGTTACTATACTATTCTCTTTCAAACCATAATTATTAGCAGTATCTGTGACTCCGTTTATGTGTACCAATACTGTGGAAGACGGGCCTCCATCAATACTGTCTGGGCCGTTTAGTATGAGTTTTTCACCTACAGACCATATGCCATCTGAAAGATCAGGATTATTTGCAGAATACTTAGCAAGCTTTCCAGCGGACATGAGGTTTTCATAAATGATAGTAATATCACCTTCATGCCATGTTCCTGTGGGAACCACACCCTGATAGCTTTTTCCGTCCCCGGTAATGATAATACTTGTTGATTCTACGTACAAAGGATCACCACCCACATGTTCAAGGTAAAGGAAGCTTTTACTAAAATTCACAGGATAAACAAGAGAACCTTCTGATTCTGCCTTTATACCTGCCATTGGAGCGCTCGAAAGTGATGTACTGAGATCATCACTATAAACAGCCGAGACCGTAATACCTGCCAGTAGTATTGTGAGAAAAAGCATTAGCACAACGCCCAGTATAGGTGACGTGCCAGCCTCATAATCCAATACCGTAAAATTTTTTCCAACCACACATGGAAATTTAATAACAACTATATAAATTAATCTTAATTGCCCTAATATATTCAATGCCAGTATACAAGCCTTAGAATAATTAAATATATAGAAAAATCAGCTTCTTAAGCTTATATATAGAACAGCAATAGAATAGCAGTCTCCATGTTTTCATTTTAATAACGATAACTTTTTATCCCACTTGTGTTATGATAGAGAATAGAATTCTACTAGTTATACTGTAGATGAATATACGATACAATATTGTATGCAAAAAAGGAGCGTAAAACAAATGGTAGCAATTATTACTGTCGATGAATGCGTAGGATGCGGAACATGTGTAGACGAGTGCCCAGCAGAGGCAATTGCACTCAACGGTGACAACATTGCAATCGTAGATGCAGGCGAGTGCCTTGACTGCGGTGCATGTGTTGACGTCTGCCCAACAGACGCAATCGCAATGGAATAAGATTAGTATATCTGTTCCACACTTTTTTCTTTTCTATTCTTTTTTTTATTAGGACTCTTTTCATCTTAAACTGGCGCTTTTTATCCCCTGTGTAAGATATATATAATTAAATAACTTTATTAGTATTAAAATTGAATTAATGTGATACAATGCTAAATGTCAGTATGATGAGAACAATATTTATGGCACTACTGTTACTCAGTTGTACTGCCACTAACGCATATGCTTCAATGTTCGAACTGGAGGTCGTACCGATCTCCACTATCAATAAAGACCCTACTGTTTATGACAGCACAATGGCATACCGTAAGATAAGTGTCATAGGAAACATTACTGAACTTAGCAAACAGTCCGCAAGCATTGAAGACAGTGCATCCGAACAACTGAAAATCGATGTCACAAAAACCGAACTTTTTGAAGGATTTAATGCTAGTGATGAGATAATGGTAACCGGGGAATACATCTATGATCCGCTTGGAGATAGCATGCTCACACCCACTTACGTCCTCCACTATCCTACGCAAGACCTGGGACTAGTCAATATAAGCGATGTCGTTGCAGACACGGCTGCATACAATGGAAAATACATGATAGTTGCAGGGAATATTACCAGCATAGAAATGAGTATGGGCAGATACACCCTGGTTACAGAGGACGATAAAGGGAATCGTCTGAAAGTGTTCTTCTATGGTTCTACTGAACTTGAGATTGGTGACCGGGCCAGGATCACAGGACTTTACAACGGAAGAATACTTCATAGTGAAAGTATGGGGCTGGACAAGTCACCATTATCAATTTCCACACTAGTTCCTGGATTTTCATCCATTATGGGGACAATTGCCGTATTATCCATAGCGTTACTTTTAAAATCAAAGCAACGTAAGGACTAGCGATCATCATGTTAATCGTATTATCAGTCGGTGGATCCATACTGGCTAAAGAACTTAACCCTGATAGTTTTAAGGGATATGCTGAAGCTCTTAAAGAACTTGCAAAAGAGCATGAACTTATAATAGTTACAGGAGGCGGTGTTGCTGCAAGAGATTATATCAACGTTGCACGAAGTACCGGTGCCAATGAAGTCGAATGTGACTATATTGGAATAGACATAACCCGCCTAAATGCAAAGCTTCTGATCTCTGCACTTGGTGATGCTGCCTATCCGGAGCCACCAAAGGACTATAAGGAAGCACAGGACAAACTCTCCTCTGGCAAGATCCTTGTAATGGGAGGAGTCATTCCCGGACAGACAACTGATGCAGTAGCAGCGATCCTTACAGAATACCTGGGTGCCAACCTTCTTGTAATAGCAACAGCAGTTGACGGAGTATATTCTGCAGACCCACGCAAAGACCCTGATGCAGTTAAGTATGAAACAATGACAGCTAAAGAGCTTGTAGGCACTGTGATGACAACAGAGATGAAAGCCGGCTCTAAATCACCTGTAGACCCTCTTGCTGCAAAGATAATTGAGCGTTGCAATATCGAGACAATTGTAATGGATGGCAGCAATCCACAGGATGTGCTGAAAGTCATTCGTGATGAAAGCGGAAAGACCGACAAAAAAGCTGTTTATTTAGGCACAAGGATCATTAACTGATCCTTCTTTTTTAGTATTGATTTAAAAGTAGTTAAAGTGGCTTTAGTTATAAGCCACGAGATATTCAACACTTTTTTCCTTACAGGAAGTAACTTCTTTTAATTTGTCATTGGAGTGCTTAAGAGTCTCAATGGTCTTTTCGAACTTTGCCATCTGCTCTTTGGCCTTCCGGACCTTTTCATTCTCAACTTCCAGTTTTTTCATGAGAGCCTGACGCTGTTCCTCAGGAATATCTGCATTGTTTATCTGCTGCTGGTAATTTAAAGAGAGTTTTACGTATTTACGAAACATCTCATTCATGAGATCAAGGTCATTTTCCAGTTCTTCAATTGTTTTTGCCATACGAGTTTCACACTCCTTTAAGTTAACTTTGACTAAAGGTCCGTTTTTTGATTAACTCTACAGCCCATATGCCACAAGTCTATAATTAAAGGGTACAATTACTAACATATAAGGATATCTACCCTATACTGTATAATCATCATTATGAGAATGAGATTATATCGAAATCAAGAACAATACAAAGTGCCAAAAAAGATTAACCTAAAAAAACGAACACAAAAAAAGAAGAAATTACATTTCACATAGCTGGAAAGTTGTCACGCCAGGATGAGCAGCGACCTTTGCCATAATTTCTTCCTTGCAGGAATCAGGAATCTTATCAAAAGCTTCATCCTTTTCAAGGAAATCCACAATAGGAACATTGTCTGGAATTTCAACTACATCATAGCCGTTTATCCTGAACATTATTTCAAGTACATCGATTTTTTCATCTCTCTGTCCTTCACCTACAAGTTCAACTGCCATGTTCTTGCTAAGTTTATTATATTCCTCACAATCCTGAAATACAGCAAGCCCTGCATCCATAGTGTCGGCTGCTGCAAAAATATGTGTGAGACATGCATTTCCCTCTTCAAACATGTCCCCAATTGCTTTCATGCCTTCGAGAAATCCCTTATCAATAATCTCGTTTATATCATAACCCAACTTAAGGGCTTCATTTGCTGCGTTTTCTGCGCCATTCTCATCAAAATCCAGTATGGATTTTTTTGCTTCATCTATTATTTGTGAAATAGTTTTTTCCTGAGACAAATTATCATCCCTTTGATTGGATTAGCACATTGTAAATTGCTCACTTTAGTGCAATATAGTCACATTTTTCACAATTTTATTATTGTATATAAAGTCATCGAGTAAACCGCAGCAAATTATTATAGATATACATAATAAAATAAAAATATAACAAATAATTCACACCTTCCTTTATTCACCAACATATTCCCATAGAGAATAACAATATTTTCAATTATTGGAGATTACGGAATAAAAAGAAAGAAAAGGTGCATCCATGAGGGATGCAAAATCAGTATTTACTTTCCAAGAACAATTCTTGCGATATCGTCACCAACATCGGAAGTACCTGCTGAACCGCCCATGTCATATGTCTGGACCTTTGCTTCACGAATGTTAGTTTCAATTGCAGAGACAATAGCATCTGCAGCTTCCTTCTCACCCATCTGTTCAATGAGCATTGCGCCTGCCCAGATAGTTGCTATAGGATTGACCTTGTTCTGTCCCTTGTACTTTGGTGCTGAACCGTGGATTGGCTCGAACATACTTGTACCTTCAGGGTTGATGTTTCCTCCAGGTGCAAGTCCGAGACCGCCCTGTACCATTGCACCAAGGTCAGTGATAATGTCACCGAACATGTTTGGAGTTACAACAACATCGAACCACTCAGGATTCTTGACGAACCACATGGTCATTGCATCAACATAGTTGAAGTCTGTCTTTACATCAGGGTGCTTTGCAGCAACTGAGTTGAACTCCTCTCTCCAGAATCCGTATATGTCTGAAAGGACGTTTGCCTTGTCAACTGATGATACGTGCTTCTTACTCTTCTCAGCAAGATCGAATGCATAGTTGATAACTCTCTGTGTGCCTTCCTTTGAGATCATACCGATCTGGTATCCGATCTCTTCGCTGTCAGTCTCGATGTCAAGACCGAACTTTGCATTGTAGAGTGTCCTGTGAACTTCAAGGAGATCCTTGCTTGCACCTGACTTTGCACGTCCTCCAATGCCTATGTAGAAGTCTTCAGTGTTTTCCCTTACAACTGTAAAGTCAATATCTGCAGGAGTCTTGTCCTTAATTGGGCACCATACACCATCAAGGAGCTTGATCGGACGAAGGTTGATGTACTGGTCGAAATAGAACCTTGCAGCAAGCAGGATACCTTTTTCAAGTACTCCCGGTGCAATTCTGTCATCTCCGATGGAACCAAGGTAAATGCCTTTGTAGCCTGAAAGCTCTTTCAGGGAATCCTCAGAAATAAGTTCCCCTGTTTCAAGATAGTGGTCTGCTCCGTGTGGGTACTCCACCCAGTCAACATCAAAACCGAATTTCTCACCTGCAGCATCAATTACCTTACGCCCTTCGGCAATGATCTCAGGTCCTATACCGTCTCCTGGTATTACAGGTATTTTATACTGTGTCATAATAATAACTCCTAACCATTACTGCATTGATAATGTTAATAAATAAAATAGCCAGATCAGATGATCTGTCTTGTGTATTCTATAAGTCCGCCGGCATCCATGATCCCTCTTACGAAATCCGGCAGAGGTGTTGCCTGGTACTGTTCGCCCTTTGTAACATTTTTAATAACACCGGATGCGAAATCAACATCAAGCTGGTCACCGTCTTCTATCCTGTCAGTGTCAGGACACTCAAGCAGTGCAACACCGATGTTAATAGAGTTCCTGAAAAAGATACGTGCAAATGACTTTGCGATCACGCAGCTAATCTTTGTACCCTTAAGTGCGATTGGTGCGTGTTCTCTTGAGGAACCACATCCAAAATTGTTACCGGCAACAATGATGTCACCTTCTTTTACCTCTTTTGGGAATTCAGGCCTTACACCTTCAAAAGCATGTGCTGCAAGTTCCTCAGGGGTATTCATAATAAGATACCTTCCCGGGATTACAGCATCAGTATCAACGTCGTCTCCAAATTTCCAGACTCTTCCGCTCATATTTACACCTAATTAGTATTAATCGATAATTATCATTAATGAAATCGAAACAATACCTTAGATATCATCATACTAAATAATACTACTGGAAAAAGCAATGGTTTTGAAAAAGTATAGAGAGTAAACGTTTACAACAGAAACAAGTTAACAAGAAATCATTAATAATAGCAAACCTAAGTTAAAGGCAATGGTCAGCAAAAAGGATGAACATATTCTATCCATACTGCAACAGGGAGCCAGAACACCGATATCAGAGATAGCAAAGGAAGTTGGCCTTAGCGAGAATGGTGTCAGATACAGGCTCGAAAAACTGGAAGATGAAGGGTACATAAAGAATTATACTGTTTTACTAAACCCTAAGAAGTTTGGAAAGGGAACCTTTGCCATCTTTAATCTGGAAATGGAACCAAAGAAGACAAAAGAAAGCATTAAAAAACTAATGGAAATAGAAGAGTTCATAAAAATATACCAGACAACAGGACAATACTCCATCAAAGCTTTCGGTCTTTTCAACGATGAAGAAGAACTGACCAATTTCATAAACAATCGTCTTCTCTACGAGATCCCTGTACAGAATTATAGCGTCGAGATAATTACAAAAAATATCAAAGACAGCATATATCACATCTGACCAAGCTTTTTGTACCAGACATTCATGCTTTCGATTGAACCGGAAATGTTTGTGTTATTCACAAGGGTTCCTGCATATGAATATGAACTACGGGAGAATGTAATGTTCATTCCATAGGATCTTGCCCTTGCAATCGTATAAGCAGTTATTATTCCCATCTCACGCATCTTTGATTCCATCTTTTTCAAGAGATAGTACGAATAACCTCTGCCCCGATATTCTGGCAACGTTGCAAAATCGGTCATCTCAACATTACTGTTCCCAACATCCATTTCACAGGATGAAAGAGCAACAATTTTACCGGCTTTCCTGATTCCAAAATAGATAAGGTTCTCCTGCATTGTTCTGAGAAGATATTCCGGGTCTTTTATTGGAAATGGGTAACTTGAAAATATTTCACCATATATTTTTGCCATTTCCCGGACGTCCTCACCGGTACAAACAAAACACTCTTCATCACCTGAAAGTTGCACTTCTTTTGACTCATTGAGCTTTGAGAGAGCAGTACTGATGACTGCTTTAACTTCATCAGGACTTTGCTCATTCCCACGTTCATCTGAAAGGAACTTTGCCATGAAACTGGCACCTTCATAACCATTATACATGCCAGGTACATAGGCTTCTTCAACATGACCTGTTTCCTGAAAATGACCTTTTGCAGACGACGGGATCTTGGAAAATATCTTTGAATAACCGTTATTTTCTGCAATTTCTTCCACCCTGGCAGGTACATCCTTATGATCCATCGGTGAAAGCTTCATCAGATATACACGGTCATTGAAAGGACCATGCTGGATGACCGAGTTATCGATCTTAAGAACCTGATCACGCAATGTTCCTTCTCTCCATGCGTTCTGTATCTTCAGGTACAAGGCTCAATGCATCATCAAAATCAGATAACAGTTTTGCAATTCCCACATATCTGAATTCCCGGGCTTCGTCCAGCTTTAGCTGCAAAGCACAATCATCGCATTTCCTGTCGCAATAGATTGCTTCATAAGAATCCGGTTCTTTGTAGGAGGTGATGACCCCCTCATAATTCCTGAGAATGACTTTGTTAGTTGACCAGGAAATCAGGTAGTTTGGCATTACAGGTATTTTTCCTCCGCCACCCGGAGCATCAATAACATAGGATGGAATTGCAAAGCCACTAGTATGACCAATGAGATTTTCCATGATCTCTATACCTTTACCCACGGATGTCCTGAAATGTGTCAGGCCTTCGGAGAGATCACATTGATAAAGATAATACGGACGGACACGGTTTTCCACAAGTTTGTGGAAGAGTTTCTTTAGAATTCTGTAGCAGTCGTTCACACCTGCAAGCAGGACAGTCTGATTGCCCAGTGGAATACCTGCGTCTGCAAGCTTTTTGAGTGCCTGTTTTGAAGAAGCCGTAACTTCACGAGGATGGTTGAAATGAGTATTCAGCCATACAGGATGGTGTTTTTTCAGGACATTTACAAGATTGTCAGTTATTCTGTAAGGTAGAACAACCGGCATTCTGCTGCCTATCCTTATTACCTCTACATGTGGAATTGCACGTAGTTCTGAAAGGATCCAGTCCAGATACTCATCAGAAAGCATAAGTGGGTCTCCTCCTGACAGGAGGACATCCCTTACCTGAGGGTTGTTCGCTATGTACTCAATTCCCTGAAGAACTTCATCTTTTTGAGGAATAGACTCCACATCACCGACTTTTCGCTTTCTTGTACAGTGCCTGCAATACATCGAACATACATTACTGATATGGAAAAGCACCCTGTCAGGATACCTGTGTGTAATTCCGGGAACCGGACTGTCATGGTCTTCACTCAGAGGGTCTGCCATCTCATCACATGAAACAATTAGTTCCTGCGGAGAAGGAAAAGATTGCATGAAAATTGGGTCATTTCTGAAGTCCTCCGCCTCTATTAAAGAGAGATAATAAGGAGTTATGGATAATGGGAATTTTTCAAGTGTTTTTAATAAAGCTTCTCTCTCTTCAGCCTCAAACTTGATATCAAGAAGTGTTTCAAATGTATCAATGTCATTTACTGAATGTCTTAGCTGCCACTTCCAGTCATTCCATTTTGCAAGAGGTTCTTCAGAGTCGATTCTATCTACAATATTTTGTTGCCTGCGTTTGTAAGATTGCATCAAATCACTTAATAATATATGAATCTGCAGAAGAGAGTTGAAAACAGAACACACTGAACTGGTTTTTTGTTTGCAATACATGAATAATTCACAAACATTATTCAGCGCTGATCTTCTGCATACTTATCAATTCTGATATTAGAGCAAATAATCATTTTAGGAGTTATATAATTTATTTGAAGTATCAGATGAATAAAAATCTACTTTTTGCAGAATCCGCAGAACATACATTACAGTATTACGAGATTATGGATGGATCGTCCCCTCCGTGCCAGCTAAGACGGGGTCGCATACGGATAATATGTGTAGCCTCGGTATTATCATCCACCACAAATGCGATTCCTTTCTCAGAGCCCATTTTCATAATTGAATCTGCGAAATTGTCTTTCATATATGTAGGTCTGACAGATTCAAGGACATTGATATCATCCTGGGATGTGAGCCTGTGACATATAACAAGATCCGATTGCGAAAGTACATCGGGATGGAGAGATGCCGGACGCTGGGTTGCAAGTACAAGTGAAAGGCCGGGTTGCCTTCCCTGTTTCAGCCATTCGTTCAGTAACACATCCGATGCAAGTGTCTCACCCTGTGCAGGAAGGAACTGTTGGGCCTCATCGATGAACATCCAGACCATGGGAATTCCTTTTTCTACGGATTTATCACCCATCATTTTTCTTTCATATGAACGCCGGGCTTCCAGCCTCAGATGATAGATACTCCTGGCGATTGAACTAACAAGTGCAGACCTTAGTGCCTTGCTTCTGATCGTACTGACATCAATCACTGATGTGGAACCACCTTTAACAAGTTCTGCCATTCCTACGCCAGTTTCAGAAAAAATACCCCATGAATCTGCTGTCCTGAAATGATTTTCAACAGCACTTTTAGCAACTGTGTCAGCACGTTCATCTGCCGTTACGGAAGCAATGATGTCTTCAAATGAGAATGACCCTTTGTTTTTCAGCTCATCTATCAATCGTACTATCAGAACTCCGGATGGAGATACCGGGTCTATTCCGAATAGCCTGCACCACTCATAGCCATCCATTTCTGATATTGGTAAGGAAATTGGCTTTACATCGATATGCCTTTCTTTATAGGAAGAAAGACTTCCGGCAGGTACAAAAACATCGACATCAAATATTGTAGGTTCAAGTCCCCATTTGAGTATCTGCTCTTTCTGGCTATCGTTAGCTTTCCCAAGTGTCCAGAAAATACCCATAGTATCAATAACAACTGATGAAACGTTACTCCTTATATCATCCGGAAGCATCATCAGACCTTCCATGAGAACTGCCATTGTGTAGGATTTTCCATAGCCTCTTTTACCTGCAATGAACAATGCATGTGGTTTGTTCACATCCAGCGATACATGTGAACCGGAAGAGCGATCACGTGCAAGATATCTTCCCATGTAAAGAAGAATATCTTCACCGTTTCCACCAAGGATGTACTGCTGCTTTGAAACACCTGCGCTTAAGGAGTCTGACATACAGGAGGGAAAAACATAGTTACAATATATAGTATTTTTGATTTCGTCTTAAAATGTAAAATGCAGCTTTTCAAAAGATTGAAATGAATGTCAAGAGACATTGTAAATTAAAAGTGTGTCAGTATTTTAATTAATAAAGTATATATAGGGACACCAATATGTAGGTGGACGAGGAATCTCCGTCATCACATCATTCCCCTCTGATGCATTGATCCTTTTAATGTATCATACCCCAAACTTCACCCAAACCATCATTATGCGAGGTTCCTCATTTCTTTTCACAAATTTTATCCTGCGTGAGTGAGTATACCCCTCGCCGCCAGAATTCCTGTGGCTGAAGAGTTAATAAGATCACGTGACAGGCCTGCACCGTCGCCTGCAACGAACAGATTTTCAATATTTGTCTGCATGGTCTTGTCCACATCGACCTTCAGGGAATAGAATTTTACTTCCGGAGCATAGAGAAGAGTGCAATCTGAATTGACACCGGGAATTATCTCATTAAGAACTTCAAGGCCTTCCATGATATCCATAACTATCCTGTGAGGCAAAGCCATGGAGATATCACCGGGAGTGATGTCTGTAAGAGTATTCCTGACAGCATTTCTGCTGATACTTTCTGATGTTGACCTCCTGCCCCTTTTAAGGTCACCAAGTCTTTGAAGGACAGGCTTCCCACCACCTATTGTTGTTGCAAGCTTAGCCACTGACCTTGCATATTTAATGGTGTTTTCCATTGGCCTTGTCAGTTCCACATGAACCAGAAAAGCGAAATTGGTATTCTCTGATTCTTTACTATGCATTGAATGACCGTTAGTGGCAACGAAGCCCTCGTACTCTTCCTTCACCACAAATCCATGTTCATTGGTGCAGAATGTCCTGACAAAATCATCGTGACCTTTGGTATAGATATGGAATTTCGGATCATGATTTATCTTTGTTACAGGATCCATGATTATTGAGGGAACTTCAACACGGACACCAATATCAACCCCACTATAAGAGAATTTAATTGAATGGTGTTCCACAAGATCGTTCACCCACTCGTATCCAACTCTTCCAGGTGCAAGCAATGTGTATTTTGAACTTATCCGCCTTTGTTCCAGAACCACTCCTTTACATCTGCCATTATCAACAATTATGTCTTTTACTCTGGATTCCAGCAGAAAGGAAATACCTTTTGACATCAGATCATTCTTCATGTGTTCAATAAGCACAACGGAATTATCAGAGCCAATATGACGTTGCTTGATATCTATGAACCTGGCACCAACTGAGGCTGCTCTGCGCTTCAGCATTTCAGCATCTTCCCCTGTTGCCGAATATGCTTTGGCAGGTGCTCCATATTTAAGGTAGATATTATCTACATAATCCACAAGATCCCATGCAGACCCTGCATCACCTGTCTGTTCTGCAAGATTTCCACCTACATCCGGCCTGAGATTAAGAGTCCCGTCCGAGTAAGCTCCTGCACCTCCCACACCGCATAGAATTGAGCATGGAGTGCAATGACCACATGATGAAATTGATGACACGCTGCAATGCCTTTCATTGATATCCTTGCCGGCATCTACTACAAGAACCTCCAGCCCTTTTCCGGCGAGCTCATAGGCTGCAAACAATCCGGCAGGACCTGCGCCTACGATAATTACGTCATAATCATAGCTTGCGTCAGAAATAGTATCACCCCATGGCCCCAACAAAAGAACCACAGAATGATTGTCGTTGAAAAGATAAAAGTATTATGATAAAATTTTGTCAAGTTGCCCCATGGAAGTTGCAACTTTTATTTCCTGGGCAATTCTCTTACCTGTTGACAGGTCAGGTTCAATAAGATCGGAGTAAGGGGAACCTGACAGGTAGATGTTTGTACCGGCAACTATACGTGCGGATATCTCAAAGACCTTGATCTCAAGTTTGTCCGTGACAACGGTTTCCAGACAGAAAGGACCGATCATACCACCGAACAGTTCAAGTGACTGCTCAACAACCCTTTCTCCCAGATTGAATATTTTAGGAAGAAGTGATTCCCTGGCAACAAGCGGAACATTTCCAGTAACAACATAAGTAGGAAGAATTTCAGCCTCTTCAAGCTCTTTTGGAGAACCAAGCCTGAAAATCTCATCTGCATTGGACTCGACCCTGCGGTCCATACTAAGCATTTCAAGGATACCTGTACTGAGCTTGTAGCCTTCTTCCCTGAGTGGTGAATAGAAGAAATGAAGATAATATCTGGTTCCTACAATGAATTCCTGAATTGTGAACTTTTCATTCGGATCGATATGTTCCTGGAATTCTTCATAGTTCTTGGCGATAAAGAAACCACGTCCGCCTTTTGCACCATGATACTTGACCATTACAGGGCCATCGATTTCCTGTGGTTTGACAAGCCTTGGCATTTCAATACCAGCGCCTTCAAGCCATTCACGTTCCATTTCCCTGTCTGATTCCCATTCAAGAACTGCCCTGTTTCCAAAAGTAGGGACTCCGAGTTCGGCAAAAGCCTTGCCACCCATATACTCTACAAATGAACCATGTGGGATTATAATAGCATTTTTCGCGCGAAGCTCATCAACGATATTCGGAATCTCCTTGTAGCTGTCAACTACAATGAACTCATCCGGTTTTGCAAGAGGAAAAGCATCGTAAAATCTTGGTGGCTCCTTTACACAGATGCCTATGGTCCTGAAACCTTCCTGTCTTGCACCATAGAAGATCTGAAGACTGGAATGAGAACAAACAGTGGCAATGCTCAGATTGTCCAGGTCATAATTCTCAACAATTCCCATTATTTCTTCTTTTGTAATCATAGTGTAATAGCCCCTAGAATTTACCCCATATTGTTCTTGCTATTCTTTAACTTTACGAGTTACACTTTAAAAAGGTATAACTTCAAACGGAATTGAACTTAAAGGAAATAATATAAGTCAACATTCATATACTGGAATTTATGGGAGAGAACGAAGAAAGTACAAGCTCCGAAAAAGTGCTTATTCTTCCTCTAAGTGAGGATTCTAAAAAGATCACACAATTGCTGTCAAATGAAAAAGCAATGAAAATGCTGGAGATACTTGCGGATAGACCAATGTCAGCCAGTGATGTTGCTGAAAAACTTGACCTGCCGCTGACGACTGTGAAATATAATCTTGACGGACTCGTCGAGGCTGACCTCATAAAGGTCAAGGAAACAAAATGGAGCCGCAAGGGCAGGGAGGTAAAGATATACGAACCTGTCCATAAACTGATAGTTGTTGCCCCGGGAAGCATGAAAAATGACAGGTCATCCATCATCAGTATGCTCAAAAAGTATCTAGGACTCATTGCAGGAGCTGTTTTTGCCGCCACGGGACTTGAAGCCCTCAGCAGATACTCCATGTTTTCCTCTGCACCACAGATGGCACAGGACTCTGAAGTAATGACCAAGGCAATGCCGGAGTTTGAAGCAGATGATTTTGCAGGATACGAAGATATCCCGGACACAAATGCATCTGACACTGTGCTCTATGCGCAGACCACCACCGAAGAGATGCCTGTTGATACTCTTACAGAATCTGCTGATATTCCAACTGAATCTGCAGATATGACCTCAATACCATCAGACGGAGTGCAACCTGAAATGTTTGCCTCTGCGGCACCTAACGGAACCGATGCAGGTGCTGACATGATGAGAGAAAGTGCACTGGCAGTAAACCAGACACAGGTTGCACCAATGTCAAATACAGTAACAGACAACGTTACTGCTGCAGGAGGAGCTGTTAGTGATACATTTATGCACGGTTTGCTGTCCCATGTGAGTGTATGGTTCTTCTTTGGATGTATTTTTGTGATTACCATTCTATTTGTAAGAGAAATGTATTATAGAAAAAAGAACATATGAAGCCAGAGTGAATTGTATGAGAGTTGCTCTGAAAATAGCATATGTAGGCACTGGCTATCATGGATCACAGGTCCAGCCGGATGTAGCTACGATAGAAGGCGAGCTGTTCAATGCACTCACACAGCTTGAGATTATCGAAGATCCTAAAAGCGCACGTTTTTCAAGTTCTGGAAGAACGGATGCAGGAGTACATGCAAGAGAACAGGTTGTTGCTTTTGATACCGACAAACCCAATCTTGCAATTCCAAGGGTCATTAATTCCAAATTACCAAATTCCATATGGGCATGGGCACATGCTGAAGTTCCTGACGATTTTGACCCCAGAAGATGGGCCATCAGCCGCAAATACAGATACATAATGAGCGGTGAGCAATATGATATAGCAAAGATCAGGGCTGCTTCAAAACTGCTTGTTGGAGAACATGATTTCGCCAATTTCTGCACAAAGGAAGGAGACAAAAGCACCGTCCGCAATGTGGAAAAGATAGATGTCCGTGTCAGTGGAACCTTAACCAAAATAGATATCCAGGCAAACAGTTTCCTCTGGAACATGGTCAGGAAAATAGTCACCGCCCTTACAATGGTTGGAAGTGGAGTGAGGGATGAAGAATGGCTAATGCAGATGCTAGATCCGGAATCATATGAAGAAGGATTGGAGTCATCACCTGCATACGGCCTGACACTCATGGAAGTGGAATACCTGGAACCTATTGACTGGTGCGAGGATGCTTATGCCATCAGGAGAGCCACAGATAATGTACACGATTATCTGGTGCGACACAGGGTCATGGCTGAAGTAATGGACCATCTAGTTCCAAACGAATAACCCCTTTTTACCTTTTTTAAGAAAATGCGTTGT
This sequence comes from Methanolobus sediminis, assembly GCF_031312595.1. Taxonomy (NCBI): domain Archaea; kingdom Methanobacteriati; phylum Methanobacteriota; class Methanomicrobia; order Methanosarcinales; family Methanosarcinaceae; genus Methanolobus; species Methanolobus sediminis. The sequence continues at coordinate 1,554,352 of NZ_CP133592.1, read as the reverse complement.
ACTGCAAGCATCCTGAACATAGTTATAGAGTATGAGCTCATCCGCAGGGATGTGAAGAATCCAAGGCTGGAGTTTCGCGGAGGAGAACTATATCTCATTGTTCCAAAATCGTTCATGGAACATGAAATAATAATCCGTAAGCACCGGAGATGGATATATAACCACTATTCCAAAGTGCAGAAAATCCAGGAAGTATCACAGAACATTGAACTTGTAAGCGGCAGGTCAGTGGATGAACTGAAAAGCCTCGTCAATAAATGTGTGATAATTATCGGAAAAGAACTTGAAGTCAAACCTGAAAATGTAAGGTTCAGGAAGATGAGAACTAAATGGGGAAGCTGCAGCTCAAAAGGCAACCTCAATTTCAACACTTTTTTGCAATACCTGCCGGATGAGATGGTAGAGTATATTGTCCATCATGAGATGGTTCATCTCATCGAACTGAACCATAGTCCTAAATTCTGGGATCATGTGAAAAAGCGTTATCCAGATTATAAGGAATCAGAGACAAGGCTTGCAGCCTACTGGACTCTGATACAGCAAAAATGTTAAAATTGTCAGTAGGGCTTTGTTAGTCCTTGCGGATGACAGTAAAAGTCCTTGTAAGACTCTTGTGTACTTTTTGTGTGAACACATCTACAACTGTAAAGCCAGCTTTTTCTGCAAACTCGACGACTTTCATCTCGGAAACTACAACTGCAAGTTTTCCGGTTTTAAGTATACGATACATTTCTGCAAATGAATCAGTATACAGGTGATGAAGAGATTCAGCCCTGATAGCTGCAGACCTGCCATAAGGAGGGTCAGTTACGATTGCATCTACTGATGAATCTTTAAGTGAAACACGACATGCATCACCTACCAGTAATGAATAATCAGCATCATATTCATCTAAGTTCATCTTTGCACCGTGGGATATCTTGCGGCGAACTTCAATACCAATAACATGTGCACCGATGAGACCTGCTTCAACCAGGACACCTGCAGTTCCGCTAAAAGGGTCCAAAAGTACTTCACCTGAACGTATTTGGGATATGTTCACCAATGCCCTTGCAACTCTTGGCATGAGCACACCCGGGTAGAAAAATGGTTTTTTATGTGGCGCACGGTGTTCATAGTCGCCCCTGTCAACAATTGCCACTACCGAACCCAGAACTGCCTTGTTGGTCATTATTAGACGGAAAGTCACATCAGGTTCTTTCATGTTGGCCCTGAAACCTTTACGATATATGCTGCCACCAAGTCTTCCTTCTATGAACTCCCTTTTGACATCACCATGGTGCTTGGCCCTCTTTGCACGAACAACATAGGTCTGGCCTTCTAAAAGGTGTCCTGAAAGATCGGAATTGTCACACATTTCTATTATCTGCTCGGCTTCAACTTCAAATATCCCTACTACTTTCAGAATGTAATGGGACATCGCCAATCTGCCTGCAATAAAACGAAGCTTTGCGTCCACATCCTCGCCTTCAATATCAACTATCAGGCACTGGTCGTAGAATGCATGTTCCCTGTATGTCAGTCCTTCCATTGAAAGACAGGCATAGACCTCTTTTACTGGCAGGACAGCGTGTTCACCGGATAACTCAAAAGCATACAGCATAATAACTGCAATAGAGAATAGAAGTAGTATTTAAAGCGTTTCAGTGAAGATTTAAAAAACAAAAACTAATTGGAAGTTAGTACAAAAGGAAATATCAGAACATCAGTTCTAATGCTTCTTTTCCGGTCATACCTACTTTAATTCCAAGGTTGATGGCTTTCGGGGTTGCCTCGACAACAGGTGCTGCAAGCACATCTTCAAAGCTGTTCACACCCTTGACCTTTACAGCTACGTCCCCAAGAGCAGATGCAGTTTCCATGTCAAGATAACCGCACATCACAAAACCCCTGTCAGCACGAATTACGAGTAATGAAGCATTCTGCATCGCAAAATTCAAACCCATTGCCGTCCCGTTCTCAAGTTCGATATTTTCTATCAGCATAATTTCACCATGGTCTTTTTTAGTATGTATCAGGATAATTGGTGCCATCCAATTTCAATTTTTTAAGTATTTCATCTGAATCAGTGGAAAACAACCTCTCAAAGAAATCCTCAATACGTGTCTTCTTTGATTCTTCGGAAGAAGCATTTGTTGTATCGGCGATTACATTTTCAGCATCATTTCCTTTTTCGACTGCAGGTTTTTCCTCTACAATGGAATACTCAATAGCCACTTCACCTGTGAAGCCAAACTTTCCTTGAATAATAGTTTCTTTTGATGATTCATTTACAGATTCGTTATCAACACCATCAACTGATAAAAGCTTCATCTTTTCTGGCAAGCTTATTGTAACATCGGTTTCCGGCTCACCCTGGAACCAGAGCACAGAACCAGACTCATCGAGTGGAACCCTGAAATCATAATAGACCTCATATTTGTTGACAATATCACGCTCCTCGCCTGTAAGGCCAAGAAGTTCTGGTGATATGTCTGTTTCAACGTCAAGTAAAATGACATTCTTTGAAGAATTGTCAATTTTCACGTCCATATTTTTCTCAATGGCCTGCTTAAAGGATTTGCTCATGGCCACATCAGCTTTCAGCAGTTCCCATGCACTTACAAAACCGTCATCGTCCCCGAATTCCATGTCAACGTATTTTTTGAAAATAATAGACCTGTCACCTGAGTATTTCTCCGTGTACCCCCAGGTCATACTGTCTTTCTGTATATTTATGCTGTTATCCCATTCGTAGGTTGCACTTGCAGGGATGACTAACAATGAAAAAAAAAGAAAGATTAAAGATAAGAAACTCCCGATTCTCAATCAGATCTCTTCCTGATACGTTATTTAGTTGTAACCTGACATCCGTCTTCTGTTACTATAACTGTATGCTCTGCCTGTGAAACCATTCCACCTGCAACTTCTTTAAGTACAGGATATGAATGAACGATTCCTGATCTTTCAAGCTGTATGAGAGCAAAGTCAAGTTGCGGGGTCTTCAACCATCTTTTTGCAAATGGAAGGGTCCTGTATGGAGCGAGTTCCTTAAGAAGAGCTCTTGCGGCTGGTAAACGTACTGGTTTTTTATTCACTACCTGGAAGATCTCAGTTAGTGATCCGTCCACTACCTTCCCTGCACCATCTGTTGCGAAAGGCTCTATGGCAATTATGTCACCTGTACGAAGCACAACTCCACTGGTAACTCTTTTGTTGGGTACACTAGGAGGAGCATGTGGGAGATACTGCGCAAGCCCGTGCCCTGTAAGGTTACCTACAGGTTTCAGGTCATGTGCAAGAATTGCATCCTCAATAGCTGCAGCGATATCTGCTGTGCTCACACCATTTTTAACAGTATCTATTGCAGCATCAAGTGCGTCTTTAGAAGCGTTTACAAGTTCGGTATACTTTCCAGAAAGGTCAATTGTGATTGCAGAGTCTGCAATGTAACCGTCAACATGGACACCGAGGTCAAGTTTTATGACATCTTCACCAAAGACAGTTTCCTCACCTGCAAATGGTGTGGCGTGTGCTGCCTCATCGTTACGGGAAATGTTACATGGAAAAGCTGATCCATCCGCACCGAGTTCTACTGCGCGGTTCTCCACAAACTCAGCGATCTCCAGCAAACTGACACCTACCTTGATCCTGTCCTTTGCCTCACTTCTTACCTGTGAGAGTATCTTTCCTGCTTTGAGATATTTTTCAACTATCTCTTCGATCTCCTTAACTTTGTCAGCCATGTAAAATCTCCTTATAGCAATTTAGTTGGCACTAATATACAAATTTCTTTTCCATCTCGGTCAGGTTCTCATGCCCGTCTGCTGTCACAAGGATCAGGTCTTCAAGACGAATGCCGCCTACATCCGGATAGTATAATCCCGGCTCAATGGTGATGATATTGCCTTCTTCCAGTTCCACGTCACTGTTGCCAACATATGGAAGCTCATGGATCTCAAGACCTACGCCGTGCCCTGTTGAATGAATAAAACCAACAGTTGAACCTTCTCTTATTGTGTCATAGCCTCTTTCCTTAAAAACATCACATACCTTGTTGTGTATGTCGCTGCATTTGACACCTGGTTTTACCATCTCAATCCCAGCTTTCTGAGCTTCAAGAACTGCATCATACATGTCCTTTAACTTATCAGAAGGAGTTCCATGAAGAACTGTGCGGGTCATGTCTGCATAGTATTTTTCCCTCTTACTGCGTGGGAAGATATCTATGACCACAGGTTCATCTGCCTTTAGCGGACCCTCACCTTCCCAGTGAGGATTGGCTGAACCCGTGCCACCTGCAACGATGGTGCTGTCTGCCTCACACCCATGTTCAAGAAGAGTTATATCGATTTCTTTGCGGATCATTTCTGATGTCAGGGCAAAACCACGGTAATTGAGTATGCCTTCCACATTTTCGGATTTGCGGATCATTTCCGCTGCTGCTTTCATTGCGGTGTTGCAGGCATCCTGTACTTTTCTGACAATCTTTATCTCAGATTCATCTTTTTTTGCGCGCAGCTGGGCAAATGGGCTTTTGACTGCCTGTATGCTAAATCCTTCTTCCTTAAGAGTCTGTGCAATATGATATGGGAAATCCCTGGGCACAGCAATATGTCTTGCACCTTCCTTTTGAAGGATCTTAGCGATGCAGTCGCAATAGGCAAGGGCAGGATCCTGTCTTTCCTTCACTTTTGACCTGTAATCACAGCCCTGTAAGGTACGAATGTCAGACACCCTGGATTCGATCTCAGCCCTTCCTTTTTCCATGTCGGAAATAAAGAGTATTTCGCTACCGTCCTTTATCTGAATGTATGTGAACTCGTCAGAAGCGGAAAAACGGGTTGCGTAATAAATATCGGCATTGTTCGAATTCCCTACCATCAGATATGCATCTGACTTGTGGCTTTCCAGCGTTTTGGAAATATTAATGGGAACTGTTGATGAGGTCATGATATAGTATCTAGTAGCTACTAGTACAAAATTGTTATCAAATGTCTGACTGGAAGCTGATAACACATATCCTTACAGGATTTGTTCTTTTTTGACCATATTTCTAGTGCATAATTTGGCATTTAGTCATACATAATTAGGAGTTCTATGAACATAGAATGTGGATATATTCACATTCCGGTTATATACAGCTCCATGAAAAGCAACTATTATGCACAACCCAAATCAGTACGTTTCACAGTTTTCAAATGTCTCTGATTTCCTCAGGGATATCAAGTATATAATACTGTTTTACGTACTCGGTGATTTCCTGACAACAGCTCATGCGCTTAACTATGGATTCGAAGAGAATGGTTTCCTGGCGGCAGTTATGCAGAACTATGGTGTGGGCTCTCTCCTTATACTTAAAATCCTGTTCATTGGAATCGTGTACTGGAATTATACAATCCTGAAGGATGTAGATTCAAAGTGGACAGATCTTTTGTGGAGATTGTCAAGGACGGCTATTGCATTCGTAGGTCTGTTCCTGGTGGTGAACAACCTGATGGTCATATTCATGGAATGCAGCCTTGTACAGATACTCCACACTGTAGCATTATGATGATTAAAACGGAAAAACGTTCTAAAAACGACGCAAAACGGAAAAACGGAAAAACGTTCTAAGAACGATACTAAACGGAAAATCCACCATTTTTATTACTATTCTGTAATTGAACTCTTTTGTCATGCTGTTATGTTGACATAATCCCAGCTAGCAGACCCCGGATAGTACCATTAAAAGATACAACATCAAAACAAATAGTAGTTGGAACTGTGTCGAAACTATTGTATCAAGGCCGAGAAAACACCCATAGACAACATCAAAAGGGCATAAAGAGATACAAGTAAAATTAACCTTACTACCGTGGATTTGCCGGTTTTATCAAACATAACAGTCTACAAAAAGACGGTTGTATTATAAATACATTTCTAACTGTGCAAAAATCATGCCTTTAATGAACATGTAAAGAATGCATGGTAATCAAAAGAAAACTTGACAGGGCAGAGGCGCCATGAACACTTATAATTACAGGAAGTCGTTTTTGAAGTAGCATTTGGAGAACACTAGAATAATCGAAGGCGACCATCCGACCTGTCTGACCCCTAGATAGAATCGATGATATATCAATGTTACGAATACATAGATTTGTAACATTTTGTATGCGTTTTACATATATTATCATAATTATTACTAACAATCCCGGACACCAGCTATAGTAGAAACAAAATGTCCATCCGTATTCAAAATAATATGCAAAAAGAGTATTTCAAAAGAGAATAAAATCAAATATTCGTTACGCCTGCAAAGATCACTATTCCAAAAAGGAGAGCAATGTACAGGATCGCAAGTATCAGCGCTTTAGCAGCAATCAAATTGTTAAAATCGTTCATATGTACCACAATTTAGGTAACATATACATGCTATTTATACGTAGTTAAAATTCAAAAATTATTAAAAATGTTAAATAAAGTTGATTTAATAAAGATAGAATTTAGTAATAAACCAAAACAAAAAGAGAGAATTTACCCGGAAATTCCGGGATTTAGAATTTAACGCCCGAACCGGGATTCGAACCCGGGTCGGAGCCTCGACAGGGCTCCATGATAGGCCTCTACACTATTCGGACATTCACGTTGATTTCGCTTGTGAGCACCCCTAAAAGGCTGCTCTTGTATATAAAGCTTTTTGTGCTTTATTCATGATTTTGAAAGTCCCGCCTCCCAGACTCGAACCGGGGACATCGCGGTGCCTGCGCGTAATGTGACCATGCACATGAATCAAACTACAGCCGCGCACTCTACCAACTGAGTTAAAGCGGGTCTTACAAATCATGCTTCCGCACGACAGTGCCGTGCGATGCAACACTCCAATACGCATAATCATACTTAGCTCTTTCGCCGTAAAACACGTTTGCACCTAAAGAGTATATAAAGAGAAACATCTAAGCCAGCCATAGTAAAAATTTGAAAAACAGAATCAAATAGAAAAAACCTAAAAGAACAAAAATGAAGTTGCCCCGTCACCGCAGGACAGGGGCTCTTCAGGATTAGAAAGTGTCAAGTTCTCCGTTGATGACCATCTTTGTGATCTTGGTGACATCAGCGAGCCACTCATCCATAATGACCTCAACTTCTGACTTAATAGAGTTGAAGTTTGCACCGTCGGCAGGGATGATCTGTGCGCTTGCTACAAATGGCTGGTCTATTGGCTGGCCAATCTGGGAAAGCAGCTTAATGTAAACATCATCAACATCAGGAACTGCCTTTACGATATCCTTTGCCATCTGGGTTGACAGCAGGTTGTATATCTTACCAATGTGGTTAATTGGGTTCTTACCACTGGTTGCTTCCATACTCATTGGCCTGTTAGGAGTGATAAGTCCGTTACAGCGGTTTCCACGTCCTACTGAACCGTCATCACCCATTTCTGCAGAAGTACCGGTAACTGTAAGGAACACTGAATTACACTTTACATTATCTGCTGCATTGACAAATGCCTTTACTGTGCGGTCTGTGCGCTTAAGAGCAAGGTCAGTAACGTAATCCACCATCTCTTCCTTGATGTTCAGGTAGTGGTCCATATCATCGACGTACTTGCCTACCATTCCACAGCAGATAGTAAGCTGAATATCATTGTTGTCCCTCAGACCCATGACCTTGATATCTGTACCAATTCCAGGAATCTTCTTCTTAAGATCTGTTATCAGCATTCTCTCTGAATCGTAAACGATCTGCTCAAGTTCTGAGAAGGGAGCATGCCCTACACCAAAGGAAGTATCGTTTGCAACAGGAACCCTGTCTCTCTGGAAAACATCTCTCAGGTCAGATGAACCTGTACCAAGCTTACAGTCAAGAATTATGTCTCCTTCAAGGTCAATGTCAACAATAGTATTTCTGAGATACTCCTTGGCTGCCCTCAGGGCAACAGCCTCTGCTGGAATCTCTACACCGTTGAATTCTTTGGTTGCCCTTCCTACAAGCAGAGTATAAATTGGCTGGATGACCTCTCCGCCTCCAAACTGAGGGTTTGACCTTCCTGCCACGATCTGAGTCTCATCGGTATTGTGGTGAAGGACCACACCACATTTTTCGATATATTCCTTACACAGTGCACGGCTCATTGCCTCTGCCAGACCGTCTGAGATACTGTCAGGGTGACCTACTCCCTTCCTCTCTACAAGTTCGATCTGCTGTTTTTCCACCGGTGTTTCAATCAGGTGTTCAACTTTGATGTTTCGCATGTTAATCCTCTAGAAATCAATTAAAACAAATAAAAGAAATAAATCAAATTGATTATCTATTCTTCGCTATATCAAGAACCTAATCCATATATAATATTTACCATCCAAAAAATAACCAGCGGTAATAACATTGCACGAAGTAAATTAATTATGGTAAATCTAAGCTCAGCGTGAACTCTATATGCTATAAAAGTCTTTGAAAGAACGTTCAATTGATACTGATTATAATTTCACAGAAGGATCCCCATGATACGTATTGCAATACCTAACAAAGGGCGCTTACATGACCCTACCGTAAACCTCCTTAAAGAGGCAGGCCTGCCTGTACTTGAAGGGGGAACAAGGAAACTTTTTGCTAAAACAACAGACCCTGAGATCACATATCTTTTTGCAAGAGCCGCAGATATCCCGGAATATGTGCAGGACGGTGCCGCAGATGTAGGTATCACAGGTCTTGACCTCATTGATGAGACCGAATCCGATGTAGAGGTCATGCTTGATCTTAAATTCGGTGGTGCAAATCTGGTACTTGCAGTGCCTGAAGAATCTACAATCAGTTCTGCCGCCGAGCTTCAGGGAATGCGTGTTGCAACTGAATTCCCAAACATCACTGCAAAATACTTCAAGAACCTTGGTGTTGATATAGAGGTCATAAAGGTCAGCGGTGCATGTGAAATGACACCACACGTAGGAATTGCCGATGCAATAGTGGACATTTCAAGCTCAGGGACAACTCTTGTAACCAATCATCTCAAAATGATAGAAAAGGTATTCACTTCATCAGTTTACCTCATAGCAAACAAAAAGACAAAAGCTGACAATGAGAAGATCGAACAGATCCAGACAGCTGTTGAAAGTGTGCTCAGGGCAAAGGGCAAACGTTATCTTATGATGAACGTTCCGGAAAGCGAGCTTGAAACAGTTAAGAAAGTACTTCCCGGAATGGCAGGTCCTACAGTAATGAAAGTAGAATCTGATGATTCCATACTTGCTGTACATGCCGTTGTCGATGCGTCTGGTATTTTTGCAACCGTTGGCGAGCTCAAAAAAGCAGGTGCAAAAGATATCCTAGTAGTACCAATTGAAAGAATGATGCCCTAACTGAGGATATATGTCATTCGAAGTGATACCTGCCGTTGATATGAGAAACGGCAAATGCGTACAACTGGTACAGGGTGTTCCCGGAAGCGAAATGGTTTCCATTGACGACCCGGTTGCTGTGGCAAAAGACTGGGTATCCCAGGGTGCAAAGACCCTGCATCTCATAGACCTTGACGGTGCCATTGATGGGAAACGCAGGAATGCACCAATTATAGAGAACATAGTCAAGGAATGCAAGCCTCTTGGAATGAAGATCCAGGTCGGCGGCGGAATCCGTTCTTTTGAAAATGCTGCCGAACTTCTGAACATCGGTGTTGACAGAGTAATACTCAGTACTGCTGCCATCAACAACCCACAGCTTGTAAAAGAGCTTGCTGATGAGTTTGGAAGTGAACACATAAACGTGGCTCTGGATTCCAAGAATGGTAAAGTATCTATTGAAGGCTGGAAAAAAGAATCCGAATTCACAGCCGTAGAAATGGGAATCAAATTTGAGGAGCTTGGCGCAGGAAGTATCCTATTTACTAATATAGATACTGAAGGACTACTTCAGGGAGTCAACACTGCTCCTACCGAAGAACTGGTCAGATCAGTTAACATCCCGGTGATTGCATCTGGTGGCGTAACCAAACTGGAAGATCTCATTGCACTGAAAAATACCGGAGCAAAAGCAGTTGTTGTCGGAAGTGCATTATACACTGGTAAATTCACACTTCCAGAAGCGATAAATATTATCAGTGAAGATTTATAAAGCAGCTAACTATAGAGAGCAAATTCAACAGGTGCACCCATGAGAAAAGCAGAGATTTCACGCAAAACCAGCGAAACTGACATCTTCATTGAGCTTAACCTTGACGGAAAAGGTGTTGCAGATATAAGTACAGAAGTAGGGTTTTTTGACCATATGCTGACTGCTTTCACAAAACATGGGAACTTCGACCTCACGGTAAAAGCTACCGGAGACCTCATTGTAGATGACCATCACCTGATTGAAGATACAGGCATAGTTCTTGGGCAGGTGCTGGCGGAGGCACTTGGAAACAAGGCAGGTATTGCAAGATTTGGAGAAGCACGCATTCCTATGGATGAAGCACTTGCAACCGTTGCACTGGACCTTGGAGGACGCAGCTATCTTGTAGTAGATGCAGAGTTCAAAGCTCCTAAAGTTGGTGAGTTCAGCACCCAGATGGTAGACCACTTCTTCGAAGCTGTTGCCCAGAATGCAAAAATGAATATGCATGCTCATGTTTATGGTGACAACGATCACCACAAAATAGAAGCACTCTTCAAAGCCTTCGCTTATGCTCTCAGAAGAGCAGTGATTGTAGAAGGAAACGAGATCAAAAGCACCAAAGGAGTGCTTTGATCCATTACTTAGATTTTAATAAAAATAATTGATTTTACAATTCCATAATTCCATATTATTGGAATTTAGTCCTCAATTTTTCGTAAAACTCCTGTTCTTTACCACCGGTTTTCTTTGAAAGTCTCTCTACTATCAATTCAGGAGTGCTTTTTGCAACATAATTATACCGTGGAGTCCTGTCAACTACAAGATTCAATTCTGAATCCAGACCACTGGCTTCAATTCCATCAACCCGGATGTTGCATACGGTATTTTCCATTATCTGCTCGGACAGATGTGATACGAATATCGACATTGTACTGTCATTTTCCATTAGAACCTCAAGTATCCCAGCCATTATTTTTGCTGATGCACCGGGTTCGGTGATCGACTCAAGTTCATCAGCCAGAACAAACTTAGCAGATTCATCTGCCACCACTGAGAACTCAGTAAGTGTTGTTTCAAAAGCACCTGCATCCAGTGTACCTTTTGATTTGGCAAAGTAGTACATAGACTCTGTAAGAGAGATTTCCATCTTTTCTGCAGGAACCGGGAAACCCATATGTGAAAGAATTATGCTTTGTGCAAGCAATTCCAGCAGGGAGGTCTTTCCTCCTGAATTTACTCCGCTTAAAAGTACAACACGGCTATCATCATTTACCGGTGCAAAGGAATTTCCACCTATAGAATAATCCACCGGAATTACATCTCCATGCCTTGAAAGAAGGAAAAGATTCCTTCCACCCTTAAACCCGATACCTGCACCATCTATTATAGCGGGCATTGAAAGACCGTATGTTCTTGAAAAGAGTCCAATAGCAAAACCTACATCGAAATCAAGGACTGACTTTACCATTTCCCTGGAAAGTTCCCTGTAAGCAGACAATACACGGGAAACTTCGCGTTTATGGTTGAACTTCCTTTTCTGTGCCTTTTTGTCAAGGTGCTGTCTGAGGTTATTAAGGCTTTCAACATCAGCCTCTATTGGATGCATTATTTCCTCCGGGAAAAGAGAATCCACAAGTAATCGTTCTTTTTTCTCCAGGTGAAGTTCATTGCATATCCTTTCAACAGCATTCTTTACAACTGAACTATAATTCTTATGCAGCTTCTTGCCCAGTATCTCTTTCAGTTCCATGGAACCGTTCATGACCTTGAGCATATCCTGACCACTCAATGTCATCTGACTATTCTCAAGGGATGAGTTCAGTTCCTTATTTACAGAGCTGACTGTTTCAGTAACAACTGAGTTGAGACTGGAAATTGCATCGGATATCCTGTCAAGTTCAGCATCCATTCCATGAACAATGTCACCATCCTCATCTATGAGAGCAAGAGTTGATGACAACATTTCAATAGCATCATCATCCATTTTCTCAAAAAAACTCACTCCTTTTGACCGCAGCAACCTCGCTAAATTAACAGAGGACTCGAGGGACCTGAGATTACGGGAAAAAAGGAATATCTCTTTTTCCGGTATGATCTTATAATCATCCAAGTCATCGAGATCAGATACAAATTCAGGTTCTATATCCTCGGGAAAATCAAACGCGAGGAATTTATCACCTACTGCGATCACCTGGGAAAAACCTCTGGAAATATCTATTAACTCTGAAAGAGACTTTGCAAAATGAACGTCAACTATACCTGAAAAACGCTTTCTTGCAGACTCATAACATTCCTGGTCTGATGTGATGATCACACGATCCCGTATTTTGGGACATTGGTGCCTGAAGTTAAGCTGGGAGACAGTTGACAGAAGATCTGCAACGTTATCATCGCCTTCCAGCAGGCTGGCTGTATGCATATAATATGAAACAGAGTCCCTCACCTGCATGATCTTTTCTGATTTTGCGGAAGGGTAAGGGAAGAACACATGTAACTTTTCCCTGGAATAACGTGTATGAGCAAATTCACGTACAAGGTCAAGCAATTTCTCATAGACATCCATTGCCTCCCTTGTCCTAAGAAAATCATCTACTGTTACACCTTCTACCCTGGATGCGACATCCTGTATCAATGATATGGCATAACGTTGTCCTATTCCTTCAACTTCCGAAATGCTGGCAATATCTCCAGCCAGTATCGCATCGAGTGCCTGAACCTCGCTACCAAAATGTTCCACGAAACGTTTTGACATCTTATCCCCTATACCGGGAATGTCCTGTAATGTCCTTACTTCTGCCAGCATTAGAATCATACCTCCGACCCGGATGCAAAATTGTCAAGAGTACAATTTGCGATTCCCCTTTCAACTTTATACCTGTCCCTTTCAGACATTTTGCTCATTGAAGCTGATGCTTTTGGTTGTAATTGTTTTGCATGAGCCTTGTTTCTCCTCTTGGGGATTGCCTGTGAATCATAATACATATCCCACAGGTCATCTATCTCATCTGTTGCTGATGAGAATTCCAGACTTCCGGCAAGAGAAGAAGGAACACAGATATAATGTTCTAATCCCACATGGCTCCCATTTCCTATCCATGCAACATCTTCCTGTATAACTGAAACCGGAAGATCAGGATTCTTTCTGGCAAGCCAGCGACAGAACATATCCCCTATATGATGAGGAGAATCCACTTTTACAGAAAGCACACCATTTACAGAATATGGTCGTGCAAACATGCACAGACGATGATATGAACGGCTCACGTCCCGCATGTAATTATAATATTTCTTTCCGGTTCTTGTCTTGCCGGAATATAGCAATTCGGCATTTCCTTCACATGAATCCAGAAACTGAACCAGCTCAATTGGACTTGAACTATGATGCCTCAGAACCAGCGATATGTAACCTTCAACATCAGGATCACGCTGGAACATCCTTGGTCTTTGTGAGCCGAAAATGTGGCGTACCAACTTTGAAGTATCAACTGTAGCCCTGAATCCCAGCATTTTTACATCAGTTATACCTGCAAACTCCATTTTCTGTTTCAGTGATTCCCTGTCCTTCGCACTGATGAGTTCACAATCTTTATTTTCCATAAGTTCTGCACATGCAAGCAGAACACCTTCCACATTTTCCCTGAATGCTACTATCATGCTCCCACACCTGTAAAAGAGAAAAGGTTCGTCTGTCTTTTTCCATTGAGCTCAATAAAAGGCCTTGCGCGGCTCATAACCACACCCATACGTGAAAGTTCCTTTTCAGAACTTATTGGCCTTGACTGAATGATCCTGTTTGCACCCACCGGCCCGATTCCCGGCACTTTGAGCAGGTCTTCCCTGCTTGCAGTATTCACATTTATAGGGAACGTATCAGGGTTACAGGATGCAAGAAGCATCTTTGGATCCATATCAAGAAGGAAACCATTGTCATCAAGAACAGAATCCAGGTCATATGCAGTCATGCCATAATCCTTCAGCAGATAAGATGTCTGGTATAGCCTTATCTCTCTCCACATTGGAGAAGGATCATTATTTTCAAGAGGAGTGAAGGGAACCGGATCAAAGCTCATGAAATATGGTCTTCTTAACTCATACCTGTTCATAAAGTTCTCAACGGTCCCGATAATTTCCCTGTCTGACTCCTGAACTGCACCCACCACGAATTGAGTGTCGTTGGCACCGATAATGCGTCCTCTAAAACCTTCTTCTTTTCTTTTTTTGTTAATGAGATCACGGGTCCATTGCAACCGCTGAAGCACATCGTTCTTGTAATCAAAATTAGGGCAGATCTCCGAGTAATTTATCGTACTTGTGGTCTCTGCATTTACTCCGAACTTATTTGCACATTCAGCTATCTCCTCCAGCAAATACTTAGGTGTTCCTGGCATCACACGAATGTGTATATAGCCTGTAAATCCCTGTCCTCTCAGAAGCCTTGCTACCTCCAGTTGCTTCTCAGCGGTCCTTTCAGCATCACCCATTACCCCGGATGACAGGAACAAACCTTCAATTGCATTTCTGCGATAGAATGACCACGTGATCTTTGTGATCTCTTCCGGACTTAACGATGCCTTCACAGAATCCCTGCCGCACCTGTTCGGACAATACGTGCACTCACCGGAGCAGGTATTAGTCATCAGCGTTTTGTAGAGCTGTATGCAGCGACCATCGGGTCCGAAAGCATGACAGACAGCGCTCTGGTTGCAACTATCATACTTCGTGCCTTCGGATAATACTCTCATCCTTTCCATAAGCGTCATATGGTGCTCATTAGCAGGACTTCTGCGGGTCATCAGTGAAAGATATGACAGCTATGAATATAAGCAACCTGTAAGCGGAGTGAAAGTATTCTAGAAACAAGAAAATGAGAAAAAAGACGAGAGAGAAGAACGATCTAACGTTCTTCATGGATGACTATTCATCCTGAACATTTACTTTAACTTTCAAAATGCTGATAGGTTCCAGTTTCTTCCACATAACAGTGGAATTCTTGTCAAATACGAATTCATTGACATTCTTATCGGAGAAAACACCATCCACTTCATAGACAAAGAAACCTTCCTCGCCATTGGTGGAAACAATATTATCCTGTCCGTGAACATCTTTCACTTCGACAACTGCTGCCTTCTTAAGTGCTTCCAGCAATGTGGCACCTTTTTTAACTTCAACTGTTCTGGAAGGTGCGAAGATGTCAAGTGCATGGAAAATATTCTTATTGTTAAGCTGCAGGACATGGGTCTTTCCATAAACCTTACGCTGTATAAGCTCAGCGTCCTCCAGTATGTTTGCGTGTTTTGCAGCAACCGGCACAGAGATACTGAGTTCCCTTGCAAGTTCTGATATGTGCATTTCACCCTCAGTCAGCCTTTGAAGCATCCTGAGCCGGGTTTCACTTCCAAGAGCGCTAAACAGTTTCAGACGGTCAGTGTGCTCTGGATTCTCGGAGTCATTGTTATCGATAGTGCTCATAATTAGAAGTAATTCGTGAGTGCCATATATAGTTTTCTACAAAAACAGCTCATAAAACAGTCCATATTTTGAAAAAATAAAAAGACTAAACTAAAAATATCAATAATAAAAAGAAACGTAATAAAAAATATAACTTATTTGCGTAATGCTCCTCTCTGTATATACAGTTTCTCATCCAGAGAGCGCAAGTCAGTTGCAACAAACTCATGCGTCAAGTAATCAGGTGACACCATATCAACTATCTGTGAACAATTTTCGCTTGAAAAAGGCATATGTTGATCCATCTGGTCCAGTATTCCCATTACGGACATCAGACGCTCATGAAAAGACAAATCTCCAAAACCTTCCGGAATTTCCAGGTCCATCGAGTTTCGCATGAACTCTCCTGACAGGCTGCAATGGAAATGCATGCCTTCAATTCTTTTAATGAAGTCTTCCGGATGCCTGGAAAGCACATCAAGTACCACATTGATAGAGCAGTTCTCATCCTCACACTTCATAGTGGCATTCATCAGGTGACCCGTATCAAGAACAAAAGCCCAGTTATCAAAATCAAGTAGTGAAGCAAAGTATTCAACATTCATAGGATCAAGGAATGTAAGTCCCGGCCACCAGAGATTCTCAAAGAACAGACGCACCGGAGGCTCACCATTCGGATAAACAGAAACAGCTTCATTCAAAAAATCTGCTGTTGTTTCAAGTACATCGTAGTCCGTACAATCAAAGCAGCGTGTATATACCTGTTCCATTTCTGCATAGGATACATGAAAAACCGCATACTCTGCCTCCAGAGTATGAGCGTTCTCAAGAGCCTTACTGAAAGTCCCGATAACCTCACCCCGGCTTCCACCGCCGAAAACATATATCCTTTCAAATTCCTCCATATCCTGTGTGAATACAGACGGATCGACCCATGCCCTGTGCCTTCCCATCCAGTAAGGCAGATGAACCCCTACAACCAGATCCTTTGGTACATCATCAGGTAGAGGAGAAGAGTCAACAAAAAGTTCCAGACCATCAAGATCATGTCGTACAAGGAAATTTCGAATCTTTCCCCAGTCCGAATCAAACAGTTTCATATCCGGCTCATACAATGAGAAGTTTACCGTCTCTTTCATAACTCAACCACCTACTCCTGCGGCACCTGAGAACACAACCCTTTAGATTCGCAGTTTTTTGCCATCCAGGCGGTAACGCGTACCCAGTTGTCTATGATACAGTCTTTTTCATCCGCAAGTTCATCAAATGGTACGGAATCATCTATTCCAAGAATTCCTGGAAGAGTCTTCATCAGAGAAACAGCAACTCTCCTTCCGGCTGTTTCAGGAATAAGTCCCCATGAGATCTCATCAACAATATGTAATATCGTCCCGGTTGCCCCTACCAATACGGGGTTCTTGGACATCTCTCTTA
The DNA here is from genome assembly GCF_031312595.1 of Methanolobus sediminis. Lineage (NCBI taxonomy): Archaea > Methanobacteriati > Methanobacteriota > Methanomicrobia > Methanosarcinales > Methanosarcinaceae > Methanolobus > Methanolobus sediminis. Next base: position 1,537,423 of record NZ_CP133592.1, on the reverse strand, counting down.
GAACTTTCAGGAAAGCTGCTTTTCGGTTTGCACCATTCAGTCCTGAGGCAACCTTCCAGTAATCTGCTTCGGATATTTCAAAACGCTCAAGCCTCACAAGCATATCCCGCTGTGAAAGAACAGTAAGATCAGATTGCAGCTCAAGTGCCTTGTGAGTGCACTCAATAACGGCTTTACCGATAAGTTCTCCCAGTTTGGAATGCTGCCCCGCATCAGTCAATTTTAAAGAACTTGCCCCATCACAGACAACTGCGACCATATCAGTTCCTGAACCAGTAGCAATTCCTTTCGAATAGCGGCTTGGAGCCATAAGTTGCTGTAAAGCAGCAGCTTTTGCCTCACTTGCGGTTATAATTGCTCTTGCCATGGCATATTCCGGAAGATCAGCTCCAATGATAAGGATCATATTTATAGTACCCTGGATGAACTGGTGAGAACCGTCCTCCTGATAATACGATGCGGGGTCACCGACACGTCCCCCATTTACTTCAATGCCGGCAGTCATGACAGCAGTCACTTCGACCCCGCGGAAAGACTTTGTTACAATAGCAACGTTGTCCATGTTGGCAGCTGTCAGAAGCCCTGAAGAAGTATCCGGATCGACTCCAAGTCTTTCCGCAATAATACGAAGATAAGCAGGAACACTACCACCTTCCAGTTCCTTTGGTGCATGTTTGCCTTTTGGGATCATGTGATTAAAAACTGCCCTGACATCTTCACGATATCCTCCGTTTAGCCAGGAGGTTGTAAGTGTTTTGTGTCCTTGTGGCAAGCTAACAAGAATAGAATCGCTGAATCGGTAAACTTTCTCCTTGCCCGTGGTCTCAAAAAGAAGGACACTTTCCCTTTCTGTACCGCTTTCAGCCTTTGAAGGATCGGCATCCATATCTGCCCCGTTTGTGGTTCTGGAAGTCATGGAATATTCTCCAGGATATTGTAGAATTAACAATAAATGAAACCTATGATACGCAGCAGATCAAGATTGAGAGCGCTGCTACCAGCATATGTGAATACATATGATCTGCCCTGCGACTAAATCCGGTTACACGGAGGATCTGGTTGCACAGGACATTAATGAATATATCACTGAGTGTTTTAAATATCTTTTCAAATACAATGGAGCATGAAAATTCATGCCCCAACTTCCTCGTTCTCATGCGAAGCAGTTGTCCTGCTACCGGATCCAGACTTCAGAAGCCTTGAAACATACAACCTTGCCCATCCAAAGATGAACAATGAACCCAATATATTTCCTGTTACCATTCCCCACCATACTCCGACAAGTCCCAGATTCAGGTTAAAGGCAAAGATCACAGCAAACAGTGGAACGAATATCAGAGCACGCAGTATGGAAGCAAAGAGCGCATTCATTCCCTTACCAACACCCTGGAAGAGAGAGGAAGAAAGCAAACCAAGAGAGACAGTAGGATAGAATATGCAAATAATCCTCAGGAATACGGTAAGGTCATTTGTGATATGTGATGCACTTTCTGACAGAGTGAATACCCATGCGATCTGAGGTGCCAGGACAAAAGTGAAGAAAGCTATCACTGTTTCCACTATAAAACCTACTTTCATGGCGTATATGTGTGTGAAAGACACCTTGTCATAGGAACCTTCACCATATGAGAAACCTGCAAGCGTTACAACTGCCGTGGCAATTCCTATTAGCGGAGCGATGGCAATAGTAACAACACGCCACCCTACAGTATAAACTGCAACACCATCAGTATTGCTCACAGCAATTATGATGACATTCATTATAAGCATCATAAAAGCCATTGATGTCTGCTGCACTGATGCCGGTATACCAACACGGAAAATATCCCTGAGAATTCCTTTTTCAAAATGGAAATCTTTGAAATCAAATGTGATATATGTGTCTTTTCTGAAGAACAGCCAGTTCACCATCATAACTGCAGTAACTGCCATTGAGAGAACTGTTGCCCAGGCTGCACCGGAAACACCTAAGTTCAGCTTATAGATGAATATCGGGTCAAGGACTATATTCAACACAGAACCGAATATCATGGCGTTCATAGCTCTTTTGGTGTCACCCTCACTACGCAGTATAGCATTTGCAACGTTAGTGAAAAAGAGAAGAATACTTCCACCGAAGATGATCTTACCATAGACACTTGCCATTGCAGTTGTTTCCCCTGCACCTATAAGAACGAATATTGGTTCAGCAAAAGTATACAGAGGTATCGTGAACAGAGCTGAAAGTATCAGCATTAGTATCATTGTATGAACTGCAACGTTATCAGCCCCTGTTTTATCCCTTGAGCCAAGCCTGCGGGATATAGCAGAACCTGCACCCACACCAAGACCAGTGGACAATGCAATAATCATAAAGAAGAACGGGAATACGAAACCTACAGCTGCAAGGGCATTAGCTCCAAGCCCTGAAACCCAGAATGTATCCACCAGGTTGTAAAGTGTCTGAACAGACATTCCAAGCATCATTGGCAATGCCAGTTTGAACATTGCTTTTTTAGGGTCGCCCAGTATGGCCTTCATGCCGGATGTAGTTTTTCCAAGCCCTGCTTTTGGCTCAGAATTATCGTCAAAATTATTATCAGTCATTTGAAGCCTTCCTCATTTCGTTTTCCGAAGCAATGTTCATTGCCGCCTTTTCCACAAGTGAGATGAACATAGCCTTTTCCTCATCGTTGAAACCCCGAAGCAGTACATCATTGAGATTAGCACCTATTTCCATCAGTATAGGAGCCATTTTCTGACCTTCCCCTGTAAGATAGACACAATAGGCACGCTTGTCTTTGGGGTCGCGTTTCCGGATCACATAACCCTGATCCTCAAGCTTGTTCAGCGAACGGGTGATCGTTGCCCTGTCGTATCTCAACATATTTGCAAGAGATTCCTGACTGACACCGTCATGGTGAAGCAAGCGCATGAAAAACGGGAACTGACCGCTTCCCAGACCGTATGCATCCAGTTCATTTGAAAGATAGATATTGATAGACCTGAAAAGGTGCGAGATGTCACGGCCGATGCATTCGTTTTTCCCTATACATTTGCAGGAATTGTCATCAAGAACAGCGGATTTAGGATCAGGATTCATTAAGGTCACCATAATGTTGTAATTGCAATTATTGCACATGCAATTGTTGCATATGCAACTACCCTATAAAAGCGTATGCTATATGAAAAAAGGAAGAAAGATCAATCAACAAAAAGTTCAACGCCCATAAGCTCGAGGAAAATCTCTTCCAGTGACGGGACTATAGTACGCATTTCAACAATGTCCCCGCCTTTGGAAGCAACCCATTTTGTAGTCTGGTTAACTACATCAATGTCGTTTGTGATAACAACATAGCTTTCATCAACTTCTTTGATCACTTCAGAGATATTGTAGTCCGTAATGTCGTCAACCTTAAACTCAAGCCGATACTGGATCTTACCATACTCTTTCCTGATCTCCTCGGCTGTGCCAAGTGTTACAAGCCTTCCGCCTTTTAAGATCAGTATCCTGTCACAGAGACTTTCCACCTGATACAGGTTATGGGCAGTGAAGATGATAGTCTTGCCGGATTGCTTCAGAGAACGAACATAATCAGTAATATACCTGGAGGTCATTGGATCAAGACCCGAGGCAGGTTCATCATAAATAAGAACATCAGGATCATTAATCAGTGAGCGTGCAATAGCGACTTTACGCTTCATACCTTTAGAAAGATCACCTATCTTCTTGCCGTCAGGATTGAGCGCAAGATCAAAAAGAAGCTCACGTATCCTTTTCTTTGCCTGGTCTTTAGGAACACAATATAACTCAGCAAAGTACATCAGATAATCATCCACTTCCATGCCCTCATAAAGAGGAGATTCTTCTGGAAGAAAACCGAGGAATGACTTTATTTCAACAGCATTGGTGGCTATATCCAGACCTTTCATGTGGATAGAACCGGCTGTTGGCCTGATCAGACTGCTGAGCATTTTCAGAGTAGTGGTCTTACCTGCACCGTTTGGCCCCACAATTCCGAAGATCTGACCTTTTTCCACTGAGAATGAAAGATTATCAACGGCTACAAAATCGCCATATTCCTTGCGAAGTCCTTTTACTTCAATTATGCCAGGTTCCACACATAGACTATGAACCTTACTATATATAAATTAAATTATAAAATAAAAAAGAGCATAGTTGAATTACAACTATGCCAGTAAGACCTTAGATCTTGTACATGTGCACATCCACCTGCGGGAATGGGATCTCGATATCCTGTGCACCGAATTCTGCATGAATTGCTATTGTAAGGTCGTTCTTTACGCCCCAGAAGTCTGAAGTGTTAACCCATGCACGAAGCTGTAGATTCACAGAGGAATCTGCCAGTTCGGTGGTTATAACTGCAGGTGCCGGATCTGACAGTACGCGGGAATCCCTTTTGATAACATCCAGTGCGACCTTAACAGCTCTTGGAATATCAGTAGAGTAACTTACACCAACATCAACAGCCACTCTTCTGGTTGGCATACGTGTCACATTGATTATCGGACTGCCCCACACAAGTTTATTTGGAATTGTGATGAACTGGTTATCAGGTGTGAGAAGTTCTGTTGCCATGATACCCACTGCATGCACATTACCTGACATTCCATTGACGGTTACAAATTCTCCTTTGTCAAGTGGCCTGAGGGATGCTATCCACACACCTGCAGCCAGGTTGTTCAGAGAATCCTGCAAACCGAATCCGAGGACCAGACCTATCACTGCAGAAAGTCCGACTACAACTGAACTTATGTCAACTCCAAGTGCACTGACAACTGCCAGAAGCACGCCCACATATAATAGAGCACGCAGGAAACGCACAAGGAATTCAATAACCAACGCAGGAAGTTTTGTCTTTTTCAATCCGTTGCGGAACATACCGGAAAGTATTCCCGCAATAATAATTCCGGCAACAAGAACCACTAAAGCAAATAAAATATTTGCCACAGTGATATCTGTGTAAGGAATCGCCTGAGATAAAATATCTGCCATCTATAAAACTCCATTAAATAATTAAGACTTGTTGAAATATATCATTAAATAGTGGGGGTTTCAGTACATATAACTCTTTTTAATTTATATACACAGTATATTTATGAAACAAATATTAATATAATAGATTACTAATAAAATAACTATGCCAGGCTGGTTAACTATCGCAAAATGGGAGCTAATGCGATCAAAACTCAAATTTGATGCACGCTCAATAATCATGCTCATGATGGCACTCATACTTGTGGTAGCATCATCCTACGCTGCATCACAAACCGGGATGAGCATGAACCAGAAGATATACCTTGTAGCTTTTTCCCAGCCAGACGTGCAACCAATTATTGAAACGGACCAGCGATTTGACTACATGCTTGTGGATAGGTATGAGGCCACCGTATACTATGAATACGGAGCTGACATGGCCATTATCGGCAACAATGTCTACCTGGCCGACACCAGAAAAGCGGCCTCTGCAGGTGACGCACTTGAAAATACATTCAAAGAGTACAGAGAGATCGTACTCAGCTCATATAATGACATTAACAATACTCACCCGGTGTGGGTTACCGTCCATGACCTGGAAAGACCCCAGGACTTCCAGCTTGCAGGAGCCACGGATACACTGGATGAACTCAGCAGAGGTTACAACAGGACAGCCGTACTGGAGAGCGTTCCAGGAGGAAGTGAAGCTGCAAGTGGTGATGGCAGTGTGAGGACCGGTTCATCAACAATTTCTCCCGAAGACATCGAGGCACTTGATGCCATGCAAGGAAAGACATTCTTTGAGAGGCAGACCATTGCAACACCATCGAACTTCAACCCACCTGTTCCTTTTACAGCAATACTTTACGCATTCCTGTTCATATTCCCGATATATTTCGTATCACAATTCTACTCCACCAGCCTGATGGATGAGCGTACCAACCGCAAAGGAGAGCTTGTGTTAATAGCACCGCTTAAAAGCAGGGACATTGTTATTGGCAAGACTGTACCATACCTTGTAATAACAATGGCAATCCAGGCAGCCATAACCCTGTACATACTCAAGATACCATCTACACTTGCTGATGTGGAGAGAATTGTCCTGATACTGGCTGCAATAATGCCGGTAATACTACTCTTCTTTGCACTTTCGTTTTACAGCGCAATCCTCTCAAGGAGTTTCAAGGAACTTACATTTGCAAGCGTTTTCCTTTCAGTCGTGATATCAGGATACCTGTTCTTCCCGGCAATGTTTGCAAACATCCATGCAATAAGTTCCATTTCCCCGATCACCCTGATAGTGAGGCTCATTGAAGGAGAATCAGTGCCCATGAACACATACCTGTTCTCCACATTACCATTCTATCTTGTAGCAGGAGCAGTTTATGCATTCGGAACCTCCATCTTCAGGGAAGAGGACCTGTTCACTCAGAAATCAATAGGTTCAAAGATAATAGACTGCTTTGAAATGTTCCTTTCATACCGCTACGGGTCTGTCTTTTTCCTCAGTATCATCTTCATCCCTGTAGTTTATATGACACAGCTCATGCTCATTGTCATGCTTTTCAACCTGCCGGTTCCTTATTCGATTATTGCAATGATCATATTGTCAGCACTGGCTGAAGAGATAGTCAAATCCATAGGAATCTATACACTTTTCAAGAGAAAGATAAGCGAGATTACATTCAAAAATGCCATACGCCTGTCAATATTGTCCGGTGCAGGATTCTTTGTTGGAGAAAAAGCCGTTGCTGTACTTACACTTGCACCTATTGCAAGTTCAGCTTTCGGGACAGTGATGACAATGGGTGCATTACTGCTTATACCGCTGCTTCTGCATATAACAACCATAATAATCAGTTCACTGGTAATGTACTGGAAGGGACCTGGTGCCTATAAATATGCAGTAGTGGCTGCAACAATTTTCCACACCATATATAACATGACAATTCTCAGGGGGCTGCTATTCTGAGAAAGACGGGAAACTCGTGCAGGAAAATGAAAACTGTGGCGAAGAAAGAATTCAAAGACCTCCTTACAGAGAAAACTTTCATACTTGCAATTATAATCCAGCTTTTCATAGCATCATTCTCAACCTTCCTTGTCATTGGCCTGACATCTTTCTATGACCCAACAGCGCTTGGAAATGTCGACTTTGATGGAGTTAACATCGGAGTTGTTGGAACTCAGGATGATGAACTCTACAACATACTGATAGAAAACAATGTGCAGACTTACCTGTACGATGACTTTATTCCGGCCTACGGAGACTTCTTTGACCGGAAAATTGATGCTATCATAGTAACTCCCCTTGGAACAGCCGAAGGCACGGACCTGCTCAACGTTGACATCTACCTGCCAAAATCAGAAATCAAAGCAACGGTCATATCTCTACAGCTGAAGGAATCACTGGAAGAATACGAACAGAGTGCCAGGGATGTCAGGGCACAGAGACTTCCGGGATATTCACCCATAGAATTCAATATCATTAAAAGAGGAGTGCATGCTTCATCAACATTCTTTGAATTCGTTTATGTGGCACTGCTGCCACTACTGGTATTCACACCTGCCTTCATTTCCGGCGGCCTTATAATTGATTTCATAACTGAAGAGTATGAACGCAAAACAATGGACTTGCTTCTTGCATCTCCCGCATCTTTGCTTGAGATCATAAGCGGTAAAGCCATACTTGCGATCCTTGTCGTACCGCTGCAATCATTTGTGTGGATTCTGCTCCTGTCCATGAACCGGATATCTATAAGCCATTCACTTCAGATTTTGCTGATAGTCACACTGATAGCATCCGTGCTTGTATTCTCAAGTACCATAATTGCAGTGTTCTTCAAAGACAGGGGTGTAGCACAGCTACTGTACTCACTTGTATTGATATTCCTGTTCATGTCATCGTACCTCTTCACAAATTCCCCACTTAACCTTGTAACACGGCTTTCCATTGATAGTATCACTGCAATAGAAAGCTGGACATGGACCGGTATTTACCTGTTACTGGCACTGTTCCTATACCTGGCAACAATGCTGGTTATCAAAAAAGACCCACATAACATTTAAAAATACACGGATGATAATAATGCGACTGACCCGGCTGCTTTTATTGACCATTATCCTGATGACATTCATAAATCCTGTTAATTCCACTGCAGTTAAAGAGGAAGATATATGGATCTTCCAAGGTTCGTATGAACTTGGAGTTGGAGAAAGAGCATATCTTGAAGGATTTACAGTCAAAGTAAACGAGATCAACGAGGTAAATTTACTCACAGCAACTCTGCTAATATACAGCAACTCTATTTTCATGGAGTCTTTTGACGTGGATGCAGGAGTTAACAATGAACACATCTATGATGGTGAGTTGAAGATCAATGTTGTCTCTATAGAGAATAACAAGATTTCTCTAGAGATATACAAGCATAAATCCGAACTTGTGTGGGTCACAGATATCCCAAAGACAGCATTTAAAGCAGGAGACTCACTTTCAGGAAATAATTATCGCATTACGCTTGAAGGAATAAACGGAAGTACGGCAGATGTTGTTGTCAAACTGGATGGGGAAGAGTATGAGAGGACATACACCAGCGGTGCTTATGAAAAGTTCTCAGAGGATTTCATGATTAATATTGTGTACATCAACAAGGACACTCAGGAAGTTTTCATCGAAACGCTCAAGCCTGGTGCACCTCAGATCCAGATCGATGTTGGAAATCTTCAGGAAAGCTATGAACCGGATGGTTATGTGGAATACGAACTTGTGGTCACGAATAACGGAACAATACCTTTGCATGGAATCATACTCACCACTGAATGTGATGATGGTGAAGTAGAACTTGTAACACAACAACATTCCATACTGGACCCGCAGAAAAAGAAAAAGTTCCAGATACGTATAAAGCCTTATATTGAGCCTGTTACCAGAAATATCACGATCACTACCAGTGTAGAAGGATATGACTACAGGGGAAATAAATACAAGGACCAGATAAAAACGGAAGCAACGGTCAATTCCTATATTTCCATTGAAAAAGAAGTGATCTCTAAAGAGAAAGCATCCGAAGATCCTGAATTTGGAACTGAACAGTATTTCCAGATCAATATTACAGTTGCTAACAAAGCAAATTTCCAGACAGCTGTCACAGTTACTGATATCCTGCCTCCTGAATTTATACCAAATGATATTGAAAGCACTGAGTGGTCAATGGCTCTTTCTGCAGGAGAAACAAAAAGCATCGGGTATTTTACATCTTCAACCGAGCCGGGAGATTTTACTTTTGAGCCTGCAACTGTTGTCTGGAAAGATAGCGGTGAAACTTACACGATGCAATCCAACGTGATCGACGGAACATTCCATGTAAGCGGTTCCAGGGTAATACTCCAGAAAGAAATAAGTTCCAGCTACATGGTTGTGGGAGAAACAATTGATGTTACCCTCAAAGTTACAAATCAAGGAGACAAAGATATCGATATCTCTTTCAGGGAAGACATCCCGGATGAACTCAGTTATGTGAACGGTGAAAGTGAATGGCAAGGGACACTTGAAGCAGGAACAACAAATGAGTTCACATATATTGTAAAGGCTGAAAGATCTGGAGAATACTACCTGCCTGAAACCGAACTGAGTCTTACGGATGAGAATGATAAGAAGGATAATGTCGTTTCAGATGAACTTTTCCTTTTCATTGATGACGTACCTGTTGATGCAGATAATCAATACTATGAACAAACCTACAATCAGCTGGATGCATCGGCTTCGTACCCCGGTGATACATCTGTTGCAGACCCGGATATTACAAGTGTAGATGTCATGAAATTCCTTGTTTCATCTTTTGCAAGCCTTTTAGCTATAATTGCAATCGTGCCGACATTCGCATATTTATTTATATCCAGAGTATATAAGTAATGAAAAAAATATAAATCAGGAATTGAGTATGAATATTGCAGCGTTTATAGGATCTTCAATGCTTTTTGTCTTGTTTGTAATTGTAGTGCTCTTTGTCCTGATCAATATGTCATCCAGGCTTGCACTTATCATTTTACTGGCAATCCCTCTTGTATTTATTTTTGTGGTACCTGACATATCAATTGCTTTTCTTTCCATCCAGCAGATGTCGCTGGTTAACGGACTTGTACCGGTGAATAACTTCCACATATTGCTTATGATCTGGTCCACTCTCATTGGAGTTATTCTGTATACGGAATTCCTCACATGGTATCTGGGAAAGGGTATGAGGCTGAAGAAAAATGCCGATGGTTCTATGAAAAACGGCGTTTCTGCTAAACTGGATAAAAGCGTGTACGATGCTATTGGAAACGTCAAAAATATCCTTAGCAACAAAAAATAAGGGGCACAAAAGTGTTATGCAAATAACACATCTTTTTTAACATAGACTTATGAGGAGGGTATGCCTGAACGCCGAAGAACTAATGGAAAGCAATGATGATGTGGTGACTGTCAACGAGGAGTTCAAACCAAGAGCCTGGAGAGCCGGACTGTATTCCGCAGTATTCCCCGGACTGGGACAGATGTACAACGGAGACTTTGGCAGAGGCTCTTTTTATTTTGTCCTGGCTTTCATACTGATAGTCACATCTCACCTTATATTACCACTATTCATTTTAATTGCATTCTGGATCTACAACATATACCAGGCTTACAGCTACGCCAGAAGTTTCAGAAAAGGTATCAACAAAGATGATTAGAACTATAAAAACTGAAATATGATATAATTAAAATAAGTGCATAAAAAGAAGGAGCAAATTACTCCTCTTATGCCGGATTATTTTTGTTATATGGTGCTGCTGCCAGTGATGAAACACCACTTGATGCAATTGAACTGTAGACTGGCTGTGTTGGTGCAAGCCATACGGCACCTGTTCCCTCGAATGTCTGAAGAAGACCTTCTCCTGATGTAAGCTTTCCGGCAATTCCTTTGCCTGATCTTTCGACACTGAATTTTACTGAATCAGACCTGAGGAGAGCAAAGTTTCCGTCAACCTGAAGGCGCTCGTTGTCAAGGTTATATTTAAGAATTTCAGACATTGGTACAGGGCTTTCAAGTATGCATGTACCTGTTCCGCTAATTTTGGTCTGGAACCATCCTTCGCCACCGAAAAGACCTGCTGTGATGTTCTTCTGACTTGCAACGCCTACTTCAAGACTTGATTCTGCACAATAGAAAATACCTTTGTCCACAATTATTGAACCATTATCAAGACTTACAATGATGAAATGACTGAAACTTGGTTCAAGGAATATCTCACCGGAACCCTTGTAAAGCGGATTGAAAGTGGATTCGTTTGTGAGCTTGTTCTTGATCATTTTCTTTGCAAGACCACCAACACCACCTATGTTTGCATCACATGTGATGTTACCTTTCTGGAAGTAAAGAGCTCCGGGTTCTACGATCACGCCGCTGTTGTTCAATGTGACCTTTATCTGCTTAAGGGTCATGCCTGCCTGCTGTATATAGTACAGGTGCCTTGCAAGTGAAGGATCCTTGCTTCCTGTGAGAGATTTATATTCTATGATCTCTGCTTTGAAATCTCCTTTATCGACACTATCAAGAACGTTAATGTTGTTATAGAATTTACTTTCAGCTATAATACCACATCCAGGTGAAAAATCACATTCGGTAAATTAATCTTGCTTTTGTAGACGAATAATATATAAATATGTCACATATAAATATATCTCAACTGTGAATATGAAATGTACTCTAACCCAATAAAGCACGGTCCAAAACCTTACAAAATTGCAGTCATACATGGAGGACCCGGAGCTCCCGGAACTGTAACTGATATGGCCGAACACCTTTCAGACAGACATAGTGTACTGGAACCTTTACAGACTGCCATGAGTGTTGACGGGCAGATTAGTGAACTCAGAGTAATGCTCAAAAAGCATGCAAAATTGCCAGTAACATTGATAGGACATTCATGGGGAGCATGGCTGGCTTTTATGTTCACCGCACGTTACCCTACTTATGTCAGTAAGCTAATTCTTGTGGCCAGCGGACCATTTGAGGAACACTATGCCAGATCTATAATGTCTACCAGACTTGAAAGGCTTGGTGAAAGCGGAAGGCAGGAATACCTGCACCTGAGTACAAGTATGAACAATCCTGCGGTGAGCAATAAGAACGTTGCCTTTGCAAGATTCGGAAAACTCATGTCAGATGCTGATTCCTTTGACCTGGAATCAATGTTGGAAATCAATCAGACATTTTGTCATGACTGTTATAATCTCAATAAAAGAGTGTGGGAAGAAGCTGATTACCTGAGAAGAACAAAAAAACTCCTGAATATGGGAAAAGACATCCATTGTCCGGTAGTTGCCATTCATGGAGATTATGACCCGCATCCATATGAAGGTGTAAAGGAACCTCTCTCACGTATACTGGAAAACTTCAGGTTCATCCTGCTTGAGAACTGTGGTCATTATCCGTGGCTGGAAAGACATGCATCCAGAGAGTTCTATCAGGTCCTTGAAAAAGAGCTTGAAAGCTGAAGCAAATAAAAGAAAAAAATCTGATGAATAATTATTCATCAGCAACGTCATGATAGTAATATTCACCCTTGGCTTTCTGTTCCCTGTCAAGCCTTGAGTCCTTTTTGTTGACCCTTGGACGGGAAGTATCTTCATCACGCCTGAATGTGATATCCAGATTTGCAAGGAACTTGTTCATACCATCCTGCATGCTTAAAGGCTGGTGTGCCTTTCCGTAAACTGCCGGTTCACCTTCAAACACAATGAGACGCTCACTGAGCATGTCTATCATGTAAATGTCGTGGTCAACTACCATTGCGGTCTTACCGTTGTTCTCGGCGAATCTCTTGATGACCTTTGTTGCCATAGAACGCTGTTCTACGTCAAGGTGAGCACTTGGCTCGTCAAGAATGTACATGTCTGCTTCCTGACAGAGACATGCAGCAATCGCTACTCTCTGGAGTTCTCCACCACTGAGCTCTGTGAGCATGCGGTCATAGAGCCTCTCAATGTTCAGAGGTTTTGCAACCTCGGTCTGGAAGTAACTGCTATTGAATTTATTTGAAAGACCTCCCAGGAAATAGCGAACCTGCATAGGACTGTCAGCTTTGATGTACTGTGGTTTGTATGCTATCTTGATGTTGTGGTCAAGCTTTCCTTCATCAGGTTCTATCTCACCTGCAAGTATCTTCACAAATGTAGACTTACCAATACCGTTCGGACCGACAATTCCCAGAACCTCGCCCTCTTTCAGTGAACCGCCATCGGTTGAAAGTGAGAAGCCTTCACCGTATTTCTTGGAGAAAGCATCATAATCAAGAAGTGTGTTGATATCGGTTTCAACCCTTGGAGGGTGGACCTCGAACTTAATTGCTTCAGGTCTTACACGCACGTTCTCTTCAGGCAGGAAGCCTTTGAGATACTGGTTAATGGCAATACGCACACCCTTTGGATGAGTGATCACACCGTATCCACCTGGCTCACCGTATGCCACATGTACTGCATCCGCAAGCATGTCAAGTATGGCAAGGTCGTGTTCTACAACAAGAACCGCCTTGTCCTCGGCAATCTCCTGAATGAGCTGTGCGGAGTTGATACGCTGGTAGATATCAAGATAAGGACTTATTTCATCAAAGAAGTAGAAATCTGCATCTTTGGCTGCACAGGCTGCAATGGCAACCCTCTGGAGTTCACCACCACTGAGCTCTGTGATCTTGCGGTCCATTACATGTGAAAGGTTCAGGCGTTCAACAAGTTCAGGGAGCTTGCCTCTTTCGTCGGTCTTGTCAAGGAGCTCACTTGTCTTGCCCTTGAAAGCCTTTGGGATCATGTCCACATACTGAGGCTTCTGTGAAACTTTTATGTCACCATCAACTACATCACTGAAATAATCGTAAAGGGCTGTACCTGCATAGTGATGAAGTACCCTTTCCCAGTTGCTGTTATCCTCTGAGAAGTTAGGGACAAGAGTTCCTGACAGAATCTGGACTGCGGTACTTTTACCGATACCGTTGGGACCAAGGATACCTGTTACTTTCCCTACCTGTGGCACCGGCAGGCCGTACAGTGCAAAGCCATTCGGACCATACCTGTGGGTTGGTTCAGTTAGTGCCTCAGGAAGACCAATGATCATTATAGCTTCAAAAGGACACTTGTGGACACATATACCACAACCTACGCACATCTCTTCGGAGATTATTGGTTTTCCGTCATCCCCAAAGATAATGGTCTCGTCACCCGTTCTCACACGGGGACAGTATTTTTCACATTCATGACTGCAGCGTCTTGGCTGACACCTGTCTTTGTTCAATATAGCAATTCGCATGTAAGATCCCTGTCAATAAAATAAAATGAATAAAAGATAAAAATAGAAGATCAATTCAGAAGCAATGTCCATGTTAGAAGACAGAAGTCGATAACTATGAACTCAACGTAGAACCAGTCCTTAAAACCAAACTCTTTTGGCTTTATCTTGAATATAGGGAATGAGAATTTCATGACATAGAAGGAAATACCGACTATGAACATCAGTATAACATACCACTCATAACCAGTTTCAGTGGGAATGCCTTCACCAAGCTGCGTATAGGCAATAATACCTGCCACTATGCCTATAATAGCAGCAACTGCCGTTTTGATGATTCCCTCCTTATGAGCCTGCTTCTTTTCCTCCGGTGTTCTCACCTTGAACTGTGATCTTCCGTGGGATGGAGTAGGAGCTGGTTGCGCATCATCAGCGGGTTTTACTTCAGTATTGTCCACTGACTGCTTTTTGTTGGATGGTTTTGACAAAGTGATCTGATCTCCTGGTACAACTTGGATAGTGTGGGTACTATAAAATCAAGTACTTATATAAATGTTTATCCTGCCAGAGTGAACTTCATACAAATTCATTGCTCAGGACATTCTCGATCTTATCAATTGAAAGTGCATTAAAACCGATGGAATCGAGATGTTTTGCAAATCTTCCTGGACGATGACCGTTCGGATGATAGACAACAGTGAACTCAGGATCGATGTTTTTCACCATATCTACAAGCCCACGCGCGTCAAGATGATCACTTATCTGGATTGCAGGATAACGATAATCACTGCGCCCTGTCATTACGAATTTAGAAATATGGGATGGCAGTTTGTCCAGATCCCAGGGCGGTACTATACTTATACTGTCACCGCAGCAGTTGCCAAGATATTCAAGTTCCCCGGCATCCTCAAGAAGAGTACGTGTAAGGGAGAGAGACTGGTCCTCCATCTCAATGACACCGTCATAGCCAAAACCTCTTAGCAGTTCCACAGCTCTTTGAGCTTTGCCGAATGCATAAGCTCCAAAGGCAATTGAGGAATTGTCCCTGAAAGCGTTCTCAAAACCTTCCAGGTCGTCATCAAAATAACATGTTGTGTCACCGGGATCGCCGTAATTGGCTTCGGTTATAAGAAGATCACATTCAGGAAGCATGGAAGCGTCTTTCACATCACCTGTGACAAGTATGCGGGTTCCGACTTCGTTCTCCCACATGAATGCCACTGAGCCAACCGTATGGAAATTCGGGAATGTGTGAACTTTTACGCCGCTTACCTCGATGGTTTCTCCAACTTTGAATGTCCTGCCGGCATACTTGCGGTCATGACGGATCTCAAGTGCAATAGCGGTCTTTTCAGAACAGACTGCACGGTCAGAAAGCATTGCGGATTTGCCGTGATGATCAGAATGCGCATGAGTGATAAGATAAGCATCCGGTTGCTGGTATTTTGCAGGTGTACGGGTTGTGTCGATAGAAAAAGTTACAAGTTCTCCTTCGATTGATCTGAATTTTATAGAAAGATGAGGTTTGAATGTACCGCGGGAATTCTTTTCCCTGAAAACCATTACACCAAGATCAACCAGTTCTTTCAATTCCTGTATCCCTCGAGACTGGAATGATCTTAAGCTATTTACGCTTTTTCAAGAAAAGATAAAAATAAGCTGGTCTTAGATGACCTGAAAACAGATATCAAAAACGAAAAGCAGGTGCTTAAAGCACCTTTTTAAGCTCCTCAAGGAGGATTCCTGAGGTAGTAAGGCCTGTGAAGCGCTTTACAATTTCCCCGTCTTTAAGGATGATAAGTGTAGGTACTGCCTGAATACCATATTGTGCTGCAAGACTCTGGTTCTGGTCTACATCAACGACCTTTACTTCGATCTGGCCTGCAAGTTCGGCTTCAACTTTTTCAAGATGAGGTTTCTGCATCTTACAAGGTCCACACCATGTTGCACTGAAATCCAAAAGTTCTACTTTGCTCATATGAATACCTCTAATAATTTGTAATATTGCTTAATATGAAGGAACAATGATATTTATTTGCATCCATCACCATTAAGCGGAAAGCGACTTCTTGTTGTTAGATAAATTCAAAACACACAAGTCTCCTTGCACCGGTAATGCAAGGAACATACACAACCATGTTGATAATAGTATTTAAAAGTTTCGCGTTGTTTTTATACTCAAATCCTTCTTATCTTGGAAGTGAGATCCAGCGGTTTGGCATAATACGGAGCAGTGGTCACAATAAAGTCTACATGCTTTGCATAGTCAGAGATCATTCCAAGATCAATTCCACCTGCTCCAACCTCAAGCTTTGGATTCAGGGCACGTAACTCCGGAACAAGGGTTTCCAGCTCCTGCGGACTGTAATGGTCAAGCAGGAGCACATCTGCAACCGGAGCTGACTCGAAAGCCTCCTCTCTTGTCCTTGGCTCGATCTCTATCTTGCGCATGGACCTGAGCTTTACACGCTTTTCCATGATATCGAGGTGGTTCTGCGTGATAAGAATTGAATCACTGAGAGAGTTACGGTGATGGTCACCTCCACCTATCTTTACAGCCTTAAGCTCATATTTCCTGAATCCCGGATGTGTCTTGCGGCTTGTTGCCACCATTATGTCAGGGTTTGATTTTCTTGCAAGTTCGACAGCAAAGCGTGTTTTTGATGCAATGGAACAGACCATTGAAAGGAATGTCTGTGATATCCTCCAGAGTTTGAAAATAGTTGGCAGGTCACCCTGAGCTTCAAATATAACATCATTAGGGTTGAACTCGGCCCCATCTGCAACCATGCTTACGACTTCGAGACCATTTTTCCTGTAGAAAACTGCAAGGTCATCCATACAGGCCGCAACACCATGTTCTCTTGATTTGATACGAAGCCTGCCGCTGCCTTGAATCTCAAGAAGTTCGGTGGTCTCATCTCCGTATGGGCAATCCTCTGCAAGGTAAAGGTCAAAAAAGTCTATCATTTTGTCACCTGCATGAGTAATAGTAACGTATGATTCATAACTATTGCTATTTTAAAAGAAATAAGAAAGAAAAATAAGAAAGGAGGAATCAGTCCTCCAGTGTGGAAATGTCTCCAGGGTCCTGGCCAAGTTCCTGTGCCTTGAGGAGACGTCTCATTATTTTTCCGCTTCGGGTCTTTGGCAGGGATTCCACGAACTCGATCTCTGATGGAATTGCTATCGGACCGAGGTTCATTCTTACGTGGTAGACAAGTTCCAGTTTGAGTTTATCGCTGGCTGTGTAGCCCATACGCAGAATGATGAAAGCCTTGATGGAATCTCCCTTGAGTGGGTCAGGTTTTCCTATTACTGCTGCTTCTGCAACAGCTTCGTGGGAAACGAGGGCACTTTCAACTTCTGCACTGCCAATGTTGTGACCGGCAACGATCAGGACATCGTCGGAACGTCCGAGGATCATGATGTAGCCGTCCTCATCCTTTACAGCAAGGTCGCCTGCTGCGTAGTAGTTCCCGACGGTACTCCAGTACTGGCGATATCTCTCATCGTTGTTGTAAACCGTCCTCATCATGGAAGGCCATGGTTCCTTAATAACAAGGAAACCACCTGTTCCTGCAGGAACCGGTTCGCCATTCTCATCAACGACATCTGCAATGATGCCCGGAACAGGACGACCTGCAAAACCTGGCTTCATTGGTTCACCGACAGCTGTTGTGAGCATGTGCATTCCGGTCTCTGTCTGCCACCATGTATCGAGGATCGGACACTTTTCCTTACCAATTACACGATAGTACCATTCAAACGCCTCAGGGTTGAGAGGTTCACCTACCGAGCCCAGTATCCTCAGCGAGCTGAGGTTGTACTTTTCAGGCCACTCTTCACCCATTCTCATAAACATTCTGATAGCCGTAGGTGCCGTGTAGAAGATAGTAACATCGAACTCCTCTATCATGCTCCACCAGATTCCAGGGTCCGGATAATCAGGAGTAGTCTCGGATATCAGGATAGTCGCTCCCATGGCAAGCGGACCATATACTATGTAGCTGTGACCGGTAATCCATCCAGGGTCTGCCGTACACCACATGACATCGCTTTCTTTGAGGTCGAACATATTCTTTGTTGTATAATATGTACCGACCATGTAACCACCACATGCATGCACAATTCCCTTTGCCGGACCTGTCGTACCACTGGTATAAAGGATAAAAAGCGGATCTTCGGAATCCATTACTTCTGGCTCACATTCCTTTTCTACATCTTCCATGATCTCGTAGAAATCAACCTCAATCTCAGAGAAAAGCTCCATCTGCGGAGTCATCCTTCTGAGAACTACGATCTTCTCAACGCTGGAAGCATTAACAACAGCCTCGTCCACAAGAGTCTTGAGGTCAATCCTTTTACCACGTCTCAGACTTGCATCAGCAGTAATGACTATCTTTGCCTGTGCATCCTTGATCCTTGAGTGAAGTGCATTAGCACCAAACCCACCAAAAACAACGCTGTGTACAGCACCGATACGTGCACATGCAAGCATTGCTATGATCTGCTCAGGGACAAATGGCATGTAGATACAGACACGATCACCTTTCTCTACACCAAGGGATTTGAGACCATTGGCAAATCTCATAACCTCACGGTAAAGCTGACGATATGTGAGAACAACTTCCTCGCCATCATCTCCTACCCAGATGATAGCTACCTTGTTTCTCTTACCGTTCATCACGTGCCTGTCAAGACAGTTGTAAGTGATATTCATTTTAGCATTGGTAAACCACTTTACATGTGGATGGTCCCATTCTCTGACCTTATCCCATTTTTCGAACCACTCAAGTTCTTCAGCGACGTTTTCCCAGTGTTTTTCAGGATCTTTTAAGAATTCATTGTAAGCAGTTTCATAATCGCCTATCCATGAATTTTCTTTGACGGAAGGATCAGGAAGATAGCTTTTCCCATCCAATTTGACATCAAAATTTTCAGACATGTTTACTCCATTCATAATCAATAATCATTATGTTTATTTCATGACCTCGAGTTATCTCAAGGTCTTGAACCAATACCTGCAGAGCAACCGTCTCATGTCATTTTGAAGAACAAACAAAGGTTCCAGGTGGAACCCCGGGACATGAAAGGGACCGCATTGAAAGAGCAGTCTAAAGCTAGCTACTCCTCAATTATCATGTATAATCATGACGATATTATATACCTATTTTGGTCTCTAGAACGATAAAACACCATAAAAGTGGATCTTTTTGTATGAATAAATATGAGATATATGTTAGCAACTGTCACGGTTAAAACAACAGCCAAACCTGAAAACCGAATATAAAAGAATAAACTCAAGACGAGATAAAATAACTAAAAAAGAGAAAAAGAATTTATGATGAGAGTGCCAGAATTGCTTCTGCCAGATCACCGTTGGCATTTTTCAATGCTTCACGTGCCTGATCCTCGGAAACTCCTGTCTGCTCTGCAACGAGCCTCACATCATCATCAGGTATCTGGACTTCCCTGGCGACCTCTTCCGGAGTACCGACTATCTGATAAGTATCCACACCCTGAGCATTCATAATTGAGACATTGGCATCGTTAAAAACGATATCCCTTGCAGGTGTTCTGATAATAACCTGTTCAACGTCATCGATCTCAGTGATGTTTATACCCATCTGTTTCATCATCTGTTTGACTTTTGCAGGGTTCATTCCCCTGCCACCTATTCCCGGAAACATGTAATCACCTTATATGAAATTGTTTAATAAGCCAGATAATTGTTGCTTAGCAGCAACCGCCACCACAGGATGAGCTGTTGCAGCCACCGCCGTTATTGTTATCGATGATGAAGCCCTTACCGGATGGACCATCCACGTAATCGATCTTTGCTTCTAAAAGATTATCTGCATCGTCCTTGTTCATGACGACCTTAAGTCCTTTGTCCTCAACTACAAGGTCATGTTCTTCGCTGATCTCGTCCTCAAGTGACATTCCATACTGCACACCGCAGCAGCTCATGCCTGCAACGAATACTCTGAGAGCAAGACCTTCTTTACCCTGTTCCTTAAGCAGTGATTTTAATTCGACTGCTGCATTGTCAGTTATTTCTACCATTGTTGATTCCTCATTATTTGTTTGAAATTGATACAAGGTGACTACCGGGTAATCCCTTATATGTGTTTTTGATATATAAGTTTATTCGCATGAGTACGAACTTTCTGGGCACCTGTCAAAGATATAAAGGTTATACAAATTCCACATCATCATCAACTGGATTACGCAGAACTTCACCACTTGAAGCGTTGATCTCGACTGAATTTCTCTGACCTTTAACTTCCCATACAGGCACATAGACAAGTTCTACACTAAGATTAATATCTGATGCTGCTGGCTTAAACCTTTTGTGTTCGGAGATGATCGCATCACCCTGTGTATTATCAAAACGCAGGTCGCGTGTATATTCCTCAATGACATCTTCAAGCAATTTTTTAGTCGTTTCTTCCTCAGTGATTGCAGGCATCTTGACATCATATTCCACATTTGGCACAGCAACGGTCTTCTGGATATTCTGAAGACGCATTTCCTCCTGATTACCATTCAGAGCATTGAGATAACCTGAACCATCTCCGGAAATATCTATGATCTTGGAACGGTAACGGTGTTCCACATTAAGGGAGTAACTGTACATCCAGAAAGGTACGAATTTCAGTATTGCTGCGTTTGCACCACGGATATGCGGAGCAGCTAAGGAGTAGGCCTTATCAACAGATATATTCACCGGCGGAGAGTGAAGGCTCATAACTACTGGCTCCTGAGTAGCTGGTTTTTCCAGAACCGGAAGAGGTTCCTGAATAAATTCTTCTTCAGTTTTTACTTCAGGTTCATCAAATGCTTCAGATACATAAGAGCCTTCTGGAGTCATTTCCACAGATGGAGGAGCTGCACGAGGGCGATAATACTGAACTTCCATAGGTTTTTCGTCCGGAATAAAAGGGGATCTTGGCGGACGTGATGCAAGAGATTCTTCAAGAGCTTTTTCTTCTACATGGGGTGACGAACCTGTACCAAATATCGCATTAATAGCCTCTTTTGCAACCTCGTCAACACTGCTGGAAGCAGGTTTCTTTGTACATAGCCCATCAAGCAGTTGAAGATCCTTAGTCGTTCCTTCCATATCCGCAAGTATCGCCCTGCCGATCCTTACAGCCATATCGTCACGTGTCCACACGGTCAGACCGATGTCGCGTGCATTGAGTAAGAATGAGTTAGTAACCTCTCCTGCCAGTATGTAGAGAGCCTGGCCTTCTGTCACCTGTCCTTTAAAGTCCCTTATATCTTCAAGGTCAGGATTATATGAAAGTTTAATGAACGTCTTTGAGCCGTCCTTTTCGGCTATAAGGTCAAACCTGAATGATTCGGACATATCATAGCCCGCTGATATGAAAATATCCCTCAATATTCGCACTAGTTCCTGTTTCATTATGATCATTATCCATTTTACCGGTTAACTAAAATAGCTTTCTGTGAATAAAAAAGTAAAGGTAAAAAGACCCTGAAAAGAGCCAGTATCAGAGGACACGGGTGGTCGTTTCAAGTTCAATTCCTTTATGGGTTACCATGTAGGAAATCGTCCTGTTAGGAACCAGCATTCCACGCATCTTTCGTATCATAATGGTCCTTTCAATCTCACTTCCACGTTCTTTTATCCTGAATTCTATGACCCCGTCACAGATATGACGCAACGTGTTCTCTGTAATAGAGTCATGCATGCCGCTTGTCATCAATATAAGCTGAATGGATCCTGTGGCTTTTCCAATAGAAGATATCATTTCAATAGCTTCCACCACACTGTTCAGGTTGTAAGCACGCAGGAAATATGATATGGAATCCACAACGCCCCGATACTTCTGGTCTCTTGGTTGCCTCACGGTTGCTTTAAGAAGACCCATGGAATCTATTCCCTTTTTAAGGAAATCCTTTGCTGACAGGTCGCTAGTTAACTCTTTGGGAAGGACACTGTAGAATCTTGGAAGATATGCATCGACAAATTGAAGATGGCCATCATCCATATATTTTTCTACGTCCCATTTCATGTCCTCCATCTCATGGACTATCTCCTGAGCCGGATGTTCAGAAGTAAAATAGAAAACATCTTCATTGTTCAGAAGGCCGCCATAAACAAACTGCTGAGCAAACATCTCAGAATTTGCTCCCGGTTCTGCAAGAAGGAGAATAGTTGATCCCGGAGGAACTCCTCCTCCAAGCTGTACATCAAGTCCGGCTATACCTGTAGGGATTCTGAATCCACCTGTACCATCAAAACTGTAATCCATAGTTATACCCCTGATAATAAAAATATTTATGATTAATTCATAATGAATTATATTAATACTGATAGATAATAGTATTTTATAGTATATAGCAATTAGTGGTGGACATGATAAATCTCGATGATCTGAAATATGACAATGGTCTCATCCAGGCCATCGCACAGGATAGTATTACTAAAGAAGTGCTTATGTGTGCCTTCATGAACAGGGAAGCCCTTGAAAAAACAATAGAGACAGGTATCGCTCATTACTGGAGCCGCAGCAGGCAGAGTCTCTGGAAGAAGGGAGAAAGTTCAGGCCATACACAAAAAATAGTCGAGATCCGCATCGATTGCGACATGGATGCCATACTTATGCTGGTCGAGCAGGCAGGAGGAGCATGCCACACCGGTTTCAGATCATGCTTCTTCAGGACAATAGATGGAAAGGAAGTCGGAGAGAAAGTTTTCGATCCGGAAGATGTTTACTGAAATTACATGTGTAATTGATTGCTAATATAAACAGCAGTCACTCTTTTTTTATGCTACCTGAAGTAGAGTGGCAATATAATTTATAGAAGCAACAGCTTATTCGTAATTATGGAAGAGAGTTCACAGAACAGACAAATAATAGTTCCTGATACCAGTGCGGTCATAGACGGCATCCTTTCCGGAAGGATACGTGATGAGGGACTCAGGGATGTAGATATTTATGTGCCTGAAGCAGTCATGGCTGAGCTGGAAGCCCAGGCAAACCGTGGGCTTGAGATCGGATACAAAGGCCTTGAAGAGGTACAGGAACTCCAGAAATTCGCTGAAAGCGGCGATATCAGATTATTTTTCACGGGTGTCAGACCTAATTCTGACCAGGTAAAACTTGCAAAGGGTGGAGAGATAGATGCCCTTATCAGAGAGACAGCAGTTGAACTTAAAGCTAAATTTGTCACAGGTGACAGGGTCCAGTCACTTGTTGCAAAAGCAAAAGGACTTGATGTGGATTTTGTCAAGCCGCCAATTGAGGAATTCGGACCACTTCTCGTTGATGATTTTTTCACACCTAACACAATGTCAGTGCACCTGAAACACAAAGTATCCCCAATGGCAAAGAGAGGTTCCATTGGAAATGTGCAGTATGTGAAGATAAGGGATGAGCCATGCACATATCATGAACTGAAAATGATATCCAGGGAGTTGCTTGACAGGGCACGCTCCGATCAGGAATCATTCACTGAAATGTCATTCAGCGGTGCAACGGTACTGCAGATAAGGAACATGAGGATTGCTATTTCCACACCTCCATTCTCAGATGATGTGGAGATTACAATCGTAAGACCTATCGCCTCGGTTTCATTGGAAGAGTACCGCTTAAGTGATGTGCTCAAAGAAAGAATCAGAAGCCAGAGAGGAATTCTCATAGCAGGACCACCTGGTGCAGGTAAGTCCACTTTTGCAGCAGGAGTTGCAATCTACCTGAAAGACAAGGGATTTGTGGTCAAGACCATGGAATCTCCACGCGACCTGCAGGTTCCTGATGAGATCACCCAATACGCACCTCTTGACGGAAGTCTTGAGAACACCGCAGATGTGCTTCTGCTTGTGCGTCCGGATTATACAATATATGATGAGGTGCGCAAGACCAAGGACTTCGAGACCTTTGCTGACATGAGACTTGCCGGTGTGGGTATGCTGGGAGTTGTCCATGCAAACCGCGCAGTAGACGCTATCCAGAGACTTATCGGCAGGGTGGAACTTGGTGTTATTCCACAGGTTGTAGATACGGTTATTTTCATCGACAAGGGTGAGATCGCAAAGGTACAGGTGCTTGAGTTCACTGTGAAAGTTCCTGCCGGAATGATGGAACAGGACCTTGCAAGACCTGTCATTCTTGTTTCTGACCTTGAGACGGGAAAGAGCGAGTTTGAGATATACACCTACGGCGAGCAGGTCGTAGTTATGCCGTTAGGTAGCGAGAAGCAAAGAAGTCCCTCCTGGAAACTGGCTGAAGGGGAAGTCCAGGATTACATCAGCAATTACGTCAACGGTCCGGTTGAGGTGGAAATGGTCTCAGACAACCGTGCTTTTGTACGTGTAAGGGACAAGGATCTGCCAAGAGTTATCGGTAAAGGTGGAAAGACCATAGATGAAATTGAAAGGTCACTGGGAATCCATATTGATGTGCGTAAGTTCGAAGACGGAGAGGAACGCAGACCTCGTGAGAAGAAGGAACATCATCCAATAATCGAGCGCAGCAGAAAGCATGTGATCCTAAATGTACCTGAAGCTGCAACAAGAGATGTTGAAGTCTACGCAGGCGAAGGATTCCTGTTCTCAGCAACTGTTGGCAGGCATGGAGATATCAAGGTCCGGTCTGATTCGGAGGTCGCACATGATATTATGTATGCCTTGCAGGAAGGAGAAGTCATCTGGGTAAAAGAGATATGATGATGCTGTCATCACGAATCTTTTTCTTTTTTTATTGATTTTCATTCTCCATTAACTAATCCTATGAATGCAATTGTTGAGCTCAAAACCTATTTATATGCAAAAATAATTAATTTTTAATTAGAATGGATATCGATATAAAACGTGGATATGAGGTTCTTCCGGACAACAGCATCATATTCGGGATAAGGATCACCAATAATACAGACATCGTTATTTCTGACGTGCAAATCGTCCTTGATTACAATGAATCGATTTTCGAGTTGCAGGGAGACGGGGTCCTTAAACTTGGAGACATCCACCCTACCATCGCCCGAACTGCAAAATTCACACTTAAACCCGAGACATGTATTCACAACGAGAAGATCGAAGCGAGTATCATTTATCGTGACACGAATCAGGAAAAGCACATGTCTGCCATGCAGGCAAAGGAGGTTCATTGCATCTGTCCATTCCTGCACCCAAAACAGACTACAAAAAACGAGTTTCTTCAGTTATCAGGTTCATGGCATTCAGTTGATACAGGTATAAATTATGAAGGCATCAGCGCAGAGCAACTAATCTCATTCCTGATGCGGACCTGCGCAAGAAACCTCTATGTTGCAGATGGATACACAATTTCAGGAGCTAATGTGCTGCATTTCTCGGGTGAATCTGATGGGAATACTCATTACCTGCTCACAGCCCTGATAAAAGAGAATGAAGGACTTACACAGGTGATGTTCAGAGCAGCTTCTGATAAAAAGACCGGATTAGATGGTTTTCTAAACGAAATCGTATCAGAGCTAAAGCACCTTGTTAGTACGGTCAATTCTGCAAAGGATATCGGCTTCATCAAAAATGAACTGGTAACCAGTATAATCGATACTGTGGTTTCAAGAAATAAATTCGCAACCGACAATAGAGGTTCTTCGATCAATGCCCCGAACAGGGGAATGCAAAAAGACAGCTTAGACACTCTAAAAGAAGAGGAACATAATATTCAAAAGCCGGAAGATGCTGATGTTGCAAGAATGTATGAATCTTATTTGAAAGAGGTTAAAAGTAAGCCGAAAATAGAAATAACTGAAAATATAGATTCAACTACATCATATCCTCAGGAGCTTTTTACTTCGGAAAGAGAGATAAGATCACTTAGAAGCACTGCTTCTGTCAGAAGAGAGAGAGAAACTATTAGTAAGCCAGAAAAATCAAAGAAAAAATTGATGCAACAGACACTGATCATTGTTATTCTCATGATAAGTGCCCTCTACCTGATACAAAGTCCCTTAATAAGGGAGAAAATAGGGGGAGAATATGCTTCTTCATCCGCCTCTGCCGAGAATGTGATTATAATTTTCTTTAATGCAGTGAATGAAAGTGATTTCACCACTGCTTTCAAACTATGCGAGGGACAGGACTTCCTTGTACCTACAAGTATCCAGATGTTGGTTAACAACAATGGAATAGAAGCGTGTGGCATCAAAGAGTTCAACATCGTATCAGCAGATGTTGAAAATGACATTGCGGTAATTGAAAGCAATTGTACTGCAGTCACCTTTAATATCATGGGTAATGAGAATGAACCCAAGGTCATTCCGGTATATTTCCAGTTGCAAAAAAGCGAAGCAGACTGGATGATCACAGGAATAGCATTCGACCAGCCGTATGAGATCGGAACAGCTCAGGATGCGGAAATTAACTAGAATTAAGGTGAAGCATTAACTCATACGGCTCTAATTCTTCCCCAACAACACAACCTTATTAGGAAAAATCTTCGGCCTGTCCACAACAACAAACCCAGCATTTGCAGCTATTTCGAGTGAGAATAAGCTTGAGGATACACTGGAGTTTCTGGTCGAGCAGTATCAGAAGGGGATGGAGTGACGGGAAGAGTGACTACAAACTTGTGTAGGCTTTGTGGTCACCCAACTATAAGCCGTGCAGTTTCTCTTAATAAGTGAGCAGGCATTGGGTACTTTAGTTTCCATACGAAGTTGATAGGTTTTTCATCTTCGTGACTTAAGTATTCCACCGGTCCCAAGAAATAGTAAGGTTGAGCTAAAGAATTGATGCTTTTGTTTACTCTCACAAAAAGAAGTATTGTTTGACCCCTATTTTTGTGGTTGATATATCTTTGTCCAGTTTTTGAAGCAACCCTAGTTGATGCCTGACTTTGCCAATGAAATAGATTTTCATTAATTGCATAGTCATTGTACATCGTAGTTGGAGAATAGTCCTTTTCATTCTTGTTCAATGTAATGAAAAACACATCTGTCTTTTTATCCTTGATGGGTAGCACACCAGCTTGCACTGTATGATTATTTTGCAAATCAAAATATCCAAGTCCAGCAAGCGCTTCTGCTTGCGTGTATTTAGAATGCAAACTTAGAGATGAAACATATGGCAAGCTTATTTCAGGAGAAATCGTTCTAATGATGTTCTTCTTGTATTCTAGAAGCATAATTATTTCATCATAGATTACAGGATTATCTAGCAACTTAGAAAATGCATCTTTTAATGAAGCAAACTTTTCCTTATTCCAGATAGTTAGAATGAACATTGTCAAATAGTATCTTTCTTTTTCAGATAGAGTATCTTCATCGATATTTCTGCCAGCTAGGTGCCTGAGAACGCAATCAATATAACTTCTATCATCTATATGTTGAATCCTTCTAAGACCACTTGTTAATTTATCCTCATCAGGTTCATTGAAATTATCAATGATTTCAGCTTCTACACGTGCTCTAGACCAACACATCTTTTTGTAGATATCATCAAGGTCTAAATTGTAGTAATTTATGAAATTGTCAAAAGATAATTCAATTCCCGTGTCAGCAACAAAGCTAGAAATTCTATTTACAATTGTTTGTCGTCTTAGATTGAGAGACTGACTAATGTTATCTAATATGTATTCCTTAGATTTCCTTTCTAATTCTATACTACAACCAGCAGGCAAATGTGGGAATCCTTGCTCTATTTCTAAAGCAATATCTTGACCTATATTTTCAATCAATGCTTTGAACTTCAAGTCAAATCTATAGTTTGTGTTTGCTTGTCCTACAAAATCCAATACCGTTAAGCAGTCTTTATCATCGCTTAATCTAAGTCCACGTCCTAATTGTTGCAAAAATATTGTTAAACTTTCAGTTGGACGTAAAAACAGGACTGTGTCTATTTCTGGAATGTCAACTCCTTCATTGTACAAATCCACAACAAAAATGAAGTTAATCTCTTTATTTAGCAATCTTTTCTGAACAGATCTTCTTACATCTTTGCTAGAATCTGAAGTTAAATACTCGCTTGGAATTCCATATTTATTGAATATTCCAGACATATATTCTGTATGTGCTTTTGAAACACAGAAACCTAGACCTTTAACATTTCTGATATCCAAAACAGTCTGTACTGTTTTTTCACAAATCATTTCTGCTCGATGGTTATTTGCAATGTAAAGTTCGCTGAGTTCACTTTGAACATAACCACCACGTTGCCATTTCAACTTGGAATAATCAACACTATCAGTAATACCAAAATATTGGAAGGGACATAGCAACTTTCTGTCTATTGCATCTGGCAAACGAATTTCTGCAGTTATGTGATTATCAAAGAACTTTTTAACATCCAAATTGTCAGCACGTTCTGGAGTTGCAGTTAAACCTAACAGACAGCTTGGGTTTACATGATCTAAAAGTGATTTATAACTAGGTGCTGCTGCGTGATGGAACTCATCTACTATAATATAATCGAAATATTCAGAATCTAAAAGATCATGAATTTCTTTTGAGTTGTATGTTTGAATTGATGCAAATATTTGTTCCGTACTTGATGGAATGTTTCCACCAACCATCATATCTCCAAAATTGTGATCTCTTAGAACCATTCTAAATGTGTACATCGATTGTTTTAAAATCTCTTCTCTGTGTGCTATGAACAATAAACGTGGTTCTCTTTTATGGGATTCAAAAAATTCCGGCCTGAATTTCTTAAAATCAAAAGCTGCAATCATCGTTTTGCCGGTGCCTGTCGCAGCTACAATTAAGTGTTTGTTTCTATTCAGTTGGCGTTCTGCCCATATTGATTCGAGAATTTCTTTTTGGAATGGATATGGAGTTAAATCAAAATTTGGCATCATAAATTCAGTATTTTTATCGTATTTTTCTGCTTGTAATGCCTTTATCAATCTAGACTTGTCATCTTTCTTATAAGTCTCAAATTCCCTATCATTCCAATAAGTATCAAAAGTAGCTTTTATTTTAGCCCATTGAAACGACTGCTCATACTGACTAATTTTTATGTTCCATTCTAATCCATCAGTCAATGCTGCATTAGAGATATTAGAAGAACCAATATATGCAGAAGAAAAACCAGTTTGCCTTTCAAAGAGATAGGCTTTTGCGTGCAATCTTGTTCTTCTAGTATCATAACTCACCTTCAAAGTGGTATTTGGTAAACTTTCTAGAAATTCAATTGCCTTTGAATCTGTTGCACCCATGTAGCTGGTTGTTATAACTCTTAATTCAGTTCCTTTTCTTGAAGTGAACTCTTTTAGTTCTTCTTGGAGTATCCTTATGCCACTCCATTTTATGAATGAACAAAGAATATCCACCCTATCAGATGATAAAATCTCTTTTTTAAGTTGAGAAACTAGCGAAGGGTCCTGTCTTGTACCTGTGAGCAGTGCACCTAAAGAAAGTGGGGTATCTGGACGTGAAAAATCAACACTTAGATTCTCATCTAATACTGCCATGAGTTTTTCAGCAGTTTCAGAGATATCTAAACCTTGGGTTTCGATACCATAGCGATTTAAAATATCTACAATTTCATTGCAGAGTTCTATCTGTTTATCGATCTTTGTTTTTCCATTCTTATCACCTTTAATCTCTGATAACCCATGAGAAAGAACTCGATACAGATATTGTGCTAAATAATCGTTGCTATCAGCATCATTTAGTCGGGATAAATGCTTATGCTTCTCATCAATGTCGAACAAGTTTTCTGAAAGAAATTCATTTACAATATGTTCATACAGTCCTGATTTCATAGCATCCACATTCACAATCAATATTTGTTAAGAGAATGATATTAAGAATATATTAATAAAATGCTTTTGAAAGAGTATTTTATAAAAACATCCCAAATACTAATATACACTCCCAAACAATTTACACCTCAGGAGAATCTTATCATGAAAGTATCCATTATTGGTTCAGGCTATGTAGGGTCCGTTTCAGCGGCTTGTTTTGCGGAACTCGGGCATGAAGTTATCTGCATTGACATTGATGAAGAAAAGGTAAAACAGATCAATGCGGGAACAGCACCTATCTGGGAAGAGGGACTGGATGAACTGCTGGCAAAGTACAGCCAGAAGACACTCATTGCCACATCGGATTATGATTATGCAGTTGAGAACACCGATGCTTCATTCATATGTGTGGGAACACCATCTGGAGAGGATGGGAGCATTGACCTCTCAATAGTCAAAGCTGCAAGTGCCAGCCTTGGGAAAGCCATTGCAAAGAAAGATCACTATCATGTGGTAGTTGTAAAGAGCACAGTAGTGCCTGAAACAACCGAGAAGGTCGTACTTCCGATAGTAGAAGAATACTCCGGCAAAAAGGCAGGAAAGGACTTTGGTATTGCAATGAACCCCGAGTTCCTCAGGGAAGGCAAGGCTGTCTACGATTTCATGCACCCTGACAAGATAGTGGTTGGTGCAATAGATGAGAGGTCTTCTTTTATCGTATCAGAACTCTATCGCAGGCTGGACTGCGAGATCACCCGCACCAATCCAAGGACAGCAGAGATGATCAAATACGTCAACAATTCCTTCCTGGCAACCAAGATATCCTTTGCCAACGAGGTAGGGAACATCTGCAAGCAGCTTGGCATCAACACATACGAGGTCATGGATGCCGTGGGAACAGACTTCAGGATAGAGCGTCAGTTCCTCAACTGCGGTGCTGGATTTGGTGGCTCATGCTTCCCAAAGGACGTGAAAGCTCTTATCGGCAAAGCAAACCAGATAGGATACGTACCGGAACTTCTCCAGTCCATTGTTGATGTAAATAACAGGCAGCCCCTGAAGATGATCGAGCTCCTTCAGGAAAAGATCGGTGACCTCAGGAACAAGAGGATAGCCGTACTTGGTCTGGCTTTCAAGAACGACACCGATGATATAAGGGAATCGAGATCCATTCCTGTTATCGAGAAACTGCTGCAACTTGAAGCTGACATCGCCGCATACGACCCGATGGCTGAAGAAGGCATGAAGAAACTGTTCCCTGATGTTGCATACTGCAAGAGTGCATCCGAAGCGCTCACAGAAGCTGACGGCTGCCTCATCATGACAGAATGGAACGAGTTCAGGAACCTGGATCAGGAGTTTGCTGCCATGGCAAACAGAGTTGTCATTGACGGCAGAAATCTTATCAATCCGAAAAAGCTCAGCACCGAGATCGATTACGAAGGCATCTGCTGGTAAACAGATTTTATCTACTTTTTTTCAAAAGGTTATCAGGGACATTCCCTGTACCTTTAATGTTCAGGAATAATCTTCAATTGTTCTGAGCCAAAATCCCACATCGTTACATTCATGTACCAAAACCATTCTTTAATTCTCACATGAAGAAGATCGTTATCATCGATTACGGACTTGGCAACCTCAGAAGTGTTCGCAAGGGGCTGGAACACGCAGGTGCGGACGTAATCATTTCAAGTGACCCTGAAGAGATAAAAAGTGCAGATGGCGTTATCCTTCCGGGTGTCGGTGCTTTCAGGGATGCAATGAAGAACGTGGAAGTTCTCAGAAGCACCATCGAGGAATATGTAGCATCAGGAAAACCAATGCTTGGGATCTGCCTTGGCCAGCAGATGATGCTGAGCACATCAGAGGAAGGAGGATTAACAGAAGGACTTGACCTTGTAAAAGGGCAGGTACTCAGATTCCCACACTCCGAGCTTAAAGTTCCCCACATGGGATGGAACTCGATCAAAATTACACAGAAACACCCTATTTTTGATGGAATACCTGACGGTTCCTTCGTCTATTTCGTCCACTCATACTACGTGGACACTACAGATAAGAACACGCTTGTTTCATGTGAATACGGAACCGAATTTGCAGCCGCCATTGTCAATGATGCAGGTAATGTAATAGGGACTCAGTTCCACCCTGAGAAAAGCGGTGATACAGGCCTTAAAATACTGAAGAACTTCGTTGCTATGTGCTAAAGAGATGAAAATATGGATATTGAAGGCTACGCAAAACGAGGGCTCAATAATAACGAGTCTGACCTTGAAGATAAACTGACTGCCAGAATTCTGGAAGTTAAGAAAACAAATCCTGAACATGCACGCAAACTTGCACAGGCAACCATCACCGAAGCAAAAGCAACTCTTGTACTGAAAGGTGATGTACTCGAACCCACCGTATCCGGCGTGACAATGGGAGAATTCGGTGTAGGCTCAAGAGGTCTTGGGGATTTCTACACCCACGAGAAGATTGCAGAGGTCATCGGGAAGACAAAAGCAGTCGTGGACACCACACACCTTGATGATTCAGGAGTAGTAAAATCAGAAGGTGGCGAATACATCATCCTCACAGTTGACGGTATGCACTCCAGACTTAGCGATTATTCATTCCTTGCAGGTTTCCACGTTGCAAGGGCAGCTCTTCGTGATATTTACGTTATGGGAGCAAGACCCATGGCAATGCTTTCAGATATCCATGTTGCTGATGACGGAGATGTCGGTAAGGTCTTTGACCACATTGCAGGAATCACAGCAGTTTCCGATCTTTCAGGTATCCCGCTCATTACCGGAAGCACTCTCAGGATAGGTGGTGACATGGTAATAGGCGAGCGTATGACCGGAGGAGTCGGTGCTGTTGGTGTATCAACCGACCTCACATCACGTGAACAGACACAGGTAGGAGATGTCATCCTCATGACTGAAGGAGCAGGTGGTGGAACAATATCCACAACTGCACTCTATTATGAGATGCATGACATCGTTGATGAGACTATCAACATCAAATTCCTGGAAGCATGCGAGAAACTTCTGGATTCAGGTCTTGTTAAGCACATCCATGCAATGACCGATGTCACAAACGGTGGCATTCGCGGAGACGCAAAGGAGATATCCAGAACAGCAGGTGTCAAGCTCATTTTTGAAGAAAAGGATATGAGAAAACTTGTCAACCCAAGAGTTCTTGAGATGCTTGAATCACTGGAAATTGATTACCTTGGAGTTTCCCTTGATGCTCTGCTTATCATCGCACCGGAAGAATACGCAGAAGACATCATGAAGACCATCAGAAGTGCAGACGTGGATATTTCAATAATAGGAAAAGTGGTGGAAGGAACCGGTTCTGAAGTCATTATTGACGGGGAAGCAAGGGATTTCACACCACGTTTCAGGGAATCCGCATACACACCTATCAAGAAGATGATAGGCGACGAAAATCCTCGTGATTTTGAAGAAATGAAAAAAGCCATTGACAAAGCAGCTCTCAATGCTATTGAGAAGAAACGCCGTGTTGTGGAAATGGTAAAGAGAAAGTAGAAAGGTTTTCCTTTCTACCTAAAACTTGAAACTCCACATTCTATTATCGATCGTGCTCATCATCAATCTGATCTTCAGGCTTTGATTTATCTTTCATTTTCTCAACCACAAGCACAACACCGTCTTTTTCAAGTATTGTTACCTTGTCGTCTTTTTCAATAATATCAGATGACCGTGCTTTCCAGTGTTGTCCCCTGTGAAGAACATACCCGGTCTGACCGTTTCCAATTGGTTCAAGTGCTAGAGCCATGTCACCGATAAGTTCACCAAACAGCGGTTTCTTCCTCCGTACCTCAAATACCTTGTAAATGATGAACACAAAGAAAAGTCCGATTACTATTGTCGGCGTTGCTACGGATACTATCAGCGAACGCTGGAATTCTGCCGGAGTATAGTTATTTGGAAAATCAGTCGGAACCAGCAAAATGCTGCCTGCTATTATACATACAAGACCCGCAATTCCGAAAACACCGAATCCTGGAGCCTGGAATTCAAGTACCAACAGGATAACACCGGCGACAACAAGGAACAGTGCACCTACATTCACATCAAATCCGGTTCCGATAAGTCCCAGAGCAATAGCAACCAAACCGAATAATTCAGCACCAAAACCGGGGTGTGAAATTCCAAGTATAATCGCATAAACACCAAGAAGCAGAAGCATCGAGGAAACAAGTGGATTGGAGATTATTCCCATGAAAGCCAGTCTCAGAGATGGTTCATAATAAGTGATAGACGCACCATCCGTGTCAAGGACCTTGCCTTTTACTTCTATTCCACTAACCTGTGATAGGAGATCCGGAATATCCGATGCAACATATTCAGTGACCCCGTAATCAAGAGCTGTTTCAGCATCAAGGTTCAGGTTCTTTGTTATGAACTCCTCTGCCGCCGTCTCGTTACGACCATGCATTTTTGCATTCTCTGTAGCCCTCTTGACAATGGCATTGATGATCTTATCTTCTTCTATAGGTTCACTACCGGTTGCAGTAACTGTAACCGGCTGCGCAGAACCTATAATAGTATAAGGTGCCATTGCAGCAACGTCAGTGCTGATGAGTATCAAAGTACCGGCAGACCATGCTTTAGTCCCTTCGGGATAGACATATCCTATTACCGGTACATCAGTTGCAGCAATCTGCTCGATTATGTTCAGGGTTTCATCGAGGTTACCACCTGGCGTATTGAGAGTAATAACAAGAGCTTCATAGTCACCATTTTCTGCAAACGCAATAGCATCCGCTACAATATCATCCGTTACAGGAGTAATCGAATCCGAGATATCAACAACCAGAACCTTCTGCTGTCCTGCAGCACATGCATTACCTGAGAACAGGGATAAGAGCAATGTTAAAAAAAGAAAAGTGCTCAGGTATGACCGGCACTTATGTAGCATGATTCCTCCATCACTCTTTCTTGGCAAATGCCTTTGAAAGAGCGGCAATCTCTCCGAGATCTGTTGTATTGGAAACCACGATCATGTTCTTTTCCCTTGAGATCTCTGCAAGTGTCTGCAACTCCCTGAGCTTCAGACTTGCCGGGACTTCCTGATACAACATTGCAGCCTGCTTCATCTTTTCGGCAGCCATATATTCACCCTCTGAAAGGATGATACGTGAACGCTTCTCACGCTCTGCCTCTGCCTGCTTTGCAATTGCACGGAGCATTGTTTCATCGATACTTACATCCCTCAGGGTTACACCGGTAACCTTGATACCCCACGGATCAGTGGAAATGTCAAGCTGTTCCTGAATGTTCCTGTTGACGTCTTCCCTGTTGGAAAGGACATCATCAAGTTCAAGCTGACCGATAACGTCTCTCAGAGTTGTCTGTGAGAGCATTGCGGTTGCATACCTGAAGTTCTCGACCTCGTTGACAGCCTTTGTAGGATCAATGACCTGATAATACACAACAGCATCAACTGCCACTGTTACATTATCCCTGGTGATCACAGCCTGTTTTGGTACATCAATTGCTATTACACGCAGGTCTATCTTTACAACCGTATCAATTATCGGGATAATAAGAAACAGACCAGGGCCTTTAACTCCACTTAACCTTCCCAGACGGAAGATAACTACACGTTCATATTCATTAACGATCTTGATAGCCTTGGACAATATGATAACTGCCACTATAGCTAACGGAAAAATAATGTCGATTAAAGCCATATTTTGCCACTCTCCTGAAGAAGAAACAGAGAACTTATTAAATAGATATAAATAGCTTACTTCTTAAAAATATGCCGGTGGAGAAATAATAAAAGCTCACCTTTTCAGGAGATAAAATCAATAAAAAAGATATAGAAGGCTGGGTCTGAATACTTGTTTGAGGGGATGTACACGAAAGCATGAAAGCATTGTTATTATTGAAATAACATTTCAGACCCAACAAATAATAGAACTCGTTTATTGTTTATTAATGTGATTGATTTTGACGTTAATAATTTCAAACAATGCCTTAAAAAACGCCATGCTGCGACGATTATATAAATAGACATTATAAATATTTCGCTTTTTTGATCACCCTGGACAACAAGCAAACACATAAATCCAATATATACTATCTAAGACTAGATACAATGAGCGAGAAATGTGTAGAATGCAACGGGAAAGGCTATAGTGTTACAGGCACTGCCAAATGCCCCGAGTGCAAAGGTACGGGAAAATCAAAGTCTGTAGACTTTATGAAGCTTTCTGAGAAGGATATGGCGAATTTCTTGAAAAATGGTTCATCCTGTAGCAACTGTGGCGGAACTGGAGAAATTGAAGAGAGGGACAAATGCGTGGCATGCTCCGGTAAAGGTATATTTTACAAGTGCAAGGTCTGTGGAACAGAAATGGACCGTCTTTATGATGGAGATGAGGTATGTCAGTCATGCGCAAAGAAGCAGATCGTCTACAAACTTGACAACTCATGCACCCTTGATGAGCTTGAAGTCGGAAAAATGTACCATGCGACAGTGAGGAACATTGCCGATTTCGGTGTTTTCGTTGACCTTAATTCCAATCTTAGAGGCCTTATTCATTCCAGTAACATGAATGGAAGCCTGGAAGTTGGTGAGGCTGTTATTGTCAGCTTAAAGGAAATAAAACCAAGAGGGAAAATGGATCTGGTTCCACGCAAGCTGAAAGAATACCAGACCATAGAACTTGAAAAGAAGCTCCCGGTTATACTTGCCAGCGAAATGCCACAGATGGTAGGTAAGAAGGTTAAGGTGCAGGGAGAGGTCATCCAGGTCAAACAGACAGCAGGACCTACTATATTCACAATTGCAGATGAAACAGGACAGGTTTCCGGTGCTGCCTTTGAGAGCGCGGGAGAGAGAGCTTATCCTGAAATAGAAGCTGATATGATCGTTGCAGCCACCGGGGAGATAACAGCCCGTGGTGACAGTTTCCAGCTTGAGATCCAGAGCCTTAAAAAGCTGAGCGGACCGCAGGAATCTGAGATTCTCCAGCGTATCGAAGCTGCTATTGACAAAAGAGCAGAGCCTTATGAGATTGAATTCATGGTAGAGAGTGAGGTTCTTGAAAATCTCAGACCGATCATGAAAAAGGCTGCAAAAGAAATAAGGAAGGCAATCATAAAATCCACACCTATCCTGTTGCGCCACCATGCAGATGCTGACGGAATGACTGCTGCAATGTCAATTGAAAAGGCCATCATTCCCCTCATAAAAGAAGTGAATGGAGCAGACGGGGAATATTACTTCTATAAACGTGCGCCTTCAAAGGCACCATTCTACGAGATGACTGATGTTGTCCGTGACATTGGTTTTGCACTTGAAGATGTGGCAAGACATGGACAGAAGATGCCACTTATTATAAGTGTTGACAACGGATCCTCCAACGAGAACGTGGCTGCAATGAAGCAGGCAAAAGTATACGGCATCCAGATGATAGTCATGGATCACCACCATCCTGACGATGTTGTCGATGAATACCTACTTACGCATGTTAACCCGGCACATGTTGGAGGAGACTTCGGTATGACAGCAGGTATGCTCTGTACCGAAGTAGCACGCATGATAAATGTCAACGTTGAAAACGAGATAAAACACCTTCCTGCAGTAGCTGCTCTTGGTGACCGCTCTGAAGCTGAAGAGGCAAGAAGATACATCGAACTGGTATCTGACAAGTATACCGAACAGAACCTGAGAGACATGGCGCTTGCCCTTGATTTTGCAGCATACTGGCTTAAGTTCAACACCGGAAAAGGTATCGTGGACGATATTCTGGACTTCGGTGACCACACTATACACAAGAATCTTGTCACCGTGCTTTGCGAACAGGCAAACGAGATGATAGCCGAACAGATGGATGTCTGTATGGCCCATGTGAAATCCCAGGACCTTCCAAATGGTGCGATCCTCAATGTACTGGACGT
Source organism: Methanolobus sediminis (assembly GCF_031312595.1). Taxonomy (NCBI): domain Archaea; kingdom Methanobacteriati; phylum Methanobacteriota; class Methanomicrobia; order Methanosarcinales; family Methanosarcinaceae; genus Methanolobus; species Methanolobus sediminis. The sequence continues at coordinate 1,499,505 of NZ_CP133592.1, read as the reverse complement.
GGAGAACCATGCCCACACATTCACATTCCCACCACCAGGAAAAACATCAGGTGAAGTTCACGACAAATTGTGTAAGAAATATGAAGGCAAACCAATCGTAACCATAGGATACGGACCGGATTTTGCAGTAATCCGCTCAAAGGGAGTCCTTATGAATATACCACAGATGGTAAGGGAACTCTATGAGGAAGTGCAAGGTGGCGGTGTCAACGGCGGAGGACACCTGGTAGTCGGAAGTATCAAATTCGTGCAGGGCATGCGCACGGAAGTGCTTTCCAAACTTGTAGAGAAAATAGGTTCCGTAGGAGTTGAATAACTCCTACTGAAAAACAAAAAATAATTTCTTTTTTGATCAGTCTACACGTGTGATGCGTACAAGAGAGTGCACAGGTACTTCGGAGAGGGTCTCTGAGCCGCTCTTGTCCACAAGTACGGCAATTGCCAGAGGTTTGGCACCAGAACTACGCAGATGTGTTACAACATCAGCCATTGTGTTACCGGTTGTAATTACATCGTCCACTATGATGCATTTCTTTCCTTTGATACCGGCAAAGTTCCTGCTGAAGGCACCATTAAGCTTGGAATCATCGCCCTGCTCATTGTAAGCATGGTAAACTGAAAGTTCTGTGTTGAGCTCTTCTGCAATAAGGCTTGCAAGAGGTACTCCACTAAGGCCAATTCCTACCACCAGATCAATTTCATTACCTGTTGCCTCTACTGTATCAAGGACCATGTCACACATGGCAATTCCTACATGACGCATCCTGAATGCGCTCTTTCCTATGCTGCTCCAGTTGACAGAAATGTCTTTTGGCGCAGGTGAAACTTCTTCCTTCTTTGCGCGGGTCAGGAGCCATGTGACGGTTTCCCGGGAAACGTTAAGCTCATCTGCTATTTGCCTTGTAACAAGACCATTTGCCTGTAACTCAAGGGCTTTTTGGATTAGTTTATCAATATTCTTCATATGTATCCCGTATCTTCATCTTTAACTTATATGTAATATATCAACAGAGATGTTATATTTTTCTTTTGCGCCTTTTCTTCAAGGGAGAACCACAAACAGGACATACATCACCACTATCAAATTTTCTCCGGCATCCTGTACACTGCTTTTGCCACACCAGAACATCCTTTATCTTTTTCTGGGCCACAGGCTTTACTTCAAGCCCCAGAACCTTTGCGACATTCTGGACTGCATAGTCATCGGTCAGGAGCACTGAATTCCCTTTATATTCAAGAGCCTTGGCCAGAATATCAATATCTGTTGACGACAATTCCTCACAGTCTTTTGTCTTGTTGGCAGTCTGTAAGACTTTCTCGCGGAGATCATCCTCCGGCATTTCAACCCTGGCACCACTTTCCCTGGCAAGATCAAAACGCATTGCTGCTTCGTTACTTTTCAATTCGTTTACAACCGAAGGTATGGTTATGATACGATGAGGCTCTATTCCGCTGCCCATGATGAAGACCGCAGAATCTGCGATGTAGTAATCCATATAATGCCAGATACTTTCTGAATATAGATTAATTCTTTGTCAGTAAAAGTGCAAGGGATATATATTCGACATTAATATATAATAACATGCGTATAATTAATTGATATATCATAAAATGAGAAGATAAACTATGGCCAGATTATCAACCGGAATAATGGAACTTAACAAAAAATTACAGGGAGGGATTCCAGAAGGAGAATGCATCCTTATTGCAGGAGAACCTGGAACAGGTAAAACTATTATGGGAATGCAGTTTCTTTACAATGCATGTAAGGAAGGTAAAAAATGCGCACTAATAGCAACTGAGGAAACCCCGGAAAAAATAATGATACATGCAAAAGCACTGGGATTTGACCTTGAACCTTTTGTGGAAAACAATCAACTATCAATGATACGTTTTCTGGAAATGAGAGCATACGATGTCGATGAAGAATATAACAGTAATTACATGCAAATTGATGACATCAGTAACCTGATTCATATGATGCAGGATGATATTGATGTTATAGTGCTTGACAATCTGGGGACTTTTTCAATTGGTGTGGACCTAAAAGAATTCAGGGATAAAGTGGATATGCTTGCATATTTGCTTTCAAAGCAAAAGAGAACATCCATCATCACTATAGATGCAACAGCACACGAACTCACACACAAAATAGCTGAGTACTCTACCTATGGCACTATCCGGTTGATGGTCAAAGAAAATCCATATACAGGGAAAATGGAAAGGTTCATGTACATACCAAAAATGAGAGGAACAAAGCTCTCCATGGAACTTATTGGATATGATATTACCGAAGAAGGAATCAAGCTGTCACCTCCAAAAACCAATAAATAAATATGATAGAGAACATTCTCAATCAAAGACTGCCAGGGCTGATATAAATGGATATTTCAAAAGCTAAAGACATTATAGTTGAGTTCATAAGGGAAAAAACAACAGAAGCAGGTGTAAAAGGTGCGGTTGTAGGTCTTAGCGGAGGAATTGATTCAGCACTTACTGCATACCTGACAGTTGAAGCCCTTGGAAAGGAAAATGTTCTTGGCATACACATGCCTGAACTCACTCTGACACCTGCCGAGGATGTACTGGATGCCACTGAAGTTGCAGAGAGACTTGGAATTGAATTCAAGACCGTTGACATCTCAGAAATACTTGCAGGATATCTGAACTCAATTCCTGAAGGTTCCGAATCAAATTCCCAGGCCAATGGTAATCTCAAAGCCAGGATCAGAATGTCAGTTCTTTATTATTATGCTAATATCATGTCCAGAATGGTCATGGGAACCGGCAACAAGACAGAGATCCTTCTAGGATACTTCACAAAATATGGGGACGGTGGAGTTGACCTTGAACCCATAGGCGACCTTTACAAAACAGAAGTAAGGGAAATGTCAAAACTCATGGGAGTTCCGGAAGATGTCATTACCAAAGCTCCATCTGCAAGACTCTGGGCTAACCAGACAGATGAGGACGAGCTTGGAATTACATATGAACTTGTAGACAGGTTCCTTGCGCTTTTACTTGAAGGCGAAACACCCCAGGTAGCCCAGAATACTCTTGGGATGAGCGTCACACAAAGAGATTCAGTCCTGAAAAGGATCAATGCTAACCTGCATAAACAGAAAGCAGCCCCAATACCAGAACTAAAATCACTAAGATAAGTTAATTATCTGCCAGGAAAGACTGGCAGATCCTCATTTTCAAACCGCAGAAGTTGTTTTGCAAGATGACGCCTTGCACATGGCGGAACTTCATAGAATCCTGGCAGAATATCTCTTTCTATTGCGGTTCTCTCAGGAATCACGGAACTTGTTCCACATTTTTTACATCTGTAACCCTGCCCTGAACCAGCAGATTTCATTCTCTTTCCACAGGAAGGACAGGGAGGATTCCGAATATCATAGGCTTTTGCCAGCCCTGTAATTTTTATCTTTTCAACGTTGACGGTGTTTTCAGTAACACTGCCATAAACAACCACTTTATCACCAGGGATCAGTTTACGAATTATTTCCCTGAAGTTCTTTGTAGGCTCAAAAGCAGCACAGTCAATGACATCACCTGCTGCATCCTTCAGAGGGAATATAGTGTGTCCTCCCCTGATGGTTATTGGTTCTGAAAGGACTTCGCCTTCCAGAATATAGGAATGCATCTCCTCAATTTCACTAATTGATGAAACTGATATCAAATGCATATCCGTTCCCTGGTTGGTGCGGTAAACACAGACACGTTCCACAGGTTCCGAAACTACAAAAGAAGCAGCTTTTTCCACAGAAGAAGCATCCTTTCCTCTTATTCCGTAAAGGACCGGGTCACCAGAGTGTGGAACACATACTACCATGTTGTTTGCCAGATCCACGGTGTCCCATGTATCAGGATATGTCTGCCTGTCAGCTTCAAAGAGAGAGCTTTCATCAACTTTGCGTCTGGTATCCCATACTTCTTTTTCCCGGTAAGCCAGATATTCATAAGTATGATCCCATTCAGGGTCAAGCATGGCTCCGCATGCAGAGAGAGCACCAATTAGACCGCGACCATTCTTGAAAGCATGGAACTCAAGATCAAGTTCAGAAGCAAGTTCCTTTGCTTCATCTATCATTATGACATCTTTGACTGCACGCCTGAAAAATGAACTGAGTTCACTTTTGACAGCATCGAACTGACCCTCATCAACAAAAACAACACCCGGATTTGTATTCTCATTGTCCAGACATGCCATTGAGGCTATTTTTTCCGTAACGTGCCTGATGACTTTCTCTTTATCACCACATTCAATAAACAGGGCCACCGATGCATTTCCACGGGTCTTGTAAGGTATTGTAGGATTAAGGCGCACCAGTATTGGATCTGATATGATCTTTGCAAATGAAGAAAGCTCATCCCTTAAAAGAGCACACAGGTATGTGGTGCACATCCCTTCCCTGGAATCCGTATCATCGATCCCAATGACTATTTTAGTCTTTTCACTGCTCATTTGACCAATTGCAGATATAATTGATTAGTGTTAAATGATTCCTCTGGAGGGAAAACGATCAAGAATCTTATACACATCATTCTTCTATGATTGGCAAAAGAACATGTATCTCTGTTCCTTTACCTACTTCACTAACTGCATATATGGAACCTCCGTGAGCCTCCACAACGCTTTTACAAAGGTACAGACCAAGACCATTTCCACCGTAACGACGTGTCAGGGAGCCATCTACCTGATAGAATCGTTTGAAAATATGAGGCATTTCATCCTTGGATATTCCTATACCCGTATCCCTTACAATAATTCGAATATTTTTATCCTCATGAGAAGCTACAACTGTTATCAAGCCATCAGGTGGAGTAAATTTTAAGGCATTTTCAAGTATGTGTGAAAAGACCTGCTTCAGATAGGTACTATTACCGCAAATAAATGGCAAAGGAGATGAATATTCTGTTTTCAGTTCAGGACCCTTGTCTTTAAATGTTAGCACCTTATCGATCACATTGTCCAGCACGTTGACAATATCTACTGAATCAAGATGATACTGTATATTTCCGGAATGGATGTTTTGCATATATAACAGGGAATCAATCAGTTTATGCAACCTGTCAGCATTTTGAAGGATCACACCTATGCCTTTCTTCTGATCTTCATCCAGCGAACCCAGATGCCCTTCGAAAAGAAGTTCACTGTATCCTTTAATTGGAATCAGTGGGGTTTTCAATTCATGTGTTATGTTTGCCATGAACTCATCTTTCATGCGATCCAGGGATTCCAGTTCCTTATTGTATTCCGCAACTTCCCTTGCATATGATTTTATCTGTTCCTCATTTTCCCTTCTTTGTATAATCTTCCAGGTACCTTCCATGAGGAGTGTTATTTGCCTTATATCAGAACTGTCATAGTTTCCATTCTTATTACCTACACTTGCTATCATGACAATATTGCCGGAATCTGATATTGGTATGCATAGATAATTACGGATATTCACATGTCCTGCAGGAGAACCTTTTTTGATAGGAGAATCATCAGGATAATTGTTTGAGATTAGGGGTTTTCGCTGCTTTACGATTATTCCCCACAGATTATCTACGTCTATATTGCAGTCCATATTTACCGTTTTTATCTCATAACCAGCTTCAGTTATTTCAGACCATGAATACATGGAGAAAGTTTCTTCAGCTTCATTCACAAAGCCAACATAACCTACACTGCTTTCTGTAAGGTTTACTGCTTTTTCAAGTGAAAAGTCAAGGATTTCTTCTATTGTAGAATCTGAATATTGACTTAGCTCAATCAGGGCCTCAAGCCGGGATTCATCCATTAGAAGTGCTTTTTCAGCAATTTTTCTATCAGTAATATCTTCACCGGATATTGTGATACCGGCAAATCTCCCGTTATCATCAATAAAAGAAACAGCATTCCAGAGTACATGTTTTCTGGAACCGTCTGCACATATAATAGGAAATTCAAGACCTGTTACAGAATCGATCTCGCCTGATACAAACTTGTCCCAGTATGGAAGTACTTCTGACCTGTATTCCTCTGGAAAAAGAAGGTCTAGCCATTTATTGCCTGATATCCGGACTTCTTCGTATCCGGTAAGTTCGAGGATTTTCTTGTTGACACATGAAACATTCCCTTCAGTATCCAGAAAAAGGATGATCATAGGTAGAATATCCATTATCTTATGGGATTTTATCTTTTCATTCTCAATTACATTATTCATTTCCTGCATTCGGTGAACAAAGAGTGAAACGATCATTCCAAATATCAAAATAATGAAAAACATTGAAATACGCATATATATTTCATGAGTTGAAAGACCGAAAATCAGACTATCTACGAATGTTCTTTCCGAGAAAAAAGTAGTATCCAATAACCCATCAATGATCCAGGATAGAATTCCAAAGAAGAATGAAAATACAATAATATGTTTGGTACTGAGAAAAGCTCTCTCAAGTGCAGACATCAGAAATACCCCTCAAATGAAATTTGCATTTCTTCTATCTCTGGTTCCATATTTTTCACTCAACAAGCAATGTACCAACTGTCATAAAAAATGAGGCGTTGTTGTATATACAACATTATTTCTGCATATTAGATAAATAATTTGCCCATATAATATAATAAATTATTATCTCTAAGAGATTATGAGTCTGTATTTAAAGGCACCCCATGGGATATCTTTATATAGATGTGCAAACAATGGCTATTTGCCTATGACAAAAGACATCCTCATACATCAGATCATTGATGTATTACAACAAGCTGGCTTTATGGTCTCAAAGCGATGTAATATTCGTCCACGGAGCTTTGACCTTGCAGCCCGAAAAGGGGATGTACTCATCTTTTACAAGGTATTGTATAATATAGATGGCCTGAATGAGGAAACTGCAAGGGAAATGAAAAGCCTTGCACGTTATCTTGGAGGGACTGCAGTACTCATTGGTGCCAAGACTAGGGATCAGATGCTGGAAGACAGCGTGGTATACATGCGCTACGACATCCCTGCTGTGAATGTCCAGACCCTTTATGACTATTTTGTTGAGGATGTACCGCCTCTTGTATCCGCAGCCCCCGGTGGACTCTATGTATCTATTGATGGGGATGTGCTAAAAGAAGCACGTAAGAGAACCGCAATGTCATTGGGTGCACTTGCCACCGAACTTGGAGTATCAAGAAGAACCATAAGTAAATATGAAGAAGGCGGCATGGATGCTTCAATTGATATTGTCCTTCAGCTTGAGGAGTTGCTGGATGTGGCTCTTGCGAAATCCATAGACATACTCCAGTGTTTTGAGAAACGTGTTAGTCTGGAAAAGCCACAGGAAAAACCCGCAGAGGCTCAACCTGATGATGGTATCCTTGGTATGCTCAATGCTCTGGGATATCAGGTAATGTCTACAAGCCAGGCACCATTTAAAGCAATATCAAAGGATACTTCTGACACACTGCTTACGGGAGTAAGCACTTACAGCAGCGCAATGATAAAACGTGCAGACCTGATGAGCAGCATTTCCTGTGTTACAATGACAAAATCAGTCTTTATCATCAACGGACAGATCAAATCTGAGACGGTGGAGAATACTGTACTGATAGAGAAAAGCGAACTGGATAAACTCTCCGGCACTGAGGAGCTTGCTGAACTTATTGATGAAAGGACTAAGAAGCACAACATCAATATCTGAATGCTAAAACCTCCTTTAATGCTAACAAATCAGGGAAAACTTTCCCAGTATATTTTCACTTTTTTAGCAATTCCAAAACCCTAATATACAGAAATCCCTTTTAGAACTAACAATGACTACCAACATTGCAGTACTTGTTTCAGGAAGAGGATCGAATTTACAGTCCATTATAGATAATATCGAAAACGGATACATTAAAGATGCAAAAGTATCCGTTGTTGTCAGCGATGTTGGAGACGCGTATGCACTTGAACGTGCACGCAATCATGGAATTACTGATGTGTTCGTTGACCCCTCAGATTATTCAGGGAAACAGGAATATGAAAAAGAGGTAATGGAAGTACTGAAGGACAATGATGTCGGACTGGTGCTCCTTGCAGGATACATGCGCCTTGTTGGTAAAGACCTGATTGCAGCATACCGTAACAGGATAATAAATATCCATCCTGCTCTGCTTCCTTCTTTTAAAGGACTTCACGCACAGCAGCAGGCATTTGATTATGGTGTAAAGGTCAGTGGATGTACCGTTCACTTTGTTGATGAAGGAATGGACACAGGGCCTATAATTATACAGAAATGCGTTCCTGTACTTGACACAGATACTGCAGACGATCTTGCAGCCCGCATACTTGAACAGGAACACAAGATTTTCCCGGAAGCTGTGAAACTCTTTGTTGAGGGTAAACTTAAAGTGGAAGGTCGAATTGTAGTACACACATAAATAACTCATATTAACTAAATACTGTCCTGGCAAGCCAGGATTCCAAAAACAGATACAATCTTTAACGTGGTAACAATGTCTTACATCTCAGAAATTGACCCGGATATTGCAGAAGCCTTAAGGCTTGAAGCAAACCGTCAGGATTACAAGCTGAACCTGATAGCATCAGAGAACTATGCAAGCCGTGCTGTAATGGAAGCACAGGGCTCTGTCATGACAAACAAATACGCAGAAGGATACTCAGGAAAGCGCTACTATGGTGGCTGCGAATTTGTAGATATTGCAGAAGACCTTGCTATTGAGAGAGCAAAGGAGATCTTTGGTGCAGAACATGTAAATGTCCAGCCACACTCAGGTTCCGGTTCAAACATGGCATGTTATTTCTCAGTTATCAAGCCAGGCGACACAATCATGTCAATGGACCTCTCACACGGAGGCCACCTTTCACACGGAAGCCCTGTAAACTTTGCAGGACAGCTCTATAATATAGTACCATACGGTGTTGACAAGGAGACAGAAGCCCTTGACTACGATGCACTTATGCTAATGGCAAAGGAAAAGAAGCCACAGATGATCGTCTGCGGTGCTTCAGCATACTCGAGAACCCTTGACTTCAAGGCATTCAGAGACATTGCTGATGAAGTAGGAGCATATCTCCTTGCAGATATCGCACACATTGCAGGTCTTGTAGCAGCAGGCGCTCACCCAAGCCCAGTACCATATGCAGACTTTGTCACAACCACAACCCACAAGACCCTCAGAGGTCCAAGGGGTGGAATGGTAATGTGTAAGGAAGAGTACGCAAAGGATTTGAACAGGTCAGTGTTCCCAGGAATTCAGGGCGGACCACTCATGCATATCATCGCAGCTAAGGCTGTTGCATTCAAGGAAGCACTCGGAGAGAAGTTCAAGGCAGACCAGTTCCAGACAGTAAAGAACGCAGATGTCCTTGCAAAGGAACTCCAGGCAAGGGATTTCGATATCGTATCCGGTGGAACTGACAACCACGTAATGCTCCTTAACCTTAACAAGTTCGACATCACAGGAAAGGATGCAGAAGCAGGAATGAGCAAGGCAGGAATTGTCCTTAACAAGAACACCATTCCATTCGAGACCAGAAGCCCATTCATCACAAGTGGAATAAGGATCGGTACACCTGCAGCAACAACAAGAGGAATGAAAGAAGACCAGATGAAGGAAATCGCAGGATACATTGCAGATGTAGTTAACAACCTCGATAATGATTCAGTCCTTCACGGTGTCAACTCCGATGTTGAGCAGCTTTGCAGCAGATTCCCGGTTTACAAGTAAATTAAAAACGCAGGCTGTATAGAAACTACATCAGGTGTTTTCATAATGGCAGAAGAGAACTACGATTCCAGGAAGATAGACGGCAGAGGCCTGTCAAAGAAAGTGGAAGAGCAGGTAAAGCAGGGAGTTGACAAGCTCAAGGCAGAGAAAGGTATCACACCTGGACTTGCAACCATACTTGTTGGCGAGGACCCTGCATCCAAGATGTATGTCCGTCTCAAACACAAAGCATGTGAAAGAGTTGGCATACACGCAGAGGACCAGAATATGCCTGAGTCCACCACACAGGAAGAACTCATGCAGCGTATCCAGGAATTGAATGACAGGAAGGATATCCACGGAATTCTCCTCCAGTTACCTCTTCCAAAACACCTTGATGATAAATCAGCAATGCTTGCAATAGATCCTGCAAAGGATGCGGACGGATTTCACCCATACAATATGGGTAAACTTCTCATTGGGGATGAAGGACTTGTACCATGTACTCCGAAAGGTGTTATCAGAGCACTGGAAGAGTATGATGTCACTATCCAGGGTAAACATGCAGTAATCGTTGGACACAGCAACGTTGTTGGAAAACCCATGGCTGCAATGCTTATCAACAGGAATGCAACCGTTTCTGTTTGCCACGTTTTCACCGATGACCTGAAGAAATTCACCCTAGATGCAGATATCCTTGTAGTCGGAACCGGTGTAATGCACCTTATTAAAGCCGATATGGTGAAGGAAGGTGCAGTGATCTTTGACGTTGGGATCACCGAGAAAGAAGGCAAGGTTTACGGTGATGTTGATTTTGATAATGTCGTGAAGAAAGCTTCACTGATAACCCCTGTTCCGGGAGGTGTTGGTCCTATGACCATTGCAATTCTCATGGAGCACGTGCTTATGGCAGCTTCAAACAGCTGATAAGCACACTTATATTTTATTAATTGAATACTATTTTGGCAAAACTGTTTTGCTCATTTACCTTTGATTAAAACTACCAGGTTGAATAATGGTTGTTGATGTAGACATATGCGGCTTGAAAGTTGGTGACGAGCATCCTGTAAGACTTATGGGTATCATCAACCTCAGCAAAGAATCCTTTTATAAGGGTTCGGTTGTTAGTAACGATTCTCTTCTTGATGTTGCACAAAAGATGATCAATGACGGTGCAACCATACTTGATATTGGTGCCCGTTCCACATGGCCACTTGCAAATCCTGTGATCAGCGAGGAAGAAGAACTCAATCGCATGATTCCTGCACTGGATTTACTTAATGAAAATGTGGATGCACTCATTTCCGTAGACACTGTTTATGCAAGCGTTGCAAAAGAATCCCTGAAACATGGTGCAGATATTATCAATGATGTATCAGGCTTTACAACAAATCCCGAAATGATGGATGTTGTTGCTGAGTACGATTGTCCTGCTGTTGTTATGGCATCGGAAAAGGTTCCCGGTGACCCAATTGGCATGGATGCTATCATGCAATCACTTGCTGACATAATCAGCAGAGCAGATGCAAAAGACATCGATACCAACAAGCTTATTCTTGACCCGGCAGTCGGTAAATGGATACCTGAAAAAGACCCGATTTTTGATTTTGAGACTATAGACCAGTTCGAGAGTCTCAGGGTTTTTGGCAGGCCACTGCTTGCAGCCGTATCACGAAAATCCTGCATCGATGCTGTGTTACACAAACCGGCAAAAGAAAGGTTGTATGGAAGCCTTGCTGCAACTGCAATTGTTATCCACAAGGGTGCACATATCGTAAGGACTCACGATGTTGCTGAAACAAAGGATGTAGTAGAGGTGGCGGCTGCAATGAGAAAAAGACAGCCGTTTGTGAAAGAAGGTGATTTTGAAGTTACCATTTCAGATATAACTCATCCTGATGATGCGGAATATCTCATGAGAAGTATGAAGGTCACAGGTACCGGTGCAAAGGTCATGAAAAATAAGACCGTAAGCAAGGTTGTTCGTGTAAATAACATTACAACCACTGAGGCACTGATCATCAAGCAGGAAATCCTTGCAAGAGGCGGAGATGCTGCCCTTGAGCGTGATGCAGTATCACACGAAACCAACAAGACTGATGTGCTCATAATTGGTACTATATTACAATTTGAGAAACTGGTCCATAAGCTCTCGTTCCAGGCACGCAACCTTCCTTTGATAGCAGAGATGATTGCGGAAGTGCTTGAAAATGATATGGATGTAGAGCATGGGTACCTGAGGGAACTATGATAATTTCATCTGCAAAGCCCTTTGAAGAGATACTTGAAATACTGAAAGATGAGGATGATATCTTCATTATCGGCTGCAATGCATGTGCAGCAAAGATACACGTTGGCGGTGAGCCTGAAGTTCTTGAAATGTGCCAGCGCCTTGAAGATGCAGGAAAGCATGTAGTAGGCTGGGTAATCCCAAGTGCAGCCTGCAGTGTAGCTTCATTCGATTCACTTGTTGAAAAGAATCCTGCCATAAAAGATGCTAAGACTATTCTTGTAATGGCCTGCGGAAGCGGAGTTTCTATTGTAGCCGGTGTTGTGGATGTACCGGTTTATCCATCAAATGACACTGTATCCCTTGGAGGAAGAACTCACGGAGAAGTTGTTCCTGAACTCTGTGCCATGTGTGGTGAATGTAAGATATATTATTTTGGTAGTATTTGCCCGAAGAGTTTGTGTCCCAAGCATTTACTGAACGGACCTTGTGGAGGTTCCGTTAACGGAAAATGCGAAATCGATCCTGAAAAAGACTGTGCATGGGAGCTTATCTGTAACAGGCTTGAGAAAATAGGAAGACTTGACCTGCTTGATATCACATGGGATGCTAAAGAAGGTACTGAAGATTCAGTCTGACATTACTGATAACTTGTTGTCCTGAATAACTGAAAAATTGCTAGCAGGATAGTATTTCCTGTATCTGCCATCTTTTTCATCACGTATCATATTTTCATCTTTCAGTTTGGTTATGTGCCAGTGAATGGTACTCTTGTCAACCCCTATTTTTTCTGATAATTCCTTACCATTCACACCGGGTTCTTCACATATCGTTTCCAGAACACATTTTCTGGTGTCACTTTGTGTATTAGAAACAGCATTTTGCAGGGAGGTCTCATTTGCATGACCCTTGCTGAAATAATTGATAAAGCGACCTTGTTTAAAGGCAATAAGAAGATTTGAAAGCTGAAGCTTATCTACATGATACCTAAAGGTTCCTCTTTTCATTTCCAGGTCAGAAAGAATATCACTTTCAGAGCAACCCGGATTTTCAGATACATACGAAAGTATCTTTTTCCTGTTCTTTTCACCTTTTGTGCATGCTACTTTTCCAAGAAGCAATGGGATGAATTTACCTATTGAAACTATGATGAACCAGATAGTGCAACCAATCCATATAAATTTGAAATATAATGGCAGGTCCCAGAAAGTAAGAGTGCCATCTGATCCTGTATTATGGACATTCTCTGGAGGAATGTCTTTTGGAGGTTCAAAAGTAACATAAACTTCAGCACTTGCAATATAGCAGTTACAGATTATCAAAAGCAAAAAAATTATTATTTTTAAAGTTTCTTGTAACTTTAATTTCAAGTAATAGAACCCCCGCCATCTCATCATTTGTAGATACGTTCTACGTTTAAACAACCTTCTGCTTGAAGATAACAAATATGTGATATATAGATTATGGCCAATCGTTCCAACTAATTTCAAAGTACTACGTTTATTGAACTTTAATTGCTTTCAGTTTGAACTCTGGCCATAATAGTTAAATAAAAACCGAAAAGACTACATTATAACAATACATATCTTATTGCTAAATTAGATTAGATAGTTGTGTTGCCCAATAGTGCATAAGACAGAGTCATAGCTGGCATTGGGAACAAAACAAATGGTGAAATCAATGAATTATAAACAAATTATAGTAATTTGTTTTGTACTGGTATTCATTTCTCTGATAGTTGTAAGTGAGAAAGCAGTAGAATCATCAAATGAAACTTCACAAAATGTGCATTTTGAAAAAATAGAGATTAATGAAGATGATGGAATCAATTTACAGAGGTTCGATTCAATAACGAAATATGATATCGTCACTGTTGACCCTGTAGCTTTCATAAAAGATGCAGATTCTGGCAAAATTACTATTGAGTTATCCGGGAAAGAATACAAATTAGAATTAGAACCCGGCATACTTATGAATGAAGGAAGTAAGCCAGAGATATATACCTACAATGGAAATGTCGTTGGCTATTCTGAAAGCAAAGCTCGTTTTACAGCATCAGAAGCCGGAGTCATTGGCAGGGTCGATTTCGGGGGCATACTAAACATAAAATACATAATTGAACAAGCAGGGGAGATAAGACGAAATGGGGAAAAAATAGAAATTAATGTTATATACCGTAGTGGGGATGTGGAACCCGGTGGAACTCTTCCTAGTTCAGATGATGAGGTTTCCGATTAACGAAAAAGGCACATCAGTATTACACCTGAGGGAGGGATACTTTTTCAATTGCCTATATCAAACAGTTTGAATCTTTGGCCATAACACCTAAATAAATTAATGTTTTTTTAGTAATAACCCCCATAAATACAGAAAGTTTGTGGGAACCCAATGTACCAACTGCAAGGTCACAATGTCATCCGATTAAAGCTCATATACATGTGGCCTTGCTCCCCAACTTCCTGATGGTACAAATGATCTATTGAAATACCAGATTCTAATCAGAGAAGAGATTGCTGAAATGAATACTGACACCCAGTTTAAACAAAAGATGCAACTGGACATGACTTTTGACAAAGCCATGTTGAAAGTTCTTGTCCCCATGATAGTAGCAACCTTAATAGTCTATGCTCTGTGTCTGCAATCACCTGAATGCAAGGTTTTGATCTATGCAATCTGGTACATAGGATTCATCATTCTTTTTGTCAAAGAACGGACACAGGTTGAGATCAATTCCCACATGATAATAATTCACAGACCTCTTTTCAGTCCGCTTGTGATTAACAAGAAAGACATAAAAGAGGTACATATCAGAAAAAATAGGAGTCACACATATCGCTTGATGCAGATTCTCTTATTATTTGTCCTTCCTACATATCTTATTTACAAAGCAAGAAACGATCTGCTTTATGGAATATCTGGAGTTTCACTGACAGAAGGTGTGTATATACTTCTTTATGAATTCTGGTTCATATTTCTGGCAGCAGCAATTATTGTAAATCTACTGAAAAAACTTCCATATTCGAGATTATTAAGAGTGAATACCGATAAATCCAATATTGTATTCTATTCAAAGGAACCTGAAGAACTGAAACAGATTATTGAAACACAGGAAACTGCATAATATGACTCCGGTTAGTTTCAAAGAAAAAATGAGCGTGGATAAGATAGGCGATTTAAGATTGCCCATAATCCTAATTTTTCCGATGGTACTTTTATTTATAATGGCGGTAATAGGACTGGATATTCTTGCCTTTAATATTGTTTATTTTTTAATATGGTACCTGTGCCTTGCAATAATTGTATTGCAGGATATCACTACTGTCGAAATAGAAAGCAACAAAATAATTATTCACAGATTTGTTTTGAGTCCGACTACAATAAACATGGATGATATCAAAACAATAAAAGGTAGAAACAATATACCTCGAAAATACCATATTTTATTTACATTCATTATGCTGGTTTTGATAGCAGGCATGTTATATTTTGCATACAGCAACATACAGAGATCTTTCACTGGAAACATATCATCAGAAGAAGGGATTTTACTAGTCCTTTCCAATTCAATGATGATAATATTTTACTTAATAATTTATTTCAATGCAGAAAAAAGAATCAGGTACCCTGCATTTCTTGAAGTAATAACCAATAAAGAGAAATTCAGGTTTTACACGCATAAACCCATAGAATTCAGAGATTTGATACTAAATGAATCAAATAAATGATGAAATCAAAATGAAAGTCCCGTTGCACATTCGGGATTATGAATTCATACCAGTGATTATTGCCATAGGGTTAGTATTCATGCCCTTATCCTTGATTGACCATATATACCGGAGTATCTGGACTTACCTTAGTGTTGTTTTAACAGTATCTGTAATCTTGATGATTATTCACCTTCGATCATATTATGAAATTATAATCAACAACAACGAAATAATTGTGATAAAACTATTGTTCAAAGACCTGAAAATACCTGTGGAAAAAATAATTGAAATATCTGATTTCAACAATACCTTACACAAATACCGAAAACCATACTTTTTAATTCTAGGACTTATGGTGTTGATAGTCGCAGTTATGAATGGAAGTAATGGGTTAGAATCAATCGAAAAATATGGATTTTACGAAGCTTCAAATATCTCATTAATATTCTTCCTGCCTCTTATGTTTGTAATCATTCTTTACAACTCATATCGAATGTCCCATTATCCAACAGCTATCAAAGTAAAAGCTGACCCCGGATTTATTGGCCTTTATCCTGAAAACGAAGAGAAATACTTACTCCTGAAAGAAAAACTCGATACTCTCCTGCGATGATTTTAAAACCCTGACATACATATAATTCCCCGATGTCCCGGACCTTCAAAGACAAACTCACATCAAACGATTTTCTGATAACAGCAGAGGTCAGCCCTCCAAAGGGAACAGACCTTACAGAGGTGCTTTCTGATGCGGAACTCACAAGAGGGTGGGTTGACGCTCTTAACGTAACTGACAACCAGAAAGCTATTATGCGTATGAGCCCACTGGCAGTGAGTAAATCTCTCCTTGATGCTGGCCATGAAGTAATCATGCAGCTTACATGCAGGGACAGGAACAGGCTTGCACTGCAATCCGATCTGCTTGGGGCATACTCCATGGGCATCAGGAACATCTGTATAATGACAGGTGACCACACAACAAAAGGAGATCATCCAAAAGCAAGACCGGTTTATGATCTGGACTCCGTGCAGCTTCTGAGTATTGTCCGGAAAATGCAGGAAGGTTTTGACCTTGCAGGCAATGTCATTGAAAATCCACCGCAGTTTGTAGTGGGTGCAGTGACAAATACTGATCCTTCCAGGAAAGCACAGATGATGAAACTACGAAAGAAGGTCAAAACAGGAATTGATTTCATGCAGACTCAGGCTGTTTATGATATTTCTATGTTTGAAGACTTCATGGAATCTATCGGAGACATTGAAATTCCGATTATTGCCGGAGTTATACCACTCAGGTCTGCAAACATGGCCAGATTTATGAACAGGAACATACCTGGAATAGATGTGCCTGAGAAAATAATAGAGAGAATGGAATCGGCAGAAAAACCAATGGAAGAAGGCATGGCTATTTGTGCAGAGTCAATAAAAGAGCTGCAAAAACTCTGCCGTGGAATTCATCTGATGCCAATTGGCAAACATAATAATACGCCAACAATACTTGAAATGGCCGATATAAGGAAGAGTAAACAATGACAAAAACGCAGGTCGACCATGCAAAAGAAGGTATCCTCACACCAGAGATGCTGGAAGTTGCAAAAACCGAGAAAATCGATGAAGAACTTGTCCTGGAAAGGGTTGCAAATGGCAGCCTTGTAATAATGACACGTAAAGGATGTCCGCCCGTTGCGATTGGCAAAGGTGCCAGCACCAAGATCAATGTCAATCTGGGGACATCATCTGCTGCAATTGATCCTGAAGCCGAAATTGAGAAGGTTAAAATTGCACAGGAATACGGGGCAGCTACAATTACCGATCTGTCAATGGGAGGAGATATCTCTGCCATCAGACAGAAGGTGTTCGAGAACACAGAACTTCCTGTTACAACAGTTCCTATCTACCAGACAATTGTAGAACGGGGAATGGAGAACTTAACTGTTGATGACATTCTTTCCTACCTGAAAAAACATATTGAAGAGGGAGTTAGTTCGGTACTTATTCATTGTGTGGAAAGGGAAATGCTTGAACAGCTCAAAGGTACAGGCAGGGTCATGGGAATGGTCTCAAAAGGTGGTTCCTTTACCAGCAGTTTCATGCTTCTCAATGAATGTGAGAATCCTTTCATCGAGCATTTTGATGAGATTATGGAAATACTCAGGGAGAATGATGTTGTACTATCACTTGGAAATACCATGAGAAGCGGTTGCGTCCATGACCTGAAAGACAGTGCCCAGTTAATGGAAATTGAGACTAATGCAGCACTTGCTAAAAGAGCAAATGAAATGGGTGTTCAGGTTATAATCAATGGCATGGGAGGACATATTCAGGCATCTGACATTCCAGGTTCTGTGAAATTATACAAAGAAAAGGCTGATTATCCACTTTTTGTAGCAGGACCGCTGCCTACTGATATTGCTGTGGGTTACGACCACATTGCAGGGGCAGTTGGTGCAAGCATGGCCAGTGGTGCCGGAGCAGATTATCTATGTTATATCACACCTGCAGAACACCTTTCACTTCCAACCCCACAACAGGTTAAAGAAGGACTTATTGCATTCAGGATTGCAGCCCATATTGGGGATTCCATGAAGTATGGATTAAATGATGCAGATCTGATGCTTGCTGAAAAAAGAGCAAACTTTGACTGGAAAGGACAGGCAGAACTTGCTATTGACCCTGGCAGACCTGCACAGATGTGTCCAGATGAAGGACCATGCTCTATGTGTGGCGATTACTGCGCCATCAAAATTATGAAAAGTTATCTTACAGGAGAGGACTAATGCCAGAGGAGCCATCTTTCCCATCCCTGCAGATGTTTGGAATCAAAACCCCGATAATCAGACCCGGAGATAACATTGCAGAGATAATCATTGATTCACTTGAAAAGCAGGGATTGAATTTTCAGGATAATGACATTCTTATCATTGCCGAATCACCGCTTGCAACATCAGAAGAACGTCTTGTACGCCTTGATGATATTACTCCCGGCGAGAAAGCAAAAGAACTTGCTGAGAAATACAATATTGACGTAAGGGAAATGGAGCTTATAGTTCAGGAATGCGATGAGATATTCGGAGGTGTTCCGGGAGCAGCACTTACTATTACCAAAGGGACGCTTGCTCCTAATGCCGGTATTGATGCTTCCAATGCCCCTAAAGGATATGTTGTTCTTCTTCCTGAAAATGCACAGACAAGTGCCGGCAGGATCAGAAGAGAGATCAAAGAACGTTGCAAATGCAATATTGGAGTTATCGTCGGTGATAGCCGTACACAGCCTCTGAGACTTGGGTGTGTTGGAATTGCACTTGGAACTTCCGGAATGGTTCCTGTTGAGGATGCAAGGGGAACTTTTGACCTCTTTGGAAAAGAGATGATGATCACCCGCAAAGCAGTTGCTGATAATCTAGTTTCTGCTGCACAGCTTCTTATGGGAGAAGCAGGGGAAAGTGTTCCTGCCGTACTTGTTAGAGGGTCACCTGCTCAGGTAGTTGATGATGATATCGACATGCCACTTTTCAGCAGGGACGAATGCATGTATTATAGCAATATCAGAAAAGCATAGCTTTTCAATTTTTTGATACAATTCTTTTTTTTGCTTTTTAAAAAAGACGTGCTGCACGGCTATAGAACTATATAGATATTTGAGTTCTAATTGGACTATTTTATTATCAGCGTAGTATATAGCATTACCAATAAAGAAGAAAAAACATTCAGCTACATAATCTATTGGTAGAAAGTTCAAATGTCCCTAAGCCAAAAACAAGCCAGTGAACCTTAAAAAAAGTTGGTGATTTGATGGATAAAAGACATAATGTATTATTTGCGTTATTTATTGTATGCATGCTTGTTCTTGGAAGCGCCGCTTCCGCTATGGCTGGCAATAATAACAAATTAAATGATGGCGATGATTACAAAAACTCAGGCCAGTACAACTCAAACGAGAACTCTGAAAAGAAGATCAAAAACATTATCGTAATGGTACCTGACGGATGCGACCAGAGTGTCCAGACACTTGCTCGCTGGTATAGTGGCGAAGACCTCCAGCTTGACAGCATGGTTTCCGGAATGGTAAAAACATACATGGCAGATTCAATTATCACAGACTCTGCATCTGCTGCAACTGCTTTCTCAACTGGTTACAAGACATCTAACGGATTCCTCAGTGTAGGACCTAACAGCGAAACACTTCTCAGTACAATCGATGAATCTGAAGTCGCAGAAGAATATGTACCTCTTGCAACTGTTCTTGAAGGTGCAAAGCTTGAAGGTAAGGCAACAGGTCTTGTTGCAACCTCAGAAATTCCACATGCTACACCTGCAGCTTTTGCTTCACACGTAGACTCAAGAAAGTCCTATGATGACATTATCGAACAGATGGTCTACGAAAACATTGATGTAGTATTTGCCGGTGGAGAAGATTTCCTCAATGACTCACGTGGTGACGGAGAAAACCTCATTGATGTTCTTGAAAGCAGAGACTACCAATTCATTACAACAGCAGACGAACTTAAAGATGTTGAATCCAGAAAAGTTTGGGGAATGTTTGCAGGAACATCCATGTCTCCTGAAATGAGCCGCACAGATGAAGAACCAACAATTGCAGAAATGACCACAAAAGCTATTGACCTTCTTTCCGAAGACCAGGATGGTTTCTTCCTCATGGTAGAAGGCAGCCAGGTTGACTGGGCAGGACACGCAAATGATGCAACATACATGGTAACTGATTTCCTTGCATTCGATGAAGCGGTGGAAGCAGCTGTTGACTTTGCAGAAGAAGATGGACACACATTAGTAATCGTCTTCCCTGACCACAACACCGGTGGATTGACAATCGGTAACGATGAAACAAACAAAAACGGTGACTTGCATTACACTGAACTTTCAGTTGAAGAGCTTGTTGACCCTCTTATGGGTGAAGAAGGCGAAGTTGTAGTCGGATGGACAACCGGTGGACACTGCGGTGACGATGTACCTCTCTGGTCATACGGTCCTGACAGGCCAATAGGTCTTTTCGACAACACAGAACTTGCAACATACGTAGCTGACGCATTTGGATTCGTCCTTGATGATGTCAGTGATGAGCTCTTTGTAGATGTCGAGGAAGCATTCCCGGGAATGTGGGAACTTGATACGACAGATGCAAAGAACCCTGTACTTGTGATCACATACGAGAACAAGGTTGCTGAACTTCCTGTAAACAAGAATGTTATGACCATTGATGGAGGAGAAGAGACTGAGCTCAATGGTGTCGTTGTCTATGCTCCAAAGGCTGACGATGGAAATGGAAAAGTATTCATTCCACAGGAAGCTGTTGACCTTTTAAAGAGCAAGAACAACAAGTGACCTGTTAATGGTAAATTCAAAAGATAGGAACACATGAATTTTAGCTAAAAGGGGTATTATCCCCCTTCTTTTTCTTTTTGATTTTAGCTGGGATATGATTACACTTTTTTCTTTTAATAAAAATAATCTGAACTAAAAAATAGTTTGGCAATAGCTTGCTTGCTAATTTAATAATAATGAATAGAAATAACAAAATAATGCTTATTTTGCCAAAATAAAACAAAATAAAGCTTATTTCTACTGGAAACTAAACGATACATTAATATATGATAGTCCATTCAAAACATAGGAAACTAATCCAAATCATTATTATTCAAATTGAGGAATTACAATTCATAGAAAAAAGAAAATAGAAGTCCGTAATCTTGTCAAGATTTTTGGCAAAAACCCTCAAAAAGCAATTTCTTTAGTTGAGCAAGGCGTTTCTAAACAGGAAATTTTTGAAAGGACAAAACAGACGGTTGGTCTGTATAATGTCAGTTTTGATGTTTACGAAGGAGAAACTTTTGTTCTTATGGGGCTTTCCGGCTCAGGAAAATCAACTCTTTTACGCTGCCTTAACCGTCTTATTGAGCCAAGTGACGGACACATTCTGATCGATGGTGATGACATTGCCACCATGGATGATAAGGAACTCAGGGAAACCAGGAGAAAAAAGCTGAGCATGGTATTCCAGGGCTTTGCACTTCTTCCTCATCGAACCGTGATCGACAATGTGGCTTTTGGTCTTGAGATACAGGGTGTATCTAAAGAAGAGAGATACCCAAAAGCTGAAGATGCTGTCGCAAAAGTTGGGCTTAAAGGTTACGAATCCAGTAAAACATCACAATTGAGTGGAGGAATGCAACAAAGAGTAGGACTTGCAAGGGCTCTTGCTACTGACCCTGATGTCCTGCTTATGGATGAAGCATTCAGTGCGCTTGACCCTCTTATCAGGTCTGAGATGCAGGATGAATTACTTGCACTTCAGGATAAGATGAAAAAAACCATTGTCTTTGTTTCACACGACCTTGACGAAGCACTGAAACTCGGTGACCGTATTGCCATTATGAAAGATGGTGTCATAGCCCAGATAGGCACTGCAGAAGAGATACTTACTGAACCTGCAGATGACTACGTTTCAGAATTTGTTGCCGGTGTTGACAGAACAAAAATACTAACTGCTGAGAATGTGATGAAAAGACCTGAACCTGTTGTTTCTATCAATGCAGGACTTAAAGTTGCACTCCAGCTAATGAAGAAACACGGAATATCCTCGATATTTGTGGTTGACCCTGAAAAGGTGATCAAGGGGATACTCTTTATTGATGATGCCGTTGCGGCGGTGAAAGACAAGAAAACACTGCAAGATGTGTTAGTTACAGATATCTTATCTGTGAAACCTGACGTGCCTATCAAGGAAATCATTCCTGTGATGTCAGACTCTTCCAGTCCGCTTGCAGTGATTAATGAAAACAACAAACTCATAGGAGTTATTGTCAGAGGCAGCATACTTGGTGCTCTGGCGATCACGGAGGGTGATCAGAATGGTCTTACCTGAGCTTCCCATAGGGGAAACAGTAGAATCAGGAGTTTACTGGCTGAATGACAATTTCGGTTTTTTGATGGATATCTTCAGTGATATCATCGATCTGCTAATATCCGGTTTTAAGGATGCTTTGTTATTTTTACCACCTTTTGCATTCATTATTCTGGCTGCAGTTCTTATCTACCTGGTTTCCAGGAAAAATATAAAACTTGCAATCGGAAGCGCATTCGGACTTTTACTAATAGATATGATGGGGCTGTGGACTCTTTCCATGGAAACCATTGCTCTTGTATTGTCGTCGGCTCTTGTGGCTTTATTAATTGGTATTCCAACAGGAATTCTGGCTGCAAAGAATGAAACGGCATTCCACATTGTCAAACCGATACTTGACTTCATGCAGACAATGCCTTCGTTTGTTTACCTGATACCTGCAGTCATATTCTTCGGACTTGGAAATGTTCCAGGTCTTGTGGCAACCATTGTGTTTGCAATGCCACCTGCAATTCGTCTGACAAATCTAGGTATTCGCCAAGTTCCAGTAGAACTTGAAGAAGTTGCAACTGCCTTTGGGACAACATCATTACAAAAACTCCTCAAAGTTGAACTTCCCGTTGCTTTACCTACAATAATGGCGGGTGTGAACCAGTGTATCATGCTATCACTATCAATGGTAGTTATCGCTGCTATGATAGGTGCCCGTGGACTTGGTTATCAGGTGCTTGTGGGAATTCAGAGAGTAGACATTGGCCAGGGATTTGAAGCTGGTCTTGGAATTGTGATCATTGCTATAATTCTTGACAGGCTGACACAGAACATTACTCCTAAAAAATGATGGAAACTTACAAATTCAAATTTATGACCATTCGGTCTTTATTTTTACATAAAAAGTTGTGATAAAATGAAAAGTCAAATTAAAATCCTTGCAGTAATCATGATGCTTGCCATCCTTGTTATGGTAAGTGGATGCGCTGACCAGGAAACCGCAAATGCACAAACCGATCAAGAAGCTACTGATACCGTTAAGGAAGCAACTATAGGTTATGTCCTCTGGGACGGAGAGATAGCCAGTACCAATGTCATGAAACTTGTCCTTGAACAAGCTGGTTATGATGTTGAGATCATCGCCGTTGATGCAGGCGCACTCTACCAGGGACTTGCAGATAGCCAGTTCGATTTTACAACTTCTGCATGGCTCCCACAGACCCAGAAGAACTACTGGGAAACATATGGAGATGACATTGACAGTGTTGCAGTTAATCTTGAAGACTGCCGTATTGGCCTTGTAGTTCCAACATATGTGACTATTGATTCTATTGAGGAGCTTAACGATAACAAAGATATGTTCGATGGAGAGATCATTGGTATTGATCCTGGAGCTGGTATCATGTCTACAACTGAAACTGCAATCGAGAACTATAGTCTTGATTATACCCTTATTTCAAGCAGTAGTGCAGGAATGACAGCTGAACTTAAGAGTTCTATTGCAGACGAGAAGTGGGTTGTTGTAACACTCTGGTCACCTCACTGGGCATTTAACAGCTTTGACCTGAAATACCTTGATGATCCAAATGGTGTTTATGGACAGGCTGACCACGTAGAGACACTCGCAAGAAAGGAACTCGCAAAAGATGACCCTGAACTTTATGGAATAATAAGCAGATTCCACTGGACTCATGATGATATTCAGTCAGTAATGTCTGACCTTGCAGACGGCGTACCAGAGGAAGAAGCTGCTCAGAAATGGGTAGATGCGAACCAGGATAAAGTCAATGAATGGCTTGGAGAGAACTAAAGTTCTCTCATACTTTCTTTTTTTAATTTTATTAATTACTCCGCTTCTTCCAATCCATAAGCCTGCATTATCATGTGATACTCAAGAGGAGGCATCCTTGAGTAGAATGCTCTTTTGATGACCTCACTAAGTGAAGGATGAATATCCATTGCATACATAATCGGACTGGCATTCTGACCTTCGGTGTACATCAAAGGGATTATCTGATGGATAAGCACTGAAGCTTCAGGACCAATAATATGAGCACCAAGAATTTTCTGAGTCTGCCCTTCAAATATAATTTTTACAAACTCATCCTCAAGGGACATGGCAATACCTTTTGCAGTTTCCTGGAAACGATAAAAACCAAGCATAATGTTGTCTTGTCCATACTCTTCAACTGCCTGCCTTTCTGTCATTCCGACTCCGGAGATCTCCGGATATGAAAAAACAGCATATGGAACTGCGTGGTAATCTGCCTTCATGTTCTTTTTCAGGATAGCATTGTAGTAGACAACAGTAGACTCATGATTTGCCACGTGCTTGAACAGGTATTTACCATTGGCGTCTCCAAAAGCCCAGACATTCTTTGAACTTGTTTCAAGGTTTTCATTAACCTTTATCCAACCACGTTTATCAGTCTCGACACCTCCAAGTTCAGGCTTGAGTATGTCGGTGTTAGGACTCCTGCCTGTTGCCACAAGTATTACAGATGCAATAACCTCTTTTTCTTCACCGGTTTCACGGTCTTTTGCAACTACAACCTTTCCTTCGGATGAGTCCTTAACTTCAACAACCTCGCAATTAGTCAGGATATCCATATATTCTGACATCATTTTCTTTGCAAGGGCTGATATCTCAGGTTCCTCTTCAGGAATAATACGGGCATTCCTGCCGATTATCGTGACTTTTGAACCCATTGATGAGAAGAAATGACCGTATTCGGCTGCAATATATCCTCCTCCGATTATGGCAAGACTTTCCGGAAGCTCTGTCAGTTTCAGTACATCATCACTTGTGAGATAAGCTACGTCAGCAAGCCCTTTTACCGGAGGAATTGATGGTTTTGAACCGGTACACAGGAATATCATTTTTCCGGAGATGATCTCCTCGCCTACCTTCATGGTGTAGGGTGAAACGAATTCTGCAGCCTCGTTATAGAAATGCATACGTGGCATATATGTGTAACCTTGTTTTACGCCTTCTATATTTGATGATATCGTAGAACGCATTCTTTCCATTATAGCTTTGAAATCAATTTTTTCAATTGAAACGTTGATGCCAAATTTTTCTGCTTTTTCAATGTCCCTTACAAGCTCTGCAGGATAGAGAAGCATCTTTGAAGGAATGCAGCCTCTTGTGAGACATATTCCGCCGGGTTCATCTTTATCGACCAATGCAACTTTCATTTCAGGATTCGCATCAAGCATTGCATTTACATAATTCATACCTGAGCCGGAACCAATTACTATCAGATCATATTCTTTCATCAAATTCCCCATACACAATATACTGTGAACATTGGTCTTTACCCGTATAATTATTTCTGATAGAGTTGGAACGTAAAACCATGGTATAAAGAAGTGATACTTAATGAAAGATGAAACTGCTCACACCAGCACAGTTTTCTAAAAAAGAAAATGAGGGCTGTTGAGCCCCATTTTTGAACAAGAGAGAAACAATTCTTGTACTGACTTTATGTTATAAAGGTGCTTTTGAGTATATAATTCCATATAATATAATAAGATGTAATAAAAACAGTAAAGAGAATTATAGAAAATAAAGTACGTATTTTAACTGTGCATTTATAGAGGAAAAAGGAGTTGGTATGTTTTAGATTAAAAACAAATTATAACTCCTAAAAATACAAAGCTAACTCTAGTTAGTATAATATTCAAATTCAGAAAAAAGAAGTTAATAGATCAATTGTGAGTGAGTTGGCAGCGATCCAGAGTTCCCGAAGACTCTCATACTTCAGTACAATAAGGAACGCTGGCGGGCTTATCTTCTGTGTTCGGGATGGGTACAGGAATTACCCCGCCGCTATGGCCGCCAAACTCACTCACGATGAACGATAAAGTTAAAGCCAAGATCCGGATTCGAACCGGAATGGAATCGCTCTGCAGGCGATTGCGTAGCCGCTCCGCCATCTTGGCAATGAGCGATACATGGATGGAACCATTGTATAAATACTTTATCAAAAAACCGTGTATACTCAACACACACATATCAGATTTCGCCTGGACAAAGCAAGACAGACAGGCACGGATTATTAGTAGCCGCGGACTGAACACCTCGTTGCCTTGGTGCGTACATCCCGACCCTATCAAACCGGTCTTTTACCGGGACCCTTAATGTAGTCTCTTTTCAAGTCAGATTTCGAGCTTAGATGCATTCAGCTCTTATTCCTTAGCGCGTAGCTGCTCAGCAGTGCCCTGTCGGACAACTGATACACCAGTGGCGCCGCTACTCTGTTCCTCTCGTACTAAAAGTAGCTTACCCTCAGACTACAGACACCTCTAGTAGATAGTAACCGACCTGTCTCACGACGGTCTAAACCCAGCTCACGATCTCCTTTAATAGGCGAACAACCTCACCCTTGGCCGCTGCTGCACGGCCAGGATGGAAAGAACCGACATCGAAGTAGCAAGCTGCCGGGTCGATATGTGCTCTTGCCGGCAACAACTCAATTATCCCCGGGGTAACTTTTCTGTCATTTTTGGCTCGCACCAAGCGAGCTCAAAAGTTCGCTAGAACCGACTTTCGTCTCGTCATCCACTACTGTGCTGAATAACGTCAGGCTGACTTATGCTCTTGCACTCTTCAGTGGGTTTCCGACCCACTTGAGTCAACCTTTGTGCGCCCTTGATATCTTTTCAAGGGCGTCCCGCCCCAGGCAAACTGCCCACCTATCGGGGTCCTCCTCTCGGAGTGAGGGTCGTAATCCTGGAAGGGTAGTGTCCCAATGGCGACTCCATCGATGCTGGCGCACCGACTTCGACGTCTCCTACCTACACTGTACATCCAAAATCACAACCCAACGACAGGCTGCAGTAAAGCTCCACGGGGTCTTCACTTCCCCCTAGAGGTCTCTAGACTGTGCACTAGAAAGTAAGCTTCACCGGACTCTGGCTAGGGACAGTAGAGCTCTCATTGATCCATTCATGCAAGTCGCCAATTAAGCGACAAGGTACTACGCTACCTTAAGAGGGTCATAGTTACCCCCGCTGTTTACAGGCCCTTCGTCCCGTTGAACCGGGGTTTCAGGTACCTGCACTGAGCAGGATTCAGAGATTGTACTAGCCCTTACGGGTTTGCAATCTCCTATGTTGATATTAGACAGTTAGAGCTCTCTTGTCACTGCGACCTGCTATCTTCATAGCAGGCACTCCTTCTCCCGAAGTTACGGAGCTAATTTGCCGAATTCCCTTAGCCAAATTATTCCGACACGCCTTAGCCTTTTCAGCTAGGGGCACCTGTGTCAGTTCTCGGTACGGACCCATGACTCCCTTTTCACGGGTTCCCGGGTGCAGCCAACTTTCGCCATTACAGATTCGCCCGCTTCTCGCCATTACGGCTCTCCACGGGATTCGCTGCTTAGACGGCGCGACGGCGCCGCTTGGCCTGCCCAAAAACGTTGGTTTCACTGTCATGAGGTACAGGAATATTAACCTGTTTCCCTTTTGGCGTACTCGAATTACGGTACGTCTTAGGACCGACTAACCCTCGGCTGACGATCATTGCCGAGGAAACCTAGCCCCTTCGGCGGATAGGATTCTCACCTATCTATGCTGTTACTATTACCAGGATTTTCGTTTCCGCACGGTCCACAGGACTTCACAGCCCTGCTTCTGCCCGAACGCAACGCCTTCCTACGAGATCACCTTACGGTGCTCCGTGGTATCGGTGGTCGACTTGAGCCCCGTCCATTTTCGGGGCCCCAAACCTCGACTGGTGGGCTGTTACGCACTCTTTAAAGGATAGCTGCTTCTAAGCTAACCTTCCAGCTGTCTAGGGCTTAGGACGCCCTTTAGTATTAACACTTAGTCGACACTTTGGGACCTTAACCACGGGCTGGGTTGTCTCCCTTACGGACTACAAGCTTACCCCAGTAGTCCGGACTCCAACCTTCTACGACGACGGTGAGTTTGGAGTTTGACAAGCGGCTGAGGAATTTCTTCCCCGGGACCACCAATCAGTGCTCTACTTCACCGACTATCTCCAGTTAGGTCATGCTACGACATGTTTCGGAAGGAACCAGCTGATGCCGGGTTAGATTAGCCTTTCACTCCGAGACGCAGGTCACACGAATGATTTGCAGATCAATACCGCTTGCGGTCCTCCACGTAGCTTTCGCCACGCTTCAACCTGCCCACGCCTAGATCACCCGGCTTCGGGTCGTATCCTAATGACTCCACGCACTTGTATACGTCGCTCCTCGTCTTACGACTGCGAGCATGTTGCTTTCGCTTCGGCTTCCTATTTAGAAGTTAGCCATCGCCATTTGAATACACTCCCTGGCCCGTTCTTCAAAACGTAAGATATGACATTGGCAATATTACCCGTACTGCAGCCTCGCGACTGTTTCCTTCGTAATAAAGATCCTTTAACGCCATATCGCTCTATCGCCTCCAGGTTTCAGGCACTTTTAACCTCCCTTCTTGGGGTACTTTTCAGTTTTCGGTCACCCTACTAGTTCGCTATCGGTCTCAAGGAGTATTTAGTTTTGGAAGTTGGTGCCTCCCAAATTCACGCGGGAATTCCGACCCACGCTACTCAGGTTATAATCCAGATCCTTTGGTTGTTGTTTACGTGACTATCACACTCTATGGTCTAACGTTCCAGAAAAGTTAAACTTCAACCAAGTGGGACCTTTAGAAAAAACCTACAACACCACATCTCCCACATGTTACCAGTGGGATTCAGTTTGAACTTTACCGTGTTCATTCGCCATTACTAACGGCATCTCTTCGATTTCTTTTCCTGCCCCTACTAAGATGCTTCAATTCGGGGCGTTCCCGATCATTGATGATCAACACACAAAATGTGTTAGGAAGACCCATTAGGAGATCCCGAGATCATAGGCTCCATGCACCTACCCCGGGCTTATCGCAGCTTGGCACGTCCCTCATCAGCTCTTGAGCCGAGCCATCCACCTGAAGGCATATTTACCAGAGTCCATCTCACTTTGTCCAGTGAGCGTCTGATATATGCATGCATATACACGATTTCATTGCAGCTGTTGTTGCTTCAGCCGCTTCATCCTTCCCCACAGACGTTACTCTGTAGGTGCACTAATAATGGACTTGCAGGGATTCGAACCCTGGGCCTTCGCCTTGCAAAGGCGACGATCTTCCAACTGATCTACAAGCCCATAGAAGATTCACTTATTGAATCTTGCCTTTTTTTCTTGAATCTGACAGTCTTTCGATTTCTGACCGGTAAGTGGTGATAGACGTTGTGCCTATCTTGCTTAGGAGGTGATCCAGCCGCAGATTCCCCTACGGCTACCTTGTTACGACTTAACCCCCCTTGCGAAATTTAGGTTCGAATACGGCACTAGTCCATACCCTCACCCATACCTCACTCGGGTGGTTTGACGGGCGGTGTGTGCAAGGAGCAGGGACGTATTCACCGCGCTATATTGAAACGCGATTACTACGGATTCCAGCTTCATGAGGGCGAGTTACAGCCCTCAATTCGAACTACGGGCGGGTTTATGAGATTACCAACCCTTTTCAGGGTAGGGACCCATTGTCCCGACCATTGTAGCCCGCGTGTAGCCCTGGAGATTCGGGGCATACTGACCTACCGTAGCCCGCACCTTCCTCCGGTTTAGCACCGGCGGTCCCCACAGAGTACCCATCATCCCGAAGGATATGCTGGCAACAGTGGGCACGGGTCTCGCTCGTTGCCTGACTTAACAGGATGCTTCACAGTACGAACTGACGACGGCCATGCACCTCCTCTCAGCGATTCAGGTAAGACCTTCAGCCTGACCTACATATTGCTGTCGCCCCAGGTGAGTTTTCCGGCGTTGAGTCCAATTAAACCGCAGGCTCCACCCGTTGTAGTGCTCCCCCGCCAATTCCTTTAAGTTTCAGCCTTGCGGCCGTACTTCCCAGGTGGCTCGCTTCACGGCTTCCCTGCGGCACCTGAAACGGTCGCACCGTCCCAGACACCTAGCGAGCATCGTTTACGGCTGGGACTACCCGGGTATCTAATCCGGTTCGTGCCCCCAGCTTTCGTCCCTCACCGTCGGACCCGTTCTGGTAAGACGCCTTCGCCACTGGTGGTCCCACAAGGATTACAAGATTTCACTCCTACCCCTGTAGTACCTCTTACCTCTCCCGGTCCCAAGTCTGACAGTATCCCCCAGAAGCCTAACAGTTGAGCTGTCAGATTTCCCGGAAGACTGATCAAACCGGCTACGGACCCTTTAGACCCAATAATAGTGGCCACCACTCGGGCCGCCGGTGTTACCGCGGCGGCTGGCACCGGTCTTGCCCGGCCCTTGCTAACACATGCTATTTATACATATGGACAGCCAACATAATATGCTGGCACTCAGTATCCCCTTATCGCGGTTTCCCGCATTGTAAAGTTTTCGCGCCTGCTGCGCCCCGTAGGGCCTGGATTCATGTCTCAGAATCCATCTCCGGGCTCTTGCTCTCACAACCCGTATCCGTCGTAGGCTAGTAGGTACACTACACCCACTACAACCTGATAGACCGCAGATTCATCCTAAGGCGCCGGAGCTTTGAATCACAGAACATTCCAGTATCTATGATTTATCAGGGATTATCACCAGTTTCCCGGAGTTATACCTGACCTTAGGGCAGATTATCCACGTGTTACTGAGCAGTACGCCATGTTCACGAAGAACATTTGACTCGCATGGCTTAGTCGAATACTGATAGCAGTGACCTCTGGCAGGATCAACCAGAATTGTTGATCACACACAAAGAATTGTTTATTTTTGGAAGTCATTTAGGAATCAGTCGGAAAGAACTCTCTTTGAGAGAAAATTTCCTATTTGCACATAAGTTTGGTTAATTCCTTAATTTGTTTGTAGTTATACACTACCGGTCAGAATTAACCGAACTGCCAAATCCAACGTCAGACTGAAAAAACTTCAGTCTCCACTTGTAAGGCGGTGATTGTAAGTGTTTTCGCGCGATTTGCGCGGACTCCTTCAAAGGTTACCATCGTATATAAGGCTTTCGAACACGGGGTTCGAAGCCAAAGGATGGACCTTTGATCACACCTGCCATGATGAAATTAAATTTGATACTTCATCTTCTACTCTGCGACGAGCTTATTTTCGTGATGCATTGACCGCATCACCTGGCTCCTCGCGAGCACCCTAACATAACAAGCTTACTATATAAGCGTTGCGGGAGAATGCAATAATTGAACCAAATATATGATTAAAAGGGCATTCACAAAATTCATAATTTGATGTTCAGACATGGATGATTATAAACACACAGGTCTAAATCTATACATACATTGCAAACATTGCAATAATATTATAGTTATATATGAATATTATTAAAGAAACTATCAATATGATAGAAGGATCATATGCGGTAAAGTATGCCCTGAACGCAGCAGACGTATGGTGGTTATGTGAAAACAGCGGACAAAATACAACAAATGCAGGGAATCGGATTGATGTCTGCGGGATTAGGTAGCATTATAGCTATCTTAACATCTACCCAGAATCTTCCGACTAATTATACGATCATAGGAATGATTCTTTTCTTAATTGGAATTTTCTTTTTTGGAAACTCCGTGATTATTCGACGTAAAATGCAGAAACACTAACTTAAAACCCATAATAATTGTACATTCAATACCACATGAAAGTGATATCCATACTCAGGAAGCAAATACAACATAAAATATCAGATTTAATTTAAACAATATCTAAAATCAATACGTTTCCTTTTTATAATATGATAGAACTATTCCAACTGATTATCATGAATTCAACCGTAGAACTGAGGGATCGCTTTTTACAGCGATAAACCGCTTATAGATAAACACAAGACTATTTTTGACACGACACTGCGCGACGGTGAACAAACACCTGGCGTATCACTCACCAACGAGCAAAAACTCAAGATTGCCCTTCAACTGGACAAACTTGGCGTTGACGTGATTGAAGCTGGTTTCCCGGTCTCTTCGGAAGGCGAAAAGCAAAATGTAAGAGCCATAGCCAACGAAGGACTCAGTCTCGATGTCTGTGGTCTTGCCCGCGTCCTTACCAAAGACCTGGATGCATGTATAGATTGTAATGTTGATATGATACACACCTTTGTATCCACATCTGACATCCAAAGGATACATACTATAAAGAAAAGCAGGGAAGAAGTGCTTTCCATGGCAGTCAACGCTGTAGACTACATTAAGGACCACGGTGCAAAATGTATGTTCTCAGCCATGGACGCCACAAGGACTGACCTTGACTATCTCATAGAAGTGTACAAAGCCGTAGAAGAAGCAGGCTGTGACATCATAAACGTACCCGACACAGTCGGAGTAATGTCACCATCCTCAATGTACGAGCTTATCAAGAACATCAACAGTGAAATAAACATACCCATTGACGTACACTGCCACAACGACTTCGGAATTGCAGTCGCAAACAGTCTTATGGCTGCCGAAGCAGGCGCAAGTCAGATACAGGTAACCGTTAACGGCATCGGCGAACGTGCCGGCAATGCTAATCTTGCAGAAGTTGTAATGTGCCTGCATTCAATATATGGCGCAAAGACAAATGTCAAGACAGAATATCTCCTCGAAACCGCAAAGATGGTGGAGAATTACTCCGGCATACACATGCCTGCAAACACACCAATCGTTGGAGACAATGCATTTGCCCACGAATCCGGCATACACACCCACGGAGTGCTTGAAAAGGCTGACACCTTTGAACCAGGCATCATGACACCGGAAATGGTCGGTCACAGGCGCCGCATTGTTGTTGGAAAACATGCTGGAAGACATGCAGTCAAGAAATCCCTTGACGATATGGGTATTGAAACCAACGACGAACAACTGGATGAGATTCTTGCCAGGATCAAGGATATTGCAAACAAAGGTAAGCGCATCTGTGATGCAGACCTGCGTGCTGTTGCATCAATAGTCCTTGGAAGAAAACTTGGCAATGAGACCATCGTCCTGAAAGAGTTCTCTGTAATGACAGGTAACCTCACAACACCCACAGCAGTCGTCAGGGCAAAAATAGGTGACCATGAAGCAGTAGCATCAAATTACGGAGTCGGGCCGATAGATGCCGCCCTTAAGGCAGTAGAACTTATGATCGGTGAATACACCAAAGTAAAGGTGCGCGACTTCAGCCTTGAAGCTATCACAGGCGGAAGCGATGCTCTTGCAGAAGTAACAATTTCGGTCCAGGACGAAGACGGACGTGTTGCCAGTGCACAATCAGCCAGTACAGACATTGCAACTGCATCTGTTGACGCACTCATAACAGCCATAAACCTGCTTCTTGACAAGAAGAAGCTCTGGAATATGGAATAACTGGTTTTTTACTGAACCGTGATTTCACGGTTCTGGTCCTTTTTTAATATATTTGCCCTTAACTGTGATTTTCCAAAATATCAAATGACAGCATTGTTTTCATACATGTATCGTAAAACAGGCCATATCCATAATATCTATATAATGAACTCATAATTCTGAGCAGATACACATGAACTATGAAGTTATAGATTCTCACTGTCACCTTGATTTCCCAAAATTCAACAAAGACAGGCATGAGACAATCATGAGGGCAAAAGAAAGTGGTGTTGTCTTAATGATCAATTCCGGCATAGACTACAAAACCAATGCCAATTCACTTGAACTTGCTAAAAAGTACGATTTCATCCATGCAACACTGGGCCTCAGTCCCCAGATGGTACCTGAAACCAACAACGAAAGAATTAACCAGATACTTGCCCAGATGGAACGCAACGTTGACAAAGCCATAGGAATTGGCGAAGCTGGCCTGGACTTTTACTACTGTACCGACGAAGCAGGAAAACAGAAGCAAAAAGAAGTATTTCAGAAGGTCATTGACATTGCAGACCAGTACAACAAAACTCTTGTAATACACGGCAGGGACGGGGAAGAACTTGCACTTGAAATGACCAGAGACCTGGACAGGGTTGTCTTCCATTGTTACGGAGGCACTATCGAGACCATGAAAGACATAGTTGATGCAGGCCACTATGTTTCAGTTCCCACACTTGTATGTTTCTCAGACCACCACAAGGAAATTGCAAAAAATCTCCCTCTTGAGAACATGCTCATTGAAACTGACAGCCCGTTCCTCTCACCACGAAAAGGACGCAATGAACCTGTATTTGTCAGAGACTCAGTTCCTGTCATATCACAACTAAAAGAAACAGATGAAGCTGAAATTGCTAAGGCGACAATGCAAAATACCCTCAGGGCATTTGAGCTCTAAACTTGACTGTTCTACGGGAGAATATACATGCAGGTCAAACATTTTATTATCGGGCTTTATGACGCTAACTCATACCTCATTAACGGAAAAATACTGGTGGATACCGGAATGAGCACAGAAGGCCTTATCTCTGCTATCACAGAGAACATTGACATCAAGGATCTTGAACTTATAATACTCACACACTGCCACTACGACCACACAGCATCCGCACAGGCAATAGCAGACATCAGCGGTGCAAAGATAGCCATCCATAAAGACGATGAACCACTCCTGAGCAATGACACGATAAGTGCAGCAGCAATGTTTGGAAACAAGGCACCTGTAATCAAGCCTGACATGCTTCTGGAAGAAGGCGACAGGATACCCATAGGAAATGATGAGGAACTGGAAGTAATTCATACACCCGGCCACACCCCAGGCGGAATCTGCCTCTACGAAGCAAATTCAAAGAGCCTTTTTTCAGGGGACACAGTATTTCCCAACGGAAGCATCGGACGCACTGATTTTCAGGGTGGCAACCGCAGCCAACTGACCGAATCAATCAACAAACTTGTACAGCTTGATGTCAAAACACTTTACCCGGGACACGGCGAAGTTACATCAAATGATGTTAACACGCAGATACAATTCTCCCTTCGCATGTCCAAAAGCATGTTACTCTAAGGACGCAATATGAAACAAAAAAGAAATAATAACGGCAAGAATGTCAAGAATAACAAAATGGCAGACCCGGCAAAGTTCCTGCCCATGAGCCTTGAAGAAGCAAAAAAGAAAGGCTGGGACGAACTTGACGTAATTATTGTCACAGGTGATGCATATGTGGATCATCCAGGATTTGGTACCAGCATCATTGGCAGAGTTCTTGAGGACGCAGGTTACAGAGTAGGAGTTATTGCACAGCCAAAATGGGATGATGTAGAGGAATTCAAGAAACTTGGAAAACCACGTCTTTTCTTTGCTATCAGTGCAGGTAACACTGATTCAATGGTAAGCAACTACACACCATCAAAACGACTCAGACATGATGACGCATATTCCCCCGGTAATGAAGCAGGATTAAGACCTAACCGTGCATCCATTGTTTACTCCAACCGCCTGAAAGAAGCTTATCCTGATACTCCGAGGATAATCGGAGGAATTGAAGCATCCTTGCGCCGCTTCGCGCAATATGATTACTGGTCTGACAAAGTACGCCAGTCAATACTTGCAGACGCTCCTGCAGACCTCATTGTTTATGGAATGGGCGAACTACAGATACTTGAGATCGCAGACAGACTCAACAAAGGGATTCCTGTATCGGATATCACAGACATTGATGGAACTGTCTGGAAAATGGACATCAAGACATGGAAAGAGAAAAAAGATGAATTGCTTGAGAGCAGGATAGAAATCCCGCCTTATGTAGAAGTATCAAAGAACAAAGAACTCTATGCAAGCGCATTCAAAACGGTTTATCAGGAACAGAACCACATTAAAGGACACGCCATTATCCAGGTCCATCCAAAGACAGTCATAATACAGAATAAACCCATGCGCCCACTCACAACTGAAGAGCTGGACCACGTTTATGAACTTCCATTCACCAGAGAGACGCATCCGTCATACGATGAACCTGTCCCCGCACTTGATATGGTCAGATTCTCCATTAACACACACAGAGGTTGCTTCGGTGCCTGTTCTTTCTGTGCCATTGCCCTGCATCAGGGAAGAATGATACGCAGCCGCAGCATGGAATCAATTCTCAGGGAAGCAGAAGGTTTCACCGAAATAAAAGATTTCAAAGGTACTATAAACGGACTAGGTGGTCCGTCTGCCAATATGTATGGAATGGACTGCAAGAACTGGGAAGACAAAGGTGTATGTAAGGACAAGATCTGTATCTATCCGAAAGCCTGCCCGTCACTTAATACAAGTCATAAGAAACTCATCGAGCTTATGCGCAGGCTCAGGGAAATTCCAGGGATTAAGAAGGTCTTTGTAGGATATGGTGTGCGCTATGACCTTGCGCTGCTTGATGAAGAATACATGGAAGAACTATGTGCTCACCACGTAAGCGGGCAACTGAAGGTTGCACCTGAAAATTATTGCGACAAAGTTACCGATGCCATGAAAAAACCTGACAGGGAAGTATTCGAGAAATTCGAAGAAAAATTCAAGGAGATAAATGAGAAACTTGGCAAAGACCAGTATCTTGTTGCTTTCCTTATGTCAAGTCATCCGGGATGTACTCTTAATGACATGATAGAAACTGCTGAATATATCAGGGATACCGGACGCTATACCAAGCAGGTTCAGGATTTTACCCCTACTCCCATGACTGCGGCAACATGCATGTTCCATACAGGAATCGATCCTTTCACCGGGAAGAAGATATATGTGGCAACTTCCCAGAAAGATAAAAGCATACAGAGAGCAATGCTTCACTACCGTGAGCCAGGGAACTATAATCTGGTGTATGAAGGATTGAAGCGTGCCAACCGGCTCGATCTTGTTGGGAATTCCTGGAACTGCCTGATAAGCCGCAAGAAAGGAGGTAAAAGAGGATGGTAATACTAATTACCATTACCTTTTAGAATAAAATCGTTATCTTTTTAACATATATTAGTTTACTGTACTTCAAACGTATATTTTTCAAAGAAAAATGGAAGTTACGCTATGAAGTATAAGTTGTTGGCACCATTGCTATTGTTGATTATTATCCAGACATCTACTGTTCTGGCGAGCCCGGTCATAAGCATAGATGAGACTGTGACTGAGAATATGTTCTATTCCAAATCATACACGAACCCTGATAGTTTAGAGGCACATCAGATAGTTGTGTACAGCGAGGATGGAGAGCATTCACAGATACACCTTAACTACAGACTTACCCCTAGAACAACAACAAGTCCTGATGGAAATCACAATGTATACAAAAAGGCACTTGATTCCGAAAATGGAGTAGGGGTTGAAGATTATGTCATTAATGATACTGTTGCGGGAACAGAGGCCAATATCAAGAACATAATTACAATGAGCTATTATGGAGTCGCTTTTTCTCCTGACAGCAAGATGTACGCAGCACCAAGGGCAGTTTTCTTCGATGACGGCAGAAATGCCCAATACGCCATAGATATCTGCTCTGTTCACAACAATACCCTACTGCACAGAGAACTCACACCATTCTACATAGAAAGTACTAAAGACACACCAATGGAATGGGAAAAATCAGTAATCTACGAAGTCTACTGGTCAGATGATGGTTCCTGCATAATATATGAAGTTCTTGGAGGAAATACCGAGTCCGGGCAATATCCTGCTTATCTTGCCAGCAAAAGACTCAACCTGGACTATGCAGAACTTCGAAAAATGAACGGATATGAGGATACAGAAATGGAATCTGTGCAGGAAGTTGTTGAAGAACCAACTAATAATGCTGAAAACAGTCTGCCTATTCCGGGATTTGAAGCATTAGTAGCAGTATTTGCTCTGGCGCTTGGCAGGAAAATAAAGAGAGCATAAACTCATGCTCTTTTCCTTTTTTAAAAAGCAATTAAAAAAGAGTGGGAATAAAACTAAAATGGCTATCCCATAGCCATTTCAAGCAGATCGATAACATCAAGAACATCAACCTTTGGGCCACCACGTTTGAGATTTGTGCGGCAAAGAGGGCATGCAGTTACCAGATAGTCAACATCCTTTGGTATCTCTTCAAGCCTGTTCTTTGAGAGTTCAAGTGAGAGTTCAGGATAACCTTTTAAGACTCCACCACCTGCTCCGCAACATTTGGATTTTTCCCTGTTGCTCTTCATTTCCTCAAGATAACAGACTGATTTTATGATCTGCCTTGGAGCGTCGAATACA
This sequence comes from Methanolobus sediminis, assembly GCF_031312595.1. Taxonomy (NCBI): domain Archaea; kingdom Methanobacteriati; phylum Methanobacteriota; class Methanomicrobia; order Methanosarcinales; family Methanosarcinaceae; genus Methanolobus; species Methanolobus sediminis. The sequence goes on along the minus strand of NZ_CP133592.1, from coordinate 1,460,930 downwards.
CCATTGCACCTTCCAAGGTGACATGGGTCATGATAAGTAACTTTCAAGTCAAGTTTTTTCAGGTCCAGCTCATCAAGACGGTCTGCAAGGAACTCAGTAACATGGAGAACATTCAATTCTTCCGGGAAATCATTCTTCAAGGTTGTATAGCAACCTGCACAGCCTGTGATAACTGTGTGAGCACCTATCTTTTTGATCTGCTCAAGGTTCTTTGACATAAGCTCGGATGGGTCAGAGCCGGTTCTCAGAAGTGGGGAACCACAGCAAACTTCTTCTTCAAGTACAGTTACTCCGAACTTCCTCAGGATATCAAATGTCTTCTTTGTAATCTCCGGATAGCGGTAAGATGCAAGACAACCTGCAAAGAATACATATTCTGACTTTTCAGGAAGGTCATTTCTGGAATCACCCAACCATGCCATCCTGTCCTTAGACTCACCAAGAGGGTTTCCTTTTTCAAGAGCATCTGTGCGTATCAGCTTCTGTGCATCTGTCATCTTACCCTGAAGCACAAGCTGGTGCCTTAAGTTTTCTATAACCTTGACAGGAGATGCACCTGAAGGACAGATCTGTTCGCAAAGTCCGCATGTAGTACAGGTGTTAATACTATCGAAGACACCCTGGTCTACCTCAAGTCCCTGGGATATCCCATGTGCTACAAGCATACGGCCACGTGAACCTGATGATTCCCAGCCGTTCACTTCAAAAACCGGGCATACTGCACGGCATGTACCACAACGTACACATTTCAGTATAGAACGCATGTCTGTATCGTTCATTTTCAGACCCCCATCTTACCCGGGTTGAGAATACCCTTCGGGTCCAGTGCGTTTTTAATCAATATCATTACATCAAGAGCTTTTCCAAGTTCAAGGTCAAGATACGCTGCTCTGGCACTGCCAACTCCATGCTCTGCAGTGACCGTTCCGCCAATACCTATAGCAGTGCGGTGTATTTTGTCAGCAGCCTTGTTCAGCTTCTCCCATTCAGCATCGCTTAGCACATCTATGCACATTCCTGTGTGAAGATTTCCATCACCTATATGACCGTAAGTCATGATGGGAAGCTTGAACTCTTCAGATATCTCACGTACCTTGTGAAGCATTCCAGGAAGCTCTTTTATCGGGACACCGATGTCCTCACCTACATAAACACGGGTGCGGAGTGGATCCAGTCTGGAAACCGCCGCTCCTACAAGTCTTCTGGCAGCCCATATCTCATCTCTTTCCTTCTTGTCCGAAGCTGCCCTGATACTTGTTGCAAGGGTGCTGCATGCATCCTTTATCATTTCTATTCCTTCACGGACCGTGTTCTCAGTTCCATCCACCTCGAACATCAGGATGGCACCTGCTTTTGGCAAGCCGATCTTAGGGTCAAATGTGTTAATTGCCTCTATGATATTCCTGTCAAGAATTTCACATGCAGAAGGAACGATTCCTGAGGAGAGGACTTTTACTACTGCCTGACCTGCAAGTTCTGGATCTTCAAAAGAAGCAAGCAAGACCGAACGTTCCTTTGGAAGTGCCCTTAGTCTTAGAGTAGCTTTTGTGATAATACCAAGTGTACCTTCTGATCCTACAAAAAGATCAGTGAGTGAATAACCTGCAACTGATTTTGATGCCTTGGAACCTGTATTGATCACAGTTCCATCCGCAAGAACAACTTCAAGTCCAAGCACATAGTTGCGGGTGGTTCCGTATTTTACAGAGCGCATTCCACTTCCGTTGTTTGCAATAAGCCCACCAAGGGTACACATTGCTGAACTTCCAGGGTCCGGTGGGAAGAAAAGACCATATGGTTCAAGTGCCTGATTCAGTTTTTCCTGGACAATACCCGGCTCGATGGTTACCTGAAGATTGTCAAGGTCTGTTTCAAGTATTCTGTTCATGCTTGACATGTCAAGTACAATGCCGCCTTCTACCGGAACAGCCCCTCCGGCAAGTCCTGTACCCGCACCTCTTGCGGTTACAGGAATCTCATTCTCATTTGCAAGACTGACTATCTTCGATATCTGTTCAGTACTTACAGGCCTGATAACAAAATCAGGCATGCCCCTTATCTGTGAGGCATCACATGAATAACAATAAAGTTCTGCAGCTGATGCGGAAACGTGCTCATCTCCTACTATTTCCTGCAGTTTTTTAAGTAAATCGGATTTTTGCATGGAATCGTTTTTTAAGTGGAATAGTGAGATTTATAGTTTTTGGTGAAGGCAAACATTTACATCTGACTAAGCCTATTACACAGCAATGACACGATACTTTGAGGTACAGCAGCGGGACGGTGCTGCAAGGATAGGGAAATTCCTATTGAAGGAAGATATCCGTACACCTTATATTATAGATACAAGAAGCCTGGGTAAGCCTGAAAGCCCGATAATAGACGGCGGATCACTCTGGAAATATCCCGGCTTTGAAGAAGCTCAGGAACATCTCAGGGAAATAAGACAAAAAACCGGTGAAGATGCGCTTATAATACTTCCACATCAGGACCTTACACCGGAAGCTCCAAAGAATGTGACAATCAAACTGGTTGAGAAAGCCGAGGGAATGGAAGACTCTGGTGCTACCGGAGCTATTTACATAACCGGACAGCAGGTAAAAGAGCATGACCTGTACGTTATGGAAGGAGCCGGATGCTTTGAGAACAATGCAAGAGCTTTTCTCAGTGTTCTTTTAGAAATGAAAAAGAACATCGCTCCTGATACTGCAATTTATGCACCTAACATAGCAATTCCTGAAAATCTGGCAATGCTGATCTACCTCGGAGTCGATGTCTTTGATAATACCAAAGCAATAGTTGCCGGACACAACGATATTTACCTTACAACTGCCGGGCAGTTCTATCTTGATTCACTTGCAGAGTTGCCATGCCGATGCAGTGCATGCTCATCCACTGACCTGACAAGCCTCAGGGCCATGGATAAAAAGAGCCGTGCAGCAATTCTTGAAAAACACAACATCAACGCCATGGAAGCGGAAGCTGCACTTGTAAGGGAAAGAATACGTGCAGGAACTCTGCGTGAGTATATTGAAGGACAGTGCAGAGTGAACACCTGGCTTACGGCACTTATGAGACTTACTGATGCAGAGTATGACTTTGTGGAAAGCCAGAATGCTATTGCAAGGAATAACACACTGGTTGCCACCTGTGGAGAATCGCAGAACAGGGCAGAGATCGTAAGATATGCTAAAAGGATTCAGGAAAGATACACACCTCCTGCATCTGATGTGCTGCTACTGCTACCATGTTCTGCCAGAAAACCATATTCCACTTCAAACTCACACTGGAAATTCATCAATGCTCTTGGCAAGAGCAGGAAATTCGTCCATGAGGTAATAATCACATCCCCTCTTGGAATTGTCCCAAGGGAACTGGAACTAACATATCCTGCTGCGCATTATGATACTACAGTAACAGGTTACTGGGATGCAGAAGAAAGGGAATGGGTAGCGTCCTGTCTTGAAGATTACCTGACAAAGCACAAATACACAAGTATTGTTGCACATGTTGAAGATGCATACCGTGTTATATGTGAGATGGTTGCAGAAAAGCTTGGTATAAATATAATATATACGAGTCTTGGTAATGTTTCATCACCGGAATCACTGAAAAATCTCAGCAAAACAGTGTCAGAACTCTGTACCGGAAGAAAACGCGGACATGAGCAGACACAGAAAGACCTCATGAAAGCTGTTGCAGACTACCAGTTCGGCAAAGGTTCCGGAGATATTCTTGTTCCTGAAGGTTCAACTGTCAAAGGACCATTCCCCAAACACCAGATATTTGTCGGGAAAAAACAGCTTATAACACTTATACCGCAATATGGAACACTGGCCATTACCATAGAAGGGGCAAAAGCCCTTCAGGAACAAGGCAGATATACCGTTAAAATAGATGACTTTGTGCCGCGTGGCTCTCTTCTGGCACCTGGCGTTATTGATGCAGATCCGTTGATCAGACCAAATGATGAGGTTATAATCATCGGAGAAAAAGCAATTGCAGTCGGAAGAGCAAATATGAACGGAGATGAGATGAGAAGATCAAACCGTGGAGTTGCAGTTGATCTGCGCCACGTAAAAAAGCTCGAATAATAGTGATTTCAGATGTTAGTAATAAGGAACTTTGAGCCATCAGATTTCGAAGAGGTTCTGGAGATAGAGTCACAAGCTTTCTCGGAACACAATCCTTTCCTTTATATGAACTTCTACGAAATGAACAGTGAAGGGTTCCTTGTTGCAGAATACAACGGTTACATAGCAGGATTTGTTGTAGGATATAAGCTATCTGAAACAGAAGGACGGATCTTTTCTCTTGCCGTAAGAGAGGGATTCAGAAGCATGGGCATTGGTGCCCGGCTTATGGACGCCATCCTTTCAGTGTTTGTATGCAAGCTTCTGACATTTGCAAGTCTGGAAGTTAGAATAACAAATACAAGAGCCCAAGATTTTTACAAACGCAGGGACTTTATAGCCTGCTGGGTACAACACGGCTATTATTCGGATGGAGAGGATGGCATCATTATGAAAAAGCGCCTGACACCATCAATCTCATTGTCCATTTAACCACAACTTTAATTCCGGATATCTGTCTCCAATGGGAAATTAAAGAAGTTAAAAGGAGGAATAGCCTAGTTAGTATGTAACAACTGGCTGCCTGCCTTCATAGCAAGCTCATGCATCCTTTCAGATGTCCTTCCTATTCCGGAAGTGTCATCCCGAGAAAGAGCTGCTGCAATGTCGTTACCAAGAACGAATATTGCATGTTTGTGCTCTGCCTTGCTCCTATGAACATGCAGAGGACTTATGGATAGTGAGTCATACTCCGCGAATGGAGTATCCATACCCATGTGCTCAAAGTGTCTTCTGATCTGTGCCATTAATGTGTGCAACTGTATTAATTCATCTTTATGCATACCAACCAACCTGATTTGAAAATTAAATATTTACTGTTATTTTGTGCACTCTTTAAAATAATGCACTTATGTTAGTTGGTAAATTTACTAATAAAGGTATTTCCCCCGGAAATAACTTCCGTATACATAGTAAATAAGATTTTCGTAATTATCTCAATGATTAATCATGAGAGATTGCATGAAAAACTCATTAATAAAATAAGAAGATCCAAAAAGAAAATCAATAAAAAATAAGAAATATATATACTGTGCGCAAGCACAGTACATCAATTTATAGAGAAGCTGCAGTAAGAACTTTTACAGAAGCAGGTCTTTTGGTAACACTGCCTACTTTTGCACCTATAAGGCGTTCTATGCCTTTATCTGCAGCAATATCAAGAATCCTTTGAGTAACCACACCATCAAACACAACTGTTTTGACTTCGGCCTCGTAGTCCTTGAGAGTGCTTACAAGATCCCTGACAGCAGTTTCATTGACAACATTATCCTTGCCATCAAGGAAACGTGCACTAAAAGTACCTATCAGGTCGTTTGCATGATCTTTAAATCTCTTGTTCTCCGGGGAGGCAGGAACCTTAGTCTTAGGAGCTTCAACCTGCTTTTCAACAGCAACCCGATCTTCACGTGACTGTTGATCTCTTGGTTCTTTCTTCCTGTTATCCCTTCCACGGGCATCTCTTGGAGTTCGTTTTACAGTAGAAGTAGCAACACGCTTCACTTCAGAAGCAGGTGCAGGGGTTGGAGCAGGTCTTCTTTCCTTGCGTTTAGGTAAACGCTGCACACGACCATTGTCATCGGATGAACCCTGGTCCTTGACAAGATATTTGTCAATTACCTGCTCAACAGGGACTTTCTGCCTGAGTGACCTGACAATCTCTTTCTGAACAAGATCCTCGACACTCTTTCCGTCAGGTGCCCTTGCAATGTAGTCGATGTTAGCAACCTGGACAAGTTCCTTAATGATAAGCTCCCCTCCACGGTCACCGTCAGTGAAAGCAGTTACAGTATCCTTTTTCTTTGTAAATTCGGCAACTTCAGGAGGAACATTTGTACCGCCAACACAAATAGTATTCTTTATACCGTATTTCAAAAGGTTAAGAACGTCTGCGCGGCCTTCAACTACGATAATAGCGTCGGAATCAAACACAGTAGGACCACATGGTATCTTGTTCTTGCCAAAATACTGCATTTCCTCGACCCTTACAGACTGGCGCACTTCATCAGCAATCTCCTGGGATTCCGGAAGGTTCTCATCGAACATTCCCTTGTAAATGTACTTAGCCCTCTCAATAATCTGGTGACGCTTGGTAGCCCTGACATCCTCTATATGAGTAACCTCTATCTTTGCGCTGCATGGACCGACTCTGTCTATGGTCTCAAGTGAAGCTGCAAGGATTGAAGTCTCAACCTTGTCAAGACTTGAAGGAATAAGGATAGTACCCTTTGTCTTTCCACCTTTCGCACCGACAACAACCTCGATCCTGCCGATACGTCCTGTTTTCTGAAGGTCACGAAGGTCAAGATCGGAACCAAGAAGACCCTCGGTCTGACCAAAGATGGCACCTACTATATCCGGGCGTTCTATTATTCCATCTGCGCTAATTTTTGAATGAATTATATATTTTGTAGTATCTGCATTTTGCATATGATAAACTCCGAATTTGTGATGATGATACCGGAACAATTCGGGAATACAAAATAGAAAAGTTGTAATGACTGCGCAAAGTCATCTTATCGAAGGTCCAGAATAGCGTAACCTGAATAATGGAACTCAAACTTCAACTTCAATGAATAAACATGAAGATTTCCACTTAATCCAAACCAACGCCAAGCTAACAACAGCAGCGTGAGTACCATGCAATGTATGCATAAGCTACTGAAACTGTTTTGTGGCATGGCCAATAAGCAGTATTTCCAAATCCCTCATTGAATACCTGCAGCTTTTGACCTGTAAGCACTTTGTGATGTTATGAATACCTTTTCGGTAGATGATCCTTTTTGAATCGTAGTGATTACGAATGACTAAACTATATTTGTATTATTGAAAGATACCCTCGTTCTCAGTATCTATATTATATCGAACACGTAGGCATATAATCATGACTACATTAAGTAATAGAATTCAAACTCTTATAAACTTATGGGTCGACATTTTCCAGAGTTTGTTGGATATTTTAAACCGAAAACACAAATTATTTTGACTACAGAATCCCGATTTGTCTCAGGGAACATAGTTAATATTCATGCGAGCTTATAAAAGACCATGTCAGATGAAAAGAACAATGACAATCAAAAAATAATAATCATTGGTGGTGGAGCAGTCGGCATGGCTGTTGCCACAAGCCTCACACGCCACAGCGATTACTCAGTAACCGTATTTTCTGCAGATGTGCATACTGCTTATAGCCAGTGCGGTATGCCTTTTGTCATTAGTGGAGAAATAGAAGATTTTAAGACACTCATCAGAAGAGATAAAAAAATCTTAAAAGACATGGGTATAGACCTGCACCTTGGAACAAGAATTGATTCTATAAATATCAAAGAAAGCACCGTTACATCAGGTGAAGAAAAATATCATTTTGACAAATTAGTAATTGCAACCGGAAGTAAACCAGATATTCCTTCCAATATCCCAGGAACCTCTCTTGGAAATGTGTTCACGCTCAGAACGCTTACTGATGCCATGAGAATAGAGGAGGCACTCAAAAATGCATCTTCGGTTGTTATTGTAGGAGGAGGTTCCATAGGTACTGAACTGGCGGCTGCAACTGCAAGAAGGAATATAAATACCATTCTTTTGAACAGAAGTCATTCAATACTTTCCCATAATGTTGATCCGGACATGGCTGAAGCCGTGCAGGAGCACCTCGAATCCCTGGGAGTGAATGTAATCACAGGATACGTCCCCTCTGCATTGAACGGTGAAGAGAATGTTAGCTCTGTAACAATTAGCTCCACCGATTTCCCGGCAGACCTTGTGATATTCACCACTGGAGTATCACCAGAGAATGAACTTGCAGTAAACGCAGGAATCGATATCGGCTCTACCGGAGGAATAATAGTTGATGACTATCTCCATCCGTCAGTGTCAGGCATTTTTCACCCTGACATCTACTGCGGAGGAGAATGCATAGAAGTTCTTGAGCTTATGACCGGAAAGCCAATGTTAAGTCAGGTAGCAAGCAACGCTAGAAGAATGGCAGGAACAATAACAAAAAACCTTACATCAAAACCTGTCAAATTCGATCCGATACTTAATCCCTGGGTAGCAGTAATAGGAGGACTTCAGGTAGGGACCACCGGAATCACATCAAAAAAAGCGGCAGAGAACGATATAAAAATAGTAACCGGACTTGCAACCGGCTCAACCAGAGCTGAATATTACCCCGGGGGAAGCAAGCTTTTCATCAAACTCATATTCAGCGATGAATATCTCGCAGGAGCACAGGTGGTAGGAGGAGAAGGAGTAAAAGAACGCATCGATGCTCTCACACTTGCCATCAAAAAGAGAACAACGGTTCATGAGCTTGCAAACATAGAGACCTGCTATGCTCCGCCAGTAGCTACACTTCAGGACCCTACAGGTTTTGCCGCAAAAGGCGCATTGAAAAAGATGAGAAAGAAAACATGATAGAAATAGACGGTTCATACGGAGAAGGTGGCGGCCAGATCCTCAGGACAGCCATAGCTCTTTCCGCAATTATCGGAGAGGACATCCATGTAACGAACATACGCCGTAACCGTCCAAAGGAAGGACTAAAACCCCAGCACCTCATGTCCATTGAAACTGCAGGAATGTTATGCGATGCTGATATCAAGGGGGCTTTCCCCGGTTCAACTGATATATTCTTTTCTCCATCGGAAATAAAGGGGGTGAATGACACTATTTCTATAGGAACTGCTGGCAGCATACCCCTTCTTATGCAGGCCATCATGCCCATTGCAGCCTTTGCAAAAGAAAAGACAAAACTACGCATATCCGGTGGAACTGACGTTGCATGGTCGCCTTCCATAGATTACCTCAAAGAAGTGACTCTTAAAGCACTGAAGATGATGGGATATCAGGCAGATATAACTCTCATTGAACGTGGATACTATCCAAAAGGAGGAGGAATCGCAGAAATTGAAATTACTCCCTCTGTATTGAAAGGATTCTATCGCACATCTGAAAACAAAAATGAGAATAACATTATTCATGGGATATCACACTGCTCAAGACTGCCAGACCATGTTGCAAAAAGGCAGGCTGAATCTGCAATAAAAATAATTGGTGAAACAGGCAAAGAAGCTGATATTGGCATCACTTCAGACAATTTCAGATCTACCGGAAGCGGCATCACTTTATGGTCTGGCCTTTGCGGCTCTGTGAGCATAGGTAAAAAAGGGCTACCTGCTGAGAAAGTAGGGGAATATGCAGCTAAGGAAATGCTTGATGAACTGTTGTCGGGTGCTGAAGTTGATGTACATCTTGCCGACCAGTTAATCCCTTATTTAGGACTTGCCGGAGAAGGTTCATTCACAGTAAGAGAAGTTTCAAAACATTGCCTGACAAATATACATATAACTGAAAAAATGCTTGATGTCAGGTTCAGCATCAATTACGGTAAAAAAAAAGAGCCTGTAGAGATTGCCGTGGAATGAGGTCATTCCTCGGATTCTTCTACAACACTGATATACTCAGGCGGAATGCCTCTTGCAAGAACAATGTCATCGTTTACAGTAACGATGTCAACTCCGTCCTGCTGTGCAGTTTCCGCATCTACCTCAAGTATCACCGGATTATCAGTATGGACCGAAGCAGCCTCCTTTGCCTTATCAAATGAAGTGCTCAGGTGTACGTAACATTGCCTGATAGGATATATTCCATTATCAAGAAGCATATCCGCTTCTTCCTGGCTCACGCCGTAATACAGGTAAGTAAGATCATTATCGGGGTAATCGGATATCAGGTCTACTTCTATTGAGTGACCGTATCTTGCCCGGATAAAGCCATCATCTATTTCGTAGCGTCCTTTCCTGTCTGACTCAACAAGAGAGATAAGACGCTCCATTGTACCCCACTTATAACGCTTTTTCATGACATCGCAGAGCTGGTTAAGTTCAACCCATCCCTGAGGGTCCATTTCTATACCCACATCTTCAGGGAAGTGTCTAAGCGCACCGGAAATGAATCTCCCAAGCCTCTCTTCCCGATCATCATCCAGCACATAACGTCCTTCTTCTCCACAGTCAGGGCAGCTTTCTCCCCTGAAATAGCCATGCTCTTTACATTTACGGATCATGATATCTTGCAAATACATCTCATAATTAATATAAGTTATTAAAATAACGCAAGAATCATACAAGTCTCTTAAAAAGATAAGGAAGATCTCAGTTCAAAGAACATAAAAAACAGAGCAAAATTTGATAATTTGCAGATTTTTTCGTTACATTAATTTATCTGAAAGGATACTTAGACTAGTTTAACATAAAAGAATGGATATTTAAAATATAATAAACTACCTAAATCCAATTTCCATATCACTTTATTCATTTTCAGGGTATTATCATGGACGAGATAAACGATATATATGAAAAACTCGGTGGCGTCATCAGCAAAGATGACTTTACACGCAAGGTGGAAGAAAAAGTAGAGCAGATGAGCGGACTCTGTGATACAAGAACAGCAGCTATGCTGGTTGCACATGACCTTGGAGTCAGTGATACAGGCGGAGAGCAGCAAATACAGAGAATCTCAGAAATAACACCAAACAGCGGAAACGTGAAGCTCATAGCTAAAGTAATGACCGTTTATCCTGCAAAGGAATTCAACAGGAACGATGGTACAGTCGGCAGGGTTGCAAACCTTATTGTTGCTGATGAGACAGGATCCATACGACTCACATTATGGGATGACAGGGCAGATCTTGTAAAAAGTGGCGAGATAGAGATCGGACAGACATTCCAGATAGCAGGATATGTAAAAGAAGGATACTCCGGTGTTGAGGTTAATGTTGGTAACAATGGTGTATTTTGTGAAAGTGATGAAAAGGTCGAAGCACGTATCGAGTCTAAGCAGATAAAAGATATAACTAACGGCATGGGCGACATCAACCTGCGTGCAAGGGTACTTGACATTTCTGACATCAGGACATTCAACAAGAGAGATGGCAGTACAGGTAAAGTTGCAAACCTCCTTATTGGTGATGAGACCGGAAAAATAAGAGTCACACTCTGGGATGAACTTACAGATTTCACACAACAGGTCGAAGTTGATGATTCTGTTGAGATCATCAATGCCTATGCAAGAGAGAACAACTTCAACCAGCAGGTGGAAATGCAGGTTGGAAACCGCGGAACAATCAAAAAGATAGAAGAGGAAGTAGAATTCAAAGAAAGCTTCACTCCAATCTCTGACATAATTCCAGGTGAATCATATTCCATCTCAGGACAGGTTTCCGGGCTTGGAGAAATAAGAGAATTCAATCGTGACGATGGTACAGTGAACATGGTATCCAACATATACGTTTCAGATGACACTGGTAGGATACGCATAGCTCTCTGGGGTGACCATGCACTTCTTGTTGATGAGCTTGATATCGATACAAACATTGACATTATCGATGCATACTCAAAATCCGGGTTCAACGATGAGATTGAGCTCAGTGCAGGAAACCGCACAAGGATTAACATCCATTAATAAATTAGACAGAGTATATATTCCGGATAGCCAGATTAAGTTAATCCGGAAATTACATTTTCAATTAAAAAAACAAACTATAAAGCTTCTTTTTTGATTATATTCAGATATTATTTCTGCTACATGTTGAGCCTTTGAATCCACGAACACCTATATATACAATAAAAGTCCAATTTTATTTAGTGGACTATAGGTAATCGATTCCTTTAATCCAGGATTCTGAGGTGAGTCTTATGGTCTTGAATGTTCATGATGGCATGGAAACCGATGTCTCCATAATGGAAATCCAGAATGAGATGACGGTCAGGGAAATAATGTCAAAGGATACTTTTGACATTGATACCACTGCCAGTGTGCTTGATGTTGCAAGCAGAATGGCAGGAAGTGGTACTGGCAGCATTATTGTTACAGAAAATGGTGACAGTATAGGTATCATAACCGAACATGACATTATGGTAAAGACCGTAGCCAGAAATGTACTACCCTCAGAGATGACAGTCGCAGAAATCATGTCATCCCCGATCATAGCAATAAAGCCTACGACAAATATAATCGAAGCTGCTGAAATGATGGTCAAGTCTGACATCAGAAGGCTTGCTGTGATGGAAGGGGACAAAATTGTGGGAATGATAACGGACAGGGATATACTAGCCATAGCTCCGGGTCTGAACACAATTCTGGAAGGAATGATCGAACTGCACCATGAAAATAACATCCAGTATGAACCGGAGTTTGAACGTGGCATTTGCCAGCGTTGTGGAACTCTGGTAGACAGCCTGACGGATGTTAACGGATTGATGCTGTGTGAGGACTGTAAAGAGGAAGAAGGTTACTATGACTAGTTCTTACTGGTCAACTGATTAAGGACACTTCAAGTTGGTGAAACAAATGTCTGTCCCGATATATCCTAAAAGAAGAAATGTATCGATCTTCAAAGCAACACCTGTGTTTCTACCGGGAAAAATTGTGAGTTCCTGGTATTTCGTGTTTGCTGGATTATTAACTGTTACTGCAGACAGGCACAGAATATTACCTGCATTTTGAGGAAATATTCACTATACCGGCAGGTAGGAACGTTTACCAAGAGGTTGGAATGTCTTTCGCAAAACATCTGTACATTATTGCTATAATAAGACAGTAATTTTGCGATGTTATGGAGCACAGTGATTTAATTGGAAATTAAAGATCAGGTTGCTGAAACGGGAAAAATAATCACCCTATCCTTGATAACAGACCAAAAAACACAATACTCCAGAGCCATAGCTATACCTTTTGGACTTATAAACGGCGTACATGAAAATGTTGCTGCATCAGTTGACGCTAATTGTTGATAAGGAGGTGGAGAAGAAAACCCGATACCAACGGGAATGCCACTTAAAGTGGTAATCAAAAACAATGGACTGGTACTCTTGTGAGAGTCCGGGTCCAAATCCATGTTTAGAGCAGAGTTGAGATCAAAGAGCAAGGAAGAGCCACAAAGGCACTGCTCTTTGCAGAATAGACATTAGAAATATCCTGCAGGTCTGAACGTTTTGAAGTTCAGGCTTCCAAAAAGGAGGAACAACATGAATGTGAAAGACATTATGAGTTCACCGGTATACACCATAGCACCGGAAGAAACCGTAGCACATGCAAGAAAGCTTATGCTTAAGCATAAGATCAGCACCCTTGTGGTAGCTGAAAAGGAAGAGATGGTTGGTATTGTCACAAAGACAGACCTTGGAAAGAGGCTTGCACAGGCCGAGCCAATGTGGAGAAGGAGACCAATTGACAAGATACCGGTGAGTATGGTAATGCACGAGAACCCCATCACTATCTATCCTGGAGCTACACCCGCCCAGGCATGTGAACTCATGATAGAGAATGGAATAAACTCACTTGCTGTTGTGAACAGAGAAGTGCTTGGAATAGTAACAGGAACGGACATTATGAAGTATTACTCCGAGCAGGATATTAAAACCAAGGTTTCAGAAGTAATAGAAGATGATGTTGTGTTCGTTCACAGGCACCACACAATCAACCATGTGATCAACGAAATGGAGGAAAACCAGACCAATTTCGTCATTGTAAATGATGATGCTGAAGAAGCAGTTGGAATGATCACAACAGCCAGTATTGCATTCAACCTGATGTCTGATAACGAGGGAAATCTTCCTTCAAAGAACATTAAAATGACAAGGCGCTCAACACCTGCTGGTGTGAAGGAGTATCGCTACGTAAAGGAAGTGCCTCTTGTTGCAGAAGATATCATGACAGAACTTCCACATATAATGGACTCAAATAACAAGGCAACAAATGCAGCAAAGATGATGCTCACAGAGCATACAATTGCCCTTCCGGTCTCTAATGGAGGCAACATTGTTGGACTCATTAGCAGACGCGATATAATCAAGGCAGTACAGCAAGGATAAGCAGACCATAGAAACAAAACAAAGAAGAGGAATTGATATGGAAGTAAAGGAAATTATGGCAGAGCCGATGGCCGTAGATAAGTCAGATACAATTTCCCATGCACTTGACATTATGGACAAGAAGGGAACAAGACGTCTTCTGGTGAAACATGATGGAAACCTGCTTGGAATACTCACGATGAGAAACCTTACAAAGGAACTTGGAACACGTAAGAAGGGAAGCAAGCCTGCTTCTTCCCTGCATGTTGCCACAGCAATATCCGATAATTTCGTAAAGGTACTCCCGGACACGAAGGTCACTGACGCTATAACTCTCCTCGTAAAGAATGGAGGAGTAGCCGTTGTGGTTGAAAATGACCAGATAGTAGGATGGGTTACACCTAACGAGATACTTAAGAATACCGATTTCACTGGGTTTGCCGGAGAGATCATGCAGAAGAACCCAATTGTTGCAGGACCTGCAGATCGTGTCAGCCATGTAAGGAGACTAATGCTGGACAACGATATAGGAAGAGTTCCAATTATGGAAGGAGACAAACTTGTAGGAATCGTAACCGAAAAGGATATTGCAAAAGCAATGCGTTCTTTCCGTGACCTTGTGGAAGGAAATAAGCAGGAATCCCGAATCAAGAACCTCATTGTTGAAGACATCATGAAGATGGGTGTTAAGACCGTTTATACCAATACGGCTACAAGTGATGCGGTCAAGATGATGCTTGATGAGAATTTTGGAGGAGTTCCGGTCGTCAATCTGGAAGGACACATGGTAGGACTTATCACCAGGAGGAGTGTAATCCGGGGAATGGCTGAATAAACCCGGGTGAATGGAGATGAAAAACTCCGAAACTTCAAAACTGAATATTGAAAAGGCGGCAGAGTTCATGGAACTTCCGCCTTCCAAGGTTTCAGAACTTATCGAAAAAGGAAACCTTAAGCGCAATTGGGATGAATACTACGATATTTACAGATTTCAGGGGCATGCACCCCATATGGAAGACGGGACGGTACTCATTGACCACCACGGAACCTTTGAACTGGTGCGTGGGTTCCCAAAGATAAAAAGAGCAATGCTCCTTGAGCCAGCTCTGCTGAATAATTTCAGTGAGATTTCTTCTGTTGCCGTTGAAGAGAAAATGAACGGATACAATGTCCGTGTTATAGAATTCAGGGGAAAGCTTATTGCATTCACTCGCAGCGGTCATGTGTGCCCTTATTCCACTGAACGCGTGCAGAATTTTCTTGAACCGGATTTTTTCAGAGAGTATCCGGACCTTGTGGTCTATGGAGAAATGACAGGACCTGAAAATCCGTATGTCCAGAAAGAAGCCTATGGCATAGAATCTCTGGATTTCTTTGTCTTTGACATACGTTACAAGAATACAGGCGAAGCTCTGCCGGTTCATCATAGAAGAGAACTTGCTGATAAATATGGATTCAATCAGGTAAGGCTCTTTGGAGATTTCAGCATCAATAGCGCTTCTTCAAAGATAATGGAGATTATCAGGGAACTTGGAAAAAAAGGGCGGGAAGGAGTTGTTATCAAAGATCCGGCAATGGTATTGCAACCAATCAAATACACATGTTCCGAAAGTAATTGTTCTGATCTAAGGCAGGCATTTAAATTCTACAACGAAGCCGGAAGAGATTACCTGTACTCCAGAGTCATACGTGAAGGCTTTCAGTCACATGAATGGGCTGAAAGTGAAGAGGATTTCATGGAAAGGTGCCTGAGACTTGGAGAAAGCATTCTTCGCCCTATGAAAAAAACAATTGAACAGGTGGAAAGCGGAGAAAGAATCTCTGATGAATTCCGCATACGTGTAAAAGACCGGGAGACTATTTTCAAATACAGAGATTACCTTGACCGGTTCGGACTCTACATTGCACTTGGTGATATTAAGAAAATCGGGGATGAATATGTGGCTGAGATCAGAAGAATGAATAAAAGCACAAATGATAAGACACTTGCAATGTTAGAAGGTCAATTGTGGTCATGAAAAAGACATATATCCGAATAGATTAATTCGTAAACCACAACAAAGGTGCCTACATGACAAAGATTGCTATCATCGGAAGTGAGAAAAGCGGTAAGACCACTCTTGCCGGAAAACTTGGAAAGAAAGGTAACGTCACTGACGTAACAATGTACGATTATGCCAAGAACGACAGCATACTCACAACCATTGATGCCACCGGCTACCCGGTATCTGTTAAACCTCTTATTACGGCACTTAATCTCTCAGATATTGCACTTTTATGTATTCCACCGCAGGGACTTGACCCACAGGCAGCGGAATGCATCATTGCCCTTGACCTTATGCAATACAAACACGGTATTGTGGTTCTTACAAAAGCAGATTCAACTTATCCATTTGCCATTGACGAGTTAAAAGCCAAGCTCCAGAACATTACAAAGGGAACAGCACTTGAGAACTGGGAATACATGTCAATTTCCACAACTTCTTTTGAAGGAATGGAAGAACTCAAAGCACTCATTTTTGAGATGGGCGCTAAAGTTGACGAGGAACTAAGAGAACTTGACGGACTTAGCCCAAGAATTATGATAGACCAGTCTTTCAACGTGACTGGTATCGGTTGTGTTGTCCTTGGTGTTGTTGAACAGGGAACAATCAACATGAAGGATAAAATGATCGCGTATCCTACAAAGAAAGAGCTTGAGATCAGGTCAATACAGATGCACGATGTAGATGTGAAATCTGCTCCGGCAGGTGCCAGGGTCGGACTTGCACTGAAAGGAATCCAGTCCAAAGACATTGACAGGGGATTTGTTGTCTCAAAAGAAGAGACAGTTGCAACAAACTTTGTGTTAAATTGCAGAGTTTCACCTCTTGCAAAGTCATTCAATGTAAATGATATGTTACACCTTTACGTTGGACTCCAGTCCTCACCTGTAAGAGTTGTGGAAATCACTGAAGGTGGAAACACAGTTGAAGCTGCAAATCCCGGAAAAGAATACACATTAAAACTTGAAGGAACAAAGGAAATTTCCTACATCAAAACTGACAGATTCATTCTTTCCAACCTGGATGAAAAACAAAGGTTCATCGCCTACGGGCATGAACAATAACTACTTTTTTTGAACAATTTATCATCTTTTCCTGGGCGTCAGATGCTTTGCACCTTCCAGGAATGATGGCCTTTCCACAACTTTAGCTCTTTCTATATTGTTGGGAAGATCTACAAGCGTAGGCTGGTTTGTCATGTCTAATGAACCGGAAAATGAATAATCAGCATTGTTGTAACCAGACTTAATATTAGAAACTGTATACTCAGTCTTAGTTCTCTCTGTTGTGAAATTTGGAGGAGCTTCAGATTCAACCTTACTGCTGACCATTCTGGAAAGCCCGGACTTTGTATCACGGTCCTTTGCCTTAGCACCCTCCTCTTTTCCATTATTGTAATTTTCTTTTACAAAATCCTGGAGACCATATTGCTCGGCAAAGCTGTATATTTGTACCAGCTTTTCACGGACCCATCCAATTTCTGAATGTCGATGATAACCGACTTCAAAACCGAGTCTTCGTGCAGCATCTGCAAGCTGGACTTTTCCTTCATGAGGAAGTTCTTTCTTCTCATCATCCTGTTTTTTGAATATCCTTACCATAACAGACAACCGTCATTCAAGATAGCCTTCTACTTTCAATCCATTTTCAGAGAAGTGAACACTTCTCATATTACAATCATGTTTTGTTCCACGCATCTTAATGACCTGTATAGCACGGGTCATGGTCCTGTCATATAGGAAATTATGCATGAATATTACACCATGAGCAGCGAACTGTTCTGTAGAATAGGCAGTCGGATCAGTCATTTCAGATAGTATCAATGTCGTGCAACCCAGTTTCTTGAGATTGCGCATGAACCTGCTCATTTCTTTTTCCTGAAGTGACAGGTCCCTTGTTGTAAAACGGATAGCTGATACTGAATCAATTACGAGCCTTTTTACATCATATTCTGAGACATAGGCAGCTATCTCTTTAAATACAATAGAAGGGGATGGAGCTTCTGTCTCAATTGAACTTGTCCCTACATCATAATCTGTGGTTATGAACTCGTTAACTTCATCCATATAGCCATATTCCATACGAGGACCAAGATCAGCAAACAAGAGCTTTTTCATTTTGATCAAACCGGGAACATTCATGTCGTAATTTGACATGTCGTTAATAATGTTCTGCGGACATTCCAGCAGGGTCACATAAAGTCCTACTTCCCCTGCACTTGCACCGCTGGCAAGGAACTGAACTCCAAAAGTTGTTTTTCCACTTCCAGGAGGGCCACTAAGCACGTAAACCCTCTCTGTAAGCAAACCGCCCTGTACAAGGTCATCAAAACCTTCTATTCCTGTAGGTATTCGCATTGATCATACTTCCCAAACGTGATGAATAGTAATATACTGGTATAGTAATATAGTAATACAATTATATAATGCATAAAGTATTTCAATGCATCGATAATATAAAAACTGGTAAAAGTGCTGCACATGGGAAATGAAGAGAACAAAAATATTAACAGGTTCAATATCGGTACAAAGGATATCGTATGGACTTGCAGGGTATTTCTGTTATCCGTATTTTTTGCATTTATCCTTGCTATGATAGCTTATGTCCTGACATTCCTTTTTGCAGAGCCGGAACCTGTAAGCGAAGTTATCATGAGCACTGCTTCTGCAGCAACATCCAAAGTTGAGGTGACCTCGAATTATATTAACCCCATGTGGGCGATCTTTTTCTTTAACAGCATTGCAGCATGCTGTGCAGTTATTGGCACAGGTCTTTTCATGATGATACACAAACTTCTGATAGGTGATATTGCCATGAGACCTAAGAACAGACATTATGCCAATATTTCCATTCTTATGGAAAAGACAATGATGCCATTATATAAGATACTCATCCGTATCGCATCGTCTCTTGACCCGGACATGCTACAAATAAAAAATGAGAATGAGGAAAAAGAAGGTACAATATGGCAATATTGTGGATATGGAAAATATGAGTATCGCATGTTCTCATACATGCTCCCGTACACAGTACCTCTTTTGATACTGATAGTAAATGGAATGCTTATGGGAATTCTGCTTGCATATTTTACTTTTAATGGTGCACTAACAGGATTTGATTTGTTTGGTACCAGAGGAATACTCCTTGGACTATTCTATAATGTAGTGTATTTCTTTATTTCGATAATACCACATGGAATCATTGAAATCCCTACAATCCTTGTGGCAGGAGCAGTCGGATATCATTTTGCTTATATCCAGGCACATGAGGTTATCAAAAACAAGCTTTTTACCGGGGATGAGATTGAAAGTCTTCTGCGAGATTCCAGGTACGTTTTTAAGACAACAAAAGATTACCTTCTTTCAACATATACATGGAAAATGGTAGTATTGATTATTGTGGCGCTTCTTCTTGCAGCTTATATAGAGACCTATGTAACACTTGGAATCGTGGATAAAGTGATGACGACAATTGATGGAAGTCTTGAACCATTTCTTGCATGATAGTTGATAATTATATTTGTAAGCTATAAAATTAGGTATTTATATTTGATTCAACAAATTGCTTAATGAACATCTATTAAGGTGGTAGAGTTGGATAGGTACTTAAAAACATTTTTCATAGCTCTAGCTATCAGCATGCTAGTAGCAGGAACAATGACATCCGCCATGGCTGCCAGTTCCAAAGCGTACAGTTTTGAAGATAATCTTGAAGTTGCATTGCCCAATGTTGCGTATGAGCTGCCTTACGTGCCGGGAGAAATAGTAGTACAGTTCAATCCTGGGGTGTCCGAGGCAAAGATAAACGCTATGAACTCTAAGAACGGAGCAACTGTAACTTACACAAGTCAATATGCAGACTTCAAGGTTCTAAAGATACCAAAAACAAAGTCTGTTGAAGAGATGGTGGAGATTTACAGCAAGAATCCTAATGTGAAGTCTGCTTCACCGAATTCCATTATGTATGCAGCAATGGTGCCTGATGATTCATATTATCCTTATCAGTGGAACTTCAACACAGAATATGGTATTAACGTTGAACCTGCATGGGACATCTCAACTGGTATCGGTGTCATTGTAGCGGTATTAGATACTGGGGTTGCCAAAAATGCTCCTGATCTCGATGGAACTTCATTTGTACTAGAGAAAGATTTTGTTAACAATGATGGTGATGCAAGCGATGACAATGGACATGGAACACACGTCACTGGAACAATAGCTCAGAGTACCAATAATGGAAAAGGTGTTGCAGGAATTGCATATGATTGTTCTATCATGCCAGTAAAAGTCCTTGACAATGAAGGAAGCGGAGAACTCACGCAACTAGTGGAGGGTATAAAATATGCAACCGATAGTGGTGCAGATGTTATAAGCATGAGCCTTGGTTGGTCTCCAGGATACGACCCAGATGGAGAGAATGGTATACTAGATCAGGCACTTGATTATGCACACGATAACGGAGTCACCATTGTTGCAGCTGCAGGAAATGATAAAAAGGGAATAGTAGCCTATCCTGCTGCCGATGAGAACTGTATTGCTGTTGGTGCAACCGATTATTCGGGTCGCCGGGCATACTATTCAAATTATGGAGAAGCTCTTGATGTAATGGCACCTGGCGGAGATATTCGCAAAGATCTAAATAAAGATGGTTATGGCGATGGTATACTCCAAAATACTTTTGGCGTGAATGATGATGAAACCACATATTTCAACTACTTCTTCTATCAGGGAACATCTATGGCAACACCACATGTTGCAGGTGTTGCAGCCCTTCTTATTGCAAATGGAGTTAGTGGTCCAGACAATGTAAGAGCTGCAATAGAGAACACTGCCAAGGATATTTACACGGATGGATGGGACATCTATTCAGGATACGGAATTGTGGATGCTTATGCTGCTCTGAATTATTTCAATGAACTACCCGTTGAAGAAAACCAAGCACCTATAGCATCAATGGCAATCTCAACTACAACTGCAGAAGTTGGTGATACAATCAGATTTGACGCTTCTAATTCAGATGATCCTGATGGAACAATTGCTTCATATTCATGGGACTTTGATGGCGATGGAAATGTAGATACTACTACTGATACCCCAATAATAGAGTATTCATATTCTGAACCTGCAAACTATAATGTAATTCTAACAGTTACCGATGATGATGGTGCAATAGATACTGCAACAGGAACTATAAGCATAAGTGAATCTGGAACACCCCAGCCGGAAGTTATTGTTACTGTTGACGTAGGTGTCCCGATAATAACTAAAAGTGCAGGAACAAATGTTTTTGCTCATGTAGAAGCAACGATCACTGTAAAGGATAATAATGGAAACCCGATTTCAGGTGCAGATGTTCACGGACACTGGGAAGGTTTAACAAGTGATGTCGACGAGGGAACAACAGATGGAAATGGACAAGCAATTGTTATCTCAGATACAGCAAAGTATCCAGATGGAACAGACCCTAATTTCGACTTTGTGGTTGATAGTGTGAACGGAGTGACTGTGTAATAATCCAATAAAACAAGTAGTGTCCAAAAGGGCACTAACTTTTTTTACAACCCTTTCCTGAAATCACTCATTCCTTCTGCAACATTACTCAATAACTGAGCAGCTATCTCCTGGGAAGGCCATGCTCCAAGGCCACAATCCGGACCTGCATATTTGATAGCTTCTCCGAATATGGAATATGCCTTTGAGAGTCTCTTTGAGATAATCTCCGGGGTTTCCATATCAGTTATTATCTCAGGGAAATACTGGGTTTCTTTCCAGACATTTGTGCTGTATTTATCATTAAGTACAGAAACAAGATTGAAAACATCTGTTCTTGCAATTCCAACCCTGAGATAGGAATCGGTGGCTTCAAGTTCTTTTTTGTCTATAAGATCAAGATAAGAAGGTGTAGCTGCTGATTCGACACCTATGACACTGATGTTCTCTGTCTGACAGGCAAGTTTGTAATGCAGTGGTGAATGAAGGTGGATTTCCACGTCGCAACCGGCCTTTTTAGCTGAACTGCATGCAATGTCCATGGCTTTTGTGAGATCATTATCAGAGAACATTACCTGTGGATTTATGCCTATACTTGGCTCGTCAATTGAAACTGTTTTAATATTGAAATCTTTGGCAACAGAAAGTGAGTTCTTAACGAAGCGGTCAACACTTTCTCCAAGAAGGTTCAATATGTCCACATATTCAGTTCCGCCAAACTCCTTAAGATAGAGTTCCAGTGGACCGGTCACACATACACGGACATTGAGCTTTTCTCCGCTTTCTTCCCTGTAGGCTTTTGCAACTTCAGAGATGGCTTCGAGTTCAATTATACGGGCATCTGATACTTTGACTTTGAAAGGTTCTTCTGTACACTCTGGATCCCTGATGATAGAAAGGAACTGCTCGTTCATGTCCTGATACTGTGGATATGTTGGTACCTCTACACCAGCTTCCACTTTCATCATGAAAGCATCATTTATGACCTTAAAAAGATCTGCATCACTTTTCTTCTCAGAGAACTTTCCAGCCATCCACTCTTTGGATGTACCTGCCGGAAGAGGAAAACTGCCAATGTCATCAAAGATAATCTCTGCCATGCCAATCTTATTAGCCAGTATTTAACTTATAAGTTTTGAGTGTAGTTTGTAAAAACAGAGTTTAGAACCAGCATGCAAGCTGTTGAAAATGAGATTTAAAAAGTGAGTTCAAAAATGTAAAATAAAAAGGAAATGAAAATGACAAAAGTCAGTTATTTTCTAAGGGTCGCTGAAATCTTTGACACGTAATAATTGATACACATCTGGGAATAGTCCAGTGATTTAGGTGACATGTGAGAGATAATCTCATCTGCATCTCTTTTTGGAGCCTGGCTGCTGTCTGGCATTCCATACTTTTCACGGTGTTTGGAAACTTTTTGCAGCATTATATTCTGGAAATCGATAACATCGATCTTTTCTTCTGCGTTGAGCTCTTCAAAGCCCTTCTTCATGGAAGTAAACTGTTCCCTGTTCTCTTCGGTCATTTCAATATCTAATATAGGGTTTTTTAGTTCCATAGGTACCACAAAAAAAGATATAAGAGTAACATTAGATATAGTTTTAGTAATTATATTTATTTAATATATACGAAGTAAATATTTACGTAGCATACTGATTTTTGACATAAATACCGTAATTAGGAGAAAATAACCACAGAATATACAATAATAGATGAAATCAATCATGCATGAAAAAATAATTGCTTCGGATAAAAATACCGAAGCTTAATTTTGTTAGAACTATTTGTTCCGTTAATTGTCAGAAGGCAATGTCAGCAACAATCCAATGTTTGCAAATGCCTCTGCAACCTGCTTGAAAGCAATAAGGAACTCTTTTTCACTCAGGTCAAAATCGGTTGCCATTGGTTCTGCTGCAAACCATATCTCTTTCTCACTGTCTCCACGGGTAAGTGAAACACATGCAAGCATATCGGCCTTGGTGAGCCTGTAAACAGAATCCCTACCTGTAGGAGTTACCCATGATGGGTGAATGTTTTTGAGTTCATTTACAAACCTGTCCCAGTTGATCGTTGCAGATGCTTCGAGGTTGAGTTTGACAATTGCACGGTCTCCGGTAACTTCCTTTTCAATCACCTTGACAAGCTTCTTGTATTCCGGATCAGACTCATCAACAATAAGAGCCTCTTTCTCAAGCTTCTCTGCTTCATCAGCAAAGAACGGAGCAAGGTTTACAGTATCAGATGGCTTTGTTGCAAGAGATACACCAAAGAAAGCAACTCCACTGAGCGCCATTCCTACAATAACACCGTGATTTGAGAGTACAGGGTGAATTGTATCAAGATAAGCTGTTGCAAATGGAGCAGTATTTGCAAGATCAATAGCTGTCAGTCCTATCTGTACAACTGCACCAACAATAAGCCCTGCAAGAGCACCCTGCTTTGTTGCACGCTTCCAGTAGAGACCTCCCATAAGAGGGAAGAAGTAGGCTGCACTTGCAATGAAAGTTGCAATATGGATTACATCGATGATACTGTCAATGTAGAATGAAAGAACAGTTGCCAGTGCTACAATAATAAGGACACTTATCCTGTTTATTGTCATCATCTGCTTCATTGTTGCGTCAGGTTTTATGTATCTCTGGTAAATGTCACGTGAAATACATGAACCACCTGATGTTGCAAATGTATCTGCAGAAGACATTGCAGCGGCTGCAAGACCCACTGCACAAAGACCAATTGCTACTGGTGAAAGTGAGCTTACAATGTAGACAAGAAGAGCTGGTTCTGCTGCTGCCATTGCACCCATTCCGATCTCTGAGAACGAAGCTGGAATTTCAGGGTAAATGTGGTTAAGACTTACTGCAATTGCTGTACATGCCACACCGAAAATAAGGAAGATTAGGAAGGAACCAAGGATCATACCGTTCCTTGCAGATTTTTCATCTTTTGCTGCCCAGATTCTCTGCCATGGGTCCTGTTCTGTGATCCATCCAGGAATGATAGCAAAGATTGCGATAAGGACTGCCGGAACACCTACTATTAATGGATTCCACCATCCAGAAGGCATGTCACCGAAAAGGTCTGAAGTTGACATTGCAGAAACATCGGCGGAACCGGATGTTGCTGCACCCACGAGCACGAAGGCAATGATAAGTGAGAATGTAGCAAGCATCACAAACTGTACCACATCAGTCCAGATAACTGCTGAGAAACCTCCAAGTGTTACATATACTGAAATTGCAAGAGCTACAATTGCTGCTGCATAGATAGGTTCCAGACCGAAGAAGATGCTGAGAACCAATGAGAATCCCTTAATGTCAGCAACTGCAAAGAGAGCCATAACAATAGCAATGATTATTGCCACAGGAGCACGGATAGAGCTGCTGAACCTCTGCTCAAGAAGTTCAGGTTGTGTGATCGCAGGCAGATGTTTTATTTTACCTACAAACAGGGCAATCAATAACAGTGCAAGAATGTTAGGTGCTACGAAACTCCAGATGGAACCCATTCCAAGCACCATGTAAAGACCAATTACGGCCAGTATGCCACCTGCAGTCATCCATGAAGATGCTGCTGAGAAACCAATACCTAATGCACTGATCTTACGGCCTGCAAGCCAGAAATCAGTTACAGACTTCTGTTTTTTTGTGAAATATAATCCTATACCTATCAGTCCAAGCAAATAGACTGCCATTAATATAAGGAATATCTGATAACTTTCCATAATAACTACCTCTTATAATGATGAACAGCCCCGACAAAAACTATCAAAGGGCTTTATATACGTGATATTACTCTTATTATGGTAACTATATAAGGGTTTTCAAAAAATCCATTTTATGTTTAATCAATTTTATTTACCTACTATGATTTAACAGAATCTATTGATAGCTATTTTACCAGAAACCAATATGAAATTCAAAATTAAGTTGAGTTAAGATAATGATAATTTGTCTACCTTTAGAGCTATAATTCAATACTCAATCCAAAATAATATTATCATTCAGATACTATTTCCTAGCATGACCCTTGAGCCGGTTCACATAAAAGAGATACATGAAATCGTCGACCGCATCGATAAATGTTTCAAAAAAGATGATAACGACAGCGATGATAATGAAAAAGTGAGAAATATACTTGAAAGGCTCAGGAAACTTGAATACAATGACAAGGTGGTTTTAAAGTCAATAGGACCTGTCAGACGTGGAAAAGCAAGCATAGAGAAAATGCTGCAATCTGAAGACCCATATCCTGTCTCTTATTCCTGCGACAGTGGAAGCACTACTGCCAAGACATTTGATAATGGGCTGTATATCGATTTCTGCCATTGTGCAATAGCCTGTACACCCACTGACCTTGATATCCATAGTAAAAGAACCATTGTTGCAGCGGCTTACACTTTGAGCGATAAGGTATATCTTAATACCAGCCATGACTGGGAATCTTTTGACGGTGGCTGTGGAAGAAAAAAGATAATTCGAGTACAACCCGGACTTCTCAATAAAAAAGTCACTGACATATTACACGACATCGCCCTCTATCTTTCAGAATCTGAGCACATATTATGGATGCTTGAAAGCATTGGAAATGATGATTTTTTCATAATGGATGGTCCCATTTATCCTAAAAGAATAATGTACTGGATGGTGGTCAATTCCGAAGATGTGGATATTAGCATCGATCCCAGCAGCAGGAAGATCATTCAGAATTACATCGACATAATGGACCATCATATTGAGAACATGAAGCCTCTGGTGGGTTTTGTAAAGAACCCGGAGGACATGCAGATCATGCTGGCACTGAGAAAGCAGGAGCCTGAACTTGACCTTCCGTGGCTTGTAGATGCACAATTTTTCAAGAACGCATTGTCACTTGAAAGAACCGGAATGAAGAGGAAAGAAGCTGAAAAATATATCACTTATACCAACTGGTTCGTGCAGCCAAACCAGTTCTATGAAAAGATGTTGAAATCAACATCACCTCTTGTTGCTGAAATGGCCAGCAGCAAATTCGATGCAGAGGATTATGCCCTCAGTTTCTTCATGGCATATGTCCCAAAGCTTAACACGATCTTTAAAATCGAATCACCTTATGGATTGGTGAAGAACGAGGAACTGAGAAACCGGATGACAAGAAAAGTGCTCTACGACCTGGCACTTAACGGAATACCAAAGACACTGTCAAAGGCAGATTCAATAGCAAAGATACCGGTGCCTGAACGGAAGAATATCATAGACAGATTCAGGAATTCAAAGATTGATACTAATTACAACAGCATAAGATGGGATGAGAAGGATGAGAGATAAGGACATACTTTCTTTTGCAGGCGACATGGATGATGAGCTGGATATTGAGATTCCGGCAAACGACAAAAAACCGAGTGCAAAGGAAGAAGATGATTTTGAGGAACTTGTGCCTGAAACAAATAGCAAGACATACATGCAGAATGGAGTTTCAGATGAGGCATTCGGTATAATAACCACAGGAATCGACCCGCTGGAGATCACAGAAGCCGGTGCAAGAATTACCGGATATATTACAACATCACACCGTCAGAAAGTGAGACTTGGAACCTATGTCATGGTTCCATATGGAGATGAAGACCTTTTTGCAAGGATATGGAAACTCCAGTACCTTCAGGAATATGCTGTAGACGATGCAACCGAGATTCACTCACGCAGGATGCTACAATCAAATACAACAGATGAGGTTGACTACAAGTTCCTAGCTTATCTTGACCCTATTTGCATCCTTTACGAGTCAAAGAGCAAAGGAAACAGCCTTGACAGGAGAATGAGCGACAGGATACCACGGCCAAATACTCCCATTTTTCCTGTAACTGATAAAAAGAAGATACAGACAGGTCTCAATATTCCTGAGGAAGGAATTTTTATGGGACAACTGAGTGTTGGTGGGGAACTTGTCAAGACTCATGCTGTTCCTCCTACAGTTCCCTATTACCTTAGAAACGATTACTCAATGGGTGACCCACTGATCTTCAGGCACATGTTAGTCTGCGGAAGCACAGGTACGGGAAAGACTTTCCTCACAAAGAACCTGCTGCGTCAGTTCATGAGTGAGAATAACCGTTACAAGCTCCGTGGTTCTGAGGAGAGGAGAAATCCCTGTCTTGTGATTATGGACCCTCAGGATGAGTATTCTCAGCTTTTTGAGGACAATCCTGAGATCACAGATGATGATGACTTCAAATTCAGAGCTGAAAAAGTTAATTTCGGTGCCTGCAAGAATACAAAAACCTTTGTTGCAAAAATCAATGGTGAAGCTTACACTGGCAGGTCCAGAGCAGAGCAAATAGAGTTTACCATTCCCTTTGAAATGGTGCAGAATAATTCGTGGCTCATAGCACCAGTAGGAATGACAGAGTTGCAGTATGTTGGAGTTGACCTGCTGCTTGAAGATTATTTCAAGAAACCCGGACAACACACTTACAGTGGCTTCATGGACTTTATCGACAACGATGTGACCAGAGACCTGTATGTTGAAAGCGGAAAGATACACGAATCTTCCTATGATGGTATCGTGCGCAGGGTAAAGAACCGTGCTCTTGCAAGAGTGTTTGACCAGCCTGCAAGGCCGATAAGTGAGATTCTCGGACAGATATTCAAGCCCGGACAGGTTAGTGTGTTCCCAACCGAGTATATCACAAACTCACGCATACGTGACATCATTACCCTCACTTTGATGAGTACAATAGTGGATAACAAACTGAACACTTCCGGTGAGGCTGCAGTTAAGGAAACTCCGATAATCCTGGGACTTGATGAAGCTCACCGCTATCTTGCAAAGGCAGGTGGAGAACACTCAAGAAGACTAATCTCCAAGTTTGCAGATGCTGCTCGCCAGGGAAGAAAAGAAGGACTTGGATTATTCCTTATTACCCAGGATCCGCAGGATATTGACGATACCATCTTCAAGCAGATCAACACGCGCATAATCCTCAATCTCAGTAACGATGCGGCAATCAGTACCATGAAGGTTAAAAAAGAATTTGAGAAGCGTATTCCTTACCTGAAAAAAGGACAAATGATTGTGCAGAGCCCTGATAACAGTGATATGGTTGAGATTATGGGACTCTCAAGGTGTGTTGTGAAGCATGTTTGATTTTCATGTCAAACTGCTTTTTACCGAAACGTATATATGAGGCTAGTACGTATGGGAGTCTCGCTCAACTGAGCATGACAACGCGGGCCGGTAGCTTAGCCAGGCAGAGCGACGGACTCTTAATCCGTAGGCCAGGGGTTCAACTCCCTTCCGGCTCGCATCTTACAATCTCTT
The DNA here is from genome assembly GCF_031312595.1 of Methanolobus sediminis. Lineage (NCBI taxonomy): Archaea > Methanobacteriati > Methanobacteriota > Methanomicrobia > Methanosarcinales > Methanosarcinaceae > Methanolobus > Methanolobus sediminis. Next base: position 1,432,116 of record NZ_CP133592.1, on the reverse strand, counting down.
TTCTGATAGCATCAATTGTCTTATAGCAATTGCTATCTTTTTTGATTGCTGTTCTGATAACATTCCATTAGCCTTATCTATCTTTGAATTTTATTTGATTCAAAAAGGTGAAACAATGCCAAAAGTGAGTCTTGACATTCCCCAGGAGCTTCTTGACGACCTCAACAAACATGTCGGAGATAACAAGAAGTTCGTCACACAAGCTGATGCCATAAGGACAGCCGTGCGCAAAATGCTTGACCAGCTCGACGATATAGACCGCAGGCACGGCAGGCTGGACGAGTAGATTTTAAAAACAGAAAAGAAATTAGCTTATTTTTATTCTTGGCAGGCACTTTTCAGGTTCAGTGATCAGAGACTTTTCAAAAACTCAATACACTGCCTGCCCTCATCGAGATTCATCATTTCAGTGACCATCATACCTTTGTAACCTGAAATGCTTTCCATGAACTTTTTCCAGTCTACGGTTCCCTGTCCCAGAGGAAGGTGCTCATCACGTTTTCCATGGTTATCGTGGATGTGCATGTGTTTGATCTTTCCGAGGCACTTTTCCACGAACTCATCAACAAATCCATTAGTATTGGCGTGGCCTACATCAAGAGTAATTCCGGCATTTTCCCTGTTGACATCTTTCAGAATAACCAGCATCTCATCGGGGTTCATGCCGTAGATCTTTGGCATCCTGGGCATATTCTCAACTGCAATTACGATTCCCATGTCTGCTGCACAATCGCAAAGTTGCTGGATTGACTCAACATTCTTCTTCCAGGCCTGGTCCTGAACCTGACTTCCGTATGGGGAAAGATAACCCGGGTGAACCACAGCAAGGTTCACAAAATCAGAACCCATGTCAAGACATTTCTTCATCTGACGCATAATCTCGTCATGAATGCCCTTATTGAGACCTGCGAGGTTCATATCAGAGAACGGCAGGTGCATTGTAAGAGTAAGGTTTGTTGTTTCGGATATCTCACGTACCAGATGGATATTCTCATCACTAAGGGTCTGTGAGCCTTCCTGGACAATTTCCCAGCCAGCGTATCCCATATCCTCAAGTTCGTAAGCCCAGTTGAACTGGTCACCAACTGCTGCACGTGATGAAAAACTCAGGTTCCTGACATCCATATTAAACGTCCTTTATATTCATTTCAAAATCAGGAACACCATCTTCTGTTGGAGGTGTCAGCCAGTCGTAGAACCTTTGCATTTCTCCTTCATTATCGGCTGTTACGGTAACATTAATAGAACCAAGAGGTTCTTCATGTGCAGGATAATTCAGGCGGCCAACGGTCGCAACCTGCTTGCTGATGATAAAAGAAGTTGACAGGCCGTCCTCTGACCGACCGACATTAAGTCTTGTGCGTGAAGTATCGATTATCTCTTCCTCTCTTATCTTGAAGTGAATATCCTTCAGCGCATAGATATCACTCTCTCCGGTGAACTTACCGCTGTACTCTGAGCTTTCCTCGTAATCAAAATCTATCTCAGGGAAAAGCTGTTCCAGAGCTGAGAAAACTTTGTCCTTGCTCTCTGTAGGGTTCACGACTGCTGAAACTGTAACTTTTATCATGATAACTTTCCTGCCGGTTATTACTGCAAGTTTTATGGAATTATTTCTAAAAACTATTCCTTATACCTGTTCCTTACTTCACAAGTGCCATGATCTTGTCCCTGAACTCATCAAGGGTGCCATTGTTCGCAACAACAACGTCTGCAATTTCCATTGCTTCGCCCATTCCCCAGCCAAGTTCGCGGTCGTCCCTGATCTTAAGTTCACTAATATCTTTCATGTCATCGCTTCTCTTGCGGGCAAGCACACGATTGAACCTTATTTCAAGAGGAGAATCTACGGAAACAAGAGTGAAATCTGAGCCAAAAGCCTCTTTGAATCTCTCTACTTCAGGAACGCTGCGAACTCCATCGATTCCAATGAAATCCTCATTTGCAGCCTGGATCTTCGGGATACATCTTTTTGCAACAGCATCCCTGCCTTCATTCTCACGCAGGTCTGTTCCTACTCCACCTGTATTGGCATCGGTTGGCTCAAGCCCTCTGCGCACAACCTCTTCCCTGATGACATCTCCCATATTGATAACAGTGATACCTTTCTGGCGCAGAACAGATGCTGCCTCTGATTTGCCTGAGGCCGGCATTCCAACAAAAGCTAAAATCTTAGTCATAAATGAACCTGTCTTCTTTTATTAAGTTAGTAAAGGATAAGTGTTAAAAGTCAATTTCCAGTGATTTTATAGATTTTTCCATACATCCTGCTTATATATTAGTATACCCTTCGATAGGACATTCCCATGAAAATTGCTGATATCAAGATTCCCGGAAATATCCTGCTTGCACCAATGTCCAATGTGACAAATCTGCCGTTCCGTCTCATGTGCAAAAAATACGGTGCATCACTCACGTACTCTGAAATGATAAGCTCGGATGCTGTCATATACGAGAATGAGAAAAGCATTAACCGTGGAATGAGCTGCGAAGAAGAACGGCCTCTTGGGATTCAGATCTTTGGGAACTCTGCCGAAAATATGACGGAAGCAGCTCTAAAGATAGAAAAGATATACCAGCCTGAGATCATCGATATCAATTTTGGTTGTCCTGCAAAACTCCTGACAAAAGACGGGTGCGGTTCTGCGCTTCTAAGGTCGCCGAACCTTATTCATGAGATCGTTACAGGACTCGTAGAGAATCTGTCAACTCCTGTGACCGCAAAGATACGTATTCTTGAAGATATGGAAAAAACCCTGGAGATCGCACACCTGATAGAAGATGCAGGAGCAGATGCATTGACTGTTCATGGAAGGACAAGGCAACAGCAGTATTCCGGAAAAGCTGACCATTCCTATGTGAAAAAAATAAAGCAGGAACTCAGTATCCCTGTTATTGCTAACGGCGATATAATTGATGAGACTTCAGCCAGGCAGGTGCTGGATTATACCGAATGTGACGGGATAATGATCGGCAGGGCCGCAATGGGTAATCCTTTCCTTTTCAGGAGAATTTCTCACTACCTTGAAAAGGGTGAAATGCTGGAATATAAGGAATGCAGCCAGAGAATTACTGACCTGAGAGAGTATTTTGGGCTTTTGGAAGAATATGATTTGATGCATACCGTCAACATAAAGGCGCAAGCACAATGGTTCACCCGTGGGATGAGAAATGGCAGACATATAAGGAGAAGTATTGCCAGCTCAAAAACCATTGGAGAGATTTTGGAAAGTCTTGATGAAATGTGCAAACATGCCGTATGATATCATTTATAAATCAATTTATGTGATTTTAATATACTTATTTTTATTAATTTATGGCGTATTAACACCGTAAATTACCGAAAGACTAAATAGTAATTAATCGATTCTACACAATTAAACATTGCATTTAACGTCAGTTGACGAAAAAACTTATCTTTTTATGGTATTGTTTTTCGACACCTAACGCGCGATGTTTGCCGATAAAAACGTACATGAAAATCGGATATATTTGTTATATCTATTATTACACATGGTTTATGGAGAATTCTAGATGAAAGAAATACGCATACACGGTCGAGGTGGGCAGGGCTCTGTCACAGCTGCTGAACTTCTGGCCGTCGCTGCTTTTGCAGATGGTAAATTCAGCCAGGCCTTCCCTGCATTCGGAGTCGAGAGAAGGGGTGCACCGGTCCAGGCATTCACAAGGATCAACAATGAACCAATCAGGCTCAGAAGCCAGATCTACGAACCTGATTACGTTATTGTACAGGACCCTACACTCCTTGAAGTAGTCGACGTTGCAAGCGGTCTCAAGGAAGATGGCATACTTATCATTAACAGTGACTTTGATGCTGACACGTTTGACCTCGACACCAAGGCAAAGATAATGACTGTCAATGCAACAAAGATCGCACTGGACATTATTGGAAGACCTATCGTTAACACAGTCCTTCTGGGCGCTTTTGCAGGGGCAACAGGCGAAATTGAGCCAGAATCAATCATGGAAGCTGTTAAGGAAAGGTTCCCTGGTAAGGTCGGAGAAAGGAACGCTGAAGCTATCCAGGAAGCATACAATATGATGAAGGAGGCTAAGAAATGAAGATTCTTCCAGGTGGAGTCTGCGAGGCAGGCACAACCAGAGTAAACAAGACTGGTGGATGGAGAACTTTCAAGCCGGTTTATGATTACGACAAATGCATTAAATGCAAATTATGTGAGCTTCTTTGCCCTGACAGTTCAATAAACCCAAGAGATGACGGATTCTTTGAGTTTGACTATGAATTCTGCAAGGGTTGCGGAATCTGTGCAAACGAGTGTCCAAAAGACGCAATCACAATGGTTCTGGAGGAGAAGTAAATGGCACCAGAGAATAAACTTGATAAGAGCAAGATGGTCGTTGTCGAAGGATCATATGCTGTTGCACATGCAGTAAAGGTCTGCAGACCAAACGTTATTTCAGCATATCCAATTACACCACAGACCCATATTGTCGAGGACCTCTCACAATTCATGGCAGACGGTGAGATACCAAACTGTGAATACATCAATGTGGAATCTGAGTTCTCAGCACTCTCAGCACTTGTAGGTTCTTCAGCCGCCGGAGCAAGATGCTACTCTGCAACAACATCACAGGGTCTTGAACTCATGCACGAGGTACTCTTCAACGTAGCTGGTATGAGACTGCCTGTAATGATGACAATAGCAAACAGGGCTGTCAGTGCACCTATCAGCATATGGAATGACCATCAGGATGCGATCTCCCAGAGAGACACAGGATGGATACAGCTCTATGCAGAGAACACACAGGAAATCTCAGATATGACCGCACAGGCATACAAGATATCTGAGGACAAGGATATACTTCTGCCATCAATGACCTGTATGGACGGTTTTATCCTTTCACACGTTTACGAACCTGTTGTACTTCTTGAACAGGACCTTACAGATGAATTCCTGCCTACCTATGAACCGGATCATGTTCTTGATCCAAAGAACCCGGTAAGTTTCGGAGCATTTGCAGACCCTAACTACTACACAGAGTTCAGGTACCTGCAGGAGCAGGCAATGCAGAAGGCCCTTAAGAAAATAGAGGATGTAGCAAATGAATTCTACGACGTATACGGAAGATACTACGGAGGACTTATTGACGAGTATCGAACAGACGATGCAGATATCATCATCATGGCAATGGGATCCATTGTCGGAACCATTAAGGACGTCATTGATAAACTCAGGGACAGGAATGTAAAGGTCGGTGTTCTCAAGGTCAGGTCATTCAGGCCATTCCCTGTTGAAGCTATCAAGAATGCTGTCAAGGATGCAAAGGTTGTTGTCGTACTTGACAAGAACATTTCACTCGGACTTAACGAAGGTGCACTCTTCACCGAAACAAAGTCCTCACTCTACAACACAGACGTCAGAATACCTGTTGTAGGATACATGATCGGTCATGGTGGACGTGACATCAAGGTCGACACAATCGAGAAGATAATCGATGAGGCCACAGAGGTCATGAAGACAGGTATCAAGATCGAGAGCCAGTTTACCGATGTGAAGGAGGAACTACTATGAAATCATTGTTAGCCCCGGGACACAGAGGATGTGCAGGTTGCTGTGACGCAATGGCTGCAAAGTTCGCACTTATGGGCGCCGGAGAGGACTGTATAGTCATCAACCCAACCGGATGTCTTGAAGTTATGACCACCCCGTTCCCTGAAACTGCATGGGAGGTACCATGGGTACACTCACTTTTCGAGAATGCAGCTGCAGTAGGTTCAGGTGTTGAGGCTGCCCTAAAGGCACTCGGCAAGAAGGAGAAGACCAAGGTCCTTGTTATGGGTGGAGACGGTGCAACACTGGATATCGGTATGCGTTCCATTTCAGGAGCCTTTGAGAGAGGACATGACCTCACTTACGTCTGTATCGACAACGAAGCTTACATGAACACCGGTGTGCAGAGAAGTGGTGCAACACCATACAATGCTTCAACCACAACAAGTCCTGCAGGAAAAGTTTCATTCGGAAACAACAGACCAAAGAAGAACATGCCAGCAATCATGGCTGCACACGGTGCACCATACGTTGCAACAACTTCAATCGGTTTCCCAAAGGACATGATCAAGAAGGTCGCAACAGCTACTGAGATCGAGGGGCCTACCTACATCCATGCACATGCTCCATGTACAACAGGATGGGGATTCGATACCTCAAAGACAGTAGAAGTTGCAAAGATGGCTGTCCAGACCGGTCTCTGGCCACTCTATGAAATGGAGGATGGCGAGGTCACAAAGGTCAGGAAGCTCGGCAAGAACATCAAGCCTGTTGAGGACTACCTCAAGATGCAGCGTCGTTTCAGCCACCTCTTCAAGATGGAAGGTGGAGCTGAAGAGATCGCAAAGATCCAGGCTATCGCTGACAAGAACATTGAAGTTTACGGGCTCTAAACCCGTATCTCTTCTTTATTTTCTCTTTTTTCATTCGTAATCCTTATATCACAATACTCACTTTCTGTGAGTCCCCACCATGCCTGATTCAGATATGTCATGAAGGGTGTTTATTTCATTGAATTGTATTATAGCAATATTGAAGAGATTTTTATTCGTGAGAAAATATTGTTTCCGTTATTATTTTTAGTTCTAGTGGAAACACTGGGGTTCTCAATAAAGCTAAAAAGCATCATACCATAATTCATCCCCATGACCATGCAATCCCCTGTGCCGGACAATCGAGATAATTTCGACCAGATTTACAAACTTCTGCAAGGTGAATACCCAAATGCAGAACCCATGCTTCATTTCAATAATCCTCTGGAACTGCTGGTTGCAACTATTCTCTCAGCCCAGTGCACTGACAAGCAGGTGAACAAGGTCACACAGGTTTTATTCAAAAAGTATCAAAGCGTGGAAGATTTTGCCAACGCTGACCTCACAGAGCTTGGAAAAGACATCTACACCACAGGATTCTACCACCAGAAAGCAAAGCATATAATCGGAAGTGCACAGCTTATCCTTACAGAATTTGGCGGCAGAGTTCCTGATAACATGGAAGACCTTCTGAAACTTCCCGGTGTCGGCAGGAAAACCGCTAACATTGTCCTTGCCAGAGGATATGATATAATTGAGGGCATTGCTGTGGATACACATGTGACACGGCTTTCACAGAAACTTGGATTTACTAAGAACAACGACCCGAAAAAGATAGAGGTAGACCTCATGACCCTCGCTGAGAAGAAAGACCTTGAGAATCTTTCCATGACATTGATCCTTCATGGCCGGAATGTGTGTATCGCAAGAAGACCGAAGTGCGGGGAATGTGTTGTGAGTGAGTTGTGCCCTTCAAGTGAAGTATAGCTAAAAAGAAAGCTTTTAGCATCACAAATGATGCTGAAAAGAGAACTGTAATCTTAGTTTTCCAATGCTTCCAGAATCTGGCTGGTAGCCTCGTTGGCACTTTGCAAATACATATCCTGCGGTAGAAGTTCACGACCAACAATATCAAGTTTCTCCTGTGATATCCTACCTTCGTTTATGAGCTGACGGCCAGCATCCTTTGCTGCCTCAAATATATCATCGAGTGGCATACCCATCTTAATCATTTCTGGCATTGCCATACCATGAGGACGCAGGAGAGCTCCTGCATATTCAAATGATGCGTTCTCGCAAAATGCCTTCATGTGAACGATCAGTGGATCGAAGTTCTCCTTCTCCCAGAAACCACAATTGGAAACCAGAACCATCTTACGTTCCCTGGCAACACCACGTACCGGATGACGGGAGCGGCCATCACGCAGTTCAATAAAAGGTTCAATTCTTGGAAGCATCCTGTCAATCAGATTTTTCATGGGACCATTGACACCATCCACATATAGAGGGGAAGCAAAAACAAACACATCTGCTTCATCTATCTTTGGATAGAGTAATTTCATGTCATCATCCTGATAACACTCTCCTGGTGTCTTGTACCAGCAGTTGAATTCCCCTGTACAGGGTTTGATATCGAGTTTTGATGTATAGAAAAGGTCCACATCTGCTCCTGCTTCTTCCATACCCTTAAGGAATGGATCCAGTATCATGGCAGTATTGCCGTTTTCCATTCTGGGACTTGAATTTATTGCTAAAACTTTCATTTCCTCCCCATCTCCTAAACTTAAATGTACTTAATAGTGGGAATAAAGGCAAAGACCGAAAGCTACTGTTATTTCATCTACTCCCTGATCATCTGGCCTACCCAGCAGACCAATGTACCAAAAAAATACCCCATAAATAAAAATTACTTAGCTGGATTTAATGATTACGATGTTTAATCTATTTTATTATGATGTAACGGGATAAAATGTTAGTTGTTCAAAGTCTCAAATGAAATTATCAGATAAATGAGGATGCGCTATAATACATCAATTATAGTATCATTGAGATAATATATTAAGTAAGATTTTCATGATAGCAGGTAAATATTTTCGACACATATAATATATTGTCAGGAAATATCCTGGATAATGGGAAGGAGTGTGGAAAATGTTATTCATGGACATAATGACATGGGAACCAAAAGACGATGAAGAAATAAACAAACGATATATGACATGGGAATACCCAAAAGGCTACAATGTAATATCAGAATGGCTTGACTTATCATCGTGCAGGATTTTCATCGTTTACGAACTCGATAATGAGGAAGCATATGCGAGGGCTGTATTCCCATGGAAAGGTATCTCAAAACTGGAGACCATTCCTATAATGACTCCAGAGAAAGCTATTGAGATCGGCGAAAAGATGGAAGCTGAAATGGCAAAGGCTTGATCGGTTAGGAGAAAGGATATCCTGACATCCCCGTCAGGACCCTTTTTGATTTTTGGTGCCTTTCACTGAATTAGAAGATTAACATCAGAGGCAGTACTTGATAGTAATTATGGCTTTAAGGGGGGGACACTTATGGTTCTGTTGAGACCTTTTGCAGAGGAAGACAATGCTACTTTACTGGAAATTGAGAAGTTGTGTCCACAAGGCAATGACACGATAGCTGAGGCCATGGATAAGAGTCCAAATGCCGTAGCAAGATACAAATTGTACGACAACTGGAAAGTATTTGTGGCTGAAGAAACAGGACAGGTTGCGGGCTGGACTGGTTGGACACTGAAAGAAGATCAGGCCGGGAAAAAATATGGTTATCTTGCAGAAGTAATAGTCCATCCTGATTTTCAGAGGAAAGGGATTGCTACCGAACTTATGAGGAAATCTGAGAGTGATCTCAAAGAAAACATGGCTTCTTATGTATATTGCTATGTTTTGGATGCGAATGATGCTTCAAATGCTATGTGTGCAAAGAACGGGTATCAAAATGTTGGAGAGATGCAAATGCAGGCACTGCCTGTCTATAAAAAAGCACAGATTGCTCCTGAATTTGAAATAAGGACTGCCATGGAAAATGAGATCTCGGATATTGTCAACCTAATTAACAGTTACAATTCAGGCAGGGCTCATTTTGTACCGTTTACTGCAGAGAGTTTTAAAGCTCACTTGGAAAACATACCCCATTATGGTATGGAAAATCTCTGGGTGGCTTTGTCAGATGACAGGATTGTTGCATGTGCTGGATTATGGGATCTTGCAGGAATGGCTAAAATATACTATGCCAGAGAACCGACTTCCATGAGAATGTTCAGAAGAGTGCTTAATTTTATTGATCATTTTACCAGCATGCCAAAAATACCTGGAGAAAATGAGCTTTTTGATATATATTACCTGACAGATTACGCATTCGCCCCAGATAGTGAGAATGCAATGCTTAACCTTGTAAGATATCTGAATAATTTAGTGCTTGAAGCAAACAGATACTATATTACAACACTTCTGTCACCACACGAACCTATAGTTCCAATATTGAAAGAGCTGAAACCTGATGTCGAGCACTGGAACGTACTTGCTAAGTCATTAGATGGTAAAGCTGTCAACATCGAACAATTGTACATCGATATACGCGATGGTATCATGTAAGAAGAAGTGAGAAATGAGGAAAAACGATTTTTATTTTTCCATCGCCTTAGCTCTCAATTCCTTCGGCATTTTCTCAATAGCATACCTGAGTGCTGTCCTTGGCATGACTTTCCTGTTCGCCACCACGTAGTCAAATACTTCCTGTTGATGCTGCTTGCTCGCTTCCTTGAGCATCCAGCCATAGCCTTTCTGAACCAGATCATCTTCATCTATCAGCAGCATATCAGCAATCTCAAAAATATCATCCAGAAACTCTCCCCTGCGAGCCGCTAAAACAAGTGTTACAGCAGCAGCACGCCTGTACCAGCGATTCTCAGAAGCCGTCCACTTTTTGAGTGAATCAATAAACTGAGGATACATGTCGATGAATGTACCTACGGTGTGATTGCAGAGAGTATCACATTTTGCCCAGTTGTTGACATAATCCCCAACCCATCTCTCAAATATAATAAAATCCTCAGGTTCATACTGTTTTCTCAGGTTGTACGACCATTCAAATGCAATGAACGCTTCCTCCATGTAATCAGAACTGAGGAGTTCTTCACATAGTGAAAATATCTCCTGCTTGCTTTTGCCGGATACTTGCTTGTAATAGTCTTTTGCTATTTTTCTGGCAACCGGAGTTTTCATACCATAGCATTTTATTGGTTCTTTGAAGAAGCGGTTTGAGCTTTCTCTGGCTTCTTCGTCAGAGTTTTGCTTAAGCTCGGCTCGGAGTTGGGAGATTATTGGGTTCATAGGATTTTATTGGTAGGATTGGGAGATAATTTTGATTGATAGAACGTGTTGAATAGTTCATATTTTAAGAAGTTTTTAAACCTATTGTTAATACTTACTATTGATAGAATAGAAAAGTTAAAGCTTCTTTTGTCATCTGCAATTAGAGAGTCCACAGTCACAACTTCTAATTCATTATCGGTCAACATACCCGCTGCTTCATCATACATTAGTTCATACGGACCTTCTTCCCAAGATATACATATCTCTGGATGGAAGTTGAGTTCTCGGATCCTTGTAAAAAGTTCTTCGTGGTTCCTAGGGCAAGTATTGTTGAATTGGGTGAAGTATAAATCAATTTCTATGTCACTGATCGAAGATATACCATGTATCTTTATACCTGTGGAAAAGAATGGCTTCTAAAAGACAAAATTAAAATCACAACATGCTTAAACACTGTGTCAACTACCTTTTTTATATCCCGCAAAAATTATTCATTCCCCCCTGAACATATAATATATATTATTTAATAATTTGTTATGAATATATTATATATCATTGGTGCATATGTGTAACCATCATATTGTTTTTTCAAACAAAACGTACCACCCAAACCCCCCACGAATACCGGTTTACTTTACCGGTGTTCATCTTTTTACCACGCAAAATGTGACTCTATGTATTATAAAAAAGAAGAGTAATGGAATATCACTCTTCAATTAATTCTTCCTACGCTGCATTATGAATGCAAGTCCAAGAACTGCAACTACTGGGAGAGCAATTGTTGGGAATTCAGGGATTCCACAGTCATTGATTGTTACATAGGCAGAAGCAAAATCAGCGTTTCCAAAAGCATCGGAAACTTTAACTTCAACTACATAAGTACCGGCACTACCCCATGTCCACATAACAGTCTCCCCTGAAGCATCATCGTATTGTCCATCACCATCTATATCCCAATGCCAACCAACAATGGCATCACCATCTGGATCATAGGAACCCGAAGCATCAAGTGTTATGGCTGAACCTACGCAACCTTCATACGGTCCATTGGCATCTGCTACCGGTGGATTATTTATTATTTCACCATTGGCAGCAACAATTCCCGAAGACATTATCAGAAACATCAAGGCTACGCCTATAAAAATTACTATATTTTGTTTCATTCTCGTACCCCACACAAACACACTCGTCACAGTATGCTTATATAATATTTCGATTTGCCTGCATAAATAGCTTTGTTTTATCTCTCATTGTTTCAACTTTCCTATCAGAATAAACATGCATTTAAGTTAAATTAGCAACTGGTAGCAATTATACTTCTTTCTGAACAACTGCCAATATCTCTCTTACCTTCTCACTCTGCATTACTAACTGCAATATCTCAGGCAATGTAGATTCATACTTCCCTTTCTCTTCCTTCGTGGTTTTGGGAATCAATATTTGAGCCCACTCTTGCCAATCGTACATATTCATCACATCAAACGTGTGACGTTGGACTATATAATGGAAAGTTGAAATACTGATATATTCCAATTATTCTCCTCAAAAAGAAAGAAATAAAACAGGAAGACTTAAAAATATGGCTTTGTAGAATTCCTCATTTTGACAATAAGTATAACCTTGACATACCTGTTAAGGTTATGCATAAGTATCTGAATTTGATTTCTTTCAGTTGATTCCAATCTTTTGCAGATTTAAAAAATATAGAAAAGATAATTACTCATAAATTCCAATAACATTTGTAACTTATTTTCATTATCAATCGGTTTTATATATTTAATAACACTTTAAGCCAGCATCAAAACATTTTTGACGCGAGTCAGCTGGCTTTCAAATGGATATTCAAAACAGAGTCTCAAATTATCTTAAAGAATCGTTTACGAGTGATTTAAAGGCCGGATTTATCACGGCTGTTGTGGCATTGCCACTTGCTATTGCTTTTGCTATTGCTTCAGGTGTAGAGCCCCAGATGGGGTTATACACGGCTGTCATCGCAGGTATGCTGGTAGCATCAACCGGAGGCTCACGGTATTCCATTTCCGGACCAACCGGAGCGATGACCGTAATCATACTTTCAACACTGCACAGCTTCGAGCTTGAAGGACTGCTCCTTGCAGGTTTCCTCGCCGGTGCGTTTCAGATACTGTTCGGAGTCCTGAAACTTGGCAAAGTTGTCAAATACATCCCTCTACCCGTCATATCAGGATTCACGAGCGGTATCGGTGCAATCATTCTCATAGGCCAGATACCTAACGCACTTGGACTTGTCATACCTTCAAAAGAACACGTATGGGATACACTATACGCCATAATCTCCAGTGCAAATCTCATCAGCACAACAGCAATAACAATCTGTTTCGCCACTATTCTGCTTCTCTTATTCCTGCCGGGACTCATGGCCAGAATAAAATACATCAACAGCCTCCCACCTTCAATTATCGCACTCATTTTCTCAGTTCTCATGGTATTCTACTTCAAAATAAACATACCACTCGTAGGCAGCATCCCTGCTGGCCTTCCACAGATCCAGATGATCAACTTCAATTTTGAACTGCTCATGAAGGTCCTGCCAGCAGCTCTCACCATAGCACTTCTCGGTTCCATCGAAGCCCTGCTCTGTGCAGTGGTCTGTGACGGTATGACCAACAGTAAGCATGACAGCAACAAAGAACTCGTAGGTCAGGGAATCGCAAACATGGCGCTGCCTTTCTTCTCAGGAATACCATGTACAGCTGCCATTGCAAGAAGTGCAGTCAACATCAGGGAAGGCGCAAAGACCCAGATGTCAGGAATAATCCACGCCCTGATACTACTAATGATACTAGTTTTCCTTGGTCCTGTTGCTGCTTTCATCCCAAAGGCATACCTTGCAGGTGTGCTAATTCTGGTTTCCCTGAGAATGATCAACGTAACCGAGTTCAAGACCACCATGAACATTAGCAAGATGGACACGGCCGTCCTGCTTGTAACTTTCCTGCTCACCGTACTCACAGACCTCGTATTTGCTGTCCAGATGGGTATGTTCCTGTCCATAATACTGCTCTTCATTAGACTTACAAACGTCATCGACATCCAGAGTATGGAGAGCTACGACAGGACAAAAGGCATCAATGCCACCATCTTTGCCGACCCTTATCTTGAGAAGAACGTCTCGGTCTACACCATAAACGGCCCATTCTTCTTCGGAGCCATGAACGTGTTCGAGAGCAAGATCAACGAGCATATGACTATCAGCAAGCCCCACATAATCCTGCGTATGCGCTATGTCCCGTTCATCGATACAACTGGAATCGAGCGCCTCAAGAGCTTTATCAAGGCAAGCAGGAAACAGCACCAGAGGGTATATCTCACTTCAGTACAGCCTGAGGTCATGAAGAGGATGGAAAGCGACCTGGAACTGACAGAACTCATGGAAAAGCAGCACGTACATATTTGTGACAGCAGTCAGGATGCTCTGACCTTTTTGAAAAACAAATACGGAAAAAATGAGATTTAAATTCTGGTGTTGAGTTATATATGTGATAACTTACTTTTATTCCCAGTAAGAACCTCTGATCCAGATCAGATGGCTTTCACATGGAAATTCAAAACAAAGTCTCAGAATACTTCAAAAATTCACTCGCAAATGATCTTAGGGCCGGAGCAATCACAGCAATTGTGGGCTTGCCGCTGGCCATTGCTTTTGCCATTGCTTCAGGCGTAGAACCCCAGATGGGTTTATACACAGCCATCATTGCAGGTATGCTTGTATCAGCAACGGGTGGCTCAAAATACTCCATAAGCGGCCCAAGTAGTGCAATGACGGTCATTACACTCTCTACACTCCATAGTTTCGGGCTTGAAGGAATCCTCCTTGCAGGATTCGTTGCTGGTGTATTTCAGGTATCTTTCGGACTTCTGAAACTTGGAAAATTCGTCAAGTACATCCCCCTGCCCGTGATCTCAGGATTTACAAGCGGTATCGGTGCAATGCTGCTCATCGGACAGATACCCAATGCCTTCGGACTTGTCATTGAATCAAAGGAACAGGCATGGGAAACGATCTATGCCGTTATATCTAACATAAATAACATAAGCAGAACAGCAACAGTAATCTGCATCGGCACAGTCCTGCTTCTTCTATACTTCCCCGTACTTGTTTCAAAGATCAGGATTATCAGAAGCCTGCCACCATCCATTATCGCGCTGGTACTTTCAACCCTTGTCGTTTTCCGACTGAATACCGATATACCGCTAGTAGGTAACATACCTTCAGGACTTCCACAGATCCAGATGCTGAATTTCGATCTGGAACTTCTCATTGATGTCCTGCCAGCAGCTTTCACAATAGCACTGCTTGGAACCATCCAGTCCCTGCTCTGTGCAGTGGTCTGTGACGGAATGACAAACAGCAAGCATGACAGTAACAGGGAACTGGTGGGTCAGGGAATCGCAAATATGACACTGCCCTTTTTCTCAGGAATAGCCGGAACCGGAGCAATTGCAAGAACTGCCATCAACATACGTGAAGGTGCAAAAACCCAGATGGCAGGTATCTTCCAGTCCCTGATCCTTCTCATAATCCTGCTTTACCTCGGACCCATTGCAGCTTTCATTCCAAAAGCATACCTTGCAGGTGTCCTGATCGTAGTCTCCATGAGAATGATAAATGTAGATGAGTTCAAAACCACTATGAACATAAGTAAGATGGACAGCACTGTCCTCCTTGTTACTTTTGTGCTGACAGTACTCACAAACCTTGTATTTGCTGCCCAGATCGGAATGTTCCTCTCCATCGTGCTGCTCTTTGTAAGACTCACAAATGTGATCGACATTCAGACTATGGAGAATTACGACAAAACAAGTGGAATAAACGCAACCATCTTCGCTGACCCTTATCTTAAAAATAACGTTCTGGTCTACACCATAAACGGACCTTTCTTTTTCGGAGCCATGAACGTTTTTGAAAGCAAGATCAACGAACACATGAACATCAGCAAACCTCATATTATCCTTCGTATGCGTTATGTTCCTTTCATTGATGCAACAGGTATGGAGCGTTTGAAAAGTTTCATCCGCTCAAGCAAAAAACAGCGTCAGAAAGTATATCTTACATCTATCCAGCCTGAGGTCATGAGAATTATGGAAAATGATTGGGAACTCACTGAGCTTATGAAAAAGCAGCATGTGCATGTGTTTGATAGTACGCAGGAAGCTCTGGAGTTTGTGAAAGAAGAAAATGAAAATAAGAAAAACAAAAACCAGATAGAGTAACATAATCTGAGTAGAGGTAACATTATGAGTCTTCAGGATGAATTGAACAGAATTGCACTTGAAAACGGTGTCCAGTATTTTGGCGTCGCAAATCTCTCAGAAGCCACTGATTTCATTGTTGATCAGGGTGGCGGTGACCTGTCTGAATATCCTTATGCCATCTCAATTGGAATAAGACTGATGGACCCTATCGTTGACAAACTCTCTCACAGAAATGAGAGGTCTGCATTATTAAATTACAAACACCATGCATACGATGTTATCAATTCAAGACTTGACATGGTAACTTCGATCCTGAGCAGCCACATTCAGGATAATGGATATGCAGCACTTCCTCTTCCTTCATCAAAAAGGATTGATGACGAACGAATATGCGCCCAGTTCTCCCACAAACTGGCGGCTCACCTGTCAGGATTTGGCTGGATAGGAAAAAGCTGCCTCCTGATAACTCCTGACAATGGACCAAGAGTAAGATGGGCAACAATCCTAACAGATGCACCTCTCCAACCTACCGGAAGCAGTATGGAAAGCAGATGTGGAAGCTGCAGCGAATGTGTGAAGATATGTCCTGTCCAGGCTTTTACCGGAAGGAATTTTGTTGAAGGCGAGAGCCGGGAAATGAGATATAATGCCAGGAAATGTGAGAATTATTTCAAGGAAATGGAGAACAATGAACAGCTGGCAGTGTGTGGATTGTGTGTTTATGTGTGTCCTCATGGAAGAAAGAAGAATTAAAGCTCAACTGCCATCCCATACCCATAATCTCCAGATGGCTTTATGAAAATACACACTCAGCCGTACGCAAAGAGAAATAAAAATTGTCTCTGTAGAAATCTTTGAAATTCATATTCACGGAACTACAATTATCTATATTGGTGTACGAACAGATACTTGCTTAACTCGCCGATATTGATCTCATCAGAATTTCTACAGAGGCGAGTAGTTACATGTTAGTTTTTGATTAAAGAGATTAAAGCGTTTTCCCTTGTTAATTTTTAATATCCTAGATTTTTAATTAGATACTAAAGGTTAGATGAATGTTAAAACCAGATAGATGATAGACACTCAAACTTCCAATTTATCCCATTTAACAAAGCTCTTTTTCAACACAAACAAAGACACAGGAATCAGCAACACAGATACAAGCACCAGATTGAAGTTAAGCTGTGCAAGCAAGATCATCCCCAGAACCACAGGACCAATAGCCAGCACATAACTTGCAAACGTGCCGGCGCTGTATAGTGAAAATGTAGTGTTGAGACCTGTTAGGTAAACAGTCACCGAAACAACATACATGGAAATTGCAACAAACAGAATTACCATGTGAACAATATCAAACAACCTTCCTGCATATATTGTAGCTGCCACAACCACCAGAAAAGGAACAACATTGAGCAGTGAGTAGCTGTTGAGCTTACTTCTCAGAACATCAGCAACCGTTAGCGGAAGGAAAGAATATGAGCTGAACATGTCAAACTCAACCAGCCAGTTATACATCGAAGAAGCCATCATGCCTACAACCACTGCAAATACCACGAGAATATCAAGTCCGGGAACTGCCTTCAATAACTGCGGAAGGAAAAGCCATACAAGAATGACAGGAACAAGGAATGAGAAAACTATTTTCCCGACTCCACCCTCGCTGCGGCTGAAATCCAGATAATCCTTTGTCATAAAGTGAGAGTAAGCATAGAAATTCAGTCTGGCAGAAATTTCACTGAATTGGTTTTTGTAATGTTTCTGGGATTGCGGATAATCCACTTTCAGGAATATCAGGGATATTATCGATGGCACTAGAACGAGAAAAAGGCAGGTTATTAGAACATTCAGGGAAGGCTCAGTATATAGAACAAATGACTGAAGCCCGTAGAAAACATCAATTCCGATTCCCTGGAAGAAAATCAGGAACAATATCGGAATCAATAGTAGCAGGAAAAGAGCCTTCTTGCCAAGATTAGCATAGATAGTTGATAGTAAGAATACAAGCGACAGGCCGATACAGAATGAAAGGAACAGTGTTATCAGCAACAGGAAGAACGAATAATGCATATCAATTATGATTGCTCCTGCCACAAATCCCACGGTGAACGGCAGCACATACAGGAAGAAATAATAGATTACATCCTTGACAATGAAATTAGCAAAAATGGTTATCTCAGATATCGGAAGTGTCCTTGAAGAATAAGCCAGCAGACTTGCCTGTCCGAATCTCCTGTTCATAACCTCCCTGCCAAGCAATCCAAAACCTCCAACCATTGAACCCATGAAAAGCAACAGGTAATGGATTCCCAGCAGCACATCGGTCTGGCTGATAATTCTCCAGAATATTATCATGGAAAGTGAGAGTAACATGGAAACTGCCGCAATTACAACCGGAAAGAGAGCAAATCCCCTGTCTCCGAAGAATGCGGAATGCATCCTCCATTCTTCCTTCATCATGCTCCTGAACAGCTCGAACATTACCGGCACCTCAGTTCACAAGTTCAAGGAAGAAATCTTCAAGCGGTCTGTCACCAATTGCAGGGTCGTCCATATTTCCTGAAAAGACCAGCTTTCCCCTGTAGATTATTCCCATGCTGCTGCATATTTCCCTGGCAATTTCCAGAATGTGGGTAGATATGAAAACAGTGCCTCCCTTACTTACATAATCCCTGAGATAATCCTTGACCTTACGCTGCATCAGAGGATCAAGATTAATGAGAGGCTCATCGATGATCACAAGTTCAGGCTCATGCAAAAACGCCTGTGCCAGCATCAGTTTTTGTCTTGTTCCACGGGAAAGGTCTTTGCATAATACATCCTTCTGGCCTGCAAAATCAAGATATGAGAACCACCACTCACACTTATCTTCAAAACCTTCAAGCTTCCTGATTTTAGCAACAAAATGCAGGTATTCTTCAGCGGTAAGGAAACTTGGCGGTGTTTCCTGCTCAGGAATGATACCTGTCAGCTCCTTTACTCTCAAAGGATTAGCAAGAACATCGATCCCATGAACTGAAACCTCTCCTCCACTGGGCTTTATCTGACCGGTGAGCATCTTGATCATTGTTGTTTTGCCGGAGCCGTTTGGCCCCAGAAGGCCGAACAATTCACCTTTTTTGACTTCAAGGTCAAAGGCATCCACAGACTTTAGGTCACTGAAATTCTTTGAGAGATTCTTTACTTTTATCAAGGTATCTACCTGCAAATATTGGGTCGTTTCTCTGTATCTTATAATTATAGTTTTAAAAAGTATAAATAACTAGAGAAAAGAAAAAGTTCCCGAAAGAGAACTTCAGCAACTATCATCAGCAAATAACTGCTTTGCAAAAGCAATCCTTTCTCCAAGACCCGGACCTTCAAATTCTTCTGCAACATTCTCAAGCATATCAGGTATTGGAATCTGCTGAGGACATCCATCCAGACACTGACCACATTGCACACACTGTGAGGCAAAGTTTGTCTCGGCACCTCTGAGAATTCCACCCATCTTCGCAGCATACATCATCTTAAGTCGGTCTTCACCACCGAACATGTACAGGTTGTTGTAGACGTCAAAACATGCAGGAATATCGACTCCTTCAGGACATGGCATACAATATCTGCATGCCGTACAGTTGATCTTCATGAGCTCACCGTACTTCTCTGCGGCTCTTTCCACGAGCTGAAGCTCTTTTTCGGTCAATGACTTTGCAAGACCATCCTCTGCAATCCTCAGGTTCTCTTCAACATGTTCCGGTGCACTCATACCTGAAAGCACAACAGTAACTTCCGGATGGTTCCATACCCACCGCAGAGCCCATTCAACCGGACTGCGTTTGATATCAGCCTCGTTCCAGATATTCAGGATTTCCTGTGGAACCGGGTCTGCAAGATTCCCGCCACGCAGAGGTTCCATAATAACAACACCAAGACCTTTGGATGCAGCATATTCCAGACCTGCTGTCCCTGCCTGAACATTGGTATCCAGGAAATTGTACTGAATCTGGCAGAAATCCCAGTCATAAGCGTCAACTATCGGTGCAAGATCCTCTGGTGCACCATGATATGAAAAACCTGCATTGATTATGCGACCATCAGCCTTTGCTTTGTCAAGGAACTCTCTTATGCCAAGTTCATTGATCGTTTTCCAGCTACTGCCCACAAGACTGTGTACAAGATAGTAATCAATGTGGTCGGTGTTGAGTTTCTCAAGCTGTGCATTGAGGAACTTATCCATATCCTCTGGCTTTTTAACCATCCACTGAGGTAATTTTGTGGCAAGCTTTACCTTTTCCCTGTATCCGTCTGCAAGTGCACGGCCAAGGAAAGTCTCACTTTCTCCCATATGATAAGGCCATGCGGTGTCAACATAGTTCACTCCATTGTCTATGGAAGTTCGAACCATGTCAGTTGCTGTTTTTTCATCTATACTTCCATCTTCATTTACTGGCAGACGCATGGCGCCAAAACCCAGTATTGAAAGCTCATCACCGTTTTTTGGCATTTTTCTGTATAACATCAAATTTCTCCTTTTTCTGAAAACAAATGAATATCAAGTCCTAAAAAACATTTCCTTTACCATCTCGACCCTTAACCCCAGGTCATCTCCTTCAAGGTCTTTAACCACTTCTTCCAGAAGATCAGGTATAGGCAGATGCTGCGGACACCTGTCAAGACATTCACCACATTTTACGCACTGGGAAGCGAAGTGTGCTTCATCAGCACTTACTATACCTGCAAGTCTCATGGTATACATCATCTTTGATTCCATTTCTTTTTTGAACATATGCAGGTTGTTGTAGACCTCCAGACAAGTTGGAATATCAACCGCTGCCGGACATGGCATGCAATACCTGCATCCTGTACAGCCTGCTTTCATTATTTCACGGTATTTCCGCTCCGCTTTTCCCACAAGCTGCAGTTCACTTTCCGTAAGAGTATTCGGCTTGCCCTCATCTGCAATCCTGAGGTTCTCTTCAATATGTGATTCCTCATTCATGCCGGAAAGCACAACTGTGACTTCCGGATGATTCCATATCCAGCACAGAGCCCACTCCGCAGGACTGCGCTTTATCTTTGCCGTATTCCATATCTCTTCAATTTCAGGTGGCACGGGGTTTGTGAGATTTCCACCACGAAGCGGTTCCATAATTATGATTCCCAATCCTTTTGAAGCTGCATATTCCAGTCCCTCGGTTCCTGCCTGGTTCCGTTCATCCATGTAGTTGTACTGGATCTGACAGAAATCCCAGTCATAACCATCAACTATCGGTGCAAAATCCTTACCGTTGCCATGGAAAGAAAAACCTGCATTGATGATACGACCATCTGCTTTTGCAGTATCAAGGAACTCAGTTACACCAAGCTCTTTCATCTGGATCCAGCTTTTCCCGTTCAGACCGTGTATAAGATAGTAATCGATATGATCCGTATTAAGTCTCTCAAGCTGCGCGTTGAGGAACTTATCCATATCCTCCCTGCTTTTAACTATCCATATAGGGAGCTTGGTTGCGAGTTTTACTTTTTCCCTGTATCCATCTGCAAGTGCACGACCAAGGAAAGGCTCACTTTTTCCCATGTGATATGGCCAGGCGGTATCCACATAATTCACACCATTGTCGATGGCACAGCGCACCTGCTTCATGGCTCTTGGTTCATCTATTGTCATATCTTCTTTCAAAGGCAGGCGCATGGCACCGAAACCCAGTATTGAGAGCTCGTCCCCGTTCTTTGGCATTTTCCTGTATAACATCCTCTTAGCTCCTTATCTTTAAGTGACTAATCAGTCATTTGGCAGTCGGATTACTTAAAGGCTCTGCAAAGGAAATATAAATAATAAAAAAGTCCATTTTGCTATATGCCTTCTGACCAAACTCATGAGAACAAAACTCCTCATCTTCCCGAGGATTATGATTCCAAGATATCTACAGTTCTCCCTTACTACAGATCATTTCACGAAGAGACCATAAATCTTGTCGAATCACTCCCGGAACCACCAAAAGTATGGATGGATACAGGATGCGGGACAGGGACATTCATCGCAAAGGCCATAGAACATTTTCCTGATACAAAATTCCTCATGCTTGATCCGTCAGAAGGAATGCTCACGCAGGCAAAGGAAAAACTCTCATCATATAACTGTAATAAAATTAAAATCCTTGAAGCTTCTGCAACCCAGGATTTCACCCAGGAACTCAGCGAACAGCCGGATATCATCACTGCGATCCAGTGCCACCACTATCTTGACCTGGAAAACAGGAAAAAAGCAGTTCTAAAATGTTATGAACTGCTGAAAGAAGGAGGTATTTTCATCACCTTTGAGAATATCAGTCCGCTTACAGAAGAGGGTATTTCCATTGGAAAAAGTTACTGGGGAGATTTCCAGTCCAGACATGGTAGAACGGAGGAAGAGGTTGAAGCACATCTCAAGCGTTTTGGAACAGAATATTTCCCCATCACAGTTGAGGAACATCTCAAACTGCTGAGGGAAACAGGATTCAGGACCGTGGAACTGTTCTGGTACTCTTACATGCAGGCAGGGTTTTACTGCATTAAATGATTAAGTTTTGTTTTGCAGAAATCTTAAATCAAATGTAAGTCAACTTTTAATGGGGAGCAGGAAAAAATATCATACATAATCCCTGCAGAGAATCACAATGAGGGAATATGCTTTTTTCCTTATACATGGATCTGTTATAACGGTATTTCCATGAAGAAAACCTTCTGTATATGAAATGTGGGTCTATAGAGGAGGAAATAATGTGGGAGAAACAGGAAAATTACCACCGGGATTCGAAGATGTATTGAACTTCAGACTTTCAGACGCAATTTTCGGAAGAAGAGCACGCAGGTTCTTCATGGGGGCATCTATACCTGATGGTTACTTCAAGTACACATCAAAGTATAAGCCAAAACCACTTTCAGAGCTTGAGCAAATGACATTACTGACGTCTATGGGTGGAAACACAGGCTGGCACAACCTTATCATGCGAGGAGAACGCTATGCACCGTATCTGTCGAACTATGCAGGCAGTGCCGGTGGAAGAACATTCCCTTCAGCCGCCGGTTTCCACACAAGTGAACTGTTCTTTACTGACGACGAGGGAGTGTACATATTCAAAACCAGAGATGCACCGGCAATGGCTGAAAGGGACGAGGACGGGATGTTCAATGTGGATGAGCTTCTGGAAGCACACCGGAGCTGTGTACACAAAATATATGACGGTCGTCTGAAGATACCACCTGAGACACCACATATAGAGGCACATAATACATGGGTGGTCAACCATCCGGGCACTACAATGGTGATTCCAGTTGGAGATCTTGCTCAGCACATTCTTGCAGGTATATGTTATTTCGTTCAGAACGGTATCTGCTTCTATGACGATGTGAACGGGAAACAGATGGATGGAATAGAACAGTTCTCGGATATCGTGGATGTGAAAGAACCCTATCCTCTCACTTTTCTGGAAATGTGGTCCCTCTCAGAACTGACAACAGAACTTGGTATCTCATGCTATGCAGGTATGCTCATGCTGCAGGCCATGGGTCTGGGTGGATGGTTGTTCAATGGTATGGACCCGTTCTCAGTTCTTGGTGCAAGTGGTGACCCGGAAGTTCCCGGACTTGGATTCAGGTATGACACCGATGAACGCTGGTCCCTTCCAAATCCTACAGGACTTGAAGGTGTCTTTGAGGGATTCACACCACCTCACTATCGTAATATGCGACATGCTGTGGACGCACTAATGGAAAGGAAATTCGGCCCGGGAGGACCATATAACCCTGAAACACCCGGATACTACAAGGATACGGCAGGAGTACGCAGCAGTGCGCAGGTCCCTGATGAGCATTTCAAAGAATGTGCCGCGCTCCAGGCTCAGTATATCTATGATACATTCGGGAAGTTCCCCGGAACCGTACCCAGCATGTTTGTACTGCCATACCTGCAGGCTCATCATCTGGACCTTGATTTCTATGACAGGTTCTATGGGAAAGGAGCTTACTTGAAAACACATGCAGAGCATATGAAGAAATGGCATCCGGACGAATGATGATATAGTATTGAGAATTCAATGGTTTTCCTGATAATCGATTCAGGAAAACCTGTTTTCAATTTTGTATATATTAGTATCTTAGAAGCGCACCCACAACATCATCAGAATCCAGAAAATCCTCTTTTTCCACGAAGACGACCTTCGCATCTGTGCGCTGGGCAAGTTCATAGAGTTCCTCAATAACATTCACAGAAGATGTTGGTCCTCCACACCTGTCACACTCCTTTGGAGCATTGGCACTTGCCTGCAGGTTCTGGCATCTCTCACAGATCCAGCCTGGAACCGATGAATCCTTCAGGATCAGCAGGATGTTCACCCTTGCCTGTTCCAGAGCATCCTTTACATCATCAATCCCATGTGCTGCAAGACCACCTTTTAACAGAGCTGTCTTGAGTTCTTCAGCAGCATGTCTGGCCTCAGAATGTTCACTTTCCTGAAGTACAGCATCTCCGGCTTCCACCAGTTCATCTCTTGGAATAGCAATGGGAACATCAATCACGCCCAGAACCTTCTGCTGGACTTCATATGGCAGCATTTCCATAAGCTGCTGCTTTGCTTCCCCTGGTCCTGCAAGAACAAAACCTCTTGTCTCTAACTGGTTACATGTTCCCTGGACATTTTCAGCAACTTCTGACAGGAAGGATTTGATGGCTCCTTTTCTCAGGTGGTTGAAACGCATCTGGCTCCAGCCTCCTTTTTTGTGTTTGTTCATAAGGTCAGTTGAAAGGTGTTTCTTTTCTTCTGCGATATCGGAACGTATGCATGTGAACTTAGCTTCCTGTGAATCAACCAGAAGCACACCATAATCCTCATAATCTGCTCTCAGTCTTGCAAGCGGAAGCATATAAGGTGAGGTATCAAGAACAAATGACTGCTCCGGTTCCACTGCAAGCCTGTAAACATGAAGGAAGGATTCCTTTGAGTTTGCAAAAATGATTCTTCCTTTTTCACCTGAAATTGGCTCCTCAAAAACTGAGGATCCTGCCAGCTCAAAGGTCTTTTCAAACTCAGAGCGAAGTTCAGGGTTCAAAGCTTTTTTGATAGCACTCACTCTTGAGTCCACAAAAATACGGTTCAAATGCTCATTTTCCCTTCTGGATACCGGCAGGTAAACAGAAAGGTAAACAGGTTTTTCATCATATACCTCAGCCAGTGCCCTGATATCAATATCCGTGACTGGAAGCAGTTCCTCGCTAATTATCTCTTTTTGACCTTCGGATTGCATAAAATATCTAATAGTGTGTACTATTTAAAGATGTGTGCTTAAGAAAAAAAACTCTGCAAAAGGTAGGTTTCAGGAAATAATTGCAGCTATCAAAAAGAGTAAATAATTGTCATGACAGATTTTTATCTATGCCAGCAGCTCCGATTCAGGTATCGTTCCTCAGGACAGAGATTCCAGTGGAAAGAAACGAGTATCTGCTTTTCAGTCTGAATTTGATTCAATTGCAGATATCTGGAGAGAGAAGAGAGGGTGTGGAACTTATTATAATAAAGTTTTCATCCCAGAATAATGCGAAATATGACATTACATGGAAAATACCCTGGTTGGATCTCTCTACTGGAAATAAAGAGGTCTTAAATCATCCAGATTCTGAAAAAAAGCCTCTGGAAATAATATTTCCTTATTCACCTGGGTGGAACCCGTATATACAAATTCATTCGCTCCCGAAGGAAAAAAGGCGGCTGAAAACCTTATTCACAAAACAGAAACAATGTTTCATTAGTAGCTTCAAAGATTTTAAATGGGATTATCTTCAATCATATTATAGGTTTACTGAAAGTGGGCAGTGCTGAATTATAGCTGTGCCTTTTGGAATGGAAATTACGCAAAAAAAAAGAGAGTTTGTAAATGCAAGTATTGTTAACAGCGTTAACATCATGAAGAAATAGAATATTAAAGACGGGATAAATATGACCAAAAAATTATCAGGACAAAAAAGATGCACGATACTGAATTCCATGGTCGACAATACATATCGCCCGGAAATTCCGGAAATCATAGACCTTGTCGTCAATAGTTGTTCTGAGAGAGGCTGTTTTGACCACCTTGAAGCTGCTGTTATCCCGTCCAAAGAAGCACTGATCGAAATCATCGACCTGATAAAGGATATTCTCTTCCCGGGTTACTTTGGAGACCAGACAGTCGACAGGAATACCTTGCCGTATCATCTGGGAAATGAGATAACCGAATTGTTTGGCAAACTATCAGAACAGATAACCAACAGCATTATCCATGAATGCAACCGCCGTGACGAGGAATGCACCGAATGCATTGACCGTGGACATGAGGAAACCATACGTTTCCTGAGAAAGATACCTGAAATAAGATCCATGCTGGCTTCGGATATCATTGCCACATATGAGGGTGATCCGGCAGCCAAGAGCCACGACGAGATCATCTTCAGCTATCCTGGGATATTTGCAATGACCGTGTACCGCTCAGCACATGAACTGCACAAACAAGGAATATCAATTATTCCCCGTATCATGACAGAGTATGCGCATAGTGTTGCAGGAATCGATATCCACCCCGGTGCTAAGATCGGTAAAGGATTCGTTATCGACCACGGTACGGGTGTGGTTATTGGTGAAACCTGTGAGATTGGGGACAATGTCCGTATCTATCAGGGAGTTACCCTGGGTTCCCTGAGCTTTCCAAAAGATGAATCCGGAAAACTTGTACGAGATAAAAAAAGGCATCCTACCATTGAAAATGATGTTATCATCTATTCCAATGCAACTATTCTCGGTGGAGATACCGTGATTGGCACACGGTCAGTTATAGGCGGTAATGTCTGGATCACAAAGTCAGTTCCACCTGATACAAAGGTGATTATCGAAGAACCGAGACTCATTTTCAAGGAAAAAAAATGAGAGTATCTGTCATCTGCTTTGAATCTTAAGAAACAAATTAATTTTAAAGGGAGCTGGTAAAATCAGAATTTATGAAGACATAACAAAGACAGTTGGAAATACACCTCTTGTTCGCCTGAACAGGATCACTGAAGGATGTCATGCAACTGTGATCGGTAAGGTTGAATCCTTTAATCCATTAAGCTCAGTTAAGGATCGTATTGCTCTGAATATGATAGAAACGGCTGAAAAAGAGGGGCTTCTCAATAAAGATTCAATCGTGATAGAACCAACATCAGGCAACACAGGAATAGGACTTGCTTTTGTTTGTGCAGCAAAGGGGTATCGTCTCATCCTCACGATGCCTGAAACCATGAGCATTGAAAGAAGGAAGATACTCAGTATGCTTGGCGCTGAAATAGTTCTCACACCGGGAAGTAAAGGCATGAACGGAGCCATCAGTGAAGCTGAGGAGCTGGCAAAGAAAACTGAGAACTCTTTTATTCCGCAGCAGTTCATGAACCCTGCAAATCCTGAGATACACCGCCGTACAACAGCCGAAGAAATATGGAAGGACACAGACGGTAAAATAGATTATCTTGTGGCAGGTGTCGGTACAGGAGGAACTATTACCGGAATCTCTGAAGTTATTAAAGCCCGGAAGCCTTCTTTCAAGGCAATAGCCGTTGAACCGGAGGATTCGCCTGTACTTTCCGGAGGGAATCCCGGACCTCACAAGATACAGGGGATTGGTGCCGGTTTCATTCCTGATGTGCTGAATACGGAAATCATCGATGAAATCATCAAAGTCAGCAATGAGGATGCTTTTGAAACTGCAAGACAGATAGCAAAAAAAGAGGGAATACTTGTCGGAATCTCATGTGGTGCAGCTCTTCATGCAGCATTACAGGTTGCCAGGCGAGAGGAGAATGCAGGAAAAATGATAGTTGTGATATTACCGGATACAGGGGAAAGATATCTCAGCACAGCACTTGCTGAATATGAGGAATGAAGATTGATCAGGAGGATAAATAGGAGCAGCTTTTCACTTATCAATTTGATAGCTGCTCTTGAATATTTTATTAATTAGCTTTAATTTAAATCCAAAACCTATATATCACATCGAATTCAATTTTTATTTGGGAGTCGTATAATTTAAAAACCTGTGATGCGGAGTTATGGCTCTGTTTTTTCCGGTGTTTCCTTGTTACCGGAATCGTAAATAAATGATACCGGAGTGATTGCATGATCAATATAAGACCTTTTAGGGAAGAGGACAACGATGCTCTGTTGAATATTGAAAAGTTGTGCCCTCAGGGAAATGAAGAATATGCAATGGTCATTGACAAAGGACCGGATATAACGGCAAGATATGAGCTTTATGACAACTGGGAGATCCGTGTCGCAGAAAAAGATGCCACCGCTGTGGGATGGATAGGGTGGACAATTAAACAGGGAACGGATGAACCATACCTTTACATTGCAGAAGTTATGGTTCATCCTGACCATAGAAGACAGGGGATTGCAGTTGAGCTTGTCAGGGAAGCAGAAAGAGCTGCAGCAGAAGTAAAGGCTTCTCACATCTATTCTTATGTTTATGAACCAAATGAAGCATTCATGAACCTTTTTGATAAGATGGGGTACATGAGGGAGAAGAACATACAGGTCATTTCGATGTCGGCTTATAAAAAGGAAGATGTTAAAGCCGGATATGAGCTTGAGAGAATCAACCCAGAAGATATTCATGAAGCTGTTAAACTCCTCAATGATTATTATCATGGAAATACTCATTTTACACCATTCTCAACAGAGAGTTTCAGGGACTACGCTGAGAAAATACTTGGATACGGACTTGAGAATTTCATTGTGGCAAAATGGAAAGGACATATAGTTGCATGCGCAGGCCTCTGGGACACATCTGTTCTTATGGAAGTTACCTACACAAAGGAACCAATGATGTGGAAGTTCATGACAAATACTTATGGAATACTAAGACACTTTGTCAGCATGCCAAGAATACCAGGTGAAGGTGAAGTCTGCAAGCTACATTCCATTGTTGACCATGCGTTTGAGCAGGAACACAGTCATGCAATGGAAGATATACTGAAGTATTGCAACAATCTCATGTATGATACAAATTGTGAGTTCTTCGGAGCCTATACCGACCCTGATGATCCGATCATTGGAATAATGAAGAAGTTCAAGCCAATGTACGAGAAACTCTATCTCTACGCAAAACCAATCTCAGGAAAAGTGCCTGATTTCAACCGTATGCACGTAGATTGCAGGGATACGATACTCTGATACACCGTTATCACCAGACGAATATTTCAAAAAATATCGCAAAGTATATACATCTTCAAAATAATTTCATCCTGAAATCTAAAGGAGGTTTCATGGATGGAAATTAGTGCAAGAAATAATCTTAAAGGAAAGGTAAAAGAAATCGTTCTGGGTGCGGTTAATGCAGAAATAGTAATTGAACTTCCAGGTGGCTCAGAGATAACATCCATTATCACAAAGAGTTCAGCAGACAGACTGGGTATTGAAGTCGGAAAGGAAGTATACGCAATCGTAAAAGCATCAAATGTCATCGTAGCCACAGATTAAGTGGCTTAATCTTTTTTTCTCAGACAAAAACAGCTTTTTATACTTCTATATTTGATTTCTGCCGTGTCAGTTAACCATAAAAAGCTCCTGAGCATACTTACTAACTGATGGAACGTGTGATAATTCATGTGGATATGGACTATTTCTATGCTGCAATTGAAGAGAGGGAAGACCCGACACTTAAAGGAAAAGCTGTTGTTGTCTGCATGTATTCCAACCGTGGTGAATCAGGCGGAGCTGTCAGTACTTCTAATTATATTGCAAGGGATGCCGGAATACGCTCTGCAATGCCATGCAAGCTTGCAAAATCCAAAAAGCCTGATGCTGTTTTTCTGCCGGTACGCAAAGCGTTCTATGAAGAGGTTTCAGCAAGTGTAATGGAAATCCTCAGGTCCAATGCAGACAGTGAGGAAGCCTTTGAAAAGATCAGTATTGATGAGGCTTTTCTGGAGATAACCGAATCCTGCAATTGTGATTATGATCTTGCAAAGGAAATCGGTCTCAGGATCAAAGAAGAAGTGAAATCACAGGAAAGAATTACCTGCTCGGTTGGCATCGGCCCCAACAAACTCATTGCCAAGATGGCATCATCTTTTCGCAAACCTGATGGAATAACTGTAATAAGACCAGAAGAAACTGAAGATTTTCTTAAACCGATGCCGGTGAAGAAATTATGGGGAATTGGCAAGGTAACTGAGGATAAGCTGGCCGAAATGGGAATCACAACTGTTGAAGAACTGGCTGCTTTTGATGTTATGGAACTCATTTCCGTTTTTGGAAAGAACAAAGGCATGTGGTTGAAAGGGGCTGCATCGGGTCAGGATGATAGTCCTGTGAAAGAAAGAACTGCAAGTGACCAGATAGGCAGGATGGCTTCACTTAAAAATGACAGCAGGAATGAGAATATGATATTCTCTTTGCTGGATGAGCTTATGGATGATGTTATCGGCAAGGTCAAAAAAAGGAAAGTTTCATTTCGTTCTGTAACAGTAACCGTTATATTCTCAAATTTCAAAACTTCAACAAAAAGCAAGACCTTCAACCATGCTGTAAGTGACAGGGAGATCCTTACCGAGAATGCTGTGGAACTGATGAAACAGTTCCTTGAAGAAAGCACTATTAACTTCAGGCGTATTGGAGTAAGAGTTGGCAACCTGCAGGAAAGTACAGGACAAAAGAGCCTTTTTGATTTTTGAGGATAGTAATGGCTGCAAACGAGGATAAGTATTCAGATAACAAACCGGATGGGAATAACTGGAGAAGCCATCTTTACGAAATAATCTTTGAGGCAGACACTCCGGCCGGGAAAAATTTCGATATAATCCTGATAGTAAGCATCCTCTTGAGTGTGCTGGCTGTCATGCTGGACAGTGTGAAATCATTCCGGCTTGCACATGGTGACATACTCTTTAATATAGAGTGGTTTTTCACTATACTTTTTACAATTGAATATGCTCTTCGAATGCTTTGTGTTAAAAGCAAGACCAGATATGCAACCAGCCTTTTAGGAATAATAGACTTGCTGGCCATCATGCCTACATACTTGAGTCTCATTTTGCCGGGAAGCCAGTTCCTGCTTGTGATCAGGATACTCAGGGTGCTGAGAATATTCCGTATCCTCAAACTTGTCAAATTCCTCAATGAGGCTGAACTATTGGTAACCGCTATGAAAGCCAGCCGAAGAAAGATTACTGTTTTTCTTTTCACGGTGCTAACTCTTGTAGTTATCCTGGGTTCACTCATGTATCTTATAGAGGGAGAAACGAACGGATTTACAAGTATACCATTCAGTATATACTGGGCTATCGTGACCCTGACAACTGTCGGATATGGTGATGTTGTGCCGAAAACTCCGCTTGGAATTGCACTTTCTTCGGTTATTATGATAATTGGTTACAGTATAATTGCCGTTCCTACAGGTATTGTAACAGCGGAAATTAGTTTTGCTTCCATTGAAGAAAGAGAAAAGAAAAGATCTGAGAATATCTGCAATAATTGCGGAAATGACAAAAACGATAGCGATGCCCGTTTTTGTAAGCATTGCGGAACAAAATTATAAGATAAATATCAGATATTGATTTGTAGTAAATATATGAGATTGGATATATTATGACTTTATAATATTATTGATTCGCCTCATATAGATTCCATTCCTATTTTTTGAGAAGTATACAAATAATGATACAATATATCATGCTCATTCTCATCATCATATGTGAAAAACCCGGATACATATAAATAGCAGAATTCTAGAGAGTTTTCATCTTGATTCGGTCTTATAATATTATACTACTAGTATAATGTTTTGGTAATAAGCTATCCGTTCCCGAATCATAATAACTGAAAGTTATCCGGGGGATTCACATTTCAATCTGTGACACAAAAAACGATGAGCTGAATAATAGTCAGCTCAATCTCTTGAAAAAAACCCTGTCATCAGTACAGGATCTCATAGTTGTAATAGACCGGGATATGCGAATTGTAACAAGCAACTGGAAGAATTGTGATTCTATAGCTGCAAATGAAAAAATGGGTAATCCATTGTGTTACAGTTGCCTCATGAAGCAGACCAAACCCTGCGAATCATGCCGTTTGCTAGAGGTTTTTGCAACAGGAAAATGCTGTAAATTCGAGATGGAAGATCCTCTTGACAATAAAACAAAACTCATCGAGCTTTCACCTCTTTTTGATGATAACGGCAGTGTCTCAATGGTAGTGAGACACGCAAAGGACATCAGTGAATGCAAATCCATTGAAAATACCCTGAAAATGAGAGAAAAACAACAGGCTGCCGTTGCAAAGCTTGGACAGGAAGGACTTGCAGGAGCAGATCTTGATGAGCTCATGCAGGAGTCGGTCAGACTTGTGACAGACACTCTTAATGTCGAATATTGCCGAATCATGAAAAAAGAAGGCAATGATGCTGTCATGGTTGCAGGCGTTGGCTGGGAAGAGGAAAACAATAGCAAAAATGAAGGTGAAGACAGCAAGAATGACATTGTCTGCTACACTTTGTACTCTGACTGCGAAAAAGACACAATTATTCAGGAAAACAATTCGCAGGATAAATTCAGCGGATTATCTTTACTAAGAGAAAATGGTATCGTCAGTGGAATGGATGTTACCATCGGAAGCAGGGAAGACCCTTACGGTGTAATGAACGTACATACAACGCAGAGAAGGATGTTCTCTAAAGACGATATGCACTTTATGCAATCTGTGGCCAATGTGCTTGCAGAAGCTCTAAGCAGGAAAGAAGCTGAAGAGAATCTCAAACGATATGCAAAGCGTCTAGAGGATGCAAACCACCTGAAAGTGCTTTTCACAGACATACTGACACACGACCTTCTCAATCCTGCAAATATAATACGCGGCTTTACTGAAGAACTGATAATTGTCGAAGATGAGGATAGCAAACAGAACCTGCTGGATAAGATTCACAAGAACAATGAAAGAATGATCTACATGATAGAATCTGCTTCAAAGTTCATTAAACTGGAATCTATCGATGATATCAAATTTGAAGAGCAGGACTTTTTGCCTGTTCTTGAAAAAGTTATCAGGAATCTTAGTTCTGAAATGAGTAAAAATGGGATTCATTTCGATATCAAAGCAGTAGGACCATATTCCTCTTTTATCAATCCAATACTGGAAGAGGTGTTCCTCAACCTTCTCTCTAATGCTATAAAATTCACTCCTCAAAATGGAAGAATATCAATATCCATTTCAGATGCAATGGACAAATGGAAAATACAGGTCACTGATACCGGCTCAGGAATCAACAACAGTGACAGGGAAATGATATTCGAGCGTTTCAGACGTGCAGACAAAGGTAGCATAAAGGGAAGCGGCCTTGGTCTTGCCATTGCAAAAAGGATAGTGGAACTTCACGGTGGAGAGATTGGAGTTGAAAATAATCCGATTGGCCGTGGAAGTGTTTTCTGGTTTACCATCAGAAAAGCCCCATTCTAAATATAGAACTTTGGATAATCTGTAACCCCAATAAATTGATGTTTCTATTACTTTTTTCTCTTTTTACTGAGTTCAATATCTACTTTGACCTTTTTTACTGCAAGGTCAGTGGAAAGTCCCCGAAGCATCCACCTGAGTGCTGAAGCCTGTTGAGTTGGATTGTTTGAAAACTCCTTTTCAGCAATGGCTGAAGCTTTGGAACCTGCTTCCTTCTGCAAGGTCTCAAGTTTCTTCCTTGAAAATGAGTCGAATCCACCAACCTTAAGCTGTGCAAAGGATTTGAAACCTGGAGAGGGAGAGGTGTTAAGTTCATTGATCTGAAGTCTTAGTTTTGAAGAAACCGAAGATGAATTCACATCTGCAACGAACTTCCTGTTCTCAGGTTTTACAGAACCTGTATTTGAATCCGTATTTGATTCTGTTTTCGAAATTTTGTTTCTTCTGGATTTAGGAAGTGCAAGCCTGTCAGCAATGGTGTTCTGTTCCCTGGGAACCCATGTGAATTTAACCTTCAGGTTATGTTTTTTGATTATGGAATCAGTTTCCTCTTTGATCTTTGCAAGATTTTCGTTATTGACTTTCCATTTCCCTGACATCTGGCTTATTACAAGTTTACTGTCACCACGAACGTGGAGAGGACCCTTTCCTCCGAGTTCCAGGTAATTGGAAATACCTTCTTTCAGGGCTGTGTACTCGGCAACGTTATTGGTATTGGATTTTGAAGGTTTCTTTTCCTTACTACCTTCAGTTGCTTTTTTGCCGCTACTCCAGTTGATTATCCATCCGAATCCCATTATTCCTCCGGGATTCGGGTCGCATGAGCCGTCAAAATTCAGTGTGTCCATATTTACTTTAAAAAGTTAGTCATTGCTTTTGTATCTGCTGGAAGAATAGAATTAAAAGATAAAAAAGAAAAGGTAGAGAGGAAAAATCACGCGCTTTTCACTGATTTTTTGAAACTAAGTGCATCCTTTGGACAAATATCAATGCATCTTCCGCATTTGATACAATCAGGATTATGTGTCATTTCCACAATATTCAGGTGCATAGGACATATCTTTTCACATTTGTGGCATTTGATACATTTTTCTATGTCCATTTGCAGCGGATACTTATTCACACCCACTATGCTCTGGAGTGTTCCCATTGGACAGAAAGTACACCATGTCCTGGGAGCTATTGTAACTCCCAATACAACTGCAATGGAAGACGTTACCAGACACATTATCACAAGCACCATTCCAATCTGGTTGATGAGTCCATGAGTATTCATGAGCCTGTAACCCATAAAGACAATCATCAGCATGAAAAGAGGAACTCTTATCCAGTAGCTTTTGAGAAACTTAGGTATCTTTCTTTTTTCAGAGACTTTACCCACCCAGAAATCCATGAAGCTACCCCTTGGGCAAAGGTTTCCACAGAACCAGCGGCCTCGGAATGGCGCTA